>NZ_CP094971.1:187500-1387500 GCF_022869825.1 Clostridium sp. BJN0001 | reverse complement strand
AAGAAGAAGGAAAAGTTTTCTCTCTTATAAGTGAATTTCGAGGAGATGAAATTACACCGATAAGGATATTTAATGGTTTTAAAGGAAAAAGAAAATTTATTTTTGAAAGTGGTTCAAAAGAAAATTACTTTGGACGATATTCTTATATTGGTGAAAATCCATGTAAAGAAATTAAAGGTGATACATTAAAAGAGATTGAAGAATTAAAAGCTGAAATAAGGGTTCAATTTTCAAATGAATCTAATCCTTTTTCATATAAAGGCGGAGCTATAGGATATATGGGGTATGATACAGTAGCTCTTTTTGAAAAAAAGCTTGAGTTTAAAAATAAGGACGATTTAAATATTCCTCTTATAAGATTTAACATATATAACAGATATATATGTTATGATCACTTTACTCATAAAGTTTTTATTATAGATAATATTAAAAAGGATGATACTCGTGATTATGATTTTATAGTAAAAGATCAAAAGAAGTACATAAAAGATTTAATAAATTATCCGGCTGATATTGAAGAAATTGCAGAAGATGAGGATATTTCTTTTAAACTTCTTACTTCAAAAGAAAAATATATGGAAAATGTAGAGAAAGCAAAAGACCATATTTTAAGAGGAGATATATTTCAGGTTGTTCCATCTTTAAGAATGAAATGCGATACTAAAAAATCATATATAGATATATATAGAAAACTAAGAGAAACTAATCCATCTCCATATATGTATCTTATTGATTATGATGAGTATCAGGTAATAGGCTCATCTCCTGAAACAGTAGTTACTGTAAGGAAAGACGAGGTTATAACTAAGCCTATAGCTGGTACAAAAAAACGTGGAAAAACACCAGAGGAAGATAATAAGTTAAGTGATGAACTTTTAAAAGATAAAAAGGAACTTGCAGAACATGTTATGCTTGTGGATCTTGGTAGAAATGATATAGGAAGAATAAGTAAAGTGGGTTCTGTTCATGTAAATGACTTTATGAAAGTTGAAAAATTTTCTCATGTAATGCATATTACTTCAACTGTAAAAGGAAAACTTTTAGATAATATTGATGGATTTGATGCATTAAGTGCATGTCTTCCAGCAGGTACATTATCTGGTGCACCTAAAATAAGAGCAATGGAAATTATAGAGGAGCTTGAAGATTACAAAAGGGGATTATACGCTGGTTCTGTAGGATATTTTTCATATGGTGGAAATACAGATATGGCAATAGCAATAAGAACGCTTCTTTTAAAAGATAAGACAGCATATATACAAGCTGGTGCAGGAATTGTTTATGATTCAATTGCTGAAAATGAATTTAATGAAGTACAAAATAAGCTTATGGCTTTAAAGGAGGCATTAAGATGATATTAATTATAGATAATTTTGATTCTTTTACTTATAATCTTTACCAATACGTTTCAGAATTTGCAGATGCTAAAGTTTATAGATGTAATGAAATAACAATAGATGAGATTAAAAAACTTAATCCTTCTGGAATTATAATTTCTCCAGGACCTGGAAGACCTGAAGAAGCTACGTTATCAATAGAAATAATAAAAAAGCTTGGAGAAAGTATACCTATACTTGGAATATGTCTAGGACATGAATGTATTGCTGCTGCGTATGGAACAAAAGTTGTAAGGGCTAATGAAATATTTCATGGTAAGACATCTACTATTCAGCTTAAGGGAAAAGGCATTTTCAACTGTATACCTAGAAAAATAGAAGCCATGAGATATCATTCACTTATAGTTGATAATAGTTCTTTAAGTGATTCTTTAGAAATTATAGCAAGTGTTTATAATACTGGAGAAATAATGGGGATAAAACATAAAAAATATGATGTTTATGGACTTCAGTTTCATCCTGAATCAATATACACTCCAAAAGGAAAAAATATAATAGCTAATTTTGTGGTTAATATATGTAATGACAGTAGATAGATAAAAAAGGGGGCTAAATTTTATGATACTTGATGATATAGCAGCAAAAAAAATAATAAGAGTTAATAAAAGAAAAGAAAAAATATCCATAGAGGAAATTAGAAATAGGGCTTATCAGAAATGTGAAACTAAAAATAGAGAAAATGCGTTTATGAAAAATCTTAAAAGTGAAGGATTTTCAATTATAGGTGAATTTAAAAAAGCATCTCCATCTAAGGGCATTATTACAGAAGTTTTTGATATAGAGAAAATTCATTCTTTCTATAAAAAACTTAATATAAATACTTTCTCTGTTTTAACAGAAGAAGATTTCTTCTTAGGAAGCGATGAATATTTAAAAAAGGTTAAGGAATATTCTGATTGTGCAGTTTTGCGAAAGGATTTTATAATAGATATGTATCAGATATATGAAGCTAAAGTTCTTAACGCAGACGCTGTTCTTTTAATTGCATCATTATTAAAGGATAATCTTTCAAAATATTATGAAGAAGCTAAAAAATTTAATCTTGAAGCTTTAGTTGAAGTTCATAATAAAGAAGAACTTGATATGGCTATAAATATAGGAGCAAATATAATAGGGATAAATAATAGAAATTTAAAGACTTTTAAAACATCACTTGATATAACAAAAGATCTTATAGATATTATTCCAAAAGATAGAATAAAAATTGCAGAAAGTGGAATTATGAGCAATTCTGATATGTTAAGCATGAAAAAGTTAGGTGCTGATGGCTGTCTTGTAGGTGAATACTTTATGAGAAATATAGAAAATGATGATTTTTCTAAAACTTTTAATGCATTTAGAGATGAAAACTTATGATTGAAATAAAAATATGTGGAATAAAGGCCTTAGAAGAAATTGAAAGTCTTAATATTTTAAAGCCAGATTATGCAGGTTTTATATTTACGGAAAGTAAAAGAAAAATAGATTTAAATGATGCAGAAAAACTTATTTTAAAATTAGATAAAAAAATAAAAAGAGTAGGCGTTTTTAGAAATAACTCATTAGAAGATATAATTTCTGTTTTAAATAAAGTAGATCTTGATGTGGTGCAGCTTCATGGAGATGAAGATCTTAATTTTATAGATACACTTAAAAGAAAAATAGATAAGAATATATTAATCTTTAAAGCATTTTCTGTAGAGGAATCTTATAATATAAAAACATTTATAAATGATAGTCTATTCATAAATATTGATAAAATTATAATAGATGGGCAAGTACCTGGCAGCGGTAAAGCTTATAATATAAATAAACTTTCAAATTTAGTAAATGATATAAGGGAAAAAACGAGCTTTTTTTTATCAGGAGGACTTAATCCAGAAAATGTAGTTTCAAGAATTAAAAAAGTGTATCCATCCGGAGTGGATATATCATCAGGCGTTGAAGGTGAAAATTATATTAAATCGTATGAAAAAATGAAAAAATTAATTGATAATGTAAGGGCACTTAATTAAAAAAATTGTAATTATATTATATTGAGATATAATATATTGTATAAATATAAAAGGAGAGCTGCTTTTACATGGATGAAATAAACGTAAAAATTAAGAAACAATATGTATCAAAATATAAAAATGGGTATCCTATTATTACAAAGGATTCAGTATTATCTATGGGGACTTTAGACAAGGAAGGCCAGATAATAAGATTAACAGATGAAAAAGGTGGATTTATAGCTAAAGGCTATTATGGACTTCAGAATAAATGCATAGGCTGGGTGCTTACAACTAGTAAAAAGGCATCTGTCAATTATAAATTATTTTATGATAAGATAAGAAATTCGATATTAAAAAGAGAAAAATTCTATTATTCAAAACATACTAATGCATTTCGTGTCTTTAATGGAGAAGGAGATGGCATAGGCGGTCTTACAATTGACTATTATAATGGGTATTATCTTATAACATGGTATTCTGAGGGAATATATGAATATAGAGATATAGTTCTTAAATGCATTAAATCTCTTGTCCCATTTGATGGAATTTATCAGAAGAAGAGGTTTGAACATAATGGAATGGTAGTAGATGAAGATAGCTTTGTATGTGGAAAAAGAAATGATAAATTAATTGTAATTAAAGAAAATGATGTTAAATTTGCTATCTATTTAAATGATGGAGCTATGACTGGTATTTTTCTTGACCAAAAAGATGTAAGAAAATCTATAAAAGAAAAGTATTCAAAAGGGAAAAAAATTCTCAACACATTCTCATATACAGGAGCATTTTCTGTTGCAGCAGCAACTTCTGAAGCATACACAACAAGTGTAGATTTGGCAAAAAGAAGTCTTCCTAAAACTACTGAAAATTTCAATTTAAACAAAATAGATTTAAAGAATCAAAAAATAGTAGTTGAAGATATTTTTAATTTCTTTAAAGAAGCTAAAAATAATAACATTAAATATGATATGGTAATACTTGATCCTCCAAGCTTTTCAAATTCTAAAGAAAATACATTTAGTGCATCTAGAGATTATAAAGATCTTTTAAAACTTGCTGTTTCTATAACAGAAAATGATGGAATTATAGTAGCATCAACTAACTGTTCTACATTTAATATGAACAAATTTAAAGTATTTATTGATGATGCAATGAAAGAAAAAGATGTGCAGTATGAAATATTAGAAGAGCATCAGCTTCCTAAAGATTTTAGCATTAATACTAATTATTCTGAAAGCAATTATTTAAAAGTTGTTTTTATAAAATTGATATAGAGATAAAAAAAAGCGTCATGAAAAATTTCATGACACTTTTTTATGTTTAAAAATTAAGCTCTGTTTACAGATCCGAATAAGATCATCTTTTCTTTAACTTTAGCTTTGATTGCTTCAGTTCCTGGAGCTAATAACTTTCTTGGGTCAAATCCTTTTCCCTGAAGGTCTTTTCCAGCTTCTATATAAGCTCTTGTAGCTTCCTGGAATACTAATTGGCATTCAGTGTTAACGTTGATTTTAGCAACTCCAAGTGAGATTGCTTTCTTTATCATATCATCAGGAATTCCTGTACCACCGTGAAGAACTAAAGGCATATCCTGTCCAACTGTCTTTTCGATTTCAGCTAATGCATCAAAGTCTAAGCCCTTCCAGTTTGCTGGATATTTTCCGTGGATGTTACCAATTCCTGCAGCAAGCATAGTTACTCCAAGATCAGCTATCTGTTTGCATTCTTTAGGATCTGCTATTTCACCAGAACCTATAACTCCGTCTTCTTCTCCTCCGATAGCTCCAACTTCTGCTTCAAGAGAAATTCCCTTTGCATTACATATCTTAACTAATTCTGTTGTCTTTTCAATGTTTTCAGCTATTGGATAGTGAGAACCATCGAACATGATTGATGAGAATCCAGATTCGATACATTCTTTAGCACCTTCATAAGAACCGTGGTCTAAATGAAGAGATACTGGAACTGTAATCTTTAATTCTTTCATCATAGCATTAACCATAGCTGAAACTGTCTTAAATCCAGTCATGTATTTACCAGCACCTTCAGATACTCCTAAAATAACTGGTGAATTATTTTCTTGTGCAGTTAATAAAATGGCCTTAGTCCATTCTAGGTTGTTGATATTGAACTGACCTACTGCGTATTTGTTTTGTTTTGCTTTGTTTAACATTTCTTTAGATGATGTTAACATTCTAAAACCTCCGTATACTTTTGTATTCTACTTGAAAAATAATAAAATTATTTTCATCAGTCTTTATTATACTCTAAAAACAAAAATATTAAAATACTAAAACAGATAAAATATAGCAAATATATCACTTATCAGAACAAAACATATGTTATAATGGTAATATATAGAAAAACTTTATGGGAGGGATTTATATTGTTAAATCATGTTGGAACTGTAATTCTACGTACAAAACGATTTATTTTGAGGCGATTTAGAGATGATGATGACATAAAACTATTTAATAATTTTACATCTTCTTATGAAGTTACTAAGTTTTTACCGTGGAAACCACATAAAAATTTAAAAATTACTGATTTAGTTTTGCATTCATGGATTAAAGAATATAGTAATATAGAATATTATAATTGGGCAATCTGTTTAAATGATACAGATGAACCGATAGGAAGTATTAATATTACATCAATAGATAATTATAATGAAAATTGTGAGGTCGGGTTTTGTTTATCTAAAGAATATTGGAATCATAAAATTATGACAGAGGTTTTAAATGAAGTAATAAGATTTGCATTTTCAGAGGTTGGTTTTGTAAGAATTTCAGCAAGACATGCTGCTAAAAATATAGGATGCGAAAAACTTCTTGAAAATGTTGGCTTTAAATATGAAGGAACATTAAGAAAAATAATAAAACTATCAGATGGGAAATATACAGATTGTAAATATTATTCGATTTTAAAGACAGAAATGGAAATCAGTTGATTTCCATTTCCATTTCTTTTATAAAATTTTGTATAAACTCAATTCTTCTTTTAAATTCATTTCTGCCAAATTTAGTTTTGGCTCTGTAAATTTTTTTACTGTTTGATTCAAAATAATCTGTAATTCGCCTATATGCTTTGTAATATGTAGCAGAGTCCTTTTCATTTACAACGGTAGCCATTGAATCCCATATTATACTGAGTGCTCCTACTTCATCTAATAAATCAGCATCCATAACTATAGAGCAATTTTTAGGAAAAGACATTTCCTTATTTTTTAAAGAGTGGTTTTTTACGATAAAGACAACTTCATCTATTACTGATTCATTAAAATTATGTTCTTTTAGAAAATCATATGCTATTTTTGCGCTTACATCTCCATGTGGAATATTATCATCCCATCCTGAATCATGAAAAAGAGCAGCTAAAGATATAATTTCTTTATTTCCACATTCTATCTCGTTAATTTTAAGAGCCCAATTATATACTCTCATAATATGACTGAATCTATCTCTAAACTTGTAGTTTGAAGGTCTCTTATTTTCTTCCGTTTTTTTACGGACAAATTCTATAACCTCTTCAATGTTCATATCATACCACCCTTATTATTATTTTACATTATTATATCATTTACATATATGTTAATCAATCGCTTAGCAAATAAAGTTAATGTATGTTAAAATAAAAGGTAAGAATATTATAAAGGGAGCATATTGATGAACATAATAACATTGACAGACATATCAAAATCTTATAGCGAAAAAACTCTTCTAGATAATGTATCACTAGGAATTAATGATGGAGATAAGATAGGACTTATTGGAATAAATGGTGCAGGAAAGTCAACATTTCTTAAAATAATCTGTGGAAAAGATGAATTTTTTAATGGAGATATTACAAAGAAAAAAAATGCACGAATAGAATATTTAAAACAAACACCAGATTTTGATCCAGACCTTACTGTTTTACAGCAGATTTTTAGAGCAGATACTATGGAAAATAAAATACTTTTAAGATATGAAAATATTGTTTATAAGATAAATAATAATAAAAATGAGGATCTTGAAAAGCTTAATAAAGAATTAATAGAGCTTCAGTCTAAAATAGATTCTTTAAATTTATGGACACTTGAAAGCCAGGCTAAAACAGTATTAACTAAGCTTGGAATTAATAATTATTCTGAAAAGATGAAGAATTTATCTGGAGGCCAGAAAAAAAGAGTTGCACTTGCAGCTGCACTTATAACTAAATGCGATGTTTTAGTACTTGATGAACCTACAAACCACCTTGATTCAGAATCAATTGAATGGCTTGAAGATTATTTAAACTCAAGAAAAGGTGCTCTTTTAATGATAACTCATGATAGATACTTCTTAGATAGAGTTACAAATAGGATATTAGAACTAGATAATGGAAAACTTTACTCATATCCTGGAAATTATACAGATTTTCTAAATAAAAAGATTGAAAGGTTTGAAACTTTAAAATCACAAGATCAAAAGAGAAAATCTCTTATAAGAAATGAACTTAAATGGGTAAAAAGAGGGGCTAAGGCAAGAAGTACAAAGCAAAAAGCAAGACTTCAAAGATTTGAAAAATTAGTTAATACGGAATCTTTAAGAAATCCAGAAAATGTGACCATGGAGTTTGTTGGTAAAAGACTTGGTAAAAAGATAGTTGAAATACATAATATATGTAAAACTTATGAAAAACAAAATATTATAAATGATTTTACTTATACTTTCTTAAAAGGAGATAGAATAGGAATTATAGGGCCTAATGGAGCAGGAAAAACAACTCTTGTTAATATTTTATGTGGAAAAATAAATTCAGATTCAGGAGACATTGATATTGGAGATACTGTAAAGATAGGATGTTTTTCTCAAGACAGCACAAATATGGATGAAAATGAAAGAGTAATTGATTATGTAAAAGATGGTGGAGAATTTATAGAAGTTTCAGATGGAAGTAAAATATCTGCCTCTACAATGTGTGAGAGATTTTTATTTACAAGTGATATGCAGTATACATTCATAGGAAAGTTATCAGGTGGAGAGAGAAGAAGGCTTTATCTTTTAAGAGTGCTTATGGAATCACCAAATTTTTTAATTTTAGATGAGCCTACTAATGATTTAGATATTGAAACATTAAGAATATTAGAAGATTTTCTTGATAAATTTAATGGGGTAATTCTTACAGTATCACATGATAGATATTTCTTAGATAGAGTTACAAATAAAATTTTCTCATATGAAGGAAATGGAAAGATACAGATATATCATGGAAATTATAGTGATTATTTAATTCAAAAAGAGATTGAAAAACCTGAAAAAGTTGAAAAACAGGAAACAGAAGTGAAAAAAGATGCTAAATGTGGGAAAGTTAAGATTAAAGATAATAAACCTAAATTTACATTTAAAGAACAAAAAGAGTTTGAAGAGATAGATGGCATAATATCATCTATAGAAAGTAAAATTGAAGAGCTTGATAAAGAAATAGAAAATAATCCAACAGATTATGAAAAATTAAATAAATGTGTAGAAGAAAAAAATAAGTTAAATGAAGAACTTGATTTAAAAATGCAGAGATGGGAATACTTAAATGAAAAAGCAGAAGAGATAAAAACTTGGAGGAATTCTGATGATTAAGCAGCTGCTTCATGAAAGTTTTATAAATCTTACAAATGATGATATAAGGTTTACGGCAGATAGGATACTTAAAAATGATCTTATTTATAATCTTGATGTTAATTTTAAAGATAATTATATTTTTATTAAATCTATTGTGGTTTCAGAAAGTCTTTTTAATGAATATAATTGTACACTCGTAGTTGATACTCAGAGTATGAGCATTGTTAAAACTAAATGCACATGTGATGAATTTGAAAAAAACATATCAAAAAAAGATATTTACTTATGTAAGCATCTAGCAGCTACTTTCTATGCTTTTTCAGAAAAAATTGATAAAGATGAAGTGCTTAGAAATAACCTTTTTATGAATATTAAAAAAGATGATGATAATAAAAAGCTTTTTAAAATTTCAAAGACTAATTATCTAGATATACTTTTAGATACGGAAAAAAGAGAAAAGTTAAAATTAGAGATAATAATAGATAGAAATAACTGGTCATCTAGTATTCAAGCAGAGTTGAGGATTGGATTAGTAGATCTTTATAAAAAAATGTATGTAGTAAAAAATATTAGAGAATTTTTAGAATCTGTAAATAATAATTACATTTTAAGATTTGGTAAAAATCTCACTTTTGATTCAAAGAAATATTATTTTGAATATAAAGATAAAAAAATAATAGAATTTATTACAAACTTAGTATCTTTAGATAATACTACTCATTCATTTAGAAGATATCAAGATCGTTTAGTTGATGGAAAACATTTTACGATACCAGATATGTTCTTAAAAGAGTTTTTTTCGCTAATAAAATATAACAGAGTTTATCTAGGAGATGGATTTTTTACAAGAATTGTTGATACGGAAGTAATAGAAGGTGATATGGATATATCATTTTCTATATTTGAAGAAAAAAATAATATTGTTATGGATTTAGCTGATGATCTTCCAGAGCCTTTAAATGAGGGCATGGATTTATTTTTGTTTAGAGAATATATATATATTCCATCATATAAGCAGTGCGCATTTTTAAAGCTATATATTAACGTATTTAAGCATAATAAGAAACTGTATTTTGACAAATCTTATGAAAACAGAATATTAAAAGAGCTCGTTCCTAAAATAACTGAAGCAAGGGCAAGTGTAGATCTTTCTGAAAAATTAAATAAGAGACTCATTAAGTCTCCTGTACATTTTAAATTTTATTTTGATAGAGGTAAAAAAATAAAACTTGTTTTTAAGGTCTGTTATAGTGATGTAGAATTTAACTATTTTGATGATTATAAAGAAAAAATAATACTTAGGGATAATAAAAAAGAAGATAATATGTTAAATTTCATAAAATCTTTTGGATTTTGTGAGGTAAATAAAACTTTTTATTATATGAAAGACGATTCAGATGCATTTGAATTTTTTAAAACAGATATTGAAAAGTTTCAAAAAATGGGAGAGGTATATTATTCAGAAAATTTTAAAGGAATAAAACAATTTAATAAAAGCAATTTTAAAGGTGAGATAAAAAAAGGTAAATTTAATTATTTTGAATTTGAATTTAATTTATTAGATATGAGCGATGAAATTATAAATAAGCTAGTAAATTCATTTAAAAATAATATTAAATATTTTAAATTACCAAATGGTGAATTTCTTGATTTAACAAGTAATGATTTAAAAGATTCGCTTATGCTTTTATATAATGTAATTGATGAGAATAATCTTGAAAACAGTAAGATACTTTTAGATAAAAGTAAGGCTTTATATGCAGAGGATTATCTTCAGGATAAAGGGTTAAGGTATATAAAAACTGGTGATGAACTTAAAAAATTAAAGGAAAAGTTTAAAAAAGTTAAAAATGCTGTTTTCCCTCTTCCTAAGAATTTAAAAGCTGACTTAAGGTTTTATCAAAAAGAAGGGTACAATTATCTTAAAACATTAGATTTCCTTGGATTTGGAGGAATTCTTGCAGATGAGATGGGACTTGGAAAGACTGTACAAATTATATCTTTTCTTCTTTCTAAAGAAAATGCTAAAACTCTTATTATTGTTCCAACTTCTCTTTTATTTAACTGGAAAAATGAATTTTATAAATTTGCAGATGGAATAAAAGTATCTATTGTAAATGGAAGTAAGGGTGAGAGAAGAGATATCATTACATCCTATAAAGAATCTGATGTACTAATTACATCGTATAATCTTCTAAGAATAGACATAGATTTGTATGATATGAATTTTGATTACTGCATTTTAGATGAAGCTCAGAATATAAAAAATCCATCATCTAAACAGACTAAGGCTGTAAAAAAAATAAAAGCAGACTTAAAATATGCATTAAGTGGAACACCTATTGAAAATTCTTTAATGGAACTGTGGTCAATATTTGATTTTATAATGCCAGGATATTTATATAGCAAAAAGAAGTTTACTACTATGTACTTTAGACGATTAAACGAAGATCCAGAGATACTTACAGAAGTAAAAAGGCTTGTATCTCCTTTTATATTAAGACGTTTAAAAAAAGATGTAATAAAAGAACTTCCATCTAAAATAGAGAAGAGAGTTTATGTAGATCTTTCTAATAAACAGAAAACTGTATATAAAGCATATACAGACTATGTAAAAAAAGCATTAAGCAAAAAATTTAAAGAAGAGGATAATGTAAAAGGAAGTATTGAGATTTTAGCATATATAACAAAGCTTAGAGAGATATGTTTAGATCCATCTGTAGTAATTAATGATTATACAGGAACTTCAGCTAAAATTGATGCATTATGCGAAATATTAGACAGCTCAATATTAGAAAATCATAAGATATTGGTTTTTTCTCAATTTACAACAATATTAAAAAATATCGCTAAAATATTAGACAGTAGAGAATATAAATATCTTTATTTAGATGGGACAGTACAGTCTGAAAAGCGTTTTGACATTGTAAATAAATTTAATAATAGTAATGAATATAGTGTATTTTTAATTTCACTAAAGGCAGGAGGAACAGGACTTAATTTAACTAGCGCTGATATTGTAATACATTTTGATCCATGGTGGAATCCTGCAATCGAAGAACAAGCTTCTGATAGAGCACATAGGATAGGCCAAAAACATGTTGTTGAAGTAATAAAATTAATAGCAAAAGGTACTATAGAAGAGAAGATAGTAAGTCTTCAAGATACGAAAAAAGAAATGGCATCTGAAATTATCGGAAGTGATTCTAACTATGGAGCTAATATTTTAAAACTTAAACCAGATGAAATAATGAATTTATTTAATTAAGATATTAAATAAAACTTATAATATAAAAGAATACTTAAGACCACAAAATAGAGTGAAATCTTATTATTTGTGGTCTTGATTTTTTTGATATCATTTTCTTAGTGTGGTAAAATAATTTTTAGTAGAGATTTAAATTTTAAGGAGGCAATTTTATGGCTTTAACGCCTATGATGAGCGAATACATAAAGACAAAAAAACAGTATGAAGACTGTATTTTATTTTATAGATTAGGTGACTTTTATGAAATGTTCTTTGATGATGCAGTTACTGTGTCAAGAGAACTTGAACTTGTACTTACAGGGAAAAACTGTGGACTTGAAAATAGAGCACCAATGTGTGGGATACCTCACCATGCAGCATATTCTTATATACCACGTCTTATAAAAAGGGGATATAAGGTAGCTATATGTGAGCAGCTTGAAGATCCAAAGCTTGCAAAGGGGATTGTAAAAAGAGGAGTAATTAAGGTACTTACCCCTGGAACATATGTAGATTTAAATAGTGATTCTGACGATAATACATATCTTATGACAATAGACATAAATGAAGAAAGTATTTCACTTTCAGTATCTGATATAAGTACAGGAGAGTTTAAAACAACTACTTTTAAAAATACGATAATAACACTTTTAGATGAGATAGCTAAATTAGCTCCTAAAGAAATACTTTTATCAGATAAAATAGATGACACTATTTTAAAAAGAATAAATGAAGTATCAAATGCACTTATAACTGTTAAGAATTTTGATGAATATAAAGTTTCAAAAGAAGAACTTATAAAACAGTTCTCTGATCCTGAGGTTGAGTGTTTAGATGAAGGAAGTATAATATGCTCTGAAGTTTTACTAAAATACATAGAAAGTACACAGATGATGTGCTTATCTAATATAAATCTTTTAGAGAGATATGATATTGTAAATTATATGACTATAGATAATAATTCACGATTAAATCTTGAACTTACAGAAAATATTCGTGAAAAGACAAAAAAAGGTTCGCTTTTATGGGTTCTTGATAAAACATCAACAGCTATGGGAGCAAGAACTATAAGAAAATGGATTGAAGAACCTCTTATATCAAAGGATAGAATAGAAAAAAGATTAAATACTGTAGAGGAACTTTATAATAATGTAACATTTAATAATGATTTAAGAACTATTTTAAGTGATATATATGATATTGAAAGAATAGTTGGAAAAATTGCAAATAAAAATGTTAATGCAAAAGATCTTATATCTTTAAAAACATCTATTTCAATGCTTCCTGATATAAAAAATATTTTAAATGATTCATCGTCAGAGCTTTTATTATATTATTATAAAAATCTTGATGATTTATCAGATATAAGAGAACTTTTAGAGAAAGCTATTAAAGATGAACCTAGTTTAAGCATTAAAGATGGAGGAATTATAAAAGACGGATATAATTCTGAAGTTGATACATTAAGAAAATCAAAATTCCACGGAAAAGAGTGGATAGCTTCTCTTGAAAATAAAGAAAGAGAAATAACAGGAATTAAATCTTTAAAAGTTTCATATAATAAAGTTTTTGGATATTATATAGAAGTATCTAAAGCAAATCTTCAATATCTTAATGATGATAGATATATAAGAAAGCAGACATTAACTAATGCTGAAAGATTTATAACAGATGAACTTAAAACTATGGAAGATAAGATTTTAGGCGCAGAGGAAAAGATCGTAAATCTTGAATATTCATTATTTGTAGAAATAAGAGATAAAATTGAAAAAGAAATTCCAAGATTACAGATGAGTGCAAAAATAGTATCTGAACTTGATGCATTATCATCACTTTCTTATGTGGCAATTTCAAATAATTATGTAAAGCCTAATATTAATGAAGAAGGTATAATTAATATTAAAGATGGAAGGCATCCTGTTGTTGAAAAAATGATTCAAAGTGGGGAATTCATATCAAATGATTGTCTTTTAAATCAGGATGATAATGAATTCTTAATAATAACAGGTCCTAATATGGCTGGTAAATCAACATATATGAGGCAGACTGCATTAATAACACTTATGGCACAGATAGGATCATTTGTTCCAGCATCAGAGGCTAATATATCAATATGTGATAAGATATTTACAAGAATAGGTGCTTCAGATGATTTAGCAGGCGGAAAATCAACATTTATGGTTGAAATGAGTGAAGTATCTAACATATTAAAAAATGCCACATCAAAAAGTCTTGTCCTTTTAGATGAAGTAGGACGTGGAACTTCTACATATGATGGACTTAGTATAGCATGGGCAGTTATTTTATATATAACAGAAAATAAACATTTAAGATGCAAGACGCTTTTTGCGACACACTATCATGAACTTATTAAATTAGAAGGTAGTGTAAAAGGAGTTAAAAATTATTCAATCGCAGTAGAGAAGAAAGATAATAATATAGTATTTTTAAGGAAGATTGTAGAAGGCGGAGCAGATGAGTCTTATGGTATAGAAGTTGCAAAACTTGCAGGCCTTCCTAAAGATGTAATAAATAAAGCGAGGGATATATTAGCTTCTTTAGAGAAGAAAAAAGATAGCAAAAAGAGTGAAAACAAAGAGATTATAAAAGTAACTGAAGTAGAAACAGATAGTAAAAATAAAAAATCTGAAAATATTCAAATGGACTTTAATTCTCTTGAAAAAGATAATCTTTTAAAGAAATTAAAAAATGTAGATATGCTATCATTAAATCCTATGGAAGCCATGAATACTTTATATGATATTGTAACAGAAGCTAAAAAGTTAAATTAAACATTTTAAGGAGGAAGATATTTTGGGGAAAATTAATATATTAGATGATGATACATCGAATAAAATAGCTGCTGGTGAAGTTATTGAAAGACCTGTATCTGTAGTAAAAGAATTAGTTGAAAATTCAATAGATGCAGACGCTAAAAATATATTAATTGAGGTAAAAGATGGCGGCGAATCTTTAATTAAGATAATTGATGATGGTTTAGGAATTGAAAAAGATGATATAAAAAAGGCCTTTCTTCCTCATGCCACAAGTAAAATAAAAGAATCTGATGATATTTTTAAAATTAATACTTTAGGTTTCAGAGGTGAGGCACTTCCATCAATAGCTTCTATATCAAAACTTACTTTAAAAACTAAGACAAAAGAAGATACTTATGGGAATTCATTAAGTATTGAAGGAGGAAACATAGTTAATGAATCGCAGTGTGCTGTAAATAATGGAACCAGTATAGAAATTAAAGATTTATTTTATAATGTTCCTGCTAGAAAAAAGTTTTTAAAAACAACATCAAAAGAATCATCGTTAATAAACGATATAATTACAAGAATTGCACTTTCAAATAAAGATATAAGCTTTAAACTTATTAATAATTCAAAAAATGTAATACATACTTTTAAGACAGACAATTTAAAAGATACAATACAAATGCTTTATGGAAAAAATATAGTGAAAAATATTATTTATTTTGAAAATTCACTTGATGTTATGACTATTTACGGATACATTGGTAAAGAAGAAATAGCTAGAAGATCGAGAAATAATCAGAGTATATTTGTAAATAAAAGATACGTTAAAAACCGTTCAGTACAGGTAGCTGTAGAGCAGGCTTTTAAATCTTTTTCAACAGTAAATAAATTTCCATTTTTTATTCTTTTTATTGATATATATCCTGAATTTGTAGATGTAAATATACACCCATCTAAAGCTGAAGTTAAATTCTTAAATGAGAGAGAAGTTTTTAAATGTGTATTTGATTCAGTTCATGAGGCTTTAAAAAATGAAGTGTTTGATACATTTAAGATAGAAGGAGAAGATAAAAAACCATCTCCTTCTTTTGAGGAGATAAAATTCAAGATTACTGAGCAGGAAAACAATATAAATAAAAATATTAGTGATATAATAACTAAGGATAATGAAAAAAATAAAATTTTAGATAATAATATAAGTGATACGTTAATATCGCCTAATATACCTAATAGAAATGAAGATAATGAGGATCAAAAAAAAGAACCAGTTTCAAACGATTTTGAAAGTAAAACTTTTATAGAAGAAGAAAAAGTAAAAGAAGCAAAATTTCCTGAAATAAATATAATAGGGCAGTATAATAAAACATATATACTTGGCGAATATGATGGTGAATTATATATAATAGATCAGCATGCAGCATCAGAAAAAATAATGTTTGAAAAGTATTTAAATGATATAAAAACAGGTGATATAATAATTCAGCCTCTTTTAACTCCTATAGTTATTGAACTGTCTCAAAATGATTATTCTTATTTTGAAGAAAATAAGAATGTATTTAAACAGGCAGGATTCATTATAGATGAATTTGGAAACAATTCAATTTCTATTAAAGAAATACCTTACTTTTTGGGAAAGCTTTATGATAAAAAGTTCTTCTTAGATATATTAGATAATATTAAAAATCTAGGATCAGGAAAAACTACTGAAGTTAAGCATTTAGCTATAGCAACAAAAGCATGTAAAGCTGCAATAAAAGGTAATGACAAGCTTGAGAAAATTGAAATGGAAAAACTTGTTCACGATTTAAGATATTTAGATGATCCATTCCATTGTCCTCATGGAAGGCCTGTAATTATAAAGTTTACAAGCACTGATATTGATAAAAAGTTTAGAAGAATAGTATAAATAAATTTAAATGAAAGGTAATTTTTAAATGAAACAAAAACTACTTATTATAGGAGGACCTACAGCTGTTGGAAAAAGTGATATTTCAATAAAACTTGCTTCAAAGCTGAATGCTGAAATAATTTCTGCAGATTCGATGCAGATTTATAAATATATGGATATAGGTTCTGCAAAGATAACTAAAGAAGAAATGAAAAATATAAAACATTATATGATAGACATTATAGAGCCAGATAAAAACTATACAGTAGCTGAATATAAAAAAGATGCTACAAAATGTCTTGATGATATTATAAATAGAAATAAATTTCCTATAATTACTGGAGGAACAGGTCTTTATATAAATTCAGTTACATGTAAAATGGATTTTACAAATGCATATAAGGATGAAGAATATAGAGAAGAACTTGAAAAAATAGCTTCTGATAAAGGAAATTTCTATCTTCATGAAATGCTAAAAGATATTGATCCTATAAGCTATAAAGCTATACATATGAACAATGTAAAAAGAGTAATAAGAGCCCTTGAGGTTTATAAAATAACTAAAAAGCCATTTAGTTCATTTAATGCAGGCGATTCTTTTTATGATTCAAAATATGATATATATTATTATGTACTTACTATGGATAGACAAAAGCTTTATGAAAGAATAGATAAAAGAGTAGACATAATGATTGAAAATGGTCTTATTTCTGAATGTAAAAAGTTACATGATTCAGGACTTACAAAAGAGAATCAATCAATGCAAGGAATAGGGTATAAAGAAATTTTAAGTTATTTTAATGATGAAATAACTCTTAAAGATGCAGTAGAACTAATAAAAAAGAATTCTAGAAATTATGCAAAAAGGCAGCTTACATGGTTTAGACGAGATCCAAGATGCATATTCTTAGATAAAGATAAATTAACAGAAGAAAAAATGATTGAAAAGATATTAAATGATTTGAACAATAAGGAGAATATTTAAATGTTAAATGAAACAAAAAAATTTTTGAAAGATAAGTATAAGATAAATGATAAATGTTTTGAGTATTATGATATAGCAGATAAGGATTTAAAAGAGCAGTTTAAAGAATATGATGAAATAAGAGAGTATAATGTTCTTAAAGTTTTAAATGCTTTTCAAGAAGAAAATATAAGTGAAGCACATTTTACAAATACTACAGGATATGGACTAGATGATATGGGACGTGATGCTTTAGATAGAGTATATAGCAGAGTATTTCATACAGAAGCTGCACTTGTAAGACCACATATTGTAAGTGGAACACATGCAATAGGATGTGCAATGGCAGGAAACCTTCGTCCTAATGATAAAATACTTTGTGTATCAGGACTTCCATACGATACACTTTTAAGCGTACTTGGACTTTCTGAAACAAAAAATCCAGGATCTTTAGATGAATATGGTATTGAAACAGAAATAATACCTTTAGATAAAGAAGGAAATTTTAAGTTTGATGAAATAAGAGAAAAATTAAAAGAAGATAAAAAAATTAGAATGATACATATTCAAAGAAGTACAGGATATGCAGCTAGAAAATCATTTTCGATTTCTAAGATAAAAGAAGTTATAGATGTTATAAGAAGCGTAAGAGAAGATGTTATAATTTTTGTAGATAACTGCTACGGTGAATTTATTGAAACATTAGAACCAACAGATGTAGGAGCTGATATAATTGCAGGTTCTCTTATGAAAAACATAGGAGGCGGAATTGCTCCAGGTGGTGGATATGTAGCTGGTAAAAAAGAGTATGTTGTGAATGCAGAAAACAGAATGACTGTTCCAGGAGTTGGAGGAGAGTATGGAGCAACATACGGACTTATGCGAAGTTTTTATCAAGGACTTTTCAGCGCCCCTCATGTAGCAATAGAAGCTGTTAAGACATCAATCTTTGGAGCAAAGGTAATGGAACTTGCTGGATTTAAGGTTTTCCCACAATCTGATGAAAAGAGAACAGATATAATACAAGCTATAGAATTTTCTGATCCAGATAAGCTTGTAAATTTCTGTAGTGGTATTCAGCATGGATCACCAATAGATTCATTTGCAGTTTGTATACCATCTCCAATGCCAGGATATGATAGTGATATAGTAATGGCATCAGGATCGTTTATATCAGGATCTACTATAGAACTTTCATGTGATGGTCCATTAAGAGAACCTTATATTGCATATATGCAGGGAGGACTTAATTTTGATCATGGTCGTATTGGTATAATGATAGGTCTTAGTAAAGTTTTAGAAACTGAAAAGAACTAAAAATAAATATTTATAAATAAAAAAATACTCTTTACATAAAAATATAAGTATGTAAAGAGTATTTTTTAATATTCTCTATAAATTGCTACAAGTTTTCCTAAAACTGTACATTTATCAATTATTATAGGATCCATAGTATCATTTTCAGGCTGGAGTCTATAGTGTCCATTTTCTTTAAAAAATCTTTTAATTGTAGCTGAATCGTCAATTAAAGCTACAACAATATCACCATTAGATGCTACATTTGATTCTTCAACGATTGCAAGATCGTTGTTATTTATTCCTGCATTAATCATACTATTTCCATTTACACGCAATGCAAAAAGCTCTTTGTCATGCTTTATATAATCAAGTGGAAGTGGGAAAGTATCTTCATAATTTTCAACAGCAAGAACTGGACGTCCTGCGGTTATTTTTCCTATAATAGGGATGTTGACCATTTCTTTTTTAGGATTTGATAGTTCTAATATTTCAAGAGCTCTTGGCTTTGAAGGATCTCTTTTTATAAGTCCTTTTTTTTCAAGTCTTTTAAGATGGCCATGTACTGTAGATGTAGAACTTAGATTGACAGCTTCACAGATTTCTCTTACAGAAGGCGGATATCCTTTATTTTCAGTATATACTTTTAAAAATTCATAGATTTCTGACTGCTTGTTTTTCAATTGATCCATGTACTTTTCACCTCGCTATCTTAAATTAATTATATCATATTTGATTTTTTAATACAAACCTTTGTTCCCAGGTGCTTTGCAACAATATAAATGATATGTTATACTATGTATTGATAAAATTTTAATTGAGGTGTAAGTATGGGATATAAATATTCTGATGATGACTATTGTGATATATACGAAAATAAAATATGTGATAATTGTGGAAAATGTCTTGAAATGAATGGAATAGATACTAAAGCTATAAAAATAGAAGATATAGCTAAAAATAAAGATGAAAATAAAATCTTAGAAGAAGAGTATATGGAGGATATAAAAGCTGATCTTACTTCTGAAGAACTTGATGAAATAAATGAAGAAAATCTAAGTAATAGTGAGATTTACAAGAGATTTATGGAAAATAACAATTTAGATAATTCTGATTTAGATGGATATGAGGATGCTTTTGATCATATTGATTATGAAACAGATGTTTGCAATATTCCTGAAGATGAATTTAATAAAATGACAGATGAAGTTTATCCTGGAGTAAAACTTCTAAAGAAAAAGATTAATAAGTAGAAAGATTAATCAAGTTTATATAATTCGATCCTTGAATAGATTGTATCAATCTTTGGAATACTAAGTATGACTAAACAAGAAAGGATTGATTATTATATGAAAAAAAATAAATTGTTATATTTTTTTACTGCATCAGCTTTATCTGTAATGTGCCTTTTAGGTGGATGCCAAAATAATACTAATACTTCTGATACAACTACAGATGAAAATGTAGTAGAAAAAGCAGGAGAAGATATTAAAGAAAATGCAGAAAATATAGGAGATAACATTCAATATACAGCTAAAAATGTTAAGGATGATATTATAAAAGCAGGGTATGAAATTAAAGATGCTGTAACACCTGATAAATATAATTATTTTCCTAATTTTTCTGTAAATGAAACTAATTATACATATAAAGATGATCCAGTCATTATATATGAATTTGATAGTAAAGAAGAAATGAATAATGCACTTAAAAATATTACAGATGATGGCATGACAATAAAAGATGCAACAACAGATTTTAAATCTGCACCATATTATTATACAAAAGAAAATACTTTAATTATATATGAAGGAACTGATAGCGACTATGTAAATGAATTGAAAAAAATATATACTCCTTATCAGCCAAGCTAAAAAGAGCAGGGAAGTGCACGTTTTTAAAAGTTCCCTTTCAGATTTATAAATCTGAAAGGGGATTTTTATTTGCAGCTTCTCTTAACTCATCTTCATCAACATGCGTATAAATCTGAGTAGTTGAAATACTAGCATGTCCCAAAATTGCTTGAAGGCTTCTGATGTCAACTTTCCCGTATTTATACATAAGTGTAGCAGCAGTATGTCTTAATTTATGGGGAGTGTATTTATCTCCAGTTATTCCTGCGTTATTTAAATGTTTTTTTGTTAAAATCTCAACAGTTCTTTTATTTATAGGTCTGTGCATGTTAGACAAAAATAAATATTTTTTATTTTCAGCAAGAGCTTTCGTATCATCTCTAACTTTTAAATAATTATCAATACTTTTTAAGCAAGCGTTATTTAAATAGACAGTTCTTTCTTTATCACCTTTACCTATAATAGTTAGTGTATCATTTTTTATTTTATCAAGTTTAATACTACAGAGCTCTGAAATTCTCATTCCACAATTTAGAAATAGAGTTAGTATGCAGTAATCTCTAAAATAATTCTTATCTTTTTTATCAAGAGAATCTAAAAGTCTTTTGCTTTCTTCAAGAGTTAGATAAACAGGGTGCCTTTTGGAAATTTTTGGCGTTTCAAGTTCATCTGCGGGATTTTCAGAAATTACCTTAATTTTCTTGCTTAAATAATTAAAAAAGGATTTTAAAGTAGCAACTTTTCTAGCTCTGGCATAAGTTCCGTTATCTCTATATTTTTCAACAAATGATAAAAACGCATAAAAATCCTGAAGCCTGATTCTTTTTATAAATTGCTCATCAATATCTTTTATATTTATTTCTTCAAATTCAATTGAATCATCTTTTACATATCCTTTATATAATTTCATAAATCTGAAGAACACAACAAGATCATCTTTATAACCATCAATTGTATTTGAAGATTTACTTCGAATTGTTTGAAGATAATTTAGAAAATCAACAAGAATCATTGGAAGCTTGTCATCGTTTATGATTTTTATATTAAATTTCATGTTTAACCACCTTTAAGTATATATTATATAAAAATTATAGCACTTTTGAAAAAAACGGGCAATAATTTCGCTAAATTATTATTTAGCGAAATTATTATTACGTTTTTTATTTAAATTTATGCTTATTTATGTTTAAATTTAAGTCTTTTAAAACTCGTTTTTTAGAAATATTTGAAATTTAGAATTATATAAAACATAGATTTGTACATTTAGATCAATTTAAAAATATTTTTCTACTTAAAATAGAATTTGTCTTTTTGCAGTCTAATTGTTATAATAAGTTCGTAAAGGAGGTTTTAAATTTGTCAAAGGAAGCAAAAACTAATGCAATGAGATTTTTAGATAGAAATAAAATTTCATATACGACTCATACATATGATTGTTCAGATGGAAAAATTGATGGACTTGCAGTTGCTGAAAAGCTCAATCAAGATAAAGAAAAAGTTTTTAAAACTCTTGTTACAGAAGGACATTCTAAAAACTATTTTGTTTATGTAGTTCCAGTTGCTGAAGAATTAGATTTAAAGAAATGCGCAAAAGCTGCAAATGAAAAATCTGTAGAAATGATACATGTTAAAGATATCAATAAAATTACTGGATATATTCGAGGTGGATGTTCACCGCTTGGAATGAAGAAACTTTTTAAAACTTTTATTCATGAAACTGCATTAAATTTTGATACTATAATTTTTAGCGGCGGAAGATGTGGATCACAGATAGAAATGAATCCAAAAGATTTAGAAAATTTAATAAGCTGTACATTTACAAACATTATAAAATAAAACAAAAAGTCTATTTTATAAATAGCACTCTCTCCTATTTATTTGAGGGTGAATTTATAAAATAGACTTTATATTTATTTATTCTACTACTTCTCCATCTAATGAAAATGACTTAGCTTTTGTTATTTTTACATTTACTAACTTGCCTATCATTTCTTTACATCCGGCAAAGTTTACAAGTTTTCCATTTCTTGTTCTTCCTGAAAGCTTATTTTCATCATGCTTACTTAAGCCTTCAACTAAAACTTCGTATACTTTTCCTTCTGTTTTTTTATTAGCTGCAATAATATTTTTATTTACAGTTTCAACTAATCTATTAAATCTTTTATGCTTAATATCTTCAGGAATCTGATTCTCCATTTTATCTGCTGGAGTATAATTTCTTCTTGAATAGATAAATGTAAATGCAGCATCGTATTTTACTGTATCTACAAGATCTAATGTTTCCTGAAAATCTTCCTCAGTTTCTCCAGGAAATCCTACTATTATATCTGTAGAGATTGTAACATCAGGTATTTTCTCTCTAATAGTTTTAGCAAGTTTTAAATACTGCTCTTTTGTATATATTCTATTCATAGCTTTTAAGATTCTGCTGCTTCCACTTTGTACTGGAAGATGTACCTGTTCGCAAAGTTTATCGCAATCTTTTATAGCATCTATTACATCTATAGTTAAATCCTTAGGATGTGATGTCATAAATCTGATTCTTTCAATTCCGTCAATTTCATTGATTTTTCTTAAAAGTTTTGCAAATGTAATATCTTCATCAAGACCTTTACCGTAAGAATTTACATTTTGACCAAGAAGAGTTATTTCTTTATATCCTTTACTTACAAGATCTTTAATTTCATTTACTATATCTTCAGATTTTCTGCTTCTTTCTCTTCCTCTTACATAAGGAACTATACAATATGTACAAAAATTATTACAGCCATACATTATTGTTACAAATGCTTTAACATCACTTTTTCGATCTATAGGAACTCCTTCAACTATGTCCCCTTCTTTATCTAATACTTCTTTTATTTGAATTCCTTCAGACTGTACTCTATAAAGGTATTCTGGGAATTTATATGTATTATGTGTTCCAAATATTATATCTACAAAAGGAAAAGTATCTAAAACTTTATCTGCCATCCCTTTTTGCTGCATCATACAGCCACATACTGCAATTATTAAGTCTGGATTTTCTTTTTTACGTTTTTTTAATATTCCAAGATTTCCAAAAACTTTATTTTCTGCATTTTCTCTTACACAACATGTATTAAAAATTATAATTGAAGCTTTATCTTCTTCAAAAGTTCTTGTATATCCCATTTCTTTTAATACACCAGATATTTTTTCTGAATCTTCTTCATTCATCTGACAGCCATATGTTAAAATAAAGAAAAGCTTTTTATTATTATCTTTATAATTATATTTATCTAAATTTTCTATACTAAAATTCATTCTAATCCTCCAAATAGTTTTATCTATTGTATTATAACAAATTTAGTACATAAAATAAAGAGCGTTAAATTTTGTGATTTGTGATCTCTAAAACTTTCTTTCTAATTTCTTTAAAATCATCTAAAGCTAATTGCATATTGCTTGGATTTCTAAGAAGTGCTGAGGGATGAAATGTTGCGGTAAAGTATGTGTTGCATTTTACGGTCCATGTTCCATGCTCTCTAGTTATTGCAAAATTTGGCTTTATAATTTTTTGAGCAGCTATTCTTCCAAGGCATACAACTATTTTAGGACGAAGTATTTTGTATTGTTCTCTTAAATAATTTATGCATATTTCTTGTTCGTCAGGCTTTGGATCTCTATTTTTAGGTGGACGACATTTTAATATATTTGTTATGTATATGTCTTTTTCTCTATTTATTCCAACAGAATCAAATAGTTTATCTAAAAGCTTTCCACTTCTCCCCACAAAAGGTTTACCTGTTTCATCTTCTGTTTGACCAGGTGCTTCACCTATAAACATAATTCTTGAATTTAATCCTCCATCACCTGGGACAGTGTTTATACGACTTTTACATAGTTCACATTTTTCACATTTATTTATTTCATTTACTATATCTTCTATAGCTTTACTCATATTGTATCATCACCTTATATTTAAATATATATTTCTAAATAAAAAAGCTGAGCATACTATTATGTAACGCTCAACCCCAAAGTATCAACTTTATCTATTACTAAATTCTATAAGTTCATTAAGCTTTTTTAAAGCCTTTTCAGAGTCAATAGTATCTATTGCCATCTTAATACCATCTTCTATTGAATCAACTTTTTGACCTGCATATAAAGCAGCACCAGCATTTAATAAAACTATATCTCTTTTAGGACCTTTTTCGCCACTTAATATTTTTTTAGTTATTTCAGCATTAATTTTGCTATCTCCACCTTTTAATTCTGAAATATCACACTTTTTAAAACCAAAGTCCTCAGGAGATATTTTATATGTTTTTATTTCACCATTTCTTAAATCTGCAATATTAGTATCTGAAGATAATGATATCTCATCCATTCCATCATCTGCATTAACGATTAAAGCAGATTCTACTTTTAATTTTTTTAAAGTCTTGGCAAAAATATCTACAAGTTTTTTATTATATACACCTATAAGCTGATATTTAGCACCTGATGGATTTGAAAGAGGTCCTAAAATATTAAAAACCGAACGAATTCCAATATCTTTTCTAACTTTTCCTACATATTTCATAGATTCATTAAAAATAGGTGCAAACATAAATCCGATATCTATTGTATTTACAGACTCTTCTACATCATGAACATTATTCATTATATTTACTCCAAGAGACTCTAATACATCTGCAGCTCCACTTTTACTTGAAACTGAACGATTACCATGCTTTGCTACTGCAAGTCCTGATGCAGCAACAACTATTGCAGAAGTTGTTGAAATATTAAATGTTGAAATTCCATCTCCACCAGTACCAACAAAATCAATAAATTTTTCTACTGAAGGTTTTATATGTAATGCCTTGTTTCTGATAGATTTAGAACATCCAACTATTTCATCAATAGTTTCGCCTTTCATTTTTAATGCTGTTAGAAACGAACCAATTTGTCCTTCCGTTGCTTTGCCGGATAACATAATATCAATAGCTTCTTCAGCTTCATCCATAGTCAAATCTTGACCGTTTGATAGTTTCTTAATTAACTCTTTCATATTTTTATAGCCCCCCAAAAATATTTAGATAAGATTAATTATCTATATAGAAATATTAACGCATGTAAAAATCAAAGTCAATAATTTATATATTAATCATAAGTTAGAATAAGACCATTTTGAAATTCCATTAATTTTTGAAAACCCTGCACATTTATATAATTTAATAGCTGGAATATTACTATCTTCTACTCTGATATTTAAGTTATCTATAGAATTTATAAAACAGTAGTTTATTAAAAAATCTATAAATTTTTTCCCATAACCAGATTTTCTATATTCTTTTATTATTCCAAAATTCACAATAGTATGAACACCATGCGATAATATAATCTGTCCATAACCAATATGCTTATGATTAGAAACAATAAAAAAAGAAAGTCCGTCTATATAATAAGAAGAGTTTTCTTCTTCTAATATATCATCTACAGATATCGGAACTCTACCTTTTTTATCAAATATTTTATTCTGTATAATGCATCTTTTTTCTTCATCTTGACCTTTTATTAATTTAACAAACTCAATTTTATCATTTTTAGTTTCTCTTGGATTTGTTTTTATGCTCATAAGAATAGAAGAATTTATTTTTGAAAATTCTAAATGAGACATAATAAGGTCATTTTTTTTACTATCGATGCACTCATAATTTAATATATTAAATTTTAAAGACCTAAGGAGTTTTGAATTGATTAAATTAATATAATTTTCATTTATATCTATGCCATAAATGTTGTAACATCCTGATTTTGAACTAAATGAAAGCCATATATATCCTATAAAACTTTTACTTAATTTTATTAATTTTACTTGTTTTCTAAGTAAAAATTTATATATAAATGATTCTTCATTATATACATCAAAAAAATCTCCATCTAAATCATAGCAATTCTGATTTTCATTAAATATACGTCTTAGAAATCTAATATTAAATAGTGTTACTTTTTCAAGATTCATATTATAAATCCCCTATATTAAATTAAAAATATAGCACAAAGTAAATTTTAAAAATCTACTTTGTGCAAATTAATTTCTATAATAATAAATGTTATTATTCAACATCCTTAATGCTTAAGCTGATTCTCTTCTTTTCTTCATCAACGCTTAAGATCTTACATTTAACTTCTTGACCAACTGATAATACTTCTGATGGATGACCGATTCTGTTATGAGAAATCTTTGATATATGAACTAATCCATCTACACCTGGTTCAAGTTCAACAAAAGCACCAAAATCATTTAATCTTACTACTTTACCAAGAACAATTGAATCTACAGGATATTTATCATTTACCTTATCCCAAGGCTTTGGCATAAGTTCTTTTAAACTTAAAGATAACTTTCTTGCATCTTTATCAAGTCCAATAATCTTTACTTCTATATCTTGATCTTTCTTTAAGATATCTTCAGCACTGTTTATGTGATTCCATGAAATCTGAGAAAGATGTAATAATCCATCAACTCCATTAACTTCAATGAAAGCACCAAAGTTTGTAAATCTTACAACTTTACCTTTTACTACATCGCCAACATTAAATGATTCCCAAACTTTTTCTGCTTTTTTATTTTCTTCAGCTTCAACTAAAACTCTTCTTGATGCAACTACTTTTGTTGGGTGCTTTAAAGAAAAATCGATTAATTTTACTTCTAAAGTTTTTCCAACATATGGAGTCTTATCTTTAACAAATCTTGCATCTATCTGAGAAGCTGGAATAAATACTCTTGCTCCCTTATAATCTGCAACTAAGCCCTTTTCTCTAGCTTCTGTAACGTTAACTGCAAAAGTTTTTTCTTCATCAAATAAAGTCTTAAGTTCATCTAAAGCAAATCCTTTTTCATATTCAACTTTTGATAAAACTACATATCCATCATTATTTTGTAATCTTATAACTTTTGCTTTTATTTTATCTCCGGGATTTAAGCTTTCTGCATATTTTCTTGAATCAGATTTAATTGTAAGTTCCTTATAAGGAATAATTCCATCTATGCCATAACCATTAATTTTTATGATTACTCCATCATTATCCTTTGAAATCACCTCGTCTTCAATTACTGTACCAATGGAAATCTTCTTATCGATTTTTTCCATTAATGCTAACTGATCCTCTGAAGCATTTGCGTTTTCCTGTGTATTATTTTCTGTGTTCATTTTATCTAGTACCTCCCTAATAATCCAATCTGGTGTAGATGCACCAGCTGTTATTCCTATATTTTTATAATTTTTATTAATAAAATCCATCGTTAATTCTTTTGAATTTTCAATATGGATTGTATTTTTACAATTTCTTTTAGATATTTCATACAATTTTGTAGTATTAGAACTATTTTTCCCACCAATTACAATCATAGCATCAACTTTTTTTGAAACTTTATCAGCACTTTTTTGTCTTACTTTTGTAGAAGCACATATAGTATTAAATGCAATCAGTTCTTTAGTTAATATTGAAATATTTTTAACTGCGTTTTGATAATCTTCAATTTTAAGTGTTGTCTGAGAAACTAAACATACTTTAGGCTTAATTCCTCTTTTTTCATTTTCTGAAAATTCACCATTTATTGTGATTATTGCATTGTTATAACACCATCCATTAATTCCTATAACTTCAGGATGATTTTTATTACCTAATATTATAATTTGATATCCTTCATCAGCATATTTTCTCACTTTTTTTTGAATGTTAGATACAAAAGGACATGTTAAATTATAAATTTTCAATTTCGCATTTTTTAAAGAGTTTAAAATATCTTCTGAAATGCCATGTGAGCGTATTATTATTACATTTAATTCTGGAAGTTTTAGAGCATCTTCAAGCTCTAGTGCATAAATATTGTTTTTCTCTAAATATTTAACTACATCATTATTATGTATTAAAGGTCCTAAAGTATAGATTTTTCTATTTTCTTTTTTTTGTATTTTAACAGCTTCATCTACAGCTCTAGAAACTCCAAAACAAAATCCTGCATTTTCAGCTAATATTATGTTCACAATTATTTCTCCTCATTTAAATATATAATCAAAAATATTAATTATTCATTTTATTTTTGATTATTTCTGATATTTTAGACACAACACCATTAATATCAAGATTTGTACTATCTATTAAAATTGCATCATCTGCTTTTTTTAAAGGATCTTCTTTTCTTGTTGTATCTAATAAATCTCTCTTTTTTATATCATTTAAGATTTTATCATATGAACATTCTATATCTCTATTCTGTAATTCATTATATCTTCTTTTTGCTCTTTCTTCTGGCGTTGCAGTAAGAAAAAACTTAAATTCAGCATCTTTTAAAACTACAGTTCCTATATCTCTTCCGTCCATAATAACATTATAATCTTCACTTATATCTCTTTGCATTTTTACTAACATCTTACGTACTTCTTTTATTGAAGCATATGAAGAAACTATTTTACTTATTTCTGGCATAGTAATCTCTTTTTGAACATTTACGCCATTTAGTATAATATCGTCATTTTCAAAATGCATTTTTAAATCTTTAATCATATGTACTAAAGAATCTACCATATCTGGTTTTATATCATGTTCTTTAGCTTTTAATGCTACTGCTCTATACATAGCACCAGTATTAATATACATAAGATTAAATTTTTTGCCAACCATTTTGGCAATTGTACTTTTACCTGCACCAGCAGGGCCATCTATTGCAACTTTTAATTTCAAAACTAATCCTCATTTCTTAATGTTTCCTTATATAATTATATATTTTTTTTTACTTTCAAACAAGATAATATTTTAGTTTTATATATTATTACCAGCAATAAAACCAGTTGAAAATGCAATCTGAACGTTATAACCTCCAGTAAAAGCATCTACATCAATAAGTTCACCTGCAAAGGAAAGATTATTTATAATTTTTGATTTCATAGTTGAAGGATCAATTTCCATGCAGTCTATTCCTCCTGCTGTAACTATTCCCTCTTCTATAGGTCTTAATCCCCTTATTTTAAAAGTAAAATCTTTAATTACATTACATAGATTTCTTCTTTCTGATCTAGTTATCTCATTAACTTTTTTATCATATGGTATTTTTGATAGTTCAATTACTTCTTTTATTATTTTTTGAGGTAAAAGATCATCAAGTGAATTTTTAAAGTCTTTATTTATATATTTTTTAAAATCCTTCTGTATTCTTAAGTCTAGCGCTTTTTCATCAAGTGCTGGTTTTAAATCTATATGAAGTTCATATTCTTTATTTTTATCTATAAATCTGCTTCCACTTAAAATAAGAGGTCCTGACACTCCAAAGTGTGTAAATAACATCTCTCCGAAATCTTTATATACTGATTTTTTACCACTTTCTTTTATAGTTATCTCAACATTTCTAAGTGATAATCCCATAAGCTTAGAACCGTCATAGTTTTTAAGTTCTATAGGCACAAGAGATGGTCTTAATGTTGTTATATTATGACCAAGATTTTTTAAAAGTTTATGACACATTCCATCTGAACCAGTTGAAGGATATGTACATCCACCAGTTGCAAATATAAAATAATCGCCTTTAAGTATATCTTTACTATTTATTTTAAGTGCAGAAATAGTTTCCTTATCATGTATTATATCCGTTACTTTTGAATTTAAAAGGATTTTTACATTTTTTTCTTTTAATTCATTTTGTAATCCTTTTATTATATCAGATGATTTATCTGATTTTGGAAAGACTCTATCTCCTCTTTCAATCTTTAAATGAATACCTCTTTTTTCAAAAAAATCTATTGTATTTTGATTAGTGTACGTATATAGTGCACTATATAAAAAATCATTATTATGTGGTATGTAATCAAAAAATTCGGAAATATCTTTAGCATTTGTAACATTACATCTACCTTTACCTGTTATATAAAGTTTTTTTCCAACTTTTTCATTTCCATCAACAATTGTAACATTATGTTTCTTTGACGCTTCAATTGCTGCCATCATACCTGCAGGACCTGCTCCTACAATAATTACGTTACTCAAAAATTTATCAGCTCCTAAAAATATAGATTTAAGTTAAGTATACCATAATATAGACAAAGATATAATATTTATAGTAATATTTTTATTGTTATATAATTTAAAATAAAAAGGGAGTGATATGTTTTGAGAAAAAAAGATCATGAAATATTTCTTATTGGAATTAGTCTTGTAATAATTTCATTATTTCTACATTATGTGCACTATTTAATTTTTAAAGATGCACATCATACACTTATATTTTTAACTTCAGATATTGCATTTATACCTCTTGATGTATTTTTTACATCTATAATTTTAGATAAACTTATAGAAAAGAGAGAAAAAAAGCATATTATAGAAAGTAATACTAAATTAATAGGGGTTTTCTTTGCCGAAGTCGGTAATTCATTAATATCTCTTTTTAATAAATATAATAAAGAATCTATAAAAAGTTCCAGCTGCTCCCTATCTTTAGATGATGAATTTAAAAGTATAAAACAATATATAGAAATCTGCGAGTTTAAAATTACTCTTAAAAGTGAATTAATAAATAAACTTTATGATATGCTCGATGAAAATAAATATCTTCTATTAATTTTAAGCAGTAGCTCTAATGTTATTTTAGATGAATCTTTTTTGGAAATGATTATAACTTTTCTTCATTTACAGGGTGAAATAAGAGATGCAGATAAATTAGATAATTTGCAGCGTGATATTGACTCATCTTATAAAAAACTATGCTTAGAGTGGGTAAAATATATGGAAGGTATTAAGGAGAGGGATAAAGATATATTTACTAAAAAGTTTAATGCAAATCCATTTATAAATTAAACAGATAATTAAGATAAAATGAGACTAGCTTAAATTATATTAAACTGGTCTCATTTTTATTTAAAGTTTTAAGATAAATCTTTTTTGTTTTTTAATACAAGAGCATATGCACGTAATACTTCAGCTATGCTCCATGCCTGAGAATAGCAACCTCTGCCTGTTGATGAAAAGCTTCCATCGAATATTTCAGCAATTCCGTTTATGCATCCATCTTTCATATGTTCTTCAAAAAGATGACACATGTCATATGCTTTATCTACAGAATCTTTAGAATAATTATTTACTTTTAAATAAGAATCTATAAATGGTCCAAAAAGATATCCCCATGTAGTTCCCATATGATATGCTGTATCTCTATTTATAAGCTTCCCTATATACATATCTCTAAATCTTTTATCAAAGCATGAAAGACTTTTTAATCCATATGTAGAATATAAATGCTTATAACATATAGACACAATAGATCTTTCTTTATCTTTATCAAGCATTGTAAATGGAAGTGAAACTGCAAATAACTGGTTTGGTCTTATGCTAGGATCATTTTTATCTACAACATCATATAGACATTTTAAATCGTCATTCCAGAATTTTTTATTAAATGATTCTTTAACTTTTTCAGAAAGAAGTTTATATTTTTCACTTTCTTCTTTATTTTCAAACTTTAATGATAAAATTTCCATAATTTTAAGTGCGTTATACCATAGGGCATTTATTTCAACTGGTTTACCATGTCTTGGTGTTACTACAAGATCTCCAACTCTTACATCCATCCATGTTATTTGATCAAGATCAGAACCAGCAGAAATTAGGAAATCTTTATCATCCATCTTTATTGAAAAGTCAGTACCATTTTTATATGCGTGAATAATTTCCTTAAGCTTATTATAAATTTTATCTTTAATAAATTTATAATCGTTATCACTATTTTGATAACATAAATATTTATATACAGCTTCAAAGTACCATAATGATGCATCTGCTGTATTATAACCAGGTTCTACATTGTTATCAGGAAATACATTAGGAACAAGTCCATCTTTTATATATTTAGCAAAGGATTCTAATATTTCTTTTGCATCATTAAATCTTTTTGTAACAAGTGTAAGTCCTTCAAAAGATATCATAGTATCTCTTCCCCAATCTGTAAACCAAGGAAAACCTGCGAGAACTGTTTTTAAATTTGTGCTTTTTCTTTTTACTATAAAGTGATCTGCTGCCTTTACAAGATTAGCTGCTAGATTATCATATTTAAGATCTGAATTGAGTGCAAGCTTTTCTGCTCTATCTTTATATGACTTAATAGCTTTAAATCCACTATCCTCTAAAGAAGAGGAATCTATAAAGTCTTCTGTTGAACATCTTAAAACAATTCTTTTCTTTTCAAATTGTTTAAGCTTAACATTTATTTCATATGGAGTATAGTGATTATCAACTCCTAAAAAACCAGTTCTATTATCTAGAATATAAAAATTATTTTCTTCAATTACATAGTTTGGTGTAGCCATTGTAACTTCTTTTAAGCTTCTATCGTAAAATTCACCACATGATGTTTGAAAATTAATAGATATATTCTTGTTTTTATCTGGTACTAATTTTATTTTGCCTTCTTTTTCATTAAGATTAATATGAAATTTTAAATCTGCTCTTTCAGTTACATCACCTGCAGGTCTAAAATTGAATAACGGTACCATTTTAAAGTTTGATTCTTCTAAACCGTTTTCTATTTCATAACATACATACGTTGTATTATGTCCATAATCCATTGTAATTGATTTTTTTATTGAAATATCATTAATTCTATAATAGAATTCTGGAATATCATCAAATACAAACTTTTCAAGATACTTTTGTCCATTTTTACTTTCGTTTATATATTGCTGACTTGTAAGATCATATGTTTTTCCATCAAATTCAATTTCCTCCTGAACTCTTGAAAGAACTAAATATCTCATAACTGGAGGATTAAAGGATGATATTAAATATCCATGAAAACTCATAGCATTTCCACCTATAGCTGTACCATCAGCATATCCACCTAAACCGTTTCCAATCATCCATGAAAGTTCATTACCTTGTTCTATTGTTTTCCAACATCCTCGTCCGAATGTATATTTATTTTCCATAATATACTCCTTATTCAAAAAATATAATTTATATATTTATTATAATTATTTATTATTACCTAAGCAAGAATATATTAAAAAAACAGGCTTTTATATACCTGTTTTTTTAATATAAAATTATTAATTTTGATAAAGATAGAGTGTTCCATTCTTAGGTGCTATTGTTATTTTGCCTTTAAAGCCTCTTTTTTTTAACTCTCTTTGAAGCGTAAACATAAAAAATCCATGTGTTACAACTAAAATATTATCTAAATGATCTTTTTTATTATTTTCAAGTAAAATATCAATAAATTCATTTGCTTTTTTTTTCGTTGTAGCTTTTGTTTCTGTTTGAGACTTTCCATTTAAATACCATGATGCTCTAGATAATACAGAGTGAAAATGATAGGGTATTCTTATCTTATGCTTATATACAGGATCTATAACTGTTTCACATATAAGAGGTGTTCTTATAATCTCTCCTTTAAATATGTCTTGTGCTGTTTTAATAGCTCTGCTTAAAGTAGAACAATAACATTTATCCCATTTTATTTTCTGAAGGTTCACATCATTTCTTGTAACTGTACTTTTATTATACGTATCCTCCCATAATTTTAAATCATCTGGTGTCATAAAAAAACGTTTATTACAATTTACTTTAAAATGTCTGACAATACCGATTCTCATAAAGTCCTCCTTTTTCTAGATTAGTTCTCTAATATGTTTTTTATAATTTTTAGAATCATATCTACTCTGTTAAATGGAATTACTAGATAAAGTCCATCAGATATTTTCTTAAGCTTTTTACCAAGTTCTGTTGCTATTTCAATTCCAATTGATTCTGATTCCTCTTTACTTTGTGATGGTGAAAATCTTTTAATGAAATTTTCTGGAATATTAATTCCAGGAAGTTCATTATTTAAAAATACTGCATTTTTATATGTTACAAGAGGCATAACTCCGGATAAAATTTTAACATTAGTTTTTTCTTTTATTCGTTTTAAAAATTCAATAGCTTCATCATCATATATTGGTTGAGTTAAAAAGAAATTACATCCTTTATCTATTTTTTTAAGCATTCTCTCATATTCTGCTTCTTTGTTTTTAACATTTAGATTTAAAGCGCCTCCTACTTTTATAGCATCTTCTTTAAACATCTCATTATTCATACTATTTATAAGTTCAATAAGTTTAAATGAATTTAAATTGAAAACTTTTTTAACTTCAACTCTGCTGGCATCTGAAATTGGATCACCTGTAATTGAAAGTACGTTTCTAATATTTTCAATATATCCACCTAAAAGTTCAGATCTTATTGCATTAATATTTTTATCTCTACAGCAAATATGAGGCATAACATCAATATCTATTTCTCTTTGTATTTTTGATGCAATTATACAAGAATTTGCTCTCATTTTTGCCATTGGAGAATCAGGAATTGTTATAAGATCTACAAGGTTACTTTGCTTTAATTTCTTCGCATTTCCCATAAGCTTTTCTACATCTGGATTAAGTGGAGAACCAAGTTCAATAGCTATAGGAAATTCATTATTCATAAGCTTTTTATAAAATGAGTTTTCTTTTTTTATAACTTTTGCTTTTTGTATATCTGTATAAGAAGAATGAGTAAAGTCATTTTTCTTAAAATCGCCTATTTTTTTATTTAAATGTTCAATATATGAAGGATTTGTTCCACAGCATCCACCAACTATTGATATCCCAAGCTTTTTGGCTGATTCCATTTTCATTGCAAAATACTCAGGTGTATTCGGAAATACTGTTCTTTCATGAATTATCTCTGGATATCCTGCATTCGGAAGAAGTGATACTATTTTTCCTTTAAAATCATACTTCTTAAGAATTGATAGAAGATGTGTTGGACCAGAGCCACAATTTAATCCATATGCATCAATATTTTTTATCTCTGATACTGTTTTAAAAATTGTATCAAATGAAATTCCATCACGTGTATATCCATCAGGTTTTATTGCAAACTGAGTTAAAATAAAACTTTTATTATCTTTTTTTCTAATATAACTTGATATTTCACTTATATATTTTGTACTGCTAAGTGTTTCAAATATAAATATATTGATATTATTATCAAAAAAACAGTCACATATAAATTTTAATTCATCAATGATGTCTTTATCTGTTTCTATATTCTCCTCATATCTTATAGGACCAATACTTGCGCCTATAAATACATCGTTTTTATCTGCACATTCTTTTGCAATAGTGCATCCGCTATCTATAATATCTTTTAATTTTTCACGAGATACATTAAGATTTATTGTATTTGCAGAAAAAGTATTTGTCCTTATGAGCTTTGCACCACTTTTTATATATTCTTCATGAATTCTTCTTACTATATTTTTATTATTCAGATTAGCAAATTCACAATATGTAGAATCATTAGATGTTAGTTCTGAATAATAAGTTCCCATAGCCCCATCTGTTAGTAAAATGTTGTTTTTCAAATATTCTTTAATCATATTTTCCCCCATAAATAATTGCTTTTTTATATTATACTATATTTTTAATTAAATTTTAAATTCTTAACTAAAAAAGCTATTTAAGACATTTTAAAATGTCTTAAATAGCTTTTAACTGTTAAATATTCTTTCCCTAAAACATAAACTAATTTTTTTTATCTAAGCTATTAGTATCTGAAGGTACTAGAGGCTTAATATCTTCACTAGGTATATTTTGATCTTGAGTTTGATCATTATTATCATTTGAATTGCTTGTCTGATTATTTTTATCTGTTGGTTTGTTTTCAGTATCTTCAGTATTTTCAGTATTAAATTTAGTTTTTTCTTCATTAGTAGTAGTGTTATTATTACTAGTAACACCACTATTTATATTTTTAGAATCAGTTGAATTATTGTTATTTGTAACTGCATTATTATTTGCTGATTCTTTAGTATCGTCTTTCGCAGATTGAGAGAGATCTACAGAAGAAGTGTCTTCAATATCTTCATTTTCTTCTGGTGCTATATCTTGAGCTTTCCAATAAATACAGTTTTCTTTCTCTTTTATTATTGCAGTTATATTTGTAACTGATACAGAATCTATATTTTCCTTTGTATCATCATCTGCAACTACAAATGCTTTATATCTTCCAAGACTTATACCTTTATCACTAGCTGCTTTTATATCTTCTTTATTAGCTTTTACAAATGTAATATTTTCATCTTTAAAAGCATCTTTTACAGCAGTTTCAACTGCATCTTTATAAGAGTCATCGGAAATACCTTTAGTAAGAGCAAAAGCAATTAATACTTCTTTATTTTTTTCTAAATAATCTTTTTTTGAAAGTTTATCTTTAATCTTTTCAATGCCTACGTTAATATTGTCTCCTATAATATCTTCTAAATCCAAATTCTTACCATCATCATTTTTACCTTCAGCTTTTATAATAATTTGATTATTATCTGCTTCGATTTGAATGCTTGGATTTATGTCAAGACTAACTACTGCATAAACTTTATTAGAATTTATGCCTAATCCGAATAAGAAAGTAAATGCTATTAAAAATATTGCCGCTATAGATCCAAATGCTTTCATAAACATAAATTTGTTAGAATGAAAATCATGTTTTATTATATTAGACGATTTTATTTTATCTTCATCTAAATAAAAGATTTTCTGACCAACTCCCATATCTTTTTTCAAAGCTATTTTTTCAAGATGTCCATCACTGTTTAATATAATAGCATAGTTTTTGTGGAGTTCCATTACGACACCTTTATTCATTTTTATCACCTACTTTCCTATAAAATTACTTATTCCTTTTAGATTTTTATCAAGCACTATTACTACTGATATAATGAACTTTTTGCTTCTTTTAATTACTTTTTCAGTAATTCCGTATTTCGAAACCATTTTTTTTATTGGAAGCCTGTGTTTTTGATACATAAAAGGTAAAAATTCAGTATCTTTACTTATTTTCTCTGCTATGCTTATAGCGTTTATTCTTGTATTCTTTTGCTTAGGAGCTTCATTTAAAAGATCTTCAAGAGTAAATCCACATAGCGATATTTCCTTTTTGAGCTCATTAATTTCGTCAGTTAGTAAAGTAGAATCTTCAACTTTTTCAAAATATTCATCTTTTATCTCGATTCCTTTTTCAGCTAAATCTTCGATAGATGAATGCGTATGCCTATTTTCCCCTTTTAGATAATTTTTTATTCTACTTCCAATTACAAGTTTTGCAAAAGGTAAAAAATGTCCCTTTTCCATATCATATCGATCAATTGCTTCTGTAAATCCTAAAAGTCCTATGCTTAACTCCTCATCATTTTCGCACGATACATATCTTCCTGTAACATCAGAAATACTTTTAATTATAAAAGGCATATGCTTATCAATTAATATATTGATATCTGTGTTTTTATCAATATTTAAATCTTCTAAAACACAATCAAGCATATTTTCTGCTCCTTCCTCCAACTGTTATATATTACAACTTGAATTTGTTATTTAGGTACTTTTTTTCATGTACACTATAATTTATATATTAACATGAAAAAATACAAATAGTAAATAACTAATTAACACATTCCTTGATTATTATTTCCTCCAGAGCAAGGATTCATGTTACTTTGCTGTTTTGTGTTAAATTTTGTATAATTTAGGGCATACTGCATAATTCTAGATTTTAATGTATTTAAACTTTCTATATATTCCGCATTTTCTGGATCTAATTCTATTGCTTTGTTTAAATAATTTACAGCGGTTTCAAACCATCCTCTATTTACAGACACAAATCCTTTTAAATAATTCCATTCGGCATTATCTTTATCATCAACCAAATTTAATTTTGATTCAGCCATTGGAAAATTTTTGTTTTCAATCAGTTTTCTTATTTCTGTGTAAATATTCTTAGTAATTAAAGCATCATATGCAAAATTTAAATTCTCAAGATATTCTAAAGTAAAGTTTTCTTTATTATCATTATATTCATCAAGTAAATTTTTGTAACGTTCTTTTATCTGCTCTTCATCTGCATCATTTTCTAAATTTAATATTTCATAAGGGTTCAAAATATCACTCTCTTTAAACAAATTTATTCTATACTATTTATATTTAAATAAATTGAAAAAATGATAAAAAAATAAGACCATTTACTGTATTATTTTAGTAAATAGTCTTAATTAAAGATTTAATTATTCTGCTAGAATTTCTATTCCATCTTCTGTTATAAGAATTGTATGTTCCCACTGAGCAGAGAGTTTATTATCATCTGTATATATAGTCCAATCATTATCTTCATCTACAAAAACTTCAGAAGTTCCTTCATTTATCATAGGCTCAACTGTAAGTACCATCCCAGGAACTAAAAGCATATCTGTACCTTTTTCACCTACATGAGGTACAAAAGGTTCTTCATGAAATTCATTACCAACTCCATGACCTCCAAGGGCCACTACTACTGAATATCCATTTTCTTTTGCATGTCTATTACATGCTTCTCCAATATCTCCTAAAAATCCCCATGGTTTAATAGCATCTATTCCAAGTTGCATACATTCTTTTGCAACTCTAACAAGCTTTTTAGCATTTTCAGAGGTTTCACCTATAATAAACATTCTAGATGCATCTGAATAATATCCATTTAATATTGTAGATACATCTACATTAATTATATCTCCATTTTCTAGAATAACATCTTTATCAGGGATTCCATGACACACTTGATTATTTATTGATGTGCATACACTTTTAGGAAAGCCTTCAAAATTAAGAGGAGCAGGTATCCCTCCATGTTCTATTGTATATTTATATACCATATCATCAATATCTTGAGTACTCATTCCTTCTTTTATTTGGGATGCAATAAGATCTAATACTCCATTATTTACTTTTCCGCTTTTTCTTATTCCTTCAATATCTTTTTTATTTTTTATGATATCTCTTGATGGTACTATATGACCTTCTGATTTATATTTTTCTATCTTTTGATCAAATTCAAGATGACATCTTTTATACTTTAATCCACTTTTGCACCAGCATTTTGCATTTCTATCTAACGACATTAAAATTACACCTCTAAATCTAAATTTTGTATTCACATAATTATATCTTATTTTATATAAAATAATCAAATGAATATTATACTGGCAATTTTAATCGTTAAATTATATAATTATTAAGTTAACATATAAAGAAAGGAATTTAAGTATGGATGAAATAAATAATTTTTTAGACTTTAATTTTGATGAATATATTATTGATTTTTTAAAAAATAATAATATTAAAGTTCCAACTAAAATACAGTCTTTAGTAATTCCTAAAGCATTAGAAAATAAAGATATAGTAGCTGAATCTGTTACTGGAAGTGGAAAAACATTTGCATATCTTCTTCCAATTTTAAAAAAGATCGATAAAACAAAAAAAGAAATGCAGTGTTTAATTTTAACTCCTACCCATGAACTTGCAATGCAGATAACTAATATTACAAGAGAATTAATAAAAAATTCTCCATATGATATATCATGTGAACCTATTATTGGTGATGTGAATATAAATAACCAAATTAAAAAGCTAAAGCAAAAGCCTCAAATAATAATAGGAACAACTGGAAGGATACTTGATTTAATTAAAAAGAAAAAGATATCTGCATACACTATAAAAACAATAGTACTTGATGAATGTGATAATCTTTTGAATCCTAAAAGAGCAGCAGTTTCTAAAAACATAATAAAATCTACTATGAGAGACAGACAGCTTATGGCGTTTTCAGCTTCAATTCCAAATAGTATAATTGAAGATCTTAAAAAAATAATGAAGGAACCAGTAATATTAAAAACTAATAATAATATAACTGTTAATCCTGATATTGAGCATATCTATTTTGTATGTGATAGAAGAGATAAATTCGAAGTATTAAGAAAAGTTCTTTCAAGTATAAACGTTAAAAAATCTATTGTTTTTGTAAACAACAAAGAAGATTTGAAACTTATAGAAGAAAAATTGAACTTTCATAAAAAGAATGCTTTTGATTTATCGTCTTCAATATCAAAAGAAGAAAGAGAAAAAGCAATTAATATGTTTTTATCAGATAAAATCAATGTGCTTGTTTCTTCAGATATTGGAGCAAGAGGACTTGATATTGAAAATATATCATGTGTATTTAATCTTGATCTTCCGCTTAATGCTGATGATTATCTTCACAGATGTGGAAGATGCGGAAGAAACAATAAAAAAGGAACCTCTATTTCAATAGTTACAAATAAAGAATTAAATATAATAAAGAAATATGAAAAAACTTTTAACATAAAATTTGTGGAGAAGAAGATCTATAAAGGAATTATATCTTAAAAAAATAAAAAATAAGAAAGTTTTCAAATTAAAGAAAACTTTCTTATTTTTTTATAAATTTTTAGATAAAAATTCTTAGTATGCATAATAAAAATAATGTGTTGCTCTATCAGTTGTTGAAGTTGAATATAGGATGTTTCTTCTATGAAGAATATTACCACCATTTTCATATTCTTGATTATCAACAATATACGCAACTCCAGTATTTATATCATCCCATCCCATAAAAATATATACATGAGTATATCCTGCAGTAAATACTATATCTCCTGGTTTTAATCCATATAAATCATAGCTATATGAAAATCCAAGATTTTTAAGAATATTTTCAAGCTGATATGTATTTGCAGTTGAATATGGAATATTAATCCCAATTCTTCTTAATGCTTCAGATGAAAAATAAACACAATTATTAGATGTTATTCCACTATGAAGACGTATTGCTGCATAATGAACACTCCATTCATTGTTTGCACTTGTCATATATTTAAATAAGTTAAAATTTGTAGCTGAATGAGTATAATTTCCTCCTACATATGTAGTTGTTCCGTCAGGTTCTATATATGTATAATCATTAACCCATGTATTTTTTATAAGATGTCCATAATTATCAAAAGAATAATTTTGTCCGTCTATTAAAACATCTGTTCCTGTTACCATTTTACCAGATGTTTTGTCAAAATAAAAAGTCTTATTCCCTAAATATATCCATCCATATGACATTTTTCCACTATCATTAAAATAATACCATTCACTATCTATTTGCTGCCATCCTAAAAGCATAGATCCATCTTCAGAAAAATAGTATTTATCACCATTTATTTCTTGAATGCCTTTTAACATTTTGCCTTCTTGGTCAAAATAATAATACTTTCCATTTATAAACATCCATTTGTTCTTTTCCATTTCGCCATTATCGTAATACAAAAATGATTCATTATCATCTTTTTCCCAGCCATTTTTTACAAAACCATCTTCATCAAATTGATAAGTTTGTCCATTTATTTTATAATCTCCAGTTACTCTGTTTCCTGCATGATTATAATAACAAAGCTTACCTTTTAAATAATGAAAACCTTCATTTAATCTAAAACCATTTCCATCTATATCACAATATGTATAGAAATTATCAATAGTTTTCTTTTCTATATTTTCAGTAATTTCACTGAAATTATTATCACCAAGATCAAGATATTTCAAATTTGGAAGCTTACCAAGTTCGTCTGGAATGTCTCCATCGAGTTTTGTATAGTTTAAATTAAGATACTGTAGATTTTGAAGTAATCCTATTGTATCTTCAGGAATATGTGATTTTAATCTTTCATTTTTTAAATCGATTTTTGTGATTTTTAAGAAATCATCTTTTGTTAATTCATCATATCTTTTATTTAGCTGTCTACCAACTTCTTCAGTAAGCCAGTTATCTTCTGCCTTGAAATTTTCTTCTTCTGTTTCAGCTTGTCCATCAACTTTAGCTGAAGCATAAACTATATGCGGTACAGATAAAAATATGGTAAATGCAAAAATAATAACCGCTAGTTTATGATTTTTTATAAACATTTAATTAGATCCTCTCTCAATTTATTATGAATTTTAACTTTGCTAAAAGAATATCCATTTCTTCATCTGTTCCAATTGTTATTCTAAGATAATCTGTTATTCTTTTATCGTTAAAGTGCCTTACAAGTACACCATTTTCTTTAAGTTTTTTGTAAAGATACTCTCCTTCCATTTCTTTATATTTTGCAAAGATAAAGTTTGATTTCGACTCTATAACAGTAAATCCTAGTTCTCTTAAACTTTCAGTATACTTATTACGTGTATTTTGAATTTTAAGTGATAAATTTTTATAATAGTTAGAATCATTTATTGCTTCTTCTGCACCTTTTAAAGCAATTCTATCTAATGTATAAGAATTTATTGAATTTTTAACTCTGTTTAACCCCTCAATAAGTTCTTTATCGCCAAGAGCAAACCCAACTCTTAAGCCTGCAAGAGATCTTGATTTTGAAAAAGTCATTATAACTAATAAATTCTTATATTTGTGTATGAATTCACTCATAGACTTACCACCAAAATCAATATATGCTTCGTCAACTACTACAACACCATCTTTATTATTTTCTAAAAGACTTATGATTTTTTCTCGCTCTACATATTTTCCTGTTGGTGCATTTGGATTTGGAAAAATAACGTTAGAATTTTTTCTTTTAAACTTATTAACATCAAGTTCAAAATTTTCGTCTAATTCTATCTTTTCATAATCTAAATTATAAAATTCTGCATAAACAGGATAAAATGAATAGCTAATGTCGGGAAAAAGAAGTTTTTTACTTTTTGAAAAAAATGTCTTAAAAGCAAATGATAATATTTCATCAGATCCATTTCCGACAAATACTTCATCTTTATTTATGTTATATTGTTTTGATATAGCACCAATAAGATTTCTGCATGTTGGATCAGGATAAAGCCTAAGATCAGCATCTAATGCATTTTTCATAGCCTCAAGAACTTTACATGATGGTGGATAAGGATTTTCATTTGTATTTAGCTTAACATAATTTTTGTCTTTAGGCTGTTCACCTGCAACATATGGCTTAATACTATTAATTTCTTCATTCCAGAATTTACTCATTTAAAATCGCCCCCCTAAATTAATTATATTGCATTACTTATTATACAACAATTTTTTTAGAATTATAATCTTTATTATATTACAAAAAAATTAAAAAAGCGCCCAAAATAAACTTTCTGGACACTTTTTTTTATTTACTATTTATATAATCTATTAATTGCACTCATTATAGCTTTTATTGAAGCTTTTGTAATATTACTATCAACTCCTACACCATATGTTTTTTCATTATTATCATTTCTCTGCATATAAACATATGAAGCAGCTTTTGCTTCTGAACCTGTACTTAATGCATGCTCTGTATAATCTATAATCTTTGTATCAATCATTACACTTTTTCCTATAGCTTTCTTAAATGCATCTATAGGACCATTTCCAACAGCTTTAATTATTTCTTCATTTCCATTTGCTTCTATAACTCCATTAACTAATGTACTGTCTTCATCAGAATTTGTATCTAAATCAGCAAAACTTACACTTACAAGTTTAAATGGTTTAGTTATATCTAAATATTCATCTTTAAATGTATCCATAATTTCATCAGGAGATATTTCTCCTTCTTTTTCTGATTTTTGTTGAATAACTTTTGCAAATTCTCCTTGCATAACTTTTGGAAGTTTATATCCATAGCAATGATCCATAACAAATGATATTCCACCTTTTCCTGATTGAGAATTAATTCTTACAAGAGCTTCATACTCACGGCCTAAATCTCTTGGATCTATGGGAAGATAAGGTACTTCCCAGTAGTTTCCATGTCTTTCCTCATATTTTCTCATTCCTTTATTTATAGCATCTTGATGAGAACCTGAAAATGCTGTAAATACAAGGTTCCCAGCATAAGGATGACGAACATGAACAGGAATTTTTACACATCTTTCATAAACATTAATTATTTCATTAATATTTTCAAGATTAAGCATAGGATTTACACCATGTGAGAACATATTATATGCAATAGTTAATAAATCAACATTACCAGTTCTTTCACCATTACCAAAAAGTGTACCTTCAACTCTATCTGCACCTGCTAAAAGCGCAAGTTCTGAATCGGCAACTCCTGTACCTCTATCATTATGAGGATGAACACTTAAAATAACACTTTCTCTGTCTTTAAAATGAGTACTCATCCACTCTATTTGGTCTGCAAATACATTTGGAGTATCCATTTCTACTGTTGCAGGAAGGTTTATAATAACCTTTTTATTTTTAGATGCTTCCCACGTATCAAGAACTGCTTCACATACTTCAAGAGCATAATCTACTTCTGTTCCTGTAAAACTCTCTGGTGAATATTCAAGTGAAATTTTGCCCTTAAAATCTTTAGAATATTCCTTTACGAGTTTTGTTCCCTCTACTGCCATATTTTTGATTTCATCTTTACTCATATTAAAAACAACGTCTCTTTGAAGAACTGATGTTGAATTGTATATATGAACAATAGCTTTATCAAGACCTTTAAGAGATTCAAATGTTTTCTTTATAAGATGAGGTCTAGCTTGAGTTAATACCTGAAGAGTAACATCAGATGGAACTCTCTTCTCATCTATAAGTTTTCTTAGAAAATCATATTCAATCTGTGAAGCTGATGGAAATCCAATTTCTATCTCTTTAAAACCAAGTTTTACAAGTAAATTAAAGAATTCCATTTTTTCGTCAACTGTCATAGGATTTATCAAAGCTTGATTACCATCTCTTAAATCGACACTACACCATATTGGTGCTTTAGTAATTTCATTATTTGGCCAAGTTCTTTCCTTGAAATTAATAGTTTTGAATCTTTTATATTTTTTATAATTTAACATTTTTTCTGCCCCCAAAATAAATATTTATTAGAATTAAAATTTGTTATTAATTAGTACACTATGAGTTACATAATCTTAGTATACTTAAGTCCCCATAAATTTTAATAATAAATATTTTTATTTTGTCAATTATTTTCTTAACCCCACAAAAACCACCTCTAAAACTAAATTTTTTAAATTTTAAATGTATCTTACCACACAAACTTCATTTTGTAAACTATTATTTATATATTTGTTTTTTAATTAATTTTAAAAAAAATATTATAAAGTATTGATATTTTTTAAATTTTTAAATATAATAATAATAATTTAATAATTTGCAATGATGTGGAGAAGTAGAAATTTATTGAAGCTTAGAGAGAAAATGTATGCTGCAAATTTTCATGATATAAATTTCGAATCTAGCCAAGGAGCTTTTAAAAGAAATCTTTTATGAGAGTAGAATTAAACGGTCATCTTCCGTTAAAGAGATAGTAATTTTTATTACATGAGTGTATATCGCAAGATATAAATTTAGGTGGTACCGCGAGCTTTCGTCCTATTTTGTTTTAGGGCGTTTTTTTATTATTTAAAGGGGTGATTATTTTGAAATTTAGTGGGGCAGAAATTGTAATTAAACTACTAGAAATGCATAATATAAAATTTATTTCAGGAATACCAGGTGGATTTAATCTTCCACTATATGATGCATTATACAAAAGCAGTATAACTCATATTCTTGCACGAAGTGAACAAGGAGCTGCATTTATAGCTCAAGGTATTTCAAGAACTTCTAAAATTCCAGGAGTATGCTTTGCAACATCAGGACCTGGGGCAACAAATCTTATTACAGCAATAGCAGATGCAAAGCTTGATTCTATACCACTTATTGCAATAACAGGTCAAGTTCCTTTATCTGCAATCGGAACGGATGCTTTTCAAGAAGTAGATACGTATGGGCTTACAATTCCAATTACAAAGCATAATTTTTTAATTAGAGATATAAGCGAATTAATTCCTGCAGTGAATAATGCCTTTAAGATTGCAATGGAAGGTAGAAAAGGTCCTGTAGTTATTGATATTCCCAAAAATATTCAAACTGAAATTATAGATATAGATATAAAAGAATTTTCTAAAACCTATATATCAGAAAATGAACAACAAGTTTCTGCAATAGAAAATTATACTTTAAATTATATAGCGGATCTTATAAACAATTCAAAAAGACCAATTATATATGCAGGAGGCGGTATTATATCATCTAATTCCTCTAAGAAGCTTTATGAAGTTTCAAATAAAGGAAATATTCCTGTATCATTGAGTCTTATGGGACTTGGAGCTTTCCCAGCTGATAATACTTTATATTTAGGTATGCTTGGAATGCATGGTGCGCCTTATACTAATTATCTTCTTTTTGAATCAGATCTTATTATTGCACTTGGAGTAAGATTTGACGACAGAGCAACAGGAAATATAAAAAAATTCTGTCCAAAAGCTTCGATTATTCAAGTGGACATAGATCCTGCAGAAATTGACAAAGTAAGAAAGTGTAATGTTTCTATATCATGTGATGTACATGAGTTTTTAAATAATATTCTTCCTCTTATAAAAAAGCAGAAACGAGAAGACTGGATTTTAAGGATAAACAGCTATAAAAAGAATTATCCTCTTAAAAAATTTGAAAGTATTTTTCATCCATCAAATATAATTTCATATGTTTCAGAAAATGTGCCTTCAAATACAGTAATTACAACAGACGTAGGACAACATCAGATGTGGGTTGCTCAAAGATATCTTTTTAAAGAGCCTAATACTTTTTTATCGTCTGGAGGTCTTGGAACAATGGGATTTGGTCTCCCAGCTGCAATTGGGGCTGCAATTGAAGATAAAAATAAAAAAGTTATCTGTTTTTCTGGAGATGGATCAATTTTAATGAATATTCAAGAACTTGCAACATTAAGTGAATTAGATCTTGATGTAAAAGTAATAATTTTTAATAATCACAGACTAGGTCTAGTTCATCAGCAGCAGGATTTATTCTTTAAAAAACACTTTATTGCTTCTTCTTTTATAAAAAATCCTGATTTTGAAACTATAGGAAAAGGATTTTTTATAAATTCAGTTACTTTAAATAATGAAGCTGATCCTATTAAAAAATTAAAAGAAATTTTAAAGTCTAAAAAACCCTATCTTATAAATATAGAAATAGATGAAAATGAGAATATATATCCAATGGTTAAGCCAGGCAGTTCAAATTTAAATATGATAGGATGTGATATAGGTGATTAATAAAGATTTTTATCTTATTGAACTTATAGTTCAAAATCATTCAGGCGTAATGAGTCATATTACTGGCCTTTTTACGAGACGTGCATTTAATCTTGAAGGAATACTCTGTGCTAGAATTGGAGATGGTTCAACAAGTAAAATTTATCTTCTTGTAAAAAATGATTTTATACTTGAACAGATTATAAAGCAGCTTGAAAAATTATACGACGTTTTAGAAGTTAAGCTTCATCAGGATTTTAATTATTCAATATTTGGGAATCTTGAGGATGTTCTTAAAATTAAATAGAAAAAAGCACCTCATACAAAATCTTTATATGTATGAGGTGCTTTTTTTATTTATCTAAAATTCCTTCAAGATTATTTATAAACTGTTTTGCAGTTCTTGGCGATTGCCCATTATGCCACCTTACCCATTTTATTGCTTCTTTATGAAGATATTCTTTGTCGCAGTCTATATTCCTCTCTTTAGCTATTTTGTCAACTATATTTAAGTATTCTTTCTGATTTGGTGAATAAAATGATACTGTAATTCCAAATCTATCAGATAGAGAAAGCTTTTCCTCAACTGTATCCATTGCGTGAACATCATCATTATCTGATGATCTTTCACTAAATGTTTCTTTAACAAGATGTCTTCTATTTGTTGTCGCGTAAATAATAATATTATTTGAATTTGTTTCTACTCCACCTTCTAATATTGTTTTAAGTGCAGAGTAACTTTCCTCTCCTTCTTCAAAAACAAGATCATCTACAAACACTATAAATTTAAGATTCTTATTTCTTAATATCCTTATAATTTTAGTAAAATCAACAAGCTTTTCCTTATCTACTTCAATAAGTCTTAAACCATCTTTATAAAACTCATTTATTATAGCCTTTACTGTAGAAGACTTTCCTGTTCCTCGTGAACCATATAAAAGAATGTTGTTCGCAGGAAGGCCCTTTAAAAACTGTTTAGTATTTTCTATAATAGTTTCTTTTTGATATTCGTATCCAACAAGCTGTGAAAGGAGTATAGGATCAGGAGAATTCACACCTCTTAGATAACCTTTTTTATCATTATTTTCCCATACAAAAGCACGATATTCTCCAAAAATTCCAGTACCATATTTTTTGTAAAACTCAATTATATTTTCTAAAGAGTCTCCCCAATTATCACAATTTAAAATATTATACTTAAGTTTATCTATTTCTTTATATGTATTATACTCTTTATCAATATCTGTTTCTAAATCTATGAGATTTTTTACAATTTCTTCTTCAAAATCAAATGCCTTTCCTTTTACGAGAATAACTTGTTTTATTACATTAGAATTAATATCTGATATGTAATGAAGTGCTTTAAGTTCAAATTTTACCTGTTTAACAATAAATGGATTGATCATATTATTCATATCAATCATTGATGTAAATGCATTATTATCTAAGAATATCTTATCAATTATATATTTTTTTAAAGATATTCCAGAAGCTTTCTCTAAAAGAGAATAGAGAAATTTATTATATTTGTCTATAGCCTCTTCTACATTTACATCATCATTACTTAAATACTGAAGTAAATCTTTGTATTTTTTTAGCACCTCATCATTTTTTATTGATGTAAAAATACACAAGGAATTTATCATCATATTTGCTTTGCTTATTTTTTCAAAATCCGTTTCCATATATTTTGCCCCCAAATTTTATATTATTCCTTTATTATACCACCTTTATTTACTTTACTCTATAAACATTTTTTCACCTACACAAGCAAATTCTTTAAGAACAAAATATGCCTTTACATCTATTTTATTATTGCTATTTAATATAGATAATGCCTCATTTTTATCTATTAATAGAGTTTCTATATCTTCATCATCTTCTTGAAAATCTGTACTTATTTCTCCATCACAAGTGCAGTATATTAATTTAAATGATTCATCGGTCATTCCAGCAGATGCATATATATTTTCTTTGCTTTTTAATATTTTTACTAAATTAAGTCCTGTTTCTTCTTTAAATTCTCTTGATGATGCACTTAAAGATTCTTCATTTGGTTCTACAAGACCTGCTACAAGTTCATATATATAGTCATTAATTGGAACACGATATTCTTTAATTATTACTAGCTTTTTATATTTTTTATGAAATGCTGCAATAACTACTGCATCATCTTTAGAGTCAGATATTTTTAAAAGTGTATTTTTATATTCATCTTCTTTTTTTCTAGATGCAACAATCCAGTTTCTTATAGTATCTTTTTTATTTTTATATAAAACTTTGTATAAATTCAAAAAAGGTGTTTTATTTAACAATTCTATACTAGTTATTCTGTGTATATTCATTTTTACATCTCCTTAATAAAAATCTATACTTTTATTATATCTAATTTATATAAAAATCAACATATTAATTAAACTCCTTTTACTATTTTTAATCCACGTGCTTCAACTGGAGTTGAAAATACTATCTGAGTCTCTGTATTTCCGAATTTCTGAAGTTTTCCTATAAAATTATCAAGTTCTATTGTTGAGCGATATGCTACTTTAATAAGCATTGAATATTTTCCAGTTACGCAGTTGCATTCAAGTACATTAGGACATGATGCAATAAAAGGATAGAATTCAGTTTTTTGATTTGGTGACATTTCAAGATTTATAAAAGCCTTAATGTTATAATCTAGTTTTAAAAGATCAAGTGTAGCTGTATATCCTGTTACTATGCCGTTATTTTCTAGTTTTTCAATTCTTGCAGATACAGCAGGTGTTGATAGAAATACTTCTTCTGCCAGACGCTTCAAAGGATATCTAGCATTTTTTTCTAATAAGTCTATTATTTTTAAATCAATTTTATCCATGTGTGTTTCCTCTTTCTTCTTTTTTAACAAACAAAAAGAGGCATGTAATCTAAATCACATGCCTCATTGCATTTCTTATAAAAATTATATTATATTATTATAATAAAGTTTTTAGATATAAAAAGCAAGTATTTTTAAGTTTCTTTTTTAAATAATATTATTTAAATTAGAATTTACTCATTTAATATATGTTTTTATATTAAAAAAGAAGGGATATAACACTTTATTTTGTGCTATACCCCAATAAGTTTTGCAATTTATGCTTCAATAGCATTATCATCTTTTACAAATAATTTCTTTAGACAATGAACTGCTATTAATAATCCAAGTCCTATAAGAAGAATAGCAAATATTAATTGCAAGCCATCAGTTAAGAATACAAACTTTCCTGTATTCAATTTTAATAATATTGATACTAATGACTGAATTAATGATGTAAATGTTACTGCAAGCATTATAAACATTGGAGCCCAAAGCATTGCACCTTTTCTGTGTGTTGTTTTTAAAAATACTGAAAGGGTTATAAGTACTAATGCTGATAATAATTGGTTAGCTGCACCAAATAATGGCCAAACATTGTTATATCCTCCAAGTGATAATAAAGCTCCTATTCCTAAAGTAAGTATTGTTGCAACGTATTTATTTGTGATAAATTTCTTAAATCCTGTAAAATCTTTATCTTTACTCTTTGAATCATAGAAAAATTCTTGAAGACTCATACGTCCTATACGTCCAACTGAATCAAGACTTGTTAAAGCTAATGCAGAAACACACATTGTCATTATACATGTTGCTGCATATGATGGAATTCCAAATATCTCTAGGAAACTTGCAACATGTGATGAAAATATTGAAAAAGGTGTTCCTTTTGGCATTTGTCCATTTGTTGCTGCAGATCCAACAACTATTAATGCAATAACTCCAAGTAATGTTTCAATATTCATAGCACCATAACCTATAAAGAGCATGTCTTTTTCATTTTTAACTGTTTTTGAAGAAGTTTCTGATGAAACAAGACTATGAAATCCTGAAACAGCACCACATGCAATTGTTACAAATAATGTTGGAAAAAGATATTTCCCATTTACTTCAAATCCAGTAAAAGCAGGTAAATTCATTGGTGGATTATTAACAATAACACCAACAACTGCTGCTAAAATCATTCCAATAAGTAAGAATGTGCTTAAATAATCTCTTGGCTGCATTAAAATCCACATTGGAGTAATTGCAGCTAAGAAAAGATAGATAAATATTACAACTAGCCAAGAATATTTGCTTAATATTATTGGATATGCAATACCTGCAACTAGCATTGCAGCTAATAAAATAATTCCGATAACAAATTGTAATTTCTGAGATGGTTTATTATATTTAATAAATAAACCAAATAAAACTGCTACTACAATAAATAACATTGAAATAGATGCTGCTGCACCACCTGCATAATTTTTAGTGCCTTGTGCTGTATATCCATTAAATGTTCCTGCAACCATATCTGCAAAAGCTGCAATTACAAGAAGTGAAAATATCCAAGCAAATATGAAAAATAATTTTCTACCAGTTTTTCCTATATACTGTTCTACTATTTCTCCAATTGATTTACCGTCTTCTTTTACTGATGCATAAAGTGCTCCAAAATCATGTACTGCACCAAAAAAGATTCCCCCAACGAGTAACCAGATTAATACCGGAAGCCATCCGAACATTGCTGCAATTATAGGTCCAGTTACAGGACCTGCACCTGCAATTGATGAGAACTGATGTGAAAATACAACTCCTTTTGGTGTTGGAATATAATCTTCACCATCCTGCTTAGTATATGCAGGTGTCTTTCTTTCTGGGTCTATTCCCCAAGTTTTGACAAGCCATCTTCCGTAGCAAAGGTACCCCAAAGCCAATACTACGATTACTATGGCTATCATTATAAGTCCGTTCATAATAAAAACCCCCATTTTTATAAATATAATTATTGCAATTATTGCGAAAAAAGATAAATTATAAATTGTTTATCTTTGTACAAATTATAATATCATTATAGCAATAAGATGTCAACTTTATTGACATAATTACATTTATATACTGCATTTATTGCTCATTTATCATTATAGCAAATCAGCCAATGTAAATGTTTAATTTATTATAGAAATAAATTTATTAAAAAATAAAGATTTTTATATAAAATAAATAGAGGGATAGATAAATTCTATCCCTCTATTATTAATTTATTATATCTTCATACTTTTTTAAGTCATTCTGATAATCTTTAATAATGTTGTTAATTACTTTATATTCTGTTTTTCCATTAATATATTTTAAAGATTCAGTACAGATTGCAATAGAATATTCATGATGAATATTTATTGTATCTTTGAAATCAAGATCTACTCTGCCTTTAAATTCTTGATTTTTAAGTTTATAAAGCATCTCATTGTAAGTTTCTTTGAATTTTGAATTAAATGATTCTGCTTTTTCTTTATCTTCAGATAAATCTTCATTAATACATTCAAGAAGTGCCGCCATTTGCATTTCATTATTCAAACATTTTTTTATAGATATTTTGGCTTGTTTTGCTAAATATTTATTTTTAGTATACTTAAGTATATTTTCATTCATTCGTATAGAAGATTTATTAATATGAAAAAAATATCCAAAAAAATCTTTTCGTACATCAGAAGAGGAGATATCTTCTGATTCTATATTATGTTTTAAATCTCTTATTATCTGTCTATTATTATTTAAATAATCTTTCTCTCTTGATTCAACAATACCATAGACTTTAAATGTATTTAGACTAAATATATTAATACATAAGATAGTAAGTATAAGAGTGTGTATAAATTTTTTCATAAAATATAACCTCCTTTTACTTAGTTGAGTACTCTCGGAAAGTCTATAACGCCCGAGTTTACTCGATTTTTATTTTTGATATTCCATATGGATTCCTCCAAAATTTATGCATAATTTTTCTGTTTTTTGTATAAATCACTTGACAAATTTACAGAAATTTGCGGCGTAGCCTCTTATAAAAATACATTTTTTAGGAGGCACTTCACATATGCTAAAATTTTGGACTTCACACAAGGAATATATTGATTTTCTTTCTAATTCCGCATCAACATTAAATGCTTCTTTGCGAAAAAGGCTTAGTTCTTATTCTGATTCGATAAAAAAACTTACTTCTCTTAATCTTGATCCACTACATTCTGTTTTAGAACCTTATTACTCTAAAACTGGTAGACCTTCATTAAATCAACCTGAAATTTTTCGTTCTATCATTCTCATGCTAGATATGGGAGAAACCAGTCTTACAAATTGGGTGAACACTTTAATCTCTGATGATCTTTTAGCAATGCTAATAGGTTGTTCTCCTGATTCACTTCCACCTTTAGGCTCTTACTATGACTTAATTAATCGCCTATGGCTTCGAGATACTTCTAAAGATAGATTTGATGAAAAAGAACTTCATAAATATCCAAAGTCATCAAAACCTAAGTCAAAAGCACCTGGCAAAAATAAAAAATTACCTAACAAACACCCAAATGTGGTTAAAAAACTTACTGACTTTTTTCTTACAGATAAAAATTTTTCTAACCGTTACGAACGTCTTCTTCAAGATATTTTCTCTCTTATTGCTATAGTTCCATCTATTGAGTTAGGGTTAATTTCTATTGAAAACCTTACTGTTGCTGGCGATGGTACTTGCGTTCACTGTCACTCTTCATCACTAGGTTCTAAAGTTTGCAGTTGCCGCGAAAACGGCATTTATAACTGTAACTGTGATAGAAAATATTCTGATATTGATGCCACTTGGGGATGGGACAGTGATCTTAATACTTGGTTTTATGGACATACGTTATATGCGTTATCTACTTATGATCCTGTTACTAAATCGGATCTTCCATTATTATTTCGTTATACCCAAGCAAAACGTCACGATAGTATTTCAGGCATTGTTTCACTAGCAGAGCTTAGAGAAGTTTCTCCCGAACTTCCCATAAGCAATATCTGCTTTGACTCTGCTAATGACAATTATCCCACCTATGAATTACTCAAAGAATGGGGAATAAATCCTTTCATTGACTTAAATTCCAATCGTGGAAAAGCTGCTACGCTTCCGAAAGCAATCAGCATAACAGATAAAGGAATCCCTATCTGTATTGGTAGTAATGAAATGATTTATGACGGCTTTTGCAAAAGCCGTTCACGCCATAAATGGCGTTGCCCTCTAGCATGTGGCAAAATTGATGAATGTTCTCACAAGAATCAATGCTCACCATCTAAATATGGGCGAGTAATTTATACAAAACCGGACTGGGATTTACGTCTATTCACTACAGTACCTAGAGGTACAAAAAAGTGGAAAGAAACCTATAAAACCAGAACCTGTTCTGAACGGATTAATAACCGCATCTTGAATGATTATAAGCTTCATCAGATGCAAATTCGCGGTAAAAAAAGATATTCATTTTTTACCATGATGATTGGAATAAATATTCATCTTGATGCAAGAATCAAATTATAAATGTCTTTGATATTATAAATACCATTTTTTTCAAACCTTTTTAGTAAGGCTTATTTCTCATGCCTGTTTTTAATTATTTCATTGCAAAAATCAGGCATAAATTGAACTGCATAAAATTCCATCATTTATTCATTTGTTTCCGAGAGTACTCTTAGTTTAGGTTATATTTAATTATTTATACTACTTTATTATGTAAGCATCACTTTTTTTTCTTCCAAATTCAATTGTATCTTCATGTTTTGGAAGATAAACGTCAATTATATGTACATCATTATTCTTGATTGTTACAGCTTCACCTCTATCTTCAATATAAAATATTCCATCTTCTTTTAAATATTTAAGACTTGGAATATATAGCATAGTACCAAGAGGTATATCTACAGGAGCTGCAACTATACCAATCTTAGCTTCAGTTTCAAGTGCAGTAGTTATTCCAAAATTCTTTGAACATTCATAGCAGCCACAATACGCTGTAAGTTCGCAATCAAGTTTCTGAAGATTTGTTATATCAATATCTTTATCAGAATATATTGCATTTTTATTTGTTTTATTAGTATCTTCACTTTTTAATATTTTATAATTATTTTTAAATGTGTAATTATAATCATTATTATATTTTAAAATTCCAAGTATTGCACCTAGTGCAGAAGCTAGAAATAAAGACAAAACTCCAATTATTATTTTCTTTTTAGACATTACATCATTTCTTTCCTGCTATTTCCTTTACATATTTAATATGTTTATTTCTAATTTTTTTATCTTTAATATTATTTTCTAATATTAGATCTTTCAAATAATTCATGTCATCTTTTGAAATCATGTCTTTTCTTGAACATTTTTTATTTTTAATAAATTTAATCAGTTGATTTATATATATGACTGAATCTAAAAAATCAATATTTTCTACTTTGCTTCTATTTGTAAAAACAACTACTGAGTATATATTTATATTTCTACCATATTTATATTTTAAAATATTTTTAAGCATTCTTATATGGCCTTCATTTTGCAATATAGGATTAAAGAAAAAATGCTTTTCCCCTTTTACAAATTGAGTCCAATATTTTTTATCTTTATTCGCTATAATTTTCCCAGAGTAATTTTTAGTCTCTATAACAAATATTCCTTTTTTAGAAATAATAATGTGATCTATTTGTGAAGTCTTTTCATTATGATTTAATAATATATCTTTTAGAATATAAAAATTTCTATTTAAATTCTTTGATATAATCTTATTTACCTCATTTTCGCCATTCTTGCCAATGGCATTCCTTTTTATTTTGTAATATACATTTTTTATTAAAGAAGTTATTATAAAAATTAATAATAAACTTACTATTAAACATTCTATCATTTGTAAATACCTTATTTAATTATTTTCTCGAAGCCATGAAGTTATTATTGCCTTTGCAGCATCCTCTTGCTCTGATTCGGATAATTTAACTTTTCTACTCTTTTTATTGTCATTTTCTTTTTCGCTCATATAAATTCCTCCTTAAATAGATATTAGAAATTTGGCTGATCTAAATATATATATCCGAATAAATCTTCAGTATTATATATATGTTTATATGAAAAAAGAACTCCAGACCAAGCTGATTCTGATATGTATACATCGTCGCCATCTATATCTTCAACTACAGCAACATGTCCATGACCTGTAGAACCTGGAAGAGATGTATTCCATACAGCAATAGCACCAAGTCTTGGCGTTTGTCCATATTTATATTTCCCACTTTTTAGATTAGCTTTCCACCACTCATATGCATTCCCAGTAAATCCTGCATCAAGTTGTTTCATGCCCGTAATTTCCATAGCTCGTCCATATGCATACCAAGTACAGTTCCCTATAATTTGTTTACTTCCATTCATAAATGGAGGTGATAGTTTTACCTGATAAAAAATATTATTATTAGAATAATAGTTCTTGTTATCTTTATAAGGAGCTGTTTTTCTTATATTAAAATTGAATGTATATGAATTTTCTTCATAAGAGATAGTATTTTTTGAAAAATTATCATCAGTTACTATGTTTTCTTTATCAAAAGTTATGTAATCCTTTGAAACAAATCCTTCTTTAGTATTATTATATTGCACTTTATAAAAATTATTTTTTGAATAAAGCACATAAACCATTGAATTTTTAGGAAGCTTGTCTACTATATTAGAACCAATATCCGCATTTTCTCTTACATTAAGTGGATTTTCTGATGTGGCAACATATCCGTTTTTATTAATATAATCATATGCATAATCTTTGTCTGAATCTATTATCTGAGATGATGATTCTTCTTTTGATGAACTTTTTATTAATCTTCCACTTTCATCAAACTCATATTGCATTTTTCCTATATTAATAACACCTACTGCCATATCGCCACTACTATTTAAATAGTAAGAAGCGTTATTATCATTAATCCAGCCAGTTGCCATGCTGCCATTTCCTAAAAGATAATACCATTTATCATTAATTTTAATCCATCCAGTATTCATTGCACCAGACTCATCCATATAATAATATGTTCCATTATCATTTACCCATCCTACTGCCATATTATTATTTGGATAGAAATAATACCAAAGTCCATTTATAAGTTTCCAGCCAGTTATGTTAACTCCTTCTTCTGTATACTTCCATGATGAGTCTTGATGAATCCATTCAGCATATACATTTTCATTAGTAAAGCAAAACGTTCCAGTTAATATAGCTGTAAATAATATTAGCTTCTTAAGTTTCTTAGTAATCATTTTGTATCTCCTATTTTTCAATATTATTTAATATATTATATCATAAATATGTAAACATTTTTATAACTTTTTAGTAGTTTTTAAGACATAATCAATATTTTTAAATAAATAACAATTTTTATCATCCTTTTGAACTTTCCAAAATAATTTATTTATTTTTGATTCATTATTAAAATTATCATATATTTCTTTATCTTTACATTTTATTTTATTTATAATTGAATTAAGATTTTCTCTTTTGTATTTTTTATAATCAGCGTCTATCAATTTTATAATAGATGCCATAGATGCGTTTTTAATGTCAGGACCATTTAAATCATTTTGAAGATTATACATTGTAAGTTTATTAATACCAGGATCTAATACAATAAAATATCCATAATCAAGATCACTTCTTATAAGCCTACCATAAATTTGTTTCATTTTGATACATAAATTTGGATAATTAAAGCTTTGATATGACTTATTTTTATATGTTGTAACTGCTTTTAATATAGGATATTCTGGACTATAATTTGGTAGTTTATCTAAAATTACAACATTTAAAGCATCTCCAGGTATATCAATTCCTTCAAAAAATAATTTTGTTCCAAGAATTATAACTTTTCTTTTTGGATCTTTTAATGCATTAATTGATTTTTTGTTTGTATAAACTTCAATATCTGTATTATTAGATAATATTTCAAGGTTAGAAAGAACCTGCTCCTTTCTATAATTGTTAGTAAACAGAACTAAAATATGTCCATTAGTTTTTACGGCTATATTAAAAATGAAATTTGATATTCTTTTTATAAAAAATGAAGAAGTATATCTTCCAGCATCATTTAAAGCAAATATTTTTGTCCTGTCTTTAAGATTAAATATTGGTTTTACAGTATATTCCTTTGCTTCTTGCTGCATTAAATGATTTTTTATTGTTTTATACGAATTATCAATCTTCAAAGTTGCAGATATAAATGCTGTACTTTTAACATCTTTTAGTATATTTTCATTAAACATATTTCCTACATTTAATGGAGTATTTGTGATTTTAAAATCATTATATTCAGAATCTACAGTAATAATTTTAGCAAAGTTCTTATTTTTTTCTAGGAATTTATCAAGCAAATCAAAATATTTTTTTAACTTTACAATATATTCACTTACTACTTTTGCACTTTTGTCATCTGTGTCACTATCTTCATTCATTATATTTTTGAAGTAAGTTTCGATTGTTTTATAAAGAGCATAAATACTTTCTTTTATATCATAAATCTCATCTGCTAATATTTTTATATTATCTTTTATATCAGAAGGCGGCAAAAAAAATTCAAAAGAATAATTATATCTTCCATCTGAAATTTTCATGGATTTAAATTCGTTTAAAAGAAGTTCAGTATTTATTTTAGCATCATTTTTTAAACGTATTATTTTTTCTTTATCAATATTTTCACGAAATCCATATGAAATATTTAAATTTGTAAGATTATAAATAATAGTAGGATTATGTTTATCAATATTTTCAAGCAGTTTTAAAAATTCTAAATAGCTAAATTCTTCTGAAAAAAAATCATAGCATTTATCTAATAAATTATGTGCTTCATCTATAATTAGATGAGATATTTTCTTTTTTTCCTTATATGGCCAACATGCAAGAAGCGAATGATTTATAACTGTTATATTTTCATCAGAAAGGTTTAAACATTTGTTTTTAAAATAGCATTCTTTCTTGCATAATGAAGTATCACAGTAGTCTGAATCACAGACTATATCATTTATGTAATAAGAAACATTAAATTTTCTATACATTGAAAAATTAATATCATCAATATCTCCAAATTTTCCACCTTTTATAAATCTTCTTATATAAATTTCTGATAATGATGATTCATATGATTTATCAAATTTTTCGCATGAATTTATTCTATCAATACAAATATAATTATTCTTACCTTTAATAGATCCAAATGTTACTAAGTTTCTTAAATTTAATGTGTCTATTATATCTGGTATGTCTTTCTTTATAAGTTGATTTTGAAGTTCTTTTGTATTTGTTGAAATAATGAAACTTGCATCTGCTCTCTTATTTCTTAACTTATTTATATACGATAAAATTACAAGAACAAGAACATATGCAAAAGTTTTACCACTTCCAGTTGGAGCTTCAATAAATATTTTTTCATTTTGCTGTATATTTTCTCTGATTTTTCTTGAAATTTCTTCTTGATAAGGTCTATATTTATATGAAAATTCTGTTCCGTTATCAAAAATCTCTTTATTTTTTAATAACATTTCACACTTTTTATAATCTATTTTTATATTCTTTTTATGAATATTCTTTTTTATTTTATCAGAAAAAGAGACATAATCATATTTTGAAAAATCAAAGAATAAAGGCATTTTTATATATTTTATCCATGACCATGATAAAAGATTTTTATAATCGTTTTTTATAACATTAAAAAGATCATCCTTCTCCCTATTTTCTCTGTCATACTGTCTTACAAGAAGAGAGTTTACTATATAAAAATTCTTAAGCGGTAAATTTTCGATGGAAATAGTGCTAAATTCTTTATTTGTAAGATTTTTTAAAAGGTAGTCTTTAGTAAAACTTTCATGATACGGTTCTAGTATTCCTGCAAGTTCAAAGCTATTCATAAATACATTTTTTAAATTATGAAATATAGTTTTTATCATTAAATATTTTTTTTCACTATCACATATTACAGGCAGGTCTTCTAAAAAAGTAATAAATTCATCTCTTATTTCATTAATATTCTTACCTATATATAAAAGATTTTTATCTATTATTACGTTATCTTCTAATAAAGCTGTATTTATTTTTCTTTGAGGTTTTATATAAAAAGATTTTTTATATAGTCTTTTATTTTTTATTTTAATTAATGATAATGCAATAATATAAGATATTCCATTATTACCAGAAGCAGTTACAATATCTAAAAATATAACATTATCAATAACACTTTCTATTTTGTACATATACTATTTCACCTTAAAATATTATTATAATAAAAAGGCTACACATAAATTTATGTGCAGCCTATAATTTTTTTATTCTTTACTTTCTAAATTACTACCATCAAATCCTTGTATTTGATAATGCTCAGAAAGTTTATCTTTTTCATCACTTAATACATAACCAGAATGGTAATCATAAAAGCCATCATTTAAATCATTTTTATTAAGCTTCTCAATTTTGTCCATATCCATAAAGCAGCACTTCCTTTCACGAGTATTTTTCTCATTTTGAAGAAAGTTTATTCAGAAATTAATATTTCATTTACTGCTTCTAAGAATAAATTATACATTTCTACATTTTTATTTTCTTTAAGTAAAAAGTACGATGAACCACACAAAAAAATTATAACATAAATAACAGCATAAAACTTCTCTGTTTTTAAAATATTATTGTTTAAGAATGATAATGTCATACTTGCAGTAAAGCTCGCTATAAATGATGCTTCTATACCACACCCTCCAGCCATATATGACTGGAGTTTTGTATTTATATATACTCTTTCAGATTTTAAGTCACATCCATTATTTATATACCATTTTTTAACCATTTTTTTTAAAATAGCAAGAGATTTATTTTTATCTTTACTTATATTTAGTATAAGCTTTTTTTGTTTTCTATATTCTTTTTCAAGTTCTTTTGTTTTAAATTCAGCTATATGATTTTTTTTTAAAGAGCGAATATATAAAAACCTAGAGCTTATGTACTTTTCCAAATGCAAGAATCACCGCAAATAATTACTATAACATATTATATGAGAAATATAGTTAATTATGAAAGTTTTTTAAATTATTTAGTATCTGTACATTGATCCATCTTTTTATTAAACATAAACATATAAAAAGATGAAAGAAAAATTATAATGTATCCTATAAAACTATATACATCAGGAATTACTCCAAATAAAACTATACTTATTATTGCTGAAAATACTATATTAGTATAATCAAAAATAGATATCTGATTTGCTTTTGCAAACTTGTATGCATTAGTTATACCAAATTGTCCTACACTTGCAAATACACCTGCCATGATAAGATATATAAACTGTATAAGTGTTATATGTTTATAAGAAATCATCATAAGAGGTAATGATGCAAGGCATGAAAATAGAGAAAAATAGAATACTATCGTATTTGGTTTCTCTTTACCTGAAAGTTTCCTTACACATGTATAAGCAGCACCTGCACAAAATCCTCCAAGTGCTCCAGATAATGATGGTAAAGCTTCAAATGCAAATTTCGGTTTGATTACAAAAAGAGAACCTAAAAATGCAAATATAAGTGATGTTGTCACAACAGTTGCCTGTTTTTTAGTCATTTTTTCTTTTAAAATTATAGTTGATAAAAGAATCGTAAAAAATGGGCTAAGCTTATTTAACATATTTGCATCAGATAAGACAAGCCTATCGATTGCATAAAAATTTAAAAAGATTCCACATGTACCAAGTGTTGATCTTAGTAATAATAATTTCTGGTTTTCAAGTTTTCCTAAAAAACTTTGTTTATTTTTTATAAGCATAAATCCTGCAATTAAAATTGCAATAAAATTTCTATAAAAACTCTTTTCAAATGATGGAAGATCACCTGATAATTTAATAAATGTTGCCATCATTGCAAATCCAAATGAAGAAAATATCATGCATAATATTCCTTTTGTTCTGTTATTTAATTTCAAAAAATCCCTCCCTATGTTAGTGTCCCTTTTCTTTTATTAGTAATGAAAGTAAAATAAAAAATAATAATATAGATACAATAAATAAAATTGAAATTGACGATGATATTTTATAGCTAAAATCTGAAAGTACTAGTTTTATTCCTGTAAAAATAAGAATAAATCCAACACCATATTTCATAAATTTAAACATGCTATTCATCTTAGCTAAAATATAATACATACTTCTAAGAACAAGTATAGCAAATATATTTGAAAAATACACAATAAATGTATCAGTAGTAATAGAAAATATAGCTGGAATTGAATCAAGTGCAAAAATTATATCTGAAAATTCGATAACTAAAAGTGAAAGCAAAAGAGGTGTACCATATATAATATTATTCTTTTTTATAAAAAATTTATGGCCATAAATTCGATCTGTTATAGGTATAAATTTCTCTATAATTTTAACAATATGTTTATTATGAAAATTCTCGTTTTTTTCAATTCCTAAAAACATTTTTAATCCGCTCATTATAATTACTATTCCAAAAATTGAAAGCATAAATGAAAATGCATTTATTATTCTAATTCCTAATATTATAAAAATAAATCTCAATATCATAGCACCAAATACCCCATAAAGAAGTACTCTCTCTTGATATTTTTCATCTATATGAAATTCTGAAAAAACCATTAAAAAAAGAAATAGATTATCGATACTAAGAGACATTTCAATTATGTATCCTCCTAAATAATCTATTGCAGAATCATATCCCTTTAAATAGTATATAAATATATTAAATAGTAAAGAAAGTGAAATCCAAAATACTAAATTGATTAAACTTTTTTTAGTTTTCATATATGCCTCCATACTTTTGAATCTAATCTAATATTCTAATATATGGACACATTTAACACTTTATAACATATTTATAAAAAATGCTGTTTCAAAAAATTATTTTGAAACAGCATAAATTTAAGTTTAATAAATAAATATTATTTATGTAATAATGTATGAATAATTCTTGTTGCATCTAAATATTTTGCTATAGATTTACCGTGATTTAATCTATTGATTATTCTTGCTACAAATTCTGACATATCAACAGCTTTAAACCATTCAGTTGTTTTTAGTTCTTCTGGAATATAAGTTAAATCTGTACAGTAGATTCTCTTTATTATTCCATCTCTATAATTTTGATTGAATTTTTCTATTCCTTCAGTAAAGAAACCAAATGTTGCTGCTATATATACATTTTTTGCTTTTCTCTTTTTAAGTTCTTTTGCGACATCAAGAGCTGATTCTCCTGATGCTATCATATCATCAACGATTAAAACATCTTTTCCTTCTACATCTCTACCAACATATTCATGTTGAACTATAGGATTCTTTCCATTTATAACTGTTGAACGGTCTCTTCTCTTATAGAATAAACCAACATCAACTCCAAGAACACTTGCATAATAAATAGCTCTATCCATAGCACCTGTATCTGGACTTATAACTAATAATTTTTCTTTGTCAAGTTCTAATGTTTTTTCATTTGATATAAGTGACTTTACTATATCATATGTAGGATATAGGTTTTCAAAAGACAATAATGGTATTGCATTTTGTACATTAGGATCATGAGCGTCAAATGTAAATATTTCATCAACGCCAAGTCTTTGAAGGTCTTGGAGTGCTAAAGCACAGTCAAGAGATTCTCTTCCTTTTCTTCTATGCTGTCTTGATTCATAAAGTAAAGGCATAATTACAGTAATACTTGCAGCCTTTCCCCTTATTGCAGAAACAGTTCTTTTTATATCCTGAAAATGTTCATCAGGTCCCATATGATTTTCAAAGCCAAACATGTTATATGTACAATTATAGTTACCTACATCACATAATATATAAATGTCTTTGCCTCTTATAGATTCAGAAATTTTAATTTTTCCTTCACCATTTGCAAATCTTATTTCATTAACAGGAATAAGAAAAGATTCATCTTTATTTCTCTTAGTCTGTATAAACTTATCTATATCATTTCCAAGCTGTCTGCAGCTTTCCAATGCTATTATTCCAAGTTCATGATTTAATTCAGCCATCGATTTCTCCCCTTCGTATGAATAAATATATTTTAAAAACAATATATATTATATATTAAAAACAAAAATATATAAATAGCTTTTTGTAAATTTGTGAAAACATCTAATTTAAAGATTCAATCCTTATTTTAACAGCTTTAAACATCTTTTCATAATTTGCTTTTTTATCCTTTTCTCCATCAACGACATTTTTGGGCGCTTTAGATACAAAACCTTTATTAGATAGTTTCTTATCAATTCTTTCAATTTCTTTATTTAATCTGTCTAATTCTTTATTTAATCTTTCAGTTTCTTTATCTTTATCAACTAAATCAAATAACGGCATATATATTTCTCCAGCTGTAACTACTAGTGAAACTGCATTTTTAGGTACACTGTCCTTATTATCTATAAGTTCAACTTCAGAAGCTGATGCAAGTTTTTCTAAGTAATGAGCACCTAATTTAAATGCTTCTTTTGCTTCATCACTAACATAGCAGATAACTTTTGCTTTTCTAGATGGAACAACATTCATCTCTGCTCTTATATTTCTTAATGCTTTTATAGTTTCAACTATATAATCCATATCTTTTTCAGCATTTTTATTATTTAATGATTTATCATATATTGGCCACTTTGCAGTTGTTATAGTATCTTCCTCTGTTAAATGAGTATATATTTCTTCTGTGATAAATGGCATAACAGGATGTAATAATTTAAGACCAGTAACAAGTACTTTATATAATACATTTGATACTATTCCCTTTGCTTTTTCATCATCACCATAAAGAGCTGGTTTTGCAATTTCAATATAAAGATCACAGAATTCAGTCCACATAAAATCATGAACTTTTTGCATAGCTATACCAAGTTCATATTTTTCAAGATTGTCTGTAACTTCTTTAATTAAATCATTTGCTCTTGATAATATCCATTTTGCAGCTAAATCATAATCTGTATCATCTTTATATTTATTAATTAAATCTCTATCAAGATTCATCATAACAAATCTTGATGCATTCCACATCTTATTTGCAAAGTTTCTTGCTGCCTCAACTTTTTCAGGATAATATCTTATATCATTTCCAGGAGCATTTCCTGCAATAAGCATATATCTAAGTGCATCTGCACCATAGTCTTTAATAACATCAAGTGGATCAACACCATTACCTAAAGATTTACTCATCTTTCTTCCTTCAGAATCTCTTATAATACCATGTATTAAAACAGTGTTAAATGGTGTTTCATCCATGTTGTGTATTCCTGAGAATATCATTCTTGCAACCCAGAAGAAAATGATATCATATCCAGTAACTAATACATTTGTAGGATAAAAATATTCAAGCTCATCATTCTTTTCAGGCCAGCCTAGAGTAGAAAATGGCCATAAAGCTGAAGAAAACCATGTATCAAGTACATCTTTATCTTGCTCTATATGTGTACTTCCGCATTTACTACATTTATGTGGAGCATTTTCAAGAACCATAATATTATTACAGTCTTTACAATAATAAACTGGTATTCTGTGTCCCCACCATAACTGTCTTGAAATACACCAGTCTTGAATGTTTTCCATCCAGTTATAATATGTTTTATCAAATCTTTCAGGAATAAATTTTGTTTTTCCACTTCTTACAGCTTCAATAGCAGGTTTTGCTAATGAGTTCATCTTTACGTACCACTGCTTTGAAATCATTGGTTCAACTGTTGTGTGACATCTATCATGTGTTCCTACATTATGAGAATGTGGTACAACTTTAACTAAAAATCCTTGATCTTCAAGATCTTTAACCATAGCTTTTCTTGCTTCATAACGGTCCATTCCTTTATATTTTCCGCCATTTTCATTTATTATACCTTTTTCATCTAAAATCTTTATTTCTTCAAGATTATGTCTCTTTCCTACTTGATAATCATTAGGGTCATGCGCTGGTGTGATTTTAACTGCTCCTGTTCCAAATTCCATATCTACGTAATCATCTGCAACTACAGGAATCTTTCTATCTGTTAGAGGAAGAATTAAATCTTTTCCTACTATATTTTTATATCTTTCATCATTAGGGTTTACTGCAACTGCAGTATCTCCAAGTAATGTTTCAGGTCTTGTTGTTGCGATTTCTAAAAATCCTGAACCATCAACAAATGGATATTTAATATGCCAGAAAAATCCATCTTGTTCTTCATATTCTATTTCTGCATCAGATAAAGCAGTTTGGCACTTAGGACACCAATTAACAATTCTGTTTCCTTGATATATAAGACCTTCATTATATAATTTTACAAAAACGTGCTTTACAGCTCTATCAAGATTCTCATCCATTGTAAAAGCTTCTCTTGTAAAGTCTGCAGAAACTCCTACTTTTTTAAGCTGAGTTCTTATTCTTTCTCTATATTCATGAGTCCAATCCCAAACTTTTTCAAGAAAAGCATCTCTTCCGATTTCTTTTTTATCTATTCCTTTTTTAGAGAGTTCGTTAGCAACTTTAACTTCTGTTGCGATTGATGCATGATCTTCACCTGGAATCCATAATGCACAATATCCCTGCATTCTCTTAAATCTTATAAGCATATCCTGCATTGTATTATCAAGTGCGTGACCTAAGTGAAGTTTTCCTGTAATATTAGGAGGAGGCATTACAATTGTATAAGGTTTTTTTCTTTTATCGACTTCTGGTGTAAAATACTTCTTATCCTCCCATTTTTTATAGATCCTATCTTCAAATTCTTTAGGATCATATGTTGTTGCAATATTCTTTATTTCTGACATATAAATTCCTCCATATAAAAATTTTTATAAAATATAAAAAAAGCCTTCATCCTATGAAAGGACGAAGACCGCGGTACCACCTTTATTCCTGAAAAATCAGGCTCTTAAAAATTAACGATTTAAAACCGTCTTTAGCTACTACACTTTTCACCAAAGAAACTCAAAAGCTACCTTCAAAATTACATATCATAAGGGTTTTTCAGCTTTTTCCCTCTCTCTAATAATGAATGTAAAATTTACTCCTCTTTATCACTGTTTTCTATTTATAAAATTATAAATTTATAATAATCTAAATTTTTACGATTGTCAAATTTATAAGTTATTTAATCTTAAAACTCTTCTCACATAAATATCAAATCCATCAGCCATTATGTCTTCTTCATTAACTCTTTGCATTGGTATATAATGGCTTGAATACGGCATACTGTCTGCATAAATATTATACAATGAAATGATATCTCCAAAATCACTTCCCTTACATAAATAAGGAGAATCAACGAGTTCTGCCTCCATATTATTATAATTTATAAAAAGTCCAAATTTATTTAAATAGGGTTCATCATCAAAATAAGACATATTTTTAGTGGCATATTTTTCAATTTCTTGATAAATAGAAGGAATAAATATATCAGGATTTTCTCCACCACTTAAATATTCCCATTCATCGCCAGTAATTATTGAAAATCCACTTTCTTTTATATATCTTTTGATATCAAGTATTGAAAAAACACCATCATAATATAATTTAGAATCATTTTGATTTTTTTCTTCCGGATTGTTTATACATTTTACTTCAATTTTATCTCTTTCAACAAGAGTAGGTTCCATTTTAAATTTTCTTCTTTTTGTTAAGTACCTATTAAAAAATTCATCTGTACTATTAAGTAAGCAAGGGATTTGTGCAGTCTCATCCTTTAGATATTCATCTATATATGGATAAATTTTATTTTTCATAATGCTATTTTTATCCGAAAAACCTATATGAGTTTCTTTTCCTGGAATAAAAACAAACTCTGAATTATCTAATATAAAAACAGCTGATGAAAAATTTCCTTCTTCAGTTTCGTATTCTTCGAATGATTTGAATTTTAAATTTTCATATTTATTTTCTATAGAAATCATTAATTTCTGTTTCTCATCTCTAGAAAGATTGTTAAAATTTTCTTCATATAATATTTTATCCATAATATATATCTCCTTGTTTACATGTAGTATTTAATTTAAATTTAATTTTTCACCTAAAATAAGACATTTTGAGTCAGTTGCATGACCTATTTCATTTGTTTTTGCAACTGGTATAGTTAACTTTCCAAAAACATATGAAAGTACATCTTCTATATTATCTGTTTTTTCGAGTTCTGTAAATGTTCCTAAAAGTATTCCACTTACTTTTTTTAAAATGCCGCTATTTTTTAATTGCGCAAAAAAAGAAGCTATTTTCAATTTATCTCCACCATAGCTTTCTAAAAATAAAATTCTATCATCAAATGAAGGCATAAAATTTGTACCTGCAAGTTTTAAAAAGCAACGTATATTTCCTCCAATTACTATTCCAGACATCGCATGATGATTTAACCATCTATATTTAAAATTAGTAAGACTTTGATTCGTACCATCAATAAATGTTTCAGAAAATCTTTTGATCTGTCTTTCAGATTTATCGTTTGCAAGATTTCTTATCTGATATAAAAAGCTTAAATTATTCGTTTTGTGATAGAATGCATTTAAAAGTACAGATAAATCACTATATCCAAAGAATGGTTTAGTTTTTTCTTTTATTATATTAAAATTTAAATAATCTAATACAAGATTTGATAAATCTCCTCCAGAGACATCAAATATAGCCTTTATACTTCTATCTTCATAAAATTTTATAAGTTCATCTGCTTTATCTTTAGGTTTAACAGAAAATATATTATCAGAAAATATATATTGACTTAAAATCGGTTTTAAATTAATGTTTGTTAGTATTTTTAAAAGCCTATCTATTTCATTTTTTCTATATGGCATAAGTGTGTTAGAACATGCTGTAAGTGCAACTTTATCACCTTTATTTAATAATTTCATATTCTCATCCCCATTACTTTTATACTATAATTATATTATTATATTTAAAATAAAACTACTAATTTATATGTTTTTATTTGCACAAGTAGTGATATTATTGCTATTTTATATTAATATAATTTTTTTAATTTAAAAAGCTGACAGAAATATTTTATTATTTCTGTCAGCTTTTAATTTTATCCTAAAGCAAGGTTTTCATGAATTTTTCTATATTTTCTATCAAATACAATAGCTCTTTGAAGTTCTAAGTTTGTAATATATCCATCGTACCATTTTTTATATCTTAAAATTATTGCAATTGAAATATCTTTGACCTGGTCTAATGTCCATACATTGCCTTTATATTCAAATGTAATAGTATTTGTCATCCTTGAAACGTATTTTTTAAATCCTTGTTTTACCATAATTTTAATTTTATTACTTAGATTCATATCTGTCACCTCTTAATAAATCTTCTATACTTATATAATACAGATAAATAATGTCAAATAGGTGACAGTTATATTTTTATTTTGTGACAAGAGCTTTTCCATACCATTTTTTTCTTGTCCATCTTTTGTACATGATAATACCTCTTGTCCATTCATCAAGAGCGAGTGCCATCCACATGCCAGGCATACCTAAATTTAATGTAATGCTTAAAAAATATGCAAGAAGTACTCCTACAGTCCACATAGAACATATCCCAATATACACAGGGAATCTAACATCTCCGGCAGCTCTTAAAGAATTTATTATTACAACATTAAATGTTCTTCCTATCTCAAGAAAAATATTAACAAATAATACTTTTGTTCCAATATCTATTATTTCAGCATTAGTTGTAAAAATGCCAAATATATTTTTCCCTAAAAATGCAACAATACATGCCATTATGCTTGATATTACAAATGCTTTTTTAAATGATGAAAGACACAGATCGTGTGCAGCATCGTTATTACCGTCTCCAACAAGCCGTCCTACTAAAATTGCTGTTCCTTCACCTATAGAAGTTGCAAATACATATATAAACATACAAATATTATTAATATATGAGTTGGTTGTTACGGCTGCAATGCTTATATGTGTAAGAATAATTGTAGTTACAATTTTAGCTGTAGAATATGATATCTGTTCCCCTGCAGATGGTGCACCCATAAGAAATATATTCTTAAGTTCAGGTTTTAAAGACTCTTTTAAATATTTAAAATGAAATTTAGGAAGTACTTTTGTGAACAAAATATATCCAAGGATTATTCCACCTACTATTTTACTTAAAGTGGTTGATATTGCAGCTCCTGTAACTCCAAGTTTCGGAAAACCGAAATTTCCAAAAATCAAAATATAATTAAATACTACATTTATAAGATTCATAATAAAAGTTGTTGTCATGCATATTTTTGTGCATCCAAATGAACGCAGGATTGCTGAAAAAGTCATTGTAAGAGCCTGAATTAATATAAATCCTCCTACAATTTTTATATAAGAAGAACTATAATCATAAAGTTCAGGTGCAACATTCATAAATTTTAAAAATGAATCTGAAAATACAGATAAAAGTATACTTATTATAACTCCAAGTACTAAATTAACCATTATAGATGTAAATACAAGACGTATCATATCACAATTACTTCTTTTAGCACCTATGTATTGTGCACAAAGAATTGTAGTTCCAAGAGTAATTATTCCAAACATAAGAGTTAACATGCCTATTATCTGATTGACAATTCCTACTGCACCAACTGCATTGTCAGAAAATCTTCCAAGCATAAATATATCCATGCTCCCAAGAAGCATAAAAAGTAGCTGCTCAATAAATATAGGCCATGTTATATTTAGAAGCTTTTTCATTAATCCATTTTCATATTTCAAGTCAAACACCTCTATTTTATTCTATATACAATCTTATTATCTTCTACAGATACATTTTCTCCATTTACAATTACCTTTCTGCTAGAAAGATTGTATAATTTGAACTTAACTTTCTTAATTTTGTCATCAAAATTATTATCAACAATTTTGAATTTTATATGAACTAAATCTTCTGATGATTTAACTTTAATTTTATAATTGCTATATTCTCCTGCAACGTATTTAAAAGTCTTATAGTCATCTGTAAAGTGATTATATGTTGTTTCTGTTTCAGTATTTCCAAGGAATACATCAATTCTTAAGTTATCATCTTTTGAGTCTAAAACATAGTTCTTATCAGTTGAAACTGGTACTATGCTTCCTGATTTTATATAAATAGGGCATACATCTAAAGGAGTTTCTTTTATAATATACTGTCCTCCTTTAAATTCTTCTTTTGTGTAATAATCAATAAAGTTATCACCCTTTGGAAGATATACAGTTCTTACTTTTGTACCTTGAGTTAAAACTGGAGCTACTAAAATATTATCTCCACACATAAATTCATCATTTATTTCATAAGTATTTTTATCTTCCTGATAATTAAATAAAAGAGGTCTTATAAGTGGCGCACCTGTTTTTGTCATTTTCCACATCATATCATAAATATATGGAACTATTTTATATCTTAATTTAATAAACTTCTTAACATTATCTTCTGTTTCTTTATCAAATGCCCAAGGTTCTTGATCTCTTGTTCCCATTGCAGCATGATTTCTGAATAATGGAGTAAATGTTCCAACCTGTGTCCATCTTGATAAAAGTTCTTTAGTACAGTCATGTCCAAATCCACCTACATCAGTTCCGCAGATAGGAAAACCTGAAAGTGAAAGATTCATAAGCATAGGTATAGACATTCTTAAATGTTCCCATGTACTTTGATTATCACCTGTCCATACAGTTGAATATTTTTGAGTTCCTGCATAGCACGCTCTTGTAACTATAAATGGTCTTAGACCAGTTTCTGTCTTTAAGCCTTCATAAGTTGCCTTGTCCATAAAATGAGCGAAAACATTATGTGCTTCTTTATGAAGTACTTTAACTCCATCATAATCAAACTCAACATCATCAGGTAAAGGTCCATTAAAGCTTGCAGGTTCATTCATATCATTCCAAATTCCGTCAGCTCCATATGAAACCATTATTTTCTGATTTTCTGCCCACCATTTTCTTACTTTACTATTTAAGAAATCTGGGAAAACAGATGTTCCTGGCCATACTTCATTTCTATATGTTATTCCTTCATTGTCTTTTGCAAAGTAACCATTTTTAATTCCTTCGCTATAAATCTTATAATTTGGATCTGCTTTTACACCTGGATCAATTATAGTAACAAGCTTAAAGCCCATTGAAGTTAATTTTTCTCTAAGTTCTTTTGGATCTCCAAATTTCTTTTTATCCCATGTAAATACTCTATAACCATCCATATAATCTATATCAAGATATAATGTATCACATGGAATACCACGTTTTCTAAAATTATCAGCTATTTCAAGGAGTCTATCCTTGCTGTCATAAGACCATCTACACTGCTGATATCCTAATGTCCATAATTGTGGAAGATTAGGTCTTCCTGTTAAAGATGTATATTCTCTAACCACTGATGAAACTTCAGGACCATATATAAAGTAATAATCTATGTTTCCATCATCAGCTGCGAAATAATAGTATTTTGAATTATCTCTTCCAAGATCAAAATATGTTTTAAAATGATTATCAAAGAAAATACCAAATGAAGTATCATCTTTAATTGAAATCATAAATGGAATTGATTTATATAATCTATCAAATGTCTCTCCATGAGGATTTGGATTATCTGTATTGTAATTTACATAATGATAACCTTTTTTATTTAAATGGCCAGTTTTTTCTCCAAGACCATAGAAGAACTGATTATCTTCCATTTCTTTTGCAATACAAACTTTATATAAATTTTCTTTTGCACACTCATGTCCTTCTGACTCTGCAAGTTCCATATTAGAAAATCTTCTTTTGAAAGGATCAAGATTTTCTCTATAATCTTTACATAAAATATTATGATTTTTATCATATATATCTGTTACAAAATTATCAAAAACTTCTATAATTAATTTTGCAGTTTTAATTACTATACAATCATTTTTTCTTTCAACATGGATATTTCCATGGAAAGGTTTTAAATCAGAAACTGCTTTTGAAAGCCTTTTCTCTCTAAAAACAGGTACAAAAAAATTAATAATATCCTCTTTAATTACAGAAACTTGTGCTTTTCTTTCTTCAAATTGTATCATTACATCGTTTCCATCTATTTGATAGTCAACTATTTTTCCAAATAAATTATTCATTTTTGTCACTCCTTTTTAGTTTAAAATGTTATTATATATATTATACTAGATGTTTTTATAAAAATCTTGCATTATCGCAATATTTTTAACACAATACTGCTTTTTTAAGAAAGGATAACTATGAAAAACATAAATTATAAAAATTTAAAAGAAAAAAGGATACATGGAGACTTCCTTCTTCCTTTCACGATTTATAAATGTTTATTTGAAAATAAAACAAATGTTCTTAATATGCACTGGCATGAAGAGATTGAAATATCAATAATAGAAGAGGGTGGATGCATTTATAATATTAATTTATTTGATACAGAACTTGAAGAAGGAGATATACTTATTATAAAACCTTTTTCTCTACATTCTATAGTAAAACTTAAACAAGATATACTTAGAAGTAATACTATGGTCTTTAATATGGATATTTTAAATAGTGCACTTACAGATGTATGTGCATTTAGATATTTTTCTAATATATGTAATGAAAATGATATTGTTCCTGTAATAATTAAAAGAAATTTTAAAGATTATGAATTATATAAAAATATTATAGATGAAATATTCTTATGTTATCAGAATAAATCTGATGCATTTGAATTAAAACTAAAGTCACTTCTTTTTGAACTATTTTATAATTTTTATAAAAATCATGTTTTTACTGACAATAAACAGTTTGAAATAAATAGTCATATTACAAATAAGATAAAAAAAATATTAAATTATATTGAAGACAATTATACAAGACAAATATCAATTCAAGAAATTTCAGATTATTGTAACTTTAGCGAGTATCATTTTATGAGATTTTTTAAAAAATACATAGGGATGACATGTACAGAATACATAAATAATTATAGAATAGAATCTTCCGCTCATCTGCTTGATGAAACTGATAAATCTATTATGGATATAGCTCTTGAATGTGGATTTAATAACATATCATATTTTAATAAAATATTTAGAAAAAAATATAAAATTACTCCAACTAATTTTAGAAAAAGAAATACAAATAAATAAAAAAGTTTCTGCTTTTTTTGCAGAAACTTTTTTGCTATCTCATATCTCCATTATATCCTAAATAATAATTTCCAATCCATGTATTATATGCCATTGCACCACTTGGATAAAAATAATACCAATACTGACCAACATTTACCCATCCTGTCTGCATAATACCATCATAGTCCATATAATACCATGTTCCACCAATATTCTTCCAACCAGTTGCAGGAAGACCGTTAACTATACATATCCATTTGCCATCGTTTGTTTGTCCCCAAAAATCTCCTCTGTTTCCTGTACTTGGGCATGAAGATACAATATCATAATCGACTTTAAAATCAGCAGGTTTATTATAATATACATAAACATCACTTTTTTCATCTTCATTAGAACTGTTATTTTCATCTTCATTATCAGTTTTTTTAATTTCATTCTGATTGAATGCACTTATAAATGAATCTGTATACTCTTCACTTTTTTCTATTTCATTATTAAAACCGGGAGTTACAGGATTGCTATAATCTTCCATAGTAACATCTGTAGGTTTATATTTTTCATTATCATCAGCATAAACATGCACATTAATGCAAGGACTAAGCAAAGCTAATAAAGATAATATGCTAATTATTTTGTATTTTTTGATCATAAATACACCTCCAATCTCTCTTTTTAATAATCGAACACTCATTTTTAAACTTAATAGAATTATTTAAAAATAAGTTTTTCTATTTCATGTTCATTTCTATTAATAGAAAAAATAATACTATCATCTATTTTAAATTTACATGAAGTATCATCAATTTTTATCATATCGATGTTAATTCCATGTCTTTTTATTTCTTTATAATGACTTGGAGAAAGACTTATATTAAATTTTTTAGATTTACTTCCAACTATCCTTATAATATTTCCTTCTTTTGTTTCTCTATCCGAAATTTTTATATCAATACTATTTTTTAAATTAGTATTTTCTTCTATAAAAGCTTTTCCTTGAATTGTAACCCATCCACCACTTAATTTTGAACGGATAAGTACATCTAGAGGCATAAGTAAATCAAGTCTTTTTAAAATTTCACTTAATTCATTAATATCAATTTCTTTATTCATATAAATCTCTCCTAATTATACATTGCTTAATTTAATATTTGCGTTTTCTGATTCAATTTCTTTTGATTTTTCAGCATGTTTATGTTCTTTTACAGAAACATCAATATTTTTAAAGGCAACTGAAAGCATTAGTTTTATTCTATTTAACTGATTTACATTAGAAGCACCAGGATCATAATCTATTGCTACAATATTAGCATTATGAGAATATTCCTTAAGTGGTTTTATCATTCCTTTTCCAGTAACATGGTTTGGAAGACATGCAAATGGCTGAATACATATAATATTTTTAACATTATTTTCTAAAAGCTCTAGCATTTCTGCTGTTAGAAACCATCCTTCACCTGTTTCATTTCCTATAGATAAAATCTTAGATGCAAGTTCTTTTAAATGTTTTATACTATCAGGGCTTTCAAATCTTTCACTTTTATCAAGTTCAGATTTAAGAACTTTAGTGAATGATTCTATATATTTTATAGAGAGCTCTGATATAACTTTATTCATTTTGCTTTTTCCAAGATAATCTGCTTTAAACTGATTATCTGTTGCAGAATATAAGAAAAAGCCTAAAAGATCGGGTACTACTGCTTCAGCACCTTCCTTTTCTAATATATTAACGATATTGTTATTAGCTGTTGGATGAAATTTAACTAAGATTTCTCCTACGATACCTACTCTAGGTTTTACTATATTTAAAATAGGAAGATTATCAAATTCTTTTATAATATTTTTAATATTCTCTTTAAATATAGACATTTTTCCATTTCTTAAATTATCTTTTGAGATTTCATTCCATTTATTATAAAGACTATTTGCAGAGCCTTTCTCTTTTTCATATGGTCTTACTCTATAAAGAACTCTCATAAGAAGATCACCATAAATTATTGCCATTAAAGATCTTCTTATAAGTGGAATACTTAATTTAAATCCAGGCTGCTTTTCAAGTCCTATAGTATTTAATGAGATAATAGGAATATTAGAAAATCCAGCATGTTTCATTGCAAGTTTTATAAATCCAATATAATTTGTTGCTCTGCATCCACCACCTGTCTGGCTCATTATTACAGCAGTTTTATTTAAATCATATTTTCCAGATTTTAAAGCTTCTATTATCTGACCTACAACTATTATTGACGGATAACAAGCATCATTATTTACATATTTAAGACCTTCATCTACTGCTTTTAAATCATTTGAAGGAAGAACATGAATATTATAACCTACACTTCTTACTGCTGCTTCAATAAGATCAAAATGTATAGGCGACATCTGAGGAGTAAGAATAGTATATTCACTTTTCATTTCCTTTGTAAATACTGGATTTTTATATTCTATTTCAGATAAAATAGGTTTATACTTACTTCTCTCTCTTTCTTCAATTGCAGCTTTTAATGATCGTATTCTTATTTTTACTGCTCCAAGATTAGTTCCTTCATCAATTTTTAAAACAGTATATAATTTTCCAGAAGACTCCATGATTTCTGATACTTGATCAGTTGTAACAGCATCAAGTCCACATCCAAATGAATTAAGCTGTATAATCTCAAGATTATCATTTTCACAAATAAATGAAGCTGCCCTATATAATCTTGAATGATAGACCCACTGGTCTACAACTCTTAATTCTGTTTTTAATTTTCCAAGATTACATATACTATCTTCAGTTAAAACTGCCATACCAAAAGATGTTATTATTTCAGGTATTCCGTGATTTATTTCAGGATCAACATGATAAGGTCTTCCACATAATACAATACCCTTTTTATGATTCTCTTTTAGATATTCTAAAACTTCTTTTCCTTTTTCTTCAATATCATTTTTATATGCATTTCTCTCATCCACTGCTTTTAATACTGCATTTTTTGCTTCTTTATATGTTACATTATAATCTTTAAATTCTTCTACAATTCTTTTAGGAAGAATATCGTAATTATCAAGTGATAAAAACGGTTCTATAAATTTTACTTCTTTTATTCTTTCAACATTTGTTCTTATTACTTCAGGATATGAAGTAACTATTGGACAATTATAATGATTATTTGCATCATTAAACTGTTTCTTTTCATAAGGAATACATGGATAAAATATTGTTTTTATTCCATTTTCAATTAATGCCATTATGTGTCCATGAACTAATTTAGCTGGATAACATGCAGATTCTGAAGGAATTGTTTCAATTCCTTTTTCAAATACTTTTTTATTTGATTTTGGAGATAATCTTACCGAAAATCCAAGCTCAGTTAAAAGAGTAAACCAGAACGGATAATTTTCGTACATATTAAGTACTCTTGGTATTCCAATTATTCCTCTTTTTGCATCTGTTTCCTTTAATGGCTTATATGCAAATGTTCTTTTATATTTATAATCATAAAGATTTGGAAGCTTATTTTTCTTTGAAGGCTCTATTCCGAGTCCTCTTTCACATCTGTTTCCTGTAATAAATTCTTCAGATGTAGAAAATTTATTTACAGTAAGAAGACAATTATTTGTACACTTTCCGCATCTTCTAAATGATGTTGTCATTGTAAAGTTTTCTATATCATTTTTATTTAATAAAGTACATTTATAGTCTTTTTTAAGTCTTTCTTTTGCAATTATTGCGCATCCAAAAGCTCCCATAAGCCCAGCAATATCAGGTCTTACAGCATTTTTCTTTGAAATTAATTCAAAGCTTCTTAAAATTGCATCATTATAGAAAGTTCCACCTTGTACTATAACATGATCTCCAATATCTTTTTCATCACGAAGTTTTATAACTTTAAATAATGAATTCTTAATAACAGAATATGAAAGTCCAGCTGAAATATCAGATACCTTAGCCCCTTCTTTTTGAGACTGTTTTACTCTTGAATTCATAAATACCGTACATCTTGAACCTAAATCAACGGGCTTTTGGGATTTAAGTGCTTCTTTTGCAAAAGAAGCTACAGACATATTTAATGATTTTGCAAAGCTTTCTATAAATGAACCACATCCTGATGAACATGCTTCGTTTAAGATTATACTATCAATTGCTCCGTTTTTTATCTTGATACATTTCATGTCTTGTCCACCTATATCAAGAATAAAATCGACTCCAGGGAGAAAATAATCTGCAGCCTTATAATGAGCTATTGTTTCAACTTCTCCAATATCAACATGAAGAGCCTTTTTTATAAGTGCTTCTCCATATCCTGTAACTGCTGAATTAACTATTTTCACATTACTTGGCAAAGATTTATATAAATCTTTAAGCATATTTACTACTTTGTTTAATGGATTTCCCTCATTAGATTCATATTCTGTATAAAGTATCTCGTTTTTATCATCCATCAAAACTATTTTTGTTGTTGTAGATCCTGCATCAATACCTAAATAGGCAGGTCCAGTATATGAATTAAGTTCTCTAAATTTAGCTTTATCTTTATCATGTCTTTCTTTAAACTTTATATATTCATCTTCATTTTCAAAAAGTGGATCAAGTGTTAATACATTGCTATCTGTTTCAGCACTTAAATTAATTACACTTTTATATATATCTGAAAATTTACATTCTTTTTCATCCTTAGACATAAGAGAAGCACCAATTGCAACGAAAAGCTGAGACTCTGAAGGTGCTATTACATTTGATGGGCCAAGCTTTAACGTTTCTATAAATCTTTTTCTAAGCTGTGGCAAAAAATGTAATGGACCTCCTAAAAATGCAACATTTCCGCGTATAGGCTTTCCACAAGCAAGTCCACTTATTGTTTGATTAACTACAGCTTGAAAAATAGATGCTGCTATATCTTCTTTTGCAGCTCCTTGATTAATAAGTGGCTGAATATCTGTTTTAGCAAATACTCCACATCGTGCTGCTATTGGATATATTACTTTATAATTTTCACAAAGCTTATCAAGTCCTTTAGCATCAGTATTTAAAAGAGATGCCATCTGGTCTATAAAAGAACCAGTTCCTCCTGCACAGCTGCCGTTCATTCTCTGATCTATTCCATCTCTAAAATATGTAATTTTAGCATCTTCTCCACCGAGTTCTATAACTACATCTGTTCTAGGAATAAGCGTTTCAACTGTTTTTGAACATGCAATAACTTCTTGTACAAATTTTATACCCAAAAAATTAGATATAGAAAGTCCACCAGATCCTGTCATTGCAATTGTACATTCTATATCTCCAAGTTTTGTATAACAATCTTTAATTAATGAAATAATAGTATTTTTAATGTCTGAAAAATGTCTCTGATATTTTTTATAAATCAACTGATTCTCTTCATTTAAAACTGCAAGTTTAACAGTTGTAGATCCAATATCAAGACCAATTTTGTAAATCTTCATCTAAATTTTTCACCTACTTAAAAATTAAATCGATAGTATAATGTATAAATTTTCATTAAATAGTTAAGAATATAACTATTGTAAGTATACAACTTATCAATTATTATATTCTACTATAATTCATTGCAAAATGCAAAATTAAACATAGTCGGAGGCTTGTATGAACTACTTTAACGAAGGTAATAAATATTATAATCAAAAGGACTATAAACGGGCTCTTTACTACTACAAAAAGTCAATTTTTAAAAATCAAAATGAAGCATGTTCCTATTATAATTCAGGTGTATGTTTCATAAAGCTTCAAAATTATGATGATGCTATTGAATTTTTAAAAAAAGCTATAAGTTTATCAAGAGAAGGAAAATATATTTTTAATTTAGGATACTGCTATGCAATGAAAGAATGTATAGATAAAGCCTTAAGACTTTTTAATCTTGCATGGAGTATTGATTCAAATGATAAAGAATGTGAAAAAGCCGTTAATATTCTTATTTCTAAAATAACAACAAATTCAAATTAAAATTCTCCTGCAATATTTTCTTTTTTATGAATTTCATCAAAATCACTATTATCAAAATAGTTTCCTCCAGAATAAAATGTAGGATCAACTTTTATCCACTTTTTTTCATCATTAAGGTATACTTCGTTCCAAGCATGGCTTATAAACTGCTGACCATTATTAGCCTGACCTGTAATAACTCTTACTTTAAGACCTACTGCCTTTGACATAGCTGCATATAGACATGCATAATCAAAACATATTCCTTTTCTTGTTTCAAAAGCTGATATTGCCCCACTATCTTTTACATCCTCTGAATTTATAACTTGCTGAGCTTTAGAATCATCATATTTTATATTGCTTCCTACCCATGTATAAAGTTTTTTAGCTTTTTCTCTATCTGTATTATAGTTAGATACAAGTGTTTTTGCCTTATTATCTATTTCAGAATTACTCTTTACTCCGTCTTCTATAGTTACTCCATTATAAAGAATAATTTTATTATTTTTCACATCTTTTGTAAGTCCGCTTTGTATTATTTTAGATGTCCCTGTATTTACTATATTTAGTACCTTGTCATATCCATACATATTATCAAATACATCAATAACGACAGGACTTTGTGGAATACAATTTATGATTGCAATTGGTATAAATAAAGCGAAAACTAGAGTCATTCCTCTTATTACACCAAGAAGCATACCAAATAACATAGAGATAATCTTACTTCCATTTATAAAATTTATAAAGAATTTTAATACAAATTCATTTATTAGAAATAATATCCATTTTATACATATTCTTATTAAAAAGAATACTATAACAAGACCTGCAAGTTTCATTACTCCAAGTGATGCAACTTTATATTTTGAAAATAATGATAATATAAATTTTATAAATTCATAAAATTTATCATAAAATAATACTATTATAATAAAGCTTATAAAACTTGAAATATCGCGCATTATTGGATACATTGCCTGCCTTATATCTGATGTGTGCAAAACAGTTATTACCGTTTTTATAATAGCAAAAAGCATTATAAAAGCAATAATTGTGTAACTAATATTTGAAAAATCCATTTGTTTTCACCTCTATTTTTGCATATAATATGCCTAAGTTAATTCTTCTATGATTTGTTTTATAATATTAGTCTGATACCCTTTTGATAAAAGATAATTATATAATTTCCCTCTTATTTTATACTTGTCATCCTCTTTTTTTAAAATAGAATCAAGTTTTTTCTTTGCTATCTTTTTTGCAGATTCTATTTCAATATCTTCTATATAAGATGAGTTTTCAAATTCAAGTTCTACATCTTCTTTTTTTATACCTTTTCTTATAAGTTCATAAATAATTTTTCTTTTACCATATTTTTTTATTTTTTCCTTAATAAATAATTTTATATATTCACTATCGTTAATATATCCATAATGTTCTAAGAATTTCATAGTTTCAAATATTATACTATCATCAAATTCTTTTTCTCTAAGTTTATTTTCTAATTGTTTTTTAGTTTTTAGATTTCTTTCAATTATATTAAGAGCAGTATTTTTACATTTATTTAGCATTTCTTTATCTGAAATACTTTTTATTTTTTCTTCATCAATTTCAATGCCTTCTTTTAATGATTCACTATATAAGATATCAATTGAAACAGCAAATGAATAGACATCATTAACATAAATATTAAATCTATCCTTATTTCTTTTTTGATGTTCAATTTTAGTTATTTTTTTCATTTCTATCTTCCTTTACTTTTTTTAGGCATAAGGATATGAACTGTTGGATTTTTTAATAACTTTCGTGCAACTTTAGTAACTGAATTAATATCTAAAGTATTTATTTTTTCCATATCATTTATAAATTCAAGTATATCTGCACCATCAAGTTTTTGATGAAGAATATAATTGCAAAGTTCTGATGAATCTTCAAGAGTTGTAAATACAGCAGTTTTATGAACTTTTTTCATAATTTCAAGATCTCTTTTTGTTATCTGTATCTTTCCTAAAAATAATTTTTCTAAAATATTATCAATCAGTTTTTTTACCTCTTTATATTTTCCATTTAATACGGCTGTATATATATAAAGAGTTTTTATTCTGTTTGTAATTTCAAGATGAGTATATATATCATAAGCATATCCATTTTTTTCTCTTACTTCCCTAAATAAAAGTGAGTTTGCACTTTCTCCAAGTCTATAATTTAGTACTTTAAGTGGAAGCTCCTCCTCTTTTTTTAAATCATTAAAAGTATATAAATATGTTATAGTACTTTGTTCTAGATTACTTTTATAATTTGTTACCGTTGTATTTTTATTATTTTCAATATTTACTTTTGGAAAAATTATATTCTTTTTTTGCCACTTTAAAAAATTATTTTTTATAATTTTTAATGATTCTTCATGACTTAACGGTGAAACTATAGAAATTACAGTATTATTTGGAACATAAAATTTCTTATAAAATGATATTATATCATTTCTTGTGAAGTTTTTAACATTTTCTTCTATTCCTGTAACATCATATTTTAGAAAACCATTTTCAAACGCTTCAAAATTAACATTTTTAAAACTTAAATCTTCTATATCGTCTTTATTAGTTAAAATTTCTGATATGATAACCCCTCTTTCTTTTTCAATTTCATCTTCATCAAATACTGAATTCATCATCATATCAGAAAGAAGTGTGCATGCATAATTTAATTCTTCATATAAACATGAAACTGTATATACGGTAGCATCATAATCAGTATATGCATTATATTCTCCCCCAAGAAAATCTAGCTCGCTATTTAAAGTCTTATTATCTCTTTTTTTAGTTCCTTTGAATAAAGTGTGTTCTATAAAATGACTTATTCCCTTCTCCTGCATATTTTCATACATAGGCCCAACCTTTATTCCTATATTTACTGAACCTATTTTTGTATCTTTTTTTATTGTAATTACTTCAAGACCGTTTTCTAAAGTATGAGTTTTTATATCAAAATTCAAATTAAACATTAAACTAACCATTGCCTTTCTTTCCATTTCATATTTAATAATACAATAAACTTTAATTTGTGTCACTAATTACTCTGTAACATAATTGCCTTATTTTAGTGATAGTATTATATTATTAAAGTAGGGAGATGAATATATGAAAAAATCAGTTTTAATTGTTGAAGACGAACTTAGAATAAGATTTTTACTACGAGATTATCTAATGAAAGATAATTTTAATGTATTTGAAGCCTCAAATGGTGAGGAAGGACTTTTAGCATTTTCAAAAAATAAAATTGATATAGTTCTTCTAGATATTATGATGCCTGTAATGGATGGAATGACAATGCTTGAAAAATTAAGGAGTGTTTCAACTGTTCCTGTAATACTTCTCACTGCAAAAGAGCAGGAAACAGATAAACTCTTAGGCTATGAAACAGGTGCAGATGATTATATAACAAAGCCATTCAGCCCAAAAGTATTAATTGCAAAAGTTAAGGCCCTTTTAAAAAGAACAAGAGATGATATAGATTCAAGCTGTCAAGATTTTAATGGCCTTACAATAAATACTCTTTCTCATGAAGTCAAAATTAACAAAAATATAATTACATTATCGCCGAAAGAATATGAACTTCTTATATATCTTGTAAAAAATGAAGGAATGGCTCTTACAAGAGATAATATTTTAGATAATGTATGGGGAATAGATTATTATGGTGATATCCGAACTGTAGATACAAATGTAAAAAGACTAAGAGAAAAACTTTTAGATAAATCATCATATATAGTAACTGTACGTGGAAGCGGGTATAAATTTGAAGCAAAATAATATTAAGAAAAAAACAAGTCTTGCAAAAAAATTATTTACAATAACTTTGCTTATGATTCTCTGTCTTATTGCAGTTACATATACTTCTCAAACACTTTTGTTTGAGAAGTTCTATTCCTATAAAAAAACAACTTCTTTAGTAAAAGAAATAAATAAACTTAATATAGTTTTTTCAAGTGATTTAAAAGATGATGATGAATTATTTTCTGCTTTGAAGGATTTCGAAATAAAAAATAATGCAAAACTTGCATTATTTTCACCTAATGAAAATAAAATATTTCTTCCAGATAAATCAACAAACGATAAAGATAATTTTGATACACTTACAGCCTTTTGTTCAGAACTTATAAAGAACAAAACTATAATAAATACTGCACTTGAAACATCTAGAACGCAGTATGAAAATTTTTATAATGAAAGCAGCAATCTAAAAAAAATTGGTATAGTTTCTCCTATGTCTTTAAATACTAAAAATGACTACATAATAATCTGTGTTTCATCAATTCAGCCTATAGAAGAAGCTACACAGGTAATAGAAGAATTCTCGCTCTATCTTTTTATAGGGCTTATAGGAATTTCTGCAATGCTTTCAATGATATATTCAGATCTTGTTTCAAAGCCGCTTATACGTCTTAATAATGTTGCTTGCAGGATGGCTAAGATGAATTTTAATGAAAAATGTGAAATTACATCAAATGATGAAATAGGAAGTCTTGGTCAATCACTTAATTCTCTTTCTTTAAATCTAAAAAATGCATTAGATGATCTTAAAGACAAAAATGAAACTCTAAAACATGATATAGAGAAAGAAAGGCAGCTTGAAAATATGAGATATGATTTCGTAAATAATGTAAGCCATGAGCTAAAAACTCCAATTGGAATCATAGAAGGTTATGCTGAAGGAATTAAAGACGGAATAGTAACAGGTGAAGATGCAACTTTATATTTAGAAACAATAATAGATGAAGCTAAAAAAATGGGAGTTTTAGTATCAAATATGCTTGAACTTTCAAAACTAGAATCAGGAGTATTGAAGCCAAATTTTGAAGACTTTAATATAAATAGGCTTATTAAAAAAGTAGTGAAAAAACATGAACCAGATGCTTCTTCAAAAAATCTAAAGATATTTTTTGATTCGTGTGATGAATATAGTTATGTATATGCTGATCCATTTCAGATGGAAGAAGTCTTCACTAATTTATTAACAAATGCAATTAAATATACGCCAAGCGATAATATTATAAAGATAATAATTGCTGAAGACGAAGAACTTAAAAGATATAAAATCTCAGTTCAGAATTTTGGAGTAAATATTCCAGAAGATGAACTCAAAAAGTTATTTGATAAATTTTATAGACTTGATAAGTCACGAGAAAGGACTCAAAGTAACAGTACAGGTCTTGGCTTATCTATAGTAAAGAATATTTTACATCTTCATAAATCTGAATTCGAATTTCATAATATAAAAGATGGCATTGAATTTTATTTTTATCTCGATAAAGTTATTATGTCAGCTGATGATGAATAAAAAAAGAACTGAGTCTTTTTTGCACTCAGTTCTTTTTATTTAACTAAATTTCTTCTAATACTTTATCTACTAATTGTTTCGCAATCTTTGGATTTGCTTTTCCTTTTGTTTCTTTCATTACTTGACCCATAAGATATGAAGTTGCTTGTTTCTTTCCTGATTTAAAATCTTCAACTGATTGAGGATTATTTTTAACAACTTCTTTTACTATCTTTAAAAGATCATCTTGTGAACTTATCTGGCTTAATCCATTTTCTTCAATTATTTTAAGTGGATCAGTATTTTCATCAAATATTTTTTCAAATACTTCTCTTGCAATATTATTGCTTATTTTGCCTTCTTCAACTGTTTTTAATAATTTAACAAGATTTTCTGCAGATAATTTCATATCATTTGATGCCATTTTATTTTCATTTAATTTTCTTAAGATATCAGATAAAATCCAGTTTGCAGCAGTTTTTGGTTTTATACCTAACTTTACAAGATCTTCAAAGAAAAATGCAAGTGTTTTATCTGATATTAAAATATCAACATCTCTGTTAGATAAATTGTATTCTTTTATAAATCTTTCCTTCTTAGCATCAGGCATTTCTGGAAGTGATTCTTTTTCTTTTTTAATCTGCTCATCTGAAATAATTATAGGAGGAAGATCTGGTTCAACAACGTATCTATAATCATTAGCTTCTTCTTTTGTACGCATTGAAATTGTTCTTCCTTTTCCAGAATCCCATCTTCTTGTTTCTTGAACTATTTTATCGCCTTCACCAAAGCTTAAAAGTTCTGACTGTCTTTGTTCTTCTTTTTCAAGTGCTTTTTGAAGTTCTCTAAATGAGTTTATATTCTTAATCTCTACCTTTGTTCCATATTTTTCACTACCAACTGGTCTTAGAGATATATTAGCATCGCATCTTAAAGAACCTTGATCCATTCTACAATCTGAGATTCCACCATATTCTAATATTGCTTTTAATCTTTTCATAAATTCAACTGCTTCAGAAACACTTCTCATATCTGGTTCAGTTACTATTTCTGCAAGAGGAACACCTACTCTATTGTAATCAACTAAAGTTACTTCTTCCTCCTCAAGATGTACAAGCTTTCCGGCATCTTCTTCAATGTGAATTCTATTAAGTCTTACTTTTACCTTTTTACCTTCATGCTCAAATTCAACAATTCCTCCTGAGCATATTGGCTGATCATACTGAGATGTTTGGAAAGCCTTTGGAAGATCTGGATAAAAGTAATTTTTTCTATCCATCTTGCTATATTTATTTACTTTGCATCCAAGTGCTGTACCTGCCTTAATTGCAAGATTAACAACTTCTTCATTAAGCATTGGAAGAGTTCCTGGTATACCTGTACAAATAGGACATGTATGTTCGTTAGGTTTTGCTCCAAATGAAGTCGAACAATTACAAAATATTTTTGTTTTCGATTTTAATTCCGCATGTATTTCAAGACCTATTATAGTTTCATAATTCATAACATTTCGCCTCCTATAATTCTACATTTAAAGCTTTTTCAAGAGTATGTGCTGCTTTAAATATCTTATCTTCACAAAGTCTATCACCTATAAACTGTATCGCTATTGGAAGACCTTCTCTTGATCTTGAAACTGGCATTGAAAGTGCCGGAGAACCAGCTAAATTAACATTAACTGTATATATATCTGCAAGATACATAGAAAGAGGATCTTCATGTTTTTCATTAATCTTAAATGGAAGAATTGGTGATACAGGTCCTAGAATTAAATCATATTTTTCAAAAGTTTTCTTTAATTCATATTTTAATTTTTTTCTGAATTTATCTGCTGTATTATAATAAGCATCATAATAGCCAGATGATAAAGCATATGTTCCCATCATAATTCTTCTTTTTACTTCATTTCCAAATGCTTCAGTTCTTGTATTTACCATAAGTTCTTCAAGATTTGTATAATCGTTTGTCTTATGTCCATATCTTATTCCATCATATCGTGCTAAATTTGTGCTTGCTTCTGCAGATGAAATTATATAATATGCTGCAAGTCCATCTTTCATTATAGGAAGTGATATTTTTTCAACTTCTGCACCAAGTTCTTTAAGCTTATCAACTGTATTTAAGAGTGCATCTTTTATTTCTTCATTTAATCCTTCTAATAAAAATTCTTCAGGAATTCCTATCTTCATGTTCTTTATTCCATCATCTAAATTTAATGTATAATCTTTTTTAGAAATATTTCTTATACTTGTTGAATCGTATTTATCTGCTCCTTGAAGAATATTAAGCATATATGCACTATCAGAAACAGTATTTGTAAAAGGTCCTATCTGGTCAAGCGATGAACCAAATGCTATAAGCCCAAATCTTGAAACAAGTCCATATGTAGGCTTAAGTCCTACTGCTCCACAAAATGCTGCTGGTTGTCTTATTGATCCACCAGTATCTGATCCTAAAGAAACTGGACACATTTTAGCTGCAACTGCTGCTGCAGAACCTCCTGATGAACCTCCTGGAACTCTCGATAAATCTCTAGGATTTTTAGTTACCTTAAATGCTGAATTCTCAGTTGATGAACCCATTGCAAATTCATCCATATTAGTTTTACCAATTATTATTGCATCCTCATCTTGAAGTTTTTTGATTACTGTTGCATCGTATGGTGGATTAAAATCTTCAAGCATTTTTGATGCACATGTTGTATTTATTCCTTCTGTGCAAATATTATCTTTAATTGCAATTGGAATACCACAAAGTGCTCCAAGTTTTTCGTTGTTTTTTGCTTTTCTATCTATTTCTCTAGCCTTTTCTAATGCTTCATCACATAAAAGAGTAAGAAATGCATTAACTTTTGGTTCATTTTCTTGTATATTTTCTATATATTTTTTTACTACTTCTTCACTTGTAATTTCTTGTTTTTTTATCTTTTCAGAAAGACTTTTTAAACTCATCTTTTCAATCATATTTTTCACCATCCTAATCAAAAGTCTTAGGAACTTTTAAGTACCCATCTTGCATATTCTTAACATTTCTAAATAAATCTTTTTCGCCAAAATCTTTAATTTCATCTTTTCTTTCAACTGGTTCTAATGTATCTACTTTTACATCATCTTTTATACTTAAATCAAGTTCATTTAAATATTTAAAATTATCTAAAACACTCTCAAATTCCTTTGAAAATTTTTCTGCTTCGTCATCAGTAAATTTTAATTTTGATAACTTTGCTATATATTTTACTTCATCAATACTTACACTCATTTTTTTCACCTCTTAAATTTATGGTTCAAGTCTTTTCATATCTCTTGGGAATAATGATGCTTCTCTAATATTTGAAAGTCCTAAAACTTTCATTGTTATTCTTTCAAGACCAATTGCAAATCCTCCATGTGGTGGCATTCCATATTTAAATGTGTTTAGATAAAATCCAAAAGCATCAAGGTCAAGCCCTAACTTTTCCATTTTTTCTTTAAGCATCTTATAGTCGTGTATTCTCTGACCTCCAGTTGTGATTTCAAGTCCGTTAAAGATTAAATCAAAACTATTTGTAGTTTCAGGATCTTCTTTTCTTTCCATCGCATACATTGGTCTTTTAGCTGTTGGATATTCAGTTAAAAATACGAAATCAGAATTGTATTTTTCCTTTACATACTTAGCAAATAATACTTCTCCTTCATTATCGATGTTTCCATTTGGAGATCTTTTTCCATATTCATCTAATAAAATTTCCTGTGCTTTTTTAAGTGGAATTCTTGGAATATCTATTGTTTCCGGAATTTCAACATCATAAAGAGAAAGCTCTTCTTTGCATGTTTCTTTTAAATGATTATACATATATCTTATAAATTCTTCTTCAACATCCATAAGATCATTTTCATCTTTAATAAATCCCATTTCAGCATCAAGACTTACATACTCATTTAAATGTCTGTATGTATTATGAAGCTCTGCTCTATATGCGTATCCAACTTCAAAAACTCTTTCGAATCCTGCACCAACCATCATCTGTTTATAAAATTGAGGACTCTGTGCTAAGAATGCTCTTTTGTTAAAATAATTTACAGTGAACATCTCACTTCCGCCTTCAGTTCCAGAATTGATTATCTTAGGAGTATGGATTTCCTCAAATGATTTACTTTTAAAGAATCTTCTAAATGATTCTTCTATCTCATTTTCAACCTTAAATATTGCCTTTATTTTAGGAATTCTTAAACTTATTGTTCTATAATCAAGCTGTGTTTCAAGTGCTGTCTTATTTTTATATGCTGTAATTTCAAAAGGAAGTTTATCATAATAAACATTTCCAACAGTTTTTATGCTTTCAGTATGGATTTCATATCCTCCCTTTGCTTTTTCATTTTCTATAACTGTTCCTGTAATTTCTATTGAATTTTCAAGTCTTAACTCCGAAGCTTCCTCTTTAGTGCATACAAGCTGAATTATTCCTGACTTATCTCTAAGCATAATAAATGTTACATGACTTAAATCTCTTATTTTGTGTACCCATCCTCTTAGAAGAACGGTTTGATCTTTTTTCTCTGATATGTCCTTTATAAAAGTTCTTTTCATTTTAATTCTTCCTTTCAATTCAATATTTTTATATAAATGTAATTTTTTTCTGATAATTTGTATAAAAAAAGTCCCTATGTAGATTTTCTACATAGGGACGTAAATATCACGCGGTACCACCCAAATTAGTCTAAAAGACTATCTCATTACAGTACAAACTTCATTGTTTATACCTTCCAATTATAACGGTTTGGCTCCGGCTGAGTCTACTTTAATAATTTATTATTTCGGTCAGCTACTCCTAAGTGTTCTTTCGGTTCAGAATTCATACAGACATCCCACCATCATCTGCTCTCTTAAATCATTCATTTGAACTTACTTTTCTTAATCTGTGCATTTATATACAAATCATTCTGTATTAATAAGTTGACTTTATTATATTTCAAAATTTTAATAAAATCAATACTTTTTTAAATTTTTTTATTTATTATTGTAAAATTTTTAATAAAACTGTTCTTCTTAGGCCTTTGTATTTGTTTTTTTCAATCTTCTTTTTAAATCCTAAAGATAAAAATGTGTTAAGGCTATATTTATTATCAGGATGAACTGTTGCACATAGATATTTTTTATTATTTTTTATTGATTCTTTTTCAAGATACATACAAAGTTTTTTTTGAATTTTATTTCCACGATACTTTTTAAGAACAACAGTAGCTTCTATCTGACCTTCTAATTCTGCCTTTTCTTTTATTTCTTCAATATCAAAAGCATAATTTTCTTCTCTTTTTCCAGGCTCAAAATACACTCCCATAGCAATAAGATTATTTTTGCTATCAATAATTCCAAGTGCTAAACCTGCCCCATTTATTATAGTTTCATATTCTTCTTTTGGAGAACAAAAATAATACTCTTTATTATTTAAATCAGCATAAATTTTCTTATCTAAATTAACCATGTCAGAAATATATGTATTATCTAATTTGATAAGATAGGCATCTTCTATTTCACCGTTTTCTGTTTTTAAAGGGATTTTTTCTATATAAGAATTCATAAACATTCTCCTTGATTTTTATTTATATAAATTAAAATTAGATCCTACATCTTTTGCTTTATGTGAATCTGAGCCAAATACTTGTTTTACTTCATACTTTTTAACTAATTCCTTCATAATACCATCAACAAATATTTCTCTGCAATATTCTTTTCTAAGTCCAGATGTATTTACATCTACTTCATATCCATTATTTTTTATCTCAAATACAACATTTTCTAAAAGTTTTCTATTATTATATGATATATTATATAATTTATTAAATACTCTTATTAAATTTGGATGTGCAATTCTCTTAGGTTTATATTGACCAAGGTCTGATTTTACTGCTTTTATAATAGTTTCATAATATTTATTATATACTTTTTCAACACTTCCTAATGCTTTTGTTGCATTTTTAAATCCTTCAAGCCCATCTATATCATAAAATTTATCATTAATTCGTATAAAATGAACAGAAATAAGACCATCCTCTATATAATTTCCAAACTCATTAATTACTTCTTTTGATTTATCTTCAAGTCCATCTAGAAAATCAACCTCACATCCAGAATTTATTTTTATTTTTTCTTTATATTTTTCTTTTATTCTTTTTAAATCAGAAAAGTATAACTTCATCTCATCTTTAGATGGTGATGAGTCATCTAAAAGCTTTTTATCATCCATAAAATAACATGGAAAAGGCAGATGTTCAGTAAACGAAATTTCATGAAGTCCTTTTCTTAAAGCCTCTTTAACATACATATCAAACGTATCAGATGAACCATGAGGACAATGAGGAGAATGTATATGTCCATCTCTTTTATAATCTATCATTAAAATTTTACCCCCAAATCTTTTTATTAAATTATAGCATAAAAAAAGTTACAATTGCACAAAGCACTTTGGCAATTATAACTTATATGTTACTTTTATATATTTTATAATTTTATCTTTGTTATTTAAATCAGGATTTTTAATAACAAGATTTAAAACATCATTTAATATTTTTCCAATACATTTTCCATCTGTTATACCAAGATTAATTATATCTTTTCCGTTTATATTTAAATCTTTAAGAGTAAAACATTCTTTATCTTCTAGTATCTCATTTAATAAAAATCGTGCATTTTTAACTGCTTTAACCCTTTTTTCATTCATTTTTAAATTCTGAGCCATGCAGTCAGCCATCTGAACTTTTAATAAATCTTTAAAAAGATCAAGTCCTAATTTATTTAATACCTTTTTTATTACTTTTTTTGAATCCAAAAAAGAATCATGGTATGTAACTAACTTTACAACCTTATCTATAGTATCATTATCATATTTTAGCCATTTTAAAATGTTTAACGCAAGAAACGATGATACTTTAGGATGATTGTAAAAGTGAGATATTCCCTTTTCATCTGTAGTTTTAGTCTCTACTTTCCCAATATCATGTAAAAGCATAGTAAGCCTTAAGTAAAGTTCATTTTCTATATTGTAGCACGCAATTATTGTATGATCATAAAGATCATACACATGATATGGATTATTCTGTTTAACCAAAGCAACCTTTTTAAAATAAGGAATTATATAATCAATAAGACCTGTAGAAATAAGATAGTCTATTTTTTTAGGATCAGAAATAAGTATTTTTGAAAACTCAGACTGTATCCTCTCTTTTGAAATATTTTTCATACTTTTATATGATTCTTTTATAGCATTATATGTATTTTCCTCAATATTAAAACCTAGTTTTGCTGAAAATCGTACTGCTCTAAGCATTCTTAAAGCATCTTCTGAAAATCTTTCTTTAGGCTCTCCAACAGTTCGTATTATCTTATTTTTAATGTCATTTTTTCCATTAAAATAATCTATAAGACTTTCTTTTTCATTATAAGCCATTGCATTTATTGTAAAATCTCTTCGCTTTAAATCTTCTTTTAAAGAATCAACAAAATAAACATCTTGAGGATGTCTTGAATCTAAATAACATCCATCTTTTCTAAAAGTCGTAACTTCAACAATCTTGTTATCTTTAATAACCCCAACTGTTCCATGCTTTTCACCATATAGAGAAACATTTTTAAATATATTTTTTATATCATTAGGCTTTGCATTTGTTGTTACATCAAAATCTGATGGAACTATATTTAATAAAAAATCACGAACACACCCACCTACTAGATACGCTTTAAAACCATTAAAAGATAATGTGTCAAGAACATATTTAACATATGAAGGCAAACTAAAATTCATTTTTATCAACTCTTCCTTATGCAATTTTATTCATCTGATACATTGCGGTTATTATAAGAATAAACATTATAATTTTGCCATATCTGCTCTAGGTTTCCAAATACATCAGAAATATTTTCTTTTTCTCTCATACCAACTGCTATTATAAGTGCATTAATAACAGATAAAGGTGCAACTAAAGAATCCACAAAAGATGCCATATTACTTTGTGCTATTAATGTATATTCAGCTTTTGATGCAAGAGGAGATAATAAACTATCTGTAAGGGCAACTACTTTTGCACCTCTGTCTTTTGAAAATTCAAGAGCATCAATTGTCTTTGCTGCATATCTTGGAAAACCAATTCCAATAACTAAATCTCCTTCTGAGACGTTTATCATCTGTTCAAATACATCAGATATTCCATAACTTACAACTTTAACATTTTGAAGAATAATATTTAAATAAAATCCTAAAAATTCAGATAATGCTGTTGAACTTCTAAGTCCTATTATATAAATTTTTTTTGCATCGAATATACATTTTACAACATTCTCAAACGTATTTTGATTTATTTTTTCAAGTGTTGAACGTATATTTTCCATATCAGCTTTTAATACACCTTTAAGTGCATCTCCATCTGAAAAATAATCATTTTTTAATTCAAGTCTCTGTACTGTTGTTAATTTGTTTTTTATAAGCTCCTGTAGAGCTTTTTGCAAACGTGGATAACCAGAAAACCCAAGTTCATTTGCAAATCTTACGACGGTTGATTCAGAAACTCCCACCGAAACACCAAGTCTAGCTGCTGTCATAAAAGCTGCTTTATCATAATTTTTTAATATGTATTCAGCAATTAACTTCTGGCCTTTACTAAGTCTTGTGAATTTTCCCTGAATTAGTCTCATTAAGTCTTTGCTGTTTTCCGTATTTTCCATCAAATTACACTTCCTGTCTATATCTTTGAATAATCATATCATTATTCTATCATTTTTTTTACTCTTATTCAAGAAATACCATTATGTGAAGCATAATAATGAAAGTTTATTTTTAAATTCTTTCACATATATTTTATGTTAAATTTCTAATATAATTCATTTCTATATCATTTAATTCTCTATATCCACCTTTTTTTAAATACCCAAGCTTTAAATGACCTATAGCAATTCTCTTTAATGAAATAACTTCATAATTAAGAGATGCAAACATCCTTCTTATCTGTCTATTTTTTCCTTCATGTATATCAATTTCAACAGTTGAAATATCACCATCGATGCTTATTATAGTAGCATCAGCATCACTTGTAATATACCCACCTATATCAACACCTTTTTTCAAATGTTCTATATCTTTATCAGTTACTTTTCCTTTAACAACTGCTATATATTTTTTTATAAGCTTTTCTCTTGGATGAATTATTTTATTATATATTGATCCATCATTTGTTAGAAGAACAAGTCCTGAGCTATCATAGTCAAGTCTTCCTACGGGATATATCCTTTCACTGCATTTAACAATATCAAGAATTGTAAGCCTATCTTTTTCGTCTTTTACTGATGTTATGTACCCTTCAGGTTTATTTAACATTATGTAAACTTTTTTTTCTTCCTTTTTTAAGACATTTCCATTAAATTCCACTTTGTCATTTTCAGGATTAACTTTAGTTCCAAGTTTATCAATCTTTTCTCCATTTACGTAAACTGTTCCTTGAAGAATATATTCTTCACACTTTCTTCGTGAAGCTACTCCACATTCAGCCATAAATTTTTGAAGTCTTTCTTCCATATACTAATCACTCCATTTTATATTATCTCTAATGATTATAACATAAAAACAGATAGTATAAAAAATAAGAGGTGCTTTATTTGCACCTCTTATCTGGAAAGTATTAGAACAAGCCACCACAGCCGCCGCAGCCTCCAAAACCGCATCCTCCAAAAAATAGAATTAAGAGAATCCATATCCATGAGCCACCACAGCCGCCAAAACCACCGCCATAGCCGCCGCATCCACAATTTGAATTACAACAGCAACAGTTATTATTACTATTGCAGCATTGACAGCATGTAGGCTGACAACATCTACAGCAACAGCAACAGTCATTAGAATGTTTAGACAAGTTTACCAACTCCTATTCATTAGTTTAATACATATTATTCACTAAAATAAAAATTGGTTCTAAAAATAAATACTATTTAACAGTTCTTAATATCTTTTTTAGTATAAAGAAGATTATCGCTGTTAAAACTAAAGGAGTTATAAGCATAATTGTGAAGTAATTAACTGTAGATATAGAAAGTATATCACCGCTGCCAATATTAAAATACTCAATTGCCATTACACAAATAAAACTAGCACATTCAAAAGATACACAAAGGCATATAAAGTTTTCTACGTATTTTGACACAAATATTCTATTTCCAGTTTTATTTTCTATTATTTTGTTAACATAGACATAAACTAAGTACAATATAAGAATAGTAGCTATTAATATAAGTACGTCATAAAATGCATATTTAAAATTTATTTCTGATATATTGATACTAACATCCCGCCCAAAGTATGCTAGAGGTCTATATCCTTCTATAATTTCATTATTATATACTTTAAAATAAGATATTACTGATCGTATATATAATAAAATAAAAATAAAAGTTTCTGGTATTACAAAAAGAAGTGTAACTATACCTGCAAATGTATTATTAAACATTGATAATATAATAAGCATAATTAGTATACCTATAATGCCTAAGAAAATAATTTTCAAAGTTTCTAAAATGATAAAATAACTATATCCATATGAAATATCTATAATAAGTTTATTATCTAAATAAATGTATAGAGCAAAATATAAGAAAACTCCAACAAACATTAAAAGTGTAATAGCTAAGCATATAAGCTCATTATATTTTATCTGTTTTTTTGTGTATGGTCCACTCATAAGAAACATTTCATTTAGTTTTTTATTAAATCCTATAGACATAAAATATATAGCAACAAATATAAATCCAAGGCACGCATAAGGTGCGATTGATATACTGTAAAAACTATTATTCTGATAATTTCTTATACCTGAAACAACTGTAGAAAATTCTCTTTTTATAAGTTGACTTGATAAAAAGCTCCAGAATAAAAGAGATAGTATTATTGCTGCTTTAGATGCTTTAAACCATTGATAAATAAGCGCTTTATTAAAATATTTTTTCATTGTTATTTCTCCTTTTCTTGAACTTTATAGATAAATATATCTTCAAGACTTAAATCTACTTCTTCTATAAATAGAGGATTGAATTTCTTTAATTTTTCTAAAAACTTATCATCGTATTTTTCTGTGACAATTGTATAAATTCTTCCTACTTTTGATACTGCAACAATTTCATCCATTTTTTCAAACTCTTCTATAATAACATTATCATTAAATACACATTGAATCTTTTTTATCAAATTTTTCATGTTTTCTATTGAATTTTTATATGCTATTTTTTCATCTTTTAAAATAACTATGTTATCACAAATTCTTTCAAGTTCATTTAAATGATGGGAACTTATTATTATAGTAGTTTCATTTTCTAAAACTTCATCTGATAAAATCTCAAGCAGCTTCTTTTTAAGTATTGCATCAAGTCCTGATGTTGGCTCATCAAATATTAAAAATTCGGCATGAATTGAAAGAGAAAGCATTATAGAAAGTCTCATTTTCATACCTTTTGAAAGATTGAATATATATCGTTCAAGAGGTATTTCAAATATTTTATTTAGTTTTTCAAACTTTTTTTCATCAAAATTTTTATATGAATATTTATAATATTTAACTACTTCTTTAACCTTAAATCTAGAATTTATTATATTTTCATCTGCAACATAGCCTATCTTTGATTTTATATCAGGATTATCATAAACATTTTCGCCATCATACAAAACTTCACCTGAATTACTCCTATATATACCAGTAAGAATTCTTAAAAGTGTAGTTTTACCAGCACCATTTTTCCCTATTATTCCTAATATGCTTCCTTTTTTTGCTTTAAAGCTTATATCTTTAAGAATTGTATTTCCATCTATCTTAAATGATATATTATTTATATCAATCATCTATTTAGCCTCCAAACTTTTATAAATCTCTTTAACAATTTTTGTGAATTGTTCTTCGCTAATACCACTTAAGCTTCCTTCTAAAATTATTTTCTTTAATTCACTTTTTATATAATCCATTTTTTTGAAATCAGCTTCTTTTTTAAAATTATTTCTTACAAATGTTCCTTTTCCTCGAAGTGTTTCTATTATTTCTTCTCTTTCAAGTTCATTGTAAGCTTTACTTATTGTATTTGGATTTATTACTAACATGCCTGCAAGTTCTCTTACAGAAGGTATTTTTTCTCCACTTTTTATAGCACCTTTTAAAATAAGTTCTTTAAGTCCTAATTTAACTTGTTCATATATAGGAGTAGAGCTTCTAGGATCTATTTTAATCATAACATTCTACACTCCTTATTCTTGAAAATTATACACATCATTGTATTGAAGTTCAATATAGTCTATTACATATCCTTCACCCTCATCGATAAAAACAACATCGTATGTTGAATTTTCTAAGAATTCATTATCCATATAGGTATCAACATTTATAACTGCAGCAATTTCATTAATGTCACTACTGGATTTATAAAAATTTTGTCTAATATTTCTATAACTTTTTAATATTTTATCTACGGTTTCAGAAGTATAATCAACTTTTTTTACATCAATTTTATTAAAATAAGTAGCATCAGTTCCTGCAGTTCTCTCTCTTTTAGATAGGCATTCTTTAAAATTATCTGTATCATTATTCTTAGGGTCTTTTAAAGTTACATTTGAAATATTTTGAATAACTTCATCAGAGTTTTTAAATTCACTCTTTTTTTCATAAACTTTATTTTTCCCTGATAAATATGGTATTAATAAATTTAGGCTTAAAGCAATAATAATAATAGTATAAAAAACAATTTTTCTTTTTTTCATAACATCCTCCTAAATACATTTTTTATTAAATACATGTACTATGTGTAATAGTACACTTAATTGATATACTTGTCAATATGAATTAAAAATAAAATTGCCTAAAAAACATTTTTAAAATGTTTTTTAGGCAATTTTATTAATATATTATATATTCTTATAATAAAAAAATGATCACGATATTTATTTGTTCCATGTAAGATAAGCTAAATCTTTATCTTCAGGGAAATTATATTCATTAACTGTATATGCAATAAGAACTACCCTTTCTGAATAGTCAAAGTAAAATCTTATATTATATTTATATATTTCATCATAAAAACAGTATGAAACATAATTGTTTTCAGGATAATCTTTCCAATATTTATTATATTTATAGAATATATCATCAGTATATGCAATTTTAGGTTCAGCTTCACCATATATGCTTAATACTTTATCTAGTTTATCTCCAAGCATTATTCCCCTATTTGTTGTAAATTTTTCCGTATCTTTTGAATCATGACTTTCAGTTACTAAATAATATCCTATATCATCTGTACATCCATTATGTTTAAAACAATCAATAAGATTTGTATATCCATCAATTGAATCACTATTTTCACTACTTATATTAAAGTCATCTTTTGTGAGAATTTCTTTATCTTTCACCCACTTTCCAGTAGAATCGAGTTTATTTCCATCTATTACAGTATCGTGAGCCATTTTGCCATCTTTATCAAAGCAATACCACTCATCATCTATTGGGACCCAACAATCTTGAACAAGATATCCTTTATTATCAAAGAAATACCATTCTCCGTCTATTTTTCTCCAATTAAGTGCATAATAGTCACCTTCTCTATACCACCATCCTGTAGTATCTTGCTTCCATTCTGCAGATGCACCTTTAGGACATATCAAAAATATAGATAAAATTATGCCTAAAAGAGATACACTTTTTATTAATTTTCTTTTTATCATTTTAAATTTCCTCCATCCAAAAAGTTCTTTAATAAATAGAAAGTCTAATATCCTAGACTCTTAAAATTATATTCATCAATTACATCTATTTCATCAACAGACATATCTTCTACTCTTATAAATCTATTTCCTTTTTTTATTATATTTAAAAATTTTAAAAGGCTATTTTCTTTTCCTTGAATTTGAAGTTCAACACTGCCATCATCTAAATTTTTAGCATAGCCTGTTATATCCATAAGTTTTGCATGGGACTGACAGAAGAATCTAAAACCTACTCCCTGAACTCGTCCATATACAATAACAAAATATCGTTTCATCATATGTCCCCCTTTTTTATTATTATAGCATATTTTTTTTAATGTACTATAATCAAACAAATGTACAAAATGAAAATTCTTAATTATTATCTAATATGTGTTGTTTTACATTGTTTTAAACACAAAAAACATACTAAAACTAAATATTAGGTATTTTTTATATTATTTTTTAATATTATAAAAAGTGGAATAATACTTTTAGGAGTAATGATGACAAAGCATGTTATTGATTGTATAGACTGTGGTACAGAATTCTGTCCATGTAAACTTGCTGAAACTAATGAATGTATAATATGTTCTCAGTGTCAAGGAAAAAATTTCTGTGACTGTTTAAATTGGAAAGGCGTCTGTGTTTTTCAAGAATTTTACAACAATGGGTATAAAGCAAAACCAGGGCGAAAAATCTATTCCTGTAAAATTTGTGATATGAAAAATTCAGATGATAATCTAATTATGTTCAAAATAGAAATTCCTCATAAACTTGCAATTGATCTTAAACGACCTGGAACATATATCTTTTTAAGAACTGATGAAAATCAATATTTTGATATTCCTATCTCAATATCTAAAACAGACATTGATAATGATATTATAATGGTTGTTATAGAAATAAAAGGAATAAAGACAAAAAAACTTTTAAATTATAAAACAGGTGATAACATTCTTTTAAGAGGTCCATATTTTAATGGCGTTTTTGGAATTAATAATATTTTAAAATCTAAAAGTGAAAAATCTTTAATTCTTGCAAAAGGAATCGGATATGCACCGTCTATTCCAGTCATAGAAAGACTTATATCAAATAGCTGTTCTGTTTCTATATGCATAGATAAAAGTCCTTTTAATGAAATATTAGATGATGATTTCTTTAAAAATAATAATTTGAAAATCTCATATAATTCCCTTCTTAAAAAAGGTAATCTTACAGAAATTGCAAAAGCTCTTATAGAAAAAAGCATAGACAGTGGTATAACTCATATACACATAGCTGGTGCTGATATACTGACATACAGCGTAATAAATTATTTAGATTCTATAGATAGAAAAGATATAAAACTTTCATGTCTTAATAATTTTAAAATGTGCTGTGGTGAAGGAATATGCGGTGCATGTACAGTACGCTATAAGAATCATAAAATAAGAAGATATTGCAAAGAACAGGCAGATGTAAGAGATATTTTTGAAGGGAGAAGATTAATATGAAAATAGTTGTCATAGGAGGCGGCTGGTCTGGAGTTGCTGCAGGACTTGAAAGTAGAAAAGCTGGTGCTGATGTAACCATAATCGAAAAAACAGATCTTCTGCTTGGACTTGGAAATGTTGGTGGAATAATGAGAAATAATGGTAGATATACTGCAGCTGAAGAATTAATTGAACTTGGCGGAGGAGATTTAATTCAGATAACAGATGATAATGCAAGACATAAAAATATAGATTTCCCAGGACACAAGCATGCATCATTATATGATGTAAATAAAATTGAAGGTGCCGTAAGAAGATATCTTTTATCAAAAGGCATAAAGCTTTTACTAGAAAGCCGTGTTAATGATGTAGAATTTTCAAATGGTAAAATAAAAGGCGTATATTTAGCTAATGATGAATATATACCTGGTGATGTATTTATAGAAACTACTGGAACTACTGGTCCTATGGGAAATTGCTTAAGATATGGAAACGGCTGTTCTATGTGTATACTAAGATGTCCTGCATTTGGTCCAAGAATAAGTATAAGTGCTAAATGTGGTGTCTCAGATATTCAAGGTGAACGTGAAGATGATACTTTAGGTGCTTTTTCTGGTTCATGTAAGCTTGCAAAAGAAAGTCTTTCTGATGAAATAAGAGAAAAACTAGATAAAGACGGCGTAGTTGTTTTAAAAGTTCCTAAAGAAGATATAAATTATAAAAAACTAGATACTAAAGTATGTCAGCAATATGCACTTAAAGAATTTGCAGAAAATATTGTACTTCTTGATACAGGACATGCTAAATTAATGACTACTTATTACCCTTTAGAGAAATTAAGAAAAATTAAAGGAATGGAATCTGCAAAATATGTAGACCCTTATGCAGGAAGTAAAGGAAATTCAATAAGATATTTATCTGTCGCTCCACGAACTGATGATTTAAAAGTAATGGGCGTTGATAATCTTTTTTGCGCTGGTGAAAAATCTGGTCTCTTCGTTGGACATACTGAAGCAATATGTACAGGAACACTTGCAGGATATAATGCAGTACGACTTGCTCTTGGAATTCCGCTTCTTATACTTCCAACATCTATCGCTATAGGCGATATTATATCTTATTCTAATCAAAAATCTAAAAATAGAGAAGGCAGAAAAAACAGATATACTTTTGCAGGAGCTGCTTATTTTGAAAGGATGAAAAGCCTTGGATTATATACAACAGATACCTCTGAAATTAGATCAAGAATAAAGAAACTTAATCTTGATAATGTTTTTAATCAAAAATTATGCTGATATAACTTAAGATAATATTAAGTCTGGCTTTTATAAAAATATAAAAACCAGACTTATATTATTTTTAAAGTTTTTGAATTAATACTCCACCTTTTTTAAGAATACTATTTTCAAATAAGTGACTAAATACTACATTAGAACATTCATTTATTTTTACATCTTCATCAGAGCAGTTAATAAATACTTCTAATTTATTTTTATATTCATCTAATTTTATATATTCAAGAACTCGTTTATTTTCAACTATATTAGGAAAATGGAAATTTCTACTTCTACATAAAGGCTCTTCTCTTCTTAAATGGATAAGTTTCTTTACAAGTTTTATCCTGTCATCATATTTTCCACTTTCTATGTCTTTCCATGGCATACATCTTCTACACTCAGGATCAAAGGAACCTTCAAGGCCTATTTCTGTTCCATAAAATATACAAGGACTTCCTGGCATTGTATAAAGAATCGCAAGCTGCTGAATAAACGCATCTATATTTCCATTAAGTCTTGTTATTGCTCTTTCTGTATCATGTGAATCAAGAAGATTAAATAAAACATCATTATTCTGCTGCATATACATTGTATAACACCTGTTAATTGTATACTCAAAATCATCTTTCTCTAACGTTTTATCTATCCAAAAATCTGTTATACTACTTGTTAGAGGATAATTCATTACTGCATCAAATTCATCTCCTCTAAGCCATGGAATTGAATCGTGCCATATTTCTCCTAGTATATAGAAGTCAGGATTTATTGATTTCATTTCTTCTCTTAATTTCTTACATAATTTATGTGAGATTTCATTTGCAACATCTAATCTTAATCCATCAATTTTGAAATTCTCTACCCAATATTTACATACACCAAGTATATATTTTATAACCTCATCATTATTAGTATTAAGTTTTGGCATATTTGAAGAAAATGCAAATGAATAATACTTTCCATCTCTTGTATCGCTTGATTGTTTTTCAAATGGCCACTTATTTATCATAAACCAGTTAAAATAAATAGATTCTGGTCCATTTTCTAAAACATCAAGCCATGGTTTAAAATTCTCTCCACAGTGATTAAATACACCGTCAAGCATTATCTTTATACCTTTTCTATGAGCTTTTTCAACAAGCTGCCCAAATACATTTTCATCTCCAAAACATGGATCTATCTTCATATAATCTGTAGTATCATATTTATGTGATGAAGGAGATTCAAATATAGGAGTAAGATAAAGTCCTGTAATTCCTAAATCGTCAAGATAATCTAATTTATTTATAATTCCTTTAAGGTCTCCACCATAAAAATTTTTATTTAAAACTGGCTCTTTTCCCCATGGTGTTACCCATTCTGGATCATTACTTTTATCTCCATTACAGAATCTTTCTGGGAAAATCTGATACCATGTTGTATTATTTACCCATTTTGGCGTTACATTTACATCTGCGGAATTCATCCATGGAAATGTGAAACATTGAAGAAGTTTTCCAGAAAGATTTATCTGCTTTTCACTTAAAAAACCGTTTTCAAAATAATACCACTTTTCTCCTGCAGATATTAATTCAAAGAAATATCTACATCTTTTAAACTCTGGTTTTAATGTGGTTGTCCACCATATCTGGTCTTTTAATCTTTTTTTATATATAACTTCTTCCTTAGTTCCTGTCCACTTTTGATTTGAGCCTAATATTCCTGTATCAAATGGATCTCCATAATAAATAAAAATCTTCTCTACATCATACCCTGTCTTTATATTTACAATTAATTCATTATTATTTAAAGGATAACATAAATTATCCGATGTTCTATGGTATACTGCTTCAAATTTCATATCATACCTCGCTTCTTATGTTTTTATTTATATATGCTACTAAAAGAGATAATAGTAGCATATATTTTTATTCTACATTAATCTTTAATTTCCTTTTAAATTAATTCTTTAATATTAAGACTTTCAAAAGCAGATACTTCTAAAACATGTTTATATATTTTTTCTGTAACATTCCATCTATCAGGACAGTTTAAAACTACTATTATAATATCTTTACCATCCTTATTTACACTTGATACAAGACATTTTCCTGCCCCTCCTGTGTAACCTGTTTTTACCCCATTTGCACCAGGAATCTTCCATAAAATTTTGTTTATATTTGAATAATCCCTTGTAAAATTATATTTTTCTTTTTTTATTTCTTTTGAGCCAACAACTTCTCTAAAAAATTTATTATCCATTCCTTTTGATGTGAGTATTGCAAGATCATACGCAGTCGAATAGTGCTCGTTTTTATCAAGTCCATGAGGGGTTTCAAAATGCGAATCAAGAATTCCTATTCCCCTTGCATAGTGATTCATTATCTCTGCAAAATTTTCTACAGATCCTCCAAGAGATTCTGCTATAGCAACAGCAGCATCATTCCCAGATCTAAACATAAGGCCAAATATAAGTTCTTTAAGAGATATTTCTTCTCCTGCCTTGTACCCTACTTTAGAACCTCTTACTGATGAAGCGTTTTTACTTATAGTAACCTTTTTATTAGGATCGCCCTGCTCAATTGCAATAAGCGATGTAAGAATTTTAGTTGTACTTGCCATTGGTACAATTTCATGTGCATTCTGCTGATAAAGAATTTTATGTGTATCTTTATCCATAGCTATAGCACATCTTGCATTAACTCTAAATGTTTTGCCACTTGCTTTTGCAAAAACAGTAGTTGAATTTAATTCAAATATTAAAATACCTATTATAATTAGAGAAATTGATTTTATTATTTTTCTCATTATTATCACCTTCTAAATTTACTATTATATCTAGTTTCTCTTATTACAAACTTTTTAAACATTTTTTTTCACTTTTATTATGTATACTTTTTTCATTTAAAGGAAATACTTAGATAAGTGGTTATTTTAGAGGAGATTTTTTTATGATTTTAATAATTTTTATTATAATAATTTTTATATTATTTATTCCTCTTCCAATAAGATTTCAGCTTAATATAGTAAATAATTCATTAGATTTTAGCATATTTAAAGTTTTTTCAATAAAACTTGATAATTTGACACAATATTATCATATAAAACATTTGAATAAATTAAAAAATAAAATAACTATAAAAAAACTTCATAATATAATTAATAAATTAAATAATTTCCATTATAAACCAAAAGTTTTTATAGATTTTAGATTTAAATATTGTTTAATAGATGCAGCAAGAACAGCCGTTTTTTATAGTATATTTAATATTATTTTTAGTTATATAAATTATTTTATGTCTCTAATTTATAAAATAAAATATAATTCTTGCAAGATAGATCCTGTATATAATGATAATTTATATTTTTCATGCAAAATAAAAGGTATATTACTTATATCTTTAGCACAAATTATTATTATAATTCTTATTACTTTTAGAATTAAAATAAGATTAAGAGAGGTGAACCCGTAAGGGATAAAAATGTCAAATGAACATGAACAACCAGTAGAAAATTTAATGAAAAACACTATGGAAAACTTATACAAAATGGTAGATGCAGATACAGTTGTAGGTGATAGTGTTGAAACAAAAGATGGTTCAACAATAATTCCTATCTCAAAAATGAGTTTTGGATTCGTATCAGGCGGAAGTGAATTTTCTGCAGATGCACAGCCTATTTCTAATTCATCATTTCCTTTTGGAGGAGGTTCAGGCGCAGGTGTAAGTGTAAAACCTGTAGCATTTTTAGTTATTAAAAATAATACTATACGTCTTTTAAAACTTGATGATAACTCTTCTGCAGATAAAATAATAGATTCAATTCCTCAAATTCTTGATACAGTAAAAAATTTCATATGTGATTTAAAGAAAAACACTGATAAGAATGAGGAAAACAATAATACAGAAAACAATACATTTACAACAGATACATTTTAAAAAAAAGATTCAGCACTAATTATTTAGTTCTGAATCTTTTTCATTCTCACTATCATATGAATCTAAAAGTGGAAGATCTTTTAAGTTTTTAAGTTCAAACTGTCTTAAAAATTCTTCAGTTGTTCCATAAAGTATCGGTCTTCCTGGAACATCAAGCCTACCTACTTCTTTTATAAGATCTTTTTCAATAAGTTTTGATATAGCACTCTCAGATTTTACTCCTCTTATCTCATCTATATCAATTCGTGTAATTGGCTGCTTATATGCAATAATTGCAAGACTTTCTATTGATGCTTGAGATAAAGATTGTCTTTTATTCTTTTTAAGCAATTTTTCTATTAAACTTGAATTCTGAGGCTTGGTTACAAGCTGTATTTTACCTTTAATAAATATTATTTTTATGCCACGGCTTGTATCATTATAATCATCTTCCATTTCATGAATTATTTCTTCTACAGTATCTGACTTTTCTTCTAAATATCTAGCTAATTCATTAAGTCCTAAAGGTTCACCGCTTACAAATAATATAGATTCTATTTCAGATTTTATTTTACTTTTTTTATTCTTTTCAATTATAGATATTTGAATACCTTTTTTACTCATTAATGTTTCTCCTTTCTATTAATATGTCTCCAAAACTCTCCCGCTGATAAACTTTAATCATTTTATCCTTTATAAGTTGAAGAAATGCTAAAAATATAACTATAGTCTCCATTTTACATTCACTCTTATCTATTAATTGTCTAAAATCATATATTTTCCCTGTAGATATCTTTTCTTTTATGTAATTAATTTCGTCTCCAATCTTATACTTGTCCATATATATTTTTTTAGAAATTATACTATTCTTATTTTGTCTATTAATATAAATCTCTAAAAGATTATTATAAATATTATATAAATCTAAAAAATTAAGTCCTTTTAAAATATCTGAATTATCTTCAGTCTTTTTTGAAGGTTCTATTATTTCAGGCTTTTTAGTATAAATATCACCACAAGATGAATATCTATTTTTAAAGAAAACAGATATATTCTTTATTTTTTTATATAGTGCGAGCTTTTCAAGTAATGCTTTCTCTACATCCTCCTCATCCTCGTCGTCATCTTCTTTTTTTATTTTGGGAAGAAGATACTTAGATTTTATTTCGATAAGTGTTGCAGCTATTACTATAAATTCAGATGTAATATCAAGATTCATTTCTTTCATCTGATTTAAATAATCAAGATATTGATTTGTTATTTCATAGATTTTTATATTATAAATACTCATTTTATTTTTTTTTATAAGATGCAACAATAAATCAAACGGTCCTTCAAAATTTTCTATTTTAATTTTAGGCAATTCCATTATAATCATACCTCTTCTATCAAATAACTGTCTGATTAAATAAATTAACCAGACAGTCTATATCCATCTATTATATATGATAACAATTTATATTATTTGATACAAGAAATTAAACTCCTTTTTTGAAAATATTTTTTATATTATATTTAATATAATCTAATATTCCACCTTTCTCTACAGTTCTATCAGCATAGATTTCAACTTCTCCTACTTTCTGATCCCCTAAGTATGCTTCGACAGTTCCTACTATTTCTCCAGATTCGTACTGGTCTTTTTCTTCTTTTAGTACAACTTTTTTCTCAATATTTTTTCCACTACCCTTAGGAATAATTGCAATTAAATCATCTTTACACTTTGCAATAAAGAATCTATCAGTCTGTCTATTTAAATAAACAGTCTGAACTTCTTCATCTTTTGAGAATATTTTTTTACCTTCAAATTTTGAAAATCCAAAATTTAAAAGTATAGATGCATCTCTATTTCTTATTTTATATGTAGGTGCTCCCATAATTACAGTAAGCATTCTCACACCATTTCTAACAGCTGTTGCTGATATACAATATTTTGCTTCATTTGTAAATCCTGTTTTTAATCCATCACATCCATCAAAAAATCTGACTAACTTATTATGATTTACAAGTTCTATTGGAGATTTTCTTCCTTCTGATATTGTCTCCATATATGTTCCTGTATATTTAAGAACTTTAGTATGTTTTAGAAGCTCTTTTGACATTATTGCTATATCATTTGCAGTTGAAAGATGCCCTTCACAAGGAAGACCATTGCAGTTTTTAAATGTTGTATTTGTCATTTTTAGTTCTTGAGCCCTTTTATTCATAAGATCAACAAAATCACTTTCATTTCCAGCAAGATACTCTGCAAGTGCTACTGCAGCATCATTTCCAGAGGCTATTGCAACACCTTTTAAAAGTTCTTCAACTGTTCTTATTTCACCAGTTTCAAGAAGCATTGTACTTCCGCCCATCTTCTTTGCATTTTCACTGCATGTAACTTTATCAGTAAGGCTTATCTTTCCGCTATCAACAGCTTCCATAGTAAGAAGCATTGTCATAACTTTAGTAACTGATGCAGGTGCAAATTTTTCATTTATGTTTTTCTCATATAATATTTTTCCAGTAACAGGCTCAATTAAAAGAGCTGACTTTGCCTCTATATCTGTCCCTTTTTCGTCTTTACTTTCTGTCTTTTCAGCGCTTACTCCCTGGGGAATTAACATAAATAAAGAACTTGTTACCAATATAAAAGACAAAATTCGTATAAAAACTTTTTTTATTTTCATTTTTACTCCTCCTTCCATAATAGTATTTCCATAAACAATAAGAATATTACTATATATTTGTCTTATTAATAATAAAAATGTCAGACTATATATTAAAAAAATATTATTTTAAAAAAAATAATTTGCCACCAGCTATAAAAAGCGGTGGCAAATATAAAGTTAATTTCTTTTTCAATTTTACAACTTAGTTATATATCAAGCTCTGGGATGTGTATGCATATAAATATAGTTAATTTTATCATTATTTATAATCTCATAATAGGTATCCATATAAGTAAGAACTTGATTCCCGAGTAGCTTTTGAACAGCCCTTACATTTGCACCATTTTGAAGAAGATGCACAGCAAATGAATGTCTGAATGTATTTAGATTAACATCCTTATTTATATGAGCTTTTTTAGAATACTCTTTTACTATTCTCCATATTCCTTGTCTTGTAAGCTTATACCCATTTAAATTTACAAATAAATTATGAACGCCAAATTCAGCAATTTTATATCTTATAGCAAGATAATCAATAAGTGCTTTTCTTGCACTTCTTCCTATAGGAATTATTCTTTCAATATTTCTGTTATCAACACATCTTACATAATTAAGATCAAGATTTACATCTTCAACTTTAAGAGCTATAAGTTCAGAAACTTTCATTCCTGTAGCGTACATTAGTTCTAAAAGTGCATTATCACGTACCCCTTTAGGACAATCTTTTTCAACTATTCTTATAATTCTATCAACTTCTTCTACAGTTAAAACTTCTGGTAGTTTTCTTTCTTCTTTTGATGACTTATGCTCAATTTTAGGAATATCATTTATTACCTTATTATCCTTAAGAAAATTATAGAAGCTTCTTAAACTTATTATTATCCTGTTTATTGATCGCTCTGATTTTCCATTTCCTAGTAGATTGTTTATATATTTAAGTACAATTGCATTATCCTTATCAAATAAATTTAATCCCTTTTTCTTTAAATATTTTAGATACATATTTACATCTGTAACATATGCATATATTGTATTTTCACTCTTTCCAGTTTCAGTTAAATTATTTTTATAATCATTTACATAATCGACCATTATTCTCTCCCATACCATTACTTATAAAGTTTCTAAATATATTTCATATATTCTCTTTAACTTACTAAATTTTTATCTTATGAATAGAATTTTAAAACTACAAATTTTATTAACTGAGGTGAAAAATACGTTTCTACAACAATCCCGAATATCAGTATGCATAAAAATATGATCATACGAAACCCTGAATTTTCAATAAAAAAATCATGTGAATTCCTTACCTTTAAAATTTTTATTTTAAATTTATTAACTGATAAAGCAAGCGCTATTATACTTATTCCAATAAAACATGGTATATATATCAGATTTTGAGGAAGAATAGATGCAAACGCAAGAACCAGTCCTTTTCCTTTAAATGAATTTACTATAAAAGAAAAAGTATAGCCAAGAAAAAATCCTTTAATAAGATTCATAATTAATATAAATGGTGCACCAAAATAGAATAAACTAAAAATAAAAATAGGTACTATTAAAATCAAATTTTTTTTAATAACATTAAATAACAATTCAGCATAACTTATATTTTGACTCTGCATTGAACCTATAAAGGAATTAAAATAATTAATTAGATCATTTCTATCACTTTCAGGCATAAACCCTACCGTATAAATTCCACATGATATTCCAAGACAAAACATAATCATAAGAAGTAAAAAGTATGCTCTTTTCTGCCCAAATACTTGTCCTACTTTACCTAAAACTATATTCATCTCCTATTCCTCCTTCCGTTACTCTAATTTATACTATGTTTTATTAATCAAGTTTATTCTAAAAAAGGAAAGAACTGATTATATTTTTTATAATCAGTTCTTTCATATATAGTATTTATTATTTATTCTTATATAATATGTAATATAGCTTTTATTATTTTTTAGATTTATTCTAATTTAAGAATTTAAAATAATTTTATTAATATCTATCTTACTATCTTGCATTTTATTATCTATAAGAAATTTTTGTGTATCATTAAGTGAGTTAATATCATTTTCTGTTATATCTATATTGAAATCATACCATTTATACATTTCTTTAGTCTCATCTAATGTAAGTCCAACTTCATCAGAAACTTTTTGTAAACATTCATCTTCGTTATTATTTATATAATCTAAAGTTTCATTTTCAACTTTTTTAAATCGTTCTACAAGTTCTGGATATTTTTCTGCAAACTTTGTGCTTACCGCTGTTACTATTATTCCATCAACAAGACCTTCGCCATCTGCAACTACTGTTGCTCCATTATTTATCTCCTTTAAAGCTGCTGGTCCTGCTAAAAGTGATGCATCAACACTTCCACTTTCAAGGGCTGAAGAAGCTTCTGGTATTCCCATATTCATAAATTTTACATCATTTTCTGTGCATCCTTCTTTTGAAAGTGCTGCAATAAGTACTTGATGAAGAATTGTTCCTTTAGGTCCTGCAACTTTTTTATCTTTTAAATCTTTTGCTGTCTTTATTGATGGATCTTTTGTTAATATCATAAATCCTTTAGGTGATCTACTATATGTATTTATTATTTTTAAATCAACACCTTTAGATGCTGCAATAAGTGCTGATGTTCCGCCAAGTGCATGAAGAAAATCAATTTCTCCTGCTGCAAGTGCTGCTGTCTGCTCAGGTCCTGATGTTATATTTTCAAAATTCACATTTATATTATCTTTACCAAATTCTTTGCCAAAAAGGTTATCTTTCTTTTGAATTATTGATGGCACATTAAGTGGAGACTTAACATAAGTTATATTTATTTCTTTTGGGTAATCTATACTTTCTGTTGTCTTTGAATTAGTATTAGATGTACTTGAACACCCTATAAGTGACACAATAGAAATTCCAATAAGTAATCCTTTTATTATTTTTAATTTCATTTTTCTATTCCTCCTTTAGTATTTTTAATATTTTATCTTTAAGTTTTATAAATTTTTCATCTGTAATATTTCTATCAAATCCATAATTAATTTCAAATTCCTCTATAGTTTTATTTGGTGTAAAAACAATTATTTTATTAGCAATTTTTAATGCTTCATCAATATCATGTGTTACAAAAATTATACCTTTTTTAGTTTCCTCATAAATTTTTATTACTTCACTTTGCATATCTTTTTTTGTAAAATAATCTAATGCAGAAAAAGGCTCGTCCATAAGAAATACATCTGGTTCATAAAACATAGCTCTTGCAATGCTTACTCTTTGTGCCATTCCTCCTGATAGTTCATTTGGATATGCTTTTTTAAAATTTTCAAGTTTCATTATTTTTAAGTATTTGTCTAATTTTTTTAAAACTTCTGTATTTTTTCTTATATTTTTATTATTTATTGAAAAAAGAATATTTTCTGTAACATTAAGCCATGGCATAAGTCTGCTTTCTTGAAACACAATTCCTGTTTTAATATTTTTTATTTCTTTATCTTGAAAATATGATACTTTACCTGAATTAAAATCTTCAAGTCCTGCAATAATTCTTAAAAGAGTTGTCTTTCCACAGCCACTTTCACCTATAATTACTGTTATTTCATCAGCTTTTATAGAAATATTTAAATTTTCAAAAACAATATGAGACTTATTATTTACAGAATAAATTTTTGAAACGTTATTTAAAATAAATTCTGGCCTATTCATAAAAACAATCCTGCCTTCCTTTTGAGAGCATCTTAATTAATTTTAAAAATAAAGTATCACATATTATTCCAACAACTCCAATTGCAAGTATTCCTACAATTACAGCATCTGTTCTTGACATATCTTTTGCATCAGAAATCAGATATCCAAGTCCTGATGAAGCTGCAATAAGTTCAGCACCAACAATTGCTCTAAAACTATAACCAAGTGAAAGCCTTAATCCAACTACAATATCAACTACTGCACTAGGAATGATTATTCTTCTTATTATTGTAAAATATGATAATTTAAATGATTTTCCAACTTCTATAAGATTGTTATCACAATTTTTTATCCCTTTTAGCGTATTTAAAAATATAGGGAAGAAAGATGCAAGAATTATAATTATAATTTTTGATTCTTCTCCAATACCACACCATAAAATTAGCATTGGAATAAGTGAAATAGGTGGAATATTTCGAATAAAATTTAGTAAAGTTTTAAAATATTCATAAACTTTTATATTAACTCCAAAAAAAATTCCAAGAGGTATTCCAAATGAAGCGCTTATAAAAAATCCTGTAAAAACTCGTCTAAAACTTATAGCAATATTTTTTAAAAGACTATTATCTTCTATCATACTTATAAGTGTTTTTAAAACTTTTTCAGGTGGAGAAAGTATGTAGCTGCTCCATATTCCTAAATCAGATACTAATTTCCACAAAATTAATATTATTAAGAATATATAGAATCTGCGTAAAAAATAGTGTAACTTCTTTATCATAAAATATTTCCTTTCATAAAAATAAAGCCCTCTTTATATAAAGAGGACTTTCATATTTCATAATAAAATGCATTAATATAATAACTAATAATATATTTTCTATAAAATGTTTGATTGTTATCCTCTTTCAGATCAGATAAATCTTTTCTGTCAGATTATCATTTTTGACATTTATAAATTATATCATATAATACAATTCTTATCAATATTATTATAATTTTTTATAATTTAGTAAATTAAATCTTTATTTTAATTTTTAACATAAAAATAAGACACTCCTTAATCAATTTTTTTAAAATTGATTAAATAATGTCTTATTGAAAAAATTATATTTATTGATATAAAATCATAATTATTGGATATATCTTATAAAACTTACATACCCTTAACCTAGTAAAATAAGTTTATGACACTTTATTTTTAAGTCTTAATTTATCAGCTATAATTGCGATAAATTCACTATTTGTAGGTTTGCCTTTATCGTTATGAACAGTGTAACCAAATAGTCTATTTATTGCTTCTATCTGACCTCTACCCCATGCAACTTCTATAGCATGTCTTATAGCTCTTTCAACTCTTGAAGCTGTTGTATTATATTTCTTAGCTATTGATGGATATAATTCTTTAGTAACTGCTGATAAAAGATCCATATCATTTACTACCATTGTGATAGCTTCTCTAAGATATATATATCCTTTAATGTGAGCAGGGACACCAACTTCATGTATTATATTGGTAATTTCTGTTTCAAGATCCATAGGTTCATCTTTCTGATAAGATTGTTCTATATATCTTCTTGATGAATCCATACTTTTTTGCATAACAGAATTTGTAGAAAAAGCAGTATTTCTAAACATTTCTCTTATTCTTTTTATAAAGACTTCCATATCAAATGGTTTGACAGTATAATAATCTGCTCCAAGCATTATTGCACTTTGAGTAATCTTATCTTGTCCAACTGCTGATAATATTATTATTTTTGGCCTTTTTTCAAGATTAATCTTGTTAAGTCTTTCAAGTACACCAAGTCCATCAAGGTGCGGCATTATGATGTCAAGTATTACTAAATCAGGTTTTTTCTTTTGTATTAAATCTAGCACTTCCAACCCATCTTGTGCTATTCCTGTTACTATAATATCCCTCTGATTTAACAAATAGTCATTTAAAATACTGCAGAATTCCTTATTATCATCTGCAATTACAACTGAAATTTTTGAATTTTCCATTTCTTCCTCTCCTTTTTCCTTAGAAATTAAATTCTACTCTTTTACTCCCTAAAAATTACTTTCTCAAATTTTTATATTATTAGGGTATGTATAAATTATGTGAGTAAATTTCCAAAAATGATAATTTTATCAAATATATCTCAAGTTATGTTATAAATATTTGTTAAACAGCTTCCACTATTTGTAATATTACACTATTTTCTATAATTTGTAAAGTATTTTTTTATAAGTTAATAATATGATAAAATCATAATATTTTCTTTTTCTATTTATTATATCATTTATTTCAATATATTACAAAATGAACAGTCATATAACTGTTCATTTTGTTAAATTAATCCTGCTTCCCTAAGCATCCATTCTATGTATATTCCATATCCCATTTCTGGTTTATTAACTAAAACATGAGTTACTGCGCCTACTATTTTTTCATTCTGTATTATAGGACTTCCACTCATTCCTTGAACAATTCCGCCCGTTTTATCAAGTAGCCTTTTATCTGTCACTCTAATAAGCATGCTTTTTGAACCCGGTTCTGTTTGATTTAAAACTTTTTCTATTTCAATTGTATATCTTTTAGGACCATATTCATCAATAGTTGTAATAATTTCTGCACTACCTTCTTTTATATCTTCTTTATAACCTACATCCATTAATGTATTTTCATTTTTAAACTGATTTTCATCTTCAATCTTTCCAAATATTCCACTTAAAGTATTTTTTTCTATATTTCCTTTAGGTGTTTCCTCATCTACAAATACTCCTCTTAATTCTCCAGGAGATCCTTTTTCACTTCTTCTTACGCTAATTATCGAAGAATCAAGAAGAACTCCTTTTTTAATCGTAAATCTTTGATTTGTATCACAATCTGTTATCGGATGACCTAAAGCACCATAAAGTTTCATATCTTTATCTAAAAATGTCATTGTTCCAACACCAGCTGTAGAATCCCTTATCCACAAACCTATTTTATATTCATTTTCTTCTTTTAAAAGTTTAATATTTTTTTTTATAATTTTTCCATCTCTTAAAATCTTAAGTTCTACTATATCATTTTTATTTTCCTTTAATTCTTTTACAAGATCAAGAGAATTTTCAACTTCTATTCCATTTACCTTAAGTATTACATCTCCTATTAAAAGACCATTTTCTTTTGCTGGACTTTCTTCTTTTTGACCATCAATACATACTTTTGAATAACCAACAATTATTATTCCATTGCTCGCAACCTTTACACCTACAGGATTTCCTCCAGGATAAATTTTTAGTGGAATTTTTTGTTGTATTTCATCTTTATCCGTTTTAAGATCATTTACATATAGAGGATTATTTTTGCAGTTTTCTACATTTTGAGTACTTGAAAATAAACTTCTATTATCTTCTAAATATCTTATATAATTTTTGGAAGGATATATATTAAGATATTGTGATAAAAACAAAATTATTATCAGGACTGGAGTTAAAAAAACTGATGAAATAAACATAATTTTCTTTCTCATAATTATCTCCTCCTTCTCTCCTGATTTTAATTTGCCCCATAGACAATCCTTTATCCTATAATATAATTTGAAAATAAGTAAAAAAAATTACTATAAATAATTTTTTTACTTAACTACCTAAAATATTTTAAAAAATTTTATAAAAAAAACCATACTAACGTATGGCTTTATTTTTCCCATTATAATATATATTATGTGAAATTTGATATTTTCTTTTTTCTGTTTTTTCAATCATTTCACGTACGCTATTTATTGTGTTTTCTGTAACATCGTCTCCAGCTAACATCTTAGAAATTTCTTTTTCTTTTTCATTTTTATTAAGTACTTTTATCTGTGTATATGTCTTTCCTTCTTTGACACTTTTTGAAACAAAGTAATGATAATCAGAAAGAATAGCTATCTGTGATAAATGCGTTATGCATAAGACCTGATGAGTCTTAGATAATTCATACATTTTTTCTCCAACTCTTTGAGCAATAATGCCACTTATACCTGTATCAATTTCATCAAAAATCAAAGTAGGTATTTTATCTTTTTCTGCAAAAACACATTTCATTGCAAGCATTATTCTTGAAAGTTCTCCTCCTGATAAAACTTTTTCAAGATTCATAAGAGGTTCTCCAGGATTTGTTGAAATTAGAAATGATACATCATCATATCCTCTTTCATTAAATTCAGTCTGCTTTTCTACTGATATTTTCATTCTACATTTATCAAGTCCAACATATTTTAATTCAGATAATATCTTTTCTTCAAGTTCAGATGCTTTTTTAAATCTAATATTATGAATAAGTTCAGATATTTCACTCATATCTTCTATTATAGAATCTCTTTCTGAATTTAATTTTTGAAGAATTTGTTCCGAATTTACTATTTTCTCATATTTTTCTTTTATTTCTTCATAATATTTTAATATATCAGAAATAGTTGGACCATACTTTTTCTTATATCCGCTTATTTCATATATTCTTTCATTTATTTTTTCTATTTCATCTTTATCATATACTACATTTTCAGCATAATCTCTTATATTTCTTGCTGATTCTTGAATAACATAGTATGCACCTTCAAGTGACTCTCTCTCGTCTTTAGCACTCTCAAACTTATCTTCTATTTCTGAAAGATTACTTATAGCTTTTGATAAAAGTTCTAAAATAGAGCTTTCAGAGTTTCCGCTTAAGTTTTGATAAGATGATACTAATGCATCATTTATTTTTTCGCTATTTGATAAAACATCAAATTTTTTATTTAATTCTTCTTCTTCATTTTCTTTTAAAGACGCATTTTTTATATCATTAATCTGATATTTTAAAAAGCTTAATATCTTTTCTCTATCTTCATCTTTAGTTATTTCATAAATTTTATCTTCTATATTCTTTTTTTTATTTTTTAAGTCTACAAATTTACTTAAAGGTGATTTAATTTCATTTTCTAAAAAATCATCAAGATATAATATATGATTACTTTTTGACATAAGATTCTGATTCTGATGCTGACCATGTATATCTAATATTTTAGATCTCAATTTTTTTATTGAGCCAGTTAAAACACTCTTTCCATTTATTTTAAGAATATTTTTTCCACACTTATGAGTTTCTCTTGATATTATAATCATATCATCCTCATATTCTATAGATAAATCAGAAAGTGCATTTTTTATATTAGAATTTTCTACTGTAAAAAGCGCTTCAACATAAGTTTTATCTTCACCTGTTCTTATTAAATTTTTTGAAAACTTTCCACCAAGAACAAAATCTATTGCATCAATTAGAATTGATTTTCCTGCTCCTGTTTCTCCTGATAAGATATTAAATCCCTCATTAAAATTAACAGTAAGATTCGAAATAAGTGCAAAATTTCTTATATTAAGCTGTAATAACATAACTTCACGCCTCTCTTTAAGACATCTTTTTCCTGATTTTTGCTACTAAATCTTCTGCTGCACTTAAAGTTCTTAATAAAATAAATATTGTATTATCACCTGCAACTGTTCCTGCTATATCTGTTTCATGGAGATTATCAATAGCTTCTGCAGTAATTGCTCCAGATCCAGATATTGTCTTTATTACGACCATTTTGTCTACACTTTCAACGCTTAGAACTGTTGTTGATAATATACTCGCAAGTTTTTGGTAAATATCATGTTTTTCTGCTGTTCTTACAACATACTTTGATTTTCCCTGCGATGATGGTATTTTAATTAGCTTTAAATTTTTTATATCTCTTGAAACTGTAGCTTGAGTTACATTAAAACCTTCTTCTTTAAGTTTTGCTGCAAGCTCCTCTTGTGTTTCAATATCTGTAGAATTTATAATTTCAAGAATTTTTGTATGTCTTTTTGATTTCAAATGTTATCACCATCCCATTTTGTTAGTTATTTAATATTTTTGTTCTTAAAACTTTAAAATAATCATAGTCATCAAAGAGAATTATTTTTACTCTCTTATCGCTCTTTTTTACTTTGACAATTGTATTTTTATGTATTTCTATATTTTTCTGTCCATCAACTGTAAGATATATTTTTTCTTCCTGATTTAACGCCTCAATATTAATTATGCTATCTTTATTTAAAACTATAGGCTGCATTCCTTTTGAATGAGCACATATTGGAGTAAGCGTTAAAAGCTCAAGATTAGGATAAACAAAAGGACCTCCTGCTGAAAAAGAATATCCTGTTGATCCTGTAGGTGTAGAAACTATAAGTCCATCTCCATTAAATATTGAATAAACTTTTTTATCAACTGAAACTTTTAATTTAAGCATTCTAGATAATGTTCCTCTTGCAATAACGACATCATTTAATGCTGTAAAAGTTTCTGATTTTTTAAAATCTTCTATAATGCACTCTATCATCATTCTATCTGTTATTTTATACTTTTTCTGTTTGATTTTTAAAATAGCTTCATCTATTTCTGATATATCTATGCTTGATAAAAAGCCAAGATTTCCAATATTTATTCCTAAAATCGGTACATCATATTTTCCTGAAATTCCTCTTGAAATTCCAAGAAGAGTTCCATCTCCTCCAAGAACAATAAGAAAATCAACTGATGAAAGATTCTGATTCTCTATATCAAAACAGTCAAATATCTTAATACTATCTATAGAAAAATTTTCTTTGAATTTTTTTACTATCATATTTAAAATACTACTATCTTTGTCTTTAGAAGTATTTATAGCTACCCCTATATTTAACATATATCTTCCCCCGTAAATTATGCTAAAGTATCATGTGATAAATCTACAATTTTATCTGCATCCTCTATAGTAAAAGTGCTTTGCATCAGTTTATCCTTAGTAAAATAAACTAAATATTCTATATTTCCTTCAGGTCCTTTAATAGGTGAAAAGTCTACTCCTATTATTGTAAGATTATGAGCTAATAGAAAATTGCAAATATCTTCTACAACTTCTTTATGTGTTGATCTCTCTCGTACAACACCTTTTTTCCCAACTTTTTCTCTTCCAGCTTCAAACTGAGGCTTTATGAGAGCTGCTATAGATCCTTTATCTGTAAGTAGATTTAAGACAGGTTCCATTATCTTCTTTAATGATATAAATGACACATCTATTGATGCGAAATCTATAAGATCATCTATATCATCTCTTGTTACATATCGTATATTTGTTCTTTCCATTGTAACAACTTTTTCATTAGTTCTAAGTTTCCATGCAAATTGTCCATAGCCCACATCAACAGAATATACTTTTTTTGCTCCATTTTGAAGCATACAATCTGTAAAGCCTCCTGTTGATGCTCCTATATCCATACAAATTTTATCATTTAAATCTATATCAAAAGACTTCATTGCTTTTTCAAGTTTAAGACCGCCTCTGCTTACATATTTAAGCTTATTTCCTCTATATTCTATATTGGAGTCTACATTATATTTTTCTCCTGCTTTATCGGCTTTATTTCCATCAACATAGACTTTTCCTTCCATTATGCAAGCTTTAGCTCTTTCTCTTGAGGTAATTATACCCTTAGATACTAAAAGTATATCTAATCTTTCTTTTTTATTCAACTTAAACTCTCCTCTTATTTTTGTAAAGATTTATTATGTCTTGTTTTATACTATCGCAATCAAGACCATATATTTTATATAAAATATTTACGTTTCCCTGAGGTACAAAATCATTGTATCCTCTAAGGACTATTTTATTATTATTTCCATTACTATTTATATACTGAACTATGTTTGTTCCAAGTCCTCCAGATATCATATTATCCTCTAAAATAAGAATATTAAAATTCTTTTTAGCTATTTTATCTAAAAGCATAGTATCAATAGGTTTTATGAATGAAGCATTTACTATCATTGGATTTACTTTTTCATTTTCAATTGAATCTTTTGCAATTAATGCATTTTGAAGCATCCTTCCTGATGCTATAATACATACATCTTCTCCTTCATTTATAACTTCCCATTTTCCATAATCAAACTTTTTTATCGGCTTTAAATCTAAAACTGAATCTCCACCTTTTGGATATCTGACTACTATAGGTCCTTTGAATTCATTTACTGCATAGTTTAAAGCATTTTTTACTTCATCAGTACACTTTGGTTCTATTATTGTCATATTAGGCATTGAATATAAGAAGGATACATCCATTATTCCTTGATGTGTCTCACCATCTTCTCCAACTATCCCAGCTCTATCTATAGCAAAAACTACATGAAGATTTTGAAGACATACATCATGAAGAATCTGATCATAAGCTCTCTGCAAAAAAGTCGAATAAATTGCTGCCACAGGAACAAGTCCTGAAATAGCCATTCCTGCAGATAACGTAACTGCATGTTGCTCTGCAATTCCAACATCAAAAAATCTATTCTTAAAAATCTGAGAAAATTCTTTAAGTCCTGTTCCATCTGGCATAGCTGCCGTTACTGCTACAACCTTTTTATTCTTCTTTGCAATATCTATAATAGACTTTCCAAAAGCCTTCGAAAATGTCCTGTTTAAACTCTTTTTTACTTCTCCACTCTCTAAATCAAATGGTTTTATTCCATGAAATTTTCCAGGGCTCTCTTCAGCAAACTGATATCCCCTTCCTTTTTTTGTAACTACATGAATTATACATGGTTCATCAATTTCTTTCACATTTTTAAATATTTCTGTCATTTCTTTTATATTATGACCATCGATAGGTCCTATGTATTTAAGTCCCATATCTTCAAAAAGCATTGATGGTATTACTATCTTTTTTACTCTATCTTTAAGTTTTGAAATTCTATCTGCTACATTTTTGCCAAAATCAGTCGTTTCAAGTGATGCATGAATATTATTTTTTAATCTGCTATATGAAGGTTTTATTCTTAAATAATTAAGATATTTAGATAATCCTCCAACATTTTTTGCAATTGACATTCCATTATCATTTAAAATAACTATCATTTTAGTTTTTCTAAAGCCTAAGTCATTTAAAGCTTCAAATGACATTCCTCCTGTTAAGGCTCCATCTCCTATTACAGAAATAATATTATATTTTTCACCTTTTATATCTCTTGCTCTTGCCATACCAAGTCCAGCTGAAATTGAAGTCGAACTATGTCCTGTATTAAAGAAGTCAAACTTACTTTCATTTGTTTTAGGGAATCCACTTAAGCCCCCATACTTTCTTAAATTTACAAAATCATCTTTTCTACCTGTAAGAATTTTATATACATAGCTCTGATGTCCTACATCAAATATTACTTTATCTTTATTAAAATCAAAAGCTTTAAAAAGGCTTAATGTAAGATCGCAAACTCCAAGATTTGATGAAAGATGTCCACCTGTTTTTGAAACACTTTCAATTAGAAATTCTCTTATTTCTTGACTAAGCTCATCTAATTTTGCAAAATCCAAAGAATTTATATCATCTGGAAATTTTAACTTATCTATTAATTTCATATACCTTTCCTCTTATTTCTCTCTTTTAAGAAGCATTAAAGTAAGCTCTTTAAGATTATCTGTATTAAGTGGCAGAGTATCTAAAAGACTTATACTTTCAGATGTAAGATCCTCACACATCTTTTTACACTTCTCAAGCCCAAATTCTGTTATGAAATTTGTTTTATCATGCTCTTTATCAGCATGAGTTTTTTTGCCTAAATTTTTACTATCACCAATTACATCAAGGATATCGTCTCTTATCTGAAATGCAAGACCTATATTAGAACCAAATTTATCTAATATCTTCAAATGATCTTCTTTGCCTCCTGCAAGTACAGCTCCTGAAAGTACAGCTGCTTTTATAAGAGCACCAGTCTTTTTTTTATGCATATACTTAAGTTCATCTAAAGAAATTTTTTGACCTTCAGATATTATATCAACAATCTGTCCCCCAATCATTCCTTCACTTCCTGCTGCTTCTGCAATGATTTTAGATGCTTTAAGTGCATTTTCCCCATGTTCAAGAGAATACTTCATCATAAGAATCATTGCTTCATTTAAAAGAGAATCACCTGCAAGTACAGCAATATTATATCCGAACTTTTTATGATTTGTAAGCATTCCACGTCTGAAATCATCATTATCCATACATGGCAAATCATCATGAATAAGAGAATAAGTATGTATCATTTCAATTGCAGCTGCCATATCAGTAACTTCTTTATAATCTTTTTTATAAAGCATATATGAAAGACATAAAAGAAGTGGTCGTATTCTTTTTCCTCCAGCATTTAAACTATAACTTTCAGAATCGTAAACTATTCTATTATATGAGCCTCTAGAATTGAAATAATTTTTTAAGTAGTCATTTATATTATCTCTTATTTCATTAATTATCATCTTTTTTTAAACCTCGCTTTTCCTGACCTTCTACAATCGATGTAATCTTTCCATTATACGAATCTAAAATCTTATACATTTTATTTATAAGTTTTACTCCTTGTTCATACAATTTCATGCTCTCTTCGAGATTTAAATCATCACTTTGAATATTTTCAAGTATATCGTTTAATTTATTTAAATTATGCTCATAACTTTCTTTCGTAGCCAAAACAAACACTCCTCTACTTTATAGGCATAAACGTTCCTGAAACTTTTCCATCTTTTAAAGTCACTTTCATCATTGTTTCATCTTTTAAACTGTCTATTGATTTTATATATCCGTCATTATTTTCTATTATAGCATATCCTTTATCCAAAATATCAATTGGATTATTAGCACTTAAAAGTTTACTCAAATGTACAAGATTTGTCTTTTCATTTTTTATCTTCTGAAGTGAAATATTACTAAGCTTTTCATTTAATTCGTCAAGACTTATATACATATTTGCAATTTTTACTGCAGGGGAATATATATTAATCATACGATTTAGTGAATCAAGCTCATTTTTATAATTACTTATTTTATTAGTAATTATATCCAATATTCTCTTTTTTATATTATCTATATTTAATTTTATATCATCAATATAAGGAACTGCTATCTCTGCAGCTTGAGATGGAGTTGAAGCTCTTTTATCTGCAACAAAATCGCAAATAGTGAAATCAGTTTCATGACCTACAGCTGAAATAACCGGTATTTTAGAATGTAAAATTGCCATAGCAAGAGATTCATTATTAAAGTTATTAAGATCTTCAAAAGAACCTCCGCCTCGTCCTACTATAAGCACATCTATATCATTTTTCTTATTAAAAAACTCAATTCCATGAATTATTTCCTTATAGGCATCAATACCTTGAACTTTTGCTGGATATAATACAATATCGACAAGATTATTTCGTCTTTTGGTAACATTTATTATATCATTTATAACAGCACCTGTTTCTGATGTTACAACACCAATTCTTCTTGGAAATACTGGAATTGGTTTTTTTAAACTTTCATCAAAATATCCAAGCGAACTTAATTTATTTTTTAATTTCTCAAATTCTGCATAGATATCTCCAGTACCCGACTTTTCTATTTCCTCTACATAAAGCTGAATACTTCCTTGTGCTGGATATAAAGAAGCTCTGCATTTTACTATACATGACATTCCTTCTTTAAGCTTAAATTTCAACTTATATGCACTACTTCTAAACATTATACAGTTTATTCTACCCATTTCATCTTTAAGAGAAAAGTATATATGCCCGCTTGAATGATACTTTAAATTAGAAATCTCTCCTTTTACAGAGAGATTTCGTAAAATAAAATCATTATCCATTAACCCTTTTATATAATTATTTACTTCAGAAACAGAAAATGTCTTAATTTTCATTATTTTTAAGCGCCTCACATGCATTATTAATTAGTAATGTTGTTGTAAGCGCACCAACACCTCCTGGGACTTTTGTTACATATAAGCATTTATCTAATACCTTATCTAAATCAATATCTCCTGTGATTTTTCCTTCAAATCTTGATGTTCCTACATCAATTAAAATAGCATTTTCTTTAATATATGTATCATCTATAAACTTAGGCTTTCCTATTGCTGAAATTAATATGTCTGCTTCACTTGTTTTTTCTCTTAAATTTTTTGTTCTTGAATGACATATAGTAACAGTCGCATTCTCATTAAGCATAAGCTGTGCTACTGGTTTCCCTACTATATTACTTCTTCCTATTACGACTACATTTTTAGAAGTTATGTCAATTGGAAGACTCTTTAAAATATTTAAAACAGAATTTGGAGTACATGGGATAAAACCCTCTGCTCCTGTATAAAGTTTTCCTTGATTTGTTAATGTAAGGCAGTCAATATCTTTTTCTACTGCGATTTCATTTACTACTCTATTTTGATTAAATCCTTTTTTAAGTGGTAACTGAATTATTATTCCTGAAACTGTATAATCTGAATTTAATTCATGGATTTTTGAGATAAGGCCCTCTTCTGTAACATCTTTCTCAAGTCTTATATCTAAAAAATCGACAGAAAGCTTTTGTGCAAGTTTTTTTTGGCTTTCTATGTAATATATTGAACCTGGATCATCTGAAGTAAGAACTGAAGCAATTTTAGGTGCTTTTAATCCTTGCTTTTTTCTGTCATTTGCAAAATCCTTTATATCATTTCTTAATCTATCAGCTAATGATTTAACATCAATAATTTGTCCCATTTAATTATCACTTTTCCTTATTTATTTATTTTGTCTAAAACTCCGTTTACAAAAGAAACACTCTTTAAATCCGAATATTTTTTTGTGAGTTCTACCGCTTCATTTATAGAAACTGCCTTTGGTATGTCTTCTTCAAATAAAATTTCATATGTGGCAATTTTTAAAATTACGAGGTTAATCTTTGCAATTCTATCCAAAGTCCAGTTTTTAAGTTTCTCATTTATTTGTTTCTCAATTTGAAGTTGATTTTCATTTATTCCGCTTAGTACTCTTCTTATATATATAAGATCAAGTCCTTTTGATGTGCTATCATAATCTTCTAAATAATTATTTATAGCGTCATCTACGGTCTCCTTATTAAGTTCCATTGTAAATAAAATTTCCATTGCTTTTTCTCTTGATAATTTTCTATTCATTTTTCCTCCAAAATAAAATTACCCTCTGAAAGGTGTCAGAGGGTAAAATGTTAGTTAGCTTCTGTTTGTTCTTTTTTAGGTAAACAAATGCTCTGAACACATACATTTACAGCTTCTACCTTAATTCCTGTCATTGCTTCAACTGTCTTTTTTACATTTTCTTGTACAAATGCAATAGTATCCATGATTCTTACACCATATTCAACGGTTACATTCATATCTATTATTGCCTTGTCATCTTCTAAAGTAACTTTTGCTGCCTTATTAGGAGCTTTTTTACCTTTAAAAATATTTGGAATATTTGCTTTTTGATAATCACATATACCATCTATTTCCTGTGCTGCAACTCCGGCTATCACACTTACTACTTCATCTGAAATTCTAACTACTCCTGTATTCTCATTACCATTTACATCTTCCATGTATAACTAAACCTCCTTAAAAAGTTCATGCAAAGCACTCTCTTTTATCTTAAGCTTATTATATCAAATAAAATTTCACATTACAAATTTATATATTAAAGATTAAATTTACTGTTTTACTTGAATTATAACATCTTTTATTTTAGACACATCCTGCACAATTTCCTGAATTGCAACACTGTCTTTTTCTGAAAGTTCATCGCTTGATTTGACAATTACTGTTGCTTTATTGTCTTCTAGCATACATAATGCATCTTCATATCCTTTATTTTTAATATTAAGTTCTATTCTATTTTCATTATCTCTTGCAACTGTTTTCTTTGTAAGCTCGCTTGTAGCTTCATTCTTTTTTTCTTCAGATATATTTGAATCTGCAATTATTGCTTTTAAAGTCTGAATAGTTGTAGAATCGTTCTGATCTCTACTGCTTCTAGAATCATAAAAAGCATCATTTTGGCTTAAAGCTTCTGTCTCATCTTCACCACCATCTGAAACATTTTGATCTACAATTGCAGCGCTTAAATCCTCAGGATCATTTAATCCTCCATTATTAAGCTTTACAGAAAGAATTCCTACACATAATATTAACCCTAATAAAGTTAAAATAATCCCACATTGTTTTTTTGTCATAATATTTTCCCCCTATCCTTTTTTCTTTTAAATTATATGCTACTTCTTCATACTATATACATTAACTTTATCTAAACTTAAGTTATATAAATTTGAAACAGCTTTTTCTATTTGATACTTTATCTTGCTATCTGATGCTCCTTCAGATACTATAAGCACTCCTATTATCTTTGGCTTTTTTGTTTCAAGTATAAATGGTTCATTAGTGCCATTACTGCTTGTCATAACTATTTTATCATTATCAGTATTTTGGCTGTTCTCTCTTTTTCCTCCTCCGTTATCTGTTTCAACTGATGTAGAATTCTGTTTTGTTTTATCATATGCAGGTACTTTCTCTTCCCCATTTTCAAATGAAATCATAACATCAACATTTCCTACACCATTTATTTTCTTAAGTATATTTATAAGGTCTTCCTTCTGTTTCTGTTCATAGTCTTCAACTTCTGTGCTTTTAATTGATTCATCATCTTCATAAAAATCATTGCTACTTGTATTCATTATGTTTATACCTGATGGGAGTAGCACATCTATTGCAATTACTAAAAATGCTAATATAAGACATATGGTAAGAAGATTCTTTATTTTTTTTTGCCCAAATATCTTTGATGCCCATGGTGTAAATTTATTATCATTCTTATCCGACATAAATAAAACCTCTCTTATTTTTCATAAATTCTGATTTTGTTTTCATCTATCTGAAGCTGCTCTTTTAAATAATCTACAACATCTTTATATCTTTCATTTACTAAATCTAAATTTTTCTCATCATTTAATTCAACTTTTTTTATCGGCTTTACTTTTCCTGTTTTTATAATTACATTAATCATTTTTATGTTAAACTTTGTAGTATCAAAATTTATGTCACATTCTGAATTTACTTCAAAATCATATTTAGAAAACTTCTTTTTTAAAAGTTCAACTAAATTCTTATTAAAATTCTTTCTAAAAGAATTCTCTCGAATATCCTCTTTATCATTATTATTATTATTTAGTGTTTCATCTTGTTCTAAAATCTTACTTTGATACTCATTTACAGAGCTCATTATTTTAGATTGTCCATTATTCATAAATGATACTATAGGATTTAAGATAGCTATTATAAGAATCAATCCTAGAATAAAATTTATATATTTATTCATCTTAGAATCAGGAATTATAATTTCTATAGAGCTTATAAATATTATTACCGTAACAATAGTTATGACAAAACTTTTAATTTCATTCATATCATCCTCCAATAACATATCTTCCTGATGATGCCATAATAGCAATTAAAATAAAAAACATAAAACTTATACTAAGTGCACATGAAAGTATAATAACCATTCCATCACCTGCAGTACTTATTGATTTAGTAATTCTTTTATCACTTATAGGTTCAATTAGTGCAGCTGAAATTTTATATATAAATATCATAAGTATTATTTTTATAATAGGATATGCCATTAAAAGAAGTATTATAATAAGTCCTACACTACTTAGTGCATTTTTTATAAGAAGAGAATAACCAGCAACTGAGCTTATAGCATCAGAAAATGTTTTACCAACTATTGGTACAAAATTATCAATTGCAAACTTTGCACTTTTCAAAGTAACTGCATCAATAGTACTTGACGTTATTCCCCTTATCGTCAAAACTCCTATAAATATAGTAAGTATAATGCCTTGAATATAAATTGTCATTTGCTTCAAAATAGAACATAAATTACTTATCTTATGTTCTTTTGAGATATTATCTGCAAACTGAAGAACAACACTCATAAGTACAAGTGGAATTATAATTACAGAATATATTCTAGGTATAGTAATTACAGATGCAAGTATTATAGGATCAAGTGATGCCATTTGTGAAAAACCTCCAGCTATTCCTATAGTTGAAGCAATTACTGGAAGAAGTGCTGAACAAAAATCAGACACATTTTTTATAAGATCCTTACATACACCAACAGAAATTATAAAGCTCTTTGAAAGAAGCATTATAACTACAAGATAGCACGCATAGAATGCAACATTTGAAATCCCTTCATTTGAAAATGCATCTTCAAGATTCTTTAAAAGAGAGCAAAGTACAGCTGTACATATTATAGAAATCATTATTTTAGCAACGCTTGATACTTCTTTAAAAAGAAGAGATACAAGTGATTCTACAATATCTTTCCATTTTAAATTTCCTTGCCCATTTTCAAGATATGATTCTATATACTGTTTTGCATCAAGATCTTTAGTAAGTTCACTGTCTATTTTCATTTTGCTTATATAATCATAAAGATTGTCAAGTTTCCCTGTAAGATAAGTATCATCACTAATGCTCTGCTGAGCGCTTTCTTTTTTTTCATCTGCATACACTTTTACTATCTTAAAATTAAGTATAGTACTTATACATAATATAATTATGATAAATACAGATAATCTTTTAATTTTCATACTATACCTCTACATTATTTTTATAATAGAATCTAAAACTGCCATAAGTATTGGTATTGCAAGAGTCAATATCATTATTTTACCTGCGAAATCAATCTGTGATGCTAAATTTTGTGCATCTGCATCTTTACAAAGAGAACTTGCGAATGTACATATATAAGCTATTCCCATAACTTTAAATACAATTTCTATATAAACAGCATCAATATTTGATTTTGTAGATATTACTTTTATAAAATTTATTATTTCCTTAATAGGACTTACAAGCATTGAAAGTACAAATGCACATGTTAAAAGTCCTATAAGAAAAGCTATATTTTTATTATGACTTTTAAACATAAGAATTAAAAATAATGCAATAAAACATAATGATGTGATTCTTATAATAAGCATATTATCACCTACATAACAAACATTGTTTTTACTGTATTAAATAAATCTCCTATAACAGATAAAATCATAAGAAGTATTATTACAACACCAGCTATATTTGTAATTGCCGCAATTTCTGCCTTACCGCTACTTGTTAAAACCTTATCAAGAACTACAAGGAGAATACCTGCTCCTCCAATTTTAAATAAAAGACTTATATCATTCATAAACTATTTCCCCCCTAAATTAAGAATATGCATACAATAGCCCCTAAAAGAACTCCTAAATATCTGTATAATTTACTGTTTTTCTTCTCTATTTCCTCAGATTCATTTATATTTATCTTAATATTGTGTATAGCAAGATTAAATACTTTTTCCTGTCCTTGTGTAAGTGAAGTTCCTAAAGATTTTAAAAAATCTTTTAAAATCTTTACATCATATGGCTTTAAATACAGTTTGTCTTTATATTTATCAAACTCAGAAGAAAATGCATCATAAACGCTTGTAACATCAGTATTTGTAAGTTTATAGCTTACATCTTTTAGAAAATCAGAAAATGGATTTTCAATTTTTATAATAAGATTATTTAATGATTCTGGAATAGGCGTATTCCCATAAATTACGTCATTTTCTAAAATAAGAACCGCTTTGAGAAGAACTTTTAGCTGACTTGTTCTTAGTTTAAAACTATCTGCATAAGTTATCCCAATATATGAACTTATACAGAAAATAATTAAAAGAAGCATTATTTTAAACATATATACTTTTCTCCTTCTAACTTATAAATATTAGATATATTAAATGAATTCTCTTTTGAATTAAGTATTACGACTCTTTCAATTACATTTTCTTCTAGTAGTTTTTTAAATACATTTCTTTTTATAAGATCATCAATTGAATATCCATGAAGCGTAGTTATTATTTTTACACCTGAATTAAATGCCGTATAAAGTGCATCCACATCGTCTTTTGTACCTATCTCATCACAAATAATAACATCAGGAGATAAACTTCTTACTGCCATTAGAAGTCCTTGCTTTTTAAGGCAATTGTCTAGTACGTCAGTTCTAAGTCCAACATTACATTGTGGCACTCCTAAATAACATGCTGCAATCTCACTTCTTTCATCTATAATAGATACTTTTTTCCCTTTTAAAAATATATTATCCATGCCATCTGAAATATTTCTTGCGATATCTCTTATCATAGTTGTTTTCCCACATTTTGGAGGTGAAATAATTATAGTATTGTAAACTCTCTGACCATCACATAAAAATCTCATAAGATAGTCTGAGCATCCTACAACTTCTCTTGATATTCTTATATTGAGCGAAGATATATTTCTTATTGTTTTTATACTGTCTTTATCTATAACACATTCACCTGCAATTCCAACCCTGCAGCCTCCTTTTATTGTAATAAATCCCTGCCTTATATCTGATTCATATGCATATAATGAAAAATCAGATATTCTTGATATACATAAATTTATATCATCTATTCCAGTTATATAATTTAGAACTTCTTCGCCTTTATTAGAATAAATAACAACATTTTTCTGTGCTTTCATTCTTATTTCATAAACAATACTTGAATTTAATTTTTCATTAATAATATCTCGTATTTTTATTGGAAGAATTTTCATAACATTATCAAAATTCACACTATATCACATCCTGATTTATTTATCTTATTTAATATTATTAGAAATAAATAGTGTTTATGACAAAAAAAATAAGCCGACAAAAATCGGCTTATAAAAAACTATTTAATATTTTTATTACAATATGGACACGGTATAAACTCATTCTTAAGTGCTGCTTTTTCAATAAAAACAGTCTTGCCACAGCTTGAGCATTTTACTTCAGTATATTCATCATCCATCTCATTTAGATCATCAATAGAAACTTCTTCAAAAAGTTCATCCTGAATTCCACTTAAATCATCGTCAATAAACTGTACATTTTCCTGCATAGCTTCTTCATTAACTATAACTTCTTCAAGTTTATCACTCATCAGGTCAAGGACATCAGCAATATCACTAAGTATTTTTCTGTTTTTTTCATCATGTGATGATGCAATCTCCTGTCTTACATTTTGAATTTTTTTCCTTATATCATTCATAAATCTTTATTATACTCTTTCCATATATTCACCAGTTCTTGTATCTATTCTGATGACATCTCCCTCATTTACGAACATTGGTACATTTACAATTGCTCCAGTTTCAAGTGTTGCTGGTTTTAATGAATTTGTAGCTGTATTTCCTTTAACTCCTGGTTCAGATTCAGTAATCTGAAGTTCAACAAAGTTTGGAGCTTCAACTGAAAAAGCTTCTCCTTTAAAGAATTTTATTGTTGCAAACATATTTTCTTTTAAGAATCTTATTGCTTCTTCGACTTTATCTTTATTTAAAGGAATCTGTTCAAATGTTTCCTGATCCATAAAGTAATATAATTCTCCATCATTATATAGATATTGCATTTCTTTTCTTTCAATTACAGCTTCCTGTAATTTTTCAGTTGGATTAAATGTTCTATCAACAACTCCTCCAGATATTACATTTCTTAATTTTGTTCTTACAAAGGCAGCTCCTTTACCTGGCTTTACATGTAAAAAGTCTGTTACTGTAAATACTTGTCCATCAAGCTCAAAAGTTGTTCCTTTTCTTAAATCTCCTGCTGATATCATTAAATATCCCTCCAAGTTTTATAAAATAATATTATTTCAATCATATAAGCTTCAAATAATATGCCATAATAGATAATTTCTGCATATGACATAACAATAGTATTTTATCAAAATAAACTTCTAATTGCAAATAATAAATCATATTTTTATACATTAAATGATCATTTATTTATTATTTCAAGAAATATGTTATCTTCTGTATCATCTTTATAAAATGTATAACTAATTATATTATATCTTTCTGACTCTTTTAAAAGCTTATCAATATCTACCATATTTCTATCTATTTTTAATTTATAATTTACTATAGATCTATCTTTTTTTGCAGAATCTATATGGACACCATTTATATTCGTAAAATCTATTGCACCATCAATTATATTTTTATATTTTGCATTTGTATTTCTATTTATACATGTTTTTGTTATTTTTTCGTCACTTATTTTTTTATATTTAAACAAATATAATGACTGCACAATAAAAATAACAATAAATATAATATATAAAAAATTTTTAATTAATTTTTTTATCATTTATATCAATTCCTATCTCAAATATTTTCTTTTCACCATCTATCTTTTCCTTTATTTTTAATATTTTAAAATCTGAACTATTAAAATAACTTTTTTCTTTATTTAAATCTTCTGATATTACTGTTCCTTTCCCATTCTTTATATTAAACTTATTAAAATTTCTATATTTTAAAAGGTCATATATTCTTTTTATCTCATCAGTTTTAATATACTTACTTTGCATTATATTTTGAACATTTTTTAATTCAGTATTTTTATTATAAAGAAATATTTGAGAGTATGCTTTCTTTACTGTAAAAGGGAGAAGTAAAATATTAAGTAATATTATAAATATTATAAGATTTTTTTCTCTTTTCCTTACTTTTTCTACTTCTCCAAAATAAATAGAATCTGGTATAAAATCTTTATTTCTTCTATAATAATTTTTCATTCAGATAATCCTCTATATTTATAATTTTAAATTTAAAATTAGAATTTTCTATATTAAAATTGCTATAAACAAATTTTATATCATACGCGCTTTTTATCTCAGATATTATTCGTATAAGATCCCTATTTACGTAATTTTTAATTAATATTCTATTTTTTAATATTAGACAATAATATATATTTTCATACTTTATTATTGAAATAATGTTATCTTTTGAATGAATTTTCCTATTTAAAAATTGCATAATAATATATTGAAAGGGAACTATCTTAAAATTTTTATTTTTTTTAATAATTGGCAAAATATTTCTACCAGCTCTTATTGAATATATATATGCTTCATTTTTATTTATTTTGTAATCATAAAGAACGTCTTCATTATGAGGAAAATTATTTTCTATTATTTTTTGTACTGCATTATTTTTGCTAAATATCCTTCCTACGTAAAAAGATGTAGTATTTAATTCTTCATTTAAAACATTTATAATTATCTTCTTATTTTTAAAATCATTAAAATTTATAAAATCTTGAACAAATTCTTCTTTTTCATTATAAAATAATGAATCTCCTTTCAATATAACGTTCTGCTTTTTCATTTAAACCTCTTTCTCAAATATAAAATTGCGTTGGAATAAGAATTATATCATCGTCTTTATACTTATAATCTATTTTTCGCTTTTTAATTTCATAATCTTGTATTGATGAAATTAGGAAAATATCACCACTATCTTTGTCAAATTGAAGTGAAAAATCATCATCTTCTATAGGAAAACAATCTGAAATATTATCTTTTTTCATTTTGTTTATCTTTTTCATCGCTTTATATATAAATTCTTCTTCACGTATGTTTATGTTGTAAACATCTTTCTTATCAAAATTTAAATAACAATTCTTAGTATTATTTATCTGGATTTTTATTAAATTTAAACATATAAGATTTGCTATTAACATAATAAACACCGTAAATAGAAGTGCAGAGCCACTTTTTTTATACACTTCTTATAATCTTCCTCCCATCTTTCATACTTATTATTAAATAATAAACTTTTCCTTTTAAAATCACTTCAAAATTATCTATACCTTCTATAAGAGTATTATACGTTTTCAAGTATCTGCTTCCTGCACACGATGTAACTATAAGTTTATCATGCATTTTATTTATTCGTTTTCCATTAGCTTCTGTTAAGTCAGTATCTCTATTTATAAAAAAAGCACTTGAATCCTTATCGAGACTTTTTACGCTTCCTTCTGTTATCATGTTATCAATTGACAAAAAATACTGTTCTATATAGTTACAAAGCATAACTTTATTTACTACTTTAAGATAATTTTTATATAAAAAAACAAATACTGAAATTCCGATAAACATCAAAAGAGATGTTATAAAAACATATACTGTAGTTTCAATAACTGTAAAACCATTTTTACGATTCACCCATCCACCAGCTTTTCACAAAATTTTTTTTGATTATTATCTCGTCATTATTTTTCATAATAATATCTATTGAAATTCCATAGTCCTCTTTATTATCAGATTTTTTTATTACTATATCATCACCCTTTTCCATATCCTCAATATTTTCATAAAGCAGTTTTTCATCAAATTCATCATCATATTTTAAATTAATTCCATCACCTTTTATCAACTCTTCTATTTCTGATGATGAATAATTATATTTAATTTCTTCTTTTAGATTTTCTAATGTATTATATGATTTTTGATATTTTTCTTGAAACTTTAATGACTTCATTGATGATACAACTACGCCTGCTGTATACATTATAGTTATGCTTAAAATAAAAGATGCAAAAACTGCTTCTATTAACACACTTCCGTCTTTTTTCATCTAATTTTCCTTCTGCCTTATAAGGTCTATTCCAACTCTTATCGTAATAAGATACTCTTTATTTCGCTTATTTTTTATAATTATAGTTCCTCCCCTTGTTATTTTTCCTTTATTATTAATCATAAGTTTTAAATTACTAGAAAATATAAACTCTTTAGGAACAATGACTTCTTTTAATCTTTTATTATCATATGTAGAAAATATAATCTTATCTTTTTTAATGTTTGTTTCAAAATTACCATACGTATTATATTTTCGGCAATATTTTTTACCATAAACTAAGATATCCATTATTTCATAATTTAACTGATCAAGCTCTATATTAGCCATTATCTTCCTAATTCCAGCATATGATGAAACCGCCAAAGAAAATATAATTATAATAATAAAAATGCATATAATATTTTCTACTATAGTAAAACCTTTCTTCTTCATATCTTTTTGTGCATCCCATACTGAAGATTTGTAAAGATAGGTAAGACAAATATTATCATAAATACAAGTATCAAAATTCCTGTAAGAATTATTAAAGCAGGTTCAATAAATGATAAATATCTATTTATTTTTATGTTTAATATTCTTTCAATTTCAGATGATATATTAGTAAGTGATCTACTAAGCGTTCCGCTTTCTTCACTTATTTTTATAATCGAAAGAGTTTTTTCAGAACATAAACCGCTATTTTTTAATGATTCATAAAAAGTGTTTCCAAATGAAATACTCTTCTTTATAGAAATAAGTCCATTTTTAATAATTTCTGATTTAACACCTTTTATTGAAAATGAAAGTCCTGATGAAATATTTACTCCAGATGAAATAATTATTGATAATATTAATATAATTCGATATTCTATAAAAAGCCTCATTATTTTTATTTTCTTAAACAATCTAATATTAACAGCCTTTTTTATTACTTTTAAAAAATAATATGGAATTATTATTCCCCATATAAAAAATACAGATAGAGAAAAAATCAAATTCTTATTAACATATTGAATAAATAAATAACATACTCTACATGCATTATCTGGTTTAATATTCATAGAAATATAAATCTGATAAAAATTTGGAATCAAAAGATTTATAAGTACTATTCCAAGAATAAATATTAGACAAAGTATAAAAATAGGATATGATAATGATGAAAATATTTTACTTCTTATAAGATTTATCTTTTCATAAAAATTTTTAAGTCCTAAAAAAACTTCATAGAGCTTTCCATTTTCTTCTCCTATAGATACCATGCCTGTAAAAAAATCCGGATAAAGATTTTTATATACTGAAAAACCTTCTGATAAACTTTTTCCTGAATTAATCATATTAATTATTTCTAGAATACTCTTTTTATATTTTTTATCACTTAATGAATCATAAATAAGATAAAGTGCATGCTTAAGAGGTATTCCTGTTTTATAAATATCCGCTATACTTGCTGACAAAAAACTTATCTCGCTATTGTTATAATTTGATTTCAAGAAATTCTTTTTTATAATATTCCTTCCCCCTTTATGAAATCCATATAATCCATATGTCCTATCATTCCCTTTTTTAAAAGATTATCTAAATCGTAAATCATATCCTTATTACTAATTTTATCTATATCTGTACTCTTTAACGAATCTTTTCCTTTAAAAAGATATACTGAACTTATAAGCCTTCTTGAACCATAACCCGAGTAATTACATTTTGAGCATCCTTTTTTCTTATAAACTATACAATTTTCTTTACTATGTTCTTTATCTATTTCTTTACATTCATCACATAATATTCGGATAAGCCTTTGAGATATTATACCTGATATACATTCATCTATAAGATATCTATCTATACCCATATTGCTAAGTCTTTCAAAAACTTCTTTTGCATCACTTGTATGAATTGTACTTAAAACTTTATGTCCTGTTATAGATGATCTTATTGCCATTTCTGCTGTTTTCTTATCTCTTATTTCTCCGACCATTATAATATCAGGATCCTGCCTAAGTATACTTCTAAGACCACTTTCAAACGTAATCCCTATCTTTTCATTAAGATTCATTTGATTTACATGTGGCATAATTATCTCAACTGGATCTTCTATCGTTGTTATATTAACATTTTTTCCATCTAATTCTTTCAATATTGCTGCAAGAGAAGTTGACTTTCCGCTTCCTGTAGGACCATTTATAAGGATAAGTCCTGTTTTTAAACTTATCATTCTTTTTATAAGTTCAACTTTTTTCTCTGATAAGTATAAATTTTTCAATGAAAATTCTGTTTTATCTTTATATATAATTCTTATTACTATTTTCTCTCCAAAAATTAAAGGAATAGATGATATTCTTAAATCGTAGTGAATATCTTCCAATATAAATCTCATTTTTCCATCCTGAGGATTTCTCCTATTTGTAATATCCATATTAGAATCATTTTTTATTTTTGAGATAAGTTTTATATATCTATTCTTATTTATTTTATACATAAGCTGAAGCATACCATTTATTCTATATCGAATATCAGTATCCTTCTCATGTGGCTCTATATGTATATCACTCGCCTTATTTAAAACTGCATTTTGAATTATATAATCTAAAAGATTATCAAAATCTAAATCATATATTATACTTTTTAAATAGTAAAAAGTTTTTTCATCTATTTTTGTAAACTTTATATCATCTTTATATATTATCTTAAGATAATTTTTTACCTTATCGTCAACTTTATCATTTAAGCATAATATTATTATAGAATTGCCCTCTTCTTTAAACGGAATTATTTTATATTTTTCACATATAGTCTTATTTATTCTCTCACAAATATATAAATCTATATCATCTATACAATATTCTATATATTACCACCTCCTATATATCAGTATTTACCTATATATATTATTTAATACATATATTTCTAATTTTTTAATATAAAAAATACTGCAGAATATGAATATTATCCATATTCTTCAGTATTTAACTCTAATAAATAATCATTCTATTTTTATGAATTCAAAATCAGATGATTTTTTTGAAATTACAGATATAGTTCCATCCTTTTCATAAGAAAATATTTGTACTTTCGTGTCATTTGTATCCTTCATTCCAACAAAAAGTATATTTCCTTCAGAATCTTTTGAAAGTCCTTTAGATGTTTCTGTTTTTACTGGAAAATCAAAAATAAGTCTCTTTACTTTATTGTTTTCAATAACATATAAAGAATCACTATTATCTTCTATTTTACCTGTGAAATATATTTTTCCATTACTTTCTATCATATCAGTAATATGTTCTATTTTTTCTGTTATAATATTGCTTTCTTCAGTATCTTTATTTATCTTTACAAGTGTTTTTTTATTTTCCATATTAACCTGAAGATACACAATATGCTCATCATAAGATTTTAAGTATGCTAAGAAACCATCTTTTATTTCATAAAACATTTTTTCTTCTTTACTGTCAATATCATATGTAAAAAGTCCGTTTGTTCCATCATTTTTTACACCATAATATATAAGTGTATGATCGTCAAACCAGTCATATATAGTTCCTGAAATTGTGATATCAGATTCTATTTTAACTTCTTCATTTTTATCTGTTTTAAATACTCTTAATTTATATCCAGTATCATCTATAAAATAAGAAAAATATTTTGCTTTTGGTGATATTTTTGCATCTATATAATTTTCATCAGAAGTTTTAAATTTCTTCTCATTTCTATTTATATAAAGAAAACCTTTTTCTGATGACAGAAAACTTTTTGTATCCATATCATAATCAATAATAACTTTATCTTCTGCTATATTATCATATTTTCCGTCAACATAATTTTCTATATTATATTTTCCATCTTCACTTATATTTACAGCTCCATAATTTAAGCTTATATCATAGTTGTCTTTTAAATATGATTCATTTTCTGTTTTTGCACTTTCACATCCATAAATAGATACAACAAAAATCATAATGGATAGCAGATATAACATTATTTTGAAATTAAGTTTCATTTTCTCTCCTTGATTTTAAATACGAACTTTTCCTTTAAACACAAGCTCTGCTTCACCTTTCATATAAATTCCTTCATCAGACGGTTCGATTATTAGCTTTCCACCTGGTGCATTAACATTTATTTCTCCATTTTGATTAACAAGACCAAGTTTTTTTGAAATATATGCTGATGCAGAACATCCAGTGCCACAAGCTAATGTATAACCTGCTCCTCTTTCCCATGTTCTTACTCTTATAGTATCATTATTTATAACTTTTACAAAGTTAACATTTGTACCCTCTTTAAATAATTTAAATTTTTCTATAGATGGGCCATCTTTTTCAACATCAAAATCTATATCCTTTTCTATTACTATAGTATGTGGCACTCCAACTAAAACTGTAGTTAAAATATATTCTTTCCCATTTATATCTACGTTCTGATTAAAAAGCTTATCTATTCCATTTAACGGTATATCTTTACCATCAAATGAAGGCTTACCCATAAATACTCTTATGTATTTAACAGCATCATTTTTGTCAGTTATAACTTCAATATTTTTAATACCGTCTCCAGTCTCTACTTTAAATTTTTTACTTTTAACAATTCCATTTTCATAAACATATCTTCCAAAACACCTTATGCCGTTCCCACACATATTAGCGTATGAGCCATCCTTATTTATTATAATCATTCTTGCATCGGCTTTATCTGATTTTCTTACAATTATAAGTCCATCTCCACCTATACCATAATGTCTGTTACATAATTTAACAGCAAGTTCTGTTTCATTTTGAATCTTGTCTTCTATATCCTGAACAAATACAAAATCATTTCCAGCTCCTTGCATTTTAATAAAATCCATATATATCCCCCTATTTATTATAATAATTTTACAACACTCTATTATTATAATAAATAATAGATAACTTATACAACATTTTTATTTCTATTTTTATCTAAAATTGATTAATTTACAAATTAAATGTATACTATATTGTAAGTTTCTTTATGAAAGGATGAAACAAGATGGCATTAGATGGAATGTTTTTACATAGTCTCATCTCAAATATCAGTGATATAGTTATAGATTCAAAAATAGATAAGATAAACCAACCAGAAAAAGATGAGATTATTTTAACTTTAAGAAAAAATAGAAAAAACTATAAATTACTTGTAAGTTCTTCACCACAATTTGCAAGAATTCATATAACAGATATTCAAAAAGAAAATCCTATAAAAGCCCCTATGTATCTTATGGTTCTTCGAAAATACATAATGGGAGGAATAATTAAAAATATATACCAAAAAAGCAATGATAGAATCGTAATAATAGATATTCAAAATTCCGATGAACTCGGCTTTAACAGTATGTATTCATTAATAATTGAAATAATGGGCCGTCATTCTAATATAACTTTAGTAAGAGAACGTGACAGAAAAATTATGGAATGTATAAAACACATAACAGCAGATATGAATAGTTATAGAGTTTTATATCCCGGCATTAAATATATTAATCCACCAGAATCTAAAAAACTTAATCCTTTTGATTTTACATTTAGTGATTTTTCTTTATATATAAGCAAAAATGAACTTGAATTCAATCAGGATTTCTTCTTAAATACATTTACAGGAATAAGTAGATTATTTTCTAATAATTTATACGAAGAATTTAAAATGGATAATGATCTTCTAGTAAAAGGAGAAATATATGATAAATTCAAATCATATATAAGTACATTAGATGAAAAAATATCATATAATCTTTACACGTCAAAGATGGGATTATTAGTTGACTTTTACTTTACACATTTACCTTGTCTTGAAAAAGAGCTTGAATATACAAAATATGAAAATCCTAATAAACTTCTTGATGATTTTTATTCTAAAAAAGATAAACAAGACAGAATTTTAAGCAGATCATCAAATCTTCAAAAACTTATCCATACTAATTTAGAAAGATGTATAAAGAAAAGTAAAATTTTAAATAAAACTCTTAAAGAATGTACTAAAAAAGAAACATATAGATTAAAAGGTGATCTTTTAACTTCTAACATTTACAAAATAAAAAGAGGCGACTCTCAGATAAAAGTTTTAAACTACTATAATGAGGAATCTGAAGAATACATAATTATTAATCTTGATTCTTCAAAATCCCCTTCTTATAATATTCAAAGATATTATAAAAAATATAATAAATTAAAAGCATCAGAAAAACATGCTTCAATGGAACTTAATAAAAATAATGAAGAAGAAAATTATTTAAATTCTGTTTTAACTAATATTTTAAATGCAGAAGATTATAAAGATATTGATGAAATAAAAAACGAACTTATTCAGACTGGATATATAAAATTTAAGAAGAAAAATAAAGGACCAAAAGTAAAAGAATCTAAACCTCATCATTTTATTTCAAGTGATGGAATAGATATATTTGTTGGAAGAAATAATATACAAAACGATAACTTAAGTTTAAAATCAGCAAACAAAAATTATATGTGGCTGCACACAAAAAATTTGCCAGGGTCTCACGTTATTATTGCCTCATATGATATTCCTGATAATACTCTACTTGAAGCTGCAATAATAGCATCGTATTATAGTAAAGGTAAAAATTCTCCAAAACAATCTGTTGATTACACAAAAGTAAAAGAACTTAGAAAACCAAGTGGTGCAAAACCAGGTATGGTCATTTATCATACAAATAAAACAATAACAGTAAATCCAGCAGATTTTTCAAGACTTAAAATAAAACACATATAAATAAAATGGGAGTGTCACAAAATAAAACACTCCCATTTTTATTTCATACTATTAAATTAAATTCTTCATATGTCTCATTAAGTTTTTCTATTCTTCTTTTGTAATCATCTCCTTTTCTCTTTTCAAGAAGTGATATTATAACATTAATAAGACTAAGTGGTGCTACAAATGATTCTGTCTTCGTATTTCTTCTCATATGTGCAATAAGATTTGCATCTGCATAAGGAACAAGCGGAGATAACATGCTATCTGTAATTGATATTGTATTAATTCCCTTTTTCTTTAGATATGTAAAAATTTGAACTGTTTCTTTATGACATTTATCAACACTTATAGAAATAGCCACATCATTAGCTGATGGTACATTAATCATTCTTCCTATTTGATCTATATTATCAATTATTGTTACATTTTTAAACATGAATTCCATAGAATTTTTAAGCATCATTCCAAGAGAACGTATATTTCCATTTGCAATTATAAATAATCTTTCACATTTTTCTAGAATCTCTAAAGCATTTTCAACTTCTATTAAATTAACATTTTTCATCGTACTATTAATATCATTAATATCATTTTTAAAAATATCAAATACATTATCATCTCTGCTATCATCATCTCTATTTTCTTTATTCATTTTTTCTGTATCTACAACATGTTGCTGAAGTGTTTTCTGTGTTTCTTTTAGAAATTCAGGATATCCATTATATCCTATAAATATTACAAATCGAGTAACAGTTGCAATACTTACTCCAGAATATTTAGCTAAATTTTCTACAGTTAAAAAAGGTGTCTTAGTTTGATTTAATAAAATATATTTTGCTATTTTTTCCTGAGCCTTACTCATCTTAGGTATCTTTTCTGCAATTTTTCTATAAACATCACTCATATTTAGCTCCTCCTTTGCAAAAAAAGACGCCAACAAATAAAAATTTGTTGGCGTCTTTGCCTATATGGCTATAATATTATCACATATAATTATGTTTGTAAATATATTTTCAATATTAAAACTCTATCCAATAAGAGCTTTTATTACTGTGTCACCATCATTTTTAATAAGTTCATTATTAAAATATTGATAGTAATAACATTTTATTCTTCCATTATATAGCTTTCTATTTTTAGTAGACGATGATCTTACTACTTTTTCAAATGGCTCAAAAGATGTAAGAATATTAAAATCCCAGTTATTATATTTCTTTATCATATCTCCTAGATGTGAATATAATATATTTAAAGTCTCTTCATCACCTATTCTTTCACCATAAGGAGGATTTGAAATAATAAATCCATACTTACTATGACTGCTAAATTCCATAAAATCACGTTTTTGAAATTCTATATACTCTGCAACATTAGCTTTTTTAGCATTTTCCATTGCAACTTTCATTACTTTATAGTCAATATCATAACCTATTATTTTAACGTCATTGTTCTTCTGAGCCTTTCTTGCACCTTCTCTAACAATAGAAAATACATTTGATGACATAAGAGGCCAGCTTTCACATACAAATTTTCTATTTATTCCTGGTGCAATGTTATGTGCAATCATTGCTGCTTCTATAAGTATTGTTCCTGATCCACAGAAAGGATCTACAAGAGATAGCTTTCTATCCCATCTTGAAAGTAAAACCATTGATGCAGCAAGAGTTTCTTTAAGAGGTGCAGCTCCTGCAAGCTCTCTATATCCCCTTTTATGAAGACCATCACCAGATGTATCTATAGTAAGAGTTACAATATCTTTTAATATAGCAACTTCTATTTTAAATACAGGTCCATTCTCTTCAAATAGGTCTACATCATAGCTTCCTTTCATACTTTCAACTACAGCTTTTTTAACTATAGACTGGCAATCAGGCACACTATGTAGTGTTGATTTTATTGATTTTCCAACAACATGCATAACACCATTTTTAGGTATAAGCCTGCTCCACTCAACCTTCTTTGTTCCCTGAAACAATTCCTCAAATGTCACAGCTTTAAATTCTGCAAGCTTTATAAGAACTCTATCTGCAGTCCTTAAATGAATATTAGCAATTGCTATATCCATTTCATCACCACTAAATGTAACTTTTCCGTTTTCAATTTTTAAATCCTCATAACCAAGAGCTCTTAATTCCTTTGCTAAAATTCCTTCTATTCCAAATGTACTGGTTGCAATTAAATCAAAATCCATCTTTTTTTCTCCTTTTAGGGTTCATATATTTTTACAGAATCTTCCCCATCTATTTCTGTTAATTTTACTGATATCTGCTCAAATTTCGATGTTGGAATATTCTTTCCTACATAATCAGCCCTTATAGGAAGTTCTTTATGTCCTCTATCAATTAAAACTGCGAGCTGAATAAACATAGGTCTTGCAGAATCCATTATAGCATCTATCGCAGCTCTTACTGTTCTGCATGTAAATAGTACATCATCCACTATAATTACTTTTTTATCCTTTATAGGAACTCCAATATCATGATTTTTTACTTTTGGTATATCATCAAGTGACATTATGTCATCTCTATAAGGATATATATCAACATGTCCGACTAAGACTTTCTTTCCTTCTATAGAATTTATATAATCTGCTATTCTTACAGCAAGAGGATATCCTCTCGTCTTTATACCAACTAAAACAAGATTATCTACTCCTTTATTTCTCTCAATAATTTCATGTGAAATTCTTATAATTGTTCTATTTATAGCCTTTTGATCCAATAAAACTGCTTTTATATTCATACATTCCACCTACCTAATGTTTCTGAGCTTATTTATTATTTCTTTAAAATATTCTGGTTCATCTTTTACAAATTCCATATATTCTTTAGTAACAGGATGAATAAATCCAAGTTTTTTTGCATGAAGCATTTGTCCTTTAAGCTTAAAATGTTGCTTCTTATATCCATATAAAGGGTCTCCAACAAGTGGATGACCTATTGAAGCCATATGAACACGTATTTGATGTGTTCTACCTGTTTCTAATACACATTTAATTAAAGTATATTCTTTAAATCTTTCTAAAACAGAATAATTAGTAACAGCCCTTTTTCCACCTTCAACTATTGCCATCTTTAATCTATCTTTAGGATTCCGTCCAAGTGGTTTATTTATCTTTCCGCTATCAGATTTTAGTATTCCATTTACAAGAGCAATATATTCTCTATTCATTGAATGTTCTTTAAGCTGCATTGACAAAATATTATGTGCATAATCATTCTTTGCAGCTACAAGTATACCCGAAGTGTCCTTATCAATTCTATGAACAATTCCAGGCCTTATAACACCATTAATTGAAGAAAGATCTTTGCAATGATATAAAAGAGCATTAACAAGAGTTCCATCTGGATTCCCATTTGCTGGATGAACAACCATTCCCTGAGGCTTATTTACAACAATAACATCAGAATCTTCGTATAAAATGTCAAGCTTAATATTTTGTGGAACTGCTTTTAAAAGCTTTGGTTCTTCTTCCTTAATTTCTATTATATCATCTGTTTTAACTTTATAATTGCTCTTTATTATTTTAGAATTAGCTGTGACATTATGATTTTTTATAAGTATCTGTATATGTGAACGTGACTTTTTTTTAAGTTCACTAGTTAAAAATTTATCTATTCTTAAACCATCATAACATTCACAAACTTTTATTTTAATATCTTCCATAAAATCTGCCTTTCTTAAAAATTATTATTAAGCAGAAAAAAACTGCTTAAAATAAAATAATAAGTTTTGAATACTAATTTATTTTAAAACAGCTTTAAAAAAATTATTTTTCATTTACAAAGAAACTTTTTATCTGGCTTAATTCATCATCGGCTACTTTATCTTCTTTAGTTTCACTTTTAACTGCATCTGAATTTTCTTCTTTAATCATAGCTTCTTTTTCACAAACTTTTTTATCAAGTTTTTCAGCGTTTGTTTCAATCTCTTCATTTCTTCCTGAATTTTCTTCATTCTCATCAACAGGTTCAGTAATATTAGTATTTTTCATAAAATCTTTTTCAAGCGCTTCAAAAGTATCCATCTGAACTGTCATAAAATTTCTATATTTTGTTCTAAACTTTATAAATTCCTGTTTAACTTTACCATATTCATCATTTATGACAAGCACATCATTATGAGCTTTATCTAATATTTTTTGTGCTGTTTCATTAGCATTTTTTACAAGAATCTCTGATTCCTTCTTAGCAGATGCTTTTGCCTGTTCTGCAGCATTCTGTGCTAAAAGCAATGTGTTTTTTATTGTAGCTTCAATGTCTGCATAATGCTCAACCTTTTCATTCGTATCTTGAAGTTTTTCTTTAAGCTGAAGATTTGTTTTATAGAGTTCTTCATAACTATCAACTATCTGATCTAAAAACTCATCAACCTCATCTGGATTATATCCTCTAAGAGATTTCTTAAATTCTTTATTGTTTATATCCATTGGTGTTAATTTCATACACTCACCTCATCTAATTATATTTTTTAATAAGTATTCTCATTTTTCCTTTTTTAGTATTTCCTAAAAGTCCACCAATTATAAATTTGCCAAATCCTCTGACTGTAACTCTATCGCCCTCTTTAACAATAAAAGACTTTTGTCTTATTTCATTATAATCAACTAATACTTTTCCATACTCAATAAGATTAAGTGCTTTCTGTCTTGATAAATTAACGACTTTAGACACGATATTATCTATTCGAGCTGATGAAACATTTATTATATTTTCGATAAACTCATACTGTATATCTGAAGAATTAATATCACAATATGAAATTTTGCATCTACTATTTTTTATCTTAGTAAGATTTAATATTATATATTCAGATAAATCTTTAACAACTGGTATATAACATACATTATTCTTTACTATAAGATCCCCAACTCTATCTCTCTCAATTCCAAGAGATAACAACGCTCCTAAAAAATCTCTATGCACTATTTTGTCAAATTTAGATGATACTTCTATCTTTAAAAGATCCATGTTAAAATCATTCTTATCAGAAGAATTAAAAAGAATCATTCTTCTTTCAGCTTCATCAAAACATCCATTAACATGAATAGTAAAATAGTCATCTGAAAATTTATCCATAATATATTTCCATATACAAGGAGTGTAAAATTTATCAGAGCATACAACTATATTCCTATTTTTAGAATAACTGCACTTTTTTGATAATGATAAAATTATATCAGCATCACTTTTTGAAAAGTTACTTAATAATTCATCTGTAATCATATAAATAATATCCTTATTAAAAATTTTCTTAATAAATCAAATATAAAGATTGCTATAATAGGTGAAAAATCAAGTGGTAAACTTGGAAACATTCTGTATTCAAATTTTCTTATAGGTTCAAGAATTGGTGCTGTAATACGCTTTATAGTACATAAAATATCATTATTAGAATATGGTGCAGCAAATGAAGCTATACATTCTATTAAAATTAATAACTCAAATAACTTAAATAAAGCATTAAAAGCTTTATAAATTAATATGCTCATTTATGTCCTTATTTAGACCAACTAAAAAGTGCTTTAGATCCTAATTCACTTTTCATTTCATTTGTAACTTCAACATTTGATGGTGAAAGAAGATATACACCTTTTTCAATTTGCTGAAGTTCTCCACCTAAAGCATAACATGATCCACTTATAAAATCTAAAAGTCTCTGAGCTATCTTTAATTCTAATAAAGTAGTATTTACAACTACTATTCTTCTATTTTTTAATGCATCACAAATTCCTGTAGCTTCTGAATAATCATTTGGTTTAGTAATAGTAACTTTTGTTGTTGAAGATGTATGAATATTTACAACCTTTCCATTTCTTTTCTGGTTTATTACTGGTTCTTCTATTTCTTCTTCCTCTTCTTCATTCACTTCTTCATTTTCATCATAATCATCATAATCGTCGTATTCTTCTCCAACTCCGATTAATTCTTTAAATTTATCAACTACATTAAACATAAAAATATCCTCCTAAATTTTATAATTTCTTTCACCAAATATGCCTGTACCTATCCTAACAATAGTAGAACCTTCTTCTATAGCAGTGAGGTAATCATGTGTCATACCCATTGATAAGATTTCCATCTTAATATTTTTAAATTGTCTTTCCTTTAGGCTGTCAAAAATTTTCTTTGTTTTCTTAAAGTATTCCCTATTCTGATCTTGTGAACCTATAGGTATTATTGTCATAATACCATTAACTTTTACATTTTCACATTTCTCAACTTCTGAAAGCATTTCTTCAAGGTCTTCTTCAAAGATTCCACTCTTGCTATCTTCTCTTCCAATATTAATTTCTATTAATGCATTAGCAATATCGTTTCCTTTTTTAAATTCTTTTTCTATTTGATGAAGAAGTTTTATACTTGATAATGAATGAATAAGATACACATTTCCTACTAAATATTTTACTTTATTTGTTTGCAGATGTCCAATAAAATGCCATCTTACATCATTATGGAAATTTTCCTTCTTTTTCATCATTTCCTGTACTTTATTTTCTCCAAAATCTCTTATTCCAACCTTATAAGCTTCTTCAAGATCTTCTAATGGTTTTGTTTTTGAAACCGCTAAAAGCTTAACATTTTCAGGAATAGTTTTTCTTATTTTTTCTATATTATCTTTTATGTTCATTATTAACTTACACCATTTTAAACCTTTCCTTTTTATCTATTCTACATAACAATTAAAATTCCTTTATTTTTTATTTTAATTATCAATTTCCATATTATTAGAATTGTAATCTCCTGTATATGCAGGTATTTCCAGATTATCGCTTTCCTGTATATCTACATTTAAATCTCTAAAAATAAGATTTTTAAGATGGCTATTATCATCAAGCATCGAAGCCTTAAGTCCATCTTTATTCCCAATTGCATATATTTTAAACGGAGCATATTCCATGATCCCATCTTGATATTGAATAAATGCCCATCTACATATTACACCTGTCCAAGGAACTATTCTGTGATCATTTATGCTTATAGCTTCTGCACCTGATTTTCTAAGCTCATTAATTACAAGTGCCATATCGTTATCATGAAGAATTTTTCTCTGTTGTTCTTGTATATTATCAAAATTATAATCTATATCTCCATCACTTATTTCTATTATAATTCCAGGACCTTTTACTGCTTTAAAACCTGTAAAAAGTTCATAATCATCTATCTGTAGTTGCATTTCATCGAGTATTTTACTACTTTTTAAATCACCTTTTTTATATTTATTAAGCTGACGTTCTATAGTTTTATTACTTTCTCTTAAACTATCTATTTCTTTATATAAATTTGCACGCTTTTCAATTGCGCCCTGATATTCTGAAGCATTTAAATATTTAAATGCTACATCATTATCATTGCTGTAGTTAGAAACCATCATTATTCCAAGAACTACAGCTGAAATCAAAATTAGAATATTCTTTTTACTTTTTTTCATCACATCACCTTTGTTCTATTTGTGAATTATGTTTCTTTCTGTTTTGAAAATTTTCTAAAATAAGTCTTCTTATTATAGCAAAGTTATCAAATATTCTTCCTCCAAACACTATTATCGCTGCTATATATACTGGTATTCCAAGCTTATCTCCAAGATATGCAAGTGCAGCTGCAAGAAGTGCATTTCCAAAGAATCCAGAAATAAATATATCTGTCTGAAAATTCTTAGAAAGATTTGCTCTCACTGCTCCAAATACAGAATCAAGACAAGCAAGTATCGCAACAGACATATATGGAGAGAATTTGTCTGGTATACTAACATTTAAAACTAAACCTGCTATAATACCTAAAATTAAACCTATAACTGATATCAATATAAACACTCCTTATTTTTCAACTGGTTTTATATAATCATTCTTAAGAGACTGAGTTGATTTACCTATTTCAATTTCATCTACACTTTTATAATCAACATTGTAATTTACAAGTGCACCATAATCTAGTGATCCGTAAAACTGAATTCCCGCATTTAATTTTCCTTTATCACCAATTGCCTTAAATTCAATCTTTTCACGTGGATATATTTTACCCTGAAGTCCAATTGAAATTCCATTTCCAGCTGTTTTTATACCAGTCTGGGCTGTTAATCTTATATCATTAATCGAAACAGCCTCAGCACCTGAAAACCATAAAATATTTGCAAGATGAACTATTTCATCTTCTCCTAAATCTCTTCCTGATAAATCCTGAGATCCTGAGAAAATAGATGACTTAGGACTTACTGTCATGATGACTCCAGATCCTTTTACATCTTCTGTTCCAAGCTGCATTCTTGAAACATCAAGCTGATTTTTAATCTGCTTACCAATATCACCATCATCTGTCGCAGATTCCTCAACACTTTTTAATTTTTCTGAGAGATCATTATTTGATTTAACAAGACTTTCTTTTTCTTTTTTTAATGACTCTATTTCCTGTATAATATCATTTTTATTTGCCTCATTTAAATTTAAATTATTCTTATTGTAAATAACTTTAAACTGATTAGCAAGTAAAAAGCCTAATATTGCACATACTATTCCAATAAATATCTGAGATCTCGAAACTTTCATAAAAATCTAACCTTTCTAATTTTATTCACTAAAATAAACTGGTGATCCATCAAACCCAACATCTATATATCCTTTTTTTATTCCGATACGGGGATCTTGTATTATATGCATGATTTTATTCATTTTATCAGGAATATTTTCATCATTTCCTATTCTCCCTTCAATATCTCCAATATATATTTTTATGCTGGCCAAATCAGTTAAATCAATTGAACTTATGTCAAACTGAGTAGGATTTTTATCTACTATTTTAGAGAATATATTAAAAAAAGTCTTTATACGATCATTCTCTATTACTAAACTTCCTATATCAGTATTATCAAGATCAATTCCTTTAAGTTCTATTAAATTTCTGTTTTCAATATTTTGAGTTTTCTCAAGAATAGAAAGCGTACTACTTAACACATAATAAGTATTTCCATCATTTATATAATAATACGCTCTTACTTCAGTAATATTAATATCAACTTGTTTTGGTAATTTTCGTTTAATAGTAACACTGTTTACATATGCACTTTTTTTTGCTTCATTTATTATATCTTTTTCATTTATCAAAAAAATATTTTGCCCTATCAAAAAATCCGTATTTTTTTTCACTTCTTCTCCAGACATAACTGGATTTCCAGAAATAGATACTTTTTTTATACAAAAAAATTCAGATTTTACTACAAAAATTATAGAAGAAACAAAAATAATTATAAATAAAAAAACGAATCTTTTTTTTAACTTTTTATGTCTCCTTTTGATTATATATCTGTTATTAGTTTTCGCCATTTTTATTCCTGCCTATTTTCATATTTATATACTCTATAATAACACTTTACATAAATCATTTCATTAATTTTTTACAGAAATATAGGCTGCCCATACAACAAATATGTTTTGAGCAGCCTTTTATATAAAAATTTTTACATTCAATCTACTTTTGAATTTCTCTTTGTCTCGATATATTAAGAAGAATTCCCATTGCAGTAAGATTTATAACAAGTGACGTTCCACCATAACTTATAAACGGAAGTGGAACTCCTGTAACAGGCATAGATCCTGTAACAACTGCTATATTTATTAGTGACTGTACAGCAATTATTGATGTAATTCCGATTGCAAGAATCATTCCATATGAATCTTTAGCTTTCATTGCAATTGTTATACCTCTTATAACAAGAAACACAAATAATGTAATTATAAAAATACAACCTATAAGACCAAGTTCTTCACCTATTATAGAAAATATAAAATCATTATGCGGTTCGGGCATATAAAGAGTTTTCTGCCTTGACTGACCAAGTCCAAGTCCTGTAAGTCCTCCAGAACCTAATGCATAAAATGATTGAATAAGCTGATAACCATTATTCTGAGGATCTTTCCATGGATTTAAAAAATTAAGCATTCTATCTCTTCTATAACTTGCACTAAGTGCAAGGACAAGTGCAGCTGAAGTCATAGCCGGTGCTACAATTCCAAACAAATGAAACTTTGTTGCTCCTGCTGCAAAAAGTATTATAAATGTAGTTATCATAATAACTGATGCTATACTCAAATTATTTTCAGCTAGAATTAATGCAGCATAAATACCTGCAACTGCTAAAAATGGTACAACTCCTTTAAAAAACTTTTTTATTTTCTGACCTTTTATTTCAACTGCAAGAGCTAAATATAATACTACTACGTATTTTGCAATTTCAGATGGTTGAAGACTTAAAGGTCCTATATAAATCCATCTTCTTGCACCTTTATTTGGAGGAAATGCAAACACAAGAAGAAGTAGTATAACCGTAGCAATCATAGCTAATAGAGTTATCTTTTTATATTTATGGTAATCTATTGACATAGTAATAATCATAGCTATAAATCCTATTATACAATACATTGCCTGTTTCTTTAAAAAATACGTACTATCATTTGTAGGGCTATAGTATATAGCATAATAAGAACTTGCTGAATATACCATTACTATTCCTACTGCTAAAATTAGAATCAATGTATAAAATAGTGGATAATCTATTTCACCAAATTTAGATTTTATACTGGATTTTTTTAATTTCTTCATAGTGAAATCCTCCAAATTTATTATTTATAAGTTATAAAGCAATAAATCCTATAAGACATAAAACTGCAGTAATTGAAGAAAATACAATAACAATCTTTACTTCACTCCATCCACACTGCTCGAAGTGATGGTGGATAGGAGACATTTTAAATACTCTTTTCCCAGTAAGTTTAAATGATGTAACCTGTATTATAACAGATAGAGTTTCTATAACATACATTCCGCCAACTATTATTACAAATAAAGGCATTTTAAGCATTAATGCTATTGTTCCTATAGCTCCTCCAAGAGCTAAAGATCCAGTATCTCCCATAAATACTTTTGCAGGAAAAGCATTAAATTTCAAGAAACCAAGAAGTCCCCCCGCAAGAGCAATACAGAATGCTGAAATATCAGGCTTTCCTGTTTTAAATGCTACAATTGCAAAAAATGTTAATACAATTACTGTAACTGAAGTTGCAAGACCATCAATACCATCAGTTAAATTTACAGCATTTGTTACTGCTGAATAATAAATAACTACACATGGTATAAAAAATATTTTTAAACTCATGCTCCTATGAATAAATGGTATTAAAATATCATTTCCTATAAAATTATATCCATAAACCGCAAAAGCAATAGAAACAATCATGAGTAAAAGCATCTTCTGTTTTGGTGTAAGTCCTTCATTGTGTTTATGAAGAATTTTTAAAAGATCATCTAAAAATCCTATAAAACCAAATCCTAATAGTGAATAAAATAGAATCATTGCATCACTACTAAACTTATATCTTAATATAAGAAGTGTAAAAAAACATGAAATAAAAAATATTATTCCACCCATTGTAGGTGTTCCTGATTTCTTTAAATGACTTTTAGGTCCTTCTTTTCTTTCGTTCTGACCAAATTTTAATTTATGTAATAATGGTATAAAAATTGGTCCTACTATAATTGATAGTACAAATGACATTATAAGTACTATTAAAAATTTTGAATTTATCATATTATTTAGTATTTCCCCCATAATGTAACTGCCCTTTCAGGCATTACACCTCCTTAGTTTAATTATTCTTAAGATAACTGACTATTTCTCTAAATTTTTGACTAAATGATGCTTTTACAAGAACTACATCACCTTCTTCAAGGTTTTCTTGAAGATTTTTTACTAATTCATTTCTATCTTTATAGATAAATGTATTTTCTTTAAATCCTTCTTTATACTGATTACTGTATTCTCCTGTTGTATACAATGCATCACATATATTATTTGCAAATTCTGCTACTTCTTTATGTGATTTTATAGAAAAATCGCCAAGCTCTCCCATAGTACCTAAAACTGCAATCTTTCTCTTTCCTTTGTACTCTTTTAATACATTAAGCGCAACTTTCATAGAATCAGGATTAGCATTATATGAATCATTAATTATTGTGTATCCATTCTTTTCTATAATTTCTAATCTCATCTTTGAATTCTTAAAATTTGAAAGTCCTTTTTCCATTTCTTCAAATGTCATACCTAAATCAAGACATGCTTCAATTCCAAGAAGTGCATTTAATACATTATGCTCCCCAACTAGAGGAAGAGTAAATCTATGTTTAGAATTATCTTTACTGACTACAGTAAAATTTGTATTGTCACTATTTAATTCTATGCTTTCAGCATGGATATCATATAATTTATTATATCCAACTTTTTCTAATTTATACTTTTTATTATCCTTAATTTGAGATAATAAATCATTTTCTCCATTTACTATAAGAATATTTTCTTTTTCAAAATAGTCTGCAATACTTAGCTTCTCTTTTAGTATATTTTCCCTTGTTTTAAAATATTCTATATGTGCAACACCAATATTAGTCATAAGTCCAATATCTGGTCTTGCAATGTTGGAAAGATAAGTTATTTCTCCAAAATTATTTGTTCCCATCTCTAAAACTGCAACATCATATGAATCATCAAGTTTCAATATCATAAGTGGAAGTCCTATATCATTATTAAAATTTTCTTCTGTTTTAAATACTTTAAATTTTCCACTTAAAAGTGCAGCTGTAAGATCTTTTGTAGATGTTTTACCAGCTGAGCCTGTAACTGAGACTACTTTTATATTAAGTGTCTGCCTATAAAATTTTGCAAGATCTCCTAATGCTTTTTTTGTATCCTTAACTTTTATTATTGTAGCTTCTCCCTTTATGTTAGGTTTAACCTCATCTGCGATTACTACTGAAGCTCCAAGTTCTATTGCTTTATCAATATAATCATTTCCATTAAAATTCTTTCCTCTTAACGCAATGAACATATCTCCATTTGTTATTTTTCTCGTATCAGTAGAAACTTTATTAAATTTTCCATCATTATTCTTATAGACAACTTCACCAGTAACTGCTTTTACTACTTCGCTTAATTCAAGTTTCATATAAAATCCATCCTTTTACTTTTCACTTAATATTTGATCTATTACTTCTCTTTCATCAAAATGAATTGTTTTATCTTTTAAAATTTGATATGTTTCATGTCCTTTTCCAGCAATTACAATAACATCATCTTTTTTTGCAATACTTAATGCTTTTCTTATTGCTTCTTTTCTATTTTCAATTATTATATAATTATCCTTATCAAGCCCTTTTTTGATATCTTCTATAATTGCCATTGGATTTTCAGTTCTTGGATTATCTGATGTAATTATTGCAATATCAGATAAATCTATACCTATTTTACCCATTTGTGGTCTCTTCACTTTATCTCTATCTCCACCACATCCAAAGACTGATATTAATCTTCCTTTTGTAAATGTTCTTGCAGTCTTTAAAATATTTAAAAGACCATCAGGTGTATGCGCATAATCGATTATTACATCATATGGTAAATCAAATTTTCTTCCAGCTCTTTCACATCTTCCAGGCACAACTGCTTCTGAAACTGATTTTTTTATAACATCTTTATCTATTCCAAGTTTATCGCATGTAATTATCGCAGCAAGTCCATTTGAGATGTTATATTCTCCTGGAATTCCTATTGTGAATTCTTCTTTTTCTGGCATATTTAAGCTGAATTTTATATCCATGCTTTCCATTACTTCATCATAAGCTTTATAATCGCTATCATTTTTTATAGAATATGTGAATATATTGTCTGCTTTTATGTTTTTAAGATCAGAGACGACTCTTATTCCATATTTATCATCAGTATTTACAACTTTTATAACACTATTTTCAAACAATTTAAATTTTGCTTTATAATAATTTTCAAATGTTTTGTGAAAATCAAGATGATCTCTTGTAATGTTTGTAAATATTCCAATATCATACTTAATATTATAAACTCTATCAAGAGCTAGAGAATGGGATGATACTTCCATTACACAATATTCCATTTTTCTATCTACCATTTTTTTAAATAGTCTTTGAAGTTCAAAAGACTCAGGTGTAGTTCTATCTGTGTGAAGTTTTTCATCTCCTATATAATTTGCAATTGTTCCTATAAGACCAGTCTTTTTCCCAGCATTGTCTAGTATATGTTTTATCATAAATGCTGTAGTTGTTTTACCATTGGTTCCTGTGACTCCTATCATCTTCATTTTCTTTGATGGATTGTCAAAATAATTGCAGCCAATTTTAGCTAATGCTTTTCTTGTATCGTCAACTTTTATTACTGTTATATCATCATCTATAGCTACATCATCTGAAAGCACTATAACTTTAGCGCCATTTGAAATGGCACTTTTAATAAATTTATGTCCATCTGTTTGATATCCTTTTATACATATAAACATATCACTTAATATAACTTTTCTGCTATCATATTCTACTTTATTAACTTCTATGTCTAAAGTACCTTTTAATATCTTAAAATCGATATCTTGAAGTATTCTTTTAAGTTTCATTTTTTATCACTCCCAAAACAAATTATTGCATTAATTAAGCATGTGATTAAAACCACATGCTATATAATTAATCTTTATACTCATAACTTAAACTTAAGTTTACTGTCATTCCTTTAGTTAAGACTTCACCTACAGATACATCCTGATCTGATACCACTCCATCTCCACTAAATACAGGATTTATTCCAAGACTCTTTAAAAGTTTTGAAGCCTCCTCTTTAGAATATCCAGTAACATCTGGCATAACAACATTCTTATTATAAGACCCATCACCTGTTGTGTAAAGATTTATTTTTGCACCTTCTTTTACAGTATATCCAGGATAAGGTTTCATATCTACAACCGTAGTGCCTTCTCCATCTATTTCAAAATCAAGCTTTGCGTCTTTAAGAGCTTTTTTAGCTTCATTAATATTCATTCCTCTTATTTCAGGTATTACAACATCTCGTGATATTTGAATACTATTTTCATCTTCAAATTTACTATCAAGATAATTAAATAAATCAGTAAAAAGAATCTTTGCATAAGGAACTGCAACTTGCGATGCATAATATACACCAGAACTTGGTTCATCTACTGATATCATAACAGTTACCTTTGGATCACTAACAGGTGCCATTCCAACAAATGTAGAAATATATTTTCCTTCTGCATAAGTTCCATTTTCAGGACTTACTTTCTGAGCAGTTCCTGTTTTTCCTCCTATATGATAACCTTCCATAAATGTAGCTGCACCAGATCCTCCTGTTACAACCCTTTCAAGATATCCACGAAGTTCTGCACATTTATCTTTTGATGCAACTTCTCTTGTTATTGCTTTATATGTTTCATCAACTATATTAGTTCCATTTTCATCATCATGTGTAATTTCCTTCATTACATGAGGTTGAATCCATTCTCCACCATTTGCAACTGCATTAAATGCAGCCATATACTGCATACAATTTAATGTATTTGTCTGTCCAAATGCAATAGTTGCAAGGTTAATATCTGATACCTTATCAAGTGGTCTTACTATTCCAGATGCTTCACCTGGAAGATCAATTCCTGTAGGTTTACCAAATCCAAATTTATTTATATAATCATAAAGTTTTTCTTTTCCAATCATTGCACCAAGCTGCATAAAACCAACATTACATGAATTTTGAATTATATCCCCAAAATGCTGAGTGCCATGTCCTCCTGACTTCCAACATTTAATTAATGTATTTCCAAAATGAAGTCCTCCATTACAAACAAATGTTGTATTATCGTCTACTACATTTTCCTGAAGTGCAGTAATTGCAGTTACAACTTTAAATATAGATCCTGGCTCAAATGTATCATTTACTACTCTGTTACGCCACATTTTCTGAAGCTTTTCAGAATCAGTACTTCCCTCAAAATTCTCATAACCATCATATGGATTATTAGGATCAAAGTCAGGTTTAGTTGCCATAGCAAGAACTTCTCCTGTTTTAGGATCCATTACAATTACAGATGCAGCTTTTGCCGCATTATCATCGCAGGCTTGTTTTGCTACTTTTTCAGCAAAATATTGTATATTTTCATCTACTGTAAGAGTTACATCTTTTCCATCAACTGGAGATGTAAATTCCGAAATTGTATATGGAAGATCGTTATTTTGTTTATCAAGTTCTGTAATTCTCATACCAGGGATTCCTGAAAGATAAGAATTATATTGAAGTTCAATTCCTGTAAGTCCTTGACCATCTACATTAGTTGATCCAAGCACATGTGATAAAAAATTATCGTTTGGATAATATCTCTTTGTATCAGGTGATACAATCACTCCTGTTATTCCAAGAGCTTTAACTTTATCCGCCATATCTTTTTCTATTCTTCTTATAAGTGTAGCAGATCCTGCTTGAGCTCCACTTGGAAGTTTTGTTTCAAGTTTATCAACGACTTTACTTTCATCCATATCTAATGATTTAGCTATGCATGGAGCAATATCCTTTGTAGTAAGTTCTGTTTTCCCATCTATATTTATTCCTAGATCAGTTAACTTTTTTTTATCGCTGTCACTCATTTTACTAATATCTCTGTTCAAAAAATTTCTAATAGATGTAAGATCAAAATCTACTCTATAAACATTTGCTGAAACAGCAAGTTCTTTTCCCGTTCTATCTAATATCTTTCCTCTTCTTGCATCTATTTTTACTTCGCTTGTCCATTGTTCTTGAGCTCTACCTGAATAATCAGCTTTTTTTATTATCATTATATAAGCAAGTCTTATACTTAAAACAAAATACATAATAAGAAGTATACCTATTATTGCTTTAAGTCTCTTTTTTATCTTAGACTTGTCCTTAAAATTGCGCATTTTCAATTCTATATTCCTCCAAATTATTTATAAGATAATACAAATTCTATTTCTTTAATAATTCAGATATTCTTTTAAAAATATTCTTTTTTTCACTAGTGTCTTCCTCTAAATTATCTAATCCTTCAAAATAATTTTCGCTAAAATCAATCTTTATAGTATCTTTCTGTGTAGGAACAACCATATTTAACTTGCTATTAGCATTTTTCTGTACATTACTTAATGATGAATACTTTAATAATTTTATTTTTAAAGCTTCATTTTGTTCATTTATACTACTTATTTCAGAATCCATTTTATTTGACTCACTTTGAAGAGTATAAGCTTTTCCATCTCTATAAACACTAAAAAGTCCAAAAACACAAATAATAACGGCTACTTTAAGGATATATTTTCTATCATATTTTTTCCTATCCTTAAGCCTTTTATTTCTATCTTTTCTAGCTTTTTTTAATTGTTCATATTTTTTATCTCTTTCTGGGGTATTATTCTTTCTATGAGGATTAACTGCTGTATTACCTTTTGTATAATAATATTCATTATTAGCCAAATTATTCACACCCTAACATAATAAACTATAATTTTTCAGCAATTCTGAGTGTTGCACTTTTGCTTCTTGGATTAGACAACATTTCATCCTCGCTAGGTTTAATTCCTTTTCTTGTTATTATTTTCACTATCGGTTTTTTACCACATACACATATTGGAAATTCTTTTGGACATGTACAAGGATTTTCAAGTTTTCTATATTTTAATTTTATAATTCTATCTTCTAAAGAATGGAATGTAACTATTGCAATTCTTCCTTCTTTATTTAATGAATTTATACTATCTTCAATAGACTCATTAAGTATCTTTAATTCTGAATTAACTTCAATTCGTATAGCTTGAAAAGTTCTTTTAGCTGGATGAGAACCATTTCTTCTAAATCTTGCTGGTATACATGCTTTTATTATGTCAACCAGTTCAAAAGTTGTTTCTATAGGCTTTTCAGCTCTTTTCTTAACTATTGTTTCTGATATTCTATTTGCAAAACGTTCTTCTCCATAATCTCTTATTACTTTATAGAGACTTTCTTTATCATAATCATTTATAACATTATATGCTGAGAAATCTTTTTCTCTATCCATTCTCATATCAAGAGGAGCATCATGCATATAACTAAATCCTCTTTCTGGTTCATCTAACTGATATGATGAAACACCAAGATCCATCAAAACTCCATCAACTTTATCTATATCAAGGCTATTAAGTACATCTTTTATATTATGGAAATTATCATGTACATATTTAACATTTGTAAATTCTTTAAGCTTTTCCTTCGCTGCATTTAATGCATCCATATCCTGGTCTATACCTATTAGCATTCCTGTATTATTAAGTTTCTTTAATATTTCATATGAATGGCCTGCTCCACCTAAAGTGCAGTCTACATATATTCCATTTTCTTTAATATTAAGACCATTAATTGCTTCATCACGCAATACTGATACATGTTTAAATTTCATAATAAAAACTCCTTATATTCCTAAATCATTCATTTTTTCAGCTAATGAATCATAGTCAATATTTGATTCATTATATTTTTGCCACTTTTCCTTGCTCCATATTTCTACTCTCGTCAAAACTCCTATGCTTACTATATATTTTTCTATGTTTGCATACTCTTTCAAATTATGTGGAATAACACCTCTATATTGTTTGTCTACTTCTATCTCACAGGCACCTGAAAAGAAAAAACGAACAAATGCACGAGCATCTTTATTTGTCAGAGGCAAATTTTTCATCTTTTCCTCTAGTATTCTCCATTCTTTCATTGGATATGCATAGAGACAGCCATCAAGTCCCTTAGTTATAACAAATTTACTTCCAAGGCCATCACGTAATTTTGAAGGTATAACTATTCTGTTTTTAGAATCCAGCGCATGATCGTACTCTCCTATAAACATTTTAGTAAGCTCCTTTAAAAATATTAGGAATCTTATGCCACTTTAAACCACTTTAAACCACTATTTATTACTTATTCTATACTCCTTTTTAATATCCTCCCTAAATCTTAAAAAAAATTAATATTTTATAAAATTAATCATGAATAGATAATATATCTATATAAAGAAATATTTAATAAAATACAAAAAAGAAGCCATTTTGTTAAAATGACTTCTTTTTTGTATTTTTATATTGTTTTATAAAGCTATCTAAGTTGTACTCCAAGTTTATATTCTAACGCTCTTAATATTTTATCATGAACTTTATTTACTTCTTTATCTGTAAGAGTCTTTTTTTCATCTCTGTATGAAACTGAGTATGCTATGCTCTTTTTACCATCTGGTATTTGTTTTCCTCTATATATATCAAAAAGCTGAACTTTTTCAACTAAATTTCCACCAGATTTCTTTATTGTCTCATCAATTTCGCTTACTAATATTTTATCATCAACTAATAACGCAATATCTCTTGTAACTGCTGGGAATTTAGGAATAGGTTTATACTTCTTATTAAAATCTGAATTTTCATATAAAACATCGAGATTAATTTCAGCAACATAACATCTTTCATCCACTCCATAATTTTCACATACATCAGGATGTACTTCTCCTAATACTCCTGCTTCATTTTTGCCAATTAGAAGTTTTGCACATATTCCAGGATGGTATCCTGTATTTGCACTTTCTCTTATATATTTAACTTTCTTTAATCCTAATCTATCTGTAATATTTTCAACTATTCCTTTTAAGTCTAAATAATCACAAGAACCATACATTCCAATTGTTAAAATATTTTTTTCATCTGGAAGTAAATTCTTATCTTCTTTTGGAAGATAAATTCTTCCCATTTCAAAAAGTTTTGCATAATCATTATTTCTTGAATAGTTTCTAGCTAAACATTCCATCATTGATGGAAGAGTTGTTGTTCTCATAACGCTAAAATCTTCTCCAAGAGGATTCTTTATTTTAACTACATTTCTTAAAGGACTATCCTTATCTAAATTAATTTTATCAAATACTTTTGGTGAAATGAAGGAATAACTTATTGCTTGATTTAATCCACTTGCTGTTGCACAGTCTATAATTATGTCATCAAGCATTCCCTTTCTATATTTAGGATCTCTACCTGTAGATTTATCAAATATTGTTGAAGGGACTTTTGAATAGCCATGAATTCTTGCAACTTCTTCTGCTATATCTTCCTTTATTGCAATATCTATTCTAAATGTTGGTGCTTTAACAATTAAATTATCTTCATCAATTTTAGTTGTTAAATCTATAGAATCAAGACATTTTTTCATTTCTTCTTTAGATATGTCTGTTCCTAAGAATTTATTGATCCATTTATAGCTAACAACAACTTCTCCTTCATTTTTCTTATTGTTATAAATATCTATAGTTCCATCCATTATTTCGCCGCAGTTTAATTCGTCAACTAATGCACATGCTCTATTAAGTGCAAGTTCTGCAAGATTAGGATCTATATCTTTTTCAAATCTTCCAGATGCTTCTGTTCTTAAATTTAACTTTTTAGAGTTAACTCTTATACTTGTTCCATCAAATCCTGCACATTCAAAAATAACTTCTGTTGTATCATCCTTTATTTCTGAATCAAGTCCACCCATGATTCCTGCAATACCTATTGTATTTTTATCATCTTTTATACATAAAACATCGCTGTCTAAATTTCTTTCTACTTCATCAAGAGTTGTAAATTTCTCATTATCACTAGCTCTTTCTACAACTATCTTTCCACTAGTTATTTCTCTTTTGTCATATGCATGCATAGGTTCTCCAGTTTCAAGCATAACAAAATTTGTAATATCAACTATATTATTTATAGGTCTTACCCCTGCGTCTAAAAGTCTTTCCTGCATCCATTTTGGAGATTCTGTGATTTTTACATTTTTTACTCCTCTTGCCATATATCTATTGCAGAGTTTATCATTTACTTCTACTTTTAATTCATCATTCACATTACTTTTACTTTTTACTTCATACTTAAGATTTGGCATATGATATTCTTTTTTAAGTGCTGCAGCTGTCTCTCTTGCCATTCCTATCATACTTAAGCAGTCTGGTCTGTTTGAAGTTATTTCAAAGTCAAGTATTGCCTTATTAAGTCCTAATGCTTCTTTTATATCCTGACCAAGTTTAGTATCCTCTTTAAGAATCATAAGTCCTTTTACTGGTTCATCAGTAGGAATACCAAGTTCTTCTTCTGAACAGAACATTCCATTTGACATAACTCCTCTTAATTTACCTTTTTTTATCTTTGTTCCATCGGCTAATGTAGATCCGTGAAGAGCTACAGGTACAATATCATTTTCTTTCATATTTGTTGCTGCAGTAACAATCTGAATTTCTTCTTCTTTGCCAATATCAACCATGCAGATGCTTAATTTATCTGCATCAGGATGTTTTTCTATTGTATTTATCTTTCCTGTAACTACATTTTTAATGTTATCTCCTTGAACTACTAATTCTTCAAGTTGAGATCCTGTAAGTGTTAGTATATCACCTAATTCTTTTGCACTTACATCTATTTCAACATAATCTTTTAACCAAGTATATGGTATCTTCATTTAAATATCCTCCTTAAAACGTAAATGTCCTATTACTATTAAAATTGATTTAAAAATCTCATATCACTTTCATATAGAAGTCTTATGTCATCTATTCCATAATTTAACATAACTATTCTATCAAGTCCAAATCCAAAAGCAAATCCACTATAAACATCTGGATCTATATTACAATTTCTAAGAACATTAGGATGTACCATTCCGCATCCTAATATCTCAATCCAGCCGCTTCCTTTACATACTCTACATCCTTTTCCACCACATACAAAACATGTAGCATCCATTTCAGCTGATGGTTCAGTAAATGGGAAATGATGTGGTCTAAACTTTGTCTTTACATTATCACCAAACATTTTTTTAACAAATAATTCAAGTGTTCCTTTAAGATCTGCAAAAGTAACATCCTTATCTACTACAAGACCTTCCATCTGATAGAAAATTGGCGAATGTGTTGCATCAACAGAATCACTTCTATAAACCTTTCCCGGTGATATCATTTTTATAGGAGGTTTCTGGCTTTCCATTGTTCTTATTTGTATTGGTGATGTTTGTGTTCTTAATACAATATTATCATTTATATAAAATGTATCTTGTTCACTTCTTGCTGGATGATTTTTAGGTATATTTAGTGCTTCAAAATTATAATGATCAAATTCAACTTCAGGACCATCTTCTATAGTAAATCCCATTGAAATAAATATATCTTTTATCTTTTCAAGTGTTAAATCAAGAGGATGTCTTTTTCCTATAGCACTTTTTCTTCCAGGAAGTGAGATATCTACTATTTCATTCTTTAATTTTTCATTTTTTTCTTCATCTTTAACCTTTTTTAAAGTTTCTGCAATTTTTTCTTCAATTTTTGCTTTGGCTTCATTCACCATTTTACCAACGATAGGTCTTTCTTCTTTGGATACGTTACCCATTCCTCTTAGTACTGCAGTAAGTTCACCTTTTTTACCTAAATATTTTACTCTTATTTCATCTAGCTCACTGCTATCTTTAATATTTTCGATTTGATTTATAGCATTTTTTAAAATGCCTTCTAGTTTTTCTTTCATAATTTTCTCCTTTCGAAACTAATTTTTTTATTAATAATAAAAAACTGCGAAAAAAAATCGTCCCCCAAAAAAGGGACGAATATCCGCGTTACCACCCTAGTTAATTTCTATTTATAATAATAGAAATTCAGCTCATTTTTATAACGGTACCTAACCGCTAACTGCTACTTTAAAATTTTTTCACAATTAGGACTCCTGAGTGAACTTCAATATTAATAGTCTTAAAAAGCTTACAGTCAATGGCCTTTTTTCCCTTAAAGAATCATAATATCTACTCTCTCAATCACAGTCTAATATTAAATTAATAATTTTATTATACAACCAAAATATATTAATTTCAACAATTCATTCTATATATTTTGCTGTCTTACTCTTTCGTACATAATAATTCCAGAAGCAATAGAAACATTCAATGATTCAGCTTTTCCACTCATTGGAATTTTAACTTTAATGTCTGCCAATGATACTATATCGTTACTTACTCCATTTCCTTCATTACCAACTGTCAAAATTATTTTTCCATCAAGTTTTTGTTCAAAAAAATTATTTTCTGCATCAAGAGCTGTAACAATTAATTTAAATCCATTAGATTTTAATTTTTTAACTTCTGATAAATCATTATCATAAAAAATAGGAATATGAAATATTGATCCCATAGTTGAACGTATTACTTTTTCATTATATATATCTACAGTTCCTTTAGTTAATATAATGCCATCAGCTCCTGCAGCATCTGCAGTTCTTATAATAGTACCCATATTTCCAGGATCCTGCACTTTATCACATAATAAATAAAAAGAACCACTTTCAGAAATTTTTTGATTCTCTACCTGTATAACTGCAACTATCCCTTGAGGTGAATCTGTAAATGCAAGTTCTTTAAGTAAATTATCAGGCATCTCATAACATTTAATCGAATCAGTATCTATATTATAATTTGATATTTTTTCTTTAGCTGATTTCGAAATAATTATATAATCTATAGGCACATTAGAAATAAACGCTTCTTCTATAAGCCTAAAACCTTCAATTATAAATTTAGAAAGCTTATTTCTATTTTTTCTTTCATGCAGTTTCCTTATTTCTTTAAAAATACTGTTTTCCTTGCTTTCAATTAAAATCAATATAATACACCTATCCTTATTTAACTTTTACAATCATTCCTTCAAGTTTACTTAATTCATCCGCAGAACCAATTGCAACTATGATATCTTTCTCTCTTATAATATCGTCAGCTGATGGAGAAACATTTATCTTGTCTCCATTTTTTATAGCAACAACATTTATACCATATCTACTTCTAAGTTTTGTATCTTTAAGAGTCTTATTTTCCCATTCACCTAAGACTTCTATTTCCATAATACTATATTCTGATGAAAGTTCTATGTAATCAAATATACTTGATGATACTAAATTATGTGCGACTCTGACACCCATATCTTTTTCTGGAAGTATTACTTTATCTGCTCCAATTTTATAAAGAACTTTTGCATGTATATCACTATTTCCTTTTGCAATTATATACTTAACTCCAAGTTCTTTAACAAGAAGCGTAGCCATAATACTCGCTTGAATATTAGAACCTATCGCAACTACTGCAACATCAAAATTTCTTATTCCAAGTGTCTTTAATGCATTCTCATCTGTAGCATCCATCTGCACTGCATGGGTTACATTATCAGAAATATCCTGAATAACATCTTCATCTTTATCAATTACAAGAACATCATGACCCAAATCATAGACAGTCTTTGCAAGAGATATTCCAAATCTCCCAAGGCCTATTACTACAAACTGTTTTTTTTGCATAAAATACTCCTCCTTTAACCTATCAAGATTTTAGCTTCAGGATACTTATATCCTGTTTTTTTCTTTCTACTTATAAATGCTAAAATAACTGTTATAGGACCTACTCTTCCAAAATACATTGTTATTATAATTATTATTTTACCAACTATTGACAAATGTTGAGTAACACCTGTTGTAATACCAACAGTACCAAATGCTGATGTAGCTTCATATAAAAGATTTATAAAAGGTTCGTTTTTTTCAGTAATAGAAAGGACCATTGCTACTGTAAGAACAAGTGTCATAGCTACGAAGAACATTGTAAATGCCTTGTAAACTGTTTCCTTAGATAGCCTTCTTTCAAATACTTCAGTTTCTTCTCTTCCTTTAAGAACACACATTATAGTAAGTAATATTACACTAAATGTAGTTGTTTTAAGTCCACCAGCCGTAGAGCCTGGAGATCCTCCTATAAACATAAGAATAATTGTTAAAAATTTTCCTGGCATTGTCATATCATTTGTAGAAATCGTATTAAAGCCAGCAGTTCTCGGAGTTACTGCTGCAAAAAACGAATTAAGAATTTTATTTTTAAAATTCATATCTCCTATTGTTGCTTTATTAGAAAATTCTATTACAAAGAAAAATATAGTCCCAAATATCACCAAAAACGCTGTCATATATATTACTATTTTAGAGTTTATAGAAAATTTTTTAGAATTTTTATAATTATAAATTTCCATAAGAACAGAGAATCCTAGACCCCCTATTATTATAAGTATACTTATAGTAAGTATTACAACAGAATTACCTGAATAACCTGTAAGGCTGTTAAAGTGTCCAAAAAGATCAAATCCTGCATTACAAAATGCAGAAATAGAATGGAAAATACTAAAAAAGAGACCTTTTATTAATCCATATTCAGGAATAAACTGAGTAGATAATAATAAAGCTCCAAAAAGCTGTACTGATAGTGTAAATACAAATACATAATAAACCATTCTTACAAGTCCTTCTATATTAAATGTATTCATAGCTTCTTGAACAATTAGTCTATCTCTTAAAGTTATCTTCTTTCCTATAAGTATTGCTGCAAATGTAGTAATGGACATAAATCCTAGACCACCAAATTCAATAAGAATTATAATAACAACCTGCCCAAATGTACTAAAATAAGTTCCTGTATCAAGTGTTACAAGACCTGTAACACAAACCGCTGATGTTGACGTAAAAATTGCGTCCAACAGATTAGTATAATTTCCTTTTGCAGAAGAAATTGGAAGGCTTAAAAGGATTCCACCTGCAACTATAAGAACTAAAAAGCCTATTGCTAATATCTGTACTGCATCAAGCCTCGACTTTTGAGTTAATGGTTTTGACATATATATCACTCCAAAAGTTTGTAACTATTTATTTTTATATATAAATAAAATGCGACTCTTTTAAGCCGCATTTTATTACATTAAGCTATTAAGCGTTTAATTGTTTTTTAGCTACTTCAACTAATTCAGTAAATGCTTTAGGATCATTAATAGCTATTTCTGAAAGCATTTTTCTGTTTATATCTACTCCTGCTTTCTTTATTCCATTCATAAACTTAGAATATGAAAGATCGTTCATTCTTGTAGCTGCATTGATTCTTGCGATCCATACTTTTCTGAAGTCTCTCTTCTTATTCTTTCTTCCAGTATAAGCATTTCTTAATGCTCTAATAACTGATTCATTTGCTGTTTTGTATAACTTGCTCTTTCCTGCATAATAACCTTTTGCAAGTTTTAAGACTTTTCTATGATTTTTACGAGCGTTTACTGCTCTTTTTACTCTTGCCATACGTTAAACCTCCTGTACATCCTTCAAACTAAAGATATGGTAATATTTTTTTCATTACTTTTTCTTGTGTAGTATCTACATATCCAGCTTTTCTAAGATTTCTCTTAGTTTTAGAACTTTTCTTAGTTAAGATATGGCTCTTAAAAGCCTTAGCTCTCTTTAACTTACCTGTTCCTGTTTTCTTAAATCTTTTTGCTGCTCCTCTATTACTTTTCATTTTTGGCATGATAAAATCCTCCTCTCAAGTTATGCCTTTTTAGGGCCTAAAACCATTGTCATATTTCTTCCTTCTCTTTTAGAAGGTTTCTCTACAACACTAACATCTTCGAGTTTCGATTGAAAATTATCAAGAATCTTTTGTCCTAAATGACCAAGTTCCATCTCTCTCCCTCTAAATCTGACAGTGATTTTAACTTTATCTCCATCTAATAGGAACTTCTTAGCATTCTTTGCTTTTATTGAAATGTCATGTTCCTCAATAGTTAGACTAACTCTAATCTCTTTGATGCTTACTACTTTTTGCTTTTTCTTAGCTTCTTTCTCTTTCTTAGACTGCTCGTATATAAATTTTCCATAATTCATAATCTTGCAGACTGGTGGTTTTGCATTTGGAGAAATCATTACTAAGTCAAGATCTTTTTCTTCAGCAAGTCTTTTTGCTTCTGCTGTTGAAATTATTCCAAGCTGTGAGCCATCATCAGATATTACTCTTAATTCTTTTTCTCTTATATTTTCATTAATTGAAAAATTTTTATTAATATTTTTCACCTCCGGAAAATTATATGCATAATAAAAGGACGGTCAAAAGCCGTCCTATATCATCAAAATAAATTCATTACCATATTGATAGTAATACATACATCATATGGTGAGAAACGGCTGTTCCTTCTTGACAGTATTCATAATATCATATTTATTTTTTTATGTCAACATTTTTCTTTTCTTTTGTACTATCCGTAAAATAATTTACTCTATCTACAAAAACACTTTTTATTGTGTTTAATAATTCTTCGTTTATTTTTTTATATTTATCGTAAATGTTAATCTCTTTTGGAGAATTTGTAATAAGCCCTGTAATAAGTATATCTTCTATATTATCAGAACTTCTTTTCTCATTCTCTGATAATTCCTTTATAAATTTATAATATAAATTATTTCCTCTTTCATCTTCTATATTATACACATTTGTTTCTGAAATAACTATATTAACTTCTTCTATAGTTGAAACCTGCATCTCAACAAAATATCTTAAAAGTTTTATAAATTCTTCGTATTCTTTTCGTGCCATATAAGTTTCTATTATACTTTCTATTATATTCTCTATATTGTTTCTAAAATTCTTCATTCTAAATGTTATAAAACCATTTATATTTATTTCCTGTCTTTCACTTATACATTCCCTTATTTGTTCAATTATATAATTTATTTGATTAAGGTATGATACTGAATTCTCATCTGGAATAATACTTTCACATTTTAATACTTTTTCTATTTTCTTCTCAAGTTCTAGAATTTCTGACTGCTTTAAAAAGAAATAATTATTAGTCAAATATTCTAAAAGCTCTTTATTTTTATATTTATCTATAATTACTCTATATAGAATATTACTTACATATAAATTTATAATATTTTTTATTCTATCATCGTATGATGAATCATCACATAAGATCTTTATAATATGTGTCTTATGATCTATACTTTCTACAAAACCAATATTAATTTTCTTATCTTTTAGTATACTTTTTAATTTTCTTAATTCTATAATGAAGTCTATATCCTCACTATATTCTAATTTGAGTACAAGCATGGATTCAAAACTCCTTTCTACTTACTAGTATGTATTAAAATTGATTTGATATACGCATATTATTTTTATATAATTATAAATAAAGGTAGTGATTATTATAATTTGTTTTGTTGATTCTAAAATAACTTGCAATGAACTAGTAAACTTAAAAAAACTCAATTTAAAAATAATAAAAGTTCCAAAATGTGATACTTTATATAATGCAATATCTTCTCATCCAGATATACAGCTTAGTGTTATTAAAAATGGAAAAAGCTATAAATTAATCATCCAAAAAGATATGAAATATGATTTTCTAAAAGATCTTGAAAATAATAATATAAAGTATTCTCTTTCATCGTCAAGCCTTAAAGAAAAATATCCATCCGATATAATTTTAAATGCTCTTATTACTAAAGATATTTTTGTTCATAATATAAAGTATACGGATAATACACTTTTACGTTCCATAGATAACCGTGAAATATTAAATGTTAATCAAGGATACACAAACTGCTCAGTACTTAAAGTTTCAGATAATGCATTTATAACATCCGATTTAGGAATATATAATGTTCTCTCTTCAAAAAATATGGATGTTCTTCTTCTTCCTTTTGGCGATATAATACTTGAAGATTTTGAGTATGGTTTTATTGGAGGATGTGGAGGATTAATTTCAAAAAACGAAATTGTTTTTTTTGGAACTCTCCAAAAATATAAATATAAAGATAAAGTTCTTGATTTCTTATCAAAATTTAAAGTTACTCCAATATATTTAGATAACTGTAAATTAAAAGATCGTGGAGGAATTATCACAATATAAATCTTCCTTAATATAATATGAATTCTCATTTCTTATGTTCCTTTTTAAAAAGATAAAAAAAATACCGGACTAATTATAAGTCCAGTATTTTTTCTTTGATTATTTTTAATTATTTTTCACTTCTTTTTAAAAGCTCACCAATCTCATCATGCGTAAAATGATATTTCTTATTGCAAAAATTACAAACAATCTCTTCAGTTTTTCCTTCATTATAAATTTCAGTAAGATCCTTTTTACCTATTGAAATAAATGCTTTTTCTGTTTTCTCTCTTGAACAGTCACATTTATATTTAGAAGTTATTTCACCTAATATTTTAAGATCCATATCCTTAAATACATACTCTAAAAGCTCTTTAGCATCTCTTCCTTCATTAATAAGTGTTGTTACAGGTGGTATTTCATTTAGTCTATATGTTATAAGATCAGCTAAAAGATCATCTGCTCCTGGCATCATTTGCACCATAAATCCCCCAGCAGCTATAACTTTTAAGTCTTTTCCAACTAATACTCCAAGTGCTACTGCAGATGGTATCTGCTCTGAAACTGTAAAATAATATGCAAAGTCTTCTGCTATTTCTCCAGTTCTTATTGGGACTTGTCCTATGTATGGATTTTTAAGCCCCATATCCTTTATTACATAAAGTAATCCATCTTTTCCAACAGCACCTCCTACATCAAGCTTTCCTTTATTATTTAAAGGCATCGATACATAAGGATTTCCTATTACTCCTTTAACACTTCCATCACTATGTGCTGTAACTGTAATTCCTCGTATCTCTCCATTTCCATTTATTCTTGTTGTTATAACATCATCTTTTGACTTTAATGTAGCGCCTAAAATTGCTCCTGCTGTAAGCATCCTTCCAAAAGCAGCTGATGCTACAGGACTACAGTCATGAATCTCTGCTCCTTCTCTTATAAGGTTAGTTGTAACCCCTCCTATTATTCTTGCCATACCATCTTTTATTGTAGCTCTTAATATTTTATCTTCCATATGCCCATCTCCTTTTTATTACTTTACAACATAAACAATTCTTTCAGATTTATCATTTACTTTTTTATCTGAATATCCAGAAAATTTATCAATTACTTTAAATCCAGTCTTTTTTAAACATTCATCTAAAAATTCTTCCTTATATGCCCGTTCATTATGTTCCTCTTCAAACCTTTCATAAAGACCATTTTCTGATTTTACAAAAAACGTAAGGAACATATTAAGTACATCTTCTTCAAAACAATTTTCCCATGTATAAAATATATCATCTGTTCCATATGTAAAAATATTATTTCCCATTATTTCACTTAATTTATAATACGAATTAACATCAAAAATAAATATTCCATCATCTTTTAAATGTCTCTTTACACTAGAAAAATAATTCAAAATTTCTTCAGTATCTATTATATAATTCGTAGAATCAAGTACAGAAGTTATTAGATCAAATTTATGATTCAAATTAAGATGTGCCATATCCTGACATATAATTTTAGTTTTTATTTTCTTTTCTCTAAACTTTGAATATGCAACATCTAGCATATCATCAGAACTATCAACAATAAATCTATTTTTAAAATCAGATGAAAGCCTTATTGAAACATTTCCTGTTCCACATGCAAGATCAAGATAATCCGAAAAAGATCCATTATGCTTTTTATATATTTCTAATATATAATTTGATATCTTATCATAATCAATATCTTCATAAATTAATTCATCATAAATATTTGCAAATTCGCCATATGTCATTACTATCCCATCCTTAATATATAATAAATGATTTACATCATTATATTATATATTAAATATTTTTATTGTACAAATATTGATTATTTTTTATTCTGACTATTTAATATTTCACTATTTGAAGGCATATGAAGCTCTTTTTTCTTTCTGGCCATAATACCGCCTATTTTCCCTGTTTCTTTTGCAGAGAGTGCTCCCCATCCTCCTTCTCTCACTTTATCAAAAAGTCCTAATTCTTCTGCGACCTCATATTTTAATTCTTCTCTTTTTCTTTCTTCTTTAGTGAGCTCTTTATTACTTTTAAGCTTTGACTTTATAACTTTTTTAAGCGGTACACTGCACATAAAAAAACCTCCTTTGTAATATATTTTTTAGTATACCCTAAATATTTTTTTATATTTAATACATTACTAGATATTTAGCTTACATTTATTTATAATAGTTATATAAATATTTATCTTTTTGGTTACAACATAGAATTTAACTGTATATTATGGTATAAGAAATAAAATGGAGGAAAAAACAATGTCAATATTTACAGGTTCAGGTGTTGCTATTGTCACACCATTTACTTTCGCAGGTATAAATTATAAAAAGCTCAAGGAATTAATTGAATGGCACATAAAGATGGGTACTGATGCAATAATAATTTGTGGAACAACAGGTGAAGCATCAACTATGACTGATTATGAAAAGAAAAAAGTAATAAAATTTACAGTTGATACAGTAAATAAGCGTATTCCCGTTATTGCAGGTTCAGGATCAAATGATACTAAAAAATGTATAGAGATGAGTAAATTTTGTGAAGAATGTGGTGCTGATGGATTACTTGTTATTACTCCGTACTATAACAAAACTACACAAAAAGGTCTACTACTCCATTATAAAGCTATTAATGATTCAGTAAATATTCCAATAATACTTTATAATGTACCAGGAAGAACAGGTGTTAATATAATGCCAGAAACACTTCTTAAGCTTTCAAAATTAAAAAATGTAGCTGCTATTAAAGAAGCAAGTGGAGACTTAAGTCAGATCATTAAAATGAAAGAGCTTGTACGAGATACTATAGATATTTATTCTGGCAATGATAATCAGATTATTCCTATTCTCTCTATTGGAGGAAAAGGGGTTATTTCAGTTCTAGCAAATATAATTCCAGATAAAGTTCATGCAATTGTACAAAATTATCTTGATGGAAAATTAGATGAAGCTTTAAAAATCCAACTTGATACTTTAAAACTTACAAATACACTATTTATAGAAACAAACCCTATTCCTGTAAAAACAGCTATGAATATTTTAGGATATGATGTAGGACCTCTAAGACTGCCTCTATGTGATATGGAAGATAAAAATTTAAAAATTTTAAAGGAAACTTTAAAAAATAATAATTTAATGTAGGTGATAAATAATGATAAAAGTATTACTTAATGGTTGCTCAGGTAAAATGGGAAAAATGATTACTGAATGTAGCAAAAAATATAACAATATTGAGATTATAGCTGGTATAGATAAATTTAATGACAATATGCCCTATCCTGTTTTTAAATCTCCTTCTGAAGTAAATTTAGATTATGATGTTTTATTAGATTTTTCAAGAGCAGATGCATTAGAAAACCTTATAGACTTAACAGAAAAGACTAAAAAACCTTTTATTATATGTTCTACAGGTTTTTCTGATAAACAAATTGAACTTATAAATGAAAAAAGTAAGTCACTCCCATTATTTAGATCAGGCAATATGTCTCTTGGAATCAATGTTTTATGCTATGTTTTAAAGAAAATAGCTCCTATTTTAAATGACAGCTATGATGTTGAAATAATTGAAAAACATCATAACCAAAAAGTTGATGCTCCAAGTGGTACAGCTCTTATGCTTGCAGATTCTATAAAAAATTCTGTAGAAAACGACATGAAATATGTATATGGAAGACATGGCTCATCTAAGAGAGAAAAAAATGATATTGGAATTCATGCAATAAGAGGAGGTACAATTGCTGGAGAACATGATGTTTTATTTGCAGGTGCTTCTGAAAATATTACTTTTTCACACGAAGCAACATCAAGAGAACTTTTTGCAGTAGGTGCAATTAAAGCATGTATATATATGAGTTCTATAACAAAACCAGGTCTTTATGATATGACTGATGTTTTAAATCTTAAATAGATTATATATGCAAAAAGAGAGCTTTTATTAAATATTTAAGCTCTCTTTTTTATACTATCTATTTTAATTTAGCCAAAAATATTTCAATTCTATCAAATGCTTCTTTTAAAGTATCATCTGAATAACAATAAGAAATTCTCATATATCCTTCTCCACCTTTTCCAAAAGCAGATCCCGGAACACACCCAACTTTTCCCTCAGTTAAAAGTTTTTCACAGAATTTTTCTGATGTCATATTAAATTTTTTAATTGAAGGGAATATGTAAAATGCACCTTTTGGCTCATTAACATCAAAACCAAGTTCTTTAAGCCTTTTCATACAATAATTTTTTCTGTTTTCAAATATTTTTCTCATATTTTCAACATCACTTCTGCAATTTTTTAAGCCTTCAAGTGCACCATATTGAGAAATTGAAGGTGCACATGATACACCATACTGATGAACTTTTGAAATTTCCTTAAGTATTTTTTTGCCGCATGCAACGTATCCTATTCTAAGTCCAGTCATTGAAAACATCTTTGAAAAACCACTTATATATATTACTTGATTCTTTAAATCTTCATCTTGAGCAACTGAATAATATTTATCAAATATTATTGAAGCATACATTCCATCATCAATAACATAGAGATTATTTTCTTTTATTATCTCTATTAATTCTTTCATATTTTCATAAGTCATGAGTGCTCCTGTAGGATTTGATGGAAATGATAGCATTAAATATTTTATATCTTTATTAAATTTTATTTTTTCTTTTATATTATTAATATTTACTGAGAAATCTGAATTTAAATCATAATTTATTACATCAGCTCCAAGTATTTTGGATATATTTTCATATGCAGGATATGCTGGAGTTGGAATAAGTATTTTATCTTTCTTAGATAGTAGTGCTGAAAAAGCTGCATATAGCCCCTCACTTCCTCCAATTGTAAGTATAATTTCATCTTTATCATACTTTATTCCTATTGTCTTCAAATATTTTGAAATTTCTTCTCTTAATTCTTCTATTCCTGCATTTGAAGTATATGATGTCTTATTTTCATTTATTGCGTCAATCATAGCAGATTTTACACTGCAAGGAACATTAAAGTCAGGTTGCCCAATAGTTAAAGATATTGCTCCTTCTACATTTTTAACCTTCTCAGCAAATTTTCTTATTCCTGATATTTGTATATTTAAAATATTATCGTTCATAATATTGCTCCTCCTCGTTTTATGGATATAGTATTAATTTTACAACGTAATAATACTTATTTCAATTATTTATATTTTTTATTATTACTCTTTAATTTTTTCTGAATTTTTATTATAATTATATTAGTAATATTTATTTTACAAATAAGAAAGGATGATATAATGTCATATAATTTAACAGATCCATATGAAATAGCTAGATACATAAAAGAATCAAAGAAAGCAACACCAGTAAAAGTATACGTAAACGGAGATCTATCTAAAGCAGATCTTAGTGAGATCGAATGGTATGGTTCAAACGGATTTTACTTACTTATTGGAGAATCTGATATAATAACAAAAATAATTCTCGACAATAAGCAATTAATTAAACATTTCAGACTTGAAAATGACAGAAGAAATTCTGCTATTCCAATGCTTGACTTATTAGAAATTGATGCAAGAATCGAGCCTGGTGCTATCATAAGAGATAAAGTATCTATTGGTAAAAATGCAGTAATTATGATGGGTGCAGTAATTAACATAGGTGCAGAAATTGGAGACGAAACTATGGTAGATATGAATGCTGTAGTAGGTGCTAGAGGAAAACTTGGTAATAATGTTCATTTAGGTGCTGGTGCTGTTGTTGCTGGTGTTTTAGAACCACCAAGTAAAGATCCATGCATGATAGGTGATAATGTTCTTATAGGAGCTAATTCAGTAATCCTTGAAGGTGTTAAAGTTGGAAACGGATCTGTTATTGCTGCAGGTTCTGTTGTAACTGAAGATGTACCTGAAGGTGTCGTAGTTGCTGGATCTCCTGCTAAAATAATTAAATCTGTAGATAACAAAACTAAAGGAAAAACTAAACTTTTAGATGATTTAAGAAAATAAAATAAAAAACCTTTGCACTAATTTCTAATTAGTACAAAGGCTTTTTTAGTTTTAGGCAGAAATAATTTATTCGTTTGCAGTTAGACTGCGCCTTCCTGGTTTTGAGAATCGCTTTTTTCAGATTTTTCAGACTTTTCCATTTTAGAAATAGAAACTTCATAAGCTACTTTCTTTATGACTTTGTCCTCAGATATTTTTTTCTGATATTCTCTGCTCTGAAGTCTTCCCCAAACCTTAATTTTGTCACCTACATTCAATGTCTGACAGAATCTTGAATTTCTTCCCCATGCAATAGTAGGTATATAATCTGACTTATTATATGCTCTGTTTACAGCAAGAAGCACATCTGCAATCTCTCTTCCAAAAGGAGTTGTTCTATAAACTGGTTCTTTGCAGATATACCCGTCCAAGAATATTTCATTTGGATTTTTGCTCTTTTGAGTGCATGATTCAATATTTCTGGCAAATACAGTTAAAATAAGTTTATTAGAACCATCAATAAACTTATTATATGATCTTAACTGTCCTTCTACAATGATTTCACTTCCAACATCAATCTGCATATTTGTAATAAGTCTTTCAGATACTGTTACATTAAGAGTATCTACCGAATCACTAAGTCTCATTACATCAAGATTAAAAGTGTAAAACCCTTCTCCATACATCTCATGACTAAATTCTAATTTGGTTGCTACCTTTCCTTCAAGATAAATTTTGTTATTTAACATTAAATTATCCATTTGTAAACCCTCTCTCTATCAGTGAATATTGTTGCCACTATATGCTTTGTCCTGCATATATTACCATTATAATACAAATGTTATTTATTTTTCAAGTTTTTTATTAATTTATATTGTCTTCCATTATTATCAATGTAATAATCATCCTTATAAATCATATCGCCAACAGTTTTAAATAAATATTCTTTATCTTTTAATTCTTTAATAATTCTCTCTAAATTCTCAGGTGTGTATTTTGCATTATTGTGGAATAGTAAGATAGAACCATTTGAAACTCTTTTCATAACCCGTTTATATTCTATATCTAGTCCCTCTTCTTTCCAGTCAACAGAATCAGCATCCCATTGAATTGGAATATATCCCCTTTTTTTTACTTCATCAACAGATTTATTATTATATGATCCGCTCGGAAATCTAAATAAATTTGTTCTCTTACCAGTACATTTTTCAATTGTTTCATTAGTTTTTTCAAGTTCCTCTGCTATTTTTTCGCTTGATACTTTCGTAAAATCACAATGACTATAGCTATGAATACCTATTTCTTGCCCTCTTTTAGCTATGTCTTTCGTATAGTTAAGATTTGAATCATTATAATTAATCCATCCTCCCATTAAAAAGAAAGTTCCTTTAATATTATACTTATCTAGAATATCAAGTATTACTCCTAAATTATCCTTTTTAGCCCAATTAACATCGAAAGTAATACTAACACATTTTTTATCTGTATCTACAGAATAAATGGGGATGCTATGCGATTCATTTCCTACTGTAAAATTTTGAAATTTATAATAAAGCAGTACTGATACAACAGACACTATAAGAAAAATAGTAAGTACAACTTTATTTTTTACATAGCTCATATTATCAATCCATTTTATTAATTCTTTATTTAATATATTCACCATTAAATAATTTATGTTATAATTTAAAGTATAAGTTATAATTACAGTTTGGAGGTTATCATGTACGAAAATTCAGCAGAACTTGCAGAGAACAAATTATTGATGTTATATGTTTTAAATAAGCTGGATACTCCTATATCCAATACTCAATTTACTGATATTATGCTGGAGAACACTTTTCTAAACTATTTCAATTTTCAGCAATATTTATCTGAATTAATTGAATCGGCTTTTGTAGAATACATATCATATAATAATAAAAAAAAGCTTCTCTCAATAACTAAGAAAGGTAAAACTGTTCTTTCTTTATTTAAAGATAGAATTTCTAAAGCTAATATGGATTTCTTTGATAAATTTATTGAAGATAATCTTAAGATTATAAAGAAAGAACTTACTATAAATGCGGATTATACACTAGGTAAAGACGATACATTTATAATAGATTTAAATGCACTTGAAAATGGTTCAATATTAATGGAAGTAAAGCTTACCGTTCCTACTAAAGAACAGGCTATTTCTATATGCAAAAAATGGAAAAGTAATCCATCGAAATTGTACAATAGTATATTTTCTCTTTTTATCGAATAATATTTTGTATGCTTATTCAATAAAGCTCTTATTAATAAAAAGCATATTATTAGGTTCTGGTCCTATATTTATGCTTTTTATTTTTTTAAATAAAGGTGTGCTTAATATGTCTATTTTCCCATTTTCATAGTCTGATATAAAAATATTTTGATTTATTTTGAGTATTGATTTAGGCATTCCACCTATATAGACATTTTTTACTACACTTTTTTCTTTTAAATCTATTATGCTGATGCATTCTCCCAAAAAGTTAGTAACATATAAAAGATTGTTTTCGTCTTCAAAGATGTCCGACGGACAAAAACCGACTCTTATTTCATAAACGACTTCATTTTTAGCTAGTGAAATTATTTCAATGCTTCCCTCTTTTCCTTTGTCAAAATCAGCACTACAAATATATAAGTATCTTCTATTTCTAGATATTTTAAGTTTTACAGGATGTAATCTGACTTTTATTCTTTTTATCTCGTGATCAGAAAAACAATTAATTACTGAGACTGTATTCTCTCCCATATTTCCAACAAATATTCTTCTTCTTTCATTATACAATTCAATACTATGTGGCTGTCTTCCTACTGGGATCTGGATATTTATCATTTTAGTCCTAAGATTAAATAATATTACAGAATCAGACTCCCCACAACATATATATGCTTTTCTTAGATTAAAAATTGCAATGTCATTTGGATGTGCTCCTATATAATAATTCTCATATTTATATGATGCTAAACTAAATTTTGTTATGCTGTTTTTTAAATTATCTGTTGTGTATATGTCTCCCCTATAAATTATAAGCCCATGATGCCCTGAAACAGAATTATGGCATGATGAAATTATTCTCTTTTTAACTAATTTTTTCACATCTATAACGTTAATATCATCATTTCCATTATTACATAATATTACAGAACTCATCATTTATTCTCCTACTGTTTAAATAATATTTCATTAATAATCTATTCCTTACTTTTCTATATTGTGACATTGAACTTGCTTATTTGAGTATTATATTATATTATATTTTTGTATTTAGGATAGACTTAAAGGAGGATAAATCATGTTTTCTTATGAAACAAAAGGAACCTGTTCATCAAGAATTGATCTTGAAATAGAGAACAATAAAATAAAATCTGTTAACTTTGTAGGTGGGTGCTCTGGTAATCTTCAAGGAATAAGCGCTCTTGTTAAAGGAATGTCTATAGATGAAGCTTATAAAAAACTTTCTGGAATAAAATGTGGAAGTAAAAATACCTCATGTCCTGATCAACTTTCTAAAGCACTTTTAGAATGGAAAAAAAGGGCCTAATTCCATCGAATTAAGTCCTTTTATACTTACAGTAAAGTATTTCATTTATATATCATCAAAATAATTTACAATTATTTCTCTCATATCTCCTATCATATATAATGAGCCACATATAAGAATCATATCATCGTCATCTGCTTTATTTAATGCATCAATAAATGCAGCTTTATAATCATTAAATGCAACTGTATTTTTATTGTATTTAACAATTTTTTTAGCTAAAGTCTCACTATCTGATGCTCTATCGCTAATTGGTGAAAGTGTATATACTCTAAATGCCATAGGACATATAGTTTCTATCATTTTATCCACTTCTTTATCATCTAGAATTCCTATAATAAGAAATAACTTTTTATATTTGAAATAGAATTCAATACTTTCTTTCAGCGATGAAACGCCTTGAATATTATGCGCACCATCTATAAGAATTTTAGGTTTTCTATTTAAAAGTTCAAGTCTTCCTTTCCATTTTACATTTGATGCAGCATTTTCTATTATTTTTTTATTTATTTTTATATCTTCCTTCTTAAAAAATAGTTCTACTGAATTTACAGCAGTCAATAAATTTAGCACTTGATATTTCCCAATAAGAGAAAATTTCATCTCATAATCATTAAATTCTGTTTTTATTTTTACTTTTTGATAAATTTTATCTTTATCAAAACATATTCCTAAAAACTCAACATCGTTTGGTGAAAGTATTTTTATTTTTGAATTTTTCTCATAAGCTCTTTTTTCTATAACATCAGTTATTTCAGAATCTTGAGGATATACAACTGTTATAGAATCATTTTTTATTATTCCTGCCTTTTCATATGCTATCTTGTCTAATGTGTCTCCAAGTATAGCCATATGATCATACCCTATAGCACAAATAACGCTTACTAATGATGTTAATACATTAGTTGAATCAAGTCTTCCTCCAAGTCCTACTTCTATAACTGCATAATCTACTTTTTTAATGTAAAAATATAAAAACATTACAATTGTAGTTACTTCAAACTGTGAAGGATAACTATATCCTTCAGAAATTGAAGTGTCAATAGCTTTTTTTACTTTATCCATAATAAACGCTAGATCATCCTTTTTTATATTTACACCATTTATCTGGATTCTTTCTTCAAATTCATTTAAATATGGAGAAGTATACATACCTGTCTTATAACCATATTCTTTCAAAATTTCGGCTATTATTGATGTTATTGAACCTTTTCCATTTGTTCCTGCTACATGTATGAATTTTACTTTTTTATGAGGACTTTTAAGCATCTCTAAAATATGCTCAGTCCTTTTCAAATCTGCTTTTGAGCCAAAACGATGAAAACTATTTAAATACGACATTGCTTCTTCATAATTCATTTTTTATCTCCTAATCTTCTAGTAACTGTAAAACTGGTCTATATCCTGTATTTTCTTTAAAATCTCTGTATTCTTTTCTAGTATCTTTACCTTTTTCTAAACAGTATTTAGTATTATCTAATTTTTTGCTATAAATAAATGATGGTATTTCATTATGCCATAAATCTTCTACATCTTTTTCAAATTCATCCTGATTTACTTTATCTGGGAGTCCTAATATATCATTTTCGTTTAATATATATTTTTCCCATTCTCTTTCAATATCTGACTCTTTTAATAATCTTAACATGAAATTATATCCATCAATTGTAATAACTTTTCCTTTAACAAAACCTAAAAGGTCAAGTTCATCAAAAGAAATATTTTTTAATATATTTCTATCGCTTATAAGCATCTTTTTATCTTCGTAATTTATTTCAATCCATGATAATTTATAAACATTATCTTTATCTGTGTTTCTTATTTCAATTTTTTCACCATTATATTCTCTTATATCACTATAATCTACAAAATCTAATGGTCGTTTAACTTTTTCATCATCTAAATATAATGTTCCAAATTGTCGTATTATGCCAGTAGAAAAATTTAAATTATTAAACTCTCTTTTAAACAAATCTTTAATTTTTTTAATTGCAGAAAGTGTTGAAACTGTAGCTAATGCGCATACTACTCCTGTACCTATAAATTTTATTTTCTTACTATTCATAATAGCATACCTCCATAAATTCTCAAATTTTTAATAAATTAATTTTAACATATTTCTCCTTGTTTTAATACATATATAAAATTTTATTTATATGCAACATTTCCAAATAACTATCATAACATGTATTGAGGCAATATTGTCTAAATTAAGTATAAGGAGTTTCTTATGTTAAAATCAAACATTACATTCAATGCTAGTGATGTAACTTACGTATCTAGTGAAGAATCAAATAAGAATTTTAGCCATTCTCAATATCTCTTGTCTGGATTAAAAAAAGATGAAACTGATTCTGGAATAATCATATACAAGTCTCTATTTAAATTTAATCTAACACCACTAAATAATATGCAAGTAAAAACAGCTTACCTATGTTTTAAAATAAGTTCTATATATCCAGAAATAAAATATTATAGAAATAATACATTTTCTCTATATAAAAACTTAGAAAATTATAATTATTCAACTGTTACATGGAATTCATTTCCTAAAGTAGATCATGAAAGTCAAATAGAACTAAATATCGGAATAAATGATGTTGGCAAATATATAAGCATAAATATAACAAATTTTATTAATTCATGGATAAAGAATAAAAATAATTTTGGAATTACACTTAAAACAAATTCAAAGAACAAACTTTCAGTACTTAATATATGCTCAACTACTTCCTCTAATCCTCCATGTCTAATAATTTTATAATTTATTAAAAAGGATACTGCACTTTGCAGCATCCTAATTCTAAATGTTTTTCAAGCTATTTTTCAAGCAATTCAAGAAGTTCATAAACAGCATTTCTTGCATTCTTAGGAAGTGTATTTATAGCTCTCTGTCTCTCTTGTTCAGTTCTAAGCTGTGCTATCTTAAGTATCTTCATTTGAAGTCCTGGAACATTTTTTAATTGATTTACTGTTCTGTTAAATTTCATTGCAAATTCAGGATCTTGTTTAAGTTTAGTCTGCAATTTGCTTATAAGCTGATACCCATTCATTCATATCCTCCAAATAAAAATAGTTTTATAATTTATAATATTCATAAGAATTAAAATATGTACTACTCTATTTTTATTTACTTAGATCCAATTTTTTCAACTTCCTTTTGAATTTCAAGCATTTTTAAGTCTGTAGATGAAATAACATCAGCACACTCTTTAAGTTCTTTTCTTATATAAGAAGTATCTTCTCCTATTTCTGTTTTATAATATAATTTATGCTCAAGGCTTGCCCAAAAGTCCATTGCTATAGTTCTAATCTGTACTTCTGCACGTATTGGCTTTACGCTATCAGAAAAAAATACTGGTACTTCAAGTACAAGATGTAGACTTCTATAGCCATTTTTCTTTGGATTTTTTATATAATCTTTTTTCTGAATTAAAGTTATATCATCCTGATTTATTAAAAGATCTGCAATTTCATAAATATCGCTTACAAAAGAACATATTACTCTTATTCCAGCAATATCGTTTAAATTTTGCATTGCAGATCTCATAGTCATTTCAAAACCTTTTCTCTCAAGTTTTCCCATTATACTCTTTGGAGATTTAACTCTAGTTTTTATATACTCTATAGGATTTCTTTTTCTATCTACGCTAAATTCGTCATTAAGTACTGATATTTTTGTACTTATTTCTTTTATAGCAGATCTATATATCATACTTATACGTTCTATTTCATCAAATTTTTCTTCATACTGCTGCGTGATACTTTTTTCCTGGGGAAAAAATTTCTCGCATAAATTTTTTTTGGTTTCCACAAATGTCCCCCCGTTTTATTTTTCCTTTTCTTTAAGTTTCTTAAGTTTATCGCATATGTCTAATATTTCTTTATCTGTAAGATCGTCAAAAGAATCAAGTTTTTTCTTTATTTTTTCAATTTCAAAATTACTATTCTTTTTAAAAGAACCCTTTATAAAATAAGAAGAGATAGCACCAGTTAGAAGACCTGCAAAGCCTACTCCTATAACCATTAGTATTCCTGCTATAAATCTTCCAGGTTTCGTATTGACCTTAATATCTCCATACCCTACAGTTGTAATTGTTACTATAGTTAACCACAATGAATCAGAAAAAGATTTTTTTTCCACTATAGATATGCTCATTGAACCAATTATAATAATTGATATGGTTATTGTAAAAAGATATAAAATGCGATTATTTTTTACATTATTAAAAATACGTTTTTCAAATTTAATCATCATAACTGAAAATTTAATTATCTTCAAAATATGTATTAAAATAAGAAATCTATATGCATCATAATTCTTAAGCATATAAATAAAAATATAATATGGTATTAATGATAACAGATCTATTTTATTATATAAAAAGAAACTTAATTTATATTTTGAAAGAGAAAATTTATAAATAAATTCCACAAAAAATATTAACCATATAAAGCAGCTAATTATTAATAATAAAATATAAAATTCATAATTAAAATTATTCTTTTCATCTATAATCACAATTAATCCAGAAATTAAAGATAATAATCCAATAAGAATATCAAATCTACTTTTATCTTCTTTGAGCTTCAAATTTATCACCATTATTATTATTGTAATAAAAAAAATTATTATACATTACTAATAATTTTAAAAATATCCGAAACATTTTTTGCAATAAAATCAGCACCATTTGTTTTGAGTTCTTCTAATGTTCCAAATCCATATAATACTCCTATCGACTTTATTCCATTTTTTTTAGCTCCTAAAATATCATACTGCCTATCACCTATCATTATAACTTTTGATTTATTAGTAATATTTAGTTCTTTTAATGCATAATATATAATTTCATCTTTATTAACCCTTGTCTCTTCAAAATCTGCTCCAGATACAAAATCAAAATACTTATCTATATTAAAATATTTAAGAATTTTCTTTGCATAAACTTCTGGTTTTGATGTTGCAAGAACTATATGTATTCCTTTTTCTTTTAGTCTTCTTAATAAATCTTCTATTCCATCATATAAAAAATTTTCAAATATTCCTTTATCGGCGTAATATTCTCTATATTTATATAATGCTTTTTGTGATTTTTCTTTATTAAAGCCATAATATTTACTAAAAGATTCCAAAAGTGGCGGTCCTATAAATTTTTTTAATTTTTCCATATTTTTTTCATCTATTCCAAAATACTTTAGCGAATATATTATGGAATTAATTATTCCTGTACAAGAGTCAGTAATTGTTCCATCTAAATCAAATAATATATGTAAATCTTCTTCCAAAGTAGAATCATCTCCTAAATTTAAATATTTTAATTATACAAAAAAGTAAGATACTGAAAAATAAATTATAGTTTAAGCTTAAATAAAAAAGCCTGCATAAAATGCAGGTTTTTTTTAAATCATTTTCTCAATTTCAAAATCGAGTTTTTTAACTTTAATCCACGATTTCATTTCTTCATTATCCCATATATTAAGTCCTAGCTTCGCATAAAATATAGCTTCTTCATTTGAACCTTTTTTCGTTACTTTATGTAAAACCTTAGGTAACTTCTTAATTCCTAATATATAATCAAATACATATTGATTTCTCTTATATGCTCTTCTTAAAGCTTTCTCAGCATCGCTTTTATCATTCATTTTAAATAGTAGAGCAGCTTCAGCATAAATAAGCATAAGAGATCTATCATTATATTTCTTTAACAGTTCTTGACATTCATTATACTGATTATTTTCTATAAGCCAATGTGAAAGAAGTCCTTTAGCCATTAATAAATCTTTTTTATCAAAATTGACTACATCTTTAAGATTAGTAATAGCTTCTTCTCTTTTTCCAATCTTCCATAAATGTTTTGCTAAAGTATACTTAGCACCAAAAAACTGTCTTGCTATTGGTAAACTATAAATTCTTTTATCTACAGTATCTAAGTCATCTTTAATTCCTAATACATTCTGTGCTGCCATTACTGCTTTATTTAAAATTTCAATCTTTTCAGAATCTGTTAAAGCTGGATTTTTTGATAATATTATATATGCATCTGAACAATTTTCATATATTTTTAATGCATCCTTAGCATAAACCTGACTGTCTTTAAAGTTTTTCATATTCCATGCATAATCAGCAACTTTTTGTGCTTTAAAATATCTTCTATCTACTAAAAACCTAAATTGTTCATTCTGCATATTTTTTGATATTTTCCATTTATCAGAATTCTCATCAAGCGATAATAATTTTCTTACGTCTTTTGATTTATTAAGACCTGTACTACTACTTATATTAAATGCTTTATATAAATCAGAAACTTTTAGAGAAATATCATTTTTTGAATCAAAAAGCCCATTTATAGTTCCTAACGCATGAACTAAACCGCAAGCCCATGATTCACTTTTACCTTTCATTAAATTCTCTTTATTATTCTCATATATCAATTTTAATGATCTTATTAATAAACTTTTATAATCAGATGTAAGAAATTTATCTGAAAAATCGCTCAGTTTATTACTAATATCTTCATACTTATCATCTACTGCTTTAGATAATTTCTGCATTTCCTGATAACTCCTTTGTTTGTTCTGTATCAAAATACAAAACCTTTATATTTTTTTGCACTTTTTTTATTATACCACATATATTAATGTAATTTCTACATATTTATTATTTGGGAGAATAACATTCAGTATGTTTAATATCTGCAGAAATATATACGATTAAACAGTTATATCACTCTTTATCTTTATAGCTTCCTTGTTTGAATCTATTATAGGATTTACATATTCATCTATAAATTCTGTAACCTGGCTTGGAGCTCTTCCTATAAATTTAGAAGGATCTATAATTCCAAGAATTTCTTCTTTAGTAAGTCCAAATGATTTATCATTAATGATTCTATCTATTAAATCATTATTAAGTCCTTCACCTTTAACTCTTTGGGCTGCTGCCATTGAATGTACTCTTATCTTTTCATGAAGTTCTTGTCTATCCTTGCCATTTTTTACAGCTTCCATCATAATATTTTCAGTTGCCATAAATGGAAGTTCTCTCTGTACATGAGATCCTATTACCTTATCATATACAACCATATTTTCTGCAATATTTATATATAAATTAAGTACTCCATCAAGTGCTAAAAATCCTTCAGAAATTGATAATCTCTTATTTGCAGAATCATCAAGAGTTCTTTCAAACCATTGTGTACCTGCTGTTATAGCTGGATTTAATGAATCAACTATAACGTATCTTGAAAGAGAACTCATTCTTTCACTTCTCATAGGATTTCTCTTATATGCCATTGCTGAAGATCCTATCTGATGTTTTTCAAATGGCTCTTCCATCTCTTTCATATTTTGAAGAAGTCTTAAATCATTGCTAAACTTATAGGCACTTTGTGCAATTTCTGATAATGTATTTAAGATAATTGAATCAAGTTTTCTTGGATAAGTCTGACCTGTAACTGCAAATGATTTCTTAAAGCCCATTTTTTCAGCTACCATATGATCTAACTTCTTAACTTTTTTCTGATTTCCATCAAAAAGTTCCATAAAACTTGCCTGTGTACCTGTAGTTCCTTTAACGCCTCTAAGCTTTAAATTCTCAATAACAAAATCTATATTTTCAATATCCATTACTAGATCCTGCATCCAAAGTGTTGCTCTCTTTCCAACAGTTGTAAGCTGTGCAGGCTGAAAATGTGTAAATCCAAGTGTTGGCATATCTTTATACTTTAATGCAAAATTTTTAAGATGATTTAATACTGTAACTATCTTCTCTTTTATTAAATAAAGAGCATCTCTCATTATTATAATATCTGTATTATCTCCAACAAAACATGAAGTAGCACCAAGATGAATTATTCCTTTTGCATGAGGGCACTGAAGTCCATATGCATATACATGGCTCATTACATCATGTCTTACTTCTTTTTCTCTTTTTGCTGCATCATCATAATTAATATCATTTACATGAGCTTTTAACTCTTTTATTTGTTCATCTGTAATATTAAGGCCTAACTCTTTTTCGCATTCAGCAAGAGCTACCCATAATTTTCTCCAAGTAGTAAACTTTTTATCTTCGGAAAATATAAAACTCATTTCCTTAGATGCATACCTTGAATTTAAAGGTGTACTGTATAAATTTCTCATTAAAAAACCTCCAAAAGTAATAATCTGCGAATTTTTTCTATCATAACTCTCATATTATATCATATTTTTTGTATTTAATCAGTAATTATACTAAAATAAAAAAGGGGTTCCTTAAAATAAGGAACCCCTTTTATAAAATTAATCTTCTAATGATTCAACTAATTTTGCTAATTCTTCAACAGCTGCGGCTTCATCAGCACCAGTAGCAGAGAATTTAATCTTTGCTCCTTCAGTAACAGCTAGAGATAAAACTCCGATAAGGCTTTTTACATTTGCTTTCTTGCCATTATATTCTATATTAATATCTGACTTAAAAGATGAAGCCTTTTTTACTAATAATGTAGCTGGTCTTGCATGAAGTCCTGAACCATTTTTTACTACAACTTCTTTTTCTGTCATAACACACACCTCTTTACATAAATATAATAAATATAGCACTTAACTATTTCAGTATAAACGATTTCTCAATTAATTTCAAGCATAAGTTTACCCATTATTCAATTATGTAAAAAAAAGGCTTTTAATAAAGCCTTTTTTATTTTGCATAGTCTATTGATCTTGTTTCCCTTATGACATTTATTTTTATCTGTCCTGGGTATTCAAGTTGTTCTTCAACATTTTTAACTAAATTGTGTGCAAGTTCAGCTGCTCCTGCATCATCAATTTTGTCTGGTTTAACCATAATTCGAATCTCTCTGCCAGCTTGAATGGCATATGACTTTTCTACACCTTCATATGAATTTGCAATTTCTTCTAACTTTTCCAATCTCTTAATGTATGTCTCAACAGCTTCTCGTCTTGCGCCAGGTCTTGCTGCAGATACAGCATCTGCTGCCTGAACAAGTACAGCTTCTAAGGACTGCATTTCGACATCCGAATGATGAGCAGCAATAGCATTAACAACTAACGTAGATTCATGATACTTTTTAGCAATATCCCCACCTATTAAAGCATGAGGTCCTTCAACTTCTTGATCAATTGCTTTTCCAATATCATGTAGTAAACCTGCTCTTTTAGCTAAAGCAACATCTAATCCAAGCTCTGAGGCCATAACTCCAGCAAGATATGATACTTCTACTGAATGTTTAAGCACATTCTGACCATAACTTGTTCTGTATTTTAGCCTTCCTAAAAGCCTTATTAGCTCTGGATGAAGTCCATGAACATTTGTTTCAAGAGCGGCCTGTTCGCCCTCTTCTTTTATGTTTACTTCAACATCCTTTGTTGCTCTTTCAACCATTTCTTCGATTCTTGCAGGATGAATTCTGCCATCCACTATTAACTTTTCAAGTGCTATTCTAGCTATTTCCCTTCTTATAGGGTCATAACTTGAAAGTATTACTGCTTCTGGAGTATCATCAATTATTAAATCTACCCCTGTTAAAGTTTCTAAAGTCCTAATGTTTCTTCCTTCTCTTCCGATAATTCTGCCTTTCATTTCATCGTTTGGAAGAGACACAACATGTACAGTCGACTCAGATACATGGTCCGCAGCACATCTTTGAATAGCTGTTGTAATAATTTCTTTTGCTTTCTTATCAGCATCTTCTTTTGCTCTGCTTTCAATGTCTTTAATCATAACTGCAACATCATGAGAAATTTCCTTTTTAACTTCATCCAAAAGAATTTCTCTTGCTTCATCACCAGTTAAAGAAGCTATTTTTTCAAGTTCACTTCTTCTCTTTTCATAAAGCTTTTGAGCTTCTGTTTCAGTTTTCTCAACTTCTGCCATTCTGTCGCTTATTGTCTGTTCTCTCTTTTCAAGTTGATCACCCTTTTTATAGAGCGATTCCTCTCTCTGTAAAACTCTTCTTTCAAGCCTCTGAACCTCATTTCTTCTGTCACGAGATTCTCTGTCAAAATCACTTCTCATCTTATGAACTTCTTCTTTAGCTTCAAAAATAAGTTCCTTTTTATAAGTTTCACCATCTTTTTTAGCCTTATCAAGTTCATCTTTAGCCTGATTCTTTAGTAATTCTGCCTTTTTCTTAGATTCATTTTCTATAATTTTGTATACTATCATTCCTAAAATTAATAGAACTATAATATCTATTATTATTAAAGTTACTATATTCACATAAACACCTCCTAATCACTTCTTTTTTATAATCAATAAGAAAGTATAGTAGGTGTCATATTCTTCTCACTGAATTATTTGGAATATGATAAACCAGTATTACTCTATCATTTTATATTATTATTATATTGATGTCAAGTTTTACTATCATATATAAAATTTAATTATTTAAGAATTTAAAAGCGGCTAAAGCCTGTATAGATGCGCCTATCTCAAGGCAGTCTTCATCTACATTAAATGTACTACAATGAGCAGGCTCCGTTGTACATTTTTCTTCATTTCCTGATCCTAAAAAGTAAAATGCTGAAGGCTTTTCATTAGCAAAATATGCAAAACTTTCAACTCCCATTTTAGGTGCTTTTTGCTCTAGTACATTTTCTTTTCCTATTATTTCTTCTGCTGATTCTCTTATTAATTTAACAAATTTATCATCATTATATAAGCAAGGATAGCTTTCAACAATCTCTATTTCTGCTTTTGCTCTTGAACTTTGAGCTATTCCGTTTACTATTTCTTTTAATCTTTTAATTGCAAACTCCCTGTCTTCTTTAGTCATTGTTCGTATCATGCCTTCAAAAACGACATCTTTTGGTATTACGTTTGCAGCACTTCCTGCATTTATCATTCCTATACTTATTACCGCAGGATTTACAGGAGATATTTCTCTACTTACTATTGTTTGAAGTGCAAGTATTATATGACTTGTAATAACAACTGGATCTACACTATGTGATGGATATGCACCATGTCCACCTTTTCCTATGATTTTCACTTTAAATGGATTTGAAGCAGCATTTACAACTCCATTTTTTATCATTATCTTCCCAGTACTAACATTTTCATCTACATGAAGCCCTAAAATTCCTTCTGGTGATGGATTTTCAAGTGCTCCTTCCTGAATCATTTTAACTGCTCCTCCTGTTGTTTCTTCTGCAGGTTCAAAAAATAGTTTAACTATACCTGAAAATTCATCCTTATGTCTATTTAAAATCATTGCAGCTCCTAGAAGAACAGTTGCATGTGCATCATGACCACATGCATGCATTTTTCCATCTATTTTAGATGCATAACTTACTTTGTTTTCTTCCTTTATAGGAAGAGCATCTATATCAGCTCTAAGTGCTATAATTTTATTATTTCCATTTTTTGTACCACGTATTATTCCAATAACACCTGATACACCTGAAGTTTTGAATTCTATATTATTTTCTTTTAATATATTTTTAATATAATCTGCGGTCTTCTTAGTTTCAAAATCTAATTCAGGATAAGAATGAAAATGTCTTCTTATTGAAATTAATTTATCTTTTATATCATGTGCTTCTTTTTTAAAATCTACCATTTTATAATTCTCCTTAATAATTATTTGATATTCTGCCAAAATATCTTTATCACATCATTTTCTTTTAAAGAATAAGTATATTGCACATCTGCTCCATTTACTGTGATATGTATAATACCTTTTGGAATAGTAAGATCAAAATCATAGAAATTAAACACATCAACAACTACGTATTCATCTTTACCTGTTAAAGTAACTTCTTCATCATTTACTGTAACATGCAAACTTTTTCCTTTACTAATTAAATCTTCTTTTTTATCTAATTTTTTAATATCGCCTATTTCTACTGCTGATTCTTCTATATAATCTTCACTTTGAGTATTTAAACTTTCAATTTTTTTCTTAGTAAATATCTTTTCGCCTTCAGTTACAATATACGATTCATCAGCCTTATTATCATTTATAAATAAATCATCATCTGTTTTTAAAACATACTTTTTAATATAAGAAATTGATTTTGGAATAAATATCTTAATATTATCCCCATTTTCTATAATATAATTAATATCTTTTCTATCCTCATTTACTATAATTATAGGATCTAAATTTACTATATTATTATCTATATACACTGAAATAGAATTTATGCTGTTTATATATTCAGAAATTTTAGGATGTGCATTATCTCCATCTTTAGCAAACATAACATCTATATTATCATTTTCAATTATTTCAGATTCAATGTTTGCTTTTTCACCATTTATTTTTATCTCTGCATTTTTTCCAAGATTTCCAAATACTATTCGTTTATTACCATTATATGTGAACCTAACTGCTTTTCCAGTTTTAGCGATCATTAATGATGGATTTACTCCAGCCTGTATAAGTGCATCCATAACTGTATGTTTATGTGAATTAAACAAACTTATCGGTTCATCATTTAAAACAACATCTATAAAATCTGTTCCTGAATTTCTTATTGCAACTAGTGCTATTCCAAGTACTGTAACACCTGATGAGCCAAGATTATTATTAGATATACAGTCATTTATAGAATTTCTATCTTTTATAGCAACTCTTGTCTCAGGTATATTTAAGTTTTGTGCAATTTTTTTACTTATAAATGGAGTGTGTGCTCCACCTCCAACTAGAAAAACTGCACTTGGAGATTTATCTCCATTAAGTTCAATTATTTTCTTTGAAACTTCTTCTGCGATTTTTGATATAGTACTATCTATAACTTTTAAAATTTCATCAGATTTTATTGTATTTTCTATCCCAACTACATCTGTAAATGTGACTTCATCATTATCTAAAAGTTTTCTTTTTATATCTTCTGCTTCATTAAAATCCACAAGATATTCTGTAACTATTTTTTCTGTAATCTCATCACCTGCAAGGGGAACCATTCCATAAGCACTTATAGTTTGATCTGAACTTATTGCAACATCAGAAGTTCCTGCTCCTATATCTACAAGTGCAAGATTTAAAAGTCTCAATTTTTTAGGAATTGTAGCTTCCATGGCAGCAATAGGCTCTAATGTAAGACTTACTACTTTCAAATTTACTTTATTCATAACAGAATATAAAGAATCAACAACTGAACGCGGAAGAAATGTCGCTATAACTTCAGCAGATATATTATCTCCTTTATGTCCTAAAAGATTAGAAATAACATATCCATTTAAATAATATGCCTTAACTGAATATCCCACACAATAAAGTTTTCCTTCAGTTGAACTTTTTATTTCTTCCTCAGCCTTCTTTACTGCACTTAAATTGAGGCTTCTTATAAGTTCTTTATCTATTTCAGTATCAGAATCAATTTCAAGATCGGTCTTTATTGTAATTGTCTTTAAAAGTCTTCCAGCAGCTGCAATTGAAACTTCTGAAAGTTTAAATCCCATTTCATCTTCAAGCGCCTTTTTTACACGGCTTACTGTAAGCGATACTAAATTTATATCATGAATTTGTCCATCAACCATAGCTCTTTCTTCATGTTCCAAATATTTTTCCGAAATGACATTAAATTTTTTGTCTTGAACAATTCCGACAGTACCTATTATTGATCTTGTTCCTATATCTAATGAAAAAATAATATCTTTCTGATTAAAATTTTTTATTTCCATATTATAAGCACAACCTTCTTTATAAATTACTCAATATAAATTATATAATAGTTTTTATTTACTTACAATGAAGTTATTAACAGTAATATACAAAAGAAAATTTTCTCTTGACATTTATTGGAAAATAATATACAATTATTCCCATTAAGGAGATGATGTCTGTGTTTAATAGCAAAATAGCTATTTTACTAATTATTATTGTACTTTTAATTATACCAACTCCTGTATCTGCCGATGTAGGAAATATAGGAAAAAATTCATCAATAGAGATAGCACCTATAACACTTAAATCGTCAATGACAATAAAAGCGAAATCACCTGAAATTGTATATAATCCATACAACATATCAATAAAAAGTAATATCAGTATAGAAAAAGCTTATGATATGCTTTCTGGAACAACTTACCAAACAAAAGAATGTGCAAAAGCTTTCGTTGAAGCCGAAAACTTAGATAATCCTATAAATTCAATTTTTTTAATAGCTCTTACAAGGCTTGAAAGTGGGCATGGCAAAAATATACTCGCTACAAATCAAAATAATATATCAAGTTGGAGAATAAGTCGTGGAGGATACAGAACTTTTGAAAGTAAAGCTTCCTGCATAAAAGATACTGCTAGCCTTTTAAGTAAGCAATATATTTCTCCATCAGGACTATATCATAAGGGTACAAGCATATGGAATATTGGAACTTCGTACTCAGAAAGTAATATTTGGGCAGAGAATGTAAACATAATATCATATGAATTACTTAATAAGTATAAAAACAACTAACTATAAATAATAATGGATGAAAAATAATATTTTTCATCCATAAAATATTTGTTTTAAATTATTTAGACTTAATATACCCTGCTGCAGTTAAAAGTTCTGCGGATAATACTCCGCCGCCTGCTGCACCTCTTAATGTATTATGAGATAGGCATACAAATTTATAATCATAAAGTACATCTTCTCTTAATCTACCCATGCTAATTCCCATGCCATTTTCATAATCACGGTCAAGTTTTGGCTGAGGTCTATTATCTTCCTGCATATATCTTAAAAATTTCTTTGGTGAAGATGGAAGATTTCTTACTATTTCTGGTGCTTTGTAATTTTCCCATGCATTTATTATTTCTTCTTTTGAAGGCTTCTTATCGAATTTAACAAATACGGCTGCAATATGTCCATTACTTACAGGTACTCTTAAGCACTGTGTTGTAATAACTGGATTAGTTGCATTGACAATTTTTCCATCTTGAACTGTTCCCCAAATTTTAAGTGGTTCTTTTTCACTTTTTTCTTCTTCACCACCAATATAAGGAATAACATTATCAAGAATTTCAGGCATTTCTTTAAAAGTTTTTCCTGCTCCTGATATTGCTTGATATGTGCATGCTAAAATAACCTTTGGACCATATTCTTTTAAAGCATTAATTGCAGGAACATAACTTTGTATTGAGCAATTTGGTTTTACTGCAATAAATCCTCTCTTTGTACCAAGTCTCTTTTTCTGAGTTTCAATTACTTTCATATGATCTGAATTGATTTCAGGAATCATCATTGGAACATCTTCTACACCTCTATTTGCAGAGTTATTTGATACAACTGGTGTTTCATGTTTTGCATATTTTTCTTCAAGTTTTTTTGTATCTTCTTTATTTAATGAAACAGCGCAGAAAACAAAATCAACCTTTTCACAAACTGCATCTACATCATCTGCATCCATAACTACCATATTCTTAGCTTTTTCTGGTATATCAGAATCCATTTTCCATCTTCCGTCTACTGCCTTTTCATAAGTTACTCCTGCAGATCTTTTACTTGCAGCTAAAGCAGTAACTTCAAACCATGGATGGTTTTCAAGTAAAGTTATGAATCTTTGACCTACCATTCCTGTGGCTCCTATTACTCCAACTTTTAGTTTCTTTTCCATTATAAAATCACCCCAAATATTTATTTCTTTATTTATGTTTATATGATATCATGGAAATTTAAATTAGTAAAATTGATAATTTTTATTGTTTGTATCAATTTTTTCGATACATTCTTAATCTTTTTTCAAAAGAGAATTTGTCATTAATATATCAAGATTAAAACTTCTTGTAATTCCTTTATCAAATTTAATTGTAATTTTACCATTATCTATTTCCTCTACTAAACCATTTTTAAAAGTCTGATGCATAACTTTATCTCCTTTTTTAAATCCATATGTGTCAAACTTTAGTCTATCAAGCCTTGCTTCTTTTATAAATCTTGATGCGTCTTTAAAATTTCCACTTCTATTTTTAGGAGAATAAACGTAAAGATTATCTATTGAACGTGTTATTCCAACATAAAATAATCTTCTCTCCTCTTCAATATCATTATTTTTGAAGCTATAATATGGAATTGTATCTTCACACACATTTATTATATATACATTATTAAATTCCATTCCTTTAACACTATGTATGGTTCCAAGTATAACTCCATCTTCCGGTTTTTTTCTTCTATTTTTTTCTATTTCTTTTTTAAAATTATCTATATATTCTAAAAGTTCAAAAATTGTTGAAAATCCTTCTGCTGCCGATTTAAATTCCTCTACAATTTCCTCACATTCTTCGAAATCTTGTTTAAATTTTTCAGAATAGTTTTTTAAATACTCCATATATTTTAAATCTGATAATATATACTGTATTGCAGAAGAAAGTGATATTTTGTTAAGATAATTTATATCCTTATTAAAATCGCTTATTGCTTTTTTTAAAAATGGCTGAATATCATTTTTTTCAAGTAAAATATCAAATGGTGATTTTCTTTCCATATAATTTCTTACATAATTTATATTTTCTTTGCTTATATATCTAAACGGTTTATTAATTATTCTTATAAAACTATCTATATCATAATTATCTATTGATAATTTTAAATATGAAACTATATCTTTTGCTATAAAATGTTCAAAAAAATTATATCCTTTATCTAAAAGGCAAAACTTAATTTTGTTTCTTATAAAACTTCCAATTATCGATAAAGATTCTGAATTCGTTCTATATAAAACCGCGTTTTTTGAGTAAAGAATTCCTTTATCATAATATTTCTTTATTATACTTGATATATTGTCAGACTCACTATGTTCATTAAAAGTCTGAATCCATCTTACTGTACCATCTTGAATATTATTTGCAATTATCTTTTTATCATTTCTTTCCTTATTATATGATATAAGATTTTTAGAAAATTCTATTATATTTTTTTTACTTCTATAATTAATTGATAAATAGTATTTTTTAGCATCACTAAATATTTTATCAAATGTGACCATATATTCTGGTTTTGAGCCTCTAAATGAGTAAATACATTGGTCTTCATCTCCAACTGCAAATAACGAATTCTTTTCATCATTCATAAGTTTTAAAAATTCTATTTGAAGCTGATCGCAATCCTGAAATTCATCTACAAGTATATATTTAAATAGCTTCTTATAACCGTTTCTAAGGCTTTCATTTTTCTTTAAAAGATCAATAGCTTTTATAGCTAGATCATCAAAATCAAACTCTCCTTTTGCATTTTTATATTCTTCGTAAGTATTTAAACATTTTTCAAAAATTTCTTTTGAAATAGACGGTTTAAACTTACTAAAATCTTCTCCTGATGTTTTGTATAGTGATATATTATTAAGTACATCTTTTATTTTATCTTTTGCTGAATCATCAAAATACTCAGATAATACGTTCCCAATTATTTTTATTTTTATATGTTCATCAATAATTTTTATGTTTAAACCATCCCTAATAAGTATTTTATAAAATAGTCCATGGAAAGTTCCAAAAAAAGGTGATGAATCTCTTTTAAACTTATCCTTATATCTTGATTTCATATCAATAGATGCAGCTCTAGTAAATGTTATTACTATAATGTTACCCAAAAAAACTTTCTTCTTATCTATAAGATAATTAACTCTATTTATTATTACTGTAGTTTTTCCAGAACCAGGTGCAGCTATAATTAAAGAATTTCTATTTTCTGTCTTAACCGCATTTATTTGATATTTATCTAAATTTATCTTCATTTTACATCCTTTCTCAGTTTCACACACTGTTATTATATCCATTTTCTATTGTAATAACCTTTTTATAGATGTACAATAGTTTTAAGATTTTAATGAAAAGGAGTTTATTATGAACAATACAGTTTTTAATGTTAAAGACGAAAGAAATCTTACCATGCTCGTTGATTTTTATGAACTTACAATGGGTAATGGATATTTTGAAAAAGAATTAAAAGATAAAACAGCTTATTTTGATATGTTTTTCAGGAGAATTCCTGATGGTGGTGGATACTGCATAATGGCAGGAGTTCAGCAGCTTATAGAATATCTTAATAATCTTAAATTTTCCGATGATGATATCGAATATTTAAGAAGAAAAGATTGCTTTGATGAACGTTTCTTAGAATATTTAAGAGATTTTAACTTTACATGTGATGTATGGGCAGTCCCAGAAGGTAACCCAGTATTCCCAGGAGAACCACTTGTTACTGTAAGAGGACCAGTTATTCAGGCTCAACTTCTTGAAACAATGGTACTTTTAACTATAAATCATCAGACACTTATAGCTACAAAAGCTAATAGAATAACAAGAGCTGCTGGAAATAGACCTGTTATGGAATTTGGATCAAGACGTGCACAAGGATATGATGGTGCAATATATGGTGCAAGAGCTGCTGTTATTGGTGGATGTAGTTCTACTGCATGTACAATTTCAGACAGAATGTTTAATATTCCTGCTGTTGGTACAATGGCTCATAGCTGGGTACAGTTATTTGATACTGAATATGATGCCTTTAAAGCATGGGCTGAAATAAATCAAGATGACTGTGTACTCTTAATAGATACATATAACGTTATAAAATCTGGTCTTCCAAATGCAATTAAAGTATTTAATGATGTACTAAAACCATTAAATAAGCGTCCAATCGGTATAAGAATTGATTCAGGTGATATTACTTATCTCACTAAAAAATGTAGAAAAATTTTAGATGATGCAGGATATAATGATTGTAAAATCATAATTTCAAATTCACTTGATGAATATATAATTGAGGACGTTTTAAGTCAAGGAGCTGTAATAGACTCATTTGGAGTAGGTGAAAGACTTATAACTGCAAAATCAGAACCCGTATTTGGTGGAGTATATAAACTTTCAGCAGTAGAAGATAAAAATGGAGAAATCGTACCAAAGATAAAAATCAGCGAAAATGATGAAAAAATAACAAATCCAGGCTTTAAAAAAATAGTAAGACTATTTGATAAATCATCAGATAAAGCTATCGCAGATTTAATTACTTTAAGAAATGAAAAAATTGATACTACAAAGCCACTTACTATCTTTAATCCTATACATACATGGAAGAGAAAGAAAATAAAGAATTTCTATGCAAAAGAAATTCAAACTCAAATATTTAAAAATGGAAAACAGACTTATACCTCTCCTACAGCACTTGAGATTAGAGATATAGTAAAAAGTGAAACTGCAAAACTTTGGCCAGAAGTTTTAAGATTTGAAAATCCTCATACTTACTATGTAGATTTATCAGAAAACCTATGGACTTTAAAACAGACACTACTTAGAAAATATTCTGATTCGTATAATGAAAATTAAAGAATTTATTAAAAAATGACTGATGAAAATAATTCATCAGTCATTTTTTAATAATTTAATTATTCTTTATCACAGAAATATTAATTATTTCATTCTGAAATGCTCTAAGTAGAGCTTTTTCAAGGACTTTTTCATTATCAAAATTTTCTGAGTCTTTACATACAGAAAAGACTTTATTTATTTCACCTTTACAGTTTTTATATGTTAATGTGACATTTGGATTATTATACTCAACATCAATAATCTTTATTCCCCATGAAATCTGAGCGAAGTCACCATCAACAGTAAGCTTTGTCAAGTCCTTTAACTTCTTATTATCTTTAGTAGGATCATTAACTATTAATAGTTCATCTCCAACTTTATATTTAGCCATAAAATACGCCTCCAATATAGATATCATTTTTAAATATATATTACTATTTTAGTTTATCAGATATTTCTAATTTATACAACGTTTATATAGTATGAAAGAATAATTCTTATTTAATATTGACTATTCATATAAATTAATGTTATATTATATAAGAATAAATATACTAAGGAGATTTTTATGGATACAATTGCATCTATTTTCAAAGAAAAAAAATTAAAACTTACACCTCAAAGGCTTGCAATATATACATATCTCAGAGGGACTACAGCACATCCTTCTGCTGAAACTGTATATAGTAATATTAAAAAAACATTTCCTACAATAAGTCTTGCTACTGTTTATAAGACATTAAAAACTTTATCTAAGGTAGGACTTATTCAGGAATTAAATGCTGGCGAAGATTCTTTTAGATACGATGCTAATGCAAAAAATCATCCTCATATTAAGTGTATAAAGTGCGGAAAAGTTGATGATTTTGATCCTGAATTTTCATTAGATGAAATAAATACTATAGCTGAAAAATATACTGACTATAAGATTTTAAGCAGTAAAGTTTATTTTTTTGGGATATGTAAAAACTGTAGATAAAATATAATTGTACTTATTTTTTTAAAAGCCTCATATATTTCTTATGAGGTGATACATAATGAGTTGTGCTAAATCAAAAAAAATTTTTCTATATAAATTTATATTTGTATTTTCTTTCTTTGTTTTTTTAAGTTTAATATTTTATTTTACAAGATATAAATTTTCTACTATAAAAACAATAAATCCAGTTTTATCTGCGGATTTATCAAATTATGACTTAAATGGTGATGGCAAAAAAGAAAAATTAGAACAAATAAACGGAAATAATAAAATTGATTTTAGTTTAAAATCAATAGAAAATACTCTTCTTTTGTCTTCATTAACTGATGACAAAAAACTTTTTGATATAAATCAAAGTCTTAAACCAAAGGTATTTCTATATGATCTATCAAGAAATGGAGTTAAGGATATAATATTGCAAGGAAGTAAAAACGGCAATAATATTTTATACTGTTTCAATTATAATATGAAGAATAAGAGTTTTAATAATTTTTATTCTTCATCTAAAAATATATTTGGTATTCTCGATTCAAATAATACTAAATCTCCAACATGCTATTCTTTAGAATCAAAAATTGGAAATTCATCGATTGATTCATTCATGCTTGTAAATAACAAATATTTAGATACTACGTCATCTAATAATCAAGTTCCATCATTAAATAATATTCTAAAATTTATAGATATAATTCAATTAAAATATGATATAGACACTCTTCCTGATATTTTTTCTGTTTCCATTCCCAAAAAAGAACTTTCAATGCTTTGGAATCTTGACAAGAAAAAATACTCATATTATTTTCAAAATGCTTTCTTTTATGATTATAAGTGGGATGAAAAAAGCAATCCAATATCAATAAAATGTTTTTTATCATTTTCAAAGTCTGAACATCAAAATAGTAGTATATCAAAAGAATGTATAATAACTATTACTTTAAAAAAATCTGATTCTGATTTTAAAATTTCTTCAATATCTATAAAAGGCCGCGATAAAGCGGCCTAAAAAGGGGATGGGGGGTTCTTAATGAAATTTACTTTCATTAAGTACTATGTAACAGATATTTATTTTCTGTTACAATATTTATTATTACCATATAAAAAATATCTATACATTACTCTTTATTTTTTTTAAATTTTCCTTCTTTATAAAACTTTATTATTTGATCTATAAATCTAATTCTGTCTGGATGAACAAATTTTTTCAAATTTACTAAAAATTCTATATTCTCATCTATATATTCTCTATCTAAGTCTAAATTTTTTTCAGTTAAATCTTCATTTTTGCCATCAAAAATTGTATCTGTTTCATCTTCATTATTATTAATATTACTATTATTATTATTAAATCCATTATTATTAAGTCCAGCCATTCCTGCAAAAGGTGATAATGCACCCATATTAAAACCATTCATATTCATTTGTGATAATAAACTATTAATATCTAAATTTCCTCCAGATAGCATGCTAATAATATTCATAGGATCTATCTGAAACGGACTGCTGCTATTATTAAATCCATTATTATTATCACCCTGACTTTTTTCTTGATCCCTGTGTTTGTGTTTTGCCATTAATAGCCCTCCATCAAAATAATTATATGTAAAACTTTTTTTGTTTTTTGGAGGACAAAAGTCCTCCACTTACCTCTTAAATTAGCAGCAGCAGCAATTATTTGACATATTATTGCTACCTAAGAAATTAAAGAAACTTCCACCACATAATAAGAATAGTAAAATAATCAAATAAGATTTATTACAACTTAAAAGCCCTGATCCACATGCTATTAATAAAAATAATATTGGAGCAACTACTGCACAGTTTGAATTATTTTTATTATTGCAGCAGCAACAATCAACTTTCTTGCAACAACATTTGTCTTTTTTCTTAGACATAAATATCTCTCCTTTCTAAATTAAACTTACTAGTATCCCATTGAACCACAGAGTCCATTGTTGTTACATGATCCGCAAAGTGATCCTCCACGGCAGCCATTACATATAAATAAAATTACTAATAAGAATAACCATGAAGAACAGTTTCCTAATATTCCACCGCCACTAGTGTTATTACTTGGGCAGCAGCATGAATTTTCTTCTTTCTTACAGCAGCATGGATTTTTGCAGCAGCAAGTACAACAAGAATTATTGTTTGCACTATTTCCTAAAATTCCACTACCACCACATCCACAGTAAAATAATATTAATAAAATCCAAATCCAACTATTGAATCCACATCCACCATTTCCGCTACATCCACAACTTCCGCCACAGCCACAGCCAGCATTTGTTCCTAATCCGCCAAAGCAGTCCTGACAGCAACTATTATTGTTAGCAGTATCATTGCTATTGCATCCTTCGTCAGTTGAATTCAACCCATTAAGGATATCGTTCATTTCCATATTAACTCCTCCTTGGAAATATTTTTTTATACTATATACTATTCTTTTCAAATTTTTTTGACACTTATTTAATGATATAAAATAAGAGAAGTCATATGAATTTTATATTCACACGACTTCTCTTATTTATAATCCTTAAATTAATCTAAATCTTTTGCATAATCAAGGAATAAATTATTAATTAATTCATCAATTCCTTTTTTATTAGAAGATGAGAAAAAATATAATTTACCAGATTCAGATAAACCTAATGTATCCTTTATTACTTTTTCATTCTTCTTAAACTCAGAATTCTTTAATTTGTCACTTTTAGTTGCAATAATAATCTCATCATATCCAAAATGCTTTATCCATTCATGCATCAAAATATCATCTGATGTTGGTTTATGTCTTGAATCGACTAATAATACAACTCTTTTTAGCTCTTCTCTTCCTGTAAGATAAGTTTCTATTATCTTGCCCCATTTTTCTTTTTCAGATTTTGATACTTTTGCATATCCATATCCGGGAAGATCAACAAGATAAAAATCATTATTTATAAGAAAAAAATTAATTAACCTTGTTTTTCCAGGAGTCTGACTAACTTTTGCAAGTTTCCTTCTATTTGTAATAGCATTTATAAGAGAACTTTTTCCTACATTTGATTTTCCTACAAATGCTATTTCTGCTCTATTATCTATAGGATACTGCGCTTTTTTTACTGCTGAGATAATAAATTCTGATTGTTTTATTCTCATAAAATTATCCTTTCTTAATCAACTAATGCATTATCTAATACATCATCTACCCTATCAGCTTTTATAACTTTTATATTACTTAAAACTTTTTCAGGTATATCGCCTACATCTTCTGAATTATCCTTAGGTATTATTATCGTATCAACTCCAGATCTATATGCAGCAATAGTTTTTTCTTTAAGTCCACCTATTTTTAAAACTCTTCCAGTTAAAGTAACTTCTCCTGTCATTGCCACATTATGTTTAACCTTTTTATTAGATAAAGCTGAGACTATTGCAGTTACCATACCAACACCTGCAGATGGTCCATCCTTTGGAATTGCTCCCTCAGGTGCATGGATATGAACATCCTTATGTAAATAAAATTTGTCATTGATTCCATATTTTTCTGCATTTGCTCTTACATAACTAAATGCTGTTTTTGCAGATTCTTGCATAACATCTCCAAGCTTACCTGTAAGTTCAAGCTTTCCAGATCCAGTCATAGAAACAGCTTCAAGTTCAAGTGTATCTCCACCATATTCAGTCCATGCCATTCCGTTTACAACACCAATTTTATCTTTTGGCTCAATTTTTTCAATCTCAAATTCTATCTTTCCAAGATACTTTTCTACGTTTTTCTGATTAATCTTTATAGAATTAAGCTTTTTATTTATTGATTCTGATAATGATTTTACAAAAATAGTTTCTAATTTTCTTTCAAGATCACGTACTCCAGCTTCTCGTGTATAAGAATCTATTATCTTTTTAATAGCATTATCTGATATACTTATATCCTTAGAAGCACTTTTATACTTCTCATTTATCTTAGGTATCAAATGATCTTTAGCAATAGAAAGCTTTTCATCACTCGTATATCCAGACACTTCTACTATTTCCATTCTATCTATAAGTGGTCTAGGTACAGTTTTAAGTGTGTTAGCTGTAACGATAAACATTACTTTTGATAAATCAAGTGGAAGCTCTAGGTAATTATCTCTAAATTTATTATTCTGCTTTGAATCTAGTGCCTCTAAGAGAGCATCGCTTGGACTTATATTATTTTCAGAACCAATCTTGTCAATTTCATCAAGTAGTATAAGTGGATTCATAGACTTAGCTTCTTTTAAAGCATAAACAAATCGTCCTGGTATTGCGCCAACATATGTTCTTCTATGTCCTCTTATTTCAGCCTCATCTTTTATTCCTCCAAGAGAAATTCTTGAATATGCTCTATTAGTTGCTTTTGCGATTGAGCTAGCTATTGATGATTTACCTACTCCTGGAGGTCCCACTAAGCACAATATAGGTGCATCAGAAGCTTTATTATAATTTTTGACAGTTAAATAATCTAGTATTTTTTCTTTTATCTTTTCTAGACCTGAATGTTCAAAATCTAATATATTTTTTGCTTTTTTTATATCAATTACTTCTTTAGTTGATTTTCTCCATGGAATATCAAGTATCCACTCAAGATATGTAAGAACAACATTTCCTTCAGATGAATATAATCCTAAAGTTCTAAGTCTCTTTAATTCAGATTCAAACTTTTCTTTTACATTTTTTGGTGCTCTGAGTTTTTTAAATCTCTCTTTAAGTTTTTCAATTAGTGTATCTTTATCTTCCTCATCGCCCAATTCGTTTGAAATTACTTTCATTTGTTGTCTTAAAAAGTATTCTTTTTGTTCTTTATCAAGAGATACTTTTAACTTCTCAGCTAAAGACCTTTGAATTTTAGCAAGTTCAATCTCATATTTAAGCCTTTCTATAATTTTTTCAATACGGCTTTTAATATTTATTGTTTCTAGTATTTCTTGTTTTATTTTATTATCTGTAAATGCATATGATGATACCATATCAGAAAATCCGCTTATATTTTCCATAGGATCAATATTTTTTACAGCCTCGTAATAATCATCTTCTAATAAGTTAAGTAATTCTAAAAAAGAATCTTTAAGCACTTTAGAATAAGCACATATTTTTTCACTTCTGCTATTTCTTTCAGTAATCTTATTAACATCAGTACTTATATAATTCTTATCATCATTTTTCGTAAAAGAAACAATTTCAGCTCTTTGAATACCTTCAACTAAAACTCTTAAAGTTTTATCAGATGTCTTAAGAACTTGTTTAATTTTACATATTACTCCAACCTTATATATATCATCTACAGATGGTTCTTCTGTATCTATACTTTTTTGAGCTGATACAAATATCTTCTGTTCATTAAGCATAGCATTATCTATTGCATTTATAGATATATTCCTTCCTACATCAAAATGTGAAACTACCTTTGGAAAGACAATTAATCCTCTCAGAGGTATTAAAGGAAGTGTTATTGTTTTTTTCATAGTAATACTACCCCACCTATCCTTAAATTCTTTATGACTTTTCTAGTATACACATAAATTAATATTTTTTCAATAATTTTAAAAAGAAAGCCATTGTAATAATACTACAATGGCTTAGCTTATAAACTTCTATATTTTATGCAGTTTCAATAGTTTTTTTTGCTCTCTTTTTTACAATAGCTGGTCTTTCTTCACCGTTTTCAAGCTTATCTACTATAGGTTTATCGTGTTTCTTTATACAATCTTCTGTAATTGTAACTTTTACAATTGAATTATCTGAAGGAATATCGTACATAGTATCTGTCATTAGATCTTCGATAATTCCTCTAAGTCCTCTTGCTCCAGTCTGTCTATCAATTGCTTCCTCTGCTATAGCTTTTAAAGCTTTATTATCAAATTCAAGCTTTACATCATCTAATTCAAAAAGCTTCTTATATTGCTTAACAAGTGCATTCTTTGGTTTAGTTAAAATCTCAATTAATGCATCCTTATCAAGTGACTGCAATGTAACAAGCTTAGGAAGTCTTCCAACAAATTCAGGAATAAGACCGAACTTAAGTAAATCTCCTGGAGTAATCTCCTGAAGAACTACACCTATATCTTTTTCAGTAACTGACTGAATGTCTGCACCAAATCCCATTGAACTCTTTCTTGTTCTTTTTTCAATTATCTTATCTACTCCATCAAAAGCACCACCACAGATAAATAATATATTAGCAGTATTTATCTGTATAAACTCCTGATGAGGATGCTTTCTTCCGCCCTGAGGTGGTACTGAAGCTACTGTTCCTTCAAGAATTTTTAAAAGTGCTTGCTGAACTCCTTCACCAGAAACATCTCTTGTTATTGATGGATTTTCTGATTTTCTAGCAATCTTATCTATCTCATCAATATAAATAATTCCTCTTTCAGCTTTTTCAACATCATAATCAGCATTTTGGATAAGTTTTAGAAGAATATTTTCTACATCTTCTCCAACATAACCAGCCTCTGTTAATGTTGTTGCATCTGCTATTGCAAATGGAACATTTAAAAATCTTGCTAAAGTCTGTGCAAGTAATGTTTTTCCTGAGCCTGTAGGACCTACAAGAAGAATATTACTCTTTGAAAGTTCTACATCATTATCATCACTAATAGTATTTATTCTCTTATAATGGTTATAAACAGCAACAGCTAATGATCTTTTTGCTTTTTCCTGTCCTATTACATATGAATCTAAATATTCTTTAATCTCATAAGGCTTAGGTACACTTTTCGGATCAAAATCAGAAGAATCCTGAAATTCATCTGCTATTATTTCAGAACAAAGTTCAATACATTCATCACATATATACACTCCAGGTCCTGCAATTAATCTCTTAACCTGGTCTTGAGTCTTTCCACAAAATGAACATTTTAGCTGTTTTTTGTCATCGTTCTTAGCCATAAATTCACCTCACTTCATTAATTTTAGAAGAACTAATTATTCTCATTTTTTGAATTTTTATGTGCAGTTATAACTTTATCAACAAGCCCATACTCTTTGGCTTCTTCAGCTGTCATAAAATTATCTCTTTCAACATCAGATTTAATCTTATCTAATGATTTTCCTGTGTTTTTACTTAATATTTCATTTAAAGATTCTTTAATCTTTAAAATCCTTTTTGCATGTATCTCTATATCAGTTGCCTGACCTTGAAATCCGCCTAAAGGCTGATGTATCATTATCTCAGAATTAGGAAGTGCAAATCTTTTTCCCTTTTCCCCACATGATAATAAAAATGCACCCATTGATGCAGCCATTCCAATACAAATTGTGGATACATCACATTTTACATACTGCATGGTATCATAGATTGCCATTCCTGAAGTAATTGCACCTCCTGGACTATTTATATATAAATAAATATCTTTATCTGGGTCTTCACTTTCTAAGAATAATAATTGTGCTACTATTAAGTTTGCACTATCATCATTTACTTCTCCGCTTAACATGATAATTCTATCTTTTAATAATCTAGAAAATATATCATAAGAACGTTCTCCTCTGCTTGTTTGTTCTACAACCATAGGCACCAAACTCATAAAATAACCTCCTTTAATAATTAACTATTATTTAATTATATAATTAATTTAAATTTTTGTTAATATATATTTAAAATAATTGCCAGAAATAATTCTGGCAATCAATCTAAATAGTAAAATTAACGATTATTTACAATTGTCTTTTATTAATTTAATTGTATTCTCAATAATTAAATCACTTTCAATCATATTTCTCTGAGCTTTAACTAAAATCTTAGCCATCTTTTCTGGATCTTTTGGTCCGTACATTTTTCCAAGTTCTAATGCTTTTGCATTAATCTGATCTTCATCTGCTTTTATATCTTCTTTCTTTGCAATAGCATTTAATACTAAATCAGCCTTAACTTTTCTTTCAGCATTTTCTTTCATGAACTCTCTCATTTTTTCAACCGTATTTCCAGTATACTTCATGTACTGCTTAATATCTAATCCTTGATATTTTAATCTTCCTTCAAGATCTTTCATCATAGCATCAATTTCTTTTTCGATCATTACTTCTGGAACATCCATCTTTGAATTTTCAATTACTTTTGTAATAACTGCTTCTTCAAATTCTCTTTCAGCCTTATCTTCATTAGCTTTTTTAGCATTATTTTTTAATTCATCTTTGAATTCAGCAAATGTATCTTTATCTGAAACTTCTTTAGCGAATTCATCATCTAATGCTGGTAATTCTTTTACTTTAATTTCTTTAACAGTTACTTCAAACTTAGCATCTTTTCCGTTGAAATCATCTTTACCATAATTTTCAGGGAATTTAACATTAACATCCTTGCTATCTCCTGCTTTAAGTCCTACTAACTGATCTTCAAAATTATCAATGAATGATCCTGAACCAATTTCAAGTGGATAATCTTTTCCTTCTCCACCTTCAAATTCTTTTCCATCGATAAATCCTTTGAAATCTATAACTGCAATATTTCCTTTTTCAATTGTTCCTTCTTTTTTATCTTCTATTCTTGCGTTCTTTTCCTGCATTTCTTTTATTTGTTTGTCGATTTCTTTTTCATCAACTTCATATACAGGTTTTTTAGCATCAAGATTCTTGTATTCTCCAAGTTCAACTTCTGGATATGTTGTAACAGTTGCTGTATAAACTAAATCTTTTCCTTCTCCAACTTCTACTACATCTATCTTTGGATAATCAACAGGTCTTATATTCTGTTCCTTTAATACTTCTGGATAAGATCCATCAATTGCAAAATTAATTGCATCTTCATAGAATACTCCTGCTCCATACATTTTTTTAACCATAGCCATTGGAGCTTTTCCTTTTCTAAATCCAGGTAAGTTATATCTTGATTTATTTTTGTTATACGCCTTAACTAAAGCTGCATCAAATTTATCAGCTTCAACTTTAATTTCAATTTTAACTTCATTTGTTTCTATTTTTTCAACTTTTGCATTCATTTTTATTCTTTCCTCCTAAAACTTGCGCATCTCATTTAACTAAGTCATTATACCATAAACACCTAATTTTTATCAAACATATTTACAAAAAATTTAATCATTTAATATATTTCCATCAGTATCAACATGAAATGACTTTCCATCTATCTCTACTGCAATTCCCTTATCATCCTTATTTCCTATAGATATGGATCTTCCCTTATTATTCCATAATACTATATCTTGATTAGTATTTAAATCTGTAATCCAAATATATTGATTATTTGCTGATGTGCCAAAATAAGGTCTGTTTGTTACAAATATAATTTTATTATCAGACAAAAATTTAGGGCTTTCATTCCATATATACGATGGATTAGTATTTAAAATATCATCTTTATTAAATGATGAACCTTTTGACGAAACATATTGATTTTTTGTTATAATCTTATTATTGCCATTAGCATCATATAATATCATGTTCTGAGTCTTATCTAATACAATAATACTTTGCTTAGATGGGCTTATATCATAATAAATATCAGATCCACTAGTATCAACTTCTGTAAATATCTTTTTATCTTCACTATCAGTTTCATATGATGCCTTCAGTGTTGTACCATCATTTAATACAAGATCCACTGTCTCTTTTTTACTTTCATTTTCTTCTGATTCACTTTTACTATCTTCAGAAGTATCTTCACTCTGAGAAGGCTTCTCATTTTGCTCTATATCATCTACTGAAGTTTTATTATATTCTGCATCACTATCAATCCATGCTTGAAGTTTATCTCTGATATTTGATGTTTTTATAGGTTTTATTAAAAATTTTATACCTACTACTAATACTGCTAATAATAAGACAACTACAATAAGCGTTATATTCTTTTTCCGTCTTTTCATACGCTTTTCATATTCTTTACTAAAAATACTTGGTCGTCCCAAAATTATTACCTCCAACAACTGAATAAAATTTACGACTATTTCATTATATATTATTACATTATATAAATCCAGTCGATAAATATTAAAATAATATTAATAATAAACTTTCCTTAAAACTCGAAAAAGAGTCGCTTTTAAAATAATAAAATTTTCAAAAGCAGGCTCTTAAATTTTACCAGATAGATACATATTTGTCAAAAAATATTTATATTTGTATTTTTTTAGATATGTATGCTGATTTTCTATAAATTTTTCTCTATTTTAATACTTTCTTTATTGAATCTACAAGATTTTCAGCTACATACTTAGCATCTTCTAGAGATAATGTGCTATAAACTGGAAGTGATATTTCATTTATAAACTGATTATATGCATTATTATAATCTTTAATATCATATCCTAAATTCTTATATGCTGTCATCATAGGTAAAGGCTTATAATGAACATTTGTAGCTATTCCCTTTTCTGCCATATCAGAAATTACATCATTTCTCTTTTCAAGGCTTAAACCCTTTACTCTATATAAATATAAATGATAAGATGTTTCAGTTCCTTCATCATTTTTACTAAACGGAATTATAGAAAAATCTTCTTTTCCTAAAATATCAGTATATACTTTAAATATTTGTTTTCTCTTTTCAAGCATAGATTCATATCTATCAAGTTGTTTTAAGCCTATAGCAGCAGCTATGTCTGTAAGATTACATTTCATTCCTGGATTTACAATATCATATTCCCATGCTCCAGCTTTTAATTTGCTCATGGCATCTTTTGATTGTCCATGCATTGATGTGATCTGAAGATTTTTCAATAAATCTTCCTGACCCATATAATGATTATCATTAAAAACTAACGCTCCACCTTCTGCTGTTGTAAGATTTTTAACAGCATGGAAAGAGAACGAATGAAAATCACACTGGCTTCCAACTCTTTTTCCTTTATATTTAGCACCAAAAGAATGTGCTGAATCTACAAGAATCATTATATCTTCTCTATTTTTATCCTTTAAAACCTTTTTTAAGGCATCATAATCATATGGAACTCCTGCTATATCAACTGGCATTATAACCTTTGTCTTATCAGTTATCTTATCTGCCACTTTTTCTGGATCCATCATAAAAGAATCTTTTTTCACATCAACCATTATAGGCTTTATATTTCTATGAACTGCTACACTTGAAGTTGAAGTGTATGTATAAGGAGTTGTTATTATTTCATCTCCTTCTTTAATATCAAGAACAGTTAATATTAATTCCATAGCCGCTGTAGCACTATTAACAGCAAATGCATGCTTAGTTTCACAAAACTCTGCAATTCTCTTATTGAATTCAGCAAGCCTTGGGCCTGATGTAATCCATCCTGATTTTAAAACATCACTAACAGCTCTAACTTCATCATCTGTAATGTCAGGTGGAGAAAATGGTATTTTCTTATTCTGTTTCATTATAATACATCCCTCTCTAAATTATTCTTTAAGAGTATATTATAACATTCAATTATAAAAGACTCAATTATAATTTTGTAACAGGTTTTCTTTCTCCTTTAAAATTATTTGCCTTATCACTTCTTTTTTCTAATTCTTCTTCTATATCGTCTGTAGAAATGCCAAGCTCTGCCATAAGAACTAGGACGTGATAAATTAGATCACATATCTCATAAACTTGATCTTCTTTTTTATCATCTTTACTTGCAATAATAACTTCTGTACACTCTTCTCCAACTTTTTTTAAAATTTTATCAAGACCTTTATCAAATAAATATTTAGTATATGATTTTTCTTCACCATTTAATTTTCTATCTAATATTACTTTAAATAATTCATTTATGCTATCACTCATTTTATTCCCTCCAAATTTATAAATTTCTATAAAAGCAGCTTCTATTTCCAGTATGACAAGCAGCTCCTTTTTGTTCTACTAAAATTAAAATTGTATCATTATCACAATCTATTTTTATATCCTTAACATATTGAAAATGTCCTGATGTTGCTCCTTTATTCCACAAACACTTTCTTGATCTTGAATAAAACCATGTTGTATCACCTTCAAGTGTTTTTACAAGACTTTCTCTTGACATATATCCAAGCATAAGTACTTCTTTATTTATATAATCCTGAATTATTGCTGGAATAAGTCCATTTCCTTTTTTAAAATCAATATCTTTTATTTTTTCTTCTATATCCATAATACCTGCCCTATATTCTAACACTAATATTTTTATTTTTTAAATAATCTTTAACTTCTGAAACTTTAAGTTCTCCATAATGAAATAATGAAGCTGCAAGTGCTGCATCAGCAGTATTATCCTTAAACACATCATAAAAATCTTCAAGCTTTCCACATCCTCCTGATGCTATTGTCGGAACATTTGTTATAGATGAGACTGCCTTTGTAAGTTCTAAATCGAATCCTTTTTTAGTTCCATCTGAATCCATTGATGTTAATAAAATCTCACCAGCTCCAAGGCTAACTGCTTCCTCTACCCATTTTAAAACATCCATTCCCGTATCTGTTCTTCCACCATCTATTACTACATTCCATCCTGTATTATCCTGTCTTTTTTTTGCATCGCATGCAAGAACTATACATTGATTTCCAAAATAAAATGCTCCCTCTTTTATAAGATTCTTATCTCTTACTGCCGCTGAATTTAAACTTACCTTATCAGCACCTGCTCTTAAAATATTTTTTATATCATCCATATTTCTAAGTCCACCGCCAACTGTAAATGGAATAAATATTTCTTTTGCAACTTTAGAAACAACATCTATCATTATATTTCTTTTTTCATACGTTGCTGTAATATCTAAAAATACAAGTTCATCTGCCCCTTCTTTATAATATTTCTTAGCAAGTGACACGGGATCTCCTACATTTACAAGTCCTTCAAAATTTATTCCCTTTACAACTTTTCCTTCTTTTACATCAAGACATGGAATTATTCTTTTTGTATGCATAAAATTGCCCCCTTACATAACGGAATTTGTATATTTAACCGCCTCTTCTAAATTTAATGTCCCTTTATAAATTGCTTTTCCTGTTATTGCTCCATAAAGATTAAGTTTTGCAAGTTCTTTTATATTATCCATATTACATATTCCGCCTGATGCTATTATATTTATATTAACATTATTTTTTAATTCTCTAAGCATCTCTACATTAGGTCCTTCAAGTGTTCCATCTTTACTTATATCTGTAACAATTATAGTTGATACAGATAATGATTCCATTTTCTTAGCAAAATTTATATAATTAAGGTCACTTTTTTCAAGCCAGCCTCGTACGCAAACTTTACCATCTTTGCAATCTATTCCTACAGCAACTCTATCTTTATATTTTTCTACTGCTTTTTTTAAAAGTTCCTCATCTTCAATGGCACTTGTTCCAAGAATTATACGCGATACTCCATTATCAAGAAGATACTCAATTGTCTCCATGTCTCTTATGCCGCCTCCAAGTTCTACAGGAATATTTACATTTTTAGCAACTTTAATTACTAGTTCATGATTCGCATTTGTACCATTTTTTGCACCATCTAAATCTACTAGATGTATATATGACGCCCCTGCTTTCTCAAAAGAAAATGCTGCGCTTAATACATCCTTAGACACTATCTCTTTTTTACTGTAATCTCCTTGGTATAACCTAACAGGCATTCCATCTATTATATCTATTGCTGGTAATATTATCATCTAATCAACTCCCCAAAATTCTTTAATATAGTAAGACCTATCTCTCCGCTTTTTTCCGGATGAAATTGTGCCCCTATTATGTTTTTATCTCTTACTATTCCTGGAATCCTATTATTGCCATACTCGGAATAACATATAAGATTTTTTTCATTTATATTGCTAGCAAAATATGAATGAACATAGTAAACATAACTTTCCTCATCTAATCCTTTAAGGATACTATCATTTTTTTTAAATTTAAGACTATTCCAACCAATATGAGGTATTTTTATATTATTCTCCTTATCGTCTTCCATCTTTAATATGTTTCCCTTTAAAAGTGCAAGACCATTTTTTTCAATGCCCTCATAACTTTTTTCAAATAAAAGCTGCATGCCAAGACAGATACCAAGAATCATTTTTCCATTACTTACTTGTTTTTTTATATATTTATCTATAGATGCTTTTTCAATATTATCCATAGCATCTGGGAAAGCTCCAACTCCTGGAAGAATTAATCCATCACAATTTTCAAAATCTTCTTCTTTTTTTGAGATTTTGCTTTCAATATTTAAAAATTTCAGTGCATTTTGTACACTTTTTAAATTTCCCATTCCATAATCTATGATAGTAATCATTATATAACCCCCTTTTTAGAGAACTCCTTTAGTTGATGGAACTGCATCCCCATCTTTTATCTCTTTGGCTTCTTTTATCGATCTTGCAAATGCTTTAAAAAGTGCTTCTATTTTATGATGATCATTTGACCCATATAAAACTTTAAGATGAAGTGTTACTCCTGAATTCATTGCAAAAGCTCTAAAAAATTCTTCTGTCATTTCAGTAGACATTTCTCCTACTTTTTCACGATTAAAACTGCAGTCAAATACTAAATATGGTCTACCACTTATATCAATAGATGAAAACGCAAGAGTTTCATCCATTGGTATAAAAAAGCTTCCATATCTATTAATTCCTTTTTTATCTTTAAGAGCTTCTTTAAATGCTAATCCCATTGCAATTCCTATATCTTCTATAGAATGATGATCACATACATAAAGATCTCCATCACATCTTAAATTAATATTAGTTCTACTGTGAAATGCAAAAAGATTAAGCATATGATCTAAAAAGCCTATACCACTTTTTACATCTGCTTTTCCTTCACCATCAAGATCTATTTCAAATTTAATTTTTGTTTCATTCGTATTTCTTTCAATACTTGCATATCTTTGACTCATAAAAACACCCCTATTTTAATCTTACTTTTATAGAATTAGCATGTGCTGTAAGTCCTTCTTTATCAGCTAAAGTTATTATCTTCTCTCCATTTTCTCTAATAGCTTTTTCTGAGTAACATAAAAATGATGATTTTTTGATAAAACTATCTACTGAGAGTGGCGAGAAAAATCTTGCAGTTCCGCTTGTTGGAAGGACGTGATTTGTGCCTCCAAAATAGTCTCCTACTGGTTCAGGACAATATCTTCCCAAAAATACTGATCCTGCATTTTTTACTTTTCCTAAATAAAGCATTGGATCATCTATCATAAGTTCTAAGTGTTCAGGTGCAACTTCATTTGATATATCTATACATTCATCGATACTGCTGCATATTATAGCTTTTCCAAAATTTTTTAATGATTCCCTTATAATCTCTTCTCTCCCTAGTGTTTTTACCTGTTTTTCAAGTTCATTTTCAACTTTTTTATAAAGATCTTTTGATGTAGTTACTAATATAGAAGATGCAAGTTTATCATGTTCAGCCTGACTCATTAAATCTGCTGCAACAAATGATGGATCAGATTTTTCATCAGCAACAACAAGTATTTCAGATGGTCCAGCTATCATATCAATATCAACCTGTCCGAATACTAGTTTTTTTGCAGTTGCAACAAATATATTTCCAGGGCCTACTATTTTATCTACTTTCTTTAATGATTCAGTTCCATATGCTAAAGCAGCTATAGCTTGTGCTCCTCCAATCTTATATATTTTTTTTGCTCCAGCTATTTTAGCTGTAACTCCTATATAAGGATTAATTCCACCATTTTTATCAGGTGGTGTCACCATAACAATTTCACTAACTCCTGCTACTTTTGCAGGTACAATATTCATAAGAACTGATGAAGGATAAGCTGCTGTACCTCCTGGAACATATACACCAACTCTATTTAATGGAAGCACTCTCTGTCCTAAAAACACCCCATCCTCTTTTGTTAAAATATATCCATTTGATTTTTGTTTTTTGTGATAATACTCTATATTTTCTTTTGCCTGCGTTATTGCTTCAATGAATTTATCTTCAACTTTATCAAAACATTTGTCTAATTCTTCTTCTGTTACTAAAAGAGAGTCTAGCTTAACATTATCGAATTTTTCTGTAAATTCAAAAAGTGCTTTATCTCCATCATTTCTAACTTTATTTATTATATAATTTACGCTCTCTATAACTTTTTCATCAGTCTCCTGCATTCTTGACTGAAGTTTTTTTATAAGTTCATTTTTATTATCATTATTTAATTCCATTAAACTTAGCATATTTTATTCCCCCAAAATTTAATCTATAACATTTTTTATTTTTTGAATAAAGCTTTCTATTTCTTTTTGCTTCATTTTAAAACTTGCTTTATTTACTATAAGTCTTGCACTTATATCACATACAGTATCAAATACTACTAGCCCATTCTCTTTTAATGTAGTTCCAGTTTCCATAATATCTACTATTGCATCACAGAGACCTAAAATTGGTGCAAGTTCTACAGAACCCTCTATCTTTATAACCTCTACGTCCATATTCATTTTTTTAAAGTACTCTTTTGCAACTGTTGGATACTTACTGCCAATTTTTATATGCCCTACTTTTTTAAATATATCATTTTGTGGAAGAGAGGCTACAATAAATTTGCATTTCCCAAATCCCAAATCAAGTACTTCATAAAAACCATCTGAGCTCTCTAATATTGTATCTTTTCCTACAATTCCAATATCTGCAACTCCATGTTCAACATACGTAATTGAATCAGCAGCTTTTACTAAAAAATACTTTATATCAGCTTTCTTATCTTTAAAAACAAGTTTTCTACCCTTGTTTATCATTTCAGAAGGATCATATTCTGCCTTTTTAAGAATCTTAATTGTTTCTTTTTCAAGTCTTCCCTTAGTTAGTGCAATGCTTATGCTCATTTACTTTTCAACCCCTTTTACAATCTTAAAATCTGAAATATAATTACTTGATATCATACTTACAATCTGACCATTTTTTCTAAGCTCATTGCTTTTATTAACGGCTTCAATTTTTTTATCTGGATTATAATATAAGATAACTTTTTCTTCTTTTTTATATGTTCCACTTTCTTTCATATTTTCAATAAGAGAATCTACAGTTATTGAAAAACCTACAGATGGAACATATTTATCTTTTATTTTTATAAGCTTATCATATCTCCCGCCTCTTAAAATAGTATCCCCAACTTTATCACAATATCCTCTGAAAATAATTCCTGTATAATAATTTAATCTAAGCACTAATCCAAGATCAAATGTAACATTTTCTCCATACCCCATTTTTTCAACATTGTTATATATATCTTCAAGATAATCTAGATTTTCTTTAAGTTCTCTATTAAATACAAGCTTTTTAGCTTCATTTAATATCTCTCTTCCACCAAACATCCATGGAAGCTTATTAAAAAATCTTTTATACTCTTCACTTATATTTAAACTATCCAAATAATCTTCAAGATTTTTAAGACTTTTATTCTGAATTAATGATGCGAGCTTTTTCTTCTCATCATCACCTATATCAACACTTTTAAGTACGCTTTTAAAAAATCCAATATTTCCAATTTCAAGTTTAAAATTTTTAAGTCCCAGATTCTTTAGAGCTTCAAGTGCTAAAACTATCATCTCAAAATCACTTTCAATATCACTGCTACCTATATTTTCTACTCCACAATCAGTAAATTCGTTTCTTTTTCCTAAAAGACTCTCATGAACTCTAAAAACATTAGACGAATATCTCATTTTTACAGGAAGTTTTTCGTCTTTTAATTTAGTCTGCATAACTCTTGCTATTGGAATTGTCATATCAGGTCTTAATACTAAAATATGTCCTTTATTATCAAAAAATTTGTACATATCTTCTTCATTAAGACTAACCTTATTATTAAAAGTTTCATAAAATTCAAGTGTAGGTGTTACTATTTCGCTATATCCCCAGCTTTTAAATAAATCATCTATTTTTCTCTCTAGCGTCCTTTTAATTATACAATCATCAAGTATAATGTCTCTTGTTCCTTCCGGAAGCATATTCCTTTTGTTCATAAATAAAGCCCCTTTATTTTATTAATTTATTAATTTATTAATTTATCGATTTAACGTGCTAAACTAATAATATAATAATAGTGTAGCTTATTTTCATTTTTCTGTCAATAATAAATATATAAAAATCGCATACATAGAAATATTTTCTATGTATGCGATTAATACTTAACTTTTTCTTTATTATTTTACTTTAAAGGCAGAAAGTTTTTTATTCATAGAATCTGTTGCTTTTGTAAGTTCCATTGCAGAATTTGCAACTTCATCACCTGCTTTTGTAAGTTCCTCTGAAGATGCTGCAATTTCTTCTGAAGTTGCAGAAATTTCTTCTGAAACTGAAGATACATTCTCAATCTTTTCCATGATATTGTTTTTCTTTGAATCAAGATTATCAAAATTTTCTACTGTTGATTCAATTTTAGGTACTATTATGTCTATGTTTTTATTGATATCTTTAAATGCCTTTAAAGAACTATTTATAACATCATTTTGCTTATTCATACCTTTTTGCATTATAGATGCTTTATCAACCATCTCACTTGTTCCGTCTAAAACATTTTTAATTACATTATTAATTTTTCCTGCTGATTCTTTAGATGCTTCTGCAAGTTTTCTTATTTCTTCAGCTACAACTGCAAATCCTTTCCCTGCATCTCCAGCCCTTGCTGCTTCAATTGCTGCATTAAGAGCTAAAAGATTAGTCTGTTCAGATATTTGATTAATAAAATCTGTCATTTTATTAACTTCATTTACATCCTTATTCATGTTATTTAACGAATTAATAAACCTATCAAAATTTTGATTTAATTCCTGAAGCACCTGAGCAATCTTATTAAGTTCTTTATTGCTTGTCTGAGATTTTGTGCCAACATCTTTAACATGAACATTTATTTTTTTAATATCAGAATTCATCTCATTCATACTTGTTGAAAATTCATTTAACTCACCAGTTATTGATGTTAAATCAGATGCCTGACTTGTATTTCCTTTTGCAACCTCACCTATAGCCTCTGATATATTATTTGTTAAAGCTAAAAGCTCTTCTGATATAGATGCAAGATTTGTAGATTCATCATTTATAGTAGTTGAGTTCTTTTTCATATTTAAAAAGATAACTCCCATTTTATCTATAGTGCCTTCAATTGCCCTATTCATACTTCCTATTTCAGTATTATCTTTTAATCCATTTTCATCAAGTTCTACTGTAAAGTCCCCAGAATTTATTACTTCAAGAGATGATTTTATGTTTTCAATATTCTTTGAAATTTTATTTGTAATTCTATAAGTAAAATATATAACAAGAGCAATTCCTATTACTGCTATAATAACTGTCGCTATCAGAATTTTCTTTACTTGCGATAAAAGTGTATTTTCATCAATTTGAACAGCAAGTGACCATCCTTTATCTGAAACTGGTGCATAAGAAACATATTGTTTATTTTTATTTTCATCAACATAAGTTTCTATACCAGTCTGTCCCTGTGCCATATTTGTGCATATTTTAGATAAATTTTGATCATCTAAAAGGTTATACTGATCTAATACTTTATCTGTATCCTTACTTGCAATTAAAGTTCCATCAGACGAAACCATAAATGCAGAACCTGCATCTAAAACATTTATCTTATTTGTAATAGTTGAATACTCACTCCCACTTTTAAGTCCAACAACTGCGCCAACTACATTTCCATTAACTTCTATAGGGCTTGACATTGCTACAATTACTCTTCTATCTATCCTACTGATAAACGGTTTGCTGACAAAAGATTTACCGTTCATTGCCTCTTTAAAAAAGTCTCTATCTCTTATATCAATAATAGATCCATCAATATAATGTATACTACCATCTTCATAAACTATTCCAGAATTATAAAATTCTTTTGATTCAACCATGTTTTTTAATTCGTCTAAATCTTCTAACGTTATTTCCCCATTATTAATAAAATTAGTATCCTTTGATGCTGATTCAATTACAGCTAAATCTTTTTCTATAGCATTATCTACTTCATTAGAAGCTACCCTTGCAATTTCTTGAAGCATATCAGACGACTTTTCTATAAGTGACTTTCTAACAATTATATAAGCATATGCAGCTAAAATAATACATACAATACTTACAATTGGAAGAACACTCATTAGTATCTTGTTTTTTATTGATTTTGTTTTCATTTTTCCTCAATCCCCTAAAATTTTTTTATCACTCCATACCAAGGAACTCTACTTTTTCTACATATTTAACTTTTTCTATATCTTCTGTTAAAGTTTTTATATCACCATTAAAAGTTGATATATCTATTGTTATTATTATGTTGGTTCTACCATTAAGTGGCAAGCCTTGATATATTGTCAGTATATTTCCACCTTTTTTTGAAATATATTTACTTATATTTGATAAAACTCCTTTTTCATTTTTTATATATACATTTATTGTAATTTTTCTTCCTTCTGAAGATTCTGAAAAATCAAAAACATACTCCTTATATTTATAATAAACACTTCTGCTTATTCCAGTTATTTTAACAGCTTCAGTTATTTCTTTAACTTTACCGCTTTTTAATAGCTTTTTTGTATCAAGTACTTTTTCAAAAACATCTGGAAGTACAGTTTTATCTATAACTAAATAATTTCCGTTCATTAAAAATCTCCTTCTACCTGTGCACCATTTAAGTCAATCATTAACTCTTTTACTGTCCACTTAAAATTCATTTTATTTAAAAATTCAATCATATTTTTAGTAAAATCTTTATTATCTTCACTAATTATAGCCATTATTGTAGGACCTGCTCCGCTTAAATAACATGCATAAGCATTTAAGTCATATGCCTTATTATATACTTCATCAAATCCTTTAATAAGCGATGCTCTAAATTTCTGATGAAAAGAATCATCACATGCAGTCTTTAAAAGATCAAATTTTCCATTTGCCATAGCTGCAACTAAAAGCGCTGCTCTTGATTCATTAAATACTCCGCTTTTTAAAGGAATTTCTTTTGGAAGAACTTTCCTTGCCTTTTCTGTTTCAAGTCTAAAATTAGGAATAATTGATACAAATTTTAAACCTTCTTTTACATTTACTTTATCATAAAATGTTTTATTATTAGAAGACGCCGATACAACCATTCCTCCAAGAAGTGCTGGAGCAACATTGTCTGGATGTCCTTCTATATTAACAGCCATCTCTAATAGATCATCTATACTAAATCTATTATTAAGCATTCTATTTGCTCCAATAAGTCCTGCAATAATACATGTTGAGCTAGATCCAAGTCCCCTTGAAATAGGAACAAATTGATTTTTTTCTGTAATCCTAAGATTACATATAGGTTCATTTGCTCTATCAAAACAATACTTTACAGCTTTATAAATTATGTTATTTTCATTGCAGAATTCCTCTGGAATTCCAAAAAACTCTAATCTATTTTCTGTTTTTTCAAATAAAAACTCATTATACAGATTGAGTGCAATTCCGATAGAGTCAAATCCAGGTCCCATATTAGCTGATGTAGCTGGTACTTTTACTCTTATCATCTTAAGTTTTCCTTCTTCCTATTTTAAAAATTCAAGTAATGCTTTTTTCATTTCATTCTTTTCACATACTGTTTTATGTAAAACTTCAGCATTTTTAAGTCCTGCAAGATTCTTTGGTATCTCATTTTTAGTATCTTTTGAAAGTTTTTCTAAAACATCAAAATCATTTAATTTATCAACTGATATATCTAAAGAATTACAGATACTTCTTGGAAATTTAAATGGACTTGCTGTAGAAAGTATAAGTGCCTCTTTATCATCACCTGTATTTTTAACATATTTTTTCCATACAGAATATGCAACTGCAGTATGGGTATCAATTAAATAATTTTTATCATTAAATATTTCTTTTATAGATTCATGAACTTCATCTTCTATAGCATAATCTCCATAAAAGTCTTTTATAAATTCTTCCATTTCATCTGTTATTTTATAGCTTCCTTCTTCAAATAACTTATCCATAAATTCTTTTGTCTTAACTGCATCTCGTGAAGAAGCTTCATATAATAATCTTTCAAGATTAGATGATACCAAAATATCCATAGAAGGAGATTCTGTCAAAACCAATTCTCTTCTCTTATCATATGTTCCTGAACTAAAGAAATCAGTTAAAACTTTATTTTCATTAGATGCACAAATTAATTTGTCTATTGGAAGTCCCATTTTCTTAGCATAAAATCCTGCTAAAATATTTCCAAAATTACCAGTTGGAACTACAACATTTATTTTTTCATCTAACTTAACTTTTCCTTGATTTACAAGTGCAAAATATCCATAAAAATAATATACTATTTGAGGTACAAGTCTTCCTATATTTATCGAATTTGCAGATGATAAAATATATCCTTTTTTTGCTAAAGAATCCTTAAAATCTGTGTCCCCAAATATTTTTTTTACTCCTGTCTGTGCATCATCAAAGTTTCCCTCTATTCCTATTACTTCGACATTTGATCCCTTTTGGCTTACCATCTGTCTTTCCTGAATTGGGCTAACTCCATGTTTTGGATAATAGACAGCTACTTTAAATCCATCTACATTACTAAAACCTTCAAGAGCTGCTTTACCAGTATCTCCTGATGTAGCTGTTAAAATTGTTATTTCTTCTTTAACATTTAAAAGTCTTTTAGCTCTTCTCATAATCTGTGGAAGGAAAAGAAGTGCTGCATCCTTAAATGCACATGTTGGTCCATGATATAACTCTAAAAAGTTATTCTTAACTGAAACACTGAATCTTCCATTATAAGCATCATGAATTGCCCCTTTTAGATCTTCTTCTGGAATATCTGTAAAATACTCTTTTATAACTTCAAATGCAAGATCTTCATAACTTATAACAGTATCTTTTTTTAATGAATCATATATTTCAGGAAATTTATCAGGTACATAAAGACCTCCATCTTTTGATAATCCATTAATTATTGCTTTTGCTGCAGAGATGCTTTCTTCTGCACCTCTAGTGCTTCTAAATTTCATTTAATCACCTCAAATTTATATTAGATATGAATATATTATATTCTACCCTATTTTATATTAACATGTATTTTTTTTAGCCACAACTTTTTTTGAATTTTTTCATATATAAATATTAAAAGGAAGTACTTGGATTGATTTTTCACTAATTCTTAGAGTAGGACATTTAGGAATTACTATACCGAGCTTTGTAATAATTTCAATAAGTGATTGATATTTTTTAAAAATTCTTTCATAAAATTCCTCTTCACCAGTTTTTCGTAGTAAACCTATAGTATCTTCTTTAGCTGCACATGTCTTTACTACTTTGCCAACGACTCTGCATTTACAATTTACTTCATCAAACATATTTAGTCTAGTATTCATAAAATTATCTTTGTTTATTGTAAGTACAACAGAACATGAACCTGTATTCATAAGCATATCACATGTATTATTGCTTGTTAGTAAACCTTTTAAATACTTTAATATCTTAAGAAAAATACTAAAATTAAAAATTTTATCTTTTTTATTGATCATCTCATTAAGTGTATCTACTCCAAAAATATCAATTACATTAATTAAAGTATCAACATATGTTACTAAACAAGAATTAGTTATCGTTCCTTCAATTTCAACTATATCTCCCGACTTAACATCATTATTAATTATATCACTCTCGTTCTTTTTAAGCAGTATATTATTTTCATTTAAATAATTCACAAGATTACCGTTTAAAACAAAAGTTGTATATGTTGTTTTTAGCTGTTCTTCAACATGTACTACCTGTTTTCCTCCAAGATCTTTATCAATATGATGATGCGTAAGACAGTTATTTAAATCAAGTTTATTTTTATCTTTAAATCCGCTTCTTTCTGTTTTTGAATATGAAAACTGGTCATTTCTCTCTGCTCGATCCCCAATATGAACATCTGCATTTAGATACTTGTCCATAGATTGTGTATACGTTCTTGTTTCTATATATCCTGTAAGAACTAGAGAAGCTAAATTTTTAACAATACCTTCATCAAGATAAATTAGGACATCTAAAAGGCTGTTCATTTTCTTCCTCCATGTAAAAAAGCTTTCTATTTAATTTTAATGCAGACTTTAAAGTAATATTCATAATGATCATAAAATTTATGTTATAATAATATGCTATAATAATTTATATAATTTTAAATAGGAGGTGAATTCTGCTCTTAGTGAATATAAGAACAATAAAAAGAAATGAAAAAAATATTAAATAAAAAATTTTTATATATTTTTAGTATAATTCTAATAATATTATCTTCTACTATATTTTTAATTCGGCATAAGATAAATCTTTCATATAAAATAATATCTAAATACATTATTTTATATAAAACCGAGAAACAAACCAATTTTAAAGATATATCTGCAAGTACTTTAAATGATATTAACATTAAAGATATTAAATATAAGGAAACTTCTGGAGTTTCTTTAAATCTTGATATATACAGTCCAACAAAAGAAGTCTATAGATCCTCTCCTGTATTAATATTTATACATGGAGGAAGTTGGGCTTACGGTGATAAATCACTTCCTGATACACTACTTCCAATATTTGATACCTTTAGAGAATGTGGATATACTGTTATAAGTGTAGATTATCAGCTTATGAGAGAAAAAGAAAATTTTGAAAAACAAATATCAGACGTTAAAGATGTTATAAGATGGGTTTATAAAAATAAAAACACTTATAATTTTAACACATCAGAAATAGGACTTCTTGGAATATCATCTGGGGCTCATCTTGCTCTTATGGCAGGTTACAGCGATAGTTCCTCTTTTACTGATGATCCTTCGCTTAGAACTTATCCTTCAAAGGTAAAATACATTATAGATTTTTCAGGTCCTACTGATTTAAGTCTCTTAGATACCACAAATCTAAATTATGATTTAAAAAAGATATTTGATTCAATTGATGACACTGATGAAGTAATGTCTAAATATAATCCTATAAACTATATAAATAAAGATACTCCAGATACTTTAATAATTCATAGTAAAAATGATTCTTTTGTACCATATCTTTCTTCCGAAAAATTATATAAAAGATGTACTCTTGAAGATAACGTATCTGCAAAGCTTATAACACTTAATGATGCAGAACATGATTTATCAAGTATTTCAAAAAATGATATAATATCTCTTTCAAAAGGACTTATATATTTCATATTAAAAAATTCACCATTTTAATAAAAATGGTGAATTTTTTTTAATAATTATATTCCCTTTTGTTTTCACAAATATTTATTTTAAGCATCTTATCTTTTCTTACTTTTTTATAAGAACATAAAAATTCATTTAATTCAACATCCTTAATGTCTATATTTTTATCACTTATAATAAATACATTTTCCCCATCTAAAACAATTTTAATATCATTTTTATCATTTTTTATAAAATATTCAGATATCTGCTTATCTTTCACTTTATCATCATATTTTTCCTTAAAACTAACCGCTTTTCTAATTGATTGATAATTTGAATCAGATGCTATAGAATTTAAATCAATTCCTGCCATCTTAATCTGTTTTTCAAAATTTTCTGGATCAAGTCCATATCTTTCAAGAATTTTCTTTTGTATTTGAATAAATTTTTCCTGTGATATATTATTCTCCTGCATGTATTTTACTATATTTTGTGAAAATTCTCCCATATTTAGACTTCCAGATTCCATTTTATAATACATTGAATAAACATAATCTTCAAATTTATCAACATCCTGCTCTTTAACCTTATTCTTTATTTCATTAAAGTCAATTATCTCACTCATAAAAATTCCTCCATACATTAAAAAGTGATTCTAATAGTTTTTATCTCAGAAATACATTATTGTACCATTTCTAATATGTATAAATATAATATTAAGTTTCTATTTAAATTATATCACCTTTTTTTAATATATTATATCAATAATTCACTAATATAAAGTATATATTAAATAAATTATTTCTAAATATTTGTCACTATATTGTCATATTAAATCTATATAATAATAATTGTAAAGTAATTAAGCATTACTATATTATCCCCCTATTTTACCGGATGCTATTTAATCATTTTAGCATCCGGCTTTTATTATATGTATAAAAAAATGAATTATGTTAATAATTAAACAATACATAATAAAAATAAAAGGAGTATAAAAGATGCATAGATTAAAACATATAGGTATAATTCCTGATGGGAATAGAAGATGGGCCGCTAAAAATAATCTTTCAAAAGACAGGGGGTATTCACACGGAATAATTCCAGGATACACTATATTTAAGTTATGCCAAAAAGAAAACATAGAAGAAGTTACATTTTTTGGTTTTACAACCGATAATACAAAAAGACCTGCTATTCAGAAACAATCTTTTACAAAAGCTTGTATAGATTCTGTTAATGTTCTTACTAAGGAAAACTGTGAAATATTAGTTGTTGGGAATTCTAATTCAGATTGTTTTCCAAAAGAGCTAAAAGAATTTACAGAAAGAAAAAAATTTGGAAGTGGAGGAATAAAAGTTAATTTTTTAATAAACTATGGATGGAAATGGGATTTAAGCAAAATAAGAACAAATTCATTAAGTATTGAAAAATCTATCGCTTCAAAAGACATATCAAGAATTGATATGATAATAAGATGGGGAGGTAGAAAAAGATTAAGTGGCTTTTTGCCAGTTCAATCAGTTTATTCGGATTTTTATAGTGTCGAAGATTACTGGCCTGATTTTAAAGAGAAAGATTTTTATGATGCACTAAAATGGTATGAAGATCAAGATATTACTTTAGGAGGCTGATTATATAAGAGAAATAAATTAATTCTATATTTCTTTTATATAATCAGTAGTATTATTTTAAATCATTAAGATCATAAGGAGTATTCTGATATACGCAATAGTTAAGCCAATTTCCAAAAACTATGTTAGCAGTAGATCTCCACAAATAGCTAGGCTCTGCATCTACATTATCGTCAGGAAAATAATTCTTAGGTAATTCAATATCATTGCCTTTACTTTTATCTCTTAAATACTCATCTTTAAGTGTATTTCTATCATATTCAAGATGTCCTAATACAAAAATCTGTCTTCTATCCTTTGTTGCGACTATAAATACACCTGCTTCTTTTGACTCTGCAAGGATTTGAAGTTCCTCTACTTTTTCAATATCTTCTCTTTTTACCTTAGCATGTCTTGAATGAGGTGCATAAAATACATCATTAAGTCCCCTTGTAATCTCATCATTTTCATAATTTGCCCAGTGTTTAAACACACCAAAAATCTTTTTTTTCAAATCATATTTTGGAACATTATAATGATAATAAAGTCCTGCAAGTGCTGCCCAGCATATATGAATAGATGAATAAACGTGAGTTTTACTCCAATTCATTATTTCTTCGAGTTCTTTCCAATAATCAACTTCTTCAAAATCCATCTGTTCTACTGGTGCCCCTGTAATTATAAGTCCATCAAATTTTTTATCTTTTATATCATTAAAATCGCTATAAAATTTCTTTAAATGCTCTATAGGAGTATTATGTGAAATATATGTTTTAGTCCCTATAAGAGTGATTTCAACTTGAAGAGGAGTATTAGAAAGATACCTTAATATCTGATTCTCTGCTTCAATTTTTTTAGGCATAAGATTTAATACAGCAATTTTAAGAGGTCTTATATCCTGCATGACGGCTCTATTATCACTCATCACGAAAATATTTTCATTAGATAACACTTTATATGCTGGTAAATCCATTGGTATTTTTATAGGCATCTTATCACTTCCTTTTTTTATTATTTATTGCCTTATAATATATAATATTAAATATTTTACATAGTTTCAAGGAAAAAATTTATATTCTTTTTATTCACATCTAGGTTTTATTAATCTTGCTGCATATATAACAGGTGTATCAAGAAGACTTGTAGCAATAAATATTATGTAACTACTCCATACTATTTCTAAAAGTACAGGTATTTCATAAACACCGTAAAAAGCAAAAACTGCAAATAAGAATGTATTTATAAATTGCGATATTAATGTTGAACCATTATTACGAAGCCACAAAAATCTTTTTCTATCATGAAATTTCTTTTCTGTAAAAGCCCACCATTTATGATATGCCCATACATCAAATCTTTGAGAAATTGCATAAACAATAAAACTTGCAAACATAAGTCTTGGAGTATTTGAAAAGATAGTTTTCATATAAGGCATAGCCCAATCATTTTCATTTGGAGTATATAGAAGCCATATTTGAGATACTACAATGAATAATATAGACGTAGCTATTCCTATATTAACTGCTTTTTTAGAACTTTCTTTTCCATACATTTCACTTAAAATATCAGTAATTAAAAATGTAGATGCAAACATTATATTTCCAAGTGTCTGCTGCATTTTAAATGCATCAATAAGTATAAGGACTTCAATATTAGCTGTAATTGTTGCAAATACAGTAAAACCATAGAGCCCAGATTTTCCAAAAAGATAATATGCTAATAAAACTCCTCCAAAGACTACAATTAAATTAATAAATAGTAAAATTTCATTATTCATAAATTAATCACGATCCTTTCCAACACCAAAATCAGTATTATTAAGGAGAATATCAATTGATTCATTATCCTTATATATTGGATATAGCTTTTGAATAAATGTATTTATTACATCTTTATCAGGCTTAACATTAGTTGTATTCTCATTCATTATATTTACAAATACTCTATCAAAGTATTTAAGTCCTGTTTCAATATCATTTTTCATACTTTCAGATGTTTGTCCAGTAATTCCAAATAAAAGACATATCTCATCAAAATATGAAGCAATTACTTTAGGATCATGTTCATAAATACCTTTATCTAAAACATTTTCTCTAAAATCATAATCAAAAGTCTCAACTCCTGCCCTTAATTTTAAAGTTATACCTAGTTTTTTAAATCTATCACGAATATTCTTAATCTGATCTCTATGCTTATAATGAGATTCAAAATGAAGTTCCTTTATATCTTTATCTAAGCATGTTTTTTCTATTAATTTCATTGTTTTCTCATCAAGATCTACAAAACTTCCTGAATTTATAACTTCAAGCTTGCCATATTTCCCTGTTACATTGCTTAAAGCCTCACTATTTAATTTAAAATTTGATTCAGTATCTTTTGAAAAATCAAGATGATAATCACAGAATTTGCATCTTCTCCACGTACATCCACTTCCACGAAGCATTACTATCTCCCTATTATTTTTGCCTGTTATTGTACTATAACGAACTGGATTAAATTCTTTTGACATTTTGTTTCCTTCTTTCATAAAATTTCAGTCCGTAAATAAAAACTACCTTTATAAATATCAGATTTGTATCTAATAATTTACTCAGGCAGCAATCCATCTTATAAAAATAAAAAGGGCCTCACTTATAAGTTAATTTCTTATAAGATAAGCCCATCATAAAATACATATAAAATAAATTATTCCCTAGTTTTATTTATAGACAGGATGGTTACGAACTGTCTTATTTATTTTCATTTGGTAGTATATCATTATTATTAAGTTTAATCAAGTTTTTATGTATAACAAAAAAACACTTCCAATATCGAAAAAATAAATATATCGATACTGAAAGTGTAAATTTTAAATTAGTATACTATATTAAATAGTATTATTCTTCAAATCCTTCTGGGAATTCTGCATTATGATAAACATTTTGTACGTCATCATCATCTTCAACTCTAAAATGGCTATATAACTAAGTTTATAACATTTTCTGTTATACTTATATTACGATATACACCTTAATACAGTTTAATAAATACCCTTATATTAAAGTAGCGTATACCTTAATATAAAGATACACCTTTTCATAAAGAATTGCAATACCTATTTTGAAATTTTTTCTTTAATAAAATCTACATCTGTTTTAATATCTTCTACGATATTAAATTTATCAGTTATTTTATCTATCATATCTTGATATTTTGTTTCTCTAGCTTTACTATCTTTTAACATATAAAAGAAAAGGTATACAAAAAGTATACCAAAAATTCCATAGCTTAGAGCCATTTTTAATATTTCTTGTTCCATTTTGAACCCCTTCCTAAAATCCACTTATCAATTTTATATTTTGTTCTAAAATAATTTTATCATCTTCACTATCTTTAATAGTTAATACAATAGTTTTGCCCTCTGTGGCACTTACATTTTTAATTTGTATAGAATTATTAGCCTTTACAGTAATTTTTATCTTGCCACCACTTAAATAACTTTGTCCTAAAGTGTCTAAACTGTATGTAATTTTACATGGTGTTTCAGTTTCATTTACTATTTTAGTTACTGTTAATGTACTTGAACAGTAGTTTCTTAATGAATCTATAGGTTGACTCCAAGTATGTGTATATGACACTATTGGCTCTGCTGGTTTCTCCTCAACAACTAAGTTTAATGTTGCATCTACTTTATTATATGTACAAGTTATAGTGCAACTTCCAGCCCCTACACAAGTTACGACACCATTATTATCTACAGTTGCTACGCTATCATCTGATGAAACATATGTAACTACTGGTTCAGAAACAACTACGTCATTATCAGTACAAGTTGCAATAATATTAAATATTTCAGTTTCTTTAAGTGTCTTACTTGTTTCATTTAATGTAATAGTGTACTTATGAGGGTTATATATATCTTTATATTTTGCAATAACATAATATAAGTTGTCCTTTGTTTCATCTACGCTAATAGTTTTATATATTCCCATATTGTAAACTATTTCAGTATTTACACCTATATCATTACCATTTTTTGGTATTATGAATTGATACTGGTCGTGTACTTCTTCTATATATTGTCCATTTAAAAGTACATTTTTATCCATATTGACTATAGCGTCTACTGGTTTATATTCACTTCCTAGTAATATTGGTAGTGTCTTTCTGAAAATTGCTACGTTATATATACTTTGTGTCATTTGTTCCTCTTTTGCACAAATTAAGAATTTAACTTTATTGATAGACACATAATTGCCCTGTTCTATTTTTCTTGAACTTATAATTTTCTTATAATCAATTCCATAATCAGATTTTGGATCTGTAATCTCTCTAATTAATACTTTTGTTTCAGTATCTCCAAGGATGGCAACAACTCCATAATCTTTTATAGCTTTATTATAAGAATAATCTATTGTGTTATATTTCATTTAAACACCTCCTAGCGTGTAAAGAATATAGGTCTTATATTTCCTTGCTTTTCTTCTTTAGATTCTTTAAGATCTAATATCTTTGCATTTAATTTAGTAATTCTTACATCTAAATACTTAAACGCCTGTTCTGTTGTGATAATATCTTTAGAATCAATCTTTCTCATTAAATCTACATCATTACTAAGTGTTTCTAATATTGATACTACTGTTTCTAATAAATTAATTTGACTATCAGCTTTATTATAGTCTGAATTTGGTATCAAGTTATTTTCGTTTAAGAATACTGAATATTCATCATCTGTATAATATTCCTTGTTTGATAGTTCTAGTTTCAATCTTTCTAAATTACTCATTTAATCATTTCCTTTCTATAGTGTCCACAGAAGGACACGTTGTTATTGGTTTCTAAAATTTTAGTTAGCAAAAAAGGACTGTCCATAATTGGACTGTCCTTTCTATTTTAATTGGTTTATTTAATTTTGCATATTCTAATATGTTATTTTCCATAGGTACTATCAAAATTATTTTCCAAAAATTTTATTTTTTCTGGTAAATCTATAATATAGTCTTCTATTTCTTCTATTCTCTGTTGTAAAGAAACTACTTCTTCTTTATATTTATCTTTATAAGCTATGTTTAAAAGAAATTTTTTAAAATATTCAATTTCCAATCTTTCTTTTGTCTTTTTTCTATCTTTAACTTCTTCATTAAGCTCCTGTATTAATTCTTTATAGGCTTTTCTCTTATTTTCTTCACTTGAATATTTAATAATACGACTTTTCATAAATCTCACCCCCTCTCATAGAAATAAATTCCACAAAAGGGCTTTAATTCCTCTATATTTTATAAATTATATTTTCCAAAATTTATCATCATTCCACAAATCAGTTAATCCAGAAGCTACTTTTTCCTTATCTTCATATTGTTCCAGTTTTAATTTTAAACGTTCATTTTCTCTAGTTAATTCCATTATTATATCTAACAATCTTTGTTCATCCATTGGTTTCTCTCCTTTAATCATTAGTAATACTAATAGTATACAAGGCTTTTAATACAAATAAAAGTCATTTTTTTCTGAGGGTGGTAAATTGATTAGATACAAAATCTTTTAGAAAAAAGGGGTAACATCAAGGAAAATAAAGGCTTTTCAGCTATAAATATTCTAATAAAATCAAAATTTTAATCAAATTATTTCCCACTTTTATTTCAACTGTTCATTTATTGTACAATTTTATATAAAAAAAGTTTCGCTAAATGAAATTTTAACGAAATATAACTGCGTATAATATAAATTATATGTAGTTGTTAATAATCCTGTAAACCGTTGATATAACTACGTTTCAGCCATTTTTAACATAAAATATAAAGTGAAATAGCAAGATAACGTCTGAGATGTATAAAATTTATGTATAAAACTTGTATAAAACACTTAATTATACATGATTATTGCATAAATACACATCATATTATTTCCCAACTATTTCACTATTTTTATACGAACATATGTACTGTTCATTTATTGTACAATTTTAAATAATAATCATTATTAATTAGATTTTTTTTAATATTATTGTTCATTTTTTGAAACTCAAGACAAGTTCGATTTTTATACCTGTTTTTACTTGTTTGTGTACAGATTATTATTTAAATTTATCCATTATTATCCATTAATTGTTACCTATCATAATCTCTACAAGGTTGACGATTAATAATAGAACCATTAAACCTATTGATAATACTATATATAATGGTATTAAATAACCGATACTACTATATATACCGTATGCGAAATCGTGAACGCATAGGTAGAATTATTTAATTATACATCTTTATCGTTCTTATCCTTGCTACCTCTTTTAAGTCTATCCATTTCCATTGTCTTATCTTTAGTCAACGGTGATTTCTCTATTACACTTTCTACGCTAATAGCTCCTACGCCAAATTGTTTAACTAAGTTATCTAGTAATTCACTAGCGTTCTGAGGTCTACTATAATTGAATTCTACATTAACATATTCTTCTTTATTGTTTTCGCCTATTAATTTTCTAATAATATTAAACCTTTCGTTAAGTCCTTCTCTTATTGCTTTCTCATTCATCATTGCATATACATCTGCTAAGTTATATAACATCTTTAATGACACTTCTGATACATTTGCTATATTGCCACTTCCTGCTAATATCAAAGGAATATAACTATTAAAGTTTAGCTGATTCTGTATAGTATCTAAATAATACTTAATAGTAGAATAGTCCATATTTGCAGATACATATTTCATATCAGAACCTACTTCAAGACTTACATTATATCCTACTGCATCATTTGAAACAGTTCCTTCTACGGCTTGTCCTGTTGTTAATATGTTGTGGTCAAGTGTTTTTGTAACACTTTGACCTAATTTTTTTATATCTTGCTTCAAATGGCGTTAGACCATTATTAAATGTATGTGGACGTAAGTGGTTGTACCAGACGTATGCAAAGTTATCGATATCTGAATTAAGCTCTTTATCATTATGATAATATTTTAGATTTATCAATTCATTCTTAAGAGTGTTGAAATATCGTTCCATAGGTGCATTATCATAGGGATAACCAGCCTTACTCATACTTTGCGTTATACCGTTACCTTTGCAGAAATTAACAAACTCCTTTGAAGTGAATTGAGTACCTTGATCACTATGAAGTAATATATTACCATTATTAGTAATATGCTGCGCGGCGAATGCCTTTTTTACTGTTTTTATAGCCAAATCAGACGTGATTTCTTTACCATTAAGTGATGCAACAACTGAGCGGTCATGCAGATCTACGATTGAACAGTTATATCTTTTTTGACCATTAGCAAGTGTAATATATGTGAAATCAGTGCACCATTTTTCATTAATTTTTGCAGCTACGAAATCTTGATTCAACAAATTAGGAAATTTCTTGTACGCTTTTCCATGTCTGTAAGAAGGCTTCTTTTTACGAACTATAGAATATATCTTCAAGTCAGTATTCATGTATTTATGGACAGTCTGGCAGCTTAAATATATATGCTTACGTTCTAAGAATATTTTCATATTTCTATAGCCTAATACACCATTATTTTCATGATAGATTTCTTCTATTGTAGAATATATAGACTTCTTCTTATCATTATAAGCCTGTTTTCTTGCTTTTTTGTAGTTATAATATGCATTAGGATAGATACTAAATCGTCTAAGCAGCCATCGTACACCGAAGTGCTGTTTATTATCATCAATAAATCGATAAACCATCAATCGATTTCCTTTGCAAAGAATGCCGCTGCTTTTTTTAAGAAATCATTTTCCTTCTGCATTTCCTGAAGCTGTTTCTTAAGCTTCTTATTTTCAGTAAGATAATCATATTCGCTTTTTAAATCCTGGTTTGTCTGGCATTCGCTGCGGTATTGCTTAACCCAATTTGAAATACTAGCCTTTGATACTTTATATTCATCAACTAAACTTTTAATTGTTCTTCCTTCAACATGAAGAGCTACTATTTTTCTTTTTACTTCTTCCTCAAAATGTTGTACCATAATCTATTCCCCTTTTCCTAATAAAATTATAATTTATTAGGTACTCATGTTACAACTTTACTTTATCACAACAATAATAAAGGATTTAAACTAAGAGTATATATACTATCTCCCATTTTGCTTAATAAATCTTCTATTTCATCTAAGATAGGAATAATATTTTCAAGTAGTCCTTCTCCATATCTATTATCCCAATCATTTGAGCTTTTGTAATGAATAGGTAAACCACTCTCATTTTTATATTCTCCTATTATGTGCATATCACAACCCTCATTGCTCCAACTTGTAACGCTATCTTCTGTATAAACATTATAATAGCTTATATTCTCTAAATTAGTCCAATACTCAATAAAGGCAATATATTCACCTGTTTCACTATAAACTGGATATGCACATGAATTATCTATTAATTTAGATGTAATTTTATCTTTATCTTTATATATATATTCATAACTATCACCATATTTTACCAGTTTGTCTGCAATATCAAAATCTATACTATTATAATTTGCATAATTATATATATTCTGCATCTTTGACACTAAATCTTCTGAACCTGTAAGACTTACTGGTTTTCCTAAAATATATGTACTATGGAAGTTACATATAGCCTTAGCGTTCTGTAGTATCAACTTCTTGACCTTATAAGTCTGCTCCTTGTATGTAACATCTTGTCTTTGTAATACCTTATGTGTTCCATGAAGATAATTCTTTATTTTGAAAACATTTGCAATTCTAGTTGCATGATGTCCTTTCTTTACTTCCTCCATAAACCATAGAGGATTATTTTTATAAACTATTTCTATATATTGTTCTAAATTCATATTATCACTCCTTAATTTATTTATTACCACTTGTAGTATTTTCCCGTTTTAAGTCCAGCTAGTGCTAGTGCAGTTGACATAATGGTATCATCATGAAACCCACTCATTGCACCCATAGAGCCATTATCTTTAGCTTCAAAAACCTTCATTTCTTGTAGAATAATTTCACTATGTAAACATAATGCACCTTTATCAAACATCTCAACAAAATCATTAATAATTAGCGACTTAGTCTTTGCATTAGTATCAAAACCAATTCTCCATTTTACTCTGTTAAATTCATCAAAGGCTTTATATTTGTGCATATTCATGTATTTATGAGTATATCTCAATCTTTCAATTACAGAATTACCTGCTGATGCAGTTTCTATAGTTAAAAACGCTTTATTGTAATATCTTCCTAATTCATTTATAAACTCTGCAAGTGCATAGGCTTTTATCTTATTATCTCTAAATATTGCAACTTCCTCTGCATCTTTATTGAGAACAACTGCAACACTATAGTCCTTTCCTACGCCTTGCGAACAATCCAAGCCTATATAGTAACGTTCTCCAACAACTGGTTTTTTGTGCATATAAAAAGACTTACCGTAATACTGTTTAAGTAATTTTGGTAAATCTTTTAAATCTTTCTTCTTTATATATTTATTCTTTTCTAATTGTAATACTCTTAATACATTAGTTATACGTTCATTATCAAATACACTATTGCCACTTGTTACAAACGCCATTTGGTCTGTGAGTGGAAATTCTTGATTAAATTGATCTACAGAACTATTTTGTATCTTTAATCTTCTCCAACAAAGAATATCAAGTGTCATTCCTTTGATTTTTAGCAATTCTTTTTCTTCATCTGTTAAATCACTCTCATTAAAGTTGTGTCCATTAAGATTTTTAAATATCTTTTTATATTTCTTATATTCATCTAAGAACATACAAGAACCCTTGATATAATTAAAGAAGAATGATTTATAAGCGTTCTCTTTATTCTTAGCTTTATTATATAGTATATTGTAATGATTAAGTCCATTTGCAGTAGATTCAATAATTAGATGTGAGTCTCCTGCTCCTAGTGTCTGTTCTAATGATAATAATTGTTTATTTGCTATTGCACTATCTACAAATGCAAATTCTGATATATGTATTAATTTACAAGTATTTCCACGACCTTTGTCTTTTCTGCCTAGAGTTGAACATGAAATTATACTTCCATTGCAAAGTTGTAATTCTGCCCTATTATTTCTTATCAATGTAGGTCTTATCACATTTGGTAAAGTATTATATATATTCTTTAGCTTATTAAATATACTTCTGCAACTCTCATCATTATGACTAAGTAACATACAAGTTGAATTGGGTTGAGTTACTGCATAAAATATAGCCAGTCCACATATTGCAACACTTAAGCCCATTTGTCTACTTTTAAGTATAATATTATATGTATCCATATTCTTTATAAATTCTCTCTGTGGCTCATTGAGTTTAAATGGTACTAATTTTCCCGTTTTATTATTTATCTTTAAAAAGTTATCAATGAATAATACAGGATCATTCCAAACTTTCAAAAATTTTTCTTCATTTTTCAATAAAATATCTCCTTTCTGATATAATAAAAAGGTGTCTAAAAATAACAGACACCTTCAGCTATCAAATAAAATGATAGCAAAAACTTATTCTTCTAAATCTAATTTATCTATAATATTTTGTACTTCGTTTACTTTCTTATCAAAGAATTCACTTTCGCTAAACTTAACAATCCAATTTGCACTATTTACATCACCTTTTAGTGCGTTTTCTAACATTTTATTATAAATTTGCACTAGATTAAAGTCCTTGTTAAGCTTAGTAATTTCAATCATTGCACGTTGAACATCTTCTCTTTCAAGATAATTTTTAATTGCCCACTTTTTATCCTGTTGTATGTCCATTGTTTGTTGTACTGTCTTGAAATCTTCGTCTTTAGCTCCGTTTAGATACCACCTTATGAATACAAATAATTTCTTGTTATCAAGTAAATCTTTTATATTATCATTAAGCGTTCTTACTTTCTTACTCATTATTTCTCAACTCCAATTCCTTATTTATTTCTTCACATTGTTTATGAAACTCTTCACATTGTTTATGAAATTGTTTTCTAAATTCTTCACTAGATGTTTTCAATCTTTCATCTGCTCTAGCTAAATCAATTGAATATTTTTTATCAATTTCATGCCATTCGTTATCTCTTTTAATTCTATCTCTAAGTCCTTTATTTTCTAATCTCAATACCTCATTTTTACTATTTAAATAAAGTGCAATTCCTGCTAATCCATATATCATTAAAATTTCTATAATATTTATCATTAAAATCAATCCTTTCATATTAAATATTCATTTTTTTTATTAAAATTAGTTCTATTTAAGTTATCATCTGCATATACTTAGCGTATAAGCGTATGCGATAAGTAATTTAGACTATCTTTATTCTTTTACAGAATTAGCTTATTCTTGCTTAATTTTGCTGAAAAATAAGCTATATTAAATATAATTTAGTAAGATAACTTAAAAGTAAATAATATTATTTAAAATTAAGCTATCTTACTAAAAAATAAGCAATTTATGTTATACTTTAATAACTTTAACATTATTATTTAATTATTATTTAATTATTATTTAATTTTGCTTTAACTTTGCTTGTCTTTTAATTTGTCCTTTTTGTCCTTTTAATTTTGTTGTTTGTTTAGAACACTTTTTATCAATACAATCATATCCTTCTGCAATATAATATAGTTTACTAGCACTTAGAGCCTGTTTTAATTCATCTTTATCTTCTACATAAACATTGTTTGCATAGTGAGTTGCATATTCATTTTTAACTAAACCAATATTGTCATTGAATATTAATTCTAGTTCTTGTAATAAATTAATATGTAAATTGAATGTTGTGTCTGAAATATCTAAATCTTTACAAATCTTTTTATAACTATCATAGAAACATTCAATTACAGTACAATCAAAAGCTGAATTATCTCTCATTTCTTTTTGCTCTGAATTATTTCTTTTCATTCTTGCGAGAATATAACAGTATATTTTAAGTGTTATTAATTTATCTAATTTACTATCACTATTCATAATCTTTTTAAATTTGTCATAATATAACTTAAAATAGTGAGTATTATTTTCATCTTCATCTTTATCAAATTTAACTTCGTATGAACAAGATATAAATTTTTTCGGTTTTAGACTATTGATATCTAGTGTAGTATCTAAGTAGCCTAAATTTTGTAAATATAATAATGTATTTTTAAATTGTTCTATAGAATTATTTTTACCAGTTCTGACATTAAAACCACTAAAAACAATTAAATCTTCTAGTGTAAAGCAACATTGTCCGACTTTATTGATATGAGTGTCTAGGTAAATCATTGTAATAAGTAATTTATCATTTCCTTTGATAAGTGCAATTTCTTCATCTGAATAAGTCCAAATGACATTGTTTGGTAACATTGTAAAATAATCTTTCATAATTAAATCTATCCTTTCTAAATCGAAAAATGTAATATATATAGGCGTAGCAAGAAACAAATATATGTGTGTTGAAAGTGAACTTGTTTCACTTGCATAATTAGATTTTATATTGTTAATAGGATTCTCTCTTGTTACACCTTAATGAATGTACTAAAAACAGTACATTGAATTTTTTAATCTTTAATATTGAATGTACTAAAAACAGTACATCAAATGGAGTGTGGTATTTACTAGGCTTAAAGGCTATCTTTTTTATTCTCATTTTTAATCTTCTGCACTAATGTTAATACCTCCCTAAATTTTGCAGTATTGACAAAACTATAAATCTTTCTATCTTTATAATCTTTGTTATCTAATTTATAGTATCTTTCTTGCAATAAGTAAGACATCGTATCTGCTAAATATTTATTTGTTATAAAATAGTATTTCTTTTCCATTATTAAATCTATCCTTTCATATTGTGCATATTAAAAAAGGCTAGTAAAGTCTATTAAGAACCTTACCAACCTTGATCCCGTTTGAAACGGTGTATTTTATTTATATTCGCTTAAATAATTTCTTAATTCTTAAAGTTTTTGCTATATAATATCCTTTTTTCATCTTATATTTCTCCTTTTATTTTTATTTATTATTTGTTGGCTCTATAAAGCTAACTATTCCAGTTTGTTTATATGTGAGTGCAATATTAAATATCTTCTTTTTAAAAGTTTCTTGCATCTCTTCTTTATTTCTAAATTTATTTGCATCAAATACTTGACTTTTAAATTCTGCACATTTAGTAAATTTTTTTGTTGGTAATTCTACTGTACAATTAAATAAATCTGATATTACATTTAAGTTTAAATTAGTATCTAAATATCCATTTTTTACATATATATGTTTATCTTTTAGATATTTTTTGTCTATTTGTTGTATATAATCTCTATTTTTCTTTATAAAATCTACTACAGAACCAAATCCTAATAATTTAAGATTTTTAGTTGCAGTATATTCAAAACTTGTGTTAAATGGATAATATGTACTGTCTATTGCACAAATTAAAGCTAGTTTATCTCTATCAAATTTACTAATATTGTAATTATAGTAACTTAACATTGTTATAAATGTACTAATACAAAACTTACTTGTATAATTAGATTTATTTACATTCATTGCTACATTCATGTTCGCAGATAATTTATTGTAATTTGTTTCATTCTCTGATAACTGTACAACATGATTATCCCAACTCTTATTATTTCTATTTATACTTACGTCTAAAGTTAATAAGTTTTTTCCTCGTTTTGTTGCGTCTTTAGTTTTATATAGAGTTTGTGTGCCGTCATGTCTTATTGTTCTACTATAGTTTTCATAAGCCTTTTTACTGCTCATATCAATAAAATATTCACATTCTCTATTAAACTGTATCTTCTGAAACATATAACACATAAGTGCGTCAATGTCGTCTGACATCATTAATTGTAATTTTGTATCGGTGTCTTCGCACCAGTTCGGAAATTTTTCTTTTACTTCTTTTAACATAATTAGATTTAATTAATCTAACTATCATTTTTACTTCATATTTTTTATAGATTTCATATTCTTTGATTACTTTTATTATTTTCATAACTAACATTCCCTTTCAAATCGTTTTATTTCATTTTTTTTATTTCAAATTTAATATTCATATCGTTTGTTAATTTTTATTTCATTCTGTAATCGCTATTTCACAAATTTGTGAAAAACGTAGTGTTAACGGGATCATTGTATATCTCTCCTACTTCATCATAATTGACTGATTAAGTAGAAAGATAGATAAATTAATTAAAATTCACCTACCTTTCGTGTTCAATATCATTTTGTTCTTTTAAATCGTCTAAAACGTCTTTTAATCTGCCTTTTTTCTTATTTTCTCCTAGCACGTATACTAGATTAAGTATTTCTTCTAATCTTTCATCACTTGCTATTTTCTTGTTTGTTTCTATTTGTGTTATATACTGTTTACAAACTCCTAGACCTTTTGCGACTTCTAGTTGTGTTAATTGATAAATAGTTCTTGTATAACGTATTCTTTCCCTTATTGTCATGTTTCTCACCTCCTTAATAGTTACCTTTGGTACTAAAAAAAATATATAAAAGGAAGTACCACGTTTTGTAGTACCTCCTTAAATAACTAAGCTATTGTTTTTCTAACAACTGCTACACCTGTCTTGTCTATTAGTCCAATAACGAAAATTTCATCTGCAAATATATCATCTTTCTTATGTTCTGCATCTCTTGAAACTTCTATATCTACGCCGTCTTTCTTATCTTTTACTCCTAAACTCTGCTTTTTAAGAATAAAAGTAATACATTCATTTGCAGTAGTATCATATGTTCCTACATCAGAAAGTACGATCTTTATTCCTCTGTAAAATCCGACAACACCCTGTCTAACAATACCGTTTGCGTCTTTTGTATATGTAAGTGTATTAGATACAAAGCCGTCCATAGACAAAAAGCTTGGTAAAAGTCTACTATTAATTATAATAGCGTCAAATGAGTCTGAATCCTGTTCATCTCCCCAAAGATTTAAAGCGTTATCTAGTTCTGTATTTGTTATAGAATTTGCATTTGCAGTTGAACTCTTTAAAAGTGTATTTGCTAATATATCAGCAACACATTCTTTATCTCTTGCTTTTGCAAATATTCTTGCTTGTTGCATTACTGCATTATCCTGAAAATTGCCCATTCCTGTTTTTGCGTCTATATCATAGATAGAAACACCTTTGCAGTAATGTTTTACAGTTTTCTTAGTAGAAGTCTGTTTTAATTCTTCTGTCTTAATTGCATCACCTTTTGTTAATATTTCTGCATCTGAAAGTGCACAAAATTGAGGAAATGTAATAGAGTCTCCTTCTTCTGCAAAGTTTCCAACTTCTCCTAGGTCTTGTGCATAAGAACTAATTTTTACTAAACCTTTCATCTTTTCTGTTACTAAATTTTTGTAAATTTCTGGTATTATAATTGCCATAATATAAATTCCTTCTTTCTTTAATGTAAAATTTTATATAATAAAAGACGCTTAGGATTTCCCAAACGTCTGTTATTTGCCTAATATTTGTATTTATTTGCTTAAAATTGTATATAATTCTTTGTTAGTGTTATATAAATTTTCTCTTTCTTTATATCCCATATTGTTAAACTGTTCTTTTGTTATAGAGCCACCTGCATTGCTATGACTGTTTGGTTTAAAAGAGTTGTTTGCTCCTACAATCTTACTAAAATCTGAAATATAAGTTTCTAAATCTTCTACACCTTGTACATTTAAGTATTGTGCAAGTTTAGAGTCTAAACCCTTATTTGTTAGATTTTTAGATAATTCAAATTGCATCTTTTCTCTTTTAAAATCTTCTTTTTCCTTGTTATAAGCTTTTTCTTCGTCTGTAAGTTCTTTTGGTACTTTTTCTTTTAACTCTTTAATTTCTTTATTGTATTTTGTTCTAATTTTATCCCCTTCGCTTTGTAAAAAACTCTTTACACCTTCTAATTGTTCTTCGTTTAAATTTAATTCTTCTAATGTCATAATACATTCTTCCTTTCCTTAGTTTATACGTCTTATATGCCCTCATTTGAGTTCATAGGCGTATACCCTAGTATTTATACCTATTTATATTAAAACGTCTGTATGACGCTTATAATCGCTTTAAAGCCTATAATTTTATTGTGCATAAGCCAAACACTTCGAAAGTCCAGTACAAATTGTACCGAGGGGAATTTCCCCTTCGTTTTATACGTGATTCTTTCTAGTTAGATTTCGTTTTTTTTTAAGGAAGGCAAGACTTGAACTTGCATCATCTAACAAATTACCATTTTTTGATATGTTAAAAAGACATATTATATATATAAAAAGCCCCACCTAAATACTTAGATGAGGACTAATTATCAATTTTATGAGCGTTCAGATTTTCCCAATCGCTATTTTATAAGGTTAACTTCATAATGTAGTTAGCCTATTTTATTGTTTAAAAATGTTTCTAATCTTTTGAAATAATCATCAGATAAATAATAATTATTCCTTTTTAAAAATCTACTCACAGTAGCTTCATGCACTCCTATCTTTTTTGCGATAAATCTTTGCTTAACTCCATTTTCATTTAAAAAGTTTATTAGCTTTTCTTTTAATTCACTTTGTCTAAACTCCTTTTCATTCATTTTAATCTTCTCCCTATTTATTTATGTTTAAAAAACTTGCATAAAAAAAATATATTTTATTCTCTACCATACGTACCAAACGACCGACTCTGTAAGGCGTTGATATTACTAGCTTATAGAGATTTACTTTTAAATTTTCATTAAATTTTTAGCCATTTTTGAGTATGTTTTTCTATTATTACTTATCATATTAAGTTATTGGAAAATTGAGTTATAAAACCCATTTAAGCCTAGTATTCATGAGTGTTTGAATGGGTTTTCTATTTCAAACAGTTAGCTTTATTTTTTTCTATTGTATAAGTCTATCGGTTCACATTGAACTATTAGAAGTATTTCTAATCCGTGGTCGTTCAGTTCGTCTTCGGATTTATTGAGTTCCAAATTTGGTACTGTCCCACAAAAGGACACTATATCTTAAAAACATTCTCCTTGAATGTTTAGATCATCATTTTTTTTTATTTATTTACCTATCATGTTAAGTTATTGGAAAATCGCTTTTCAAAATATCTATAAATGTGATAACCATGCGTGTTTAAATACTATTTACGTTTTCCTTATTCTTTTCGCACACTTTATCCCTATTAGAAAATTGAGAACAAACCTTGTAAGCGTTGGTGTTACTAGTATGTAGCAATGTTACGTTAGTCGATTATTTTAATCTTTTATTTTTATTAAATTTACCATCTTTATTTTAGGAGAGTTAAATAAAAATTAAAGAGGTATGTGTTATGAAAAATGAAAAGTTGAGTAGAATTATATATGTTTTTATTTTGTTTCTACTCATTAAAGGGAATATATAGTTAAATTGCTTATAAACGTGACAACCATGCGTGTTTGAGTGTGTTTTCTATTTGCGAGAATTATACCTTTTTTTTTTGAATTCTTCTATCGTTTTTTAATTTTATTTCTTTACCACATACTTCACAACTTTTATATTTTTCATTATTTAAAGATAGCTCTAGATTGTTATTTAAATTCGTGCATTTGTCTCTTTTTTCTATATTACCTACCATATTAAATTATCGGACTTTTTAAATTTTATACCATTCAAACACGCATGGTTGAGCCATTTATAGTAATTTTACTTTACTAGGACAAATTTAATTTATTTCTATTCTTCTCTACTCTTTTTCCTTCTCCCTATTAGAAAATTGAGAACAAACCTTGTAAGCGTTGGTGTTACTAGGTTTACAAGTAGTTACGTTTCGGACAAACTCATCTTTTTCTATTATTTCTATTTTATGACGTTTTTTCTCGTTCTTTCTTATATGAACATTATAATATATCTACACTTGTTAAACTCTATCTTGTTTTTATCTTTCGTCTTGTTTTATACTATATATTTTAAGCTTATTACTTGACTTTGAGGTAAAGTGCTATATACTGACTAAGCCTGTGGACACGTTTTTGGGTATAGTTAGCCCTAAAAATTGGACTAACAAAATATTACTGACTTTAGCTGAATTGTATCTTCGTAATATTACCTATCTTGTTTTACAAATGTACTTTAATAACCTACTACTTGCCCATAGGCTACGATATTTCTATCTTGTACAAGTTCCTGTCTTGCGACCAAGCGAACCTCCCACTACACTTTTGATTATCTATCCTGTAGACGCTGAGAGTGTTGTATCTTACTCAACTGACGACATATCGCATATGATAGGCAATGCAAATACGCCGAGTTAATTAGTCGGAACTACCCGAGACGTTTTATTTTAAGTGTTTCTCCCCTATTCCACTAAACCTACCTCTTAAAAAAAAGGGTGTAGGAAATAAAACCCTATTGACTATATTTTAAAAAAGGGTTAAACTAATATTATTGTAGTAGTTCCTTTTCAATAGGGAATTATAAAACTATATTCAATTGTAGTTTTGGTAACTGGTATTCTGATAAAGTATCAGTTATTTTTTTTGCACTATTTGTTTAATTTCATCTAGTGTATAAGTACCTTTTCCATAGATTTCACTTAAACAATATTTAATATCTGTTATCTCTATCTCTTGTAAACATTCTTCTTGCATGAATAGAAGTAAGTCTTTAAAATGTCCAAAACACCCATATTCAGTTTCTATATCTAACAATGTGTTCACCTACTTTCTTAAGTTCATTAATGGACTTGTTTTTACTGCCATTTCTACTATTTCAATATCTTGAAGTCCTTGTAAATAACGCTTAGTTATTGAAATATTCTCATGACCTAATAACCTACTTAACGAATATATATCTAATCCATTTCTAAGTTGAGCTTGTGCAAAATAATGTCTTGCAGTATGAGGACTACAACGTATATCTTTTCTAATATTAGCTTTCTTACCAGCTATTTTCATGACTCTTTCAACCACTTCAATTGTTAAAGCCTTAAATCTGTAACTTAAGAAAAACGGTGTAGTCTCATCTATAATCCTATTTGCAAAAAAACTATTTCTGCATCTTACATATCTAAGAATTATTCTTCTGCTTATAGGACTTAGAGCCACTCTTCTATCTTTTCTACACTTTCCTTGTTTTACTGTTAAATAAGTGTCTTTTACATCATTAGTTTTTAATGAACATAATTCTAAATTTCTGACACCAGTATCAAATAATATTGCCAAAATACATTTATTTCTAATATTCATATAATCGCTACCTGTATATACTTTCATCATTCTATCAACTTCTTCGTCATTGAAAGTATTAATTATTACCTTTTCCTCTTTTAACCAATTAATCTTTAACATTGGATTGTTTTCAATTATTTCTTCATCTGTCGCATATTTAAAGAAAGCTCTAAAACATTTAATAATTCCATTTATATATGTTGGTTTTCTTTTAATTCTTTGTAAAAATTTAATGTAAGATTTTATATATGTTGGTTTAACATCTTCAATATCGGTAATATTAAATTCTTTCTCTAAATAGGTAAACATTAATAAATTATTATTTCTATAACCTTTTAACGTTCTTTTGGAATAGTTCCTTATTTCTAGTTCTAATATAAATTCTTTCAATAAACCTTTTAATAACAACAAAAAACACCTCCTGTTAATAACAGAAAGTGTTTTTTTATATATACATCATTAAACATAAACCATAATTGATGTACACCTTAATTATTTAGTTTTTAAAGTTAATATTCTAATTCGTTCAAAGCTAGTAATACCAAGAGGTTAATATCTTTATTCTTCAAATCCTTCTGGGAATTCAGCGTTATGATAAACATTTTGTACGTCATCATCATCTTCAAGCATATCAAGCATCTTTTGGAATTTTTTAGCTGCTTCTTCATCTATAGATGTATATGTATTTGGTATCATCTTAACTTCTGCTTCTAAAAACTCTATTCCTTTTTCTTCAAGTGACTCACGTACCTGTCCAAAATCTTGTGGAGTAGTTGTAACTACAAATACTTCATCTTCTGACTGAAAATCCTCTGCTCCACTATCTAGTGCCATCATCATCATTTCATCTTCATCTTTATCTTCTTTTGAAATTATGATTTCTCCTTTTTCCTGGAACATGAAACTTACACATCCTGTAGTTCCAAGATTTCCTCCACCTTTTGTAAATGCACATCTTACATTTGCTGCTGATCTATTTTTATTATCAGTAAGAGTTTCAACTATTACTGCAACTCCGCTCGGTCCGTATCCCTCATAAACTATATTTTCATAATCTACTGTACCTAATTCTCCTGCTGCTTTCTTAATTGATCTTTCTATATTGTCGTTAGGCATATTAGCTGCTTTAGCTTTTGCAACAACATCTCTAAGTCTGCTGTTTGCATCTAAATTAGAGCCGCCTTCTTTTACAGCTACCATTAATTCTTTACCTATTTTGGTAAATATCTTACCTCTTTTGGCATCTGTTTTTCCTTTTTTGGCCTGTATATTATGCCATTTTGAGTGTCCTGACATACCGTTTCCTCCTCGCTTTTTAACTCATAAATACATAGTAATTATACCACAATTTGAGCTTTTATACAATGACTCTACTTTTCTATAATTCTGAGTATAATCTGTATCCTTCTTTAAAATAAAACTTTTCTTCTCCCTTTTCTAAAACTGCCTTACCGTTTGTAATTTCAGCAATTTCTCTATCTAATGATTCTGACATCTTCTTTTCAATTAATATCTCTATTGTAACTTTATCAGTATATATTATATCTTCAATATACCAATTATTTTTCGTACACATATACTGGATTTTGCCTAAAATATCATAATCAAAAGTATACTTAGTGGAAAATCCAATAACTTTTTCAACTATACCTGCATTTTTTATTGCAATAGAAGCTCCTTTTGTATACGCTCTATTTAAGCCACCAGTTCCAAGGAGTATTCCTCCAAAATATCTTGTTACAACTATGGCACAATCAGTAACCATACTCTTATTTAAGACTTCAAGTATTGGAATTCCTGCTGTTCCCTTTGGCTCACCATCATCTGAATACCTTTTTATATTAAAATTTTGTCCTATTACATACGCATAACAATTATGTTTTGCATCTTTATGTTTTAAACGTATCTCGTTTATAAACTTTTTCGCATCATCTTCATTTTCTACTCTTTTTGCATAACCTATAAATTCAGATTTTTTTTCTATAAATCTATCTTCTCCATAATTTTTAATTGTAATATATGCCACTTAAATTCCTCCAGAATATTTCTTATATTAACTTTTCCAATTCTTTTTTTATAAATTTAAGTCCTCTTTTTATTTGCTGTTCATTAGTTTGATAAAATGATATTTTAAATGAATTTTTTCCACCTGTTGAAACTGGGAAAAACAATATTCCTGGCGTTATTAGTATATCTTCTTCCTTAAGAAGTCTAAAAAGTTCAACTGTATCAAGAGACTTCTCTTTGCATATTATATAAAAACTTAATCCTCCTTTAGGATCTATATACTCCAATAATTCTTTAAAATCAGTATCTAATATTTTTTTTATTAATTTGTATCTTTTGGAATATTCACTATTCATATTTCTTATATTTTCAATCCATTTGCCACAAGATATATATTCTTCTAGTGCTCTTTGCATAAGTGAAGAAGTTGCAATATCAGTATTTAATTTTGAGCTTTGTATAGTATCTCTTAAATTATCAGGAGCTATTAAATATCCAAGCCTTATACCTGGCAAAAATATTTTTGAAAAACTCTTTAAATAAATTACTCTATCATATTTATCAAGACTTTTAAAAGAAACATAATTTAAACTATTATCATAAATAAGTTCTGAAAGATAATCGTCTTCTATTATGTAAAAATTATAAATATTTGATAATTCAATAATCCTCTTCTTTTTCTCAATTGAATAACTAATCCCAGTAGGATTCTGAAAATAGCTCATAGTATAAAACGCTGTTATTTTATTTTTCATAAGAACTTTTTCAAATTTATCAATATCAATGCCATCTTCTTTCATTGGCACCTGAAAAAGATTAACTTTTCTCCATTTAAAAACCGAAAGAGCCCCTATGTATGTTGGATTTTCAACAATTATATTATCATTAATATTAAGTATACTTTTAGATGCAATATCTATTCCCTGCTGAGCTCCTGAAATAATTAACATATTATCAGTATTTATTTTATTATACCAAAAGTTCTCATCTAGAGTATCTATAAGCTTATCGTATCCTCTTTTATTTTGTGATATTAATGCTTTAGCTCCATCTCTTTCAAGGACTTTATTGATTATATCTTTAAGATCATCAATCGGAAAAAAATTTTCCGATACAGTTTCTCCTGTAAAATCAACTATATTTTCATCATCTGTCATATTATTTACATTATTTAATATATTAGAATATTCACGCGAAAAATCAGATGATATATCCTTTCTTTTAGCATATGTACCACTTCCAACTCTTTGATAAGCATATCCATCTGACTTAAGTTTTTTATATGCATTTACAATTGTTATCTTATTTACCCCAATTACTTCTGAAAGATCACGTATTGTAGGAAGTTTATCTCCTTCCTCTATCGTCTTTTTATCTATAAGACATTTTATAAAGGATGCTATCTGTATATATTTAGGTACTTCTTCTTTAAATTTTATTCCTGAATATATTCTAAGTGCTATCTTCAAAGAAATTCCTCCTTAAAATTATCTGTAATTGAGTCTATCATTATAAGCATATACATTTTCAATTATAAGTTCTTCTTCTGTTTCAAGTTTAAGTTTTCTCGAATCTCTTACTATAAATTTCTTTTTGCTTAATTCTTTTAAAATAATCTCAGTTCTTATGTTAAAGTCTTTAAAATCATCATCCTTTTTTATTTCATAAGAACTTAAATATGACTCCTTTTTATCTAAGAAGTCTAAAAGAACTTTCGATGCTTTAAATAAATTTTCATCAATATATCTTTCAAAATAAGCTAAAGCTTTCTTTATAAGTTCTTCTGATATTTCACTATTAAATAATTCATTTACTATTTCATTAAATTTATTATTAAAATTCATAGCCATATTTACAGAATCTTTAGTTATTGTGTATCCATTTAAATTAAGATAGAGTTTTGAAAGTTCATCAAGACTTCTTATTAAAACTTCATATGATGTTACTATATTATCATTATGCATATACTTTTTTACAACACCTATATTTTTAATAGTGTTTCCAAGATATACAAGATTCCATTTCTCAATACAATCATCAAAATCATATTTTGATTTATTATAAAGCCTTTCTATTTCATCATCTCTTGAAAATATTATTTTTGATGAAGAAAGAATATTTTTTACTATTCCTTTGTTATGTTCACTGTTATATATTTCTATAAGCTTTTTTTTGCATAAAAGTTTCATATGAACATTAACACCTAGAATTTTTGAATAGACATCACGAATCTCCATAAAATTATCTTTATAAACAATAAAAATGTCTATATCCGATTCTTCCCATAAATCACCACTTACTATACTTCCAAAAGCAAATATTGCAAGCACTTTTTCATTATTCTTAAAATGATTTATGAGTTTATTTGAAGCTTTCTGATAATCCATTATAGATTTTGTCAAGTTCCCCACACCTTCTTTATATAAACAATACTTAACTTTATTATAGCAAACTTTTAAAATTCTTTAAATTTCATATTGTTTTGATTTATTGTAAGTTTCCTCATCAACTTCAGCAACTATATAATTGCCATTTTCCCTATATTCCTCTTCAATTACTCTTGCGTTTCTATGTAAAAATGATGCTGCTTTTGTATCATCATATGGAATAAGATAATTAATTTTTTTATATTTATACGGAACTTTTTGCTCAATAAGATCTAAAAGTTTATCTAAATTAATCTTCTCTTTTGCTGATATTTCTACTACAGTTTTGTCTTTTACACAGTCATAAAATTTCTTAATATTTTCAGGACTTGCTTTATCACATTTATTTAAAACTATAATTGTTTCCTTATCTAAAGCATTAAGTTCAGATAAGACTTCATTTACTGCATTATATTCATCTAATGCATGTTCACTTGAAATATCTATAACATGGCATAAAAGATCAGAATATATTACTTCTTCAAGAGTAGATTTAAATGATTCAACAAGTTCATGAGGAAGTTTTCTTACAAAACCTACTGTATCTGTAATTGTTATTGTTCCTTTATTTTTAAGCATAATAGCTCTTGTTGTTGTATCAAGAGTTGCAAAAAGCATATCTTTTTCAAGTACACCTTCTTTAGCTTTAGCATCTATCTTAGAGGACATTTCACATAATGCATTTCGTATTGTTGATTTTCCAGCATTAGTATATCCCACAAGTGAAACTTTAGCTATATTATCTTTATTTCTTTTTTCTCTTTGCACTTCTCTTATCTTTTTTATTTTCTTAAGTTCAGATTTTAAATCATAAACAGTTTCCATTATATGTCTTCTGTCTGTCTCAAGTTTTTTCTCTCCAGGACCTTTAGTTCCTATTCCTCCTCCAGTTCTTGAAAGCACAGTTCCAAGACCTTGAAGTCTAGATAATCTGTATTTAAGCTGTGCAAGTTCTACTTGTATTTTTGATTCTTTTGATTTTGCTCTTCTTGCAAATATCTCTAGTATAAGAGTTGTTCTGTCAATTACTTTTGCTCCGATTGCATTTTCAAGATTTCTAACCTGAGATCCTGAAAGTTCATCATCAAAAATAACAACATTTGCTCTTTCTTTCTGTCTTATATTAGCTATTTCAAAAACTTTTCCTTTTCCTATATAAAAAGCTGGATCTATTTTTTCTCTTTTTTGAAATATCAAATCAGTAACAGGAATATCACATGCTTTTGTAAGTTCTTTAAGTTCCTCAAGACTTTCTTTTGTATCTGAGCCTATAAGAATTGCTTTTTCAGAATTATCTTCAATAACATCATTTGTTTTTATCATATCTTCAGAGAATCTTATTTTATCAAGTACATTTATACTTAATAATTCATCTAATGAAAGATTATCTTTTTCTTCATATGATAATCTATTATTGTATAATGCTATATTTCCAAAAGCAAAATCTATAATTTTAGAATCCTTTACTGCAATAGAAACTAAAGCATCAAGTTTAAGTTTTAAAAGTGCTGTAATATCTAGCGCAGAAAATCTTGAAATTCCATTTGGATGAGTATGTATAACTCTAATTCCTGAAAGCCTTTTTTCATAAATATCTATAAGGTCAATTTTAGCTGATGTTGAATCCCCTATAGTGACATTTTCAGTATTTCCATTTCTACTTATTGAAACAGACACCTCTTTTTCTATCTCAGAACTAACAGACGCCATTATATTAATTATAGATATATCACATACCTCGTCTTTACTAGTTTTAATTTTATATATTTCTTCTAAACGGTCTAAAATTGTATTTTTAATTCCTTCTGTTTTACCAAAAATCATAAATACACCTCCTGGTATCATATTGACAACTTTCATATAATTTTATACTATTGATAAAGTAATTACAAATAAAATGTATTTAATTATATATATAAAGGAGTTTAATCTATGGAAAATCAAAAACGAAATATACTAATTTCCAAAGAAGATATTGAAGAAAAAATATCAGAACTTGGAAAGAGAATTTCAACTGATTATGATGGCAAAAAATTATATGTACTTTCACTTTTAAGAGGAAGTTTTATTTTTACAGCAGATCTTGTAAGAGCAATCGATATTAATGTAAAAATAGGCTTTATGACTACATCAAGTTATGAAAATAATAGCATTTCTTCTGGAAAAGTTAAAATTGTAAATGATGTTAAAGATTCACTTGAAGGATATGATGTTTTAATAGTTGATGACATAGTTGATACAGGTATAACTATGAATTTTGTAAAAGAACATATATTAAAATTAAACCCTCAGTCAGTAAAAACATGTTCTCTTTTAGATAAACCATCAAGAAGAGAAGTTACAATACAGCCAGATTACTGTTGCTTTAGCATCAAAGATGTTTTTGTTGCAGGATATGGTTTAAACTATGGGGATTATTATAGAAATGTTCCTTATATATTTAATTTTGAAAATTAAAACATTTAATTTTAATAAATGACAAAGAACATGTTCTTTGTCATTTACTTTGTATTATTGCTCCACTCGGTATTTCTCCAACAACTATAGTATCTGTTACAGGAATCTGAGTATTTATAGTTGTCTCTCTACTTTTAAATGGAAGCATTACTCTAACTTTTGCTTCAACATTAAAATATATCTTATGTCTTGTCTGATTAATTCCTGCGCTTTCAAAATCAGATTCGTACGTAATATTCATATTCCCCACAGGTTCAATGGCTACATTAATTTTAGGTCCTATATTAAATAACATTCCTTTATCTGTTGACCATCCAAGAGGAACATTCACTTCTATATCTTTCATTTTACGTAGTTTCTCATTAGTTTTTATTGCAAGACTAGAAGCTATTTTATTAAGCTTTGCTGTATCTGATTGTATAAGATTTATTTTTCCAGTATCATCTCTACTTATTTTTACAAGTTCATCATAATTAAAATCATCATTTAATATTTCTACACTAGTTTCATTTATTATATCAATAGTTTTTGATTGTGCAATAGTCTCTGATACATCTGCAACATGAGGAAGAACTCTTGCATCAAAAAAGTAAAATATCAAATTTATAATGGATATAATCAATATAAAGATTATAAATTTTTTTAATCGTCCTGTTTTTTTTCTTTTTGTATAATATTCCATATCAGCACCTTTTTATTGAGTTATCAGTTTACTCATATTATAATTATGCTATAATAGAATAAAATATTATTCATAAAATCTTATATAAAATATAGGAGGAAAAATGGCTGTTAATAATAAATCTAATATACGAAAAACTCCTAAGCAGAGTAACAGACAAAAACCCAATGTAAAAAGCAGAAAAAAACCGAGACATAAAATTTTTAGAGGAATATTTTTTACATTTTTATTCCTTTTTACATCTATATTAATTGTAGGAATTTCATACGTTCTTGCTATTATAAAAACAACTGACGATATAAATGTTCAGGAAGTTTTAACACTTAATCAAGCATCTAGTATATACGATAAAGATGGTAATTTTATGGATACACTCCATACAGATGAGGAACGTTATGTAATAGATTCAGCATCTATTCCAGATAACTTAAAACATGCGTTTGTTTCAATAGAAGATGAGCGTTTTTATTCACATAAAGGTATTGACCTTAGAAGAATAGCTGGTGCTGCTATTTTAGATGTAAAAAAAATATTAAAAAAAGAAACAGGAATGCATGGTGCATCTACAATTACACAGCAGCTTATTAAAAATACAGTTTTAACTGATGAATTTTCTCTAAAAAGAAAAATTAAAGAAGCATATCTTTCTTTAAGTCTTGAGAAAAAACTTACTAAAGACCAGATTTTAACTGCATATTTAAATACAATTCCATTAGGTGGAAAAGTATATGGTGTAGAAGCTGCTGCATCTATGTATTTTAGTAAAAATTCTAAGGATCTTTCTTTAATTGAATGTGCATATATTGCAGGAATAACTCAAGCTCCTACATATTATAGTGCATATAATGAAGCAAATAAAAAAGATCCATCTCCATATATAAACAGAACTATTACAGTATTATCAAAAATGTATGAGCTGGAATATATAACCAAAGACGAGTATGATTCGTCGGTTGAATCTGTTAAAAATGGAGGTCTTGTTTTTAAACAAACAAAAAAGAATTATAATCTCAATTATGAATGGTTTGTATATCCAGCTGTTGAGCAAGTTAAAGAGGATCTAAAAAAGAAATATAAATATTCAGATGATGAAGTCTCAAAACTCATTGTAAATGGTGGATTAAAAATTTATACAACAATGGATAGAGAACTTCAAGACTTTACACAAAAAACTTTAAATGATAAGTCCTCTCTTGGAATGTCAAACGAAGAAACTTATGATAGTGATGGAGTTCCAAAACTTCAAGCTTCTGCAACAATAATGGATTATAGAACAGGTTACGTTTTAGCTATGGTTGGTGGACGTGGTAATCAAAAGCCTCAATCAACTAATCGAGCATATGATGCTAGGCGTTCTATTGGTTCTAATACAAAGCCTCTTACTGTTTACGGGCCTGGAATAGATCAAAAGATAATCACAGCAGCAACACCTATAGATGATGCTCCTATCCCGGAAAGTATAGGTAAAAAATGGCCTCAACCAGATGGTTCTCCATGGAATCCTAGAAATGATCCAAATGAGTATTTAGGTCTTGTAAGTCCTAGAGAAGCTATAGCATACTCAAAAAATGTATGTTCAGTAATTACTGAAGATAAAGTTTCAGTAAAAACTGGTATGGCTTATGGTAAAAAGCTTGGCATTGTATATAAAAATGGTTCAAATACACTTGCTTGTTTAGCACTTGGACAGTTTAACAACCATGATGATGGTGGAAACACAAGTACACTCGCTTCTGCTTTTGGAAGTTTTGGAAATGATGGTATATGCACAAAACCATGTCTTTATACTAAAGTTTTTGATACAAACGGTAAAAATATACTTGAAAGAGATACTGGAGATCAAACACAGGTATTCTCAGCTCAGAGTGCATATATTATGTATGATTTAATGAAAAGTACTGTTGAATTTGGTACTGGTACTGCTGCTAAATTTTCTGATATGCCAGCTGCTGGTAAAACAGGTACAACAACAGATTCAAAAGATTTATGGTTTTCAGGACTCACACCATATTATTCGGCATCTGTATGGGTAGGCTACGACAATAAGGAACAAACTTTAAGAGGATACTCAAGTTCTATGGCAAAACTATGGGGTACTCTAATGAAAAAGGCTCATGAAGGATTAGAAACTAAAGATTTAACAGAGCCAAGCGGCATAGTTCATGAACAAGTATGTAAAGATTCTGGGCTTATTCCTACAGATTTATGTAAAAACGATCCTAGAGGTAGTCGTGTAATTGATGCAATGTTTATTGAAGGTACAGAGCCTAAAGCATCTTGCTCAACTCACGTTTATGGGAACGTAAATATGTTTACTGACAATATGGCAGGTAGTTTTACTCCTTCTATTTTAACAAAGAGCCAAATATTTATAAAAAAAGAGAATCCAAATCCAATAACAAAAGATTATTATATGGTTTTAAAACAAGTAGGATCTGCATATAGTAATGAAAATTCTTCACAAAAGAACAATGCTTCAGAAGAAAATCTTCCAGATCCACCTATTGATGATAGTGATGAAAATTTAAATAGTAGTAACGAAGAGTCATCGGATCGTGATGAAGGAAATAAAGATAGTAATACTCTTCCTTCACCTATTGAAGATAAAAAAAATAATAATCACAATAAAAATAATGCTAAATTCGATAACAATAAAAATTAAAGTTACTTAATATAAGCAGGTGCTATTATGAACATTGGAGAAAAAATAAAAAAATTACGAAGAGAAAAACAGCTTACGCAAGAAGAACTAGCTAATAGATGTGAATTATCAAAGGGTTTTATTTCTCAAATAGAAAATAATCTCACATCTCCATCTATTACAACATTAATTGATATTTTGGAAATTCTTGGAACTAATCTTACAGAATTTTTTAGTGAACATTATGAAGAAAAAGTAACTTTCGCAGAAAATGACATGTTTATAAAAGAAAACATGAATTTAAAATATTCGATTAAATGGCTTATACCAAATGCTCAAAAAAATGAAATGGAACCAATACTTATAGAGATTGAACCAGGTGGGCATTATGAAGAAGAACAGCCACATAATGGTGAAGAATTTGGATATGTCCTTCATGGAACAATAAATCTTCATCTTGGTAAAAAAATATATAAAGTAAAAAAAGGAGAAAGCTTTTATTATAAAGTTAAAGTAAATCATTATATCTCAAACTCTGGTAAAAGATCAGCTAAAGTCTTATGGATATCTACTCCTCCTTCATTTTAATTTAATATTTTTCAAAATAAAAGATCAATGTTTAACATTACAGTTAAGCATTGATCTTTATTTTTATTTATAAATTTAATTTTTTATTTTCTTATATTAAGATATTTTTCTAAATCAGGAATTTCTGAAAACCATAATTTCATTTCGCTATCTGCACTTTCTAAAGTATCTGACGCATGAACACAATTTTCTGTCTTGCTTCTTGCATATCTATGTCTTATTGTACCCTGCAGTGCATCAGTAGGACTTGTAGCTCCATGAAGCTTTCTTATTCTTGAAACTGCATCTTCTCCTTCTAATATCATCGCAACAAGAGGACTTCTTGTTATGAATGTTATAAGTTCTTCATAAAAATCCTTTCCTTTATGTTGTGAATAATGCTTTTCAGCAAGACTTCTAGATGCTTTCATCATCTTTAGCTCTTTTATTGCAAGATCATTTCCTTCATAACAGCTTATAATATTTCCTATTATGTTTCTCTCAACTCCATCTGGTTTAATTAAAACTACACTTCTTTCTAACATAATTCTGTACCCTCCTATATTGCTATAATATTTTAATATTTATAATGTTTCTATACATTATAAATATTATACTTTTTTTCTATTATTTATTCAATTTTTTAAAAATTTCAATAAATAAATAATATCTAAAATAATCATTTTAAATCAGAAAGTTTTCCTTTTGATTTTAAGAATGATATAAATTTTTCTTTATCTGAATTAATAATAAGTTCTTCTGGGAATGAAATTTCACTAAGCATATCATCTGCTTCTTCAAATTTTCCTATTTTTGTACAAAAATGCGCATCACTATTTACTACAATTTTTGTATTTATTTCTTTACAATACTCAGCAATCTTTGTACAATTACAGAGACTTCCTTTTCTTGAAGTTGTAAATGAACTATTATTTATTTCAATTAGTACATTGTTCTCTTTAGCACAATCTATAACTTTTTTATAGTTAACAGGTATTTTAGGATTGCCAAGATGGCCTACTATCTGTATTTTACCTGATTTTATAGCATTTATAAAAGCCTTTGTATTATCGTCTATATCATCACTATTAAAAACATTCTTATGTATGCTTCCAATTACGATATCAACTCTATTTAAAGTATCGTCATCCTCATCAAAAGTTCCATTTTTATCAATAATATCTGCCTCAATTCCATATATCATCATAACACCATACATTTCTCTTGGAAGTACTTTATAATTATGGAAATACCATATATGTGGAGAATTCGGCATCATACTTCCATGTTCTGTAGTACCTAGAAGTTCAATTCCATTTATTGAAGCTTGTTTTGCATTCTCCATTATTGTTGAATAAGCATGACCACTTGCTATAGTATGAGTATGTACATCTAATTTATATTTGTATTTCATAAAAAACTTCCTTTCCAAAAATTTAATATATATCTATATAATATCATATATACTTTATTATTAAAATAAATTGCTTTATATATTTATAAAAGATATAATTATAATATATTAATTCTATAAATAAAAATAAGGAGAGATACACTACATGATAAAACTTATAGCAACTGATATGGATGGTACACTACTAAATGAAAAGAGCAAGCTTCCAGATAACTTCATGCTTGTTTTTAACAAAGTATTAGAAAAAAACATAACTTTTATAGCAGCAAGTGGAAGACCGCTCTACTCTCTTCAAGCAATATTTGGTCCTATGTCATCTAAAATATCTTATATATGTGAAAATGGTGCATTATGTATATTAAATGGAGAAACTATATACAAAGGCACAATAGACAAAACTTTATTAAAAGATTTTATAAAGGAAGCTAGAAAAGATTCTGACAACTGTATATTAGTTTGTACTCCAGAATGCGCTTATGCAGAAAATAATACAGATGAAGCTCATCTTAATGAGATTAAAAAATATTATCCTTTAATAACTTTTACTGATAATATAGAAAATATAGATGATGTTATTAAAGTTACTATCTGTAATCTTAATAAAACACATAATTTAACAGATTCATCTTTTAAAGATAAACTTCATATATCACCTTCAGGTGAATGTTGGACAGATGTTACTAATTTGGATGCAAATAAAGGTATCTGTCTTCAAAAAATAATGGAAAAGCTTAATACAAGCAAAGAAGAAGCTATGGTATTTGGCGATTATTATAATGATATTCCTATGCTTAATCTTGCAGATTATAGTTTCGTTATGAAAAATGCGCCAGAAGATATGAAAAATGATGCAAAGTATATTGCAGAAAGCAACATTGATGAAGGAGTTTTTAAAGCTATACTTGAATATGCTATTTAACTTTTCATAAAGCAAAAAAAGACGCAGATATCTTAATAGAAATTTATAATGCGTCGTTCTATGATGATTATATTAACAACTTTCTTAAATGATAAAATAATGGAACTCCTTTTCAAGAGTTCCATTATTTTAGGCTATTTCAGCACTGTTACTTAGCATAGCCTAAAATTAAAATTTAATCTACTCTATTTCTTTTCTCACCTGCAATAAATGCTCTGATGTTTTCAAGAACACCATTAAATAATCTATCTCTTGCATCTTTACTTGTCCATGCAACATGAGGTGTCATTATTATTTTTTCTGGATCGTTTATTTTAAGAAGGGGATTAGATTTTAAAAGTGGTTCTCTACAAAATACATCTACTCCTGCTCCAAATATTAAATCTTTATCTAACGCTCTTGCAAGATCTTGCTCTACTACAATAGGGCCTCTTCCAACATTAATTAAGATACAGCTTTTTTTCATTTTCTTAAAAGCTTTATAATTAATAAGTCCTTCTGTTTTTTTATTTAATGGAGCATGGATTGATATTACATCTGATTTTTCAAGAAGATCATCAAAATTTACTCTTGCATAATCTGTATTATCATTTTTTCCAGATGTAGAATAATATATTACTCTAGCACCAAAAGCTTGAGCAATTCTTGCAACGTTTTTTCCTATAGCTCCAAGACCAATTATTCCCCATACCTTACCATTTAAATCATTAAACGGTTTATCTAAATTCGTAAACATTTTGGATTTAGAATATTCTCCTGACTTTACAAAATCATCAAAATATTCTATTCTGTTATTTAATGCAAAAAATAAGGCAAAGGTATGTTGAACAACAGCAGACGTTGAATAACCAGCCACATTTGTTACTGCAATATTGTTTTCAATGCAGTAATCTATATCAATATTATTATATCCTGTAGCCATTTCACAAATTAGCTTCAAATTCTTAGCACTTTGAAGTTCTTCAGCATCCAATATAACTTTATTTACTAATATTATATCTGCATCTTTTATCCTACTTTTTATATCTTTTTTCTTAGTCATATCATAATATATTACTTGCCCAAGCTCATTAAGTTTTATATAATCAACCTTTCCTAAGGTTTTACCATCTAACACTACAATCTGTTTCATAAAATCCCCCCTCCAGTAAAATTATTTAGACAATACAGAACTTCTTTCAATAATTTTTGTCTTAAGTACCATATGTTTGTTTTCACTTTTCTTATCTATAAGTGAAAAAAGAAGCTCAATACTGGCTTTTGCCATTTTCCCTTTTGGCTGCTCTACTGTTGATATTTCAGGATTATAGAATTTACTTTCAGCCATTCCATCAAACCCTAATATTGATATATCCTGCGGTATTTTATAGTTACTATCTAAAACTGCTTTTGCAACTCCCATAGCCATAATATCTGATAATGCAAATATTGCTGTTACACTATCTCCATTCTTTTTTAGAAATTCTTTTGTTACATCATAAGCATCAAAACTTGAATAATTAGCATTTAATATATATTCTTCTTTAATTTTACTTTCTTTAAGTGCTCTTTTATATCCTTCAAGTCTTAAAAGACTTATGCCTCTATCTTCATAATCACCAATAATAATAGCTATCTTCTTATGCCCATTCTTAATAAGGTATTTTGTTGCTTCATACCCTGCATTTCTATTATCTATACCTATTGATGAGTAATTTCCACCATCATTATAGTCGACACTATCTACAGAAGCTAAAACAAGTGGTATTGTAATTTCATTAAAGCTATCATTATTTATGTCTACAAAGTTACCTCCAAGACATATTGCTCCTCTAAGTTTCTTTTCTTTAATAAATGAAATTAACGTATCAACATCATCAAGTCTTGTAAAATCGTTTTGCTCCATTATCATACTATATCCGTTTTTAACTATTTCTGAACCTATAATACTTGTCATCTCTGAGAAAAATGGATTAAATACACCTTTTACGAGAAGTCCGATATTTTTTGTTCTATTTTGTTTTAACATTCTCGCACCGTTATTTGGTACATAATTATACTTTTTAATCACATTTTTTATTTTTTCTCTTGTACTTTCTTTTACATCAGGACTATTATTTATAACTCGTGAAACTGTGCTTACGCCTACATTAGCTAATTTAGCTATATCTTTTATATTCATACCACTTCTCCATTTTCTCTAATTTTTACTTTTTCTGAAGATTATGTTCCTTCCATATGCAAAATGCCATTTTAAAAATTATAGCATCATTAAATTTTCTAATATCATATGTAGTATATCTTTCTATTTTATCTAATCTATATATAAGTGTATTTCTATGAACATATAATTCTTTTGCTGATTCACTTAAATTTAGATTCATAATAAAAAATATTTCAATAGTTTTTATAAGTTCCTTATCAAGTTTAGAAAATCCATCAGAAAATCTTTTTAATATTCTGCTTTTAGTTTGATCTGAAAGACCATCAATAATCTTTTCAAAAAATAAACTATCGTTATTAAAAACCTTTTCTTCTAAATTATATTTTTTAGCAAGCTTTATATGATAAAGTGCTTCATCATATAATTCAGCCAAATTATTATATGAATATATTTTATCATAATTTATAAAACTTTTTTCATATAAAGATGTATATATAGTTTCACTAATACTTGAAATATGATCTTTTATCTCTTCAAAATTTCCGATCATTACTACATTATCATCTTTTCTAATAATAATCGAATCAGTATCTGTATATATTTTTTCTAGTATATCTTTTACATCTAACACCTTATTTTCAAGATATAGAGTTATCATATATGTATTTTCTGTTAGTAAAGGCATTTTTTTATTTAAAACAGCAGCTGACACTGGTTCTCTTTTTAAAAGTTTTAAGATTACGTTTTCTTTCTCATTATTAATTGGTTTATATTTTTCCTGAAGAAAAAACTTTATAATATTTGCTACATTTATATCTTTTTTGAATACTATTATTTTTATATTTGAATTTTCAATGCTTAATTCTTCTTTATAAAGATCCTCATCATCTTTTTGAAACTTTTTATTTGAAGAAAATATTAATTTTTCATCAACATACACAGAAAAATCAAATTTACAAGCATCATACATATCTTTAAGATATATATTTAAATTATTCAATATAAGTACTCACCTCAACTCTCTTTATTATGATTTTAGCCCCACTTTAGTAGTGGAGCTAAAATTTATATATATATTTACTTATATATTAACATACTCTTAATTCAGTTTCAGCATCAAATATATGGATATTGTTAATCTCAATTGCTAATTTGATGTTGTCTCCTGGTTCTAACTTAGTGCTTCCACTAACTCTTGCAGTTAAACTCTTATTTGCTGATTTGAAATAAATGTAACTCTCAGCTCCCATTCTTTCAACAACTTCAACTGCTCCATTTACTGTTTCTTCTGGATTTGCTGCAACTATATTTTGATCATCATCAATGTGTTCTGGTCTTATACCAAATACAACTTCTTTTCCAATATATCCTTTGTCTTTAAGAATCTTTGCTTTTGCATCTGAAATTAATATCTTATTATCTTCCAATACACAATAAACTTTTCCATTTTCTTCTTTTAAGACACAATTTAATAAATTCATTTGTGGACTTCCAATAAATCCTGCAACGAATACGTTTGTTGGGTTATTGTATATGTTAAGTGGAGTATCAACCTGCTGAATTACACCATCTTTCATAACAACAATTCTTGTACCCATTGTTAAAGCTTCAACCTGATCATGTGTTACATAAATAAATGTAGTTGCTAAATTTTGATATAATTTAGAAATTTCAGTTCTCATTTGAACTCTTAACTTTGCATCAAGGTTTGATAAAGGCTCGTCCATTAAGAATACCTTTGGTTCTCTGACAATTGCTCTTCCAAGGGCAACTCTTTGTCTTTGACCACCTGATAAAGCCTTTGGCTTTCTATCTAATAAATGTTCAATATCAAGTCTCTTAGCTGCTTCTTTAACTTTTTTATCTATAACATCTTTTGGAGTCTTTCTTAATTTTAATGCAAATGCCATGTTATCGTAAACAGTCATATGAGGATATAATGCATAGTTCTGGAAAACCATTGCTATATCTCTTTCCTTTGGCTCAACATCATTAACTAATTTTCCATCTATATATAATTCACCTTTTGATATTTCTTCAAGTCCTGCTATCATTCTTAATGTAGTAGATTTTCCACATCCTGATGGACCAACGAATACTATAAATTCTCTATCTTCAATTTCAAGATTAAAATCTGTTACTGCTGTAACATCTCCTGGATAAACTTTGTAAATATGTTTTAATGACAAACCTGCCATTTAAATCCCTCCCTTTCATTTGTGTAGCTCTCTCTTTAAATCTTTGTTATTTATTTTTCCTTGCTACAGTTATTATTCTACTAGTGTAATGGTTTTAATTCAATAATCATTTCTTACAAAAGCTGATAATAATTTTTGTGAAAAGATATAAAAGGATTATATAACTCAATGTAATCTTTATCATTAATATATATACAAATTAATTTTTTATAAAGAAATTCTTTGACAAATTTCTATAAATATACAATAATAGAAGTATAGTTATGAAAAAAAGGAATGATATTATGCAAAATTTAGGCATTTTAACAATTAACGAATTAAAACCAGGAATGATAATTACAAATGACGTTTATAAAAACGGAAATCTTCTTATAAAAAAGGATACCACACTTGATGAGGAGAAAATATCGATTCTTAAAAGATCATACTTCTTTGATAAAATAACAGTAGGAATACCAGATGAAATATTAAAAAGCTATAGTAAAGAAGAAGAAATAAAAAAAGTAGAACAAACATTTGATGATATAAGCAATAATCTTACAAAAATGTTTGAGCAAATGAAACACACAAATAATCTTACAGTAAATAATGAGCTAAGAAATTTTGCCAATAAAATTTTAAAAGAACTCGAATCACAAGAAATAGTAGTAAGTAGTGTATTATTTAAAGGAAGCGGAAATGACTGTATATATAGACATGGGGTAAACGTTGCCGTTATGAGTGCACTTATTGCTAAATGGCTTGGCTTTGATAAAGCTAAAATAAATCTTTTAATTTATTCAGCTCTTCTTCATGATTTTGGTATGACAAAGTTAGATTATGAACTTCAAAAGAAACCCGATATGATTTTAGAAAAAAGACATAAAGAAATAAAAGAACATACTAAATTAGGTTATGAATCAGTTATTAATATTCCTTATCTTGATAAAAGCGTAAGCTATGGTGTTTTAATGCATCATGAGAGAGAAGATGGAAGTGGATATTTTGCGATTAAAGGAGAAAAAATCCATCCATTCGCAAAAATAATTGCAATTGCAGACAAGCTAGATGTATTGAATTCAGATATAGAAGGAATCACTAAAAAAAGTGCATTTGAAACTCTAGAAGAAATAAAACAAAGTAGTGTTAATAAATTTGACTATATATATACAAAAGTATTTTTAGAACATATAGCAAATTTTTATATGGGTGAAAGTGTTATCTTAAGCAATAATAAGCAGGGAAAAATAATTCAAATTAATCCAGAACAAATTTCAAAGCCACTTCTTCTTGTAGATGATGATTTTATTGATCTTTCAAAAAATAAAGATTTATCTATTAAAGAATTAGTTATTCATTAAATTAAATAAAAAAAACTCCCTATTGAAAATTCTCAATAAGAAGTTTTTTTATTTTGCTTTTTTAAAGATATTAATATGTTTTAATACGTCTTCACTATTAATCTCATATATTGAACTATTTAACGCAGAAAACTTAAGTATATCGTTAAAAGAGTTTTCTTTAATAAGACATACAATTGCCATAATTACTGCACCATGAGTTACAATTGCAACATTTTCTGAATTAGACTTTATTATTTTATATAACGTTTTTATTGCTCTTTTTAAAACATCTTCATAAGATTCACCAAAAGGGACTCTTCTATATCGTATATCTTTCATCCATAAAGAAAATTCATCACTGAATTTTTTCTCTACATCTTCCCATTTATGTTTCTCAAAACTTCCCAAATTCATTTCTTCAATTCCTTGAACAATTATATAATCTTTATTTAAAATTCTTGCTATTATTTTTGCTGTTTCCACTGCTCTTTTCTGTTTGCTTGTATATACTTTGGAAAATTTTATGTTTTTATCGTAATATAGTTTATTTGCTAATTTTTTAGCCTGTCTTCTTCCTGTATCATTTAAAACAGTATCATTTGTACCCTGAATTATTTGTTTCAAATTCCAATCTGTTTCTCCATGCCTTATTAGGTATATTTTCATTTATTTTATCCTCCGTAACATCCAATCTGTATTACTATAAATTTTTATATTTATAATAAATCACTGCGCCAATCATAATCATAGTAATCACTTACTTCAAACCAATTGAATTTTTTTATAACTTTATTTTTATTAATCTGATACATAGGTAGACATCCCTGATGAGGAATCATATAAACATTTCCTGTGCTCTTTCCTACTAGATAAGAACATTCATCAAAATAATATTCTTTCCCATCTTCCGATGTATTCATCACTGCAAATCTATAATAATTTTCCCTTAAAGCTCCTTTAAGATCCCATAATTCATAAATTTCATCATATGTAAAGTCTTCAGGTCCTACAAGAGTTACAAATTTACTTTTAAGTTGCTTATTTAAGAAGCCTCCATCGTTTACATATATTAAATTTTTTGCTTCTGAACTTTTAATTATATTTTCATTAGAACCTGTCCATTCTCCGCTTTTATTGACATAGTATCCATCAATAATCATATCTTTAGGCATTATTCCATAATGGTCCACATAATACCATTTATTATTAGATTTTATCCATTTTTCATTTTGAAGGATTCCATTTTGATTAAAATAATACCAATTTCTATCAATCAATTTCCACTGAGTAACATAATTGCCTTGATCATAAAACTTACATATACCATCTTTATTATATTTGAATTCTGCAGATACAGAAACAGAAGATATTGTAGTCATAAATAAAATTGAGACAAGTACTAAAATTGAAAGTACACTTTTGCTCTTCATAATAACCTCCCTAGATATTTATTTAATACATCTATTATATATATCTATTTTTATCAATTATTAATTATGCATGTACTTCCATAAATTAAGCTATTTTTAATAAATCATTTTCTGACAAAATTTATTTTTACCTATTTCCCCTTAATAAAAGATATATAAATATCGGAGTGTTAATAAAAATAGCTATGCCACATATTCTTATTAACTCATCAGGAATTTTAAATATAAATGCATTAACTGCCATAAAAAATAATGATATAATCATTAGGACAAAACTTGTAATAAATAATGCTTTATTTCTCATAATTCTTTCCTCCTTCTTTATATAACTTTATTTCATTATCGAATAAGATATTCAATAAATTACTATTTATTATTCATATAAAATAATAACATTTTTTACTGCAACCATCAGGAAACAATTCTTTTCTCATATCTTCTTTATAATTCTGACTATTTTTAAGTATGTGAAGTGCTCTTTTTAAATTTTTAACATCATTTTCTATATTATAAATTAAGTTTCCTCTTCCTACAACTTTAAGGTGTGTAACACCTGCTTTATCTAAATTGTAAAGACTACAGAGTCCACATCCATTCTCCCCTAAAAAATATCCTTTATGATTTTCATAAGTCTCACTCTCTTCATAATACTTTTCTAATTTTCTACTTACATTTTTAAAATGATTTGAATTCTTATAATTCTTTGCCATAATATAATCTATTTTACATAGATGGGACAGTTCATCACAATGAAGTGAACTACAAAAAGCTCCTGTATAATGACACCTTTCATTTAATATAAATGCCTCATACTCTAAATTTTTAACTTTATTTGACTTTATACATTCTTTCATATCACATATACTATTTTTTCTATGAAATATATATCTTTTTATATCAAACTGATTTAAAAATTCGATTGAAAGTTTATTGATTTCGGCACATTCCCCGCTTAAATGAACTTTAAAATTTAATTTTCTTTCTCTTAAATACAATAATAGACTTATATCTGCAATTATAAATTCATTAAATCCAATTTTGCAGAGTTTTTCAATTATATCTTCTATAATTTTATACTGCTCTTTAGGATAGTATGGATAATTTATTGTTATTGTAACAGGTACATTATATACATCTATCATTTTTTTTAATATTTTCATATCTTCATATGAAGTTACCTGAACGTTATAATAAAGAACTTCTCTTCTATTTAATGGGAAAAGGCTTCCATATTTCTTAGTCCACTCATAAGGAACAAAACCAATAAACATCTCATCTGCCCCTGCTTGTACAATTTTTATATAATCATCAATAAGACCAATTCCAGCAACTATTTTCATTTTATATTCCTTCTTTTATATAAAATTTAAAACTATACGATCAATACCATTTTTTAGATAATAATTAAGCTTTTCACTATCTTTTAAAATAGTATCATCAAAACTAAAAAGTGAGTTATATTTTCCTACCATTTTTAGATGTTTAGGATAAGAAAAGATATAATCTGTGCAATATTTAGGACAGTTTTTAACAAGTATCTGCTCTCCTCTATCCATTTTTGTACACATTGCATATAAAGGGCAATACTGAGAAGTATTTGTAATATAAAACGGCATATGAAGACTATGTTTTCCTTTTGGAATCTTAAGCTTATATAAAGATGTCTCAAATTCAAATCTTTTAATTCCATATTGTTTTAAAAATTCCCTATATAAAGGAACATTTAAACTATTTTCGGACAAAAGTTCTCTATTTTCATTAAACCCTTTTTTAAATATGAAACGTGGATCTTTTTTTCTCTTATTTAAAAGTATTCCTAAATTAATACTAAAAAAATCTTCTTTACCACATATTAGTTTTATCATTCCCCAATCATTTATAACTATTTCAACTTTTTTATTTGATTTTTTGCACCATTTATAAATTTTCTCTAATATTTCTTTATTTTTTTCTATATAACATTCTCTCATATACGTAAAGCAGATAGTTATATTAACTTTTTCTAATAAAGCTTTATTAAGCATTTTTAAAAGAATATCTTTTTTAGGAAACAAATTGTGGCAAAACTCATTTCCAATATATATTCTTGAAAATTTCTTTTTAAGCATACTACTAGAATATATATAATTATCTTCTAAATAATATTTAGTGAACTCATATATATTATTTAGAAGATATTTGTCACAAAGTTCATCTGTATTAATTGTACATGCAAGTTCAACATCTTTTAAGATATAATTAAATTTATCAAAATCTACATCTTTTATTAAATCTTTTTTCTGATCATCATAAAATTCATAGAAATCAAAATCTTTTTCTGCAGGATAACCAGTCATAACTTCTGAAAATTCATTTTCTTCTCCATAATTCTTAAGAGTTACATATCTTGAATAATCTCTAAAAATGAAGTTAACCATATTAACATAATTCTCATCATTTATTATTATTTTATATATATAATAAAATTCATTTTTATTTACTTTCTCTACTTCTATATTTCTAATTTCTATTTCCTGATACTTTGATTTTGAAAAATCATAAAAAGACATATTGATTTTTGTTATATTATCTTCAGCTTCAATTGTTCTAATAAAAATACCTCTAGAAGACATTTTCATTATATGAACTTCTTTATTATCTATAAAACAAGCTGCAAGTGAAGATGGAATGAAATTACATTCATCATTTTTCAAAATATCTCCCCCTATTCTAACTTATATTATAGTATTTAAGGAAAAAATGTCACTATATATTATTAAGAAAATAAAAAAAAGCCAGCCTATTTTGCTAGCTTTTTTATGTTTAAAATTACTGAGGATAAATAAGTCTTTCTTCAGTTATATTTAATAAAACATCATTAAGATATTTCTTAGCTAAATACTTTGCCATATTAAGATTCATATCAAGATAGTTTCCACAATCTTTTGGGGCTGCTCCAGGTACTTCTCCTTCAAAATCTGCAATAAATTTAAACATTTCTGTAACAAGTCCTACTATATCCTTTGATTCATAATCTCCACCTAATATTAAGTAAAATCCTGTTCTACATCCCATTGGTCCAAAATATACAGTCTTTTCTTTATATTCTTTATTATTTCGTAAAAAAGTTGCTCCAAGATGTTCTATTGTATGAACTTCTGCTGTATTCATTACAGGTTCATAATTAGGTCTTGTCATTCTTAAATCAAATGTAGTAAGAACATTAGACTCTAATTTATCTTTTCGTGATACATATACTCCTGGTAAAAGTTTTAGATGATTAATAGTAAAACTAGCTATTTTATCCATTTTATCGCTCCCTTATATTATTTAAGTAACTGTCTTTAACTGAGACGGCTTTACGTATATATGTTAACACATATACAATTTAAAATCATTATATTGATTTTCACTTTAAGATTTATATATTTTTAATTGTATTTATCATAGAATCATTTAATATTAAATTAACACCAAATGGATTTATTGCTACCCCTTCAACATTTTTGATAAGATGGCTAATATCTTCAAACGAAATAATATTACCTACATATTTCTTTTTAGAGTCAAATTTAATAAATTCAGCCCAGTCTGTAAATATAGGATAAAAACTTTTTCCATCTCTATTTTTTATTATTGGGAAATGAATAACACTATCTTTCTTAATTGTAGCTTCTGTATTTTTAGAATCACTTTTTTCTAAATTAACTCCTGTTGCATCCATAGGAATTAAATATTTTCCTTTTTTTATTTCTTTAAACATATTTATCTCAATCTTTTTATCTGCTTTTTTTGCACTTAAACATTCGAAAAAATAATTTATATTAAATAGAAGAAATGGATTTAAAATAGGTCTATTTACATACGGAATATCTGAAAAATCAGGCTTGTCTATCATATCAAAAAGGCTCATTTTTAAATCTTTTTCAGCTTTTACTACAATCTGCTCAATGCCGTTTCTATAAAAATCCTGAAAAAGAGAAATTCTTTCATCCTTTCTGTTCTTAATAATTTTTAATATGAACATATTTTTTGCCATACACTCTTCAAATTTCTTATAAATTTCTTCGCTTGAAAAAATATATGCTGATGCTTTTTTGTCATTAAAATCAACATAATAGTTTCTTATATAAGGACAGTATGCAATATATATTTCATCTTCATTTTTTAAACTCTCTACTATCTTTTTGTATATAACTTTATCATTATTATTTTTATAGTATTCCTCTATTAATTCATTAACACTCATAACAATTCTCCTATTATTTTTTTATTTATAAAATTATTATTTTTCTTTTACATCATTACTTTGTGATTCAGTAGCATCTTTACTTTTTTCTACATTTTGCACAGTATTTGAATTTGCGTTAATACTTTGCGATTCATTTTCTTCTACTTTTTTATCACTACTCTCAGAATCGGTATCTTTTTGTATATTTTCAGTTGCTTTTTTATCAGAATTTTGTGATGCACTAGATTGATTATTTTGCGTATCACTTTTTTGTTCATTTTCTTTTGATATATTCTTATCAGTAGTATTAGTTTTTTGATTTGTTTGTGTATCAGTTTGTACACTTGATGTATCTGTAGTATTTTTCTGTGAATCATCACTTTTAGGCAAAACATCGGAAAGATTAGATATTTTATTTATCATATGTTCTCCGATAGAAACTACTCCAAATACTACTATAAATAATAAAAATGCAGCTATAATTTTCTTTTTATTAAAATTTCCTAATAATGAAGTTTTTTTATTAACTTCATCATTATTACTTTCTATTTGTTTATTATTAAATTTATAAACTTTTTTGAATTTTTCTGGCGATCTTAACGCTAAAATTGGCTTAACATTATCATTTTTTGTGTCTTCTAAATATATAAAAGCTTTAAACTCATCATCTTTGCTTAAAAACGGGATTGATACATCATAAAACATTCTGTTATCTTCTATATCAAACTTTAAACCTTTCGTTATCTGCGCTTTTTCTATCCTGATTTTACTGCAAGATGCTTGAATATTTAAATTCAAATCATGAATTATTTTATTTGAAATATTTTTTATATCTACTACATATACTTTACAGTTTGATTCAATTCCATTTTTTAATTTTACTTTTTTCAGCGAACATACTATTTTTGATCCAAAATTTTTATAATAGTCTAATAAGACACCTGAAATAAATGATATTATTATAGTTATTATTGCTGTTTTCACAATGCTTAACATATCTATTTTTACTTTCCTTTCTGAAACTTGTTTTTACTGAATTTTATTATAGACTAGAGTTAAATAACAGTCAAATAATATATAAATCTAATAAATATTTATAATTATAAAATAAAAGAAAATGCTGCAATAAATTTGAATCATTACAACATTTTTTATTATTTGCTTCTTTATATTAAACTTTATCATTGATACTAATTTACATTAATGAATATATATCTGAAAATTCAATATTACATCTTTCAATTTTTGAATCAAACTTTTTATAATATTTATTTTCTTTACTATAAACTGTCTTTATTGGAAGTGTAAATTTTATTTCAGCACCTTCTTTAATATTAGTGTTCACCCAAATTCTTCCTCCATGAAGTTCTACAAGAGATTTTGTAAGTGTAAGACCCATTCCTCCACCCTCACAAATTCTTGTAAGTGAATTATCTACTCTTGTAAATCTGTCAAAAATTTTTTCTGAATCTTCTTTCTTTATTTTTATTCCGTTATCCCATATTGATACACAGATAATTTTTTTCTTTCTATCAGTATTTATCTTAACTCGTATTTTTCCATTTTTATTTACATATTTTAATGCATTAGATAATAAATTTAACATAATTCTTTCTATTTTATCTGTATCACACGATGTTACTACCTCTTCTTCATCTGTATCAAACGTTATATTGCTGTCAAAACTCTTTGCATATCTAACTACAGATGATACTGTTTTTTCAATAACATCTATAATATTACAGTTTTCTAGATTAAGCTTGCATGAACCCGAATCAATTTTATTAATATCTAAAATATTATTAACAAGCTTTAAAAGTCTATATGAGTTCTGCTTTATATATAACAAATTTTTCAAACTTTTTTCCGGTTCGTTGTTCTGAAGATACATATTTATTAACTGAACTGATGAAAGTATTATGTTAATTGGTGTTCTAAATTCATGCGACATATTCATAAAAAATTCTGTTTTTAAAGTTTCAAATTCCAGTTCATCATGTATTTTTTTATTTTCTTCTTCTAGTTTTTTTTGAAACGTTACATCTTTTCCAGTTAAAATAATAATATTATTATCATTTTTTGATGTAGCACTCCATTGTACTAATTTATATTCACCATTTTTACATTTAAATCTGCTTATTAAATCGTTTCTTTTTTCTCCATTAGTATTTCCTGTTTTATGTAAATATTCAAGAGCTAATTTTGTATCATCTGGATGAATTAAATCTTTATAATTATATTTAAATACTTCATCCTCACTCCATCCAAAAATATTAGTTATATTTTTACTCATTTTTATAAAAGTTCCATCTTTTTTTATTATAGACCATACATCACTTGCTGTCTCTAAAAAAGCTTTAAGTTCTTCTTTACTTTCTTCATTTTCGCGAGATACTTTTTCAAGTCTGCGTCTAATTTTAGTGTTTTTACAGATAATTCCAACTTTATAACATATTGATTTAAGAAAATCATCAGCTTCAAATTTTATTAAATTTTCATCTATATAATAAACGGCAATAAAGCCCATAAATTTTAACCCATATTTAATTGGAAAATACTTTATTACTCCTCTGTCTTTATTATTTTTATTAGAATTGTATGTACCTTTACATTGAGTACTTAAAATTTCATCATAATTTTCAATACCTCTTTTTTTAAAATTACGAATGCATTCTTTTACTTCAGGATACTTGTCTATATTTTCTCCTGTTTTTATAAATTCATATAATTCATTAGTTCTATCATTTACTAAATATACATTAATTCCGTCTGCTTTAATTTTATACTGAATGTTTTTGCACAGTGAAGTAAATCTCTTCTTAAGTTCATAATACGTACTTTCATTCTGATTTTTATCACATAGCATATCACTATATTCTAAAGAATTTGATTCATCTTCATAATAAAAATTATCATATGCTTTAAAAATGTTCACATTGCATTCATTAACTATACATGCAACATAATTATTATCTATAACTGTTTTATATAAATCATACCATTTACCATTTGTATCAGATTTTATTTCAGTAAAAATTCCCTTTCCTCTATTAATAACGTTATTATATACCTTTTTCATAATTTTAGCATCGCCTGGAGCAAAAACTTCATCAGGCTTTTTTCCTATAATATCTTCTTTATCTATTTTTAATGTTTCCAATAATAAATTATTTACAAAAACATACTCCCCTTTTTCATTTTGAAGAGATACTTCATATGGAAGGCTATTAATTAATTTCTCTAAATCTTCTAAAGAATATTTTTTTTTCATTTCGTTTCACTCCCATTAATGATCTTAAATAATCTTTTACAAATAATTGATTATTTAGTAATATTATATCACTATCCTTATATAAAGGATAATTAAAACAAAAAAGGATTAACAATATTTCTATTTTCTTTATATAGTAAATCTTAAGAATATATAGTTGCAAATAAAAAAAGTTCTATTAGAAAAATATCTAATAGAACTTAACTTCACTATTTTAAAAATTCAGGACCAGTTTTAGCATCATGCATAGTAGCCTTAATAAATTTAATAGATTCCTGAAGTTTTTTAGTTTCCCATTCATTTAACTCAACAGGTATTTGTTTTAAAACACCTTCTCGTCCAATTACACATGGCATACTTAAAGCTACATCACCATCATGACCATATTGACCATGAAGAGTTGTAGATGCAGGATAAACACTTCTTTCATCTAATAAAACTGCTTTAGCCATAGTGACTGCAGATTGAGCAACACCTGCATTAGTCCATCCTTTACCATTAAACACTTTATATGCAGCGCTTACTACTTCTTTTTTTACTGTATAAGGATCATTAATATCTTTAGATGATTTAAGATATTTATCTAAATCCTTAAGTGGAACACCTGAAACATTAACATGACTAAGTACAGGGAATGCTGTGCTTCCGTGTTCTCCCATCATATAACCTGTAACTGATTTTGGATCAATGTCATATACATCTGCAACTAATTTACGTAAACGTGCAGAATCAAGCATTGTTCCTGTTCCAAATACACGTCCCTTTGGATATCCAAATTCATTTTCAGCAATGTAAACCATAGTATCTAATGGATTTGTAATAAAAATTATAACTGCATCTTTTGTATACTTAGTAATTCCTGTCATAACCTCACGAATAACTTCACAATTTGTCTTAGTAAGTAGTGTACGATCTGGTTCTCCCGTAGGATCATTAGGATCTGGTATCATACTAGGTCCTGCTGCAACGATTATTACATCTGCATCCTTACACTGCTCATAGCCACCACTTGTAACATTTATGTTGTTCATGTATGTTAACGCTGTAGCTTGAGCTTGATCTAAAGCTTCACCATAAGCTACATTGTTTAAACTATCAATAACCCCTATTTCAGCAAACAATCCAATTTTCATTGCATCCGCTAAAACATATGAACCAACATGTCCAACTCCAATAACAACTAGTTTATTTTTATTCATATTGTCATCCCCAAACTTAATTTAATAAATAAACAATTATATAATAACATAAATAAATGATTAAAACAAATAAATTCATTTATATCCTTTTTTATGCAATAAAATTGTATTTTATCAAAAATAACGAGGAAATCTGTAAAAGAATCCTTCTTTTTGTATTTCTAATTTCTTAATTTTTTTTGTATAATTTCTTATATCTTTAAAGTTAACATATTTTATATTAGTTGATTCCGAGATGCTTCTAATATTTTTTAACTGATCATCTAATAAAATTCTAAAGCTTGATAATGCACATATAGCACCATATCCCCATGATACATTAGGATAAATGATATTCGCTCTATCTCTATTTGCACCAATTGCCAAATAATATTTTAGTCTTTGACCATATAAATATAAATCATTTTTATCTACTATTCCCCACTGAGAAAATAAACCACAAATTCCTGAAACTTGTGCTGCTGCCATAGAAGTCCCTGTCTTTTTCCCGTATCCACCCCCATTTAGAGGTCCAATAATATTCTCACCTGGAGCTACTATATCAGGTTTTATCAAACTCAAATCTAAACTTTCTCTTCCCCTTCCAGTAAACGTAGATAATGTATTTGTTAAGGAATTATAACTTCCAACTGAAATTACATTTTCAACTGTAGCTGGTATTCCCAAAGTATTTGTCTGAACAGGATCTAAAAATCTTGTTTTAGGATTTATTCCTTCCAGTACTGGAAGCCATATATAAAATACTCCAGTGTCTCTACCATCTGATTTAACTTCTATTTTCCAAGTTCCTTTGACCAAATAATCAGATACTATTGGAGTAAGCATTATTTGAATCTGACTTACTAGGTTAAATGGTTTTGGTCCTGATATAAAAATACTATATCTATCACTACTTATATTACCACTATAATATCCTTGACTTATATTTATGAACCCGCTTTTTTGACCACCTGGTCCAATTATATTTATCGATGCATTTGGAAGTACAGATTTATACATATTAATTGATATTAAATTTTCATCACTTGAAATATTAAAACTTCTTACTTGAGTATTTTTTATTATTCCTGATGTATAATGTCCAGCATCTCCTTCATTTCCAGCTGCCACTACTATAGTAACTCTCTCTAAATTTGCTATAGCACTAATATATTGTTCTAAGAGACTTGATCCATTATGCAAACCATTATTTGTACTTAGACTTATATTTACTACTATTGGCATATTAACTTCTTTACTCTTATCTATTAGAAATTTAAGCCCTTTCATTATATTTGAAGCCAGCACCCAATTTCCACGTCCAGATTTAACCATTATTATATATGCTTCTTCTGATATACCTTTATATTCATCTGGTATACTGCCTCCTGCACATGCTTCACCTGCAACATGGGTTCCATGTCCTGTCGTATCGTTTTCAGGTACAATTTCAGAAGGATCATCTGATTTTATTGCTTTATCTATATCGCTTTTAGAATAAACTGCATTATTAGTCAAATCATAAATATATAATATTCTGGTATTTCCTTCCTTATCCATAAAAGCAGGATGCATATAATCTATCCCTGAATCAATAAATCCTACAATAACATCTTTTCCTGTCAAATTATATTCTGCACTGATACCCTCTTTTTGCCTTAAATCTGTTTCTTCAGTAATTTTTGACTCATATAAATTCTGTGGAAGCTCCATATACTGAATTTCATTAATTTTTGCAAGATCAAATATTTTTGTTATAGGTATATTTACAATTGCAAAATTAAAATCCAAATCAAAAAAATTACCGCCCAATTCTTCTACTAAAACTTTTATGCTCTGTGCAGAATATCTATACATTATAATAATTTCTATTTTTTCATTATCAGAATTAATTTTCATTTTCTTTAATATTTTATCTAATAATATATCAGGTACATTACTAAGTAGACCAATTTCTGCATCAATCTTATCTAATATCTTATTATTTTCAGCCACTATAATCACCCTCTTAAAATAAAAAATAATAAATTACATTAAATTTTTAAACATATTTAATATATTTAAAATGCCATATCCCCAATGAGCATTCGGATACATATCTCCATTTCTACTCATAACTCCTCTTGCTAAATATGTTTTTAATGTTTTTGAATACATATATGGATCATTATTTTTAAGTACACCCCATTCAAATAACATTGCACATGCTCCAGAAACTATACAGCCTGATACGCATGTACCATTTACAATAACATTTTTATTTGAAGGAGCAATAGTAAGAGCATTAACCGCACCTGCTGCAACATCAATAGCATTTATATAATTCTTACTAAAAGCCATTCCAGAATAATTTACCATATTATTATTATTCTGATTATATCCTGCAACTGTAACAGAGAAATCAGCATTTCCAGGATTAGCTATTGTTCCATACGTATCCGCTGGAGTAATACGCGTATCAAACTTAGTGAGACCTGTTTGAGAAATCCATACATTAAAGTTTCCATCTAAAACTAGATTACCAAATAATCTTATTTTCCATATTCCAGGTTGCAAATCATAAAATTGAATTCTTATAAGTTCATCGCCTGATAATTCCTCAGGAATGTGATATGCCACTTTCATTATTGTTTTTTCAAAAACAAAAGAATACGTATTTGTAACATTAATTAATGAGTTAATAATTCCACTATTTTCTCCAGAAGGCGAAACAATTTCTGCAGAAATTATATTAGGTGCATCTGCCCAAATTTCAAGCCATAATTTTTTTTCGCCAGGAGACACATCTAATTCAACCACTTTAATTTTCTCTTCTTCAGTTATATTTCCTGAAGCATGACAATCTGTTATTCTTTCATTTCCAGTACATGTTACAACAACAATTTTTGCATTCATTGATATAAAATCTATATAATAATCTAATACTCCTTTTCCTCTATGGTTCCCTAAATTAGATCCAAATGGCATATATATAACTAAGGGTTTATTTGTTTTTAATGAATATCTATATAAAAACTGTAATGCAGCATAAATAACAGTTACATTATAAACAGGTATATTTATATCATATGAAGCTTTATAAGAATAATCCTCCATCATTTTTATTGATATGAAATTACACTTTGACGCAATACCTTTTAATTGTTCATCTTTTCCAGTGGCTCCTATAAGTCCTGCCATTTCAGTTCCATGTCCAATAATATCTTTACTATCTACTACCTTATATGGATCTCTTCCTGCCTTATATTCATCAATTGCTCCTTGTATCTGATTCTTAGTAAATACCTTTCCAAATGGTATATCTATATCATAATCATTACTATTTGAATCAATAGTTTGATCCCATATTAAATTTATTCGTGTATTATTATTTAAATCCATTAATTCTTCATTTAAATAATCTATTCCAGTATCAATAACTGCAACATCTACACCTTCTCCAGTTAAATTTAGTGGAAGATCTATTTGAAGAAACTCTACCTGAGACGCTTGAACTGGAGATATTTGTTCTAATGTATACATTTCAGGTAATTTTAGATAAACAATTGTTGATGATTTTAAATCCTCTTCAAGTACCTCTATTTTATCTTTCGGTATCGATAAAATTGCGAAGTTATCATCAAGTACAGTAACAATAAAAAAAGGATGATTAAGAAACTCTTCTTTAATATCTCCTATGTACTGTACAAGATAATGATAATAAGATAAATTCTTAAATATATTTCCATCTACAGATTCTTTTTGCATACAAAACCTCCAATAAACCTTTTAGGACTCCTAATAAATAAATTATTTATAAAATACTCATCATACTCCAATTCATTATCTAATACGTTTGATTTAACTATACTATCTATACCCCTTGTTCTATAGAGTTTTGCAATTATATTAAATACTCCAAGTAAATTAAATTCTCCATACCCCATTTCTTTATTTGGATATTTATATATATCATTTCTTGTAGCTCCGTACATCAAATAACTAATTATCTTTTTAGAATACATAGTTGGATCATTACCTTCTACAATTCCCCACTGCAAAAGAAGTGCACATGCACCTGCTATAATTGCTGATGCTGCGGATCCTCCTGATAATAGGCTTAATTGTCCTGAAGATTTTGTTGTTAAAATATTTTCACCTATAGTTGATATATATGGTGTTATACCAATAGCATTAGTATTTACATTTGTATTAAATCCTTTTCCTGAAGATGATACTATTGTATTTTCACTTCCAAAATAGCCAACAGAAATAACATTACTTGCTGTAGATGGTATTGTAATTGTACTCTCTGAAGTTGAAGACAAAAAGATTAAATCTTTTGGTAAAACATTGTGTGGAGGGAGCCAAATATCATATCTCCCATTAAGTATATATTCTCCTATAAGCATTATTTTCCATATGCCAGATTTTAAGTCTCTAAAATCGACTTGAATTACATCATGTCCAGTAAAATGATCTGGTGTTCTATAAGATACTGTAAATTCTGTTCCAGTAAACACAAATTTATAATTTTGAACTTTATTTATTTTAGGCTTAATTATTTTTGATGATTCATCAGTAGGAGAAATTATATTAATAGATGCTTTATTTGGTTTTTGTAGCCAAATATTTATCTTAAGTGATTTAACCTCCCTTGGAACTTTTAATTCTTCAACAGAATAATCTTTTGATGATTTTATATAACCGACTACATGTCCTTGCGAATCACCTTCGTTTCCAACTCCAGATACTAAACATAATCCTCTTGTCATCCCTAAAGAATTTACATATCTTGATACTAAGCTTCCACCATCATGTCCTCCAGTAGTTGCTCCAACTCCAATATATATAACCATAGCTTTACTTTTCAGCTTAAAAAATTCTTGCTTTATAAATTCTAATCCAGCTATTATTTCAGAGATATTATATACTGCTACATTGTATACTTGATTTTGCTCAAGACTTCTTTTAAAATTTGTTGATTCAAAAAGTTTTACAACAACAAAATTGCATCTATTTGCAATTCCTTGAAAATAATTTGTCTTTCCAAGCGCACCAATTATTCCTGCTACCTTCGTTCCATGATCTCGTTCATCTTTTGATGGAACTATTTTATATGGATCTTCATTATTTTCTTTTGCTTTAATCGCTTCATTTATCTGTTCATTAGAATATACAGTTCCTATATATGGCTTATTAGGAATTTTTTCTGTTGTTTCATCTTCGTAACTCTGATCCCATATTTTTAATATTCTTGATGTATTATCTTCATTTATAAATTCTTCATTTAAATAATCTATTCCCGTATCAACAATTCCAACAGTAACATCTTTTCCATTAAGATTTAAATACGGATTAATTTTAATATTATTTATATTATCTACATAACTTGGTGAAATATCTTGCAAAACTGCCATAATTCTATAATCTATGTATATTATAGAAGGAACATCCCTTAATAATCTCTCTCTATCCACTGGAAACATTGCAACTACTCCCAATGTTTCATTTATTACATCTCCAACTGCGTAATCAATTTTGTCAATTTCTTCTTTAAAATTTCCACGATATTCAATTAAAAAGTTCTCTGATAATGGATTATAATATAAATCATTATTCGACATTTAAAATCCTTTATAATTTGTTCATATAATTATATTAATTTAATCACGATAAGATGAATTAATTTTTATTTTTTACTCATAATATAATTAAACAAATAAATAGCTTTAAGGAGATTTATTATGAATATATCAAAAAAATTTTTATTTATATTATCCCTAATTATATTAATTGAAAGTAACGTAACACTCTCTTATGCTGCGCAAGCAAATGATGTTATTAATGCTAGTGTTTTATTTTATAATACGGATGACGATTATATAAAATCATTAAAAGAAAATCTTGAAAAAGTTCAAGAAGACCCAAATAATAAAATGTCATTTGAATATTTTAATGCACACGACAGTCAAACTATTCAAAATAATCAATTAAATGAAGTTCTTAAAAAAAAGCCAGATATAATTTTTTTAAATATTGTAGACATAACATATATAGATAGCGTTATAGAAAAAATAAAGCTTAAAAATATTCCTGTAGTAGTTTTTAACAGGCAACCAAAATCTCTAACAGCTATTCAATCATATGGAAAATCAGTATATGTTGGCAGTAACAATATAGATGTTGGTATTCTTCAAGGGAAAATAATAAAAAAGAAATGGGACAAAGATAAATTTAAAATAGATAAAAATAATGATAACGTTCTTCAATACATTATGATTAAAGGCGAACGAAATAATGTAGACACAGAAAACAGAAGCAATTATGTAATAAAATTTTTAAAAGAAAGTAATATTAAAACTTATGAGCTTGCATCAGAATATTGCAATTGGGATAGAGAAACTGCAAAAAAGACATTAAAAAAATTAATTTACGGATATGGAAATTCTATTGAAGCTGTAATATGTAATAATGATGAAATGGCTATCGGTTGCGTTGAAGCTCTTCAAGAAAATGGATATATAACTCAAACTTCTAATAACATCATTGTTGTCGGAATAGATGGACTTAAAGAAGCAATTAAACTTGTAGAAGAAAACTTAATGACTGGAACAGTAATACAAGATACTACTGAAATAACAAATGCAATGGTTGCTATAGGTAAAAACTTAGTATATGGAAATAAACCTCTTAAAGATACAAAATATAAATTTGATTCTACAGGAGTATGTGTTCTTTTACCTTATACAAAGTATATAATGAATTAATCACCAATAATAGGTGAATCTATATTTCTCTTATATACCTCTATAGTAGCAGTTAGCGAATATATATTTCCAATAATTCCTAGCAAATTAGAAATTATAAATTTTCTGTTTGGCTCAAGTGAATAAGTTATTTCTCCTTTTTGAAATTTTTCATATAATCTATTGTAGTTCATTATAGTTAAGTTAATTAAATTTATTCTTGCCATAAGACTGCAAATTTCAGATTGTAATGCTGGAATATCTGGATTAGGCATATTAGTTCTGTCACCATGATTTTGTACAATTTTAATGCTTTGAATTGTAGATATATATAAATAATAGAGACTATATGTATAACCTATAATGCTTTTAATTTGTCCCATTAATAATTTTATTGTTATAATTTCATCTTCAGAATAATCTTTTCCTTTATCCAAAATTATTTCCCCTAAAAATAATTGCTCTATTCATACAAATTTCTATAGACAGTAATTCATTCTATCTAAATATTATATTAATAAATATATTTTTTTGATACAAATTCATAAATTAAGAAAAGCTTCTCTAAAATCACTTTACTATTTAAAATATAATATAAAAAAAGAAAAACATCAGATATTAACCTGATGTTTTTCATATATGCGAGATGAACCATAAGCCGAGTTCTGTATCAAAAACAATCATCTATCTAGACCTACCATTGCTGATAGGTTCAAGCGACGCACCCAGAGGCGAAACGGGCCGCTTCTTTTATATGCCTCTCTATTCGGTCTTGCTCCAGATGGGGTTTACATAGCCGTAATGTCTCCACTACGCTGGTGAGCTCTTACCGTCACCTTTCCACCCTTACCTTAAAATATAAGGCGGTATATCTCTGTTGCACTTTCCTTCAGGTCACCCTGACTGGACGTTATCCAGCATCCTGCCCTACGGAGCCCGGACTTTCCTCTCCCAGATCTATATGTCTGGCAGCGATTGCTCGTTTCACTCGCTTTTTTATAATAGCACACTTTTCAAATTTACACAACATAATTTTTATATTATTATAAAAATTATAAATAGAAGAAAAATAATTATAAGGCCATAAAGCCCAACTCCACAACATAATAATGTAATAATAATAAGAATTCCCACACATATTTTAGGGCATAAAAGAAACCTTAAAAATGGTCCAGCTCCATACGGACAAAATCCTCTTCTTCTATTCATCATAGAATTATATCCCATATTATTTCTGCCTGATGGTTTATCAAAAAAATGTTTTACTTTTCTTTTTATATGCTTATATAAACTTTTCAAATCATTTTTCAAATCATCATTTACTCCTTTCATATATTTTTCACATTATTTTATAGACTTTATTAATAATATATGACAGAAATAAATTAATTAGTGTTAACATTTTAAATAAATTCATATGGATCAAAATTCACTTCAGAATCTATAAATTGAGTATCTTTAAATTCGTCCTTTAAAAATTCCATTGTCTTTAAAAATGCTTTCCATTCTGTATTAAAATGACCTGCATCAATTATACTTACTCCAAGTTCTTTAAAATCCAATACGAAGTGATATGTTGTATCTCCAGTTATAATAAGATCACAGCCTTCATGTAAAGCCTTACTAAAAAAATCTTGACCACTTCCATTTATTAATGCTATTTTTTTTATTTTTTTGCCTGAATTTATTACTCTCATATGATTTATATTCATATTCTTTTTAACTTTATCTATAGCTTCATTAAATGTTATTTCATCATTAAGTTCTATTATTCTTCCTATACCTGTATTTTCTAATTTGTTTGTTTCCATAATATATGTTTTTTTAGAATCAAAATCTAATACCTTTACAAAATTATCATTTACGCCATTATATGCCGAGTCAAGATTGGTATGAGAGGAGTATGAACATATGTTATTTTTTATAAGCTCAATTACCTTTTGTCCTTGAAGGGAATCCATATTTATATTTCTAGCTTTTCTAAAAAACATTGGATGATGTGAAACAATAAGATCAATATTTTTCATAACAGCTTCATTAATAACTTTTTTAGTAACATCAAGTGTTAATAAAACTTTTTTTACTTCTTTGTCCATACTTCCAATATCAAGTCCTACATTATCATAACTCTCCATTAAAAATTTTGGAGCTCTTTTTTCAATTTCTGATACTATATCCTTAACACATACCATCATTATTATCATCCTTCTTTAAATTATTTAATATATCACTTATTATTTCATTCTTCTTTTCTAATAAAACTTTTCTTTCCTGTGCTGAAATTGTATCATCTTTTATATATGAAATTATTTTTTTATTATGTAAAATCTTTTTATCAAGATATTCTTTCATAATCTCTTTATGGTTTTTAAGAAGAAATGGACTTATCTCATAAAAAATATCTTCAAGCTTTACTCCATTTCTTTTCCCATATCTAACTACAAAAAGTTCATAATACTTATTTTCATCAAAACATATATCTTCATCTAATATTTCATAACAGTTATTATATAAATGTTCCCTTAATACTTCTGGATTTTGTGCTGGTTGAAGGATAATAGTCTTTAGTTTTTTTACTTTACTTATATTATTTTCTAATATATCACGTATAAGATTCGCTCCCATTCCTGCAATCAAAGCACATTCTGGTTCATCATCCTCCAATACTTCAAGCCCAGATCCAAGTTTAAAATCAATTCTATCAGATACACCTTCAATAGAAGCATTTATTCTTGCTTTCTTAAGTGGTCCTTCATTTATATCTGATGCAACAGCATGCTTTATAATATTTTTCTTTAAAAGATATATAGGAATATATCCATGGTCTGTTCCAACATCTATTATAGTCTCATTTTGTATTTTATCTGCAATCCATAATAATCTTTTACTTAAATTCAACTTTAATCATTCCTCATTTTGTATATATTTTTTTAAAATGTACATAATATATAATGCATAATCTTTGTATCTCCTAAAATTCGATATATTTAACCAAAAGAATGGGGCTGTCACGAAGCGTTAAACTTCTAGTGGCAAGCTCCACTTCTTTTAAAATAATATGCTTAGCATCATATATCATTTTTTAATATATATTCTATATAATTTCTACTCTTTTGTCTAATAGAAAATATCATATCTATTATTATACTCGTTAATATAAGTATATAAACACTTATCGTAAACTTTCTAAATGCAAGATAAAATATTAATATCTCAAAAAGTATTAAAAGTAGCCTGCTTTTATATCTTTTTCTTAAAAAAATCATTATAACTCTAATGCTGTCAACAAATAATATAAAAATAAGTATATACCTTAAACTAGTAATAAAAATATTTAAATAAAAAAGTCTTTCTATTTTGATATTTAATCTGTTTAATATATCAAAAATAAATATACTAATAGCTGCAGCATTAAAATATAAAGAACTGCATACTATATATGGCATTGTTTTTTTATAACTTAAAAATTCTTTTACCTCGCATTTAGTTCTGTCATTTAAAATATTAAGCTTTTTCCCTAAAAAGACTGATACTACATATGTAATTATTGTGGTTCCAAGAGGAACACTTATTATAGTGTAATAATAAAAAACATCTTTTATCTCTCCCTCAAGTGAAATAGTTTTTAAAATTTCAGATGATTCCTGTAAAATACTTACTCCTAAAATTCCAGAAAAATTTATATCAAAAATAATCATAAACATACATGAAAAAAATGAAGCTATAAGTATATTATCAGAAAAAGAATTCTTTTTTATATTTAAAACTACTCCTATAATAAAGCCTATCATCATGCTCTGAAAAATATATAATAAAATAACTAAGTTTCCTATAGTAATCATAGTCGTTACAAGCGTAACTATAGATGATAATAAAGCATACTTTATATCACACTTCATTATTATAAGCACTGTAATTATTGGTATTATAAAATCTATGTATCCAAATGATCCAAGTCCTGATCCTATCAGCATAATATTCAAGCAAACAGAAGCTGCAGATAATACTGCAGCTTCTGTCATATATTTTAAATTCAACTTTTTATTCATTTTATCTGCCATGGATTTTCCTTACCTTCCATAAACAATATACAGCTTTTTATAGAATTTTCAACCATATCACTTACAGCTTGATTCGTATAAAATGCTGTATGCGGAGTCACTATAACATTAGGGAAAGATTTTAAAATAGCCATCTGTCTGTTTGATATAACCTGACCTTTAAGATCATTATAGTAAAGACCTGGTTCATGCTCTATTACATCAAGTCCTGCACCTATAACCTTCCCTTTTTCAATATAAGATATTAAATCCTCTGTATCAATAAGTGAACCTCTTGCTGTATTTACTATAAATACATTATCTTTCATAATATCAAGAGATTTTTTATTAATAATATGATAATTTTCATCTGTTGCAGGCATATGAAGAGTTATAAGATCACTCTGTTTAAAAAGTTCTTTAAGTGATACATATTCTGCATACTTTTTTACTTCATCATTTTCATAAATATCATATGCAATAATTCTGCATCCAAAACCACTTAAATGCTTTATTACTGTTCTTCCTATCCTTCCAGTTCCCATGACTCCTATAGTAAGCCTTGAGAGTTCCACTCCTTGAACTTTTTCAAGTGAATAATCTTGTACTGAACTTCTCTCAAGTATAAGCTTTGCTTTTCTCGTAATCATAAGTATGAGCATTATAGTATAATCTGCCACACTTATAGGTGAATACGTTACATTTCCAACACTTATTCCTAATTCTTCTGCATAATTTATATCTATATGATCATAACCTATTGTACGTGTTGAAATATATTTAACCCCTATACTTTTAAATTCCTCTAAAAGATCCTTATTAATTATAGTAGTTATAACGCTTATACATTCATATCCTTTAGCAAAAGAAACATTTTTAAGTGTTGGCTCTTCATCTGTTGTATTTATCTCTATATTATATTTTTTACTAAATTTCTTAAAATATTCAGTTTCATCATTTCTGTGACTATATGCAAATATTTTCATATTTTAACTCCTCTCATTTTAACATAATAGTTATTATACCATCTTTATAAAACCAAGAAATTAAAATTTAAAATTTATTAATTTTTTAATTAAAATATGATGATTTTGCTTTTAAAATTATACCGCTAAGTAAAAACGCTAAAACAACTCCTGTTCCAGATTGTATTATATTTCCTATAATATCTTTAGATGCAAAAATAATTCCTGAAAGTAAACCAGCTTTCTGTGTTAAAAATCCAGAGACAATTATGCCTGCTAAAAAATAAGCAAAAACCATAAAAATAGCACCTACAATAAATGATATTATATATTTAGCATATGTCTTTTTTAATGGAATCACTTCTAGTAAAAGTCCTGAAATATATGCCATTACTCCTTTTATTACAAAAGTAAATGGTGCCCAAAAATAATAGCCTCCAAGTAAATCAACAAGCATCATACCTATTGCACTTGCAACTGCACCTTTTTTCTTTCCAAGTACCACTACTGATAAAAATACCATGCAGTCTCCTATATGAACAAATCCACCAACTGATGGTATTTTAATTATACTTCCTGCAACATAAATAATTGCAATCATAAGCCCCATAAGTACAAGTTCTTTTGTGTGTGTCATAGTATTTTCCATTTGATCCATAAATAATTCCCCCATTAATTTTTATATGTTTCTATTTACTATATAACACAGTTTTTTCTTTTGCAAATGTATCGATACATATTGAGGTATTATTTAAAATATTTTTCTTTTAGTTTATTTCTTATTTTATCTGCATTATCTAGTTTTTGATTAATGCAGTATCCTATTAAAAGAGGAGATGTAACAAATCTTGGTTTTATTTTACATATTACTTTCTTGTCATAATGATAAAAGAACAGATTATAACTGTTACATACTACAAGATAATCATTTAAAATAAATTTAATAACTTTTAATATGCTATTAGAGAAAATACTTAAATCTTTAAGATTATCATTCATAATAACATTAAATTCATTAAATCCACTAAGCGGATATGTACTTATGTTAAGTTCAAAATCGTCTTTTGCTATAACAGTAACCCCTGAGAAATTTTCTTTTTCTATATTTTGATAAAAATCCATATTTTTAAGTCCAACTATCTGCATATGAGCATGTTTAATACTCCCTCCAGATTGAGGTCCATAATTTTTATAAAAAATTACAGACCTATATTTATTTGATTTTTCTAATTTAAACCAGTATTTTATTCCAAAAGAAAATAATTCTTCTAAATACGTATCACTATATTCATTCATGTTAAAGCCACATTCATAAGTTTCAACAAGTACAAACTGATCTGTATCTTTAAGAGTTGGATATTTATTTTTAAGAAACAGATACGGACCTTCTTCTTCAATTATATCGGTTAATTTTTCTCTATGGCAAAATGGACACTCATCATCTTTCTTTATAAATGTATTAGGCTTATTTTTCCCAATATTACTTAAAAATAAAAGATATTTATCTGTTTTCATATTCTTCCCCTCAATCTTTTCTTTCTATTTTTTTATAAGAACATGAGCTGATTTTGCCGAAACTGTTATACTATCCTCATCTATGCTATATATCTCATCCGCTGCTGCGCACTTTTTATCTACTAATACTGACCATCCATATTCTTTAAGATCTACAAAAGCTTCAGAGTTATTTGGATTAAATATTACTACTATATCATTCCACTCATTATTTCCACTTGAATCTTTTATTTTATAGGCTACAACATCATCTTCATAATAATCTTCACCTTGTCTTAAAAATACTATATCTTTAGAGATTTCTAAAGCAGTATCTAGCCTAAATGCTCTATATTTTTTTCTAAGATTAATAAGACCTTCATAATAAGAAACGACATCTTTGTATTCATATGCTCTTATCCAGTCTAAATTATTAACATCATCACTTGAATTATAACTGTTATGATTGATACTTCCATCTGAGTTTATTTTTGTTCTTAAGAATTCCTCTCCTGCTTGGAAAAATGGAATTCCTTGAGATGTAAGAACAATAGCCGCAGAAAGTTTATTCATATTTTTTCTTTCTTCAAATGATGAATCTGCAGCTGTAATGGTTAATTTATCCCAAAGTGTATAATTATCATGCGCAGATGTATAATTTACACATTGATATGGTTCATTTGCCCATGGTATATCTGTATATATTGCATTATTGTAGTTTATTTCCTTCTGATCTGTAAATGCTACAACACATGCTTTTATATTATCATCCATATTTTTTTTGCCATTTACATAGCCACATTCTTCAGCTTTAAATACATGACCTTTTATTGAATCTCTTGTATCATCACTAAAAGCTGCTATCTGAAGTTTATCAAATTTTGGTACATTTTCCTTAAGTGCTTGTAGATTTCTTGGAAGGACTGTACTTCCACCTGTCCATCCTTCTCCATACATTATTAAAGATTTATCCATCTTATCAAGTTCAGTTCTTATTTCTTTCATTGTATCTATATCAGTAACTCCCATAAGATCAAATCTAAAACCATCAATATGATATTCTTTTGCCCAGTATTTCACAGAATCAACGATTAGTTTTCTTACCATAAAACGTTCTGATGCTATTTCATTACCACACCCAGATCCGCTTGAAAATTCACCATTTTCTTTCTTTCTATAATAATAGTCAGGAACAGCACAATTTAAATTTGAATCAATATATTTATAAGTATGGTTATATACCATATCCATTACTACTCTTATTCCTTCTTCATGAAGTGCCATTACCATTTCTTTAAATTCTTTTATTCTAACTTCTCCTTTATAAGGATTTGATGAATATGATCCTTCTGGTACAAAATAGTTCTGGGGATCATATCCCCAGTTGTACTCTTTCTGATCTAGTTTTGATTCATCTACAGTCTGATAATCAAAGCATGGAAGAAGATGCACATGTGTTATTCCAAGTTTTTTTAAATGATTTATACATGTAGGTGTAGACTTTCCTGGAATAGACGTATTTTTCTCAGTAAAAGCTAAATATTTTCCTCTATTTTTATCACTTATTCCAGAATTCTTATTTATAGAGAAGTCTCTTATATGAACTTCATAAATAATTGACGAAACAGGTGATATATATTCTGGCTTTTTATCATTTAAAAATTCATCAGGATTTGTTTTAGATAAATCTACAACCATTCCATAGTTACCATTAACTCCAACAGCTTTTGCATATGGATCAGTAACCATTACCTCTTCTTTATTATTTTTTATTAAATAATTATAAAACTCTCCATTTAAATTACCGTCAACTTCTAAATAAAAAGTTCCTTCACTACCTTTATTCATATTCTTGATAATTTTTGGATCATTTACATTTTTTTCATCCTTTCCATATAAGGCAAGCCTTACACTTAAAGCTTTTGGTGCCCAAACAACAAATTTTGTTTTCTCTTTTTGATATAATGCTCCAAGTAATCCAGTATAATTTTCATAATTTTGATATAAATCCATCAGTTAATCCCCTTATAATTTATTTTAATATTTTCGCTGAAAAAGCTTTAACACAAATCTTTACATGACCACCAGAGTACTCTGTAGAATTTTCATTTAGTAAATCGTAACATTTAGAATTTTCTAAATTAAATTCAACATCTGTATCTTTATCTGAAAGATTTAGAAGAACATACACTTTTTCATCTTTATATTCTCTTAGAAAAACATATTGTTCATTTTTTATCATAATCTGTCTATATGAGCCATATTTAAGTGCTTTACTATTAAGCCTTATCTTAGAAAGCTTTTTTATTAAATTGTATAATTTAATATCAGGTTCTTGAATATTATTATAATCAATTTCTGGTCTTAAATCATCATCGCTGCCATTTTTCTTTACTCCTTTTATACCATACTCACTTCCATAGTATATTGATGGAATCCCTGGCATAGTAAATAGAATTGTATATACATTATATATATACATTGGATTTGTAATAGTACTTGCAAGCCTATTAACATCGTGATTATCTACAAAATTATAAAGGCATAAATTTTTATAAATACCATAATCACCGAACTGCCTATTTAAAGAGTATGCTATTTCAAAATAGTTTTTGGTATTATGGCTTGAATATATTCCTTTATAACATTCATAATTTGTAACAGAATCTAAAAGCTCACTATTTGCCCATCTGTTATAGTCACCATGAATAATTTCTCCCATAAGCCAAAAATTTTCTTTTTTCTTATTTGTATATTCTCTTAATTTTTTAAAGAAATTAAGTTCTATTTGATCTGCCGCATCAAGTCTTAAACCATCAATATCAAATTCATCAATCCAATATCCCACAGATTCTAAAAGATAATTTACTACATCATCATTCCATAGATTTAGTTTTACTAAATCATGACATCCATTCCAACCCTCATAATACAATCCATCATTCATCGGAGTATTAGAATTAAAATTAAGATTTGCAAAATAATTTACATATCTAGATTTTTCTCTATTTTCTAAAACATCCTTAAAAGCAAAAAAGTCTCTCCCAACATGATTAAAAACTCCATCAAGAACTATCTTTATATCATTTTCATGAAGTTTTTTACATAATATTTTAAAATCCTCATTACTCCCAAGTCTTTTATCAATTTTTCTATAGTCAGTAGTATCGTAACCATGATAAGTTGATTCAAATACTGGAGAAAAATATATAGCATTTATATTTAATTCTTTAAGTTTTGGAATTATATTTTCAATTTTTATTAATCTATTTTCCTTTTTAAAATTTTCTCCTTTTTTTAATACTCCACAAAATCCTAAAGGAAAAATATGATAAAATATTCTACTTTGTATCCAATTATTCATAAATCCATCTCCATATTCTTTTATATTATAGTATATAAAAATATTAACATATTTTTACTAAAAAATATTAAATATTACCCATTTTTATATTTTATCAAAAATAGTATTAAAATGATAGTCTTTAATAAATACTTACATTTAAGATTTTTGTAATATAATAGTAATATTTTAATTTTTTATTTATGATATAATCATATTGATTTATTATACAAAGGAGAGATAAAAATAATGATGACTAAAAAAAATAAATTTATGAAAATATTTGTTTCTTCATTATTATCGGCATTATGTATTTTAAGTATACCTAATACGATAGTTTATGCAGATTCATATAAATCCGTAACTCTAGGAGCTGATTTATCTGATTCTCAAAAAAGTCAGATGCTTGATTATTTTGGCGTTACAAAAGAGACTGCACAAATTCAGGAAGTTACATCTAAAGAAGAAAAAAAATATCTTGGACAAGTTGCTACTGTAGAACAGCTTGGGAATAGATCTATATCATGTTCATATGTTGAGCCAACTCAAAGTGGTGGACTTAATATAAAAACTAATAATTTAACATGGGTAACAGATGGAATGATAAAAAACGCCCTCGTAACAGCAGGTATAGAGAATGCAAACGTAACAGCCGCATCACCTTTTGAAGTTTCAGGAACCGCTGCTTTAACAGGTATTTTAAAAGGTTTTGAAAGTTCTGACGGTGGTCAAAAGATAGATGAAGATAAAAAAGAAGCTGCTAATGAAGAAATAGTAGTTACAGGAGACCTTAGTGATAAAATAGGTGCTAATGATGCTACAAATTTAATAAATGATGCAAAAAAGGAAGTCGTTAAGAAAAAGCCAGAAACTGATGCTGATATGAATAAAATACTTAACGATGTAACTAAAGATTATAAAGATAAATTATCTGATGATGATATTCAAAAAATAAAAGAGCTTATGTCAAAAATAAATGACCTTAATATTAATTATGATGATATAAAAGATCAGCTTAGTGATATTTCAAATCAATTAAAAGACAAATTAAACTCAAAAGAAGCTCGTGGATTTTTTGCTAAAATAGCTCAGATGCTTTCAGACTTTTTCTCATCAGTATCAGGATTTTTTCAAAATTAGAATTAATTAAAAAAGCTTTCATAGGGAAAATAAATTTTCCTATGAAAGCTTTTTATTTTTACTTATTACTTTTAATTTTATATCTGGAATCTGTGATAAAATTATTGCTGAAAACATTAATATGCATCCTGTTATTTCTTTTTCCGTAAGTGTCTCTCCTAATATCAAAAAACCACCTATTACTGAAAAAACAGATTCAAGACTCATAATTAAAGATGCTACTACAGGAGAAGTATCCTTCTGTGCAATTATTTGGAATGTATATCCAACCCCACTTGACAATACTCCAGCATAAAGAATAGGTATTACTGCCTGAATTAATTGCGAAATCTCTGGTTTTTCAAAAATAAAAGCTACAACTAATGAAATAAATCCACATACCAAAAATTGAATACATGACATTTTTACTCCATTAACTCTTTTAGAAAAATAATCTACTACAAGTATATCTATCGAAAAAAGGAATGCACAAATAAGAGTAAGAATATCCCCTATATTAATTGAAAAGCTCTCATTAATACATAAAAAATACAATCCAATTCCTGATAAAAGCACACTAAACCATACCTTTAATCCTGCCTTCTTCTTTAATGCAATACCAAGAATCGGTACAATTACGATATATAGTGCTGTAATAAAGCCAGATTTTCCAACGCTTGTATAGATTATTCCAACCTGCTGAACTAAACTTGCAGCAAAAATTATAATTCCACATATAGTACTTGCTATTATAAGTTCTTTTTTATTAAAATTTTTTTCATTTTTCTTAGTATCAGTATTAAAGAAATTAATTATATATACACATGGTACTAAAAATATTCCTCCAACAAGACTTCTTGCAGCAAGAAATGTACAAGGTCCTATCTTATCCATTGCAACACTTTGAAATGCAAATGCAAATCCCCATATTACAGCTGTTATAATAAGAATAATATTACCTTTTAAATGTTTCATTAAATACACCATCTTTCTTTAGTTTTCCGAGTATTTTGGGTATCACTGCATTATAATAATTAAAATTTAGATAATAAAGCCAAGTTCTTTAACTATTTTAATATCATCTTCTGTACTTATTCCTGATGTAGTAAGCATGTCTCCAGAGATGGCTGCATTAATACCACTTTTAATAGCACTAAATCCTTTATCATTAAGAAGAGCTCGTCCACCTGCTAATCTTATCTCTGCAGATGGTACTGTAAATCTAAATAGTGCTATGGTTCTTAAAATTTCATCATATGAGAGACGTTTCTCATTTTCAAGAGGAGTTCCTTTTATTGGATTTAGTATATTTATAGGAATGCTGTCTACATTAAGTTTTCTAAGTGTAAAAGCCATATCTATTCTATCTTCCATAGACTCTCCCATACCTATAATTCCACCACTGCATACCTCAAGGCCTGCTCTTTTTGCGTCTTTTATTGTTTGAATTTTTTCATCATATGTATGTGTTGTACATATATTTTTAAAATATTTTCTAGAAGTTTCAAGATTATTATGATATCTTATAACTCCTGATTCTTTTAGCTTTTTAAAATCTTCATACTCTAAAAGTCCATGTGATGCACATAATTCAATAGGACATCTTTTATGTATTTCTTTAAAAATAAAACATACTTTATCTATTTCTTCTTTTGTGAGCTTTCTTCCTGATGTTACTATAGAAAATTTATGAACTCCTTTATTAAAGTTAGATACTGCACTGTTAACAACTGTTTCTGAATCAAGCATATCATATTCTTTTATATGAGTATCAAAATGTATAGACTGCGCACAATACTTACAGTTTTCACTGCATCTTCCGCTTTTACCATTTATAATAGTACATAAGTTAAACTTATTTCCACATAACTGTTTTCTAATTTCATTAGCTTTAGCTGTAAGAATATTAAGGTCTTCATTTTGAAGACTTAATATCTCTTCTTTATTAAGAAATATTCCTTTTAATACTTTTTCTTTAAAGTCATCTATTTTACTCATAATATCCTCCTAAAAATATATTTATTATATTTCCATTATAAGTTCTATAGATAAGCTGTCAACTTTAAATAGTATATTGGTTTACAATGTACATCACTATTTTTTATATTTACTAAATATCTTATGTATTATCTATAGTGAATTATAATATATTCACTAAAACTTCATTTAATTAATCTAAAATTTTATTATAGTTAAATTTTAGATTAAAAAATAGAGAATATTAAAAATATTCTCTATATGTATGTTTAAAAATATTATTTTAACAATTTTTTAATAAAATACTTTCTATCTTTTGTAAGGTCTAAAAACTCACCATTCTTAAATACAAGAGGTCTGTCAAGTTCATTTATATTCATCTGTAAAATTTTTGCCTCTTCACCAGTATTTAAAATGACTTTTTCACCTAAATAGAAATCTATTATATGTTGTAAAAATACATTACAATATTCGTATTGAAGTTTACCAAGGCTTTCATCTTTTATTGTTTGAAGTGCCTGGAATGGAAGTTCTTTATTTTTATATCCCCTATTTGAATTAATAGCATCAAATACATCTGCAATAGCAATCACTTTTGCAAATTTATGTATTTTTTCTCCCTTTAATCCAAAAGGATATCCAGATCCATCTTCTCTTTCATGATGCATTATTACGCCTAAACTTACAGACTTGTCCAAGAATTTAATTTCTTTTACCAAATTATAGCTTAGAACAGGATGCTGTTTAATTATATCGAATTCTTTTTCTGTAAGTTCTTCTTTTTTATTTAAAATTTTAGGATCTATTTTATACTTTCCACAATCATGAAAAATCGCAGCATAAGTTAAAAGATTAAGTTCTGTTTTACTAAAATGAAGCCATTTTCCAAGAAGAGAACTTAAAGCTGCTACATCAACAGTATGCTTAAATATACAATCTTCTCCGCTTCCATTTAATATAATATTACGTATTACAAAACTATCCGAGCCTAGTTGTGCTTTAACATTTTGGACCATTTCTCTAACTTCTGTAATAGTTTTATCATGCGATTTTGAAAAAGTCGAAAAAAAGTCTTTTAAATTATCAGAAAACTCATTAAAAGTCTTTTCTACGAGTCCAAATTCTGCTTCTTTCTTTTTCTTTGAATCATTAATATCATCTAATTCACACTGAACAAATACATCCCCAAAATATAAATAATCCTTTATCTTTTTAATTACAGCATTTGTAACATTTACGTTTTGCTTTACTAATACATCTCCATCTGTCACTATATCTTTTACTATAAGCATCCCTTCTTTTAATTCACTCACTTTAAGGGGTGCTACTACTTTAGCCATTTATAAACCACCTTTCATTCATAAATTCATCACATATATAATACCATATGACTATATATTATCACATTTTTAGAAAGTTTATAACTATTTTCCCAATATTTCTACAATTTTACTCTGTTAAAAACAGTTTCTATATTCCCATCCTCAGAAATATTCAAAAATATGATATATCTTTCAATTGATTTTGGAAGTGATATACTTCCCGGATTCAATAATAAAATATTATTAATCTCTTTTTTTAGTGGTTCATGTGTATGACCAAAAAGCACAATATCAGCTTTTATAGATTTTGCTTTAATATAAATACTATCAAGTCCTCTTTTTACTCCGTAAATATCTCCATGAGTAAAGAATATCTTTTTACCATTTATTTCAAGTACATCTTCTTTAGGATATATAGATGAAAAATCACAATTTCCAGAAACGCAATATCCCTCTCCTTTAAAACCATTATTCATTATATTAAAATCTTCGATATTGTCTCCCAAATGTATTAGTATATCTGTATTCTTTTTAATTATTATCTCTTTTGCTTTATTTATATAATTTTGATTTCTATGTGTGTCACTTACTACTGCAATTAACATATTATTTTCGCTCCATTTTTAAATATTAATCATTGTTTCTAATGCTGTTTCAATCATAGACGTAAATGTCTTTTCTCGTTCTTGTGATGAAGTTTCTTCTTTAGTAATAAAATGATCACTTACTGTAAGAAGAGATAATGCATTTACACCATATTTTGCAGCAAGAGTATATAATCCTGCTGTTTCCATTTCCACACCAAGGCAGCCAAATTTAGCCCATATTTTCCAAGAATCATCTGTATCATTATAAAAAGTATCTGAAGTAAATATAGGTCCAACTTTAGGATCAAAACCTTTTTTTTGTGCAATTTCATATGCAGGTTTTAGAAGTTTAAAACTTGCTGTTGGGGCAAATGTTCTACCCGCAAATCGTGTAATATTTATATTAGAGTCTGTACATGCTGACATAGCTATAATAAGATCTTTTATCTTTACTTTATTACTATATCCTCCGCATGTTCCAACTCTTATAAGATTCTTAACTCCATATTCTGCTATAAGTTCATTTACATATATAGAAATTGATGGAATACCCATTCCTGTTCCCTGAATTGATATTGGAACATTTTTATATTTACCTGTAAATCCGTACATTCCTCTGACTTTGTTATAACAATGAACATCTGTCAAAAAATTTTCTGCAATAAATTTTGCTCTCATAGGATCTCCAGGAAGTATTACTTTTTCCTCTATCTCACCTTTTTTAGCTTCAATATGTGTACTCATATATATCACTCCTTACCCTTTATCTATATCTTTTTTATCAAATGAATCTGGAAGTATGTCACGAAAATTTTTAACTATATAATCATCTTCATTTTTTGCAATTATTATCTTTGTATCACTTTTAAAAAATTCTGCTAGTACCTGCCTACATATTCCACATGGGAATGTATAATCAGTTCTGCTTCCCACAATCGCAAGTGCTTCTATTTCTTTTTCTCCTTCTGATACAGCTTTAAATAAAGCCGTTCTCTCTGCACAGTTTGTAGCTCCATACGAAGCATTTTCTATATTACATCCACCAAAAATTTTTGAAGATTTTGTAATTAGTGCAGCTCCAACTTTGAAATGTGAATATGGAGAATATGAATTATTTCTATAAAATAAAGCTGTTTTTATAAGTTCTTTATAATCTATCATTTTCTACCTCTTAATTTCCTTATAAAATCCAGTTCCATTCTTTATTTTTTCTGTATTTAAAACTTCTGCTATTGTCTGACCTATATCTGCAAATGTATCTCTTACATGCAAGTTTACATTTTCTTTTAATTCTTTTCCATATCCAATAAATGGAACATATTCTCTTGAATGATCTGTTCCTTCAGTTGTAGGATCGCATCCATGGTCTGCTGTTATAAATAAAATATCATCATCTCTCATTGAAGACATTATTTCTTTAAGTCTTAAATCAAAATCTTCAAGACCTTTTCCATATGCTTTATAATTATTTCTATGTCCCCACTTCATATCAAAATCAACTAAATTTGTATATATAATTCCTTTATTATCTTTTTTCATAAATTCAATTGTCTTATCTACTCCATCCATATTGTCTATAGTATGAACAGCCTCAGTTATACCTTTTTTTGAAAAAATATCTTCTATTTTCCCTACAGCAATTACATCAAGACCTTTATTTTTAGCTTTATCCAAAATAGTGTCATAAGGTGGTTTTATTGCAAAATCTCGTCTATTTGGAGTTCTTGTAAAATGGCCAGATTTATTTCCGATAAAAGGTCTTGCTATAACTCTTGCAACAAGGTTTTCTCCTGTCATCATCTTTCTTGTGAATTTGCATATTTTGTAAAGTTCATCTAACGGAACAACATCCTCATTAGCTGCAATTTGAAATACACTATCTGCAGATGTATATACTATAACACTTCCTGTTTTTATTGACTCTTCACCAAGTTCATCTAATATAGCTGTTCCAGAAGCAGGTTTATTTCCAAGTACTTTTCTTCCTGTCTCTTTTTCAAACTTTTCAATTATTTCTTTTTTAAATCCATTTGGATAAGTCTTAAAAGGAACCTCAGATACTATTCCAGACATTTCAAAATGTCCTGTAACTGTATCCTTTCCTATAGATTTTTCTTTTAGTTTTCCAAAAACTCCTATAGGATTGTCACACTTTTTTAATCCATGAATTCCATCAATATTTCCAAGTCCTATTTTCACCATATTAGGAATATTAAGTCCTCCAAGTTTTTTTGAAATATTTCCTATTGTATCTGAATTTTCATCTCCATACATACATGCATCATCCATAGCGCCTATTCCTACACTATCTAGTACAATCCAAATTACTCTGCTAATCATAAAAAAGACCTCCTTATTTTATAACTTTATAAATTAATGGAACATCATCTGTCTTTTTATCTTCTATAGCAAAACTTTCTATTATTAATCTCTCTACTTCATGAGTTTTTTCCTCATCATTACTATATATATAACATAATGTTTCATCATTATCTACTTTATCATTTCTCTTTTTATTTAATACTATTCCAACGCTTAAATCTATATCATCATCCTTAGATGCTCTTCCTGCACCTAAAACCATAGAAGCTATTCCTATCTTATAAGAATCTATTCTATTTACATATCCTGAAATTTTAGATTTAACTTCATAAATATATTTAGTCTTTGGTAGATTTTCTAAATTATCTGCGTCAATTGGATTTCCTCCTTGAATAGATATAAATTCCTTAAACTTTTTAAACGCTTCACCGTTTTCTATAAGCTTTTTAAGAAGCATTTCTGCCTCATCAGTATTTTTTGATTTTCCTGCTAAAACAAGCATATTACTTCCAAGAGTAAGGCATAGCTTTAAAAGATCTTCTGGACCATTACCTTTTAATGTTTCTACTGCTTCTTTAACTTCAAGAACATTTCCTATAGCATATCCAAGAGGCTGATCCATATCTGAAATAACAGCTACCACTTCTCTATTAATCTGTTTTCCTATATTAACCATAGTTTCTGCAAGAACTAAAGCATCATCATAATCTTTCATAAATGCTCCACTTCCAGTTTTTACATCAAGTACTATCTTATCTGCTCCTGATGCTATTTTCTTGCTCATTATACTTGATGCTATAAGAGAAACATTTTCTACAGTTCCTGTAACATCTCTAAGTGCATAAAGCTTTTTATCAGCAGGTGCAATATCTTTTGTAGGACTCATTATAGAAATATAATGCTTTTTTACATTATCAATGAATTCTTCTTCACTTATATCAGTTGAAAAACCTTTAAATGAATTCAGCTTATCTATTGTACCTCCTGTATGTCCAAGCCCTCTTCCTGACATTTTTGCTATATGAACTTTTGCTGCTGCAACAAGTGGTGCTAAAACTAATGTAGTTTTATCTCCAACTCCACCTGTACTATGTTTATCTACTTTTATTCCATCTATCGATGATAAATCAAGTACATCCCCAGACTTTACCATAGCCATAGTAAGATCTGAGGTTTCCTTTATATTCATTTTCTGAAAAACAATAGCCATCATAAGAGCGGATACTTGATAATCTGGTATTTTCCCTTTATTATAATTTTGAGTAAAGAAATTTATTTCATCTGTAGATAAAGTTTCTGCTCGTTTCTTTTTATTTATAATATCAACCATTCTCATAATATCTACTTCCTTTTTATAAAAGTCTATTTGAGATTTTTATCTTTTTTAACTTTTTCAGTAAAACGCTTAATCCTCTTTACTGCCTCAAGTATATTTTCCATAGATGATGCATAACATGCTCTTATATATCCTTCTCCACAGTCTCCAAAAGCATTTCCTGGAACTGTAAGTACTTTTTCATTAATAAGAAGCTGCTCACAAAATTCTTCAGATGACATATGTGTACTTTTAATACATGGAAAAACATAAAATGCTCCATGAGGTTCAAAGCAGCTTAAGCCAGCTTTTCTAAATCCATCAATTAATACTCTTCTTCTTCTATTATACTCTTTTACCATACTGTTTACACTATCGTCTCCATGTTTTAATGCTTCTATTGCTGCATACTGAGCAATTGTTGGAGAACACATTATAGCATACTGATGTATCTTTTTCATTTGTTTTAAAAGTATCTCATTTCCACAAAGATATCCAAGTCTCCATCCTGTCATAGCATACGATTTTGAAAAACCATTAATAACAAGAGTCTTATCTTTCATTTCTGGGAAAGATGCAATTGATACATGCTTGTCTTCATAGCAAAGCTCTGCATAAATTTCATCTGATATTACTATAATATCTTTATCTTTTAGAACATCTACTATCTCTCTTAAATCGTCTTTTGTCATTACAGCACCAGTTGGATTATTTGGAAATGGTATTATAACAACTTTAGTCTTTGGAGTTATTGCCTTTAAAAGACTCTCTTTTGTGAGCTTAAAATTATCCTTTTCCTTAAGTTCAATAGTAACTGGTTTTGCACCTATAAATGTTGTAATTCCTTTATATGCAACAAAGCTTGGTTCAGGAATTATAACTTCATCTCCAGGACCTGCAATAGCCCTTAGAGCAAGATCTATTCCTTCACTTCCTCCAACTGTAACTATTATTTCGCTAAGAGGGTTATAACTTAAATTAAATCTTCTATATAAATATTTTGCTATTTCATTTCTAAGTTCAACAAAACCTGCATTAGATGAATAATGAGTGTGTCCTTCTTCAAGAGAATAAATGCCAGCTTCTCTTACATTCCACGGTGTTACAAAATCAGGTTCTCCAACTCCTAAAGATATTACATCATCCATTTCATTTATCATATCAAAATACTTTCTTATACCTGATGGCGGCATATTTTTTACGTTTTTAAGTATCATATTTTCAAGTATCATATAAATATAGCCTCCCTATCGTCTACTTTTTTCTCTTTAAATATTGTTCCATGATCCTTATACTTTTTAAGAACAAAATGTGTTGATGTACTTAATACATACTGCTGCATTGAAAGTTTTTCAGATACAAAAAGTGCAACTTCTCTCATTGTTTTTCCTTCTACTATTACAGTAAGATCAAATCCTCCTGACATAAGATAGCATGCTTTAACTTCTGAGAATTTATATATTCTTTCTGCTACTTTATCGAATCCTTCACCTCTTTGAGGAGTGACATTAACTTCAATTAGTGCAGTAACTGTTTCTTTACCTGTATTCTCCCAGTTTATAAGAGTAGTATATCCTGCAATAATACTTTTCTCCTCATAATCTTTTATTGCATCTCTTACTTCTTCTACTGTTTTTCCTGTCATAACGGCTATCTGCTTATCAGAATATCTGCTGTTACTTTCAAGAATTTCTAATATTTCATTCATACTTATTACCTCCTTAATAAAAGTATATAAAAAAATCCTTCATCCCAATAAGGGACGAAGGACATTCTACGCGGTACCACCCTAATAAATAATAAAAAATTATTCACTCACCAATATAAAATAAATTATATAAACTCATTAACGTAAGCTAAACGTTGCTTTCTAATTAGAATAAATCTATTTTTCAAAAGCAAAATTCAAAGACTGCTTCTACTAGGAATCACTGCTGAATTACACCTACCTTCAGCTCTCTAAAAGTTAATCCTAATATACTATTTCTTATCATAATCTTTTACTATCTATAATTAAAATATTTTTTAAATCATAATTAATTATAGTCTTATTAGTGCATATAATTCAAGTATAATTTAAAAATTTTATTAATAATCTCTTCTATGATTCTCTTTTTTCTTTCTTCTACACTCTGGGCACCTTACTGGATCATTTTGGAATCCTTTTTCTTTATAAAATTCCTGTTCTCCTTCAGTAAAAATAAATTCTTTTCCACAATCTCTACAAGTAATTGTCTTGTCTGTCATAAATGTTCCGCTGCTCTATACTTAACTCAGCAGCAGTTCACCTCCGTTTCATAAATATGTATATCAAAGCTAAACTTATTAACTTTAACATTAGTAGTATTTACGATTTTGCTTATTATATACATTTTATTTTAAAATATTGACCTTTTTATCATATACTCCTATTATATCTTTATTATTATTTACATATTCATCTATAATATTAATATCTGCTTCATTTAAGACTTCTCCTGCACATACAAGTGGTATCCCTGGGGGATATGGTACTATTGATTCTTTTAATACTTTTCCTATAGCATTTTTATAAAATACAAATTCGCTCTCAGATGAAAATACTTCATATGGCTCTAATTTTTTTTCATGTATTTTATATATCATATCAAAATAAGAATGATTTTCTTTAATTTTATTAATATCAATTTCTAAAAGTGCATTAAATACTTTTTTAAAATCATTATTATCATTAAATGGTGAAAAAATTAAAACTACTCCTCTTTCAAAGCTCATCTCACACTGAATCTTTTTTTCTCTTAAATATTTCAAAAGTTTATGACCTGAATATCCTTTCTCCGTTACTACTACATATCTTGATAAATCAACATCATAATTTCCATAAATTTTAAGATCATCTTTTGATAATATATTAAAATGAGTTTCATTATTTATTTTATCTTTCCAATATTTCATCAAAGTTATTAGATTTTCATAATCTTTTTTTGCATATGTATCCATATAGTATCTTGCATAATCTAAGGATGACATTAAAATATAAGAAGGTGATGTAGAAATAAAACTTCCTATATAAAATTCTACATTAGAATTTAAATCATTTACTGCTAAATACGCGCTTTGAGTAAGTGCAGGAAGTGTTTTATGAGCACTTAAAACTGTATAGTCTGCCAAATCAGATATATTATCAGGCAGATTTTTTGAAAGTCCAAAATGTGCACCATGTGCAGAATCAACAATAACTTTCATTTCTTTTTCTTTTAATTTTTTAATTACAGATCGTATATCATATGTAATTCCATAATAACTTGGATATGTTAAAATTACGCCTTTTATTTTTTTATCTTTTTTCAAGGCATTAAATATCTGATTTTCATTAGGAGGAAGAGGTATTCCTGTATCTTTATCAACCTGACAGTCTATATATGTTACTTTGAGTTTTCTTAAAATAGAAGCATTATATATAGATTTATGACAATTTCTTTCAATCGCCACATGATCTTTTTCATTAAATGCTGAAAAAATAGATATCATATTTCCAGATGAACTTCCATTAACAAGGAAATATGCTTTTTTGCAATTATAAGTTTTTGCTAAAAGATTTTGTGCTTCTTTTATAACTCCTTTAGGACACTGAAAATTATCAAGCGGATCAACTTCAGTAATATCAATAAATCCCATATTTTCAGCAAATTTTCTTCCATACTTATCTATTAAAAAGCCTCTTCCTCCTTTATTTCCAGGCATCGATAATAATAAATTTTTTTCATCATGATATTTTAACACTTCAGCCAAAAGTGGAAGTTTTTTATTCATTTTTTATCTCCTTAACATTATTTTTGAGCAATTTCAATAGAAATATTAGATAAAACTTTTTTAGCTACATTAACTATATCTTCAGTTTCGATTTCCATTTCATCTATTTCTTTCATACCTTTAAACATTATATAATCTATAACAAGTTTTTTAGCAGATGAAATAGTAGTTTCACTTTTTAGTTCCTCTTTTAGAAGAATACTCTTCTTTATTTTTTCTAAAGATTCTCTAAACTTACTTTTATAATCATCTAAGTTATTAATAATTTTTCTAAAAACCTCTATGCCTTTTTCAGCATTATCTATAGACGCACTAAATCTTATTTTATAAAGCTTTATGTATTTATCATATTCTATAGATGATAAAACATCATAAACGAGTGAATTTTCAGTTCTTAAAGCATTGTAAAGAACTGAGTTAACCCCTTTAACAAAAAATTCATCAAAAATTTTTAAATTTTTATATTCTTTTTTTTCTAATTTATTAATCTGAGATACAATTAAAACTTCTGTATTTTTAGAATTATTAGTATCTTTAAATATTTTACTTTTTGTATCTTCATACTCTATATAATGATTTTTAATTTCTCCATTTTTCATATTAGAAAAATATTTTTCTATAATTTTTTTAATAATTTTAGGTTCAAGCGATGATACAACTGCTATTACGCAATTATTTGAAACATAATATTTTTCATAAAATTTTATTAAATCTGAAACTTTTATATTCTGAAGGCTTTTATTTGTCCCTATTATAGGGTATTTTATTCTTCTTTTCTTAAACAAATTGAAGAATAATCTGTCTTCAGTATACTGCTCTAAATCAGAATCCCATTCATTTAATTCCTGCTTTATAACTTTCATTTCTTCCTCAAATCCATCTTCTTTAAATGTAGGATTAAGTATAACATCAGATAAAAGTTCTATGCCCTCTTCAATATTTTCTGTAAGTGATGTCCCATAAAAAATAACATACGGATAATTTGTCATTGCATTGTTAAAGCCAAATATATCAGTAAGCTTTTCATTTATTTCATTTTCATCTCTATTTTTTGTTCCTTTATAAACCATATGTTCCACAGCATGTGCTAAACCATATAATGATTCATCATATTCTGCTCCAGCGCCAGCTTCAAATCCTATACAGACAGATGATATATTTAAATCTGTATGCTTTATAATAAGTGTTATTTTGTTATCTAATATAATTTTTTGCATGACTTATCTCCTTAAAACTGCAAATTATTCTTTAATTATAGTTTAACATAAAACAAAAAAGGTTATCTTATTCATATAATGAACCCGATAACCTTTTTTACTTAGTTTAAAAAATTTATTGCTTTTTTTATTCTCCTACGACAGCATGATAAATTCTCTTAAAGATATTTCCTATTCTCTGTAATATTCCTATATTCTTATCTTTATATTCAAGATCTTCAGAATTATCTTTTACAGCGTCCTTATTTATTTCCTGCGTCCTTAATATTATCTGTATACTTGAAGGTTCAGGATTTTTATCAGATGTAAAAGATTCAAGTGGATGCTCTGCATCCATATTTAAAGTATTAGTATCATCTTCATACTTTTTCTCTTCACTATCTATCGCATCTTTTATAGTATCTTTTGCATTTTTTATAGAATCTGATGTTCCAACTGCATCAAGAGATTTATCAAGTATATCTATAAGACCATCTAAAGTACTTTTTGTAGCAGGATCAAGTTTATTTCCTGCATTTTGCATAGTATTTTCAGCTGATTTTAATGCAAATTTTAAATCAAACATAGAATCGCTAAACTTGTTAATTAAATTTTCTGATTCTTTAATAACATTAATTGTATTATCCTTATAGCTATCTGCAGTTTGATTAAGTGTATCAAGATTATCTATTGAATCTTGAACTTTATCTATTGATATTTTTAATGTTTTATTAACATCATTAAGCTTGTCTATCATATTATCAGTATTATCTAATGCTTTATCAATATTTTCACAGTAATCCTCTCCTACATCAATTACATCTTCAATAGAACTTGCAAGATCCTTTCCAGAATCTAATGATGAAGAAATTTTTGTATTAGTTGATGTAAGATTTTCAAGTGCAGGGCTTACAGCATTTTCAACTGGTTTAATTTTCTCTTCTGCAGCTTTATCTGCTACATTCTTATAAGCTTCTTTTACTGCATCTGGTGCATTAGTTGGAAGCTTTGATAATGCCTCTGCTTCTGCTTTCTTTTTAATAAGATCTTCAACACTTTGTTTAGTTTGTCCAATACTTGTATTAGATTTGCCTACATTATCTCCAAGATCTGACAAATCTCCTTTAAAATCTCCAAGTGCATCCTTTAAATCATCAATAGCATCATCTCTATCATCTTGCTCTTTATTAGTATCATTTATTATTGTCTGATATCTCTTTAAAAGCCTCTGTATCTTATTAATATCGGATTTATAACTTGAAAGATCACTCTTAAGGTTAATCACACTTCCAACTAAATCATTAATATTAGAATTCAAATCATTAACCATCTGTTCAGAATTTTTTAATTCTGGATAATACTTATTTATCTGATCGACAAGTTTATCTATATCATCAAGTGAAATGTCAACATTATTATATACATTTCCTTTCTCTGAGCTTATATATCCTCTTGTATCATTTAACTCATCTAATCCTTTCGATGCTGTATTTATTCCAGTTGACATACTTGACATAACATTAAGTATTTCATTAAGGCTTTCATTTATAGCATCTGCAGAATCATCTACCTTGTCTTTCTTTTCCTTAAGATCTTTTATATCTTTTATTCTTTCAAGTGTTCCCGGAATCATCATCATAACAAGTCCACTACTCTTAAAATCATTAGTTCCTATTCTTATAGTAAATGTATTTTCTTCACCTGGAAGTGCTGCAAATACTACAGCTTTATAAGAACCAATTGATTGAAGCTGAGAACCTTCTGCCTCAACACTCAATGTATTTTCCATATCAATCATTGTAGCAACTTGAAGTATCATGTTATTTTTATAATAATCCTGTGCATCTTCATTTGGAACTGCTTTAACACTCATTTCAATTTCTCCTGATGCTCCAGCTAAATCTTCAGCTTTTGCAGGAACACCATTTAATTTATATGAAATATCAAATGTCCAAGGAAATTCTACATCATTTGATTTTGGAGTACATTCATAATAAAATCTCTTTTTTAGATCTTCCCCTTCAAGGTTCCATGTAACTTTATCATCATCTATATCAGGCTCTGCATAGTTTGACATATTTACTACTTTAGCATAATCACCATAATCAGTAAATTCAGTATTCCCATTTAAACTGCAACTTTTAACTATATTCATATCAGAAATGCTTCCATAATAATCAAGATTGGCATAAACTGATTCATCTGCAGTTACAGTAGGTGCTGCTGCATAAACTTTTAAAAATGGATTTATTAACGATACTGCTGTCATAACACTTAATGATGCTGCTATAAATCTATTTCTTCTTATCATATTCTATACTCCTCTCTTCGCTCTTTTTGTCCTTAATCTTTGACTTATTTCTGTCTATATCTTTATGTTTTATTTTTCCTTTAAGAGCTTTTGAAATTTTCTTTCTTCTTTCTTTAGCTTTTTTATGTCTAATTTCAAGTCTATTTCTAGCTGTAAGTCTTATCTTCTTGTTCCTTGCTTTTGCAAATTTTAAAAGTTTCTCCATTCTTGCTTTCTGACTAAATATTATCTTATCAAATTTAAGAAGAAGCATTGGTAAAAGTCCAAGTACAAGTATCATGCTAAATAATGCTCCTCTTCCTACAAGTCTTCCTATACCAGCAACTGCATTAACTGTTGATGTAAAATAAAGTCCATATCCAACAGTTGTAAGTATTGTTCCAGATGTAAGAATTGAAAGTGCACTCCTTGATATTGCATGAAGTGCCGATTCTTTTTTGTCATACTGTGTTCTCGCATCGAGGTAATTATTCGTAAGAAGAATTGAGTAATCTATTGTAGCTCCAAGCTGAATACAACTTACTATTATATACCCCATATACATCATTTCATCACCTATTAAATACGGTATAGCCATATTAAAGAATATTGCTATCTGAATAGGTATCATAACAACTATAGGAATTATACCTGACTTAAATGTAATCATTACAACTATAATAACACCTATAAGTGATATTATATTAACTCTGTTATAATCCTTTGTTAATATATCTTTTATATCCTGTGTTGAAGGTGTAACACCAACTACATATGATTTTCCCGGATAATATTTATTAACAATACTTTTTATTTTATCTGATGCTTCATAAGCTAAATCACTTTCATCTGATGATTTTACAAAAATCATTATTCGTGAATAATCATCTGTATGAAGTTCATTTGTAATACTTTTAGGAATAATACTTTCAGGTACTCCCTCAGGAAGTTTATTTGCTATTGATGTTACAGATTTTACATAATAAAGATCTTCAATATCATCAGAAATTTTCTTTTCAGTAACAAGACTGTCATTTGGAATCATAGCTAAGATAAGATTGCTTCTTCCAAAAATTTTATTTATTTTTTCTGTATCATCATAAACTACAGTACCTTTACTTGCACCAAGCGCTGAATTTCCATAAGTAAAGTTATTCATAGTTTGTCCAACATAAGCTGGAAGAACGAGTAAAACTACTACTGCAAATAAAACATATCTTGATTTATATATTAAATTTGAAATGCAGTTAAATGGTGGTATAAACATTCTATGAGCTGTTTTCTCAATCTTATCTGACCACCTTAAAATAAGTGCTGGCATAAGTAATAAAACTGTAATTAAACTTATTACTATTCCTTTTGCAAGAACAAAACCCATATCAGATCCAATTTTAAAATTCATAAGTGCAAGAACTATAAATCCTACTATTGTAGTTGCACCACTAGATAAAATTGAAATTACAGAAGTTCTTACTGCATTTGCAATAGCTTGAGTTGGCTCCAACCCTGCTTGTCTCTCTCTTGTAAATGAGTGAAGCAAAAATATGGAATAATCCATAGCAACAGCCAGCTGAAGAATTGCCGCTATTGAAAATGTCAAAAACGATATTGTACCAAATATAATATTTGTTCCCATATTTATAATTATTGCTATTCCCATAATCATTAAAAACAAAACTGGTTCAAACCATGAATTTGTTGTGAGTGTTAATATAATAGCAATTAACACTACCGCTATTACCATAGCAATACTTATTTCTTTTGAAAGTGTTTCACTTAAAGATTTATTTTCGACGGCAGATCCCATAAATGAACCTTTATCTCCTGTGATTTTTTTTATTTCATCTATAGCTTTGTGAGTACTGCTGTCAGAATCTCCGCCTTTAAACGTAACATCCATCACGGCACAATTATCTTTATAATAATCTTTTATGTTATCATAATTTATAAATAAATTTGATTGATAAATATCTGTATCGCTGTCCGCCCACAGCACCATATCCACTGCATCAACATTACTTATTTTATCTTTATAAAGCTTCGCTTCATAAATCGAAACATCACTTATCATTACTCTTGCAGTACCAGGGTAACCAAACTCCTGCTCCATAAGATTTAATCCTTGTTTTGAAGGTGCATAATCAGGAAGATATTTCGTAAGATCATAATTTACACCAACAAACGGAAAACATATTAAACTAATTAATATCAGAATCATAAATATCTTTTCTATCCATTTTCGTTTATTTATGATTATATCCACAATTCCATGATTGCTTTTTTTCTTCATAAAATATTAAGCCTCCATTCCTAAAATTGTACTAGGTAGTACAACAAATTCACTTATATAATACCACTTTTTTTACTATAATATTTTAATAAATTGTTAATTTTTAAACTGATCAGTATAAAATTATTGGACATTTTTTCTCAATTTGTAAATTAAAATAGGGTGAGCATACAGTATTAAAATACTGATGCAACACCCACAAGTATACACATATATTTGTCTCTTATTTTTCTTCTGCTTCTACAGCTTTTAACGCTATAGCACATTCTATTCTCTTTTTCTGCATTTTGCATCCAATTTCATAAGGGTCTTTTATGTCTCCATTGAAATTGAAATTATTTGCTTGACATCCTCCACTGCAGTAAAATCTTGCCCAGCATTTTCTACATTTAGGTTTTGAATAGATATTTGCCTTCTTAAACTTATCTCCGATACTTCTATCAAATGTATCATCATAGATATTTCCAATTTTAAAATCATCATTTCCTACGAACTGATGACATGGATAAACATCTCCTTGAGGAGTTATTGCAACATATTCAAATCCTGAACCACATCCTGATATTCTCTTATAAATACAAGGTCCTCCCTGTATATCTATATTGAAATGATAGAATTTAAATTCATCTTTTCCTTCTCTTTTTCTTCTTGCCATTTCTTCATATAGCTTATCATAATTTTCAAAAATCTCTGGAAGATCCTGTTCTCTTATAGATAAAGGACTTTTATCTTCAAGAACAACTGGTTCAATTGAAATTTCTCTAAATCCTTCATTGACCATAGCCATTATATCATTATAAAAATCAAGATTATTTCTAGTAAATGTTCCTCTTACGTAATACTGCTTACCCTTTGTCCTTCTTTTAATCATTTCCTTTATGTTTGGAACAATATCATCGTATGAGCCGCTTCCATCAGGTTTAACTCTTACTTTATCATTTACTTCTTTTCTTCCATCTAAAGATAAAACGATATTTATCATTTCTTTATTTAAGAATTCCATCATTTCAGGAGTTAAAAGTGTACAATTTGTTGTCATTGTAAATCTTATACTTTTTCCCCATTCTTTTTCATGCTTTCTTGCATATGCGACTATTTTTTTGATAGGCTCCATCATTAAAGTAGGTTCTCCACCAAATAAGTCTATTTCTATATTTTTTCTTGGGCCACTTCTTTTAACAACATAATCAATTGCTTTTTTTGCTGTTTCAACAGACATTACTCCTTGATGTCCATGATATTCTCCTTCATCTGCAAAACAGTACTTACATCTTAAATTACATCCATGGATTATGTTAAGACATAATGCTTTAATGTAATCTCTGTCTTCCATCTGACTATTTGCAATTTCTTCATACTGATCTTTTGAATATATTATTCCTTCTTCAGCAAGTTCTTGAATTTCATCATATGCCTCTGATAATTCTTCCTTATCATATTTGTCATTAAATTTTGTCATTATTTCTGCTTTTGTTTTTATTCCATCGTCTTCTAATATATCATAAACAAGCTCATCCACTATATGAACTGCTCCTGAATTAACATCTAAAACAAAATATTTTCCGCCTTGTTTAAACTTATGTATTAATGCCACTATAAATTCCTCCCAAATTATAAATAAAGTAAGCAGTAACTAATGTTACTGCTTAAGAAATTAGTTTTCGCATGCTAAGTTTGCAACTGTGCATGAAGTTTTACATGCTGATTGGCATGAATTTGCACATTCTTTACAACCAGGCTTACATAAACTATTCTTTATGTTTGGTTTATTTACTGTTACTATGTGTTTCATTATAAAAAGTCCTCCATTCATAATAAAAAAGATTCCTTATTGAATTATATCATTAATGATATAATTTTACAATGCAGTAGTATTAAATTACTTTCATTAGAAGTTTATTGCTTCTTTTTAAGAAATCTCCGAGCTCATCAGATTTAAGTTCTTTATTTGAAAGTTTTGCAAGGTCTAAAATATATTTACAGATTGAATCAACATCTTCTTTTTTATCATCATTTTTAGACATTTCTACAACCTTTTTAACTATATAATTATCATTATTTATTACAAGAGTAAGTTCTTCACTAAAGTTACTTGCTCCAAAATTTAGTCCTTGTTTTGCATACATCTTAGCCATTTCTACCATTCTTCTTGAGCTTTCAGAAACGAGTATCATAGCAGATGTTTCTTTATCTTTTAATTTCTTTACTGATATTTCCTTTACTTTATCTTTTAGTACATTTTTAAATACTTCTTCTACTTCTTTATCATAAGCTTTTCCTGCTTCATCATCATCAGCTGTTTGGGTAGCCAAAGCTTCCGATACCTCAGCATCTATTCTTAAGAATTTAAGTTTAGGCTCATGCATTTCAAGAAATGTAATGAAATGATCATCAAGAGAACATTCAAGTACTATAGCATTTATGTTATTTTTCTTGAACATTTTAATATATTGTGACTGCTGGTTTTCATCATTTACATAATATATCTTCTCTTGTTTCTTATCTTTATCATCTTTTTCTTCTTCATTATCTTTATTATCATCTTTTTTAAGATAATCTTTTAAAGTTATGAATTTTCCATTTAAATCTTTAAATACTAATACATCTTTAATCTGTTCATAAAATTTTTGATCTCTTAAGCATCCATATTTTATGAATATTTCTATATCAGGCCAGAATTTATTAAATTCTTCTCTTGAATTCTTAAATAAGTCTATAAGTTTATCTGCAACTTTTTTTACAATATGTTTTGAAATCTTAGCTACATCTCTATCATTTTGAAGAAAACTTCTTGATACATTAAGAGGAAGATCTGGGCAGTCAATTGTACCTTTTAAAAGTAGTAAAAATTCTGGTATTACTTCTTTTATGTTATCGGCAACAAATACCTGATTATTATATAATTTAACCTGTCCTTCTGTAGCTTCTATTTCATGATTTAATTTAGGGAAATATAAAATTCCTTTTAAATTAAATGGGTAATCTACATTTAAATGAATCCAAAATAAAGGCTCATTAAAGTCCATAAATACTTTTTTATAAAATTCTTTGTACTCTTTATCTGTACAATCTTTTGGTGCTTTCATAAAAAGCGGATGAATATCATTTAAAGGTTTTATTTCCTCTGGTTTTACAAGTTCTTTATATTCTGTTCCATCCTCTTTTTTCTTAGTAACATATTTAGGTTCTTCTTTCTTCTTAAGTTCATCTTCTAAATAAATTTCTGTTGGCAGGAATGAACAGTATTTAGTTATTATTTCTCTAACTTTATACTCTTCAAGGAATTCTAAACTTTCATCATCAAGATATAATGTAATTGTAGTTCCTCTTGTTTCTCTAGAGTCTGAATGATCAATTGAATATTCTGTTCCTCCATCACATATCCATCTAACAGCTTCACTTCCATCTTTGTAGGAAAGTGTATCTATCTGTACTTTTTTAGATACCATAAATGTTGAATAAAATCCAAGTCCAAAATGACCTATAATGTCTTTTGAATCATCCATTTTATCTTTATATTTTTCAATAAAATCTGTAGCTCCTGAAAATGCGACTTGGTTTATATACTTTTTAACTTCATCTTCAGTCATTCCTATACCATTATCAATAAATTTTAAAGTCTTATTGTCCTTATTTATAGAAACAACTACTTTGTACTTCTCATCTTGTTCCTCTTTAGCTTCTCCAAGAGAGACAAGGCTTCTAAATTTAGATACAGCGTCACATCCATTACTAATTACTTCTCTTATAAATATATCTTTATCAGAGTAAAGCCATTTTTTAATAATAGGGAAAATATTCTCTGTGTCTATAGATATATTTCCATTTTCTTTTATCATTGTATAACCACTCCTCTATTTGTTATCAACATATTATTTTAATAAATAAACTGAAATTTGTCAAATATAGTATTTATTTAAAGTATTCAAGTCCTATTGCTTCTCTTACTTCTCTTAATGTAGAAGCAGCAACTTCTCTTGCCTTTTCGCTACCATCTTTAAGCATTTTATATACATAATCTTTATTTTTTTCAAATTCTAATCTTCTATTTCTTATTGGTTCAAGTTCAGCTTGGATTACTTCATTTAAATATTTCTTAACTTTCATGTCTCCAAGACCACCTTTTTCATAATGCTCCTTCATTTGTGCAACCTTTTCTTTATCTTCACTAAATACATCAAGGTAAGTGAATACTGTATTTCCTTCTATCTTTCCTGGATCTTCAACTTTTATATGATCAGGATCTGTATACATTGACATAACTTTTTTTCTTATTGTATCTGCATCATCAGATAAGTAAATGCAGTTTCCAATAGATTTACTCATCTTAGCTTTTCCATCTGTTCCTGGAAGTCTTCCGCATGTATCCTTAGGAATAATAGCTTCTGGTTCTACTAATATATTTCCATAAATATTATTAAAGCTTCTAACTATTTCTCTTGTTTGCTCAATCATAGGAAGCTGATCTTCTCCAACTGGTACTGTATCTGCTTTAAATGCTGTAATATCAGCAGCCTGGCTTACAGGATAAACTAAAAATCCTGCAGGTATACTATTTTCAAAATTCTTCTGTTTTATTTCTGCTTTTACAGTAGGGTTTCTTTCAAGTCTAGAAAGTGTAACAAGATTTAAATAATGTGTAGTAAGTTCACAAAGTTCTGGTATCTGTGATTGAACAAAAATGGTAGATTTTTGACAATCTAATCCAACTGCTAAATAGTCAAGTGCAACTTCAATAAGACTATTTCTTATTTTTTCAGGATTTCTTGCATTATCAGTAAGAGCCTGCATATCAGCTATCATAATATAACTTTCATATTCTCCTGAATTTTGAAGAGCAACTCTATTTTTTAACGAACCTATATAATGTCCTATATGTAATTTTCCTGTTGGTCTGTCTCCAGTTAAAATTATTTTCTTTGCCATAAAAATACACTCCTTAAATTTTAAATATAAATAAAAAAACTCCGTCCTTAAAATAATAGGACGAAGATGTTTTCGCGGTACCACCTAAATTTGCATTAAATGCCTCTTTAATCTGCTGTAAGGTGCAGTCACCATTTTAGATACTCTCAAAAGTTAAATGATTTGTCCTAATATCTTAAAGGCCCATTCATTAATCTATCTGTTTCATATTTTCAGCATACTTTATGAATCTCTTTGACAGATATTATTAATTACTATTCCTCATCATAGACTTTATCTATATTAACATTACTTTTATATATTAATTCTGTACTCAATAATTGTCAACATATATATTCTTTTATAACTTTCCACTTTTCAAGCAAATTTTCTTCTTTAAATCTTGCATTTGCGGGGCTTGTAGATGGAAGTTTTATTATTTTTAAATCAAATTTATTTTTAAAATATTTATTATAAAGTTTGAAAGCTTTATCACCATTTAAAAATACAGTTTTTATATTCGAATTTTTTACTATTGTATCAATATCTGATGGCTCTACATTTTTTATGCTGCTATCACTTGATAGATTAATATCACAACTTTTTATTACATCATATACTGCTATTTTATTTTTAATAAGCATTTTTTTCTTTTCCTCAATTGTATTATATGTACTGCATCCTGTTATCTTTGATATGATTTTCCAAAATCTATTTCTAGGATGTCCATAATAAAAGTTTTCTTCTCTTGATTTTACAGACGGCATCGTTCCAAGAATTAAAACTTTAGAATTTTTATCAAATACAGGATCAAAATTATGTTCTACATGTTCCATTTTTTATCATCTCCAAATAATAAAGAGCAGGTAAAATTTAAGACCTGCTCTTTCTAATTCACTACTGAGGGACTACCATTACAACACACTGTGCTTTTTTTACTACACTTGAAGTAACAGATCCTATCATTCTTATTATACCCTTTTTATTTGACTTAGTCATAACAATTATGTCGTATTTTTCCTCTTTAGTTTTCTTTAATATTTCATCGCTCGCATATCCAAAAGTCATAAATGTTTTAACATTATAATCTTTTATCATATTCCTTGCTGATTTTAAAATTTCCTGACCTTTTATCTTTGCTATATTTACCTCATCTTCTATTACAGCTCCATTTATGACTACAAGTTCTTTAACATACATTATTGTAATTTCTACATTATCTTTATCAAATATTTTTCTTACAAAATTAAAAGAATGTAAACTTCTTTCTGTTCCATCTATTGGTATTAAAACTTTATTAATCATACTATATTCCCCCTTTTTTTGCTTTAATGGGTAAATTTAATCTTCATATTAATATAATATCATTTTATGAAAAGCTTTTCAATGTTTAGAAATAAAAAAGCATACCAGAATTCAAAATTCTGTTATGCCTCTTACTACTCAAAGTCTATTCTAAAATATTTCTAGCTACTTTATCAATTATATCTTGTCTATCTTTTCCAATTACATTCGATATTTTAACTGACATATTTTTATCTTTATAAATTTCATTTCTATTATGCTCAATAAGCTCAGACAATACATCTTTCATCTTTTCTTCTGTAATTAATGAATCGTAGTATTTATCAACAACATCTTTAAGACATGTTGCAAGTTCTTTAGGATTTTTATAAACTTTTCTCATAAGATTATCCTTTCTTAAGCCTTTATGGCTCTATGCTGAATTCCTGAGCTACATCCTTATTTCCTATTTTTTTTGATATCATATATTTTTGCCCTGGAATCAGTTTTTCATACAAATTATTTAAATCTATATTCTGAGAATTCACCTCATTTGGTTCAAGCATAATTGCAATATCAAAAATATTTTTATTAGTATTTTTTGAAATATCTACCCATGAATTATTCTGCAGCTTATAAATTTTATAAGAAAGCGTATATGATATCTCGTTTTTACTTTTGTTTATAATATTTACCTTAATATTATTATAAGGTTCTGCATAAATAACGTCAAGATCTACATCGTCAGTATTCACTTCATTATTTTTTACGTCTGAATCAAGAGATCCATCTGCTCCTAAATAATATCCATCAACATTTACGTTATTTGCCATCTTTCCAGAATCTCTAAAGTAAAACCATTTTTCACTATTTTTAAGCCAACCAGTAGCCATACTTCCATCTTCTTTTAAATAATACCAATCATTTTTATCAAATATCCATCCTTTACGATATTCACCGTTATCTAATTTATAAAACCATTTTCCATTATTACTTTCCCATCCATCTGCATAAACATTTGAAACAGGAATAGCAAAAATATATATAACAACCATAAAAATAAATATAAATATCTTCTTTTTCATTACGAATCCCTCACACAAGCTAATTATTTCTATATATCATACAACTAATATTCAATTTTTAGGTTCTTTTTTATATTTTTATTAAAGTTTTGACATTTATTTATACAACAAAAAATTTATAAAATGATATATTCACATAAAAATAAACGTAGTTTTATTATTATAATAAAGCTACGCTTTTATAAAATAATCACATTTTATTATGTTAATCCTTAAATGCATTATTTAAATCATAAATTATATCATCAATATTTTCAGTTCCTATAGAAAGTCTTATTGTATTTTCTTTTATTCCTGTTTCAATAAGCTGCTTTTTCGTAAGCTGTGCATGTGTTGTGCTTGCTGGATGAATAACTAAAGATTTAACATCCGCTACATTTGCAAGAAGAGAAAAAATCTTAAGTTTGTTTATAAATTTCTGAGCTTCTTTAGATCCACCTTTAATCTCAAATGTAAAAATTGAGCCTGCTCCATTTTTAAAATATTTTTTATATAATTTATTATACTTACTATTAGGCAAAGATGGATGATTTACCTTTTCTACTTTATCATTATTATTTAAAAATTCCACTACTTTTAATGCATTATATACATGCCTTTCCACTCTTAAAGAAAGTGTTTCAAGCCCCTGCAGAAACAAAAATGAATTAAATGGACTTATAGTTGCTCCTGTATCTCTTAATAATATTGCACGAACTCTTACTGCAAATCCTGCTGGTGCAGCATCTTTTGCAAAAACAAAACCATGATAACTTGGATCTTCTTTTGAAAGCTGCAAAAACTTTTCTGATGAAAACCAATCAAATTTTCCAGAATCAATTATAACTCCTCCAATAGAAGTGCCATGGCCTCCAATAAATTTAGTTGCAGAGTGAACCACTATATCAGCACCATGTTCTATAGGTCTAAAAAGATATGGAGTTGCAAAAGTATTATCTACAATTAGTGGTATTTTATGTTCATGTGCTATTTTTGCGACTTCATCAACATCTATTATATTGCAATTAGGATTTCCAAGTGTTTCTATATATATAGCCTTTGTTTTACTATCTATAGCCTTCTTAAAACTTTCTAAATCATCCTCTTTAACAAATTTAGTTGTTATTCCATACCTTGGAAGAGTGTGTTTAAATAAATTATATGTTCCACCATAAAGTGAACTTGCAGATACTATATTATCTCCTTGCTGAGATATATTTAATACCGCATAAGTAATTGCAGCTGCTCCTGATGCTGTTGCTACAGCTGCTACTCCACCTTCAAGTGCTGCTATACGTTTTTCAAAAATATCTTCTGTAGGATTTGTAAGCCTTCCATAAATATTTCCCGGCTCTTTTAGTGCAAATCTTGCTGCCCCTTGTGCTGAATCTTTAAATACATAAGAAGATGTCTGATAAATAGGAACTGCTCTTGAATCAGTCGACTTATCAGCTGTCTCCTGCCCCGCATGTACTTGAATTGTTTCGAACTTATATTTTCTTTCATTCATAATTTAGCCCCCTTAGTAATATTAAATATACTAATATGATAAACTTAGTATGAATTAATATTATACCTTTTATTTACCATTGTCAATCATGTTTTTACGCAATATACTAAATCTTTTAATGATGCATAAAACGAAATATTATAAGATTTTAAAAAATAGCCGTTAACAAATAAAGGTCAAATAATGATCAATTTAAGTTTTTCATTATTTGACCTTTGAAAAATTATCTAATTTTCATATTGTGCTGTTTCTTCACTAAAATTTTATTTCGATACATTAATTTGTCTGATTTCATTAAAGTCTGATTTATATTTTTATCCGTTTCTTTATTATATTTTTTAAATCCAACGGCTACACTTAATTTTGGTTCTGTAACAGTATTATGTTCGACAAGATTTTTATAAAAATAATCAATAATCTCTGCTACATCCTCTTCTTTCATATTATATGTTATTGCAACAAATTCATCTCCTCCAGTTCTAAAACAATCTCCTTTATTTTTAAATGTTTTTTTAAACACATTTGCAAATCCAATAATTAGCATGTCTCCACTGCTATGACCTAATGTATCATTTACTGTTTTTAAATTATTTATATCAAACGAAAAACACCATATACTTAAGTAGCTGTCTCTTTTGTCATTTATAGAAGTAATTTTTTGTTCATAGGAAACTCTATTCCCTACATCTGTCATTTTATCTATATAAGCAAGTTCTTTAAATACGTCAGTCTGCATAGATTTTTTAAGATATTTAAAATACTCATTTATCGTATGTGAAAAATTTATAGATATAAAAACTAGAATTCCGATTTCTAATATACCACCCCTTATAAGATTTGAAAAATGCTTTATTAAAATTTCTAAAATTGCTGTAAACATTATAGGTAAAGTAGAAATTAGAAATAACTTTTTTTCGCCTCTCCAATATCTTAATTGTATAAATATAGTTATAAAAAAAACCGCTATTATAAGAAGCCTTGTTATATCTATATTACTTTTATAATCTGTTATTTCTTTTTCTGTCAATAAAATTTGAAATATAAAATTAACAATGGATATACTAAAAAAAACATATAACAATTTATTTTTTTCTTTTGGTGTATTTAAAATAATTAATACTAGAAAATTTATTGGCAAAAATAATAATGATACATATTTAATTGTATTAATTGTGTACACATTTTTTAAAAATATCTGTATAGTATTTGTATTTGAAAATACATATATAGAACCTATTAAAGTAAAGAGTCCAACAAAAAATAATAAACTTAACTCTTCATCTTCTTTCTTTAAAAGACCTGTAATAGAAAATAAAATTACAATTATTCCAAGAATTAAAGATGCAATAACAAATATCATACTTGGTATCTCATTTTTTATTATTGAATAAAGAATTGATACTTTGCTTCCTATACATATCTTTCGTATATTATAGGAAGTATTCGTTCCTGAGCACATTCTAAATTTAATTTTAATATTTTTGTCTCTAAAATTATTTGGAATCCTTATAAGATGTATTTTATTTAAAGATTTATTTAAAGGCTTATCATATTTAAAGTCATAATAATCATATATTTTTATATTATCTACATATACAATAAAATTGCTTATATCAGTCTGTATACATAGCATATCATCATCTACTGAAAAATCTCCAGTAATATTTCTTGAAAAAGATATTACATTTCCTTTATCATATTTAAATCTTTTCGGGAATTGAATTTGCTCTACCTTCTCTATATTATTTTCGCTTCTCATATTCCAATCATCTTCTAAATTTATAATCGATGATGAAATTAGAGAATTATCAAAAAGTACACTCAAGCTATCAGCTTTTGTAAATGTTTTTATAATTGATAAAAAGCCAATTAGCATAAGTATAACTATGATAGTAATTAATGTTAAACTCCTATTAATCTTCTTAATCATAATTCAATCCCCCATATATAAATAAACATATCTATATATATTATACTAAATTAATCCGATTTTTAAATAAAATATATAATAAATATTTATTTTCTTGTATTGTTAATGCCAAAAATTGCCATAATACTAAATCTTAGCATGATGGCAATTATAAAAATAAAATTAGCTGTAAATATCCCCAGCTTTTTCTTCTCTAATAAACATTACAAGGAAGCATATAATAAGAGGAATAATAGAAATTATAATAGACTTTTCATGAAATAAAGATGAGCATATTCCTCCGATACCTGCTCCAATTATAAATACTAAAATTATTGCATAATAATCAAATGCTTTGCTCCGTAAACTTTTATCTTTAATAACTCTATATGTACATAAAAGTGCTGTCCCACTTCTAAGATTTCCTGTGCACATTGTAGTTGCAAATGTTTTATTTCTAACTTTTCTAAAACTATCTACTTGAAGAGAACAGACAAATGATACTATTACGTTTGCCATATTATTATTTTCTTTTGATATAAATCCTACAATCATTAATAAAACTATTTCAAATGCAAGAACTATCTGTCTCCAGTGAATTGTTTTATTTTCTTTATACCTATGTTTTACTTCTTCTACAATAAATACACCAATAGCAAATGCTAGTATTGGAATAAGATATTTCAAAGCTTTAACATATTCTCTTTCAAAAAGATTTGCTCCAAATAAAGCTATATTACCAGTCTGTGCATTTGCGAATACCTCTCCTCTACATATAAAAGAATATGCATCAAGGAATCCTCCTGTTAAGGCTAAACAGATACCCACTAAAATAGATTCAGACATCTGTCCATAGCGCCTTTTTTTCATAACTACCACTCCTAATCTTTGATATTCATTTGTAACAAAAACATTATATCACATTACTTTAAATTTACATATTTATCATGGACTAAAGTTACCATATATTTTTTTTAAAATAATTTTTTAATAATTGGATAAGCTAATATAGAAAATTAATTCATAATTAAGAGGAGGAATATATATGTCAAGTAAAAAAACATCGGTAAACGATCCGTCGTCTAGAACTTACTTAAATAACATAAAAAATAAAGCACATGATGACTGTGCTGAATGTGAAAAAGAACCTTCAGTAAAAACTCATTATAAATAATAAAACATTCTAAAAACACAAAGAGTTTAGCCTAAATATTAAAGCTAAACTCTTTATGTTTTATCTAAGACTTAAATTTATTTATTTTCCTTTGAGAATTTATCGCAATCCAAAATAGCTTTGACAAAATTGTCTTCTGTTATTTTGTATGGTGCACAATTAAATTCAACTGCAGATTCAGATTTCTTAACCATCTTTCTTACATCATCTTTAGTTGCTCCAATATCACTAAGACATGTTGGAAGTCCTACACTTTTATTAAACTTAAATATCTTCTCTCGCTTTTCATACTGCTTATCATAAGTTAAAAGACAAAGTACTCCAAATGCAACTATTTCTCCATGAAGATGTTTGCTGCACTCTTTAACTAGAGTTGATCCATAATAAACACAATGTGCAAGACTGCTGTTATAATAATAGTTGTCACCATCTGATGTTAAATTTGAAACAAGTCCTGTACTTATTATAATATCAAGTGCTACCTGTGAAAGCTCATCTGAAGGTTTATTACTTTTGCAATCATCAAGTGCTTTTTTACCAAAATCAAGAAGAGGTTTATCACATGCACATGCAAGCTGTGCTCCTAAAAGTGGAGTATGAAATAAATCTTTACCTCGTGTTGCAAATAACACTTCTGTTTCTTTAGATAATGCATCTCCGATTCCTGCCCAAAATAATGATTCGGGTGCTTCTGCAATTATTTTTGTATTTATAAATGTATGAACTGCTGGTGCTTTTATATAATAATATTCTTTAAACGTATCATTACTATTATAAATTACTGCTATTGCAGTACATGCTGCACAATTCGATGCAATTGTTGGAAATGTAAATAGTGGCTTATCAAGTTTGTCTGCAACAACTTTGCATGTATCTACTGCTCTTCCACCACCTACAGCAAATACAAAATCAGCTTGTCTAACGCTTTTATTATTTAAAAGCATGTCAGCATTTTCATAAGTTGAATTTCCACCATACCATAGGAAATCAAGTATTTCTACATTAGAATCTTTGACTCCTTCTAGTATACTATCCTTAGCTTTTGAAAGTGCTGTTTTTCCGCCTATTACCACTGCTTTTTCCCCAAAACGCTTTGTTACATACGGAATTTCCTTATAACACTCAGTTCCTACACTATAACATGGTAAATAAACACTATAATTATTCATTTATTAGTCCCCCTTTTTATATAAAAAACACGCCTTGATATATAATCAAGGCGCAAATACACGCTTAATGCTTGTCTTAATTAAAGAAAACTTTATTTTATGCTCCCAATTTACCACTTATATATTTTTTTGTCAAATATTTTCGCAAATTCTTAAAATTTTCAAATATTTTTTGTTCTTTTAATTTATATTTATCCAAATAAATGTTCTTTTTATTACAATATTCGTGTATAATATTATGGTACTACTTAACAAGGAGGATATTAAAATTATGGAAAGAGAAAAATTTTCATCCAGGCTTGGTTTTATATTAATTTCAGCTGGATGTGCTATAGGACTTGGAAATGTATGGAGATTTCCGTATATTGTAGGTAAATATGGAGGTGCTGCTTTCGTACTTATTTACATTATGTTTCTTCTTATATTAGGACTTCCTATTGTTGTCATGGAATTTGCAGTTGGCCGTGCAAGTCAAAAAAGTTCTGCCTGTTCATTTGATGTCTTAGAGCCAAAAGGAACAAAATGGCATATTAATAAATATATTGCTATGGCAGGTAATTATATATTAATGATGTTTTACACGACAGTTGCAGGCTGGATGATATTATACTTCTTTAAAATGATAAAAGGAGACTTTAAAGGACTTTCTCCTGAAGCTGTTTCATCTGAATTTACTAATATTTTAAACAATCCTACTTTAATGATGATATTTATGATTCTTGTTGTTTTAGGATGTTTTCTTATATGTTCAAGAGGGCTTCAAAATGGAGTTGAAAAAATAACTAAAATAATGATGGTAAGTCTTATTATTTTAATGATTGTTCTTGCAGTTCATTCTATTTTTATGAAAAATGCAGAAGCTGGTCTTATCTTTTATTTAAAACCTGATATAAACAAAATGCTTCAAGCCGGACTTGGTGAAAGTATATTTGCAGCTATGGGGCAGGCTTTCTTTACACTTAGTATAGGAATAGGATCTCTTGCTATATTCGGAAGCTATATTGATAAAACACATAGATTAACCGGAGAAGCAATAAACGTTACTATTTTAGATACAGTTGTAGCTTTAATGGCAGGACTTATAATATTCCCTGCATGTTTTTCTTTTAATATAGAGCCTACAGCCGGTCCATCATTAATATTTATAACCCTTCCTAATGTTTTTAATAACATGATTGGAGGAAGAATTTGGGGAACTTTATTCTTTTTATTTATGTCATTTGCAGCTTTATCAACTGTAATTGCAGTTTTTCAAAATATTATATCATATGCAACTGACCTTACAAATTGCAGCATAAAAAAAGCTATTATAGTAAATATTTTTGTAATTATTATACTTTCAATTCCTTGCGTATTAGGATTTAATGTTTGGAGCGGTTTTCAACCATTTGGACCTTCAAGTAACATTCTTGACTTAGAAGATTTTATAATAAGTAATAACCTTCTTCCTCTAGGAAGTCTTGTATACTTAGCATTCTGCACAAGTAAATATGGTTGGGGTTTTAAAAACTTTTTACACGAAGCAAATTCTGGAAAAGGAATAAAATATCCAAAATGGACTTATTATTATATAAAATTTGTACTACCAATTATAGTACTATTTATATTTGTTCAGGGATATGTAAGTAAATTTTTCTAAATTTAATTAAAAATAAGGGCAGATGAATTTTCATTTGTCCTTTATTTTATTAAAAGGAGTTTTAATATGAATCAAATTTTAATAGATATTTTTCATTCTCTCTTATTATCTTTAATTATTCTTACAGAATTATTTGGGATACTTATTATATGCGGTCTTATATTAGGATATATACGTAATAAATCAATAAAAAATTTATTATCATCTGTAGGATTTACAGCTATTATTTTAACTGCACCAGGAGTAATTATTCATGAATTAAGTCACTATATATTTGCTAAAATATTTCTTTATAATGTAAATGAAGTGAAACTTATAAGACCTTTTAAGGGAAGCAAAGATGGGATACTTGGATATGTTAATTTTTCATATAATAAAAATAATATTATTCAAAAAGCTGGTCTTTTTTTAACAGGCTTTGCGCCAATAATATGTGGTACACTTACTTTATTTATTTCAATGAAATTTCTTGTAAATGATACATACAATTCATTAATTACTGATATAAAAAATATAATATCATCAAATAGTAATATATTGAGTATAGATTTTTTAAATCTTCAAATACAAGTATATAAGAAATTATTTATTTCACTATTTACTTTTCAAAATATTCATAATACTCTTTTCTATATTTTTATATATATAGCAATATGTATATCAGCTCACATCGCCTTAAGCAAAGCTGATTTAGAAAGCAGCATTACAGGAATAATAACAATATTTCTACTTATTTTTATAATAGTAATAGCTAAAAATATTATTAATATAGATTTATTTACGTATATTAATAAGTTGAAAATTTATAATATATTTTTTTCAACACTTTTATTTATAGAAATTTTCTTTTCTATTTTATTTTTTATTATTACATATATTTTTAGATTAATAAACTCATTAATATTTAGGAAATAAATATTAATGAGTTCTATTATTTTTTATAAAGCATATACCTTAACTATTTCTTTTATTATATCCTTACTTTTTTCCATTCCTTCTACTGTTATATGCTCATACTCACCATGAAAAGCGAATCCACCTGTTCCTAAGTTTGGACATGGAAGTCCCTTAAAGCTTAGCATTGCGCCATCTGTTCCTCCTCTTATAGGTTCTATTATAGGAAGAATATCTAAATTTTTCATAGCTTTTTTCGCATTGTCTACTGTATCCATATTTTTTTCTATAATTTCTTTCATATTTTTATACTGATCTTTTGTCTTAATTTGAGTAGTATTTTTGCCATACTTCTCATTAATAAGCTTTACTACAAGATTTAAAAGATCTTTTTTCTGCTTGAATTTCTCATCTGAATGATCTCTTAATATATAATTAAGTTCTGCTCTTTCCGTATTTCCAGTAAAACTCTCAAGATAATAAAATCCTTCATAATTTTCAGTATATTCAGGTCTCTCTGCTTTAGGTAAAAACGAATTAAATTCCATTCCAACATTAACTGCATTTACCATAATATTTTTAGCAGAACCTGGATGAACTGAAATTCCATTAATAATTACCTTTGCTTCTGCCGCATTAAAGTTTTCAAATGAAAGCTCTCCTTCTTCTCCACCATCAACTGTATAAGCTATATCAGAATCAAATAGATCTAAATTAAAAAGTGATGCTCCAAGTCCTACTTCTTCATCAGGTGTAAATGAAACAGCTATTTTCCCATGAGGAATTTTTTCGTTTATTATCTCAAAACAAGCTGTAATTATTTCAGCAATTCCTGCCTTATCATCTGCACCTAAAAGAGTTGTTCCATCTGTTGTTATAAGCGTTCTACCTTTAAGTTTTTTTAAATGTGGAAATCTTTTAGGCGATAAGACTTTTGTGCTTTTTCCTAAACTAATATCATTTCCATCATAATTTTCTACAATCTGTGCTTTAATGTCTTCTCCTTTTGCTGCAGGAGCTGTGTCGATATGAGAAATAAATCCTATCTTTTTCTTCTCTTCATACCCTTTAGTTGCAGGTATATAACCATATATATATGAGTTTTTATCAACTATTACTCCTTTAAATCCAATTTCGTCCATTTCCTTTTTTAAAAGATACGCAAGATTAAATTGTCTCTTCGTAGTTGGATGAGTAGTTGAATTTTCATCAGATGTAGTATTTACTTTTATATAATTTAAAAATCTTTCATATGTTTTCACTTTTATCTTCCTTTCATATTTAATATTTACATTTATTATTTTAATACAACATTAAATTAAAATCTATTTTATATAATATGAAGGAATTTCATATATAATTTGATTATGATGCATTAATTTGGTAATATAAATAGGGAAATATTTCGATTTAAAGGAGGAGTTATTATTTGGAAATAACAAAAATAACAAAACATTTTTTCATTTTTATTTTCACTTTAGCTGTTGTTTTTTTCATGAAAGCACTACCTGTTTATGCTTATTCAGATTATAATATAATTTCTAGCACAACTGTAACTGCAGATCAGGCAAAACAATGGGCAAAATCAAACAATGCAACTTCAGAATTTGTAAGCTTAGCAGATCTTTACTATGAGTATGCTCCAGATCATGGGAATGTAAATCCAGCAATTGCATACATTCAATCTGCTTTAGAAACAGGCTTTGGAAATTTTGGAGGAGTAATTGATTCTTCATATCACAATCCTTGTGGTCTTAAAACGTCTACGGGAGGTGGTAATTATGATCCTAATGCACACCAACGATTTTCAACATGGGATCAAGGTGTACAAGCTCATTTAGATCATATTGCATTATATGCAGGTGCATCAGGATATCCTAGATATAATACATATGATCCGAGACATTTTATAACAATAAAAGGTGTAGCTGTTACTGTAAATTCACTTGGAGGCAAATGGGCTCCATCACCTGAATATGGCCAAAAAATAGTAAACCTTTATAATTCTTTATTGTCGTACAGCAATATATCATATTCTTCAAGTACATCTTATTCTACACCTGTAGAACCATCTTACAGTCAGAATAGTGCTAATACTTATTCTGCTTCTGCAAAAAATGGATGGAAAAAAGAAAATGATATTTGGTATTTTTATCAAAATAATATTTGTATTACAGGATGGCGTGATATAAATAATACATGGTATTATTTTGATAAAAATGGTAAAATGCAGACAGGCTGGATAACTTATAATGGAAATAGATACTATCTATATGACGATGGTAAAATGTTAACAGACTGGTATCCTATAGATGGTGATTGGTATTTCTTCGATGGAAGCGGAGCAATGAAAACTGGATGGATATCGTTAAACGACGGATGTTATTATTTATATCCTGATTCAGGTAAAATGGCCAAAGATACAATAATTGATAATTGTAAAATAGACATTCACGGAAGATCTAAAGACAAAAGCATGCAAAAAATTATTGTAATAGATCCAGGTCATAATTATGGTGGAGATTATGGTGCAGAATCTACAATTAATGGTGTTACCTATTCAGAAACAGACTTGAATTTAAAAATTGCAGATAAAATTACATACCTTTTAAGAAATAAAGGATACAATGTAATCATGACAAGAACAGATAATGATCACCCAGTAGTCTCATTATCAGAAAGTTTAAAATCAAAAGTAAGCATAGCTAATAATAACAATGCTTATTTATTTGTAAGCATTCATCAAAATAAAGCAACTCCTTCAGCACATGGAGTTGAAGTTCACTTTAATAGTTATAATTCAGCAGCTCATGGTGGTTTAAGCTACAAGCTAGCATATGAATTATCAAAAGCTATTTCAGATAATACAGGAGAATATAATAGAGGTCCAAAACAAAGTAATAGTTTATATGTATTAAAAAATACATATATGGCATCTGTTTTAGTTGAATGTGGCTTTATATCAAACGAATATGAAGCAAGGAATCTGTCAGATGATTCTTACGAAGAAAAAATTGCTAGTGCAATTGTAGATGTAATTTCAAGAAATATTTAAATTACTTTTAAAAAGAGAACATATCAATATCATTAAAAATTATTTTGATATGTTCTCTTTTTTCATATCAATACTATACTCAAAAAAGACGAATTCAATTTATGAATCCGCCTTTTTTATTGGATAGTATCTACTTTATTTTGATACATCCAATTTTATATAAAATTTCGTTGTTTCTATTTACATTTTCTATCTATTCCTCACTATATACAACTATTGCAGTTCCAGGTTCTATGCTTTCAAACACAGCTTGTGCAAGTTCATAAGGTGAGTTTACGCAGCCATGAGAGCCACTTGTCTTATAAATATCTCCTCCAAATTCTGATCGCCAGCTTGCATCATGAATTCCTATATTACTATTAAATGGCATCCAAAATGTAACTTTTGATTCGTAATTTTCTCCTTTTAATGTTGCATTTCTCTCTTTGTAATTTAATATATATGTTCCTTCAGGCGTTCCAAAATCTCTACTTACATTTCCTGTAACAACATCACCTTCAGTTATAAGCGTTCCATCTTTATAAAACCATAAGTGCTGTTTTGATAAATCTAGTTCAACATAAGTATTTCCTATATCATTTTCATCATGAGAAAATGCTTTTTGTGAATATTCTGGCTCCTTTTCAGTTTCTTCTCCTTTTTTTATGTCATCAATTAAGCTCTCTATTTGCTGACTCTTATTTACAATCCATCCATAATTACCACCAACTACACTTATTTCATTTCCATCTGTAGTCTTAAACTTTCTTGTTTTGGCATAAGTATTCGCAGCAGATGAAATTGTATTTACAAACTTTTTTACATTATTTTTATCAAAAGTCACTTCACAATTTTCATCAAGTTTCAAAAAATCTTTTATTTCATCAGCATCTGCAGTTATCTTTTTATCACCAATAGTATATGTAATTTTAGAAGACACGTATTTTTCCATTGTATCCTTAGCATCTTTTATTTCACTACTATCTTTTGTATATTTAGGTGCAACATAACTCGAACTAGATGTAATATCTAATGTTGAATTTCCTTTTAAAACTGTATCTTTAATAGATTCAATTAATTCAGATTTATCTATCTGATTCCCTAAAACTTCATCTACTATTTTATATTTTCCATCAGAATCATATTCAAGAGAAGCATTTTGAGGTTTTTGAACATCTTCATTTGTGACACATGACAAATTATCAACTGTATCTTCTAATTTATCTTCATCAAGCTCAACAAGACTTGATTCTGTCCTATTTTTTTTACTAAATAAAGCTATTGGCCATGCAAAAGCATGCTGATTATTTTTAAGGCTTTCAATTTTTTTAATTCCATCATCAGCAAGATTAAGGTCAATATCAGATGCTACTATATCTTCCGTTTCTCCACCTCTTTCTTTAATAGCAAGCTTGTACGATGCTATCTTATCTTTTAATAAATCTGAGGCCTCCGGCACTGTCTTTCCTGTTACATTAATTTCATCTATTTTAGTTCCAAAATAGAAATGATTAATAAAAAACAGAGACATTCCTAGATATACTGCAATTAATAATCCTATACCTGCTGTTATAGCATTTGATTTTTTTGCTTTATTAGTTTTTTTTGCATTTCTGTTCATTCTGGTTTGCATCTTCATTTTAAAAACTAACCCCTTTCTTCACTTCTATTATTATAACAAAATAAAATAAAAAATGTTAACTATTTTAAATTATCTGATAATTAAAATAATTAACATTTTATATATTATTTTATATTATTCTATTTATTTCTATAACTTCAATAAATAGCTTGTATGGGGCTGTACTGACACTACTAAATTTCCATCTTGAACATCAGAACTTATCTTAGTATTTAGTATATCTTTTTCTATCTTACTTGCTTCTTTTCCAAATATTCTTGTATCTATTTTTACTTTTCTTTCTTCATCATCTGTAGAACATATTACAATGAATAAATCCTCTTGGGTAAATCTTGCGAAAGAGAAAACATAATCATCATCAGAAAGTATTTTAAATCCTCCATCAGATAATGCTTCTTCTGATGTTTTAAGATGTGCAAGATTTTTATAAAGTTTAAATGTCTCAGAATCAGTATAATTTTTACTCCATGGCATAGGATATCTGCATCCCTCTGTTTCATCTATTCTTCCATCTATTGAAGCTTCATCTCCATAATACATATCTGCTGCTCCAACCATTGTAAATAGCATAATAACAGCTGCTCTATAGTCATTAAAGCTTATATCTTTATTATTATGAAGTCTTGGTGTATCGTGGCTATCAAATAAATTGAATTGATTCTGCCAAATTGTAAATGGAAGTTTAAATAAATGTTCTTTAATTCTTGAAGAAAACATTCTTGCATTATCTTTTTTAGCATGTTTTAAAAGTTTTTCATTATTTCTCTGATGAAGATCGCTTTCACCAACAAAACATCTAACTGGTCTTCCAAATCCATAGTAATTCATTGCAGAATCCCATTCGTTTCCTTTTAAAAATTCCGCCTGATCGCACCAATCTTCTGCTAAAACATATGCATCTTTATTAACTTCTTTTATACTTTTTCTGATTTTTGGCCAAATAACATGATGAAGCTGAATTTCATCATTTCTTGCCATTATATCCGCAACATCAAATCTCCATCCATCTATATTATATGGAGGTTTTAGCCACTTCTTTACTAAAGAATCCTCTGATGCAAAAATTACATCTCTAAGTTCCTGTGATGTATAATTTAAAGTTGGCAGAGTTTCTACATCAAACCATGCTTTATAAGTATTATCATTATTAAAGAAATAGTATTTTCTTTCTTTTGAATCTTTGTTATTATATGCTCCTACGCTTTTATCGAAGAAAATGCCTTCTTTATTAAACCATTTATTTGCAGTTCCTGTATGATTTATTGAAACATCAATAATAAGTTTCATTCCATTTTCATGAAGTTTTTTTGAAAGTTCAGCTAAAGCTTCATCTCCTCCAAAATGTGGATCTACATGAAAATAATCAAGACAATCATACTTATGAACAGTTGCCGCATAGAATATAGGATTTAAATATAAAGCAGTTACTCCAAGCTCTTTAAGATAAGGTATCTTCTGTATTATTCCTTCAAGATCTCCTCCATAAAAATCAAGGCAATGTGCTTTTTCATAATTTTCTGGAGCTTTATCCCAATCATCTACTTTAGTTGCCTCGTATCCATCAAATTTATATTCTCCTGTTTTTACATCATTTTCTTTATTTCCATTGCAAAATCTTTCTGGAAAAATTTGATAAAATACTGCATTTTTTACCCACTGTGGCTGATCATAATTATATAAAATCTTAAAATCATATGTTTCATCTGGCATATAATCAGTTATATTCATCTGTGTGTAATAATAAATTTTATCTTTTGTAAGTATATAAAAATGATAATGAAGCATATCTTCATAGCATGTTACTTTACATGAATAATAACATAACCCATCTTTAATTTCTTTGTCCTTCATTTCAAATAATCGTTCAACACCATTTAGTTTTGTTCTTAAAAATATTCCATCTATAGGTGCATCACTAAAAGTTCTAATTTTTATAGTAATTTCTTCACCTTTTTTAGGTAAAGGATTACTTACAAAATATTTAGAACCATCTGAATATAAGCTATTTAACCAATTTTTCATATATCTCTCCTCCATAAAGTAAAGTTAATTATATTTTTATTATAAAACTTTATAACTTTTTTTCTACTATAATTTGGGCATATACTAACACAATTATGCTAACCATTAAAATTAGCCCTTATTGTAAACTTATTTTTATATCAGAGTTGACAATATTCTTATATTACTTTATACTACATCTTGGAAATAATTTAATTTTAGGTGGTGAATTTTATTGTGCTTAGTACTCTTTCAAAAAAAATCATAGATGGATATAGGTTAAAGCGTGGAGATGATTTTAAAATACTAGTAAATTCAAATACAGAAGAGCTCATTTGTGCAGCTAATGAATTAAGAAAGCATTTTTGTGGTAATAAAATAGATTTATGTTCTATTATAAGTGGAAAAAGTGGAGGATGTAGTGAAGACTGCAAATACTGTTCTCAATCAGCTTTTAACCATACAAATGTAAAAGTTTCTTCATTTATTGATAAAGAAATGATACTTAAAGACTGTAAAGCTAAAGCTAATATTGGGATCAATTGGTATTCAATTGTTACTTCTGGCAAAACATTAAATTATAGTGATTTTAAAAAAGCTTTAGAAACATATACCTATTTACATAAAAACTGTTCTATTAATCTATGTGCCTCTCATGGTTTACTATCATATGAGCAATTTTTAAAACTAAAAGAATGTGGTGTAAAAAGAATTCATGAAAATATAGAAACATCAGAAAATTTTTTCAGCAAAATATGTACAACCCATTCTTTTAAAGACAAGCTGCAAACTATAAAAAATGCTAAGAAAGCCGGTCTTGAAGTATGCTGTGGAGGAATAATTGGTATGGGTGAAACAATTGAGGACAGAATTGACATGGCTCTTTGTCTATCAGAGCTTAAAGTTAATTCTATCCCTATAAACGCACTCATTCCAGTTAAAGGAACTCCTCTTCAAAACCAAAAAGTATTAAGTGATGAAGAAATTATACGTTCTATTGCAATAATACGATTTATAAACCCTGAAAGCGAAATAAGACTTGCAGCTGGAAGAAATACTATGAAAAAGAATGGCAAAATGGCATTTTTATCTGGGGCAAATGCTGCAATAGTTGGAGATATGCTGACTGCATCAGGAAATAAAATTCAAGATGATAAAAAAATGTTTAAAGATTTAGAAAATTATTAAATGAAAAAGGAGATTTATATTATTATGAACGATTCAAAAGTAAAAAACATTACAATTATAGGTGTTTTAACTGCTTTAATATGTGTAGCAGCACCTTTCTCAATACCTCTTCCCTTTACCCCTACACCAATTTCATTTGCAAATCTTGCAATATATTTTAGTGCATGTATTTTAGGTGCAAAAAAAAGTACTCTAAGTGTTCTTATTTACCTTTTAATTGGGTCTATAGGACTTCCTGTATTCGCAGGTTTCTCAGGTGGACTTTCAGGCATAGCTGGACCAACAGGTGGATATCTTATTGGATTCTTATTTATGGCATTTATATCAGGACTATTTATTGAAAAATTTGAAAATAAAATTTATATTTGTATTATTGGAATGATTCTTGGTACTGCAGTATGCTATTTATTTGGTACAGCATGGCTTTCTATGCAGCTTAAACTGTCTTTTAATAAAGCTCTTGTTATGGGTGTATTTCCATTTATTCCAGGCGATTTAATAAAAATCATTGTCGCATCAATTGTAGGAATTAAAGTAAGAAAAAGATTAGAACTTTTAAATTTAATATAAGATGTGTTAAAATAAAGTAAATATAACATTACTTTAAAGGAGATGCAGTTATGTTTACAAATGACGAGCTTATTGTTATACAAGACGCATTAAATATTGCAGATTCATATTACAAAGATATGATAGATAAAAATAAAAACATAAAAAATAAAATGGTATCATTAAATAGGAAACAAAAAAAATTATGGCTTACTCAAAATAAATTAAAAAAACTTTTAAATGAGTAGAAAAATAATGCTACAAAAATGTAGCATTATTTTTTGTTTTTTTAAGCTTCTTTTCAAATTCTGATACCGTAATAGGCTTTGAATAATAATACCCTTGTGCAATATTGCATCCACAATTTAGTAAGAAGTCTGCCTGTAATTTATTTTCTACCCCTTCAGCAACTACTCTAAGCCCTATATCATTTATCATAGATATTGTGTGTGATATTATACTCTTTCCTCTTTTGCTTTCCATGACTTCATTTAAGAACTCTCTATCAATCTTTACAACATCAACAGGTGAGTCTTTAAGCATATTAAGTGACGAATAACCAGATCCAAAATCGTCCATTTCAAGAACAAATCCTTCTTCTTTCAATTTTGAAAGAACTTTGTTAAATTCATCCTGTTTCTCAAAAAGAGCACTCTCAGTAACTTCAAGTTCTAAAAGATTTGTAGATATATCATACTTTTTAAGCAATCCTTTAACAAATGCAATAAATTTTGTATTGTATATATGAAGCCTTGATACATTAACCGAAATAGGAACAGGCTTATATCCCATATCAATCCAATTTCTTATTGTTTTACATGCCTGTTCCCATATAAATCTATCTACATTTACTACAAAACCATTTTTCTCAAATAATGGTATGAATTTATATGGATATACTAATCCTTTTTCAGGATCATTCCATCGTACTAATGCTTCTGCTCCAATTATTTCTGAACTTTCAATATTATATTTAGGCTGAAGATACATTAAAAATTGATTACTTTTTAAAGCATTCTCCATTTTATTTTCTATATCTCTATCTTCTAATATTTTTGTTCTTATTGTTGCATCATAAAACGAGTATAAATGAACTATATTACCTTTAATTTCTTTTTTGGCAAGATTAGCTCTGTCGCACATTCCACTTATTTCATGTTTCAAATTAGTAATCTTATAAATTCCAAAAGAAACTGTTATAGTAAATTTGCTGCTAAAGTCATGAAGTCTTTTTGCAATTGTTTCTACTAAATTTACGAGTTCATCCTCTTTATCATAGTCTGTAAATATATAGAAGAAATCATTTGAAAATCTTGCTACTATTTTATCATCACCTAAAATATCATCTAAAATCTTTGCCACAAAGATAAGTACTTGATTTCCCATTTCCATTCCATATAACTCATTAATAACTTTAAAATTATTAATGTCAAAGGAAATTATAGCATATGTCTCAGGAAGTCTTTTCCTCAAAACTTCTTTAACTTTTGTTGTAAACTGCTCTGAATTTGCAAGACCAGTTAATAAATCACATTCTGTTTTAAATTTAAGACCTCTATATCTGTCCATAGATTCATGCATGTCTTTTAATGTTCCAATGAGTTTTAATATTTTTCCGTCCATATCTTTAACATAAATAAAGCATACCATGCACCATTCATAAATTCCAAATACATTTCTTATTCTACAGATTACTTGATTATCATTATTATCAGTTAAACTTCCTCTTAAAACTCTAGTAAAATTATCAAGATCTGCTTCGCATATAACACCTGAATTTAATATATCATAAATTATATTATTGCTTGTTTGTTTTATAGGGAACCTATTATTTCCCTGCTGAATTATATATCCTTTATTTTCAACATAATCCTGTTCAAAAATAACCAAATCTTTATTTTCTACAAAAATATCATCTTTTCTATTTTCATCTATACAGTTATTTAAAAAGTTTTTTGTATATATATCATCGATATTTTTGCTTAATATAAATATAATTTTCTTATCTTTAGAAGAACTTGGAATTAAAATGCACGTTGCAGTTTTCCATATATATCCGCTTTTACCTTTAATAGCTCTATAATTAAAATTCATCTCATTTTTAGTATTTGAAAAATGCATCTCTATATTTTTCATTTTTAATGTATCATAAAATATGTCTCTATCATCTGCATAAACTGTCTTTTCAGCCATATAAATAATAAAATCATCGTAAGCCAATTTATTTTTAACACTATCTATGTTGATATTGTTATCAAAATTTTGATAATAATATGTTTTTTTATTTATATCTACAGATAAAATAAATGAATATGATTTTTTTAAAATAAAATTCAGCTGTTTTGAATAACTCAAAATACTATCGCTATTTTCTTTTACACTGCTTAAGTTTTTTACAAAACATATAGAAGTTATATGACCATTATTTAATAATCTTATGTTTAAAAATGAATACAAAAAGCATTTTTTTGTATCCCTATTTGATATATGTGCTTCACAATAAGAGTAATTATTCATCTCAAGTTTATATTTTAAATGTTCAAATGAAAGATTATCTTTTATTACCTTTTTATCACAATCTTCTGATGCTCTTTTAATCAAACGTAAAATAAATTCATTATATGAACCATTTTGTCTGATTCTTAAGTTATTCTCAGGATTAATTTTAAATAATCTATACTTATCTTCATTTATGTTAAGTTCATATATTATATCATATGTATTCATTAACTTAATCATTAAATTTTTATTACTAAATTGTGAAAGAAGATTCTCAATTTTTTCTTTACCACGATTTTTATCCATAAAGCATACTTCCCCTAAACAAGCTTTAAATTCATCTTTTATTCTCAAGTAATTTATCAATTACATTAACAAGCTTTTCTACATCTGGCTTACTTAACTGTGCATCAGCCTTAACTGATTCACCTTTATGTCTTAGCTCATCAGTAATAAGAGATGAGAATATAACAACTGGAAGTTTTCCTAAAATAGGATCTTCCTTTATCTTTCTTGTTAATGTAAGTCCATCCATCTGAGGCATTTCAATATCAGTAATTAAAAGCTCAGCATCATCTGTAAAGTTTTCTTTTTTATTTTCTTTAAGCTCTAATAAATAATTATAAGCCTGCTTACCATCATCAAAAACTGTCATATTTTTAAATCCAGCTTTTATTAAAGTATCTTTTAATAATTTACGTATTAGTGCAGAATCATCAGCTAACAATAATTTTATATTTGATCTATCTTTATACTCTACTTTTACAAGTCTGTCTTCACTAATTCCAGAAGATGGACAAATATCAGTGACAATTTTTTCAAAGTCAAGCATTATAGATACCTTACCATCAATTAATATATTCCCAACAGCAAGACTGTTTTCTGATAAATCATCTGGTTTTCTTATTTCTTCACACTTAATTCTATTTACTGCAACTATATCATCAATATTAAATGCTACCTTTACCCTGTTAAATTCACATATAATTACCTTTGCACCTAATTTTTCTGTATGTTTCTTTGATAAAATATACTTTAAATCAATTAATGTAAGGATCTGATCTCTGCATAAAATTAGTCCTGCAATTTCAGGCTTTGGATCAGGAAGTCTTGTTAAAGTATCATAAGGCATCTCAATAACTTCTTTTACTTTTACAACATTTATTGAATATCTGTTACCATTCACTAAAAAATCTATTATTTCTAACTCTCCAGTTCCAGATTCTAATAGTATTTCATTCTCCATTTTATCTCCCCCTAGTATATTCATCGTCCTAATTAAATTATATATTTTTTTATTTAAATTTTATATGTAATTGTTTTCAGATTTCATTAATATTTTAAATGATATTATAAAACCTATATATATCATATATATATTATATCATTTTTTAGTAATATTTTCTATACTATTTAATTATATTGTATACTATGCTGTTAAAATTTATTATCCTTATGTAAGGGATAGCGAAAAATACGCTTCCCTATTTTAAATGTTATATATATCATAAAAAAACATTTTAAATTAAGCTCTTTATAAATTCTATATTATCAAACTCTTTATCCTTTATGTAAGTTAAAATATCTATTAAATATGTTTTATGATGTTCCAAAGTTTTTGAAAAGTTTTGAATAAATTTAACGATATTATCGTCTGATTCCTGTTTATTATATAAGAATAACCCTGTAAGATAAAATCTCATAAGAGATACTCTTAATATAAGCATTACATAACCATCAAGCGGAGACTCTGTCTCAGAAAATGGGAATAAATTCTGATACATAAAATTAACTATATAGTTTTCAAATATATATTCTCTACTGCAGAGAAAATTCTTTTGATATTCTTTAAAATATTCTACATACTCTACAGAATCCTTAGTTATATTACTATCTTTATTTATTTTAAATCCTTTTAATGCATTTTCAGTATTTTCTATAAATTTCTTGCTGTCAACTTCATTATCTACATCTAAAAATTCTATTAAATTTTTATAAAAGACTACTTGCATTATATAATTTTTATCATTTAAACTATATCCTTTAATATTTTTTATACTATATGTATCAATGAAATTATCAGTATTTAATATATTATTTTCTAATGTATCTTCAAGTTTTTCTAAAAAATCACCTAAAAATATGAGTCTTTCTCTTAAAGTAAATTCCCTTTTTTGTATTATTTCAATGCTCTTTTTTCTAGCTTTCATTAAGTATTCTATATTTGTATCTTTTTTTCCATTAAAGTTTATATCACACGATAAAATATATTTATTAAGATTCATCTTTTCTTTTTTAAATTTTATTCCATCTTCATTTAAAAGTACGAGTCTTGATGCTTCAGGGCATGAGACGTCTAGACTTATTTCATAATTTTCTTCTATTTTATTTAATGTTCTTGGAAAAAATGTACATACATTTGATAAGTATTCTTCTCCTACTTTAGAAAATATAATGCAGTAATTATTGTCGTCTAAAAAAGGACATCTTTTTCCTTTTAGTAATTTCATCTTTCCATAATCAATGTCTTTATTTTCAAACTCAGTATTATTATGAACATACTTACAGAACTTATTTTTCATTTCTTCATTTTTTACTTTAAAATAGCTTTTAAATGTGCTTTTATCTATATCAACATCCCAGCCAATACAACAACTGTCTTCACAGCTGCCTCCTATACATTTAAATTTTTCAACATATTCAGGGTATTCTATTACCTTCTTCAAAATTTTAGCACCTCTTTAGTTATTAATTATATTTAATAATTTTGCGTATAATACATTTCATTAAATCAATGATATTTTAACATATTTTTCTTTGTTTATTAATAAATTTTGTATATTTATATGGAAAAAGGACAATTAACATAAACGCTAATTGTCCTTTTATTAGATCTCAAATCTACTTGTTATCTTTTAATATCATACCTACTTTTTCAAGTGTTGGTCTTAACACATTATAAATAATTGCAACAAGAATTACTGAAATAATAGCATTTATTAATGTCGCAATTCCATTTATCTTAGCAAGTATCTTTGCAGCATTTTGAGGCTGTCCTAATACATACTGCTTGTAAAAATATCCAACAAGTGGATCAAAAATAACGTTAAATGCAAGTCCACTTATTGATGCTATAACACTCCATTTAAAAATATAATTTTTATCACTACTTTCATTTATTTTAGCTATCTTATGGGCAACAATTCCTGTAATAAGTCCTATACAAAATTTTAAAACAAATGTTTTAGGTGCTCCAAGTATGTATACAGGATCAAGCATATCAGATATTGTAAGTCCTATAGCTCCTGAAAGTCCCCCATAGAATCCTCCAAGAATAAGTGCAGCTAAAACACAAAATGCATTTCCTATATGAATCGATGTAGCATCTCCTCCAGGAACTGGTATCTTTATTTGAAAAAAAGTAAATGATACAAATGCAAGTGCTGCAAAAAGACCAGTTAAAACTATTTTTTTAAGTTTAATATTCATATTATTCATTTAATAAATAACCCCCTTAATTATTATAACGAGGATTATTATATCATTCGATACATTTTATAGCAATTGTATCGATACTATTTGTAACGTAAATAAAAAAAGACCTGCATTTTAACGCAAGTCTTTTTTTATTATTTAAAGTCTTTAACAAGCTGAGCCATAGATTCATTAAACTCTTCCATAGATGAATTCTTGAATACTCTAAGTTCTGGAATTCCAACTGGTTTTTCAAAATTACATTTTGATATATATTCATCCCAGTTTGCAAGTTTCCAAGTATCTCTTGATGAATTACGTTCAATCATTCTCTGATGACATACTTCTTTATCTGTTTCAACCCAAATTAAAACAAGCTTACAGTCTTTTTCTGCTAATTTCTTTTTGAATTTATCCATATAATCAAGATCTCTTATTTCTCTTGTAAATGGTGCATTTATAAGTACTGTATCACAATAGTCAAGCGCTTCCATTGCAAGAGCAATAACTACTTCATATTCAGTATTTCTTATATATTTTTCAAAGAAATCAGAACTTCTATTGTTTTCTTCTCCTGCGACTTTAAAAACTTGATTAGATAAACCAATTAAGGTATCTTTATCAAGATATACAATAGGTTTAAGTGCTTTAGATATTTCTTTTGATATAAAAGTTTTACCACAAGCTGGTGGTGATGTAACTAAAATTAATCTTTTCATAATATTCTTCATCTCTCCGTACAATTTATTTTAATAAGATAAGATATACAAATATACAAAATGCATACACTCTAACATAATCTATTATAATTCATTTTCACACTAAAAATAAAGGGTAAATTCTAAAATATATAAAATTAAACAAAAAAATTTGTCTTTTATTCTAATATAGGAACATTTATTAATAAAATATGAATCATATTATCCTCATAACTAATATATGCATTTTTATTAATTTTATTTATATAATAAAAAGCTTCTATAAATTATTTTTTATATCTAAAAGCTTAAGGACTGCAAACGTTCTTCTTCCTATCTCATCTTTAAGTTTTATTTTTTTTACTTCATTTTCCACATTCTTTGGAAGATTGAACATATCGATTACTTGAAGTCCTTTACTCTCATAATAAGTTTTTAAATATTCTTTTCCCGCTTGAATACTACTTGATAAAAAGAAATTTTTATGCATAGATTCTTTTACTTTCATTTCTTTAGCTATAAAATCTATCCAGCTTACAAAAGTATTTAAATTATAATCATTTAATGAATACCCAATAAATAAAAATATATGATCAATTAAAAGTGATTTTATAAATATCTCCATAAGTCTATGCGTTTCTGAATATTGAAGATAGTCGTCTTCCTTAAAAACTATTTCTCTTATATAATCCACATCTCCATGCATTTTTATAAGATAATTATTTCCTTTAGTCTTTAAAAGATCTTTATCTTTTTTTATTATTTCATAATCAGTTGAAACTTTATCCATAAGTTTATCATAATTAGTTGTAACTATATACTTTGGATGAATTTTGTATATTAGCTTATTAATAATATTAGGTTCACAATTGATATCAACGATTTCCTTTAAAGTCTTATAATATTCTGTGTGATTTTCTGATTTATCAACTACATAAAAATACTGTGGTATTTTTATGTAGTCATTTGTTGTAAGTTTTATATCAGGATATCCTATCTTTTTTGCAAATGTCCTAACCATCTGTCCCCATGTTGGTATACCTGAATTCTTTGAAACACCTGCTCCTACAAAAATTACAAGTTTTTCATTTTTTAAAGATTCATTAATCTCGTCAATCATATCATAAAATTCCATATATGCACCTTCTAAAATTTAAATATAATACTTAAAAAGACTCACACTAAAATAAAAGTCCTAAAATATACTATTAATTATTTTATCCAATTATATTAACTTATTTGCGTAAATTATATTTTTATATAAAAAGTTCTATAAAAAATACACATATACATGCACCTAAAGATATTTGAAATAAACTTTTTCCTCTAAAGGCTAAAATAAGCGCACAAATAAATCCACAAAATCCAGAAATCATACTATTTGTTGCAGAAAGTATTGCTGGAAAAGTCATTACTGAAAGTGTTACATACGGAACATAATACAAAAATGATCTAAAAGTCTTATTATTTATATCTTTCCTAATAAGTGTTAACGGAAGTGCTCTTATAATGTATGTAACTAGTGCCATTATAAAAATATATATGTAAATATTATGCTTCATTTAATATTTCCCCTTTTTCATACTTTTCTTCGTCTTTTTCTTTATCTGCTATAGGATGTATAATTGCTGCAGCAAATGATATTATTATAGTTAAAGCTAAAATTCTAGTGCCTGATGAAATATTTTTTACATATGGCATATATGCAAATAGAAAACTTAAGACCATTGAAACTATTACAACATACAATACTGACTTTTCTCTTTTTGCAGTCGGTATTATAACTGCTATAAACATTCCATATAGTGCAATACTTAAACAGCTTACTACTCTAAGTGGGAGAATCTGTCCACATATTACCCCTGAGGTTGTCCCAAGTGTCCATGCTGGAAGAGCTATTGATATTGCTCCATAACTATAAAAAGGACTTAATCGTCCATTTCTTAAAATTGAGATCCCAAATATCTCATCTGTTATACAAAATGGAAGAAAAATTCTATGAATAGATGCAATTCCTTTCTCTAATTTTTGAGATAATGCACATGACATTAAAAGATATCTTATATTAATAATAAGTTCTATAAATGCAATTTCCATATATGAAGAATTATTCTTAATAATATCAATTGCTGCGAATTCGCCTGCTGAAGTACAGTTAGATGCGGACATTATTCCAGATTCAAATACTGTAATTCCTGCTTTTTTTAAAGCTATTCCAAGCGTAAATGACACTGCAAAATATCCCATTGCTATAGGAACCGCATCATGAAGTCCTTCAAGAAAATTATTCTTATTACTTTTCATATTTTAACCTCATTTCATTAATAAAAATAAATTATTTACGTCTTATTTTATCATCTAAATTGACATTAGTTAAATTAATTCTTATAATGCTTTTATTAGATTATCTTATTATACTTAAAGGATTGTGAAATAATTATGTTAACTAAATATGATGCATTTATAAAAGTAATTGAAACAGGAAGCTTTACAAAAGCAGCTGATCAAATTGGATATACCCAATCGGCTGTAAGCCAAATGATATCATCTCTTGAAAGCACACTTAATACAAAACTTATATCAAGAACTAAAAAAAGTATAATTCTTACTCCAGATGGAAAAGAATATCTTCCATTTATAAAAAATATCAGAAACGCTGAACTTGAACTACTTGAAAAGAAAAAAGAAATGCAGGGACTTCAAAGTGGAATTATAAGAATTGGAACATTTTCAAGCGTATCATGCAACTGGCTTCCTCTTCTTATTAAAAAATTCAAGAAAAAATATCCTTATGTCCATTTTCACTTGATGCAAGGAGAATATACAAACGTTGATAACTGGGTAAAAGACGGAAGTGTTGATTTTGGATTTATAAATCCATCTGCAGCATCCAAAGATTTAACTGTAATTAATCTTAGAGATGACGAAATGCTTGCTGTACTTCCTAAAGAACACAAGCTGTGTAAAAAGAGAAAAATAACTTTAGACGACATTTCAAAAGAGCCTTATATATTATTAGATGAAGGCGATATAAGTGAACCTCTTCAAGTTTTTAAGGAAAAAAATCTTTCTCCTAACATTGAATATAAAGTTTATGATGATTATACAATAATGTCTATGGTTGAAAATGGACTTGGTGTATCTATTTTATCTAATCTTGTGCTTAAAAATCACCATCAAAAAATTATAACCAAAAGCATAAGCCCCAAAGTTGTACGTACAATAGGACTCGTATATAAAAATAAAAATATCCTCCCTATTGCGGGAAGATATTTTATAAACTTTATAATAAATGAATTTAATTCAAAACAAGACTTTTAATATATGGGTTTTTATAAAATGAAAACCATAACTGTAGACACATAAAACACCAGACTACAGGTTCGCATATTATTACTCCAAAGTATTTTAAATATGGAATAAATAAAATAACGAAAATAACTTTTCCAGTAAATTCAATTATACTTGAAACAAGCGGAATAACTTTTTCTCCAAGTCCTTGAAGTGCATTCCTTAAATTTAAAAGTATGCCTAAAACAGAATAAAAAGGTGCATTTATCATAAGATATCTCGCTCCATTATAAATTACATCATGCTCTTTAGAACCTGATAGTAATTGAACCAAAAATGATGCAGAGAATAGTAAAATAACAGATATAATAGCCGCGTAAATTATTGCCATAATATTTGCAAAGCGTACAGCTTTTACTATTCTTTCTTTCTTATCTGCTCCTTTATTTTGTGAAATAAAGGTTGCAAGAGAAACAGCAAGTGTTCCTATAGGCATTGTGCAGAGGCTGCTTAATCTTCTTGCAGCAGTATGTCCTGCTATAATTAAATATCCAAGCTTATTAATAGATGACTGCAAAATAACAGTTCCAGTAGATACTATTGAAAGCATAAATCCCATAGACAAGCCTTGACTTAAAATTTCTTTATAAATATTTTTATCAAATTTAAAATGTTTTTTTGATGGGACAAGAACTTTTGTCCTTTTTAATATATATAATATGCAAAGTATTCCAGATACTGCTTGAGATATTACTGTTGCGATAGCGGTTCCACGTATGCCCATATTAAGTTTTGTTATAAATAATAAATCTAGAACTATATTTAAAATAGAAGAAATAATTAAAAATACAAGAGGCATAACGCTATTGCCTATAGCTCTTAAAAGGCCAGAGGCTAAATTGTATAAAAACATTACTCCTACAAACATAGTTACTGTAGAAATATAAGAATAAGATTCATTTATTATTTCAGAAGGAGTATCAAGAATTCTCAAAAGAGGCATAAGACATATCTTTGAAATAATCATTATAAAAAGAGAAATTAAAACTCCTATAATTATTGATGCTGTAACAGATTTTTTTAAATTTTCCGTATCCCCTGCTCCAAAAAATCTTGCGGCTACAATGCTCATTCCACTTCCAACTCCTACTGTAAATCCTACCATAAGTTCGAAAATAGCTGCACATGCACCAATTGCAGCAAGTGATGTATCTTTAAGAAAATTTCCAACTATCATAGTATCAACAGTATTATATAACTGCTGAAATACATTTGATATAAAAATAGGTATTGCAAAAATAATTAATGTTTTTACTATATTTCCTTTTAATAAATTTGTGTTTAAATTAATCATATTTTTCATCCATTTCATATAATAATAAACTTTTAATATAATATTTTAATTATATCAAAAATTTATTTACATTAAAGTAGCTACTGCAAAATATAGCAGTAGCCCTTATAAAAAGCTTTTAGTTGTATTTTACTTTTTATCTACATAATTAATAATAGTAGAAAGATCAGAAAGTTTACTCTTAAGATTACTATAAATATTCTTAAGCTTTGATGAAGTTAATTCTTTAGTATTAAGGTCTTTGTTTTCATAATAAACTTTCTTTAAATCCTGATACTTATCATATGATGCATATTCATAATTAATATCAAGATATGTTTTTACATTTTCTAATATAGAATCAACATTACCTGCTGTGATATCAGAATCAACTAATTCATATTTATCTTCTTTTACTCCATTTTGTACTGATGTATTATTCTTAATAATATATGAATATGAAGGATATATCTTTTCATCTACTAAATTTGCACCATAAAAGATCATAGCATTTTTATAAACTTCAACATAATATCCTTGTGAACTATTTTCAATAAATCCATAATCAAGACTCTTTTTACCATCCTGCTCTTTTAAGTGTGTAGGATTTGATACAGAACTATTATGAATCATATAACATGAAGTTCCATTATTATTACTAAAATTATATCCCATTCTAAAATCTTCATGAGTATGTCCTGAAATCCAAACTATATTAGGATATTTCTCTATTATTTTTTCAAACTTCTTTGCACTCTCTAAATCTTTATTAATTGATCCACCATAGTAAGGTGTATTTACATCATCTCCAGCACCATATCCTGAAATTAATGCATGCTGAATTAAGAAAATATTTTTGCCTTTTCCATAATTATCAGCTAAAGTTGTTTCAAGAAAATTAAGCTGCTCATCTGTAAACTCATCATACTTAGCTGGTCTATATCCTTTTTCAAGTGCCATAAAAATAAATAAATCATTAGTTGTGGGTTCTTCTACAGTAAAATAAGGCTTATTCATACTTAATGTATCTATTTTACTGTCAAGGCCTGTACCTTTTATAAATGCATCAAGTCCCTCTTGTACATGTGTATCCTGTCTTACTTCATGATTTCCTGAACATTCATAGATATGATTTGTATAATCAGATTTTGATAATATGTTCTGATAAGCTTTATATTCTTTATCTATATTATCCCATGAAGCATTAGTAACTTGATCTCCGCTTGAAATTATAAAATCAGAATTCTTTTCTTTAGCATATTTTAAAGCATCCTCTAAGTGTTTTTCTGAATACTGCCAATAATTTGCTGGTGTTTGTCCAAAATGTTCTTCGTCTATATGTATGTCTGAATATGAATTAAATGTATATAATGGACTTTCTGATGACTTAATCATCTTCTTTTCAGCTGGAATATCAAAAATTGCTGCTGCATTTTTTATGCTTTTATCTGTAGGTTCATCATCTGACTTAAATGCTATAATTTTTGAAGCTCCAGAAGGAATTGCTACATTACTTTCAAATGAAAATTCATAGCTTTGTCCTTTTTCTATTTTGCTTTTTGTAATTTCATAATATCCATCTAATGCTTTTTCATTATCTGCCCAATAAATATAATATGTGCCGCCTTCTTCTGATTTAAGAGTTATCGTTCCCTCAGCGAAACCAGATTCACTATCTTTAAATACATAAGTTAAAACATCATTTGTCTGTGCTGAAACTTCTGTTGATGATATAACTAAATTTAATGTTAATACCATACATACTGTTATTAAAAATCCAATCATTTTCTTTGCGTATTTTAATACTTTCATCACTTTTCCCCTTTGTCAAAACCTTCCTATTTACTTTTTTAGTTTTGACATCTTCCTTTCGTTTTTATTAATTTTTTCTTTAGTACACTTTAAGTGTCAATTAAATATTATTTCAAAAAATTATCTTCTAAAAAATTAGATGTTAAATTTTTGGAATATTATTTAATATTTTTTTAGTTAAATACCACCTCCAGAATTATTTTTTGAAATCGTTTAATTAAAGTAGTTTATAAAATAAACTTTTATTTCATAAATTTATGATATCATTGAAAACGGTTTTTTACAATATGTTTTATCATGTTTTTCTATTATTTCTACTTTTTTCTTAACTTTAGGTATTCAAATTGTGAAAATTTTATTCAAGAGGTTCAATTGTAATAATATTAAGCTTATCTGATATTTTTTTTATATTTTCTTTTAATTCTTCATAAAATTTATCATCCATTTTTGAATGTATCTCAAGATTAAGCTCCTCTAATTTTTTTTCTATTTCTTTTGAAGAAGCTTCTAGTTTTTCTGTTTTCTCAATATTCTTTTTTAGTAATTCTTTAAGTTCTATATACTCATCTTTATCTGCTGCCTTTATCTTTTTTTCATTATCCATATTTTTTTTATCTGCATCTTTAAAAAATGCCTCAAGATAAGGAGGATTTTTTGAAGAATTTGAAGAAAACCTTAATCTCAAATTTTCCATTCCACTTCTAATTATAATCTTATATTGAAGATTCTTATTATCATTTATATCAATTAAATTTTTTAAATCTATCTTTATATATTTTTTTCGTGTTGAAACTGGTATAGATAAAATTGTACTACTTAAATCTTCATATTCACTATCTATATATTTTTGTATTATTATATTTATATCAGCTTTAGGGCTTAGATAAATACTTATACTTTGAAGATATATATAAAAATATAACGCCTTTATATTTTCTATCTCAATATTTTGAAGATTAAAATTCAAAATAGCACTATTGCTAGATTTATTTATTTCATTAATATTTCCTACAACTAAATTTTCATTCTTATATGGAACAAATTTTTCATCACTAACATATACTGTATCACTAAATTTTACCAAATCCATGTTAACCTCCTTGATATTATATTCTTTTACCATTTTTATTAATAAATGAAACGAAATTTTGTTCATCATTATTTATGCATCCTAAAAATATGCTTCCCATACTCTCTCCAATAACCATTGGACTTTCAGTGTGAAAATTTTCACTATTTATTTTTAAATAATATAAAGAGCTATATTCTATCCACTGCACATAAATAACAGAATTAGTTAAAATTATATTTGGATACATAGGAGCAATAGTTTTTGAAACAGTATTATTATACTTTTCAACATATTTGTTTTCATTTATATATGATAAATGTATATATGAAATATTATAAACTCTCCCATTACTTTCTGAATAAGCTATATGATAATTCTTTTTTTTATCCTTAACTACAGCCAAATATACTTTTCTCTTTTTATTATCCGTAATTTTTTCTTCATCTGACCATTTTAATGTATTAAAATCAAAATATCTGTAATATATTTCTTCAAAATATTGTTCACCTTTTAAATAAAATACACTACATTCATTTTCTTTTACAAATGATACATAATTAGTTAATATAGCACATAACGAATTACATATTATATTTTTATTCCATTTATGTTTATTATAATAATAATGTACTAAATAATATCTTCTAGGATTTTTATTATAATTTATATAGAAAAAAATATGTGTACTATCTTTATTCTTATAAATATATGGGAATTCTATTGTTTGATACCCTGAAATCTTATTTGATATACATTCTTTTATGATAAAATTTTTCTTTAAGTTTATATAAATATAAATTAATTTATTACTGTTTTTTAATAAAAGTCCACATATAGAAAAATCACTCATCTTCGAAAACCACACCTTATCATATAAATATGATCCATTTTCTATTTTATATGTTGAAAGTAAAACATTATTTTTATCATATTTATCTAAATATATATTCTGATCAAGCCTTATTTTAATTAAAATTTTCTTAGATATAGAAATTTCAATATTGAATTTATTAAGAAATGGCATACGTTTTCTCCAATATTCATGATTATTATAATATATTAAAATAAAAAATTTTTATGCTATTCGCTTATGTAACAGCAATAATTAAACTTCATATTATATTAACAGATAAGATAAAAAAATTATAAATAAACTCAGGAGGGAAACCAAATGGCAAACCAAATATGTAAAGATACCGGGTGCTGTCAAGCTAATTGCAGCAGCCCTTTATATAAAGATAACTCAAAACCAGAATGCTGCACTGTAACTCCACCAGTTACATGCAGCTCTATAACAAACGCAGTATGTACTCCAATACTAACAGAAAAAATAATAAACTGCATGACTTTCCAGAAAACAAAAACTGCATTTGAAACTTCAGCAACATTTTCTATAGATACTCCACCAAGTGTAGTTTATACCGTTGGAGATCCAATATGCATTACAAAAATAGGTGTTTCATATAATGCAATAGGACTTACCGTTGGTGTTGGTGATCCAACTGTACATGCAAATGGAACACCTATCTCTTTAGCAACCTCAGGCCCTGCATTTGTCTGTCCTACTGTTCCAACTTCCACTTCATTATATAATGAATTTACAGGGACATTATCAACTGATAGATGCTGCTATGGCGATGATGATTTAACTGGTGTATCTTATAGATTTATACAAAGCGAGATAAGCTTTGATATATGTTCTTTAGAACTATTAGTAAAAGGAAAAATTGGATGCAACGATTTTTCAGCATCTTATTTTTACCCAGTTTTATATCACACTTCTAATTTAGGAATTAGTGATTTCACATTCTCAGGTTCATTATGTCTTCCAAGAGATAAAACTCTTACAATATATGATAAATTTACTCCATGCTTAGATATCTTTAGTGTAACTACTAATGCTGTATATGCTGCTACTAATCAATTTACTGCATCAGTAGAATTAGGACTTAAAGTAGATAAAAAAATGCTTTTCACAGATAGAGAAGAACTTGCAGTTTTTGTTCCTCAATCATCACAATTAAATTGCATTCAAGGAACTGATAATATTCCAGAATGTCCACATAATAATTGCAACATCTAAACTCATAGGCCCCCTCAAAATATTATACTAATACATTTAATGTATTTTATAATATTTTGAGGGGGTATTTTTAATGCGATTTATTAAAAAATTTACTGAAGAAAATAGGGTGAAAATAGTCCAAGAAGTACTAGAATGTGGAAGTAATTCATTAATATCAGCTAAATATAATATCCAATTATGTAACATTAATAATTGAATTTCATATTATATTAATAGGTAGAATAAAAAAATTATAAACAAACTCAGGAGGGAACCTAAATGGCAAACCAAATATGTAAAGACACTGGGTGCTGTCAAGCTAATTGCAGCAGCCCTTTATTTAAAGATAACTCACAGCCAGACTGCTGCACTGTAACTTCACCAGTTACATGTAGCTCAGCAGCAGACGCAGTATGTGCTTCAATAATAACAGAAAAAATAGTAAACTGTATGACTTTTGAGAAAACAGAATCCTCATTTTCTACACCAGTAACATTCGTTATAGATCCTCCACCAGATGGTGTAACTTATACTGCTGGAGATGCTATATGCATTACAAAAATAGGTATTTCATATAGCACAATAGGAATTGCATTTGCTAATAAACCAACAATATATGCAAATGGATCACTCATAACAGTAGACCCAGTATTACCTGCATTTAACTGTAATTCTCTTAATTTATTTAAAGAATTTAGTGGAACATTATCAACTGATAGATGCTGCTATGGAGATGATGATTTAAATGGTGTATCTTATAGATTTATACAGAGCCAAATAAAATTTCATATATGTGCTTTAAAAGTATTTGTAAAAGGTAAAATCGGATGTGAAGATTTTACAGCATCTTATTCTCCTGCTAATAATCCAATTCTAGCTTCAGATTTAGGAATTAATGATTTCACATTCTCGGGTTCAGTATGTCTTCCAAGAGATACTACTCTTACAATATATGATAGATTTAATCCATGCTTAGATATCTTTAGCGTAATTACTGATGCCTCATATACAACTGATGACGAATTTAGCGCATCATTAGAATTAGGACTTAAAATAGATAAAAAAATGCTCTTTACAGATATAGAAAATCTTACAGTCTTTGTGCCTGAATCATATCAATTAAATTGCACTGAAGGAACTGGCAACGTTCCAGAATGTCCAAATGATGATTGTAATATCTAAAAAATAATAAAATTAGATAACTGTAATAACTAAATTTCATATTATATTAACAGATAGAATAAAAAATTATAAACAAAATCGGGAGGGAACCTAAATGGCAAACCAAATATGTAAAGACACTGGTTGCTGTCAAGCTAATTGCAGTAGCCCTTTATTTAAAGATAACTCACAGCCAGAATGCTGCACTGTAACTTCACCAGTTACATGCAGTTCTATAACAAACGCAGTATGTACTCCAATAATCACAGAGAGAATAATAAACTGTATGACTTTTCAAAAAACAGAAACTTCATTAGTATCACCAGTAACATTTCTTATAGATACTCCACCAGATGGTGTAACTTATACTGTTGGTGATGCTATATGCATTACAAAAATAGGTATTTCATATAGTGCAATAGGAATTACCGTTGGTGATGCTCCAACTGTATATGCAAATGGAACATCTATCCCATTTACAGCCTCAGGTCCTGTATTTAACTGTAATGGTACTGAGTTATATAAAGAATTTACAGGAACATTATCAACTGATAGATGCTGCTATGGAGATGATGATTTAACTGGTGTATCTTATAGATTTATACAAAGCCAGTTAATATTTAATATATGTTCTTTAAAACTATTAGTAAAAGGTAAAATTGGATGCGAAGATTTTACAGCATCTTATTCTTACCCACCTATGTATGAAGCTGCAGATTTAAACTTTAGCGATTTCACATTCTCAGGTGCATTATGCCTTCCACGAGATAAAACTCTTACAATATATGATAGATTTAATCCATGCTTAGATATCTTTAGTGTAACTACTAATGCTGTATATGCTGCTAACAATCAATTTGCTACATCAGTGGAATTAGGACTTAAAATAGATAAAAAAATGCTCTTTACAGACAGAGAAGAACTCGCAGTTTTTGTTCCTCAATCATCACAATTAAATTGTGTTGAAGGAACTGGTAACATTCCAGAATGTCCAAATGATGATTGCAATATCTAAAAAATAATAAACATCTATATTAGCAATGATTATAATATATTAAAATAAAAAAATTTTATGCCATCCTCTTATGTAACAACAATAATTAAATATCATACTATATTAACAGGTAGGATAAAAAATTATAAACAAACTTAGGAGGGGACCTACATGGCAAACCAAATATGTAAAGATACTGGTTGCTGTCAAGCTAATTGCAGCAGCCCTTTATTTAAAGATAACTCACAACCAGAATGCTGTACTGTAACTTCACCAGTTACATGCAGCTCAATAACAAACGCAGTATGTACTCCAATATTAACAGAAAGAATACTAAACTGCATGACTTTTGAAAAAATAGAATCCGCATTTTATACACCAGTAGCATTTACTGTAGATGCTCCACCAGCAGGTGTAACTTATACTGATGGTGCTCCTGTATGTATCACAAAAATAGGTATTTCATATAGTGCAATAGGAATTGATGACGGTAATAACCCTTTAGAAGTATATGCAAACGGAGCAGTTCTACCCTTAACAGCAGTGGATCCTTCATTTGTATGTGGTGCTATCACTTTATATAATAACTTCACAGGAACATTAGCAACTGATAGATGCTGCTATGGAGATGACGATTTAAACGGAGTATCTTATAGAATTATACAAAGTCAGATAACATTTACTATATGTACTTTAGAAGTATTAGTAAAAGGTAAAATTGGATGTGAAGATTTTACAGGATCTTTTTCTTTCGCAAGTCCAATTGACGCTTCAGGTTTAGGAATTAGTGATTTCACATTCTCAGGTGCATTATGCCTTCCAAGAGATACTACTCTTACAATATATGATCAATTTACTCCTTGTTTAGATGTCTTTAGTGTAACTTCTGATGGAACTTTTGATGATGCTACTGACACATTTCCTGCATCTATAGAATTAGGACTTAAAGTAAATAAAAAAATGTTCTTCACAAACAGAGAAGAACTCGCAGTCTTTGTTCCTCAATCATCACAATTAAATTGTGTTCAAGGAACTGACAATATTCCTCAGTGTCCAACTGATGACTGCAATATCTAACAAATATGAATTTAAAATTATATATTAAATTTAATTAATGAATTGGCTATCAATTATATTTAAATTGATAGCCGATTATTTTTTATAAATAAAATATATGTCTTGCACATAAATAAAATCAAAACTATACTAAAATAAAAGGCTTTATGCTAAAAACTATATGGAGAGGTAAAGATTAAAATTATGAAAAAAAAAGATATAGCAGAATTAAAAAAACGTTTTAAAAAAGATAAATGCACATTTACTAAACTATGCGGATGTTACGTAAATTCACAAAAGAATATTATTCTTCATATCAAAGAAACATTTTTAAACCTTGATGATGAAGAATTTTTTAAATATTTAGAAATTGCCAAAAAAGTATTATCAGGTACAATAGGAAATAATCTGCTTCAGCTTGACTTCCCTCTTGAAGGTGAAGATATAGATTCAACAAGACAGTCTTTAATTGCACTTAAAAAAAGTGCATTAAAAGATGATAATCTTCTTGAAAATTTCTATAAATCAGTTATAGATAATTATGATTATGAGGGAAACTTTTTAATACTCGTCTTTCATGATGCTTATGACGTTATGAAAAAAACTACAGATAACTCAAATCTTGATGAATCTGAAGAAGTATATGAATATATTCTCTGTGCTGTTTGTCCTGTTGAGCTTTCAAAACCTGGTCTTGGATATCTGCAAGATGAAAATAGAATTGGTTCTCTTATGCGTGACTGGGTTGTTTCAAAACCTGATATTGGCTTTGTGTTCCCCGCTTTTACAGATAGAAGCAGTAATTTCGATTCAGTTATATACTATACTAAAAATCCAAAAGATCCTCATGAAGAATTTATGGAAGGTGCTTTAAGCTGTCCTTCAAAACAGACCGCGGCGCTTCAAAAAGAAACATTTCATTCTCTTATATGCTCTGCAGCTGGTGGAACTGAAGATAAAGAAACAAATAAGATGCTTATGGAAATTCAAGAAAATATAAATTCAGCTGTTGAAGAAAATGATGATGTAACTGAAGAAAATCCTGAAATTTTAACTAGTGATAAATTTTCAAACATATTATCTGATTCTGGAGTATCCGAAGATTTATCTGAAAAGATTCAGAAATCATTTGAAGAAAAATTTTCAGATGAACTTCCTCTTGCAGAAAACCTAATTGATAAAAAAGCAGTAAAAGAAAACATAAAAAAGAAGAAAGAACATGAACTAAATAAAAAAGTTCAAGTCCTTAAAGAAGAACTTCAAAAAACAAAACAAACTATAGAAGATGAAAATTCAACAGACGATATTTCAGATTATGATGTAGTATTAAGCGTAAAGCCTGAAAAAGTGCCTGATATAAAATCAGATGTAATTGATGGGCGTAAATGTATAGTAATTCCTTTAGAAGATGATGAACATATTAAATTAAATGGAGTTATGTTAGATAAACTAAATTAATTCTAATAATAAAAAGCCTATTGATTCACAAGTTGTTAATTGTGAATCAATAGGCTTAATTTAATAAAATAAAACTCTCTCACATATTTTATATTTTCAATTTAAAATCTAACTTTCCTTTTCAGCTTTTAATGATGGTATAAGTGTTCTAAATAAGAATAATCCTGCACATACAATTGCAAATAGAATTCCTATTGGATATGATATTGAAGCTGATAATTTTAATCCTTCATCTGCATATAAAATATATGTGCAGCTTACTGCTGACATAAATGTTGCTGGAATTGCTGCAACAATTGATGATATTGGTTTAGCAAATCCTGCATATTTTGCAAGATATACAGCTCCTGCCCATAATACCATCATTGCAAGTGTCTGGTTTGACCATGAAAAATATCTCCAGACAACTTGATAATCTATAAGTGAAATTAAATAACCAGATAAAAGTAAAGGAACTGCTAACATAAGTCTATTTTTAATAACTTTCTGATCAATCTTAAACCAGTCTGATATTGTAAGTCTTGCACTTCTAAATGCTGTGTCTCCTGATGTTATAGGGCATGCTATAACACCTATCATAGCAAGTATACCTCCAACAGATCCAAGAAGTTTCATAGACATATCATATACTGTAGATGAGCATCCTCCTCCTGCGTCTAAAAGTCCTTGAGTACCATTATAAAATGATACACCAGCTGATGCCCAGATAAGTGCAATTACACCTTCTGCTACCATCGCACCATAAAATACACTTCTTCCATATTTTTCACTTTTTATGCATCTTGCTACCATTGGTGACTGTGTTGAATGGAATCCTGATATAGCACCACATGCTACTGTTATAAACATAAGAGGCCATATTGGCTTTCCATCAGGATGCATGTTAGAAAATGTAATCTCTGGCATAGGGTTTGTCCCACTATTAAATATTGTTGCTCCTCCAATGCCAAGTGCCATAACTATAAGACAAACTCCAAAAAACGGATATAATTTTCCAATGATTTTGTCTATAGGAAGTAATGTTGCTAAGAAATAATAAATAAGTACTACTATTGTCCAAAATGTGATATTCATCCATGTTGGACTAATTCTTGCTAAAAGTCCAGCAGGTCCTACCATAAATACAACTCCAACCATAACAAGAAGAATTACTGAAAATACTCTCATTACATTTTTCATAGTATTTCCTAAATACATACCAACTATTTCTGAAATACTAGCTCCATCATTTCTTACTGATAACATACCACTTAAGAAATCATGAACACCACCTGCAAATATTGTTCCAAAAACTATCCATAAGTATACGCTTGGTCCCCATATTGCTCCTGATAAAGCACCAAATATTGGTCCAAGTCCAGCTATATTAAGAAGCTGAATCAAAAATGCCTTCCATGTCGGCATAGGCATATAATCGACACCATCCGGATGTTCCATTGCTGGTGTGGCTCTCTCAATATCAAGCCCAAACACTTTTTCAATAAACTTACTATACAATATATAACCAACAATTAGTCCTATTAAACATACAAAAAAACTTACCATAATAATCGCCTCTTTCACTCTCTTTGGTATGTTTATTTTTCAATTATTATTGTACCACTTTTATACGTTCCTGAAAACCTTTTCCAAGAAAAAATTATTTATTATTCCATTATTATCAATATTATCTATCGTTGACAAATGAAACTGCAGTAGTAAAATTTTAATGTAGATATAAAAATAAATTATACATATTTTGAAAGGAATGAATTTTATGCCAAGAAAAATAGTACCTATAACACTACTTACAGGTTATCTTGGAGCTGGCAAAACAACTCTTATGAATCATATCTTAAACAACCAAGAAGGATTTAAAGTAGCCGTAATAGTAAATGATATCGGTGAAGTAAATATTGATGCTGACTTAATTTCAAAAGGAGGCATAGTTAAAGAACAGGATAATAACCTTGTTCCTTTATCAAACGGATGCATATGCTGTACATTAAAAACTGATCTAATAAAACAAATTATAGATTTATGCACAAGCGGAAAATTTGATTACATATTAATAGAAGCAAGTGGAATATGTGAACCTGTTCCAATAGCTCAAACAATAACAGCTATGGATGATTTATTAGCTGAGCAACAAATTCCTAAGATATGCAGACTTGATAATGTAGTATCAGTAATTGATGCAGCAAGACTTGTATCTGAATTTGGATGTGGAAACAATCTTTTAAAGAAAGATTCAATTGATGATGAAGATGTTGAGAATCTTCTTATTCAGCAGATAGAATTCTGTAACACTATAATTTTAAATAAAATTGACGAAGTTAAAAAAGAAGATCTTAACAGAGTTAAAGCAGTTGTTCGTGCACTTCAGCCTAAAGCTGAAATAATAGAAACAAACTACTCAAAAGTAGATGTTTCTAAAATTATGAACACTAATAATTTTGATTTTGAAGATGCATGTTCATCAGCAGCATGGATAGAAGAACTTGAAAATCCTGAAGAAGAAGAACCTGAAACTGATGAATATGGTATTTCATCATTTGTATATAAGAAAAGACAGCCTTTTGATAGAAATAAATTTAAAGACATAACAAATAAATTTGAAAAAAACATTATAAGATGTAAAGGTCTTGTATGGTTTTCAGATGAAAGAGAAATGGCATACATATTTGAACAGGCTGGAAAGCTTACAGATGCAACCCCTACTGGACAATGGTATGCATCAGCTTCTAAAGAAGAACTCTCTGACCTTGTAGCAGAAGATCCTACAATAAAAGATGACTGGGATGATACTTATGGAGACAGAATAGAAAAACTTGTATTCATAGGTCAAAACTTAGATAAGTCAAAAATATGTGAAATGCTTGATACATGTCTTGTTAAATAGAAAATTAAAGACTGATGCGATAAATTTGCATCAGTCTTTATTTACTTAACTATACTTTTAATATTTTCAATAATTAGATTATCTAAATAATCATAAACTTTTTCATCCATACTATTTAATGTTTCTTTTTTATTGTTAAGTACATCTTTTAAAGTTACGTGCATCTCAACATTCATAATATTGAGCTTATAATATCCCTTATCAACATACTTATAAAGCATATGAGGTGTAGTAGTTTCCTTATTAAATTCATTTATGTATTTTTGAATGGATTTACTAAATTCCTTAAGCATATTATTTAAAAATTCAGCACTCTTTAATACATTTTGATTCATTTTTTATTTTCATCCCCCTATATAATGTAGTTATAACATTGTATATAAAAACATTTACATTTCCAAGAAAAGAAATGTAAGCAGATTAATATATCTTAGTATACTACAATGTTAACATATTATTCCTTTAACTTCTACATATAGTTCTGGTTTATTACAAAATTATCATATAAATATTGTATATATTTTTAAATAAAAAATCCCACAAAATATATTTGATATTCTGTGAGATCTTTACTTATTATTATTTTAGATTAATCATTATATTCATAGTTTGTAATTTCTTTTATTGAATTATCATCATTAACGAAAACAACTTTAGGTTTATATTCTTTTGCCTCTTTTTCATCCATCTGACTATAAGATATTATAATAACTTTATCTCCTGTTTGAACAAGTCTTGCTGCTGCACCATTTAAGCATATTATTCCAGAATTTCTTTTTCCAGGTATAACATATGTTTCAAGTCTTGCACCATTATTATTATTAACTATTTGAACTTTTTCATTTTCAATTATGCCCGAAGCATCCATTAATACTTTATCAATTGTTATGCTTCCCATATAATTAAGTTCAGCCTGAGTAACTGTTGCTCTGTGTATTTTCCCTTTTAACATTGTTAATATCATGTTTTTTCCTCCTAAAAGATGTGCCTAAATATTATATATTACATTATATTTCATATGTGAAATTATCTATTAATCTTGTTTTACCGATATAAACAGCTATTGCAACAAGAATACTTTTATTAATAGTAGTTGATACATTTATTAAGTCTTCACTATCAACTAACTCAGCATAATCAATTTTAGCAAGAGGTTCTTCATTTATTTTATTTATAATTTCCTCTTTTATTTTACTTCCATCTCTTTCACCTTTGTCTAATAATTCTTTAGCATATTTTAAGCTTCTATTTAATACTACAGCTGCTTTTCTTTCAGATGCGTTTAAATAAGCATTTCTTGAGCTTTTTGCAAGACCATCCTCTTCTCTTATTATTGGACATGGTACTATTAAAACATCAATATTTAAATCTCTCACCATTCTTTTTAAAACAGCAACTTGCTGAGCATCCTTTTGTCCAAAATACGCTCTATCTGGTTTTATTATGTTAAAGAACTTTGAAACTACAAGGCATACTCCATCAAAATGTCCAGGCCTTTTACTTCCACATAAAACATCTGTAAGTCCTGATACTTTTACACTTGTAGATCTATTTTCAAAATACATTTCACTTGGATCTGGATTAAATATGGCAAACGCTCCACATTTTTCACATATTTCCATATCCTTTTCTATGTTTCTTGGGTAAGAATCATAGTCTTCATTTTCTCCAAACTGTGTTGGATTTACAAATACACTTACAATAACTCTATCATTTTCTTTTACTGCTCTTTTAATAAGACTTTCATGACCTTCATGAAGAGCTCCCATAGTAGGCACATACCCAACACTAAGACCTTGTTTTTTAAAGTCCTTAACTAATTTTCTTACTTCTTCGATTTTCTTTAATAACATATTTTCCATCCTTTTCTAATATAGATTTAAGCTATTTACTACTTTTCTCACTTTAAAATCAATATTAATATAATTTTTTTAATACTTCTTCATTAATTTCGTAAGTATGCTTTTTTTCTGGGAAACTTCCATCTTTAACTTCCTTTACATATGATTTTATTGCTTCTGTCATAATTGAACCTATATTAGCATATTGTTTTACAAATTTAGGGACAAAATCATTGAACATACCAAGCATGTCCTGATAAACAAGTATCTGACCATCACATTCTTTTCCTGCACCAATTCCTATTGTAGGAACATTTACAGTTTTTGTAATGATTTTAGCAACTACCTCTGGAATACCTTCAAGTGTAATTGCAAACACTCCTGCTTCTTCTAAAGCTTTAGCATCATCTATTAATTTTTTTGCAGCTTCTTCGCTTTTACCTTGAACTCTAAATCCTCCAAATGCATTTATAGACTGAGGAGTTAATCCTAAATGTCCCATTACTGGAATCTGAGCATTTACAATAGCTTTAATCTGTTTTGTAATGTTAGAGCCGCCTTCAAGTTTAACGGCATTTGCTCCTCCTTCTTTCATGATTCTTCCAGCATTCATAACAGCCTGTTTTTCTGATATATGATATGACATAAATGGCATGTCGCCTACTATAAGAGCGTTTTTAGCACCTTTTTTAACAGCTTTAGTATGATAGATTATATCATCTACTGTTACGCCTAATGTATTTTCATCGCCTTTAACTACCATTCCTAATGAATCACCAATTAAGATTCCATTTACGCCACTTTCATCTATAATTTTTGCCATTGAATAATCGTAGGCTGTAAGCATAGATAATTTATCTCCATTTTCTTTAGCCTTTTGAAATGTTAAAACTGTATTTTTCACTATTCTTCTCCCCCTAATAATTTAAATAAGTCCTTATATTTTTCTGATATATTAAGTGCATTTTCCTTTTTTAAGTTCTTATCTCTACTAATATCCATACCTTCAAAAGAACAAGTTTCTTCCATTTTAATATTAGAATCACGCTTTTCTACAAGCTTTAATAAATTAAGTGATAATAAATTATATAAACATTTATCCTCATTATTTAAAACTTCAATATGTTTTTTTACTGTCTCAATATCTCCTCTTGCAACTGGACCTGTAAGTGAGTTTACAAAGCCATTTTTATGAATGCTTTCTATATTTCCTTCTATTAATGGAAAAAGTGCATCTAATGCATCATTTTCATTAAGACCAAGACTTTCTAGATATCTTGCAGAAATATCAAGAAGAGAAAGAACGAGATTTGATGCAAAAACATTAGATAAATGATATTTTGCACTATCTTCTATTTTTCTTATAAAATACTTGTTTTTAATAGTTTTTAAAAGATTAATAATAGGCAAAGTATCAGTATTTTTAGTCTCTAAATCTCCTTCAATGGAAAAATAAATTTGTTCTAATTTTTTTATTGGTATATTTTTATTGGAAAATGCAAACATGGGATGTATAGAATAGACTAATGCCCCAGATAATTTAGAATTAGATAAAACAGTTGATTTTAATGAGCCACTTGTATGGCATATAGATTTGTTTTTTAAATCAAACTTGCAAATTTCTCTATCTATAATTGAAATGATATCGTCAGGTGTTGTTATAAATAATATTTCACTATCGTTAATAATTTCTTTGTAATTATTATATACTTTTGAATTTGTTATCTTTGAAGCTTTTCTGGAACTATTTATATTTTTTCCATAAAAGCCATTTATCTTTATCCCTTTATGAGTAAAGTAGCGTCCTAAATTAACGCCTACCTTCCCAGGACCAATAAACCCGATTTTTATAAAGTATCACCTCCATTTAAAGTGATACAACATCCTAATTTCAATCTCATTCACATAGATATGAGTTGCTTATACATTCTAATAAAAAAATGTCTGGTATAGTTCTATAAGATACTATCCAAAAATATTTTAACATTGTATATTCTTTTTTACAACAATTTTTTACAGTTAATTCTTATTAGATATTAAATATTTATAAAATAATCCTTTTTTTATGTCATTTTAGATAATATAGTAAAAAAATAAAACTAGAGTCATAAAATAAACTCTAGCTTTATTTTTATCCATTAAATTTAGAAATTAAATTATATAAAAATACTCAAAATCACTCTATAAGCTTTGTCCATTTATCTTCATCAAACCCTGCTGCTGCTTTTGGTCCACTTCTTACAATAGGTGTTTTTAAAAGAAGCTGATTTTTAAATACAATTTCCATTTTAGTTTCAGCACTTCTTATTTTATCGAGATTGCTTTTTTTATAATCTTTAGCTTTATCATTTATAAGGTCATTTATTCCACATGATTTAACAACACTTAAAAATTCTCCCTTGCTCATCTCTTTTTCTTTTAAATCGATAAACTGAAATTTAACTCTTCTTTCTTTAAAAAATCTCTGTGCTTTTTTAGTATCAAAGCATTTTTTTGTTCCAAAAATCTGAATGCTCATATTTCCTCCGACTTATGCAAAATAAAATTTATAATATTTTCATATATTAATTATAACATATTCATTTTTTTAATTAAATTTTATTCATATTTTATTTCATAAAATAGATTTCCAAGTTTTTCTTTTAATTTTTCACATTCATCTTCTTTAAGATACTGCGTCTCAATCCAGATACCTTTCTGATTAAAACGTAAGTAACATCTTATATTCTTAAAATAATTCATTACTTTATTTATCTCAACTCCATCATATCCTTCATAGGAAGATTTTAAATAATTTGTTACAACAAAACAGCGTTTCTTTTCTGCTTTCGAATTTGTAATTCCATTTAGTATTGCATCTGATATTTTTTTAGATCCTGCATTTTTATAAATATCAACATCATCGCTATCTAGAAAACATATTTCTATAAGCATTGATTTTGACTTTGTTCTCCTAATCATAGCAAGATGTGAACCATCCTTTATACCCCTATTTTTAAAACCTAATGAAATTAAATTATCTAATACATTTTTGGCTTCTAAAAATTCATTTCCGTTGTAAGTATATATTTCAGTTCCACGTCCTCCTCCAATATTTGCATGAATTGAAATACACATATCAACATTATAGTAATTGGCTTTATTATATCTCATCATAAGACTATCTGGAACATTCTTTGCGCGATCCGGTCGAAGCTCTACCACAGTATGTCCTGCCTGCTTTAAATTCTTTATTAAAATTTTTCCTATTTCATCTATTATATTTTCCTCTGGAATTCTACCTACAGCACCTCTGTCCCCATCAACTCCATGCCCTAAATCTATTCCAAATTTCATTTTATTTCCCCCTTTATCTAAAAGATTCCGCTATAGTTTATAATATAGCTAAAATAAACTCATTTCCTTTATAAAAACAGTTATAAAGAGAAATACTCTACTTATACATATCACTATCTCTATTCATTCATATAGATTATATGTTTAAGTACAACTTTTTAGAATAAAATTTTATTATTTGCACATCCTATTTTTGAGGTGATATTTATGTTAAATTTAAATCAAAAAGAATCTATGTTTTTACAAGATGAAAAAAAGCATGAAGAATTATGTGTAAAAAAATACGACTCATATTCTCAAAAAGCTTGTGATCCCAAATTAAAAAGTTTATTTACAACTCTTAAGAGTAATGAAGAAAATCACTTAAACACAATAAATCAAATGTTAAGTGGAACTGTTCCAAGTGTATCATCTGGATCTTCAAGCCAAAATTCTAGCAGTTCTATGCAAAGTCAGGCTAATCAAAGTAATCAACAAGCTAGCCAGACTAACCAAGCTCAATCTCAAGCAAATTCTATGCAGAGTATGCAATCTCAAAGCTCAAGTTCAAATGCATATTCTTCAGGAAATACTGCTTCTTCACAAGATATTGACAAAACTTTATGTAATGATGCTCTTTCAACTGAAAAGTACGTTTCTTCAACATACAATACAGCGATCTTTGAATTTAGAGATCCTAACGCAAGACAGGTACTTAACCACATTCAAAAAGAAGAGCAGGAACATGGTGAACAAATTTACAATTATATGAGTGCAAATGGATTATATAGCTAATTAATTAAAAAAGAGACGTTACACTAAATAAATGCTTAGTGTAACATCTCCTTTTTTTATTATTATAATTGAAAAATAATTATAAATGTTGTTCCTTTTCCTATTTCACTTCTTACAGATATTCTACCATTTAATTTTTCAATAATACTTTTAGATAGTGAAAGTCCTATTCCTATACTAGTAGGATTTGTACTATCTTCACCTTTATAAAATCTTTTAAATATGTTTTTTTGTGTGTCTATGCTCATTCCTTTTCCATTATCTTTTATAAATATCTTTACAAAAATTGGGCCTTTTGAAACAATTATTTCAACTTTGCCGCCTTCTTTTGTATGTTCTATTGCATTTTTTATAAGATTTGATATAGCCTCTGCAAGCCATCCTTTATCATGATATAAAAGACAATTTTCATCACATTTTACATCTATTTTTATATTTTTACTATCAGCCATATTTTTAAGTGCTGCTACAGAAATATCTATAGTCTCTTTTAATTGCTCCTTCTCTATATTAAACTGTATAGCATTAGCTTCAAGCCTTCCAACTTTTAAAAGATTCATTATAAGCCACTGCATTCTATTTAACTGCTCATCACATTCAGATAGAAATTTTTTTCTATCTTCTTCTTCTATATTTTTATTATTTCTTAAAATATCTATAAACATTATAAGTGCAGATAGAGGTGTTTTAAGCTGATGAGATATATCTGCTAGAAAATCTTTCAAATTAATTTTTTCATTTTTTAAACTTGATATTGAATTATTTACTCTATCTGCTACAAGATTTACAGATGATAAAAGAAACGATATGTCACCTTCATCGTATTCATTTTGAAGTTTCACTATCTTTCCATTTGCTATTTGTGAAATGCTTTCAGAAACCTTATTTATATTCTTATAAATTTTTACAAACTCATACATATTTATAATATAAAGTATCAAAATAATAAAAAGAAATACTGGAATAAATAAGATTAAAACCATTTTCTGTATTTGAAATTTTAAAGGATCTGCTGCATTTGAAATGTTTAAATCATATCCATACGATTTAAGTATATCCTTACTCTTTTGTATATTATCCTCATCTATATCATTGTTATTTATAAAATTTTCAACTATTTTCTTATAATCTATATTTTCATCTATAATTTCAGAAAAAATAATTGTATTCTGTTTTATTAATATCTTTGAAAATTCCTTTGATATTACTGATGAAAATAATATAATTATTGAAATTCCAATAATAGATATTATAATATATTTTTTAGTAAGTCTTTTCATTTCATTATTTTTTAATGTTTGAAAAATATATGTCATTTATCATCACCAATCCATTTATATCCTATCCCACGTACAGTCTCTATATATCTATTATCTGGGTTTTCCTTAAGTTTTATTCTAAGTCTTCTTATATAAACATTTAACGTATTTGTCTCTATAAAATTTTCTTCATAATCCCACAATTTTTCAAGTATTTTATCTCTCGTAAGAACTATTGACTGATTTTTTATAAGAAGCATTAAAAGCTTATATTCAATTGATGTAAGTTCTATTTTTTGGCTATTTTTATAGACTTCAAATTTCATTGGATATATAGTAAAATCTCTTGATTCAATTTTTTTAGAATCCATTTCATTACTTTTACCTTTTCTTCTTATAACAGCATTAATCCTTGCAATTAGCTCTTTTATCCTTATAGGTTTTGTAAGATAATCATCAGCTCCCATATCAAGTCCCATAACTACATTAAATTCTTCATCACATGCTGTTAAAAATATTATAGGTGTATCATCTTTCTTTCTTATTTTTTTGCATATATCATATCCATTTCCATCTTGAAGCATTACATCTAAAAGTATTATATTATATTTTCTTTCTGCATAAAGCTTCTCTGCAGATTTTACAGAAGAAGCTTTATACACATTAAAACCTTCACTTTTTAAAGAATACTCAATGCCCATAGAAAGTGCAGCATCATCTTCAACAAGTAGTACATCCATATTTTTATTCCTCCAATGATAAATTGTAATATAACCATATTATCATACATTATAGAATAAATTCTATGTTTCCTTAATTTTCATCTCTTATTCCTTGAACAATTGTTATTTTTTTAAGTTTTCTAAGTGAAATAGCTGTTGATATATATGTTATAACTACTGCAGATACAATTGAAATAGTAAAAGCTATAAAGTTAAAATGATAATTAATTGCCGCAATTCCTCCTCCAAGGTTTATAAGTAACAATAAGAGTAATGCTGAAGATATTCCACCAAGTATTGCTGAAATAACTCCATAAAAATTTCCTTCAAACATAATTGATTTTCTAAGCTGTTTTTCTGTCATTCCAACAGCCTTTAAGACTGAGAACTCTCTTTTCCTTGTTATTATACCTGTAGAGATCGTATTAAAAATATTAATAATTGATATAATTGTAACTATTATTATGAAACAGTAAACAAAGAATTCTACTTGATTGAATATAGTTTGTGTATCCTTTATAACATTTGTAAAGTCTTCATAAAAATATCCTTTAGAATCTTTAATTTCATCAAAATATTTGAAGCATTCTTCTCTAGCTTCTTCAGCACCATCAAATTTAAATGCAAGTTTGTTTATTTGAACTTTAGAATTTACTTTTTCATACCCTTGCTTTGTATAAATAAGTTCAATTTGACCATTCATCATTGTTCCTGTTAATGGTGAGTAATTTATAATTCCTACTACTTCTGAATTATAAACATTGTTAGATACTATATCATTTTTTATCTTATCTTTGTCATTAACATTTGTTTTTGGAAGAGTTATTACATCAGATACATTAAATGTTGTCTGTCTTCTTATATATTTTTTTCCTGAACTACTATCCTTTTTAGGATATCCATCAACAAGTATTACTCCTCCATCATTAAGCTTTTCAATATCTTTATTACTTAAATTTATATATTTTTTTAAAATATCTATTTCTTTTTCACTATCATAAACTGAAATGTTTGTTCTAAGAACTCCATATCCAATATCTTCATACTCGTTTATTTGATTATTATTATTATCACTAACAAATTTATTTTCAATTGGTTCATTCAAATAATTAGAATATATACTATAAACTGTTCTTATAAAAGGCTGACTCTTTATTTCTGCTATTTCATCATCAGTAAAAGATTCCGGATAATTCCATTTTTGAGCACATGAATCAAATTGAACATTCATATACTGCTGTGATATAGTCTGCTTTGAAAAATCAATAAATCCATAGAAAACATTAAAAAGTATAATAGATACAGTAAGTGCAAGTATCGTAACTATAAATCTAAAAGGAGTTCTTCTTATATTTTTGTATGCAATGCTTCCTTCAACTCCAAATAAGGAATTTATTATTCTATTTTTTCTATGCTTTATTTTACCAATCTTAATTTCACCTACATTTTTTATAGCTTCAATAATAGATACTCTATTTGCTTTTATTATTGGCATAAGAAGTGAAATATATATTGTAATAAATATTAAAAATGCATCAAAAACAATAACTATAGGATAAAATCCAACTTTAAAATCATCAAAGATAAACATAAATTTTTCACTAGCAATAATACTCATACCAATTTTTAAAGCTAAGAATCCTATAATATACCCAAGAGGAATTGCAATGATTCCCATTATAAATCCTTCTTTTAAAATTAAGTTCTTTATCTGCCTTTTTGTTGCTCCAATAGCTTTTAATACTCCAAAATATCTCATTCTTTCAAGTACTGAAATATTAAATGAATTATAGATTACAGTAATTGTACAAACCATTATTATTATTATGAAGAAAGCAGCAACTTTTTTCATACTAGCTGTAATATCATCTGAGCCTCCATTTCCTGTTAAATATAAAAGCTCACTATTATCTGTCTTTGTTCCTTCAGTTATTTCTATTTTAGAATCTTCAATTACATTTTTTATGATATCCTGCTTATTTTTTTTGCTCTTTAAATTGACATATACTTTATACGAAGAATCTTCAGGTAAATTATCATAATCTAAAAAACCATATAGAGTTATATTTTCATTAGCAGAAACTTTATCAAATTCAGTTAAACCGCTTATAGAATATGCTAAAATATTTCCATCATTATCTTTGAGTTTTATCTCATCTCCTACATCAACTGACATTTTATCTGCGGTGACTTTATCAAGTACAACTTCATTTTCCTTTGACGGATATTTTCCAGATATTATTTTATTTCTATAAATGTTATTGTAATATTCTCCACCACTTTTTGTTAAATTTGTTTTTTTATTTTCTGAACCCAAAAATAAATTTTCAGTTTTTCCTTGAATAGATACATCCTTAATCTCTACATTATTTTTTACGTTTATTGCATTTGTTTTTGTAATACTATTTAATGAAAATTCCCAATTCTTAATTGATCTTTCATAAGAAATCATTGAATCTACAAAACTCAAAGCGAAAGTAAATACTGCTGAGATAAGTATTGAAGCCATTGTTATGCCTAGTATTGTAAGAATACTTTTCTTTTTATTTTCTTTTAAATATCTTATAGATAATGTACTATAACTTTTCATATCTATCCCCCTTACATTACTTTTCCATCTTTAATTTTTATAACTCTATCTGCATCTTCTGCAATTGAAAGATCATGTGTTATTATAACTATTGTCTGATTATATTTTTTAGATGAAACCTTAAGCATTTCAACTATCTCTCTAGAAGTTTCACTATCAAGATTTCCTGTAGGCTCATCAGCAAGTACTATTGCAGGTTTATTTATAAGTGCACGTGCAATTGCAGTTCTTTGCATCTGTCCTCCTGAAAGCTCTGACGGAAGATGATTAAGCCTATCATCTATTTTTAAAGTTTTAACTATATCATTAAAATAATCTTTATCTACTTTTTTTCTATCTAAAAGAGCTGGAAGCTTTATATTCTCTTCTACAGATAAAACTGGTATAAGATTAAATGACTGAAAAATGAATCCTATCTTTCTTCTTCTGAATATTGCAAGTTTTGTATCATTTAGACCATAGATATCTACTCCATCAATAATTACTTTTCCAGATGTAGGCTTATCAACTCCTCCAATCTGATGAAGAAGTGTACTTTTTCCTGATCCACTTTCACCTATAATTGCTAAAAATTCTCCTTTATTTACCTCAATATTTATATTATCAATTGCTACAACTTTATTTTCTTTTTTACCATATATTTTACATAAATTTTCTGTTTTAATTATATTCATATTTCATCTCTCCTTTTTTGATTTCATCTTAAGTATAAAGTAATAATGTTTCTAGTTTATTAAATTAATCATTACAAAATTGTAATAATTGATTCATTAAACTATATTATGTCCAAAATACCTTACAGTAAGCTTAAAATCAATAAAAAAGACCTGCTATTTTATAAAAAGCACGTCTTTTTTATATTATTTATTAAATTTTGAAATATAAATTAGTATAATTTTATTCTTCTTTAAATCTATTATACTGATTTTCAAGTTCATCAATATCTGTTTCAATAAATTTATTAAAACTATCCTCATCTATTATAAAATTAAAAGTGGGAGATTCTATTGTATTTAAATATTTCATTAATATAGCTGGAATCTCTTCTTCTTTAATATTATATACATCTCTCATTGCATCAAAAAATGTTCCACCAGTAAAATTTTTCTCTCTTAGCTGGATAGTATTTTTGACAACGAAAAGTTTATCTCCATTCATAATTTCAAGCTGTTCTTTAATTGAACAGTATCCTTTTTCAAGCATATCAAGATATTCATATATTATACTTTCAGTTGAATTAGAAACACTCTTTCTTCCCATAATATTTTTTAGTACATCATATGCTTGCTCTTCTGAAAGACAAAAAGCGGTTTCTAAAATATCTGTGACTCTAAAAAACTGCTTTCCTTTTATATTTTTTCTAGCTAAATTTTCAATTTGTTCTAAACCTAGTTCCTCATTTTCTGTTAGCATTACAATCCCTCACTTTTATATATTGTATATAAATAATAACTCTATAACCCATTATTAATTATAGTAATTATTTTATCTACATCTATATTTTTCTCAAATACATCTGCAAGTTTCTCATACTGTCTATCTTTAAATTCATCGTAAGCTTCATTCTTTTTAGTCATATATGAATCCAAATTTATTTTTAATACGTTTTCTAAAAAGTAATCTAAAAATTCATCTGAATCAAATACTCCATGGAGATACGTTCCAAATACATTATGTTCTTTGTTGCATATTCCAAGAATACTCCCATTTTCTGATTTCATAAAAATCTCTGAATTTTTACCAATTTTGCTTATTCCATTATGAATCTCATATCCAGAAACATTTATTGAATCAAACGCTGTACAATTTGCTCTTCTTGTAACTTTTTCTTCGCTGAATCTTGTTTTGAAATTAAGAAGAGAAAATCCAGTTTCTTCTCTTATATCACTTTCTATTGAAAGGCTATCAACAATAATATTTCCAAGCATCTGGTATCCTCCACATATTCCTAAAATAACTGTACCATTTTGATGCTTTTCTATTATTTTTTCAAATAAACCTTTCTTTTTAAGGAACCTTAAATCTTTAATCGTATTTTTAGTTCCTGGTATAATTATAAGGTCAGGGTTTCCTATATCTTCACTCTTATCAACATATCGTACATTTATAAACTCATATCTTGAAAAAGTATTAAAATCAGTAAAATTTGACATTGATTTTAATTTTATAACTACAATATCAATGAGTGATTTTTTATCATTATTATTAACTAATTTTTCTGTAACTGCATCCTCATCATCTATATTAAGTTCTTCATATGGCATTACACCAAGCACTGGGATTTTTATGATATCTTCAAGCTGTGTTACTGCTTTTTCAAATCTTTTTTTATCCCCTCTAAACTTATTTATAATGACTCCTTTTACCATTTTCCTCTCATCTTCTCTAATGAGGGAAAGCGTTCCATAAATAGATGCAAATACTCCACCTCTATCTATATCTGATACTAATATAATTGGTGATTTAGACATTTTAGCCATTTCAATATTGGCTATATCTGTCTCCCTTAGATTAATTTCGGCACAACTTCCTGAACCTTCTAGTACAATTATATCATAATTTTTTCTTATTTTGTTATATACTTTTTTTATTCTAATTTTTAATTTATCATTTATTTCTGTATATTCATAAGGATTTATTGTTTTTACAACTTTTCCTTCAACTATAACTTGAGTTTTTCCTGAAGCTGGCTTTAAAAGTACAGGATTCATTAATACGCTTGGTTCTATTTTAGCTGCCTCTGCCTGAACTTTTTGTGCCACTCCAATCTCAAGTCCATCATAGGTTACATATGAATTTAGTGAGATATTGAGAGCTTTAAATGGTGCAACAGAAAATCCTTTATTTTTTAATATTCTTAATAATGCTGCAGCCATCATGCTCTTACCAACACTAGATGCTGTTCCTAAAAACATAATACTCGACTTATTCATTAATCCACCTCATAAAATTTACTCGATCTTTAAATAGGCATATTGTCTATCTTTTTCTTTTGCTACAACTTTAAAATCAATTTTATTTTTAAATAACGGTCCATCATAAACAAATGTATGATATTCTCCATTTTCACCACACACATCTATATCTAAATCTTTAAACTTCGAAACTAATTTAAAATCAAGTTCTTCATTTAAATAATCAGAACTTAAATAATCTAAATTAACCTTTTTTATTACTGCCTTAAATCCGCTTTTTATAAATTCATTCGTAACTTCTTCACGCTTTCTATTCCAAAGTGGAAATTCTGCATCCATAGAAGCATGTAAAGCTCTATCTTCTCCCCATACTTTATGAGAATCTATATCTATATCTCCAAAAATGCATGTAGATGCGCCAAATTTTTTTGCTTTTCTAAGACCCTCTTCAAATTTTTCTTCATAATTTTCGCCATCATTTACAATAACGTTTATAATTCTAATTCCGAGAGATTTAGACACCTTATCCAAAATCTTCATAGGTATTCTATGAAAATTCGAATGATTTTGACAATCAGAAGTTACTAAAAGTGCAGAAATATTATATCCTTTATTTATTGCTTTATATAAACACAGCATACTGTCTTTTCCACCACTAAACGAAACCACTGCATTATTTAATAGATTAATATTATCAATAAGAATTTTATTATCACTATGAGATTTTACAGCAATTCTAAAAAATCCTGAGCTAAGCCCTTTGAAATTTGAGCAATCTCTTATTAAAATGTTTTTTAAAATAAGTTTTTCTTTAAGATTTTTTGAAGCTTTAAATAAAATAAAATTTGTATCTGTCTTAAAAACTTTAATATTTTTTATTTTTGAAAGTTCAAATTCTAAATACTCTTTTTCATTTTGTATATACTCCTTGGTATTTTTTATGTACTGCCTATCTTTGAGCGCATACCTTGTATATATGTCAGAAAAAGCGTTTATATTCCATGATGGCATATATAAAGATACTTTTTCAAAAATATCTTTATTAAATACTAATGCATAACCTGATCTTATCCCTGGAGATGCAAAAAACTTAGTAAGTGATTTTAAAATAATTAAATTGCTATATTCTTTTAAATACTTCGATGATGATTTTTGATGCGTAAAGTCTATAAACGACTCATCAATAACAAGTATCGAACCTGTTTTTAAAGATTTATCCATTATTTTTTTTAATAAATCTTCTGAAACAAGCTTTCCTGTAGGATTATTAGGATTACATAAAAAGATAATATCAATATCATTTTTTATGTAATCAAGAAAATCGTCACACAATATAAAATCATTTTCTTCTTTTAATATATAATAATCTATCTCTGATTTTTGAAGTCTGAGAGATTCTTCATATTCAGAAAATGATGGTTCTATAATAAGTGCTTTCTTTGGTTTTAATGCTTCTGATATCTTATAGATAATCTCTGAAGCACCATTTCCAAGTATTATATTGAAAGAATCTATTTCTAAATTTTCTCTTTCATATTCTTTTATCGCATTTTTCATATCGTAATATGATATATCTGGATATTTTTCAATAAGATTCATATTTTCTTTAAGCTTTTCTATAGAATTTTTACTTGGGCCTAAAGGATTAATATTAGCTGAAAAATCTATAATCTTTCCTTTTAAATTAAGTTTTCTTTTTACAATCTGAGCATCTGCTCCATGTCCTCTACTTTCCATCTTTCACATCCTTTCTTATAAAACACTATAATAAGAAATTAAAAAAACACTTAAACTAAGCGATATTGAAACAATAAATCCAATAAAAGATACTGTATAAAGTATCTTTACAGCCCTTTTTACATCTGAAATTTCTATCGTTTTTAGCTCTGTACCTAAAAATGGCTTTTCTACGAGCTTTCCAAAATAATAATTAGGTCCACCAAGTCGAACTTCTAAAGCTCCAGCAACAGCAGATTCAGACTGTGCACTATTAGGGCTTAAATGTTTTTTTCTGTCTCTTTTAAAAATTTTAAAACTGTTAATATAATTATAATTTAATATAAGAGAACTTACAATAACGAAAAAGCCTGTAAGTCTTGAAGGAATAAAATTAAATATATCATCTATCTTAGCCGCAAAATACCCAAATTCAATATATTTTTCATTTTTATAGCCAAACATTGAATCCATTGTATTTACAGCTTTATATAAAACTCCACCTACTGCGCCAAAAATGCCTATAAATAAAAGAGGTGCAATAACTCCATCTGAAATATTTTCAGCTATTGTTTCTATTACAGCTCTTATAATTCCTTTTTCATCAAGATTTTTAGTATCACGTCCAACTATGTATGAAAGTCTTTTTCGCGACTCATTAATGTCTCCTTTTTCAAGACTTTCTATTACTTTTCTGCCTTCTTTATGTAATGCTCTGCATGAAATGCAAAAATAAATTATAACTCCTTCAATTATAATTCCAAACACAAAATTTATCATAAATGCAATTTTTACAATACTTAATGAAAGTAAAACTGAAACTAATGATACTAAAATCCATGTGATAAGCCCTGCAAACTTTAATGAATTTTTAAATAGTTTTCTTGTAATTTTTTCAAATATACTGCACAGTTTCCCTATAAATCTTACAGGATGAAACGGGTTATCAGGATCACCTATAATAATATCTAGTATAAATCCTATAATAATCGAAAATATATGCAATCTAAGTTCATCCTTTCTTATCTGAAATTAAGTCTGCCTTAATTATTTTATTTTTTAATACATCTGCTTTTATTATATAACCTTCTCCATTTTCAGGCTGCCAGTTATAAAATTTCTTTTTATTATCATATAGAAGTTCAAGAATCATGCCTATAGAGCCTCCATGAAGAACACCTGCCATAGTGCATATTTTTTCTTTACATGCTTTCTCTAAAAGAATATTAAATCCTTTTTTTATTCTTTCTTTAAATTCTCTTCTGCTCTCACCTTCAGGACACTTTATATCATCAGTTTCATCATAAAGCCATTTTATAAAATGTTTATCCTTTTCCATATCATAATAAGATTTAAGCTCATACAAACCAAAATTATATTCTTTAAGAAGTGGATTTTTTTCGTGAAGTATATTTCCAAAATATATTTTAAATGTATCTTCAGTTCGTTTAAGTCCACTTGTAAAATAATAATCATATTTTTTATTAAAATAATGCTTTTTCTTTAAAAGCTCTTCTTCTCCAATTTTACTTATAGATACATCACTTTTTCCACAATAAAGACTTTTTTCATTGCAATAAGTCTTTCCATGACGTATAAGAGTTATCGAAACATTATGCTTTAAAACCTCTTCAAGCCCAAAAAATACTCTAATAACTATATTTGATTTTTTAGATAAATATTGAAGAACTTTACCTAAAATCTCTCTATAAAGGCGTTCTTTCGCTTTTATAGGAACTACTCCTGAATTAGTTTCATCAGAAATTATTATCTTGTCTTTAAGCTTTTCTATATTATGTAAAACTAAATCTAATGCATCAATATCTTTTTTTATACACTCTCTTATAAAAATATGGAATCCATTAATTACCTTCTCATTTGAAATTAATGAAAATATTTTTTCATCTTTGCAATTTAAAATATCTTTATCTGAAACATTAAAATTTTCTTTTACATATTCTTTTTTTCCATTATATGCTCCACCAAAAATTAATATCATCTAAGTACCACCTTATAATAATGCAAAAGTTAAAAGACCTACTGTCTCTGCTATAACAAGTGAAAATCCTGCAACATCTCCTGAAACTCCACCAAAATTGCTTATACATCTTCTTACAGAAACAGAACAAAAATAGTACATAAAAAGTGTTATTACTATTGATTTATATCCTATAAAAAATGCCATAAACATTACAGAAAATGAAATATAAGAAAGCATTATAAGAAGTTCATTTATTCCTGTCTCTTTTTTAAAATATGCACCAAGTGAGCTTTCTTTTATAGTCTTTTCACGCATTAGATAAAATGCAGCAAGACTTCTGCTTATAACAGGAATAAATAAAAATGCATAAAATGGACTTCCAATTCCAAATAATTTTCCTATATTTAAAAAACTATAATAAACTGTATTATATTTTAAAAATATAGAATAAAGCGCTCCAAAATTTACAAAAAATAATATAATTAATGCAATACAGCCAAACGCACCTATCATTGAATCTTTTAGTATCTTAAGCTTTTCTTCTTTTTCTCTTCTTGATAATATCGCATCACATACATCAGTGAAGCCATCTAAATGTATGAAACCTGTTATTATAAATGGAAAAACCATCATAATTACACTTTCAAGAACTTCTGTAGTATTCATTAAATGTATGCCTATATATAGTAATGCCCATAAGAAACCTACAATAAGTCCAACAAGAGGATACAATGTCATAATATATTTATTTCCATCTTCATCCCACTCAACATTTGGTGTTTTTATTATCGTAAACATAGAAATAGCTATTATAAAGCTTCTAAATAATTTTTTCATACTCTCTCTTTCCTTTGTGAATTTTTATATTTGAAAATGAACACTCAATAACAACATCACATACCTTTGAAAGAAATGTATTTACAAGAGCCAATTGACTTTTATAATTTTCAGTAATATCATCATACGCTATGCTGTCAGAATGAATATAATCACTTACAATTATAACATTTTTAAAAGAAAGAATATTCTTTTTTAAGCTTCTTATAACATTTTTTCCAGCATCATTTATTACTCTATTATTATAAAACATATTGTTTGTTAATGCTGATGTAACACTTTCAAATAAAATCGTATCATTTTCTGAAATATTATCTTTTAAAATTTCAAAATCTCTTTGAATTTCTAATGTTTTAAAATTATATTTTTCTCTATTTTTTTTATGATTTTTTATTCTTAACTCATCCTCTTTATCATATGGTTTCATAGTTGCTAAATAAAAAAGATTACCATTTTTGTTTAGTTTATATGATATTTTTTCTGCAATCTCTGATTTTCCACTTTTTGATGAGCCTATTATTAAAACTTTCATTTCTATCTTTCAATTCCTATTCTTGCACTTATTCCATTTTTATATGGATGTTTTATAGCTTTAATCTCTGAAACGTAATCTGCTATTTCTAATATTTCTTCTTTAGGATTTCTTCCTGTCAAAACAACTTCAAGAGACTCAGGCTTATTTTTTAAAAATTCCATAAGATCATTTATATCAATAATATTAAGATTAACAGACGCTATTATCTCATCAAGTATAAGCATATCATACTTTTCATTTTTAGCTTTTAATATAACTTCTTTAAATCTTTTTCTATGTTCATTAACAAGTTCCTTTTTTTCAGAGTCAGTCATAAATTCAAAAAACTTTTTTACAGGTTCTCCAGAATATACACAAAATCCAGGAATTTTTTGAATTGAAATAAGTTCTCCTGTATTATTATCTTTTAAGAATTGAGTCATAAGCACTTTAAATCCTCTACCTGCTGCTCTTACAGCAAGTCCTACTGCTGCTGTTGTCTTTCCTTTTCCGTCTCCTGTATAAACTTCAATAAGTCCTTTTTCCATTAAAATCATTCCTTTGAATTATTTTTTCTAAGCTCATCAAGATAGCTATCATCTATTTTTGCTTCTTTAAATGTAGCCATATTGTTTAATACTGCACATGCAGTTTCTATTATTGAAAAAGAAAGAGGACACCCGCTTCCTTCTCCAAGTCCCATATCAAGATTAAGTATAGGGCTTAAATTCATTTCTTCAAGTGCAACATTATATCCATATTCCTTAGACATATGAGATGTAAAAATAAAATCACGTACATTTTTATTAAGTTTATATGCTATAAGTGCTGCGACAGCTGATATAAATCCATCAATAACTACAGGAATTCTATAATACGAAGCTCCTATAAATACTCCTGCCATGCCTCCTATATCAAAACCGCCAACCTTAGATAAAATGTCTATAGGATCAGACTTATCTACATTATTTACTTTAAGTGCTTCTTTTATAACACTCTTCTTTCTTAAAAGGCTTTCATCAGTAAGTCCGCCGCCTCTTCCTATAACCTTCTCATAATCACATGAGCATAAAGAAATAAGTACAGCTGAACTTGTTGTAGTATTCCCTATTCCCATCTCTCCTGTTCCAATAATTTTATATCCTTTTTCTTTGGCAAGACGCACTTCATCAATTCCAATAAGTATTGATTTTACTGCCTCTTCATAACTCATAGCACTTCTAAGTTTTATATTATGTGTTGATTTTCTTATTTTTCTATTTGATATATTTTCATCCGATATATCTGCATTTACTCCTATATCAACAACTTTAAGTTCAGTATTATTAGCTTTTGCAATAACTCCTGCTCCAGTTATATATTTAGGAAGATTGAGAGTCTGGCTTAAAGTTACAATTTGAGGAGATGAAGATACTTTCTCTTTTATAACTCCATTATCAGAACACATTACTATAACAAGCCTTTTATCGACTTTATTATTCATCTTTCCTGTTATTCCACACATTTTAACTGCCATACTTTCAAGCTTTCCAAGACTATTTAGAGGCTTTGCAAGTGAATCCTCTCTTATTAAAGCTTTGTCTTTAGCATCCTTATATGCAGGCTTTATATTTTCTAATATATTAAATAAATCTTCTTTAGTCTTAAAAATCACTTTTTATTTTCTCCTTTAAATATTTTTCTAATTCATCATATTCATAAAAATAATTTTTATAAGTAACATATGGTCTTTCAATTATAATAAGCTTTATGTTTTTTTCTCTGCATGCCTCATATTTTTCAAGAGCACCGCCATAAATTCCGCTATCTTTAGTTATAAGCGCTTTTACATTATAAAAATCTATAAAAGCTTCTTCAAGTTTTTTTGATACAGGACCTTTCATTGCAATTATATCTTCTACATTATATCCTGCATCTCTTACTTTCTTTATAACATGTTCATTTGGAAGAACTCTTAAAATCATTCTATATTTAAAATCATCACTTTTAAATTTTTCTGCATTGTTACTTCCTGTTGTATTTAAAATATTTCCATTCATACCTTTTGAAGCTTCATAAGCCTCTATATAAGATGAAGTTCTTATTATAAAATCATCCTTTTTATCTTCTAAAACACCTTTTCTCTGATATCTTATGTATTCTATATTTAAACACTCACATACATTTTCAGCATTTTCACTTACAGATTTAGCATATGGATGAGATGCATCTATTAAAAGATTTATATTATTTTTCTTAATCCATTTTTTCATATCATCTTCATCTAGAGGGTGTGAATTTATAACTTTTACTTTATAATTTTCTATAAGAGATGAACCATATGCTGTTGCTGTACTTACCGCTATATCATCAGTATATTTATTTAAAATATCTAATATATTTTCAGCATCTTTTGTTCCTGCAATAAGACATATCATTTTATTTTACCTGCCTTTTCATACCCTCTTGGTGTTATAAAAATATTATTTTTATAGTAGCTTTCTGAATTTCCGACAATTACCATAGTCATCATATCTACAAAATCATAATCAATATCAGAAATTGTACATAATCGTATTTCCTCATTATCTCTTAATCCATTTTTTACAAGTGCTACAGGAGTTTTATCTTCTCTAAATTTTCTAACTATATCTATACATTCTTTTAAATAAGTTGATCTATTTCTGCTTTTAGGATTATAAAAAGATATTACAAAATCAGCTTCTGCTGCAAGATATACTCTCTTTTTAATTTTTTCATATGGCACCATAAGATCGCTTAAACTTATACTGCAGCTATCGTTCATAAGAGGTGCACCTACTAAAGAAGAAGCCCCAATAGATGCAGTAAGCCCTGGAATAATTTCTATTTCAGGGCTATCTTCGCCTTTCATCTCTAAAATAAGCCCAGCCATTGCATATATACCTGCATCTCCTGTACTTATCAGAGCAACATTTTTCTCTTTTGCCATTAAAAGTGCCTTTTTGCATCTTTCAGTTTCCTGTCTCATACCAGATGAAAAAATTTCTTTTCCATCTGTCAATTCTTTTATCATATCTATATACTTTGTATATCCTACAATAGCATCTGCATTTTTTATTGCATTAAACGCCCTAAGCGTCATATTTTCTATACTTCCAGGACCTATACCTACGATTTTAAGTTTTCCCACTTCTTAATTTCCTCCTATTATTCCAACAGAAAGTGTCATTCCATCTTTCTTTATTTTTTTTACTAAAATCTTATCCGAAAGAAGATAACAGCATGGCTCACACACAGAATAAACTCCTGTCTTATCAAATACAAAATCGCTCTTTTCAAAAAGAGAATCACATGTTCGTATTTTTTCTTTAGAAAAAGTAATAAACTCTGCATTAAGTTTTTTTGATAAATCAATTATTGCACGCTCATCTTTTTTTATATAAATTGATCCTATCTTTAAAACCGCTCTTAAATCTATATTATTTTTTTCTAAAATCTCCTTAACAAAAGAAAACATCTTTTTGCTGTCTGTATTTTTTCTGCATCCTATTCCTAACACAACATTTCTTTTTATAAGTTTAAGTACTTTTTTCATATCTATGTTTTTAATTTCTGGACTACACTTATTCGTTATCCATATGCTGTTTTCCTCAAGAGAATCAATTTTTTTATAGCCATTTCCTGGGAAATTAAATGAAAATTCATCAAAAAATCCAACTCTTTTTCCAGAAATGAGCATTGATGAAATATACTTAATCTTTTTTATATCATCAATTACTAAATTGTTCTCTAATGAGAATACATCAGGAGCTTTAATATTCATATTATCCGTTGCAGTTGTAATAACAGCTTCACATTTAATAGTATCTGCTATAGATGATGCTAAAAAATTTGCTCCTCCTAAGTGACCACTTACAAGGCTTATAGCATATTTTTTATTTAAATCTATAGTAACTACTGCAGGATCTTTATCCTTACTTTGTAAAAAAGGTGCTATTGCCCTAACTGCAATTCCTGTAGATGATATAAATACTATTTTATCGTATCTATTCATACACTTTTTAGATATTTCAAAAAGATTAAAAGTAGATGATTTTTTAATAAATAAATCAAAATCAAAATTTTTCTTTAAACTTAATGCTATATTCTCTCCCTTTAATGATGGACATATTACGGCCATGTCTCTATTTTTCATTTGTTTTTTCACCTAAGAAAGATTTAGCTTTTCTGTAACATGTAGAAAAAGTTTTATCATAAAGAAGACTTTTCTCATAATCACAGTCAATAAAATCTCCAACTAAAATCTGTGCGCATTTTGTAATGTTTTTCTCTCTTACCTTCTCTACTATATCATCAAGATGTCCAAGTATTATATCTTGATCATCCCATGTTGCCCTTTTTATAACAGCTACTGGAACATTACGTCCATATCCATTTCTTAGCTTTTTAACAACATCATCAATCATTGATACAGATAAAAATATTGCCATAGAGCATCCAATATGTGCTAAAGATTCAAGGTCTTCATTTTTAGGTACTTTTGTTTTCCCACCTATTCTTGTTAAAATTACAGTCTGTGAAACTGATGGAAGAGTAAATTCCTTCTTTATTGCAGCAGCTGCAGCAGTAAATGAGCTTACTCCAGGAATAACTTCATATTTTATATTTAATTTTGAAAGTTCATCCATCTGCTCTTTTATTGCACCATATATAGAAGGATCTCCTGTATGAAGTCTTACTATTATTTTATTATCAAAATCATTTTCTTTTATTACATCAATAATCTCTTCAAGAGTCATTTTAGCTGAATTAAAAACATAGGCATTCTTTTTCAAAAAAGAAAGATGCTCTTTTGATACAAGAGAACCTGCATATATTACAACATCAGCTTTTTCTAAAATTTTTCTTCCCTTTACTGTTATAAGATCAACATCTCCAGGACCTGCCCCAATAAAATAAACCATATCTATTCCTTTCTGTGCGCTATTATAAGCGACATATAATCACAATTTTTTAATATATCTTCTCTGTTTCTTAAAATTTTCTCATTGTCTCTTCCTGCTCTTGAAATGTATGTATAAGAAAAGTTTTTTCTATCAAGTATATCAAGAATCTCTTTTTCTTTTTTATATACTTTCATAATAACTACATACTTTTCATCTTTAATCTCAGATACTTTCGATGCAGGCATTATAGTTAAGATTTCATCACCAATAACTAAAATGCTATCAGAGATTGAAGCTGCTGCACAGAAAGATGGAATTCCAGGGATAGTTTTTACATTATAATTTCTATTTTTTATAAACTCAAGAAGATAAATATATGTACTATAAATATAAGGATCACCTATTGTTAAAAACGCAACATCATTTCCTTTTTTTAATTCGTTTTCTATAAGTTTATATATTTCATATACTTTTTCTTTTTTATCTGCTGTCCCCATTGGGAAATGTTTTAAATAAACTGTAGTTTTTTTATCTATATAATCTTTTGCTGTTTCGTAAGCTATACTATATCCACCATCTTCTTTAGCTGCAGGAGCTACTATAGTTTTGCATCTTTTTATGGTGTTTAAAGCCTTTATAGTCAAAAGTTCTTTATCTCCAGGACCTACTCCTATTCCAAATAATGTTCCCATACTTTCCTCCAGTTTTATTTTGTGCATTGAACTATATATATAGGATTATTCGCAATAAGCATAAGTGATTTACCTTTATTTTTACTTATGTTTACAAGAGAAATATCTGTATTATATTCAAGTCTTTTGCATACCTCAATAGCACGGCAAGCATTATCAATTCTTATAAAATTCATAACAATAGTTCCGCCTTTTTTCAAGACAGCATTAGCCTTTAAAACAATTTCCTCAAGTTTCCCATTACTGCCGCCTATAAAAATAGAATCAAATTTTATCTTATCGCTTATAAGTCTATCGAGTATAGAACATGCTTCATTTTTTATTATACGTACATTATCGCATTTAAACTTTTTTATGTTTTCTGTTGTTACATTATATGCTTCTTCATCTTTTTCAATAGCCATAATTTTACCATTTTTAGCAGCTTTTGAAGACTGTACTGTAATTGTTCCTGTTCCACTTCCAATATCAAGTACAATTGAACTGCTATCTATATTCATTTTTGCAATAGATAGAATTCTAACCTCTTCTTTTGTCATAGGACAGTTTCCCCGTATAAAATTCTCATCTTTTAGAAAATACATCTTAATGCCTCCCTATCTAACTTAACTTTTCTATAATCATGATACTCAAATTGCTGTAATCGTTATTTTTTAATTTTTCCGGAGTCCCTTCTGTTATTTTTTCATCTGTATACGAAAGGTTTTCACCAATTATTATATTACATTTAACTCTTTCTTTATATAATTTTTCACATATTTTTTTAGGATTATTAATATTATCTGTCAAATATATACTTATTTTTTGATTTTTTATTTCAGAAATAAAATCTTCATTTCTGCCATGCAAACTTGAAAGATAAGCTCCATCCCATGAAATATGAGTTTTTGATGCAAGATACTGAAATGAACTTATACCTGGAATAACTTCAAATGATATATCAAATGAAGCTTTAATATATTTTGTTATTCCAAAAAATAATGGATCACCAGATGCAATAATCGAAATATTTTTTGAAGTATCAGTTAAATACTTATTAAGTTCCTTAAAACTCTTTATGCATACTTTTTTAGTATGTATAAAATCTACTGATGAAATTCCTCTTTTAAATCCAATAATAATATCTGATTTTTCAAGTACAGATATTGCTTTATTTAGCATATATTCACGGTTTCCAGGTCCAAGACCTACTATGTATATCATAAATTTTCTCCTAAATCTTCAAATGAATTATAAAGCTTTTTCTGTTTCTTTGAACCATAATACATAATAATATTACATGAAAGTTTATTTTGAGTATAAATATTTATCTTTTCTATAATTTTTCTTCCTATATTTTTATAAAGCTCATAATATCCATCACCTAAAAGCTTTACTGCACTTTCACATGTTTTTTCATTTAAAACTTTCTTAATAAATTCAGTATCTTTCCCAAGAAGAGCGAGCTCTAACGCCAAAACTTCAAGTCTTATACCACATACTCTGCTATGAGTCATAAAGCAGCCATAAGCAATTTTGCACATCTTTCCTATATGACCTACAACTAAAACATCTGTAACTCCTGATAAAACGCATGTTTCAAGTGCAAATCCTATAAAATTTGAACAGATTACTATTTTATCCTTAGAATATCCTAAACTCTCAGCATATTTTTCTCCAAGATTTCCAAATGCAAGAATAAGTTTCTTTGTCTTTAAAGCTTTCTGTTTAATTTCAATTGCAATAGATTCTTTAAGTGCCTCAAATGACATTGGTTTTACAATTCCTGTCGTACCAAGTATAGAAATCCCGCCTTCAATTCCAAGACGGCTATTAAATGTTTTCTCTGCAATCTTTCTTCCCTCTGGCACAGAAATTGTAACTTTAACATGAGTTTTATCATCTAAAACTGATAAAACAGAATCATAAATCATTTTTCTAGGTACAGGATTTATTGCCCACTCACCTTTTTTAGCAAAAAGTCCATCAGATACAACTTTTCCTACGCCTTCTGAACCTTCAATTAAAATTTTCTCTTTAGATGTACACTTTTCTACCTCTGCAGTTATCTTTATTCCATTTGTTATATCAGGATCATCTCCAGAATCTTTTATGACAGAACATATAACTTTAGAATCTTTAATCTCTTCAATTGTTACATCCATATTTATCTTCACATTTTCAGGAGTAGTAATTGTAATATTATCTATCTTAGTATTTTTATTCATAAGAATAAAGGCTGCTGCCTTAGAAGCCCCTGAAGCACAGGAGCCTGTTGTATATCCGCATCTTAGCATTTTAAGACCACTTTTTATATACATATCAAACATTTTTATTCTCTCCTATATACCATATACATAAGCGCATTTATTATAGCAGCTGTAACTGTACTACCTCCTTTTCTGCCCTTTATTCTTATATATGGGATATTAAGTTTATCCATATCTTCCTTACTTTTAGAAGCTCCTACAAATCCAACTGGAGCTGCTATTATAAGTTTTGGTTTAACTTCATTTTTATTAATCATCTCTTTTAGCGTAAAAAGTGCTGTAGGCGCATTTCCAAATGCATATATTTGAGCATTAATTGATGATGCCTTCTTTATTGCAGCCATAGATCTTGTTATATTATTTTTCTTAGCATTAAGTTCAACATCTTTATCACGTACAAAACAAAAAGCACTACTTTCTGTAGCTGAAAGAGCCTTTTTATTTATGCCGCTTAAAATCATATGTGTATCTGTATATATTTTTGCCCCTTTTTTAAAAAGCTCTTTTGCAGTTTCAATAGCACTCGGACTTATCTCAAGGATATTCTTATAATCAAAATCAGCTGTTGTATGAATAACTCTCTTTAAAATAAGAAGTTCCTCTCCTTTAAAATGAGTTTCTCCAAGTTCACTCTCTATTATCTCAAAACTCTTTTTTTCAATTTCCATAGGATTTTTAATATACTCCATCTTTACCCTCCAAAATATATTTTATAAAAAAAGAAGTGACTCTAAAAATTTTATATTAGATAAAAAACTTATATGTGCATATCCTCCAAGAGTATTTTTCTTATGGTATCCACATTTCCATTCTTTTATAGTTCCATCGTAATCTTTTTTTTGAACCGTATAAACATTTTCCATTGAACTTTTTATTATTGATCTATGAAATTCATGTGCATTTAAAAAGAATTTTTCTTTAAAACATTTCTCATTTATAGAAACTTTGCAGTATCCAAAATTAACAAGAGATTTTGTCATAAAACACTCTCCATCAAAAAAGTTTACCATTTTATAGCCTTCAATTGACTTCATAAGATACATAAGGCCTCCGCACTCAGCATAACATCTAAGACCATTATTAAGTTTCTTATTTATATCTTCTAAAAGCGAAGTATTTTGGGATAATTCTTCTTTAAAAAGTTCAGGATAACCTCCTCCAAGATAGAGGGAATCACAATTTTCAGGTAAATGCTTACTTTCAAGTGGACTAAAAAAGACTACGTTTCCAAACTTTTCTAAAATCTTTATATTTTCTGCATAATAAAATTGAAACGCCTTATCATAAGCTACTGCTATTTTGATATCACGCTTTTTTATATTAAGCATTTTCTTTTCTCTTTTAAAACTTTTCATTGAATTTAAAATATCATCAATATCTACTGTTTCTCTAATAGATAATGATATTTTTTCTACTTTTTCATCAATATCACTAACTTCATCGCTCTGGACAAGACCAAGATACCTACTACTAAGCATAATATCTTCATCTTTTTTAATATAGCCGAATACTTTTACATTGCAGTTTTTCTCAATCGCTTCTTTTAAAATAAGATAGTATCTGTACGATACCATATTTAGTACAACTCCGCAAATATTGGCATTTTTAAAAGATATAAGTCCATTTATAAGCGCACATATTGTAAGACTCTGCCCTTTAGGAGAAAGAATAAGAATTATCGGCATATCATTAAGGATCTTAGATACTTCATAAGTAGAAGCTTTAGCAGATATCGAAATTCCATCATAAAGTCCCATAGCACCTTCAATAACACCAACATCGCCTTCACCATCTAAAAAGCTTTGAATAACTCCCTCTTTTGATGTTAAATATGAATCAAGATTTATAGACATCCTTCCTGTTACATGTTCATGAAACTTTATGTCAATGTAATCAGGTCCTGATTTATAACCCTGTACTTCTAAATTTCTGTCTTTTAATGCTTTCATAAGACCAAGCGTAAATGTAGTCTTGCCTTTACTGCTCCCATCAGATGAAATAATAATAGATTTTTTAACCATTATATCCCTACTTCTCTATTAAATAATCACTATAATCGAATTTTTTAGTTTTACCTACATTTTGATAATTTCCTTTTATAGTATCTTTTATTCTTTCTATATAAAGATTTACAAATTCATCATTTTCGCCAAGCCCAGATAAATCAACTGAAACATCAACGCCAGCATTTATAAGACGATTTTTTAATGAATCTTCGTTTAATACCATATCATTTTTTGCATGATCACCACATACTAAAAATAAAGGTATGAGTTTAGTCTTTTTTATCTTTTTATCTTTAAATAGTTTTAAAGTATCAGAAACAGAAGGATAGCCTTCAACAGTTGTTGCGTATACATTATTATATCCTTTATAAAATAGAACTGTCTGAAGCATTCCATATGCAGAATTTGATGGATGTAAAGTTCCATGACCAAATAAAATAACGCTTTCTTCTCCTTCAAATTCTTTTTTTATAGTATCTATAAAAAGAGAATAGTCAGAAGGAAGTTCATTAATACCCTGATAATATAAAATTGGACGTCCTAAAAAAAGACGTTTAAATCGATATCTATTAACATCACATACGCCTTTTATATAATCAAATTCTTCCCCTGGAATAATATGAAGGGGCTGAACAATAGCCTCTTCATATCCTCTATTTAAAAGATCCTCAATTGCTTCCTCTACAGTTAAAATATTCAGATCATATTTATTTTTTAATACCTTTATTACTTTATGTGCTGTAAATGCCATAAAAACATCATATTCTTTAAATTCTTCTTTAACTTTAGAAACAACTCTAAGAATAGAATTTTTAAGAGCATCCATATGGGTAGTACCAAACCCTGCTATAAGAATAGCTTTTTTATTATTCATAATTTGCTCCTGCCTATATATTTATTTTTAAAAATCATTCTTTCTAAATTATAATACAACATACCCTTAATTTAAACATTTTAGGTAATATGATGTTACAAATTATTCTTTTTTAATTTTTTTGTTGACAAAAAAACTAAATGGTCTTATAATAAACATTGTTATGGCCCATTGGTCAAGTGGTTAAGACGTCACCCTCTCACGGTGAAATCATGGGTTCGAGTCCCGTATGGGTCACCATTTGAGTGATACCAGTGCTTAAAGAGTTTTAAGTACTGGTATTTTTTTATGTTTTCCCGACCTAGTTTTAAATACTTATCTTGATTTTACACCATTTTTACACCATAATTTTTTATTTTCACTGTTGTGGTCAAGTGTTTTTGTAACACTTTGACCTAATTTTTTTATATCTTGCTTCAAATGGCGTTAGACCATTATTAAATGTATGTGGACGTAAGTGGTTGTACCAGACGTATGCAAAGTTATCGATATCTGAATTAAGCTCTTTATCATTATGATAATATTTTAGATTTATCAATTCATTCTTAAGAGTGTTGAAATATCGTTCCATAGGTGCATTATCATAGGGATAACCAGCCTTACTCATACTTTGCGTTATACCGTTACCTTTGCAGAAATTAACAAACTCCTTTGACGTGAATTGAGTACCTTGATCACTATGAAGTAATATATTACCATTATTAGTAATATGCTGCGCGGCGAATGCCTTTTTTACTGTTTTTATAGCCAAATCAGACGTGATTTCTTTACCATTAAGTGATGCAACAACTGAGCGGTCATGCAGATCTACGATTGAACAGTTATATCTTTTTTGACCATTAGCAAGTGTAATATATGTGAAATCAGTGCACCATTTTTCATTAATTTTTGCAGCTGCGAAATCTTGATTCAACAAATTAGGAAATTTCTTGTACGCTTTTCCATGTCTGTAAGAAGGCTTCTTTTTACGAACTATAGAATATATCTTCAAGTCAGTATTCATGTATTTATGGACAATCTGGCAGCTTAAATATATATGCTTACGTTCTAAGAATATTTTCATATTTCTATAGCCTAATACACCATTATTTTCATGATAGATTTCTTCTATTGTAGAATATATAGACTTCTTCTTATCATTATAAGCCTGTTTTCTTGCTTTTTTGTAGTTATAATATGCATTAGGATAGATACTAAATCGTCTAAGCAGCCATCGTACACCGAAGTGCTGTTTATTATCATCAATAAATCGATAAACCATCAATCGATTTCCTTTGCAAAGAATGCCGCTGCTTTTTTTAAGAAATCATTTTCCTTCTGCATTTCCTGAAGCTGTTTCTTAAGCTTCTTATTTTCAGTAAGATAATCATATTCGCTTTTTAAATCCTGGTTTGTCTGGCATTCGCTGCGGTATTGCTTAACCCAATTTGAAATACTAGCCTTTGATACTTTATATTCATCAACTAAACTTTTAATTGTTCTTCCTTCAACATGAAGAGCTACTATTTTTCTTTTTACTTCTTCCTCAAAATGTTGTACCATAATCTATTCCCCTTTTCCTAATAAAATTATAATTTATTAGGTACTCATGTTACAACTTTACTTTATCACAACACTGTAATATCCTTAACTTGTCTTAAATATTTTTTAATATTTTTGGGTTCTAAATCATGTATTAAATATCGCTGCATAAACTCATACCCCCATATCAATAAATTATTCACTTATACGAATTGATTATTTTTTTCGTTATATTCATAATCTACTTTTTTTAGCTTTTCTTTAAGATCTTCATTCTTTATTCCATAGTACGAACATAAATCCTTTAAATTAATAAACTCATCTCTTAATTTCATATTAACAAGACTTAATAACATATATGGATCCATAGATAATAATTTTTCTCTATCCATAATTTTCACCTACCTTCCTTATCTAAATAATTAATTTTTCTCTTTCATCATCATTTTGTCTATCTTCTTTTGTACATTTCTTATTTAAACTCCTATATACTTCTGTTATTCCAAATAAAAAGCAAAGTATACCAATTACTACTGATTCCATACTTCTAAAAGCGCTTTTATCAATAGATGGTATACTCATTGCAAAAAAAGTTACTACAGCTAATATTAAAAATACTATTCCGCTAAAAAATTTCTTCTTATTATATATCTTTTTCATTTTCTAAATTCTCCTTTAAACAATATAAATTTTCAATACTTGTATTAAAAACACAAGCTATTTTATATGCAAGCATAATTGATGGATTATATTGACCTTTTTCAAGCGAAATAATTGTTCTTGAAGAAACAAAAACTAAATCTGCAAGCTGCTGTTGTGTCATATTTGCTTTCTTTCTTAATTCTTTCACTCTATTTTTCAAATAAACACCTCCAAAATAATATGAAGTTAGCTTCATGTGAAACTAACTTCATATTACATCCATATAATCATTATGTCAACAAATATCAGTAATTTTTTCTTTAAGTTTATTTATTTCAATCTGTTCTTCTTTGCTAAGGCTCAACATATAGTCATTAAATAATGTCTTTAGCTCTTTTTCACTATAATTTTCTTCCATATACTTTGATAAGAGTACTATTTCCATTTTTGATAAACTTTTAAAATAAATATTATATTCTTCGTTAAATAAGCAATCTGCATTTAACATATCAAATAAATCTTCTAAACTTTTAATATTATCTTTTATCAATTTAATTTTATCTTCTGCACAAGAACACCCTCTAATTTCCTCACTCAACTTTTTAAATTGTGAATTTGACATTTTTCTGCTATCAACATATTTAACACTCTCATTATTATCACTATCAAAAGATATAAACACTTTATCTAACTTGTCTATCTTTACCCTTTCATTTATAAGTAAAGCCAAAGGCGATAAAGCTTTTTTAATATAACCTTTTAAATCTTCATTTTTAATTTCTAAACTTTCACAGCATATTTTTGCATCTATTACCAATTCTTCTTCTAATTCTTCTAAAGATAATTTCTCTAATTTATTTTTTATATAAAGCCTGTCTAATTTATTAATATTAAGACTCTTTAAATCCTTCTGACATATTATCCTTCCTATTGAATTAATAAGAACAATTTCAAATATATTTATAAGAAGTTCTTCGCATTTTTTATCATAACCATATAATAATTTATTAATTTCACTAATATTAAATTTATTACAATACTCATTTTCCAAATTTAAACTGTATAAATTATTGAACGTCAAATTATTTGATGCTAATATCATAACTTTATTTGATGCTAAAAATGAATATATTCTTCAAAATCTTCAATGAAAATGAGGCTACTTCGTTACGGTTTATGATGATAAATATTCTGAATATTACAAAAAAATCCACAAATACCTTATTGATATTTGCAGATTTTACTTTTATCCAAGTTCAGTTTCATTAACAGCAAGCATTATTATGTCACTATCAATTGTATTCATATTTTTTGTATTGCCTATCATAAGGCTAGAATCACAGATTTTATTAACAATTCTAGGAACTCCGTTCGAACAATGTCGTCAACTTAAGAGAAAATGATAATTTAATAAAAAAAACACTTGACAATAGTGGAAAATTTTGCAGCCTCGCTATAGAGAAATAAATTTATAGCGAGGTTTTACATTATGAAAAATACTAGATTATTATCTTTAATTTTAAAAGAAACAAACGATTTAATTACTTCAAGTGAGTACAAAGAAGCATACAGCTTAGGTAACTCATTCTCAAGGAATAGAAAACTATCCTTTTCAAATACGGTTCATTTTATTTGCTCCGCATTGCGAAAATCCATCTCTTCTGAAATTGATAATTTTATTGAAGATCATAAATGTTTAAAATTTCCGTCAATAACAAAACAAGCATTTTCTAAGGCAAGACAAAATATATCACCAGAAGCCTTTAATGAATTATGCAGACTTTTTGTTGATAAATTTTATAGTATAAATAAAAATTTAAACACTTGGAATGGTTTTAATATTCTAGCTGTAGATGGAACTAGTCTACAAGTGCCAGATACAAAAGAATGTGGTGAATATTTTGGATTAAGCAGTAATCAAAATAAGACAAGAACTGCTATTGCGACGGCGTCAGCCTTATATGATGTATTAAATGACATTATTGTAGATGCTAGAATTACTAAATATAAGACAAGTGAAAGACATATTGCAAAACAACATATAGAGTCAATAGGAGATAAATTCTGTCCTCGAAAAAGCATTGTTATTTTTGATAGAGGCTATCCTTCATATGATATGTTTGATTATTTAAATTCCAAGGAATTACTATTTTTAATGCGAGTATCAACATCTTTTAAACTTGCACAATCAATAGATTCCCCTGACTTTATTTTAAAATATAAAGTTAAAGGTGAAATAAAAAAAATAAGAGTAGTAAAAGTTAAGCTGTCAGATGAGGTGACAGAAACTTTAGTGACTAACATCTATGATGATACTATTACGCCTTTAAAATTCAAAGAACTCTATTTCTTAAGATGGGGCGTTGAATCTAAATATAAAGAATTAAAATGCAGTCTTAAAATCGAAGAATTTTCAGGTACTAAGCCAATTGCCATAAAGCAAGATTTTTACGTTTCTATTTATTTATCGATGATTGCAGCTCTTATAAAAAAAGATGCCGATGCTGCGATATCAAATGATAATAAGGATAAAGATTTAAATTCAATATATCAATCAAATAGGAATTTTATTTTGGGACAGGTATTCAAACGAATTATAGCTTTATTAGTTAAATCTAGATTAAGAAATAAGCTGTTAGAATTAATACTTGAAAAAGCTATAAAAATACGCTCACAAATACGTTGCAACCGATCTTGTGAGCGCAAAAACAAACATCCAAGAAAAAAGCACCATCATAATATTAAATCCTGTTTTTAATATTAAATATAAATAAATACATATTTAAAATTCACTTTATCCAGTGGATTTATTTAGTGTACCATTTTTTAAGATAAATTAAAATAGACATCAAAAATGATTTCTTTCAATTTATTTTTGCATAGCTTAATCTACTAAGTTGACGACATTGTCCGTTCGAAGCGTTAGCAATTGCTTCAAGAGCGGTATCATCAAAAATATCAGTATTACATTTAGCACCAGTAAGCTTTGCTAATATATAGTCTTTAGTTTCTGATTTTGTGAGATTATCTAAATTATAATTCATTGTTATACGTTGTCTTAAAGGCTCATTAGCAACTAGCCTCATGGTATTATTTAACTGAGGAAGCCCCACAAGAAGTACTATTGCACGATCTCTTGAATCCATGTCAAAATTAAAAAGCATTTTTAAATCATTAAGTATTCCATTACTTACATAATTAGCTTCATCAATAATTATTACAGGAGTTATACGTTTTTCAACTGAATATCTAGTTATTTCATTTTGGATAATTTTGAAATTATCAATTTTTCTGCACATTGGCTCTAGTCCAAGCTGGGCAGCCATATTTTTATAAAATTCTGCAACAGTAAGTGTAGAAAGGGAACTATAAATAACTTTATAAAGTGATGAATTAAGGCTATTAGACCAGTTTCTTATTATTGTAGTTTTACCTCGCCCTGGACCTCCGGTCAGGATTCCGAAACCTTTATTATTAAGTAAATAATTAAGTCTACAAATAACTTCTTTATAGTCAGAAGTTTCTACTACTATTTCCTTAGAATTTTTTATAAACGGATTAAAATCCATTCCATATCTACTTATATAATCCATTATTCTTGACCTCCAGTAAGTTTTATTTTTTCCCTTTTTATAACAGAATTATCATGCTTATTTAAAAGCTTTATTTCTGTAAGTTCAGAAGTGTTTTTATCAACTACATAAATTTTGCTTAAATCAGGTGAATATCTTAGGGTTATTCTTTGTTTTGAGTATCTATAATCAACTTCATATTCTGTTTCATCTATCATAACTACGTTATCGGCTGATACTCTTCTTTCATATTCAAGTAAAAAGGAAGTTTCAATTTGTTCATCTGTAAGCCTTTTAATCATGTGAGATTCCTTGAAAAACCTGTCCTGTGGAGATAGTCCATCTAGAGAAGAATGTATATGCTGATTATAGCTATTAACATATGAAATAAGGCTTATCCTAAGTTCATCTAAATTATTAAAATCATTCATATTAAGCTGGGACATCCATTGATCTTTTAATGTACGAAACCACCTTTCAATTTTAGCTTTTGATTGTGGGGTATAGGGTGCACAATAACTAATAGTTGTACCTATTCTAGCTGCTAAAAGTTCCATTTGCTTGTTCTTATATGAAGCACCATTATCAAAGTTTAAGATTTTAGGTTTCCCGAATCGTGTAACAGCAGATTTTAAAACAGACATAAGATTTACAAAATTATCATTAAAAAATACATCTATTCCTGTTATGTATCTTGAAGCATCATCAATAAGTGCTATTATGTAAACGCGTTTCTTTTTACCATCTACCTTCAAATAAGGTCCAACGCTGCTGTCACCACACCATACTTCATTTATATGAGCACGCTCATATCTTTTCATATCTTTATTTTTAGAATATTTATTCTCAAGCTTAAGAACATTAACATACCTATTAATTGTTGAAAGTGAAATATCTCCTTTAACAATAGTTCCATTGTTAATAAGCTTTTGATAGATAAGTGTTGCTGGGATTCTTGGATATTCTTGTTTTAAATATTTAATCTGTTCTGTAATATCAGAATCTAATTTACGTGTTCTTCCAGTGTCGCATCGTTTTACAGGTATGAGTGCCTCAAAGCCCTTATTCTTGTAATTGTAATACCAACGTTCAAGAGTAGCAGCAGCTACCTTAGTATCTTCACCATCTGGAGTCTGATATACTTTGCCTGCGGCATCTCGGAAAAATTGTTTAACACTTTTATTTTCATCATAAGTACCACTTATCAGAGGAGCCAAGATTCCGTACCTGAAAAGTGCTATTTCTTTTCTAGTTTTTTCGTCCATATTTTGAAAAAGCCTCCTTTGTTTTATTACAATATAAGCTTATATCTACATAAATTAACAGTAAAACTAAGTTATGTGGTTTTACGAAAATAAAATATTATTGATGCATTTAATTTGCATAAATTGTCTTTTAAAGTTTTTTAAACATTGCTTTGAAATACTTAAATCTAATGAAATTTTAAATGAAGTAATACGTTCCTTCCAATGCTCTAGATATTGTTTTATTATATAAAAAATATTGCTTTCATCGATAAATTCATTAGCTATCATAATGGGTTCAAAAGAAGCTTTGGAATTATAAGCATTAATAATTGAAATATGATCACATAAAAGAATTTGAGAATAAGGTACAATACACTCTGGAAATATAGCATGAGTTTTATTGCAACATGTACACTTTGCTCTAAGAATTGTTATAGATATCTTGCCATCACTGTTTTTAACAGTTCTCTTGTAATAACCATGCTTTACAAGCTGCCCGGACCTTCCGCAGGAACAAGTAAGTTTGTGAAAATCTATGTCTTTAATAAATTTATCATAGGATTTTTGCGTTAATGACTTGATTTTTGAATCTAAATTAGATATGATTTTTGTATCATAAATATTAGTTATCATAGAATTTATGGTTAGCAGAGCAACAAAACTTTGGTCGGTGGTGTTGCTCTGCTTTTTTCCTTTCTAAGAATAATATAAAATAATAATATACTAAAAAAGGCAAGCATTAAATACTTTGACTAAAATTTAGTCATGCAAATAATGCTTGCTCTTTATTTATTTTGAAGATATTTAAATTTTTTAACATCATATAAAATGCTATTCTATAATAAATAGTTATACATATATTCAATGCCTATAAATTTCATACTATCAAAATAAAGCTGATAATCTATTGAACATGGGTTTTCATGAGCTGCAAAAAAATAATCATATTTCTCAAAAAATGGAGAAAGTCCATAATCTATAGTATCATTATAAGAATAATTATTAACACTTAGTTTATTTTTTTTAATACTGCTATATAAATTCATGCATTCTAATTCTTTATTTTTAATAAGTTCATATCCATTTTGCAACATATTTTCTAAAGTATTATTCTTAACTTCATCTGCTACTAACTCTAAAGTGTCAAAAGTTTTTAAATAAATACCTATTGTATAATCAATAGAGTGTAACATATCTTCAGCTTTTTCTACCATAATCGAACTGCTTTCATCTTTTGTGTAATATGTTAATTTCTTTTTTAAAAGTTCTATCCTCTCATAAGATATTTTATTTAAAATACTATCATCCAAAAGTCCATCACTGTAACCGCTTAATAATACATATTTAAAAAAATTTTTATATATTAATTTGTTGTCTATATGACAATTATATTTTTCAATATTTCTTTTCACTATCTACCAGTCCTTTTCCTTCAATATTTGTATAGTCTTTAAAACCATTTCTTATATTTTCAGCTATTTTATATAATGCCTTTCCTTCCAAAAGTTCTAGTGAGCCCTGGCAGTAGTTATCAACTTTATCTTTCATAATTTCTATCAGCTCATCATCAGTTATATAATCTAATGTTTCATTCTTATAATTATAAAAGATCTCTACAAATTCATTTATTGTATCGCTGTAATTATCTTGAGATATATACGGTGAATCACAAAATTCTTTAATTATTTTACTTATTATTTGACCATTAAATTCTATTCTCCCACTTTTTTGAAGTGACTCATTTCTTGTTTTAATAATTTCTTTAACATCTTTTTCGCAAAGACTTAATCTATACTCTTTAGTAAATTCATTACACTTAATAATGTCCTCAAATGTCTGTTTACCCAGTAGATTTTTTTCAAATAATTCAATAGAATTTTTCATTTTTCAAAACTTCCTTTCAAAAAGTATTGACTTTATTTTAAAAATGTGATATAGTAAAAGTAGTATATATAAAATAAGGTCATGCTGCAAATTTGATTGTAGCATGACCTTATTTTTTTGTCAATATTTCTTTATTTTAAAAAACATTTATTCATTTTATTATATTCCTTAATTAATAATACAAATCCTAATAAAATTACCATTAAATCTACTAATGGTTGTGTAAACCATACTGCTGATACTCCAAAAATTCTTGGCAATATTATAATTAATGGTACAAATATTATAATTTGTCTAAACAATACAAGAATACCTGCATTCTTTGCGCTACCTATTGATTGGAAGAAAGTAATCATTATAATCATCATTCCATATAGCCAAAATACTCCGTAAAAAATTCTAAAATTAGTTATTCCTTTTAATACAATACTAGGGTTTGTAATAAATAATCCCAGTGCTTGTTTTGTAAATAACTCTAGTGGTACCCAAAATATCAATGCTAATACAGTAGCCCCAAAAATGAATACATTTGTTGCTTTTTTTACTCTTGTATAAAATTTAGCACCATAATTTGTTCCTACTAAAGGTTGTAACCCTTGTGCCATTCCCCATAATGGAATAAATGAAAATGCTTGAATTCGAAGTGATGCCCCCATTAGAATTACTTGATTAGTATCTCCATAACAAAACGCCATTCTATATAGCAAAGTTTGTTGAACCATAGTTAAAACTTGCATCATCATTGCTGAAATTCCAACTGAAAATACTTGAGATTGTATGCTTTTATCTAAAATAATTTTGTGAATTCTAACATCTCTACTCTTTTTTAAAAAATAAACTAATGTAACAATAGCTTGGATTATTTGAGAAGTTACAGTTGCAACCGCAGCTCCCTCTATTCCTCTGCTTTTAAATGCCAAAATTAATATAGGGTCTAAAATTATGTTTAATATTGCACCAAAACCCATTATGATCATAGCTTTTTTCATAAGTCCTTCACCACGCATAATCATATTTGCACTTTGAGCAAAATTTACAAATATGGATCCTAGAAAAACAATTCTTAAATACCTTACTCCTAGATTTAAGATTTCTCCCTCAGCTCCACTAATTTGTAATAATTGTTTAGTAAAAATAACTCCAACAAGCATAATTATAGTTGAAAATAGCAATACTGACGCAATTAAATTTCCCATTATCTTATCTATTACTTTTTGATTTTTTTCTCCAATAGCTCTAGATAAAACAGAGGCTGAGCCTATTCCAATCAAAGTAGATATCCCTGAATTTAATAGTGTAAGTGGATATGCTATTGCTATTGCCCCCATTGTTTTTTCATTTATCAATTGTCCAGCATAAACTCCATCCATAAACGAATATAACCCTATAACAATCATTCCTATAATTGCTGGAGTACAAAGCTTAAACATAAGTCTTAGAAGAGATTCTTTTAAAAGTTCCTCTCTTTTGTTCTTCATGTTATTCTCCTTTCTCATTTAAAACATTTAGTTAGCTTTATCTAACTCAGTGTTATTATATCGTCTAAGCTTTTAAATTTCTGCTCCATTTTAGATTTTTATAATCCATTTAGACATTTTTATATTATTTTTTCTATACTCGTTAGGAGATATTCCTGTTATATTTTTAAATGCGGCTGCAAATTTACTTGCATTAATATATCCAACGCTATTTGCTATATCTAAAATACTACGTTCTGTTTTCAATAAAAGATTTGCAGCCTTCCCTATTCTATGATGTCTTATATATGAATATATACTCATTCCAAACATTTCTTTAAAACATATTTTCATTATTGTAAGTGAAATGTTATACTTTTTAGAAAGCTGATTTAAAGTATATTTATGATCTATATTAGCTATTATTAGTTCTTTAATCTTTTTTACTTTTTCTACATTGTATCTAGAAAAATATAGTCTTTTTTCTTTTATTGGTTCATTAAGAGACCATAAAAACATTAATACTTCTACTGTCTTTATTTTACAATAATTTATTTTTATCTTATTTGGAACTAAATATAATTCTGAAAATATATGTCCTATAGACTCATTTTCTCTCATAACATAAATCTCATTACTATTTTTTGTGCAATATTTTTCGATTAACTTTCTTAAATCTATCGAACTATCTTTAAAAAAATTATCTATTTCCTTTTGTGCTTTATTTATTTCTATACATATTGTTATTCCATAATAATATCCAACTGGGAAATATGAGCCAACACAATTTTCATTTTTAACATTTATACATAAATCATCTTTTGAAAGGTATATTTAATTAATTTATTTCTTTTAAAGTATTTAAAACAATATAGCGCTCTTTCATCATACTGCTGTACATATTCAATTCACTTTTAGAACGCTCTTCACTTATATGAACATCTAGTGGACCTCCTATAATATAAGTTATCCCTTTAGCTTTAAATTCCTTAAATGTGCCAATAGAATTATAAGACTGCTCAAATGTAAATTCAAGTTTATCCTTATTTTTTATTGTAAATAAAAATCCTTCATCTGGAAATAGTTTATCTTCTAATTTATAATAAACATTTATCCCATCATCTGTTTCTTCTACTATATATTTGTTTTCAAAGCTTTCTGGAAAAGTAATAGAAAATCCTAACTTTTCACTTTTAAATGTACTCTCTTTACCTTTATTTACTTCTTTTTCAGGCTCATTTGTTTTAATATTAGTTGATTGTTTTTTATTTTCAGTAACGTCTTTACTGTCGTCGACAGACTTACTTGATATATTTTCTATCTTTTTGTCCATAGTCTTTTTATCATCAGTTTTTTTATTTTCATCAATTTTATTAGTCTTTTCCATTTTTATATTGGTTTTTATGTCGTTAAGTTCTTTTTTATTTTCCTCTTTTTTTAAATCAGTATCTGTTATTTTATTATTTTCTTTTATAGAAGCTGCAACAGCAGTTACTACTGCTAATATTACAGATAAACATACTCCTATTGTTATATTTCTCTTTTTCTTGCTGTGTAAATTTTTTTTAAACCTACTCATTTTCTGCACCCTCTTTTTCATAATTATAAATTATATTATATTTTACAATTAATTACTGGAATTATTCTGTAATTATCACAAATTATCTCTAATTATTAATTAATCTATTACCATATATATCCCATTGAAGTAAAATTTGTGATGCTGTATAATTATTTATATGGAAAAATATAAAGTGAAAAATAACTAAAGATAGTTTTAAAAAATATTAGATTAGGAGGATTTATCAATGAAAGGGACTGTAGTTGCTACATGGATGAAAACTTGTAAAAAGCTCCATGGTAATGATTGTGTAGAAAAAGCAATGGATTCTGTAGGTTGGGGAGCTGATAAAATATTTTCTCCAGCTGAAAATATCGATGATGAAAAAGTTAAACAAGCTATATCTAAAATATCTAGTTTAACTAATATAGACCTGAAAAAATTATGGAGGGAAATAGGTGAAGATAATATCTTAGCATTCCATCATGATTTTCCAGCATTTTTTGAGCATGAAAATTTTTATTCTTTTTTAAAGGCAATGTTTGATGTTCATGTAGTTATGACTAAGAAATTTGCTGGAGCAAAACCACCACTTATAACTATTAATGCAATATCACCTAGAGAAGCAATCTTTGAATACAGATCAAAGCGAGGTATGTTTGATTACTTACAGGGCTTAATTTCAGGAGGAGCTAAATTCTTTAATGAAAAAGTAGAATTAAAAGAACTTGAAAAAGATAAAGGATATTTAAAGCTCAAATTTACATTTGAAAAAGATATTTACTATAAGAAAGTTTATAAATTTAATAAATTACTTTCTTTCGGATTTATAAAAAGCATAGGAGCAAAGACAGGAATATTCACTCTTATAGTTTCTCTGCTAACTTTTATTCCAATACTTGGGACAGAAAACATAGTTAAATCAATTATAGTATCTATAATTGCATCTTTAGCTTCTTATATATCAACATCAATACTTATGATGCCAAATTCAATTATAAAAGAAAACTTAACAAAAATACTAGAAAGTGATTTTGTTGAAGATGGTGACATTAAGACAGGTGATTTCTTTGAAGATATATATAACATATTAAAAAATCATAAAAAAGCAGTAAAAAAAGATTTTGTTGGATTTAAAGGCGTTACAGATGAAATGAACACATTTGTAGATAAAATAAATACTATTTCTACATCTATGAATAACACATCAACCGATATATCAAACGTTGTAGAACAAGTTGCAAATTCTGCAGTAGATCAAGCTCAAAACACTGAAACAGCCGTTACTGTATTAAATGATAATATTAGAAATCTTAAAAATATAGTTAACAGTGAAAATTGTAATAAATCAGAACTTGAAAAAGCAATGAAGAAAATTAACAACAGCTATGAAACTGTAAATGCTACAAGCAAGAATATATTAGATATCCTTGAAAAATTCCAAGAAGTTAAAGATACCGGTTTAAAACTTCAAGATAAAGCAAAAGATATTACTAACATAGTATCTATAGTATCTGGAATTTCAGAGCAGACTAATCTTCTAGCTTTAAATGCTTCTATTGAAGCCGCTCGTGCTGGAGAACAAGGTAAAGGATTCGCAGTAGTTGCAGAAGAAGTAAGAACTCTTGCAGAGCAATCTAAAGGAGCTGTAAAAGAAATAAATTCAAACCTTGTAAAATTTACAGAAGAAATAAAAGGCTTAGTAGACAAAATTGGTTCTCAATATAATGTGCTTCAGACAGAAACAAAAGGTCTTGAAAATGTTAGAGATGTAAGCTATGAAGCCACTAATTCCGTTCAAACTGTTTCTTCATCAATGATAAAAACTATAAATGAGCTTAATAAAGAAACTGATTCTATATCAAATATTTATGGTACTATAGAATCTCTAGCCGCTATAGCAGAAGAAAATTCAGCATCTTCAGAAGAAGTAAGTGCTAGTGTATCAAGTTATACTAATGAGATTAAGAAGCTTATAACAAATATACATGACTTTAAAGGAATAACATCTCAATTTAAAGATGATTTAAGAAAATATAAAATATAAAGAAGGACAAGCAAGCTTATCTTTCTCTTAATAAAAAATAGACTATAACACTAGAAATTTTAGTGCTATAGTCTATTTTTATTTTACTAAAAGTTATATTATATTAAATACTAATAATGAAGTTAAACTTCCTAAAAAAGCTCCAGCTAATACATCTGTTGGATAATGTACTCCTAAATACATTCTAGATATTCCAACAAGAGCCGCTAACTGCATTACACAGAAGGTTAGATTTGGATAAAATAATGATACCATAATAGCAACAGTAAAGGCTGTTGTTGTGTGTCCAGATGGAAATGAATATTTATCTATTCCTATTTTCTTTATATTAAGATCATTCATAGTTAAAAATGGTCTGATTCTACTTACACACCTTTTTATTATTTGAGCAGCTACTGTACTTAATATTAGTGCGATTATACATTTTAATACCATTAAAGAAAGATATTTATCTCCTACTAATTGAAGAAATAAACCAATTATAACTAAAGAAGTTTTTGATACTAAATAACTCGCCATAACCATAATAATATCTAAAAATTTGCAATTTAATGATAAATTAATTTTTTTAAGTAAATCTTTATCTCTATTTTGTATGGAATTTAATACACTCATATATAATCCTCCCCTTTAGCTATATTTTATACGTTTATCTTTAAAATCAGTTTAATTTATTGTTAATTATACTTTAATAAAGTGAATGAAAAAACATTTTAAATATTAATATTATTTTTTCTATATTCTTTTGGCGATATTCCTATTATATCTTTAAAAGCAGATGCAAATTTACTTCCATTTATATACCCAACGCAATTTGCTATATCTAAAATATTACGATCTGTTTTCATTAAAAGACTTGCAGCCTTTTGTATTCTACATTCTCTTATATAAGAATGTATAGTTATTCCAAACATTTCTTTAAAGCATATTTTCATTATTGTAAGCGAAATATTATACTCTTTAGAAAGATTCTTTAAAGTATACTTATGTTCTACATTCTGTGTAATTAAATTTTTAATTTTTTTTACTTTTTCTACATTAGATTTAGAAAAATAAAATCTTTTTTCTTTTACTGGCTGATTAGTAACTGATAAAAACATTAATATTTCTAGTACCTTTATTTTGCAGTAATTTATTTTTATCTTATCACAAACTGAATATAGTTCTGAAAATATATGCTTTATCGATTCATTTTCTCGCATAATATAAACTTCATTACTATTTTTTTGACAAAATTTTTTAATTATTTTGTTTAGATCTATTGAATTATCATTAAAAAATTTATTTATTTCTTTTTGTGCTTTATCTATTTCTATTGATATTGTTATTCCATAATAATATCCAATTGGGAAATACGATTGTTTACAGTTTCCATTTTTTATATTTATGCATAAATCATTTTTAGAAAGATATGTGCATTCACCATCAGTAAATTCACATTCAATTTTTCCTTCAAAACAATGATTTATTTCAAAATATCCTTCAGGTGGTTTTAAATCTACAGAAGTAGACTGTACATGCATATCATTATATATAACATCTATTCCATTCATAATATGATAGCTTGTAACTATTCCACCTTTAGACATATTATATACATCATAATTTTCAGATCTTTTTTCAACCTCTACCAAACTACCATAAATAGATTTTTCTATACTTGTAGGTACCACGCTTTCACTCCTTTATTTATAATATTAATATTTAATATAAAAATTATATCTTCCATCCCTCTGCTGATTCTCTAATTTCTATAAACTTTCTATAAATACCTGGCTGTTTTATAAGCTGCTCGTGAGTTCCTCTTTCAGATATTTTTCCATCATTAACAACAAGTATTTGATTTGCATTTTGTATAGTTGATAATCTATGAGCTATAGTTATTATTGTTTTACCTTTTGTAAGTGAACTTATAGCTTCCTGAATCAAATGTTCATTTTCTGGATCGACACTTGCAGTAGCTTCATCTAATATTATCACTGGAGAATCTTTAAGAATAGCTCTTGCTATAGATATTCTCTGTTTCTCACCACCAGATAATGATGATCCACCTTCTCCTATTATAGTATCATATCCATTTGGAAGTTTCATTATAAAATCATGACACCTAGCTTTTTTAGCTGCTTCTTTTATTTCTTCATCTGTAGCTTCTGGTCTTCCAAATGCTATATTTTTTCTAATTGTATCATGAAATAAATATACATTTTGAAATACCATTGAAATATTTTTTAACAAACTATCACATGTAAAATCATTTATATTCTGTCCACCTATAAGTATTTCTCCACTATTTATATTGTAAAATCTCGCTATTAAATTGCATATTGTACTTTTACCACTTCCTGATGGTCCAACTATGGCTGTTGTAGTATGCTCTGGTATTTTTAATGAAACATTGTGTAATATTGTTCTCTTATCGTAACCAAATGTAACATTTTTAAACTCAATATCATAATTATTTAATTTAATATCTTCTCCACCTTGATCTACAAATTTAGCATTTTTTATATCCTCTATGCTATTAAGTGCATTGTCTATAATACCCATAACATGTGCTGAATCACTTATAGGTTTTATTCCTAAGAATATATAAAATGAAAATAGTAAAAACATAATCATTGTTGAAAAATCCATTTTACCAGTTATTTTTAAATAAGATGCTGCAAAGATAATCCCTATTGATGATATATCTAACATAAGTTTGTGCATAGATGCATTAGGTACATGATTAAGCTCTATTTTTACATTTATTTTTTTACTCTTATTGCAAGCTTTTCTTAATGATTTTATTGAAACTCCTTCTTGTCCAAAAGATTTTACTACAGGAAGTCCCCTTATATATTCAATTACAGCATTTGATATTTCATCATTTGTCTTTAGTAAAACTTCTCCATTTTTCTCACCATACCTTGAAACTTTCTTTAAAAATACTAAAGAAAGTAATATACCACATAACACAATAGCTGCTATTAAAGGACTAAAAAATGCAAGGAAAATAGTCATGATTGCTATATTTAAATATCCACCAACCATTGTATCTATCATTCTTATTCCCATATTTTCAAGCTGCTCTAAACCTGTTGTAATTGCATTTAATATATCTCCTGTACCCTTTGTAGCAAAATACCCAAGAGGTACTCTTTTCATTATATCGCCAACTTCTATTCTATCTTTAGCTGCCATTTCATATCCTATTACTTCTTGTTTTTTAGCACGCAGATAGTCAAATAAAAACCTTAAAAGCACAAATAATATAACGAGTAATAATGAATAAATTATCCATGATGTATTAAAGGTTTCTATTCCTCTAGCATCTTTTACTATCATTCCAAGTGTATACGCTGCTATCATTATTGGTGCTGCAGAAAACCAAGAAGATAAAACAGTAAAAATGAATCCCAAATAAAGTTGTTTTTTATATTCTCCGCACCAATTTATAATTCTTTTTAGTGTTCTATACATTTTGAATATCCCCTTTCTCATCTGATATAGCCCATGATTTTGCACCAATATGACTCTTCCACATACGTAAATATAATGGAGATTTTCTTAAAAGTTCATCTTGTTTTCCTTTATCAACAATTTTTCCGTCTTTTACAATAACAATCTGATCTGCATTTTGAATAGTTGATAATCTATGAGCAATAACTAATAATGTTTTCCCTTTTGTAAGTGCTGAAATTGATTTTTGAAGTTTTTCTTCATTTTCAGGATCCGTAAATGCAGTCGCCTCATCTAGTATTATTATTGGAGAATTCTTAAGCATCACACGAGCAATAGCAATACGTTGTTTTTCTCCTCCTGATAACTGCTTTCCTGCATCTCCTGCATTTGTATCATATCCATTTGCTAACTTTTTAACAAATTCATCACATTGTGCCATCTTTGCTGCTTTATATACTTCCTCATCAGTTGCTTTTGGATTTCCTAATCGTATGTTTTCTTTTAAGGAACAATTAAATAAGAAATTATCTTGAGTTACGAAACTTACTATTTTAGAAAGTTCTTTTAATGGTATTTCTTTTATATTTATTCCTCCTATAGTAATTTTTCCAGAATCAACATCAAAAAATCTTGCAATGAGTTTTGCTACAGTTGATTTACCACTACCTGATGGTCCTACTAATGCTGTAAATAATCCCTGTTTTAAATTCAAATCTATTCCATTAATTACTTGTTCTGATTTCTTACCTGTATATGAAAAATGTATGTTGTCAATTTTTACATCATATTTATTTATTTTCTTATACTCTGTACTCTCTTCTAATTCTGGCATCTCTAATAAATCATTTGTTTTTATTAAAGTATAGGCCATTTTTCTTATTGATTCTCCAAATACCTCTAACCTTGCAAGAGAACTAACCATTCCAATAGATAACATAATGCACACACTAACCTCTGCTGGATTTAAAATACCTTTTGAGTATAATAATAATCCTATTGGAAGAGTTCCTATAAGTGTAGATGGTGCAACTGCAAATGCTAATTTCATACCAACCCATGTATTCTTTAACCAGCTTAATGTATGATTTTTAAATTCATATACTGCATCAGAATATTTTCCATATATCTTACCAGTTTGTCCAAATGCTTTAACAACCTCTATTCCTTCTATATATTCAACCATTACACTATTTACATGATTTTTATATTTCATATATGTTGTATAATTTTTATCATAATCTTTCATTAACTGTGAAAATATAATAAGAGTAATAGGTATAGTAACAATTGATGCTAAAGCCATTCTAAAATCAAATATAAAAACTGTTATCCATACAGCTATTGGCAGAACTATATTTCCTGCTCCTTCTGGTATCATATGTGCTAGTGGAGGTTCTATAGCTTCTACTTCATCTAACATTAAACTTTTTAATTCACCAATTGTTTTGCTCATAACAGATCCAAGTGGTGCCTTTACAAGTTTATCTGCAATCTTTATTCTTATAGTTTCTAATATTGTGTATGCACTAATATGAGATAGCATTGTTGAAAACGTAAAAAATAATTGCTTAAGTGCACACCCAATAAAAGCAATTAAGCTCCAAAATATAATTCCATTTGTTGTAATTGTATTTTCTATAAATAGTCCAAGTATTTTATATATACATATATAAGGCATCAGTCCGCTTAAAATACTTATAATAGAAAATATAACTGAAAATATCATTTTCCCTTTACACTGAGAAGCATGCGATAATAATATTTTTATCCAGCTTTTCTTTTTCGAATCCAAAATAATTCCCCCTTAGTTTTTATTTTTTTATGAGTTCATTGATAATGATTATAATTGTCAATTACTTATCAACATGGTAAATTATAAATATTTTCAGTATTATTTTCGACTCCAAATAGATGCTTTAGCTCCAAAAGGACAAAAATATAAAATTAAACAAAATAGAAGAATTTTTTATATAACAATAAAGCGACAACAACTACTGTTATTGCCGCTTTATTAATTATTTATATTCTCTTTTTATTTTCTTAATCTAAGCCAGAAGCCTCTTCTATCTTTGAAGATTTTACTAAAGTAAAAATTCTATTTAATATTGTTCCTAAAAATACTCCAAATGCAAGATTATCTGTTAATACAACAACTAAGACAGTTGCTATCATTACAAAAGAATCACTTTTAGATGTTACATTGAGTTTTTTAATTGAGCTCCAATCAAATGTACCTATGGAAACCATAATCATAACAGAAACCAATGCTGCTAAAGGAATCTGTACTACTAATTTATTCAATATAATTATTAAAATCATTAAAAATATTCCAGCAAAAAAAGTTGAAAGACGTTTTCTTCCACCTGATTTAATATTAATTACAGACTGCCCAATCATAGCACATCCTGCCATTCCTCCAAAAAATCCAACAACTATATTTCCAATTCCTTGTCCAAAACATTCCCTCGTTTTATTGCTTGAAGTCTCAGTCATCTCATCTACAATCTGTGCTGTTAATAATGATTCAATTAAGCCAACAAAAGCAAGTGAAATAGAATATGGAAAGATTATTTTTAATGTCTCAAAATTTAATGGAACATCCGCAATTAAAAACTTTGGTAATGTATTTGAAATATGTCCCATATCTCCAACCGTTCTTACATCACTTTTCGTAAAAATAGAAATAGCACTAATCACAATAATTGCTATTAATGGTGATGGTACTGCCTTACTTATTTTAGGAAATAAGTATATTATTAAAAGACCACCTGCTACCATAGCATACATCTTCCAAGACTCTCCCGCAAAACTAGGCAGCTGCGCTGTAAAAATTAAAATTGCTAAAGAATTCACAAAACCTATCATAACTGATTTTGGAATAAATTTGATTAAATTTCCTACTTTTAAACTTGCTAATATTATTTGTATAATACCTGTTAATACTGTTGCTGCAAACATATACTCTACGCCATAGTCCTTTAAAAGTCCAACCATAACTAAAGCCATAGAACCAGTTGCTGCTGAAATCATTCCTACTCGTCCACCTGCAAAAGCAATTACTAATGACATACAAAATGAAGCATATAATCCAATCATAGGATCAACTCCTGCTATAATAGAAAATCCTATCGCTTCAGGAATAAGTGCTAATGCTACTACAATTGCTGATAAAATATCTCCTTTAACATTTGAAAACCATTCTCTTTTTAACATTTCTTTCAAACAATCACCTCTTAATTAAAATTTATATGACTCTTTTCTAAAAAGTCTTTTCCGCACATCAATCAAGATTAGATTATATATAAATGAATATCTGAGTTCAAGTATATTTTTTTACTTTTAATGATTACAAAAGCAATACTGAGTGAAAACGTTTTATTATATTTTACTGAATATTCTGATTTTAATTAAAAAATATAGATAATTAGTATAAAAAAACTATTTACCTATATTCTGTAATTCAAACTTACTTATGATAACATTTTAATCTCATCTTCTGTTAAAAATCTATACTCTCCTTCTTTTAATGTTTCATCTAAAAGTAGATTGCCAATAGAAATTCTCTTTAAATATACAACAAAACAACCTACTGCCTTAAGCATACGCTTTACTTGATGTTTTCGTCCTTCTGAAATCGTAATATAGCCTGAAACTACCTTCTGTTTATAATTTTCTGAATCATTTTCATATACTTCATTTTTCAAAATCTCTACTTTAGCTGGCTTTGTTAATACCTTACTATTTATTATTAAAACACCATTTTCAAGTTTTTTTATATCGTTCTCATCTAATGAACCTAGTGCAGAAAAATAATACTTTTTTTCAACATGATTATCTGGGCTCATCAAATTATGTTCAAACTCACCGTCATTTGTAAATAACAATAGTCCCTCTGTATCTTTATCTAATCTTCCAACATGAAAAATCCCATTCATGTTCTCTTTATAAAAGTAATCAAATACAGTTTTATGTATTTTATCTGTTCTTGCTGTAATACATCCCTTAGGTTTATTGAACATATAATATACTTTTCCTTTATATTTAACCTCTTTATCAAGATATTCAATAACATCAGTATTCTCTTTTATATCTATTGCTGGTTCACTAATAATTTCTCCATTAACCTTTACCATTTCATCTTTTATATAATTTCTAACATTTCTTCTCGTGCCGATACCTGATTCTGCTAAAAATTTATCTAACCTCATATTTTATCCTCCATAAAAGTCTTAATTAGTAATATTATTATACATCATTAAAATCTGCTATAAAAATAAAAGGCAGTTTAATTAAATATCAAACCACCTTTTACTTATAAGAATATTTTAAATATCCATAATTCATTTATTATATTTTATAATTTTTTCACGCAATTTTTTATATATTTCATTAACTATTGTAAAATCTGTATTTTGAATATAAATATCTTCTAATTTGTCGTGATAATCTTTTGCTTCTTTAAGTTTAGAAGTTCCAATGCTATTGCACTTTTTATATCTAGATACTATATCATTAATCTCATTTTGATAAATTTCATCTGTATTTGGTTTTATAAGTTCACTATACATATCAATAATAGAATCTCCATCTTTATTTGGAAAATATTCATGAGGTGCTGTACTATCAAAAATACAAAGACTTAATTCTGGAAAAAGAAGCATGTCTAAACTATCTGGATCAAAACCACAATGATAAACTTCCATATCAATGCCTTTCTCTTTAGCATCTTTAAGAATTTTTTTCAGCATAGTTGATTTACCAGAGCCAGGTCTTCCTTTAATAAAATAGCGTTTCTTTATATTTTCTGTGATGTTTTCTACAAAATCCATAGGACCTTTATGTGTAGAGCCACCAAAGAAACGATGTTTAATAGAACTTACTTTATTTAACTTAATTGAGCCTAAAAGCTTTTTACTAACATCTTCTGTTAATTTATCTGCTTTTACAAAATCCATATTTTTAATATAAATTTTTTCCCATTCATCATGAACCTGAATCGCATTTGCAAATTCTTCATAAGCTTTCTTATAACACTTTTTTATATTCTTTTCAATACTTAAAATCTCTTTTGTATGTGATGATAATTTATCTGAATCAAGAGCCTCTCCCAAATTTACATATTCTTCAATAGCTCCTGGCGCTGTAGGTTCAATAACATGAGGTGCTGTGCCGTCAACAACTCCAACACCAATTTTAGGAATAAGTACACCATCTAAAGAATCAGGATCTGCTGAACAATGTATATATTCAACATCATATAATTCCTCTAATTCCTCACCAATTTTTCTCATCAAAGTAGATTTTCCTGTACCTGGTCCACCTTTAAGAATAAAAATCTTGTTTAACTGTTGCAAATTGCTTTCAAAAAAATTACGAAATCCTTTTGCTGTATTACCACAAACAAAGAAATGTTTTTTAGTCATTATGTGATTATCCTTCCATATTATTTTTTATACATTTTTATTGTATGCTTAAATATACTGCTAAGTTCTTTAATATATTATTTTTCAGTCACTATTTTTGTAAAATCTTCATATAAACTTGTAGGAATTTTATTTTGCAATTTTATTTTTACAGTTATAGGTTTTTCACCAAAATACTCTACTACATCTCCTTTTCCTATATAAATATAAGGCTGTACTATACCATCTATATTTTTATATTTTCTTATAAAGATATGCAGATTAACTTTTCTATCTTTATTGTTTATAATATTTTTTCCTCTTTCTGAACTTTGAGATGTACTATTAGGAGTTTGCCACTCAAAATATTCTCTATCTAAAAATTTATCTTTATAATTTATACTTTCTTTTATATTGTTTTCTTTATGTAAATCTACAAATAAGAAATACTCTTTTCCATTACTTATAAGGCCCTGCCCTCTAAATGAACTGTGTGTTTTTGTATAATTAGACAAAAGTGCTGCATCTATCATTTTATACTGAGTATATAATTTAAAAAATGGAACACCATAATATTTACTTCCAAATTTCTTTTTATACCTTATAAGTGCGTAATTTATAATATCTTCAACATAAATCTTATATTTTTCATTTTGTATTATCTTTTTAAAATTGAGTGTAATACTTAATATTCCGTTTTTCAATTCAAAACATTTAACATTATTTTTAATTTGAGCTTTATCATAATAATTACCATTTAAAAAGTTTATAGCATGAATAACACTTTGATCATCTACATAATCAATATATTTTAATATTTCAATCTTAGCTTTTTCTACACTTATGCTATCATTATTTAAAAGATACTTTAATATGCTAAATTCATATATTCTTTTTATGGGAAGTTTACTTGAAAGCTCTGTAATTATTTTTAAAAACATCTGATCTTGCAATAATTTTTCTAGTTCTTCATCTTTTTCCATTCTTGCAACAAAACCAATATATGTCTTTTCCTTATTTAAAAATTTTAATGGATCTGGTGCACCATCATATTTTATATAATCCATTAAAAAATATGGTACTTTCCTTCCATTCATTTTTTTAAATTCAAAATATTCTTCTTTTAAGTATTTCATTGAATTAAAGTTTTCTTCATCTAACTCTTCTAATATTCTTTCCTGAGCAATCCTATCCATCTGAATATTAGTGCAGCCTTTAATATTATTAAACTCAGTTGCAACTGCTACTTTTAAACTATCTTTATCATAATATCTTTGACCATTTAAAGCTATCGCAATTAAAAATGCCTTATTATGATTTCCTATAAAATCTAAAACAGTAAGAAATGATTTGTTTTCATGCTTTCTTAAGCCTCTACCTAATTGCTGAATAAATACTATTAGAGAATTTGTTGGTCTAAGCATTAAAACCAAGTTAATAGATGGTATGTCCACGCCTTCATTAAAAATATCTACTGTAAATATAACTTCTAAATTATCATCATCAGACTCTAATCTTCTAATATAATCTTCTCTTTCTTTAGGAGAATTTTGTCCTGTTAAACATACACTGACTATTCCTCTTTTATTAAACTCTTTTGCCATATATTCAGCATGATCAACTCCAGCACAAAATCCTATACATTTTCGTTTATCTCCATCTTGTCCATAAAAGTTCATCTTTTCAATTATAAAATCAACTCTTTCATTTACCTTTAATCTTTTAGATACTTCTTTTATGTCATTAATATTAACTCCTTTTAAATCTATACCTTTAAAATCAGTTATTCCAAAATAATGAAAAGGAATTACAAGATTTAATTCTAAAGCTTCTCTTAATCTTACTTCGAGAGCTATATTATTGTTAAAAATATCAAATATCCTCTGACTATCACATCTCTCTGGTGTAGCGGTCATTCCTAAAATAAATTTAGGTTTAAAATATTCCATAACTTTTTTATAAGATGGACTTGCTAAATGGTGTGCTTCATCTATAACAATATATTCAAATTCATCTCTATTAAATTTTTTAAAACATACACTAATTGATTGTATAGTAGCAAATAAATAATCCGCTGTAATATCTTTGCTATTTCCTGTTAGAAAACCCATGGTCTTATTTTTATTTTTAGCTAACTTTTTAAATGTTTTTTCTGCACTTTTTAAAATTTCTTCTCTATGTACTAAAAATAGCATTTTTTTAGGTTTATAATTTATAACATCAAAAGCTGACATATAGGTTTTACCTGTACCTGTAGCTGCAATAACCAAAGCCCTATCCTCACCAGATTCTCTTAGCTTATTTAAATTATTTATTGCTTCACTTTGCATACAATTAGGCTTTATTATTTGATAATCACTAAAATCTATACTTTTATTTTTTTCTGCTTTTTTAATTTCATTTATAAACTCACTATATTTCGCTAAAAACTCTGAAGTTAAAGTTGAAGTTTTTTGCCATAATTCTATATATTCTTCTAATACTTCTTTTACAAAACTATCTTCCTTTTTAGAAATAACTCTGACATTCCATTCAATATTACTTTTTAATGCACGTTGAGTTATATTAGAAGATCCAATTATTATCTTATATTCATATGTATTTTCAAATATATAAGCTTTAGTGTGAAAACCCGTTTCTTTATCAGTTACAAAAACTTTTAAAGAAATATTACTAAATTTATTAATTCTCTCTAATGCTTTAGGCTCAGTAAAATTAAGATATGTAGATGTTAATATTCTGCCCTTAATTCCTTTATCCTCTAACTCTTTAAAACTGTCTAATAAAAGCTGAAGCCCACTAAAATTAATAAATGCAACACTAAAATAAAATTTTTTACATTCCTTTAAAGATGTTTTTAATTCATTTAAAAAATTTCCTCTTTCAGAATTAACTACAAGTTTATTATTTATTAAAAATTCTTTAGTTTCTACTTCTTTATGATGTATATTCTGTGTCTGAATTTCTTTTTCATGTACAGTATTTGTTTGATTAAATAATGCGTCCATAGCTTCCTCCTAAGTTTTAGTGTTACTATGTTTTATCTTTTCCATTTAACGGTTTTAAATCCAAAATAATATATACATTATACTATTTTTTATCATTTTATCAAAAAAAGACATACCATCACATGATGTATGTCTTTCAAAATTATTATTCATTAATATGCTAAAATATTTTTTCCATATCTGAATCACATTTTTCTATTTTTTCTTTTAGTTTTTTAATTTTTTCTTCTATTATAATTGCTGTATTTCTAAATTCTTCATCACTTTTGCCAGTTGGATCATCTAAGCCCCAATCCTCTGTATATTTTGCTGGCAAATATGGACATACTACATTACATCCCATTTTTATAGCAATATCAATTTTAGGTATATCGCTTAAAAGTTTAGATTTTTGAGATTCATTCATATCAATTCCATACATTTCTTTTATAATTCTTACTGCATCCTTATTTATATTTGGTTTTGTTTCTGTTCCAGCAGAGTAAGATTCAAAAACATCTTTTGCAAATAATTTTCCTAGTGCTTCTGCCATCTGTGATCTGCATGAATTGTGTACACATATAAATGCTACTTTAGGTTTCATTTCATTTTTCTCTCCTTTCAATTGTCTTTTACCTTATACACATCATATTTAGATACTATTTATCATTATAATTCCTACATTAATCTCTGTCTAGTATAAGATTTACTACTTCTTCTTCTGATTTTGCATTTATAATTTTTTGTATAAAATCTTCTTTTTCTATTATTTTCATTAAATCCTTAAGTGCATTCACATGATTAATCTTATCTATAGTTGATAAACCAATAACAACTCTAACTGGATCATTTTCTTCACTACCAAAACATACAGGTTCTTTTAAAACTAATATGCTAATTCCTGTTTTTAAAGCTCCATCACTTGGCATAGCATGAGGCATTGCTATACCTTTTAGGACAACTATATATGCTCCTACATTTTTAACTGTATCTACCATTGCATCTATATAATTATTATTTACACATCCATTATTTTTTAATATCTGGCCGCTTTCTCTTACGGCATTTTCCCAAGTTTTTGATTTACCATTTATTTTTACAAAGTTAACATTTATAAGTTCTTTTAAATGTGGTTTATAATTTTTTATATCATTTAATTTTAAATATGAGATAAGTGCACTTTTCAACTTATCATAATTATTAATAGTACAATTTTCACTTATAATATTTAAAACTTCATTTATTTTGTTTTCTTCTGTATCTACATTCCTTCTTGTAACTTCTGCAAAAAATAAACTTAAATCGCTAATATTTTTTTCAGTTAAAAAAGCATTTACTTTTATACATTTTACACTTGTAACATTTAGTGGAACAGTTGTTATAATTAAATCGACTTTATCATTATTTTTTAGAGCTTTTTCTAAATCATGACTTGATACCGTATCAATTATATTTATATCAAATATAGATTTTAATTTCATAGAAACAAATTTTGATGTACCAATTCCAGTAGAGCATACAACTATTACATTTAATATTTTATGATTTTTATTTTTTAGCTTTTCAATAGATGCCATAAAATGAAGGGTTATATACCCTATTTCTTCATCATTTATTTTAGAGTTAGTTTTATCTTCAATAAATTTTACACTTTCTTTTACATTCTCAAATACATCAAAATAGTTTTCTTTAATTTCATTTATTAATGGATTTTTTACTTTAAGATTATGCTTTAGCCTATATAATACTGGTCTGATATGTTGGACAAGTCCTTCAAAAAGATGACTATCCTGAGTAAAATTAATTCCACTTTTGATTTGAACATTTTCAATTAATGTTGATGTAATAAGCTGTACATTTATCCAATCATATTTATTTACAGTTTCTAATGATGCAATGTTGCTCCCGAGTAAATGTACTGTTATATACCCTATCTCATCTTCTGGAATTAAAATTTCAAATTTCTCTTCAAGCATTCTAGCTATTCCAGATGAAATTGCAAATTCTGCAGTTTTTCTTAAATTTTTAAGTTCTTCCTTATCCATTATTATGTCTTTTGAAAGCTGTATTCTTTTTACAGCAATAGCTATATGAATAACTAAATTATTAAATGCTTCATCAGAAAACGAACTTTCCATTTGATTTTCAGCAACTTTAATAGTGTTTTTTATAAAATTAATGTCTATATCTTTAAAAAGCTTTTCTGTACTAATATTTTTATTTTTAAATAGATCCATACTTTGAAACAAAAGTATTGTTGTAGCTTTCCTTAAATCTATTTCCTTTCCTGTAACTCTTATACCATGTCCTTTCAAACTTTCTAACACCAGTTTATTTTCAAATATCCATTTTTTAGCTTCATTTAAATCGTTTATTATAGTATTTCTGCTAACCATCATTTTATCTGAAAGACTATTTATAGTCATAAAATCATTTTGTGTTAAAAGTTCACAAAGCATATATAAAATTCTTTCTTTTTGTGAAAAAATATAATCATAAGTATTAATTTTTCCTAAAATTTTAAACAAATTATTTATTTCTTGATCATTTAAGTTTAAGCTTATTCCAACATTAGGCTTTCTTTGAAGTTTAGGAAAACCTATTTCCTTTAAATATTCATCTATTTTATCTAAATCATATCTAATAGTTCTTGAGCTTATATTTATTTTTTTAGCAAGTTCATTTATCATTATTGGTTTATTAACACCTATTATTATGTCTAAAATATTTGAACATCTTCTATTAAACATCTTTTGATCCACCTTTTGTATCTGATTTAAAATACCAAAAGGAGTGTAAGGTTATACTTACATCTCCTTTTCATTATTTTTAATATCATTTACTCTTCTATATTATTTAATGCTTTTGATTTTGTTTTTATAAAGTTTGGAACTATTAGAACTAAAGCTAGTACTACAACTACTCCTATTATTCCACCTTTACCCATTAAGTTTGAAATTTTTCCAAGAACTATTCCAAGTACACCAAAGTCAAAATCTCCAAATGTTGTATTTTGAAATCCTAATGAACCAAGTACTGGTAGAAGTAATGCTGGTGAGAGTGTTATTAAAAGTCCATTTACAAAAGATCCTACAACTGCACCCTTTTTTCCACCAGTTGCATTTCCAAATATACCAGCTGTAGCTCCACAAAAGAAGTGAGGTACAAGACCAGGTATTATAAGTATTCCACCAGCTGCTCCAAGTAGAATCATTCCAATAACACCACCTACAAATGAACTAATAAATCCTATTACAACTGCTGTTGGTGCATATGTAAAAAATACTGCACAGTCAACAGCTGGTATAGCATCTGGTATAATTTTTGTTGCAATTCCTTGAAATGCTGGAATAAGATCACCTAAAATCATTCTTACACCACTATACACTATAGTAACACCTACTGCAAATTTAAGACCACACATAAGTGCAAATAATATAGGCTGTGTTCCATCTGATAATTCAGAAACATATGCAGGTCCTGCTGCTATTGCTGCTATTAAATAAAATGTCATCATTGTAATTGCTGTTGATATAGTTGTATCTCTTAAGAAGCCCCATTTTTCAGGGATTTCCATTTTTTCAGTACTTTCTTCTGCTTTACCTACTTTAGATCCAACCCATGCTGACACATAATATGCTAAACTTCCAAAGTGACCTAAAGCTATTTCATCTCCATCTGTAACCTTTAATGTATATTTTTGTCCAATTGCTGGAGAAATCGCACTCCATGCTCCAAGTATAAATCCACCAAATAGTATGAGTTCAATACCTTTCATTCCACAAGTTCCAAGAACTGCTGATAAAAGACATGCCATAAAGAAACTGTGATGACCTGTTAAAAATACATATTTATATTTTGTAAATCTAGCTATTACAAGATTTATTAAAAGACCAACAACAAGGATTGACATTGTTTCTACACCTAATATCTTCTGTGCAACAGAAACTATAGCTTCATTATTTGGTATAACCCCAGTTATATTAAAACCTTTTTGAATCATTTTACCTAATGGATCTAAGTTTGATACTATAAAATCTGCCCCAGCACCAAGCATAATATATCCAAGTATTGGTTTTAAAGTTCCTGTCATAACTTTATGACCTGGTTTTTTTAGTGCTAAAAGTCCTACCAAAGCCATAATTCCCATTAATAATGCCGGCTGTTTCAAAACATCTCTTAAGAACTCAAGTATTGATACCATAAAACTCACTCTCCCTTTAAATATTTCTTATTATTTTTTCAATTCTTCTGATCTTTTCTTTATAATTTCCAAAACATCTTCTGTTATTTTTTTCTTATTTATATAACTTCTTACTACTGCAACTTCTCTTCCTTCAAACTGCTCAGCAAGTTCTTTTACTGTTACAATTAAATCTGCTTTCTTACCTTGTGCTGAATTAAAATCAGTAGATTCAACTTTTGCAGGAATGCCATTTTCCTTGCATATCTCTTCTATTTTCATTGCAAGCATTAAACTACTTCCTATACCATTTCCACATACTGTTAAAATATCCATAATAATTCCTCCTCTAAAAATTTATATTATTTAATTTTTTCTTATAAACTCTAAAACTTCTTCTTTAGTTTTTGCATTTCTTACAAGTTCTAAGAATTCTTCATTTTCTATGAGATTAACAAGATCACTTAAAACTTCCACATGTGCTTTATTATCAATAGCACATAAAAATATTACAATATCTACTGGATCATATTCTTCATTTCCAAACTTTACAGGATTTTTTAATTTTAAAAATCCTATTCTTATTTTTTTAGCTCCTAATTCTGGTCTTGCATGAGGCATTGCTATTCCAGGTGCTATAACAATATATGTGCCCATATTTTTTACAGTATCTACCATTGCATCTATATATCTTTCTTCAATAGCACCATCTTCTTCTAATAATTTTCCTCCAAATCGTACAGCTTCTTCCCAATCATTTACTTCTACATTTACTTCCACTGTTGTTTCATTAATGCAATCTTTAATCATATTTTAAACACCTTCCTAACAATTATAAAATTGAAAACCCAAGGCTTGATCCATCCTTAAAAAATCCTCTAATTGTTTCAAGTGAATATTCATTAAGGTCTTTTCCCATATCTTTTACTTTTTTCAATATATCATTTTGTACAGTAATTATTTGGCACCCACATTCATCAGCCTCTATTATATTGTAAAATTCTCTGCAGCTTGCCCACAAAAGTTCAACGCCTTTTTTACTTTTGCATATTTCACTTGCTTCTTTCATCATAGCAATCGGATTTGCTCCTGTATCTGCTATTCTTCCTGCAAAAACTGAAACTATGCTATTAACTCCATCTTTAAGTGCTGAAACAACTTCTCTTACTTGATCTATAGTAAAAATTGCTGTTATATTTAGATGATATCCTTTATCTGATAATTTCTTAATAAGAGGTATTGATGATTCTCCTTTTGTATTAGTAACTGGTATCTTTACATAAACATTTTCACCAAGTGCTGCTATTACTTCAACCTCTTTTTCCATAGTTTCAAAATCATCTGAAAAAACTTCGAAAGAAACTGGCATATCTTTTATATTTTCTAATACCTCTTTAGCGAACTTTTTATAATCAGTAACACCTGCTTTTCTCATAAGAGATGGATTTGTTGTAAATCCTTTGACTATACCTTTATTATAAACATCGAGCATTCCTTTTAAATCAGCACCATCTGCAAATATTTTAACTTTTAAATCATTGTATTTCATAAAAATCACTCCTTAATTTGTAATCTTTTTCATATCTTATGATTTAATTATATATAGTAAACCTTTGCATATAAAGTCCAATATATTTCAACATAATTGTGGCAATTTTGACTTTAAAAAATAAATTGTTTTATATCATATAGAAAGATTCTTAGATATTTCTTTTTCTCCATCGGTATAATATAACTTATCATCTATTATTTTAATTTCTGTTGCATTAATTGTATTATCAACACTTTCTCTACCTGTACCATCTTTTTTAATTTTATATATATGGTCTGAATCTGAATTGTTTATATAATATATATAATCTTTATACATAACCATTCCAATTGATGAATCTTGTGTTAGTGCTTTTGCAGTTTCTCCATTTTCTAGTTCAGCTTTATAAATCTTACCTTCATCACTAAAATTACAATAATAAACATATCCATTATCAAATTTTGGATAAACAGCACGTCTTAAAAATGAAAATCTATAATTATCGGATTTAAATACTTTTATTTTCTTATAATTAAAATTTCCAAGATAAAATTCTCCATCATTAACACGATAAAATTCTTTTAATTCTTTTTCTGTAAAATTAAATATGTCAAGTGATTGCGAAGTAGAATTTGAGGCATCTAAATAATAATATTCACCATCTATTTTAACTTCATTAATTGCATGAAATATATTATCATTTTTTATAGTAACACTATGTGATTCTATACCTACTCTGTCAAAAATATATTTAACCGTAGCAGTGTAATCTTTACAAACTCCTTTTTTATTTATAAGAATTCCATAAACTCCGGAATTCATAAAATCTATAGGAACTTCAAACTTAGAATTTTCACTTAAATACAACAATAAATTAAGCTCTTTTTCTAAGTCTGAATTTGATGATTCTACTATATTGTAAACTAAACTATCCACTTTTTTATTAAATTCTGCTTTCATTTTTTCTATATTATTTTTGTCTATCCAATAATAAAATTTAAATTTTTTGCTATTTTCATCATACTGTACATTTTTAAGATAAAAAAATTCATAAGCCATACGATCGAGAATTGCATTTTTTAAATGTTCTGATTCTTCATAACTTATTTCATAATTTTGAGCATCAAAATCTTGTTCTATTTTTTCTACTGCATCATAAATTTTTTTATATAATTCTTTATTGCTTGGGTTTGCATAATCTTTAATGTCATCATCAATATAATATTTATTATACTTTATATAATCAACTTTATCTTTTGAAATATCATTTTTATTATCTGTACTGTTTTCTTCTTCTTTTTTAATATTTGAAGATTCTTCCTCTACGTTTTTATTAATACTACCCTTTTTTGATAAAAACATAATAGAAATAATACTTATCATTAAAATAGCTATTAATATTATTATACTCATTTTCGACTTTTTGATCATAATAGTCACCTCTTTTTAATTTCTATTTATTATTATGTGTATAATTTTATATTAAATTATAATTTAATTATATAATATACAGATAATTTTTGTAAGATAACAATTATACAATCTTAAAAATCAAATTTTCTCTATTCATTTTTATGAGCATCATATTCCTGTTTAGCTTTAATAGCCCAATATCCATAAGCTATACCTATAACTAATACAATTAACCATAATGCTATTCGCTCAATAACAAATGGTAATTCAAAAAAGAAACTTTTCCAAAAATCTACTCCTACTTTCTCCCAAAGACCAGGTGTTAAAAAACCTAAATTAGAAAGACTGAAACTAATAGTGGATAACATTGATATAAAAAATAGTACACACAGAATTAAATTTGTAAAACAAATTTTATAAAGCGTTTTATATCTCATATTAGAAGATTCTGAATCAGAAAATATTTCTGCTTTAGTCTCTTTATTCTTTGGCAAAAAATAATGGTTTCCACCATTTTTTGTACCACATACGTGTTTCCAGCCGTAATCTTCAAACAAAGTAAGGTAACTTACATAATCAGACTTTTTCTTAAATAATTTATAGTCTATTTTATAATTTAAATCTTGTGAAAGACCATCTGTAAAAGTGTAAATACCAAACACAGAATAGCTTTTTAAAATATGTCCTTTTTTAGCCATATCTTTAAGCCATTTCTCTTCTTCTTTAAAGTTATAAAAAATTTTAAATTTTTTCATATTTATTTATCCCCCATAATATCATTATAAATTGCAATTTGTTTTTCAATTCGTTTAGTTTCCTCTTTTAATAAATCAAAACCCATTATTGTTGTTTTAAATACCTTTCGGCGTGAATCTTCAGATTTAACTGGCTCAATCAGTTTTTGCTTTGATAAATTATCAAGTGCACCATACATTGTACCTGCTGCAATACGTACACGCCCATCACTCATTTCTTCAACTCTCTGCATAACTGCATAACCATGACCTGGATTTTTAAGTGCAAGCAAAATAAAATACGTAGTTTCTGTTAGCGGTAACTTCTTTAAGATATTCATAAAATTTCTCCAATCAACATATTAATTATACAGATAAACTATACAGTCTTACTGTATAGTTATACTATATATCGTCATACTGTATATGTCAATGTATTTTTGCTTCAATCAAATATTTCTTTATAAATTATATAATTACATATCCTAGAGTTTAAATACAGGCATAAAAAAAGAACCTATAAGAAATAGTCCTTTTTAAGTCTCTATCTCTTAGGTTCCATTTTAAAAACATTAATAACTTTTTATCTTTCTATTCTATTAATCCTTTGCTTTTTAAGAACTCTTCTGCAATAGCTTTAGGATCTTCTCCTTCATCTGCTCTATAATTAAGTTCTCTCATTACATCATCTGTAATTGTTCCTTCTAATTTTAACAATAATGGTTTAAGTTCAGGATATTTTTCTAAAGTTTCCTGTCTTACAAGTGGTGCTGCATAATATGGTGGAAAGAAATTTTTATCATCTTCTAAAAGCTTCAAATCAAACTTCTTAATTAATCCATCTGTTGCAAAAGCATCTGTTATTTGTGTTTGATTTTTATCAAGTGAAGAATATCTAAGTCCTCCATCTAATCCTTTTACTTCATTAAAATTGACTCCATAGACTTCTTTTAGCCCTGGATATCCATCAACTCTATTTGCAAATTCCATAGTACAGCCTAAATTAAGCTCGCTGTCTACTTTTTTTAAATCAGATATAGTATTTATATTATACTTATTAGCTAAATCTTTTGTCATAGCTAGTACATAAGTATTATTAAATCCCAATGGTTTTAACCATTCTAACTGATAATTATCTATAAAATAATCTCTTACTATATTATAAACTTTTTCTTCATCCTTTAATGGTTCTTCTCCCATTATGTTTACAAGACCTGTTCCAGTGTATTCAACATATAAATCTATACTTCCAGATTTTAAAGCATTAAAAACTACGCTTCCGCCACCTAGATTTAACTTTCTATCTACCTTGTAATCTGTATTTTTTTCTATTAATGATGAAAGCATATTACCAAGTATAAGCTGCTCATTGAAATTCTTTGATCCTACAACTATTGTTTTTTTAGTAAATTCTTTGTAAGATACAACTCCTACAGTTGCTACAAGTATTGCAAGAATTACTGCTAAAATAGGTTTTAACTTTTTCTTGTCAATTTTTCTTATATTTTTCTTACCTTTGCTTTGTAATATTCCTGTAGGTGTTACTACATATTCGATTTTTCCTATAATAAAATCTAAAATTATAGCAAGAAAACATGCTGGAATCGCACCTGCTAAAATCATATTATTATTAACTGTCTGAACACCAGAGAATACTAAATATCCAAGTCCACCAGCTCCAACAAACGCTGCGATAGTCATAAGTCCTACGGCAGTAACTGCAGATATTCTAATACCAGACATTATAATCGGCATTGCTAAAGGAAGCTGAACTTTTATTAAAATCTGCCTTTTTGTAAGTCCCATTCCTCGTGCAGCTTCAATTATCGAACCACTTATATTATTTAATCCCGTAAATGTATTTTTTATAATTGGAAGAAGCGAGTATAAAACTACCATAGCGATTGCTGGTTTACTTCCTATTCCTAATACAGGAATCAAAAATCCAAGTAACGCTATACTTGGTATAGACTGTGTTACATTTGCTATTCCAATTACTATAGTTGAAATCTTTTTCGATCTAATTATAAACATTCCTAGTGGAATTCCAATAATTACAGATATTAAAACTGCAAATATAGTTAATTCAATATGTTCTATAAATAAGTCGTATATCTGAGATTTTCTTTCTACCACAAAATTTATAAAATTATTCATCCAAGCTATCCTCCTTATTAATATATTGATCACTCATAACTGATAAAAGACTACTTTTAGTAATAAGTCCTTCTAAAATAAGTGAATCATTTACAACAGGAACATATCCTATACTATTTTTATCTATTTTTTCTAAAACGTCTATTATAGAATCCTCTAAATTCACTGTTATAATGTCAGTTTCCATGACATCTTTCAACCTTTTATTTTTCTCTAAATTAATTCTAATTTGCTTTAAGGTAACAAATCCAATTAAATTATTTTCTTTATTTACAAGAAGCAAACTATCTACATGACTTGATCTCATTATTTGTATTCCTTGAAGTATTGTTCTTTCTGCACTTGACTTTACTGGAGATTTTATCATTATATCTTTTGCTTTAATGTATTGAGGCTGATTCCAAATTTTATCTTCCCCAATAAAATCTTTTACGAAATCATTAGCTGGATTTCTTAAAATCTCCTCTGGAGTATCAAATTGGAGTACATGTCCATTTCCCATGATGCATATTCTATCTGCTAATTTTAATGCTTCATCCATATCATGAGTTACAAATACTATAGTTTTTTTAAATTTCTGCTGTATATTAAAGATTTCATCTTGAAGCTGACTTCTAGTTATTGGATCTAATGCACTAAATGGCTCATCCATAAGTATTATATCTGGATTCATAGCAAAAGCTCTTGCTATTCCTATTCTCTGCTGCTGTCCACCACTTAATTCATTAGGATATTTATTCTTATAATCCTCATAACTCATATCAACTAAATCTAATAATTCTTTAACTCGCTCTATAGTTTTTTCTTGGTCCATTTTTTCAATATTAGGTATTAGCGCTATGTTCTCAGCTACAGTCATATGTGGAAATAGTCCTGTCTGCTGTATTACATAACCCATATTTCTTCTAAGCTCTATAGTGTTCTGATTTTTAAGTAATTTTCCATTTATAGATATTGTACCAGATGTAGGAGTGATCAATTTATTAATCATTTTTAATGTAGTAGTTTTACCACAACCACTAGGTCCTATAACAGTTACAAATTCTCCATCTTTTATAGTAATATCTACATCTTTTATAATAGATTTACCATTTATGCTTTTACTTACATTCTTAAATTCTATCATTCCCTCTTAACCTCCTTTGCGAAGTAACAACTTTATTTTATCATAAAGTTGTTACTGTGTAAAGGGCACTTTCTTGTTTTTATACATATAATTCCATATAGTTTGTATAAAAAAAGCTGTATTAAATTAATTTCAAAAATTAATTTAATACAGCACCTTTTTAGTTACTCATTATAAACAAAATTTTTAATTCTACAATAACTTTCTTCTCCGCCAACTGCTATAAACACATCATTTTCTTCAAATGCAGCATATGGTCCTGGTGATAATATTAATTTTCCATTTCGCTTTATTCCTACAATAGTTGAACCTGTATTCTGCCAAAATTTAATTTCAGATATAGTTTTACCAATAATATCAAGACCATTATATATTTTAAATTCAAATGGAACAAAAGGATTATTATCAGTAAATCTATTAGAAGAATCAACAAGTTCATTAACTACTCCTTGAATCTTTTTTTCTAAATTATTTTTTTCATGAAGTAAATCAAGCATTTCTTTTTTTAATGAATTCATAGAGCTTATATCTTTAAATTTATTTATAAATTTTAAACAGTTATCAACAGATTTAATAAAAATTCCACTGCCTTTTTCAACTTCTACAATATCCATATCTTTTAACAAAATCATTGATCGTCTGATAGTTTCAGGAGATACATTATAATGACTTGCAAGAGATGATCTTCCATAAACTTTATCTCCTACAGATAATTCACCTGCCACTATCTTATTAGCTATATCTATAGCTATTTTTTCATATCTAGGTTTTGTCACATGTTCTGATGACATTCTATATTCTACTTTAAGTTTAATAAACCTAAAGTATTCCTCCTCTCAAATAAGTTTATCTAATTAATAAATAATAATTGCTTATCTTCTGAAATATTTTTTATTCCAATAGAAATTTTATCACCACTTCTACAAAACCTCAATACATCATCATATTTTTAAACAAATTTATTTTATATTATTCTTTTTTAAATAGTCTAGTCCTTTATTTGAAATACTTATCTCACAATATCTCATAACATTAAAGTTTCCTCTATAATTTATCTTTTGAGATTTAATAAGTTCTTTTACTCTCCAAAAAATGTATGAATCAGAAATTAAAATTTCACTATTTCCAAGTACATCCCCTATAGTTCTCGATGATTTTTTAAATTCTTTTGGAGTATACTTTAATATCAATATATCAAAATAATCTTCACTTATATTCTTAACTTTTTCGTCTTTAAAAATACGAAGATTTGATTTTTCTTTCTTTAACATATTCCATTGCGCTAACAATTCTATATATTTATCTTTAGTTATTTTCTTATTTACTTTAATATATTCACTAAACTTTTCTGGCATAATTTCACCTACAGATCGTGGTATATATAAGCCACAATTTACTTTCATAGGCATATCAGATACATTTATAAGATAAACATTTTTCCATTTATCTTTTAGAATCTCTAACGCATACATTAATCCACAAATTTCAATAGCATTTTGTCCATACCAAAAATAAATACTGTTAGTATCATCTAATTTGGCAATTTCTTCTTGAAATTCAATGTAATTTTCTTTTATATCGTTAATATTTTCATAATAATATTCATCTTTACTAAGTGTATTTTTTAGCCAGTCAAGTCTTTTATCTATGCTGCAAAAAATAGGACCTTGTGAAATATCGTCAAAAAATGATATAACTTTTTCGCCTTCTATAATTTTTTGATTGATGGCATATTTTAAACTTCCACGTGCAGATTCTGAAAAACATATATGAATTATTCTATTCATAAAACTCTCCTCATATAATAATTTTGTTTTCGCAAATAATTTCTATAAAAATTATACCATCAATTGAGCTTATAGGGCATACTACTTACTTTATTTATAAACAATTTTATCTTTTAATTGGTAGATATCATGTTTGTATCTATAAACATGAGAATAATACTCATAAAAACACCATGCACTCTCTTTATATAATTCCATACTTTCTTTTGGAACATAAATATCTAACTTATTATCCATAGAAGTAAGAAGTTCTATTTTAGGAGGCTCTAATGCAAATATATTAATCTTTTTTAAATTCTCACAAGCAAAATCATTATATTCTGGCATATATTTAAGCATAGCTCCAAAAGTTATTTCATTTAAATTTTGGCATCGATAGGCTACATATTTTCCGATTTTTTCTATAGACATAAGCTTTATCTTTTCTATTAAGTCACACATATAAAGTACATAATCCTCTATAACTTTTATATTATCCTGCATATCAATATTACTTATCTCTTTTAAATTTTCGCACATATAGAAATTATAACTTCCTATTACTTGTAATTCTTTATGAGTTTTTATTTTAACTAAGTTTTTACACTGCAAAAATGAAGCAATCCCTAATATAGTTACCTGTTCAGGGATTTCATATTCTTCTTCAGGTTTCGCCTCTGGATAATAGATTAATTTTGTCATATCATTATTGAATAAAACTCCATCAACTGACTTTAATGATACATTATCATATTCAAGATAAACATTTTTAAGATTTTTGCAGTTACTTAAAGCATAATCTTGAACATACATGATATTTTTAGGTATAGTTATTTCAGATTCATTTCCCACATATTGTATTAATGAATTATTTTTTATAGCCAATCCTTTGTTAATTATATTATTTGGATAAATTATATCGCTAAGATATTTCCATACTGGTGCATTTATATATTTTTCATAAGAGTTTGAAGGTACATAAATCTTAACTGATTGCAATTCAAACATAAATTTATAATCCAATTCTGGAGGTTCTAACGAATTTACATATAGCACTCTAAAATTATCATCTTTTGACCATTTATAAAACATATAATGGCTGGCAATACTTTTTACAGTGCTTTGGATACTGTACTTATAGTCATCTCTCCCTACCGGATATGACACTGCTTTTGTTTCATCTTTATTATATAAAACTCCTTCTATATCTTTATAATACTCGTTTCTTTCATCTACATGTATTTCTTTTAAATTAAAACACCATTCAAAAGGATTCCCTTCAATAGTTTCAAGACCTTCAGAGATATCAATACTTGATATTCCAGTACCAAATAAAGAATTATCACCTATAAATTTTACCCCTTTTGGTAATTTAAATTCCTTTAAATTCAAATTACCCAAAAAAGCTCTATTTCCTATATACTTTAATTTGCTATTTTCACCAAATACTACTTTTTTAAGAGCTGGTACTTCTGCATACGTATAAGGATAAGAACGAGATATAGTTTTAAAAAATGCATAACTTTCTATAACCTCAACAGTATCTGGAATTATTAATTCCTCTAAATAAATATTCCAATAAAAAGCTTGAGATTTTATAACAACTAACTTTTCTGGTAAAATCAAACTTGAAAAATTGCTATTTCTAAATCCATCTTCTCCTATAACTGTAACATATTTTTTATTGTAAAAGCTTGGTATAACTAAATTGTCTGGTAAATCATCTCTATTTTTAGCATATACTGTATAGCTTTTTTCATCATCATTTAATTCAAACCTAAAGAATCCCAAACTTGAAGGAATATTCTCTTTAAAAGGAAAAATCAAATCTTTATATTCATTCCAATTGTAAAATGATTTATAAACTTCAATAGCTTCTTCGGGCACATAAAATTCTAGATATGGCGAGTTCTGTACAAATACTATTCTTTCTAGTTTAGCAGGATATTTTGAATTTAAATAAACCTGCTGAAGTTTTGAGCATGAATGAAATACAGCAGTTTTTATATTTTCTATGCTTTCTGGAAGTTCAATACTTTCTAAAGATACACATTTGTAAAAGGCAAAAGATCCTATACTTTTAATATTGCTATTATCCTCAAATATTACAATACCTAGGTTCTCACATTCTGAAAACGCATCCTTTTTAATTTTAGTTACAGGAAGGTCTTCGTACTCACTTGGAATACTTATCATATAAGGAATATCACTTTTATTTTTAGCAGATATAGTATAACTCTTTCTATTATCATTAATCTCAAATTCAAAATAACTATAAGACTCAATTTTCAAATTGCTTTTTTTTATAATATTATTTTGCTTTACCAAAATATCATCATCATTTATATCTATAACGTCACTAAGTCTTTCCTTATTTTCCATTACTTTAATTACTCTCCTTTACTATAAAATTTTTCTTCTAATACTAATGTACTCATAAAATAATAGTAACGTTCCTTAATTTCTTATTACGTAAAACATTTAAATTTAAAAGTTAAAGTATAGTTCAGTTTCATAGCCTTCTTTTGTATAGCACGCTTTTTTCTGTGATATATCAAATGACCTTGAAATGAATCTTTATTTATTACTACCCACGTCTTTTTAGAATGACTAATACCATTTAATTAAATCTTTCTATAATGTTATTTTTTGTCAATTTAATTTATGAATATACATATTATCTTAAAATATTGATATAATTTATTGAGATTTTATAAAAAAGTAATATAATGTAAATATATAGATAAAATAAGGAGAGATTATTTATGAAAAAAATTATGTATTGTGAATTAAAAGAAGGCATGAAACTAGCAGAACCAATATTCTCAAATGAAAGTAAACGACTTCTATTTAATTCTGATGTGATTATGACAGCAGATAAAATAAATATGATAAAAAAAATCATATTGACACTATAAGCATTTTGGACAATGATACTATATTACTAAAGTCAATAGATATGATAAAAAAGATGTGGAGGACATCTTAATAAATAAAATAATAACTAATGCTCCTATGGATGAAAAATCAAATACATCAGATGATATGGCTGAAGTCTCTAAAAAAGCTATAGCCATAGTTAAAGAATTAGTTAAAAATTAAATTAACATTATACTTTTTGCATTATAAATCCTACTTCATCAAATTTCTAACCTGTCCTATAGTTAATCCTGTTTTTTCTGCTATTACATTAACTTCTAATACATCTAATAATTTCTTCGCTATACTTACCCTTTCTTCAAGCCTGCCCATATTCATATATTCTTTTATATTTTCTTCTTTATCTTCTATATCTTTTTCTCTTTTTTCCCAAAACTTAATAGCATCATTATCTTTTTTTAAATATTCTAATCCTTTATTTGTAATACTTATCTCCATCTCCCTCATGACATTAAACTTTCCTTTATAGTTTATCATTGAAGATTTAATAAGCTTTTTTACTCTCCAAAATATGTATTCATCAGAAATTAAAATTTTACTATTTCCAAGCACATTTCCTATAGTTCTTGCTGATTTTTTTAATTCTTTTGAAGTATATTGTAGTATAAATATATCAAAATAATCTTCATTTACATTTCTAATTTTCCCATCTTTAAAAATACGAAGAACAGAATCTTCTTTCTTTAAGGTTTCCCATTCTGTTAGCAATTTTATATATTCATCTTTATCTATTTTCCTATTTATTTTTATATATTCATTAAATTTTTCCGGAATAATTTCACTTGTACATCTAGGTATGTATATTCCATATTTTACTTTCATAGGCATATCACAAACATTTATAAGATAGACATTTTTCCATTTATCCTTTAGTAATTCTAATGCATACATTAATCCACAAATTTCAATAGCATTCTGTCCATACCAAAAATATATAGTATCAGTATCCTCTAAAGCAGAAATATTTTTTTGAAATTCCATATAATTTTTCTTTATTTCTTCTATACTCTCATAATAATATTCATCTTTATTAATTGTTTCTTTTAACCAATAAATTCTTTTTTCTACATCTACATTACATTTAATAGGACCTTGTGAAATATCATCATACAATGATATAACTTTGTTGCCCTCTATAATTTTTTTATTAATGGCATATTTTAAACTTCCCTTTGCAGATTGTGAAAAACATATATGAACTATTTCACTCATAATAACTCTCTCCTTTTTATTGTCAATTATCCATATAAAAATCATATCACTAATTAGTATTGTATACTATATAAATTTTTAATTTACATAGTATATTGTGCAAAAAAGTAAAAACTTCTTTACATTTTTGCACGCCATGGCTATAATAATAAATGTAAAGAACATTTAACATTTTAAGGAGGTATATTTTAATGAAAAAAATGGATGAAATGAATAGAACCATTAGATTGCGTTCTGAGGAATTAGGTTTTAAATCATCGGTACTTATATTAACACTTTGGGTATTATATGAATGTTTTCAGGTTTTTTTTAATAAAGGAACATATAGTAGCTTACCCTCTATATGTCTAATAATCACCTTATCTATTCAGCAGCTTTCAGAAATAGTTATGAAAAGAAAAATGATTTCTGGAGATGATGAGTATAAAGAACCAAATAAAATTTTATCGTATATTATTATATTTGTCGCTCTTATTGCTCTTCTTTTATCTATTGGTTCCTATCTATTAATGCATAATTAAACAGGAGATCGTATGAAAAATAATATAAAAAAGCTTAGAAAAAAAGCTAACTTACGCCAAGAAGATATGGCAAAACAATTAGGTGTAAGCCGCCAAACAATAATTGCCATAGAAAATGATAAATACAATCCTTCATTGGAACTTGCAATGAAAATTGCTATACTATTAAATTTAAAAGTTGAAGATATTTTTTTCTTAAATTAATAATAGCAGAATGTTTATATTGGATATTTTGGCTGATTAAAAATTCACTAAAATATCCAATATAATTTTTCACTTGATATGCTAAATTCCAGTTTATTCTGAAGAGCTATTGATTTTTGATTTTTTGTTTCAACCTGTGCAAAGGGTACTAGACCTTTTTCAAGCATTTGATTTACTATATAACCTTCAAGTGCTTCTCCATATCCTAAACGTCTATATTTAGGAAATACTTCTAATAGTCCTATGCTTCCTTCCAAATGATTTCCAACAAAACCTATAAGTGTTCCATTCTTATATCCTCCAAATAACTTTCCATTTTTCAAAAGAATTTCAATTTCACTACTAGATAATTTATCATAATGTTCTAATACAACTTTTATTTGAAATGGTTCTAACTTCTTTATTTTAAGTTCTTTTTTTATATTTATTTTAGTTTTATCCATATATACTACTTGAACGCATTCAAGTTTCTCACTTAATCCAAATCTATTTAATATGTAATCCACCATATATTTTTGATGTGAAACTATAAGATTACATTCAGATATACTATTTATTAATTCTCGCCCTTTTTCAAAATTGTTGACAGATACCATATAAGCATTGCTTTTTTTCTCTTTTATAAGTACTCCATCTGTCTTGGCATATAATATTTCTGCTGCACTTTTATGTATTGAATCTATCATTCCCATATGCAATAAATGGTTCTTTTCTAAATATTTAAGTGCTCTATCTTTCATCTATAACCTCCTGCAATTCATTTATAAAACGGCAGACATGAAATCCATCGCATACTGCATGATGAGCTTGTATTGCTAAAGGTATAATATATTTTCCATTTTCTTCATAATACTTTCCAATTGTAAAAATCGGCAGCAAATATTTGTATCCTTTCTGCAGATTTAAATTAAATCCATCAAATGATGTCCATGGCACCATTGATACTGAAAAACTATTAGAAGGCATATCCTTCTTTGCTATAAAGCTTTTTACTGAGCCATACATATCCATATCTTTTTGATATGATTTGCAAAAAACATCATAATTATCAGAATACTTTGTCCAAATAATAGAAAAAGTTTCTGTATCTTTATGAAATATTGTATAAGATGGAATCATCCCATCAAAAACTCCAAGATTCCCATTATCATCAAAAGATGTTTTAAATTCGCTATGTTTATTAACTATTTTTGTAATAAAATATAGCATTGTTTGATATAACTTTTTATTTGAATTTTTTATTTTAGTGATGTCCAATTTAGCAGTTATACTATATGTACAAGGAATTTCAGAAAAATAATGTTCAAAATGTTCTTTTCTATTCCAATCTTGTTTATCAATAATTTTAAAATTCATTTGTGTATCTCCTTTTTAACTTACAGATAATTTCAACAAAATAATACCACAAATGCTTTAAGTATAACAATTATCATAATATATACTAAAATTTTAATTATATTCTAATATCTTTTTTATTATATATAACATATGTTGCTCCAATACATGAAAATACTATAATAGCCATTATAAGTAAATATATAGAATCAATTTTCTTATTTAAAATAATATCAGCTGCATCGACATACTTAAAAGGTGATATATATTTCAAATTTTCTGTTTTATCTGTCATTGCAGATATAATTCCTAAAAAGTAAGTACCTAAAACAATTCCTATAGAAGTTGGAAGTACACTTTTAGCTCTTACAATAAACATCGACATTAAAAATCCTATTGATGCAAATGTTATATGAATTAATAGCGGTGCTACTGACAGTAATAAAAATGTTTCTTTATCAAAGTTCCCTCTTTTAACCGCTTCAAATTCAAAGTAATTAAATATTACTATAATTAAATTAAACAGAATTATATATATAAATGTCGCTGCCATTTTACTTACAAGGATATTATTTCTGCTTATAGGTTTTGATAGTAAAAATTCTATTGTTTTTTCATCCTCTTCTTTTGAAATTATACCTGCACCCAATAAAATAGAATACATACTTCCTAAAAGTGTTATAAATAAATATCCTTCCATTCCAAAAAATCCTAAGATAGTTCCCATATCCAATTTATTAACATTAAATGCATCTAAAAATGCTTTTGGCATTGACTTAAACACATCTTTCATTCTATCAGCTTGATCTGCCATAGTAGGAAATAACGCTACTACATATAAACTTAAAACTAGCAAGATTATTGTCCATACTATAAAAGATTTTCTATTTTTATAAATTTCTCTTTTAAAAATATTCATTTGCTCCTCCTTTTAATTTATAAAGTAAATTTGCTATTTTTCTGTATAGTAGTGCATGAATATCTCTTCTAGTGATGGTTCTTCTATCCATAAATTATCTATTTTCTTTTCATATAAATTATTTACTATATTTATTATTTGCCCATTATATATAAAACTTACAGTTCTATTTTCTACTTTTTTATTTAAAACACCTTGAAAACTAAAATCTTCAGCATCTTTTTCACTTTCAAATTCAATTCTTATTTTCTTATATTTATTCTTTCTAAGCTTTTCTATCTCTTCAACTCTAAGTATTCTTCCCTCTTTTATTATTGCCACTTTACTGCACATTTTTTGAACTTCACTTAAAATATGAGATGAGAAAAATATAGTTGTTCCTTTTCTATTTTCCTCTTTTAATATTTCAAAAAATCTAGACTGCATTAAAGGATCTAATCCGCTTGTTGGTTCATCTAAAATCAAAAGCTTTGGCTCATGTAAAACAGCCTGAATTATTGCTGTTTTCTTTTTATTTCCTAAAGAGAGATCTTCTATTTTTTTATTTAAATCTAATTCTAAAAATTCACTTAATTCTTTTATTCTCTTTGTGCAGTCTTTATTATAAAATTTTGCTGAATACTTAAGTATATCCCTTACTTTCATATCATCATAATAGTTAACCTCAGATGGCAGATATCCTATTTCTTTTTTTATATTAACAGCATCTTTTATCGAATCCATTCCAAATATCTTTGCCTCTCCACTAGTTTGATATATTATGGACAATAATGTTCTTATAGTTGTTGACTTTCCTGCTCCATTTGGGCCTATAAATCCAAATATTTCCCCCTTATGTACTTCTAAATTTAAATCTATAATTCCTCTTGCTTTTCCATAACTCTTAGTTAAATTTTTTGTTTCTATTATGTTTTCCATAATTTAAACCTCTCATTTCTCTAGTTCAAATTTTTATATTAAAGTGTAGATTGCCGTATAATGAGCTCTGGCGATATGAGTACCCTTTCGTTTTCAAACTTATCATCTTTTATTTTTTTCATAAGTATCTTAGCTGCAGTTTCTCCTAATTTAAAAGTATCAACGTTAAGACAAGTTAATGCAGGAGTTGTATATTCAGAAATTGGTTCATTATCAAATGTTAAAACTCTAATATCATTTGGAATATTTATATTTTTTTCTTTTATTGCTTTCATTACACCAAATGCAACATAATTGTTTACACATATTATTGAATCTATTTTTTTCTCTTCTTTTAAAATATCTTTAGCTAAAGTATATCCACCTTCTTTTGAAGAAGGACACTCCCTTATATCAAAATTAGTCTTACTATTTTTAGAAATTATATTTTTGCACCCGCATATTCTGCTTTTAGCGATACCATTTTTTGAATTTCCTCCAATAAAAACTATGTTTTCTGCCCCTTTTTCTAGTAAATATTTTGTCCCTATTTCTCCACCTTCAATATTGTTTACATCAACCCAGCTTGAATTTTCAAATTTTTCTGCTTCACCTATTAATACATATGGGAATTTTAATTCATTTAATTTATCTACAATTTTTTCATCAACTATTGACGTTGGTATTATTATTCCATCCACTTTCTTGCTATATACAAGTCTTTTTAAAAATTCTTCATTATTCTCTAATAAATTTATATTTGTTATGGTAAGCTCATAGTTGTTATTTCCAACTACATTTTCAGCTCCACCTATTATGTTATAAAAAAAAGGATTTAAAAAGTATTCTCTTCTTCTTGTATCTACTAAAAGTCCTATATTAGAAGTATTTTTTAAAGCAAGCTGCCTTGCAGAATTATTTGGAATATAATTAAATTCTTTTATTATTTTTCTTATCTTTAATTTAGTTTTTTCTGATATTGAATTATCATCATTTATAACTTTAGACACTGTAGATTTAGATACATTAGCCTTTTTTGCTATATCATTTATAGTAACTTTCATCGTCTTTACCTCTATCTTTTATATAGTTTTAACTAAATACTCTTTCTTAAATATTATAATATAAAAGTTTTATATTATAATTATTTTTTATAAATCTATTGAAAGTATTATATCTTCGTATTATACTAAAATTAACGAAACCGGTTTCGTTAATTTATAATTAGGAGGATTAATAATGAATAGCGAAATAATATATCAAATTTTTCCCGATAGATTTAATAAATCTAAAGAAAAAGATAACGTAAAAGGTTTAAAAAAATGGGGCAGCGAAGTTGATTCAAATTGTGTTATGGGAGGAGATTTAAAAGGTATTATAGAAAAATTAGATTACCTCTCTACCCTTGAAATTACTGCAATCTATTTAAATCCAATTTTTAAATCTTATTCTAATCATAAATACGATACTGTAGATTACTATGAAATAGATGCATCTTTTGGAAACTTAGATGATTTTAAAGAACTAATAAAAAAAGCTCATGAAAAAAATATAAAAATAATTATTGATGGTGTTTTTAATCATACAAATCCTGATTTTTTTGCATTTAAAGATATTTTAAAAAATCAAGAGAAATCAAAATACAAAGATTGGTATGAAATTTTTAGTTATCCTGTTAAAGTAACAAATAATCCTAATTATAGAACTTTTGGCGGCTGCTCTAATATGCCTCGTTTAAATACAAAAAATCCAGAAGTACAAAAATATATAGTAGATGTAGTTAAATATTGGGAAAGTATGGGCATAGATGGTCTAAGATTGGACGTGCCTTATTATATAGATGATTCTTTATTAGAAAAAATAAGAGAATGTACTAAACTTTATATAGTAGGTGAAATATGGGGATGCGGCAAAAAATTTGTTCCTAAATATTTTGATGGAGTTATGAATTATTCTTTTAGAGATTTAATATATAAAGCTGTCAAAAGACAAAGTATAGATGCTTCAATCTTCATAGATGAATGGAAATTCATAGAAAACACATATAAAGAAAATATTCATTGCTGTTTTAATATGTCTGGCAGCCATGATACTGAGAGAATTTTTAACTACTGCAATTGTGATATAAAAAAAGAAAAATTATTTTATGCATTTTTATTTTTATTCCCTGGAATGCCTCTTATATACTATGGAGATGAAATAGGTTTAAAAGGCGGAGATGATCCTTATTGTAGAGGTACTATGGAGTGGGATCAAACAAAATGGGACTATGATATCCATAATTTCTTAAAGGATTTAATACAACTTAGAAATAATAGCGAAGCTCTCCAAAAAGGAAGTATTAATTTTATAGCCTGCAAAGAAATGATGTTTGAATTTGAAAGAGTATATAAAGATAAAAAAGTTACAGTCTTTATTAATTTTGGTCCTCAAAAACAATCCTTAAATGGAGTCGAATTAGACAGTACAAGCTTTAAAGTGCAATAGAAATTAAACATTAAAAGGAGTATTTACCTATGTATGAATATATTGAAGATAAGCTTGGTTTTAATATAAAAAATAGCAAAGTTTTAAAATCAGGGTGGGCTGGAGAAATTATATCTTTAAAATTTAAATATACTAATAAAAAATATGTAATTAAGACTTATAATAGCAGCAAAAACTGTCTATATAATATAAAACAAGAATGGACAGGATTAAACTTACTTTATAATGCAAATTATCCAGTTCCAAAGCCTATAATGGTCAATTATACAGATGAAAAACCATATATAGTTATGGAACAAATTGAAGGAGAAAACTTGTGGACATGCTATGAATCTGCATCTGAACATGAAAAAGATTTGTTATTAAAAAAATTTGTAAAAGCTTTTGTAAAACTCCATGAATTAGACCTTTCAATACTAAATAAGAAATTATTAAATAATTCTACTATTACTTTTATTGAAAAAGAGATACGTGATATTGAAATATTAGTAAATGAAAATAAATTAAATTCTTTTATTGAAGTAATAGATTGGCTAAAAAAAGAAAAGCTAAATGTTACAAATGAAAAATTATCTATAATCCATAGGGATTATCATCCATGGAATGTAATCGTTGATAAAAATAAAAACGTTCATATAATCGATTTATTGTGGGGCATTGGAGATTATAGATTTGATTTAGCGTGGATGTATACATTAATGCAAAGAGGAAGCTTTGAAGATTTTGCAAAAACCGCATTAAAAAAATATAAAGAGATAAGAAATGAAAACATAAATAATTTTGAATATTTTGAAGTGCTCTCAACTTTAAGATGGTTAATTAACGTTACTATATCCTTAAAAACTGGAGATAATCTAAACGAAACAAGAAATAAAGAATTTGAAGATTTTATTTTACCTTTAATAAAAAAAGGGGTTATCTTAATTAAAAAGATCAGCAGTGTAACTTTGAATTTATAATATAAAGTTCTCATATATATTAAATCTCTCATTTTAATATATTAATATAACCCCTTGGCAAATAATAATATGCTTTTGCCAAGGGGTATTTATTAAATAAATTCTAATTTATTATCTTTTTTTGTATATTTTTTTCTCATATTTTCAATAGTTTGAATCATTTCTTCTCTTAATTTATCAGAACCTAAAACTTCTATAGAATCCCCTTGACTTAAAAGCCACATTTTTATACCTTTACCAAATAATTTTGCTTCTACTATGTATTCTCCTTCTTTTTCCTTTACTACTTTAGCATTAGGGAGCCTGTCTAAAACTGCTTCAATAGATTTACCTGTAAATTTGAATTTTACTCTTTCAAGTTCTCCTGTCTGCATGAATTGAATTAATTTTCTAAACTCTCCATCTTTAAACCTTTTACTATACTCTACTTTATATTTTTTATCGCTAATGCTTAAATCTTCAATTCTATCTACTCTATAAATAGCAGGATATTCATATTTTCTACCTTCAATAAATGCTATTAAATAAAAATAATATTCTGAAAATAACAATCCTTGTGGATATACATTTCTTCTTGAAATTTCTTTTTGCAATTTGCCATCAATACCAACTTTGTAATAACCAATGCTTACTATTTTCTGTTCTTTTATAGCATTACTTATTTGCCATAACTTGTCTAGAATTTTTTTGCCATGTTGTGGTGAAACATAGTTAACAAACTCATTTCCTATAATTTTTTTAATATTGTCTTTATCTTCGCTTATACAATTTTCAAGAAGCTTATAGAGCATATCTTCTAGCTCTGTCTTTACAAATCCTCTGCTTTCTAAAAGGACTTTAGAAATAGCTAAAACTTCCTTTTCGCTAAGATCTTTTTCCATCTTACCTCTAAGAATATAACCTCCTTTTGACCTGTCTAATACTACTTCTTTGCCCATTAATTCACCATTAGGATTTTCAATAAATTTTCTTATATCCTTTATGTATCTGTAAAAAGTTCTTTCTTTAATCTCAAAATTGTCTAAAACATATTGCCTTTTAACTATTTTTCCTTCAAATAGTCTATTATAAATATATAACAATGCTTCTGCTTTAAATTTTTCCATTACAAAATTTTTCTCCTTTAGATAATATAACCTAATTTATCTTTCTGCATTTATTACATAATTCCTTTTTTTCTTTTTGTTTTATACATTTTTCTATCTGCTTTTTTTATTAAGTCTTTAACAGTTAAATTTTCTTCTGTTTCTTTGTTATACTCGTAAAATCCATAACTAAAGCTTAATTTATATTTTTGATTATTTTTATTAATTTTTTCTAATAAGCTCAAAACTTTCATCCAGATTTTATCTACCTCTTTCATTATTGTTTCTGGAAAAACTGCTAAAAATTCGTCTCCACCCATTCTAATTATAAAATCAGTTTTCCTAATACTTTTCTTTAGAATTTTGGCTGCGTTTATTAAAAGTTTATCACCCTCTTGATGTCCAAAAGTATCATTTACAGTTTTTAATTTATCTACATCAAGAAAACAGACAACTAAATTTTCATTATTAATATTTGATAATTTAAATTTTGTTTCTAAAAGTTCTAAACCTGCTTTTCTATTAAAAACACCTGTCATTGCATCTGTACTAGCTAAGTAATTTAATTTTTTATTTTCTTCACATAATTTCAAAAGCATACAATCCTTCTGTGTTAGACTATAAATAAGATCCTTTTTACTCATATTATCGTAATTCACGTACTCTCCCTACCTTTAGTAACTATATTTGTTAAACTTTATCTTAATTATGTTCTTTATAACTGACACAGACTGTCAGTATAAAATAGAAAATAAAAAAAATCACCAACCTAAGTCAGCGATTTTTCTACCTCTTTTATAAATTTCCACGTTTTCCCGTTATCTTTTGATTCATATAAAGCGTTTGAGCCACCATTATAATCTCCATCTGATCCTTGTCCTATTAGCATGTTATATGTTTCACCTTTTTCATATGGCATACTTGGTAAATCAAACGGGTTCACATATTCACCACTATCTAATTTAACTTTATGTTCTTCAATATTTACCTTTTTAAAAGATATGCCTCCATCATCTGTACGATATAATTGTCCAGAAGCTCCCCCGCTTAAAGATAAACCTAAGAAACCAATTTTATCATTTATAAAAGTTATTCCTGAAGCTACACCCATATCACCTTTAAATGGATCTTTATTTATTATTGCCCATGTCTTTCCTGAATCGGTAGTACCATTTAATGAATATGATCTTCTTCCTGCTGCTGCGCCAGTAATTTCTAATTTATATCCAACTTCTTTTGATATATAAAACTCATCGTTACTTTTACTTGAGCTGCTAGTGTTTTCTTCATCATTACTATCTTTAGGAAGAGTTTCTGATTTGCTCCAATCTAAATCACATTTTAAATTATATCGAACTTTTGTATACTCCTCTTCTTTTCCTGGTACAAAAATTGATACAGTATATCCAATTATCGGAGAATCGGAATTTACTAATGGCTTTTCATTTCCGTTTTCATCAATATTAACAATTCCATCAGTATTAAATCCCCAGTTTCTTTTTCCATAATAGATTAAACTATATTTATCTTCATTCCATCTCTCTACTGTATTTTCAACAGAAATAGCATTAACAGTTGTAATTAAAGGTTCTAAAAGCTTGTCATCATTATAATCAGCATTTACATTTCTAAACTCTACTGTTATATTCTTTGATTTTTGACTATCATAATATATTAAATATGTCTTCTCTTTGCCTTTATCATCTTTTCCATAAACAAATGTTTCAAATGATGTTATTGTTCCATCTGAATTAAAATCAAGCTTAAAACCATTTGACATATATAGTTTAGCAGGTAAAGTAAATTTTTTATCTATATCATCAAATATACCTTGAACTCCATCTTTATATATATTATTATGCTCAAGTTTAACAGATCTTTTATTTTTAAGATCATCTAAAACCCATGCAAGTTTACCATTATAATTTCTTCCGCTTTGAAAAATCCTTACTCCATAAAAACAAGTTATTGTCGCAATAATTATGCACGCAGCATATTTCCATATAATTTTATAATGCGATTTTGTATTTTTTATATCTTCATATTTTATATTCTTTAAAATTTTTACTACTGAAAACAGAATAAATACAAGAAAAATAGCCATGCATACTAATATAATAGCTATATTATGTTTCATTCTTCCAAACTTACATAGTAAATCTAACTCATAGCAAAAAATAAAATATACTGCTATAAGTATTGGATTTGTAATTAGTGATATAAGTAATTTTTTTATAACTTTATTAAACATCCTATTCTCCAATTATTTTTTAAACTATTTAAATAGTATTGCGCTAATATATATTTGTCAATAATTAAGGCAGCCAAAATATGACTGCCTTAGCTTACATTTATTTTTTATATTATACTAGATTAATTTTAAAATCATAATAAACTCTCATAAGAATTTTCCATTACATTTGGAAGCAATGTATATATATTGCAGCCGCATAATTTATCAAAATGCTTTTTAAGTTCTAAAAATGCTTTCCATTTATTTATAGTAAAATCCGGGAGTCCATGTCTTAATGATACATCTATTAATCTCTTTTCCATTATACAAGCTCCATTAGGCAATGATATTGCATCACACAATTGTATTAATCTATCATAATCATCATATATGGTGTCCTTTATAAATAGTTCTAAGAAATCTTTTTGTTCTTCTGTACAATCAAATTTACCAAAAAAAGTATTTACATCTTGTATTGGATATGAATGTGTTAAACATATTTTTGCAATCTCTTTTTGATTTAAACTCATCATATAATCATATCCATCAATTGTGTGTAAAATTGACGTTACACCTTTTCTTCTTCCTATATCATGCAATAATCCCATAGCATAAGCGTAATTACTATCTAATTTATCAATTTTGTCTGCTATCAATTTAGCATTCAAACCAACAGATCTGCTATGGCTTACCCATGGACCTGGATTTAATTTTTCAGCTATTAAAAGCTCTCTTTCTGCTTCTTTTTTACTTAACATAATATCCCCTCTTATGATTTAATTATAATATAAAATTTCTTTCCCACAGTTTTTTATATTTTCCATTTCCTAAAAATTTAATTAATCCTAAATCTCTTAACTCCTGTAGATTTCTTCTTATACTAGCGTTTATTGTATTGTTATTAGGATATTTTTTTGAAAAAATATCTTTATAACCATAAATATCATCTAATGAAAATTCATTTTTTCCCATAACATCAATGACTTCAAATGTAGTTTTTTCCCAGCTATTTAGAGTCTCTTTTATTAATTCTACATCAACATCTAAAACATCATCTATTTCAGTATGTTTATTATAGTTTTCAAATTCTATATCTTTATATATAGGAAGGTTTTTTAATATATTTTCAATATGTACGACCTTTTTAGCATTTATTTCTCCTGTATCTTTATCATCACAAATTGCTTTAAAATCTATAATATTTTTGTTAACTAAGTTATTATCCTTTATAAGAATTCCATATTCAAGATTCTTTTTAAATCCTGATGTTGTTAAATTCGATGAAGTTATAATTGAATATTTATCATCAAAAATATAAAACTTAGCATGCAGTTTTTGACAATTATAAACTTTGTCTTTCCATTTAATTGCACTCTTAAACGCCTCTATATCTGATGATCTTTTATAAAAATTAGGAATACTAAAATTAGATACAAAATCTATTTTTACACTTTTTCTTTTATTTAAATATATATTATTTACTATATCTTGTTTTACATAAGGTGCACATATCCTTATCGTTTTTTTACTATCTGATACCAATTTATAAAACAAATCATTTATAGGTTTATTTATTATCTCAATCAAAACTCTATATCTCCAAATATTTTTCTTTAAATTTATTCTGTAATAGTATTTAAATACATCTCATGTTAAGGCATTATCAAATGACAAATTGTTAAATAACAAATGACAAATATATATACTATTTTTAAGGCTTTATTAAAATTTCATTCTGTAAATATTCATATCACCTAATAATCTTCATTTTGACACATCTCATGTTAAGGTTCAATTTGGAGCATCTTTCACAGGTCCTCATATCAAGAGTATTTAAATACATCTCATGTTAAGGTTCAATCACAAGGAATAACGGATAATGCACCCTTACTGATATTTAAATACATCTCATGTTAAGGTTCAATCTGTCTATCTGCCCATCCATAATTGTTTTTAAGCGATTTAAATACATCTCATGTTAAGGTTCAATAATACCTATTTGGGGAAATCGCCCCCTAATAAATACATTTAAATACATCTCATGTTAAGGTTCAATCCACTGTCATACTTTACATCAAATACTGTATATACATTTAAATACATCTCATGTTAAGGTTCAATTAAAGATATATTAAAGTCAGTTCAGGATTTTTTAGGATTTAAATACATCTCATGTTAAGGTTCAATTGAACCTTATCACTTACTTTTTCATTTGCTATCATTATTTAAATACATCTCATGTTAAGGTTCAATCAATCCTCTATAGATAGAGGTTACCAAGTAGATAAATTTAAATACATCTCATGTTAAGGTTCAATATAGGAACTTATAAGAAAAGAGTACATTACAGATAATTTAAATACATCTCATGTTAAGGTTCAATTCAATTAAGTTCTCGTGCCTTTAGAATCCAATTTTCATTTAAATACATCTCATGTTAAGGTTCAATAGTAAGAATACTAATTCGGACAACAATAGTAGTAGATTTAAATACATCTCATGTTAAGGTTCAATTATAAAAGCGACAGTAAAAAAACACTTGTAACCATATTTAAATACATCTCATGTTAAGGTTCAATCTATAGAAAGTATAACAGAAGATAGAGAAGCAGATAATTTAAATACATCTCATGTTAAGGTTCAATATTAATACGTATGAAAAAAGAGCAAAAGTTAATGATGATTTAAATACATCTCATGTTAAGGTTCAATCCTAAAAGTGTAGAAATGGCAAAAGCTTTTGACCTATTTAAATACATCTCATGTTAAGGTTCAATAGTAAAAGAACTAAAGGCAAGAATCAAATCAATAGTATTTAAATACATCTCATGTTAAGGTTCAATACAAGAACTAATTGGCTTAGATGATAAGGAAGAATCATTTAAATACATCTCATGTTAAGGTTCAATTAAAAATCTAGACAATGATGATATGACACCAGTTGAATTTAAATACATCTCATGTTAAGGTTCAATTTATATGCTAAAAAACAGTATAATAGTAGTAGAAGTATTTAAATACATCTCATGTTAAGGTTCAATATTTGTAAGCATTTAATCCAGCAATAATAACATTCATTTAAATACATCTCATGTTAAGGTTCAATGTTATGAAAAAGACGGAACATTATTACATTACATTTGATTTAAATACATCTCATGTTAAGGTTCAATTATCTTCTGCAATAGCTTTGAGTACCTCCAATGTTTATTTAAATACATCTCATGTTAAGGTTCAATGCTTGTAAAATAGCCATTCCTTAAAATTATTATACACCACAACGCTAGTAATTGTCACATTTTCTTAAATTTATCCCAGGGATTTTTTTATTTTTCATTTTTACTCTTTTTATCTCTCTTATCCATTGAAAACACTTATCTAAAGTAACTTTTAGTATTCTCTTTCCCTGGGAAAATTAAAATATTAAATTCAAATTTATTTAACACAAATACATCCGATTATATATTGACAACTGCATAAATAAAAACTATAATTCCAATCAAGGAAACTATAAAAACTAAATTGGTTTCCTTGATTTGAGGAGATGTTTTTAAAATGGGAAACAAGATATTTTCTAGAAAAGAACTTTTATTTTTAATTACCATAAGTTTAGCTTTAGGTATCAGGCAAATGGCAATGACTATGGTTATGCCCTTTATTTCTACTTACAGTAAAACTCTAATCTATAGTAATGCAACTTTAGCTGGGGTAGCTCTTGGTATGTTTGGTTTAATGCAGGCTGTATTTCAGATTCCTTTTGGGATATGGAGTGATAAAATAGGCAATAAACCTGTAATTTTAGTTGGACTTTTACAAGTAATAGTAGGACTTTTTATTGCTTTTCTTTCTAAAAGTATCTATATGCTTATTTTTGCTAGAGCTTTACAGGGAAGTGGTGCTGTGTTGGCTACTGGATATTCATGGATTAGCAGCAGTGTAGATAATAAAAAAAGACCTAGAGCCTTGAGTATTTTAGGAATAATTATAGGATTTGCAGCAGCATCAGCCTTTGCTATAGGTCCTTTAATCAATAATTATTTATCTGTAAGACAAATGTTTTTATTGTGTGCTATTTTAATTTTATTAGTATGGCTTATTATATTAGTTTTTTTCAAAGAAGATCATAAAACAATTGAAAATAAGGTTGAAATTAAAGATGCAGTAAAGATTTTATTAAAGAATAAGAAGTTCTTAGGACTTAATATAGCAGGTTTTTTAAATAATTATATAATGTTTGCTGTGTTTTATATAATTCCTATTTACCTAAAGCCGATTACTGGATCAAGTGGTATGTGGAAGATTTTTATGCCATCTGTAATTATTGCAATAATATTTATGAAAAAATCTATTGTATTAGTTGAAAAAGGATATAGTTCAGCTTTAATTATATCAGCCTTTGTTTTGTCAGCTGTAGGAATATGTTTCTATTTTAATAAAAACTCCTTTTATTTTATATTAATAGGAAGTATATTATTTATGACAGGATATATTTTATTAGCTACTGTAATACCATCTGTAGCTAATGATATTGCAGAAAATAATTATAGAGGAACTGCAAATGGAATAATAAATAGTTTTCAATATATCGGCTCATTTGTAGGATCTGTGATTACAGGCGCTTTGTGGAATAATTATAGAGGTATTGAATTATTTTTAATAATTTTAATATGTATTTTTGGCATATTTACTGTAGAAAATCCTAAAAATATTTTATCTAAAAACTTAAAACTAAAATAGGGGTGATAAATTGAAGAATACAATAATGAAAGCTGCTTCAGAAAAAATACAATGTCATGGATTAAGAAAATTTACCATGAATGAAATAGCTTCAGAACTTAAAATAAGCAAAAAAACTATATATAAATATTTTAAAAGTAAAGATGATATTATTTCCGAATATTTTAAAGAAATAATTGAAAGTGATAAAAAATACACTATGCAGGCATTAGAAAAAGAAAACGCCTCTTTAGAAGATAAGTTAAATTCAATAATTTTTTCTTATCATAAATATAAACTTCCTGTTAGCATATTAGACGAAGCTTATAAGTTTTATTATGAAAAGTGGAAAGAAATCGAATCTCTTAAAAATTTAAAATTAAAACTTATAGAAAACACATTAAAAGAAGCTATAAAATCTGGTGAACTTAAAGAGACTATAGATATTCACATTGTAAGTTTTATATTAGAAAGCGTAAGCAGTACCCTTTTAGATTATAAATTTTTAAGCAAAAATAATCTAACTATGAAAGATGCAATGGATGACACTTTAAAGATACTACTTCATGGTATTTTGAAAAATTGAATATTTTAATTTCAATATTGTAAATTAGATGGAGCTAATGATATCCATTTTATATTTCAACATAATCAAAAACTCACCAATAATTATTTAGTCAACAATACTGTTATTTAACTTCTTAGCCATTAAATCATAAATTTTTGAATTTCATACCCATGTGTAGGTTTAATACTTAAATAGTATAATATCAATACTTTAATAATATTAATCACCTCATATCCAACATTGTTTAGTGTCAAGCTTTTATTATTTAAACTTTTAGCCTGCTAAAAATTTTATTCAATATATTTAAATTTTGATATAAAAAAAGCAAAGCTATACATTTAATATAACTTTGCTAATTTAATCATGATGTAAAATACTAGATAAATCTATCAATTATATTTTTATTGTTTAGACAAATTGATCTACTTCACCAAGATAACTTTCCAATACCGCAGCACATTTCGACTTCAAAATGCTCATTTATCCAAAGACCTATAACTCTAACATTTTTATTTGATTTTTTTATTATTTGAACTGATGCTTTTATCTGTTTTAGGTGTTCATCTTTACTTACATCATTTGCAGCACAATCATAATGACCTGCTATAAATATCATTTTTGATTCATGTTTTTCTAATGATATTAATATTTTTTCTTCTAAAAGTTTCATAAATTTTTTATCTTGAAGAGATATTAATTTATCTATACCAGGTTCAGTTATTAAATCTACATATTCTATATCAAAATTATTTCTTATCCAATTAATTGCTGGAATTTGAGTTCTTCCATCTATACAGTTTAATAATGTAGCAAATTTTTTATTTCTAATCATAATCTAAGCCTCCTATAGAATTTTAAAAAATTAATTTAATTTTTATACCCATCCACTAATAGCAGTTTTATCATTATTATTTAAACGCTCAAACATTTCTATCATTTTGCATTTTACTATTATTCCATACTTTATTTTTACTCATATATTCCTGCAAATATGTATTATAATGTTCGATTTATATTTCCGTATTCATTAATATTCTCCATATCATATGAAATTCTATACTACTTCAATACCTTTTTCTTTAAATTTATCCATCAATTCCTCAGAGCACATTGAAATATATTCTGCTTTTTTTAAGTTTAATAATTTTTCAAAGCCACCTACACTTTTTACATTAAACTCTTCAGACTCTCCATCCCAATTAGGCATAATCATAAAATAAATATCTTCTCCACCATCAAAGCAAAGCTCTGTAACAAGTGACAAATCTTCTTTTGTAAGCTTTAGATTTTCAAAAAAGTAAGTCATCTCCAAAATGCACTCAAATCCATCATCATCATAAGTATCAACATATTTTTCATTCATATTGTCAAGTTCATCTGTAAAGCTTGTCTCTTTATCCAAAAGACTATTAATCACAACAAGTTTAAATCCAAAATCTTCAAACATCCCACTCTTATCTTGAAACATTTTTATACCTCCATAATTATTTATAAAAGATTATACCATACGTATTAATTATCTACCATGTGCAATTTAAACTCTATCAAATTATTTGTGTTACATTGTTATTTTTATTTATATTAAGAAATTATAATTATTACTAAATTGTCAAATACTATTTATACTTATTTCTTATTAAAGAGCTTGTGTCTATCCCCTCTAGTTATTTGCTCAATATTGTATTGATTAATTTAAGTAAAAGAAAAAGACCTACTTTTAGTAAGCCTTTTTCTATACTTCTATCCTTTTTATCTTCCAAAATATAACTAATATTATCAGTCTATTTTATAAATATTTTGCCACTTGATAATAATGAGAAGATTTCTTAAATCCAATAGTGTAATAAAAATCCATATCAGAAATTACAACTGCTCTTTTAGCACCTAAATCTGCGCATCTATTTATGGCTTCATAAATTGCAGCCTTAGCTAATCCTTTTTTTCTATATTTAGGAATAGTTAATACTGGCTCAATATATGCTGTTTTACTGCCCGGTGTATACCAAATTCCACAATGTGATGCCCACTCTCCATCTTTTGATTTAACCAGAATTTTTAAATTGTCATTCCAATGCGGCTCTCTAAATGGCACTGATTCATATGTAATATCAGCTTTCTCTTCTCCTTCATGATCAAAACCTTTATACAATAATTCAGCATATTTCTCATAATCTTTTTCATTTTCAAATGTTGTCACACAAAAACCTTCTGGAAGTGAGTAACTGTATTTATTGTTCACATCACACTTTAATTCTAAGATGTCTTCAGGATACCCATCAAAAACAAAGCCTTTATCTTTTAGAAATTTCACTAATACTGTATTTTCATCTTTAACAACTGTTTTTATCCAATATCCATTTTCACACCATTTATCAGTTTTAAATGTTTTTTCTGCATACTCATACATATCATTGTACAAATGTTCATATCCCGGTTTACATAAAAAATAAACCGGTGGATGTTCAATATCAAATATTACAACACCTACGACTTCATTATTTTCTTCCCAAATTCCAATTAGTGGCAACAATTCTGGATTTGTATAATCATGGTTTAACATCCAATCCAGTCTTCCAATATGCCAATTTTCTTGCATTCCATCTCCTGTGTATTTTTCAAAGAATTGTGCAAGTAATTGATAATTCTTTCCAAAACGTTCTCCTTCTGAATAATTAAAAAATTTAACTTTTTTCATTAGTTTATTCTCCTTATCAATTTAAAATTAAATATTAAATATAACGAATAAAAGCTACAAATTAGAATTTGTGAGCATTACTCTTTAACTGCCAATCATTTTTACTATAGACATACTCAAATGACTTAAAATTTTTATTAAGTGATTCTGCATAAAATGAACCTTCTTGTTCAAAAGTAAAACCACATTTTTCGATTAATCGTTTAGATGATTTATTATTTTGAAAACAACATGCATACACATATTCTATATGATTAGAAAATAAATAATCCAAAATCTGATAAATTACTTCCGTCATAATTCCTTGATTCTGATAGTTACGATTCAGTACACATCCTAATTCTTTTGTATCTTCTCTTCCATTCTCAGAATCGCTATTTATTGCTATATGACCAATCACTTTTTTATTTTCTTTATTTTCTATTGCAAAAATATTCTCATTTTGAATGTTTTTATATAACACTTCTTTTGAAATTGACAAGCTGCTATGATGTTTCCACCCAGCCATTTCTCCAACACCCTCTTGACTACAATAATCATTTAAATCCTCTAAGTCTTTCTTTTCAAAACGGCGAAGAATTGTTCTTTTAGTTTCTAATTTCATATATGTCACTTTCTTTCTAATCTACTTTTTCTTTTAACCAATCAATTGCATGTTTATCATCTTTATTGGTTATAAAATAAACATCTTTTTCTACTTCTTCTATTTGGATTTCTCCTTTAAGTTTAAGTCCCAATTCAAAAAACTTTTTTAGTGAACTCGCAAAAACTTTTTTATGATTTTCATCTCTTCCAAAATTAATTATTTGTCCAATTGTACCATTAACATCTGGATCTAAATCAATGCCAAAATAATTTGAAGAACAATCGTGTGCTATTGGTATCCATAAAGAATTTGTGTAACGACATTTAATTGATTTTTGGGGAAGTGATGAATAATATTTTTTATCATTCAATTCTTTATCGTCATCAAACTCTCTCCATGATTTCCATGTAGTATACATTTCCTCTAAAGAGAGCATATTAAGTCCATTAACAAATCCAAAAATATGCTTATTATCTCCATTAATTATCATATACAATTGTTTTAAATCTTCTGGAAATAGTATATCCATCTGTTGTTCAATCTTATTTATTTCTTCAATAGTAGTTCCAGAATTTCTTAATTCATTAAATTCAGGAAATATTTTTCTTACATAATTAATATACTCTATAATAACGTTTCCAAACTTAGTATTTCTTACTTCAACCTTCTTATTCATTGCAGTTCTCCTCTTAATTACTATTTATATATATTACATAAATAATTTCTTCTTATGTATTAAAATGATACTATGAATCAAATTATATCATATCTAAAACTATTTTTATATCCAGACATGATTAAAATTAACAAGAGAAGTTATATTCGCATTAAAAATAGTCTAGGTAATTCCCCTTTAGCTGATTGAAGACACTGAGCAGTAAATGGCAATAGCCTTTGATATAAATTCTGCTGTTCCTTCACCATTTTTATCAATATTTTTTTTAAAACGTTCATCTCCTATATACATAAGTCCTAAACCTTTTAAAATTTCATTTGTACAATTATAAAATCTCTCAGTAATATAATTTTGCCATTTTAAAACTAATCTTTGAACCTCCTCGCTTTCTGCTTCTTTATCAATATTTGCTGCAAAGGCTTTTAAAATTTCTTTCCCTTCTTCATTTATTTCTTGCCATTTTTCTTTATTATAATTCTTAGTTTTTTTCTCACTTTCCTTATAAGCATCAGAATTACCCCAACGCTCCTTAACTTCTTTTGCATATTTATTTTTAGTTTTTTCAATTTCTGTCATATCAAATTCTTTAAAACTCATATTATTTTCTCCTTTTAATGTACTTTCTGCAAGCTTTATCAGGTTATCTATTCGCTCTCTCTTTTTAATAAGTAGCTCTTTTTGATTTCTTAATGCTTCTGTTTTGTCAAATGATGGATTTGTAACAATATCTTTAATTTCATTAAGTGAAAATTCTAACTCTTTAAAAAATAATATCTGTTGAAGTTTAGAAAGTGCGTCTTCGTTATATAACCTATAACCTGATTCAGTAATTTTGATAGGTTTGAGAAGTCCTATTTCATCATAATAATGTAGTGTTCTCACTGTAATTCCCGTTAATTTTGCAACCTCATTAATCTTCATTTCCAAAAATCCTCTGTTTCCTTTAAAATATCATCAGTTGGTGTAATTGTAGCTTCGAATATTGTTTTACCAGTTTTCTTAAGATAATGCTTGATTAAATAATAGCCGCAAGCATATCCTGAACAATAAGGCATACCAATTGGCAAAGCACCACGCATTGCCATAATTTCATCACCATAGAGAAACGATGAAATCTTATTAAAATCATTAATGTTAATATTCTCTTTAATTGCAGGTTTAATAACTTTTCTAAGTGTTTCTTCTGTTGTATTTGTAACCCACATTCCTATTTTATCCTCTCCAAACATAAATGCAGCAAAGTTTTCTGCTAATCCTTCACTAACGATCATATCTCCAAGTGTAATTTCATTGCTCCACTTAATAAACTGCCATCTTACATTATGATTAGCTTCATGAGCAAGCGCTACTGGGAGCATTTCAAGAGATTTTTCATTTGGAATAATTGTTCCGATTATGTATCCTGGAATTCCACCATCTCCACAATAGTCACCAGTCATTTTTGACATTTGGTTTAGTGGGTCATTCAACAAAACAGTAAAAATATAATCTTTTACTGGAAGAGAAATACCATTATTCTCAAAACCTTCAAGGGTCTTTGTTATACTCTCATTGCAATTCTTCCAAAAACTTTCATCACTGATTTTTTCAACATCACTAATTCGTTCATTATTAATTCTATTTGGTGCAAATCCTCCGCCCATCGTGCTTGCCATGACAACATCATTTCCACCAAGCTGATCTGCTTTTATTGGAACACCAATACATGTCCACTTAAATTCAAAGGGTTTCATAAGCTCATAACGATAGATATTATCCCGATCCTCAGGCTTTGCAGAAATCATCTTTTTATAGATTTTATCTGATCTAATTGCTGTAACGTTCATTTTTTTACCTTCTTCCTTTTTAGTATAGTTCTACAATACACTATCACGTTACGTTAGAGTCAATAGTAAAAAAAGCAAAGTTACACATTTAATATAACCTTGCTACTTTCAAAATTACTTATAAAACTATTTACACATACACACTTAATTAATAGTAGAAGTTACATACCTTTCTTAAACACAAATTTGAGTTATAATAGCTGTCTTATTAATATCTCTCTACGTTTATATATACAAACATTGAAAAATACCATATAATTAAATGGTATTTTTTCTTCTTTAGGAAATTATATCGTAGTTAAATGTGTGGATAACTTTGTAACATTAAAAACGTGTATTAATAAATTAAGAGGCCTAAAGAATAAAAAACAATTGTAGCCCGCAAAAGAACCCAAAAGCAAGTTTTGGAACCTTTTGCATGGGTGAAAAAAATCGACGGCTAAAGAATTTGTGTTAATAAGAAATCAATTTTATTAAAGATAACTTTTTAGCATATGGGATATAACATAGTCGCCTTGACGATTTTTTTATATAAAATGATTAAACTAAGAATTTTTAGATATTATTATTAGGAGGACCTATGGGCTCATTATTCTTTTTAATGTTTATGGCAATTTTATTTTTTGTTGCCTTATTTTTTATTATTTTAAACGCAATATTTATTATTATTTGGAATGTACATAAACGAAAGGAAAAAAGCCCAAAAAAGAAATGGCTTGTTATACCTATAATTTTTCTTATAATTAATATAATTGTTTCACTTGTACCAATATCCTATATTGGATTTTTGCGCTATACAAATAATAAAAATGAAGAGAAAATAATCTATGCAAAATCTGGAATAATTTTATATTGGCCAATGGGTAAATACGAACCAACAACTAATTGGTTCGAAATGAATGGGAAAAAATATGTAGCTTTCAGAAAAGGATTTTCAAATGAAAATTTTTATCTTGATTATACCAGCGAAAAGCTTGATACGCCTGTCGCTAATATCAAATATCATAAATCATCTAGTAGTAAATTAAATAATTTTATGTGGACTTTATTAAGTGGAAAAACATTCTCCGAACAAAATCAAAATATATCAACAGTATTTCCTGTTGAAAATGAAAATAACTTTGAATTCTTTTATGTTAAAAATAAGCCAGGTAGATCCTCTTTAGCTGATGGGACATACTGTGCTGAAGATACGCTTACTTCAACTAAAGCTTATTATAAAAATATCGCAAATTACGACACACAAAATTTATTATGTAGCTACTTTGTTTATACAGAAGAAAAAAACCTAGGTGAAAGAAACAATAAACCATATAAAAAAATAGAAAAAAATATTATATTAAATAAAGGAATTTTTATGGAGATACAAAAGATGTATGATTCAAAACAATTACTTGATGTTAAAATTCCTCAGAAATATAAAGATGATGATGAAAAAGCAGTTCCTGGCACACCTATTTTTGGATATAAAGAAAAAATATTATATGCATATAGCAAAGATAAAATGGCACATATGCAAGTGACTTTGGTATTGATTAATGATAGAGTATATGCAGAACATTCAACTAAGTACGATGCTATTAGTGGTTATCCACTTCCTGATAAAATGAATGAATACATAATAAATACTGTCTTTACTGACTAGATGTAGTAGTTTTATTTAGGACTTTAATTTTAAAAATAATCAAATAAAATACCCCATAGATAGACTTTTAACATTCTACTTATGGGGTATTTTTAAAAAATAATATTCTTCTACTGTTTTCTTATATTTGTAATCTGTATTTTATGCTATCCACTTTCCATCTGATGATAATTCATATCCTGAAATAGATGTATTAGAAAGCATTTCTCCTGATTGATTCAAATAATACCATTTGTTATTATTATTTAACCAACCTGTCTTCATTGCTCCTGATGGTCCCATAAAATACCATGTTCCATTATCATTTAACCATCCTGTTTGCATTCCTCCCCATGATCTCATAAAGTACCATGTTCCATTATCGTTTAGCCATCCTGTTTGCATTATTCCTGATGGTTTCATAAAGTACCATACTCCATTATCATTTAACCAACCATTAAAGTTAGTGAAATCTTCTTTTAAGAATAACCATGTACCATCTAGATTTTTATTCCAGCCTATTTTAAAAGCACCTGGGATCTCAGTTTCACTCAAAATATAATCTGAACAATATTTTGTTTCAAATGTAGCTGTTCCGTTTTCTATTTTTACATTCGATGAAGCCAATACTAATCTATTCTTATCAGAATCATAATAATAAAGCAACATTGTTTTGTTGTCATACTTGTGGTCTACATTAACTTTAACTTTTGCTTTGCCTGGTAATTCTCCATTATAAGGGAAATAAATATTTTCAACTGGTTTTCCAAATGTTATTTTATTTATTTCTTCTACATTTGGTGAAATCCTTAATATATCAGTATTCATATCTGTTTGAATCTTAATATTACTGTTAATATCTTTACCTGCAAATGTCCAGCTATAGTTATCTCCTTCTAAAGTTAAATTTTTAGTCGGATTTTTAGCTAGTACTTCAAATATTTCTTTTTCTGCTACTGTTCCTTTTGAATTTATTGAAATTTTAACATCATCTGAATATGCATTTTTAATTACTTTATCTACTGTTGAAGCCTTTATTATATTTGAAGGCGAACTGCTACTACTGCTATTACTATGATTATGTGAATGCTCATTCTTAGATTTTTCTGTTGTATCTTCTGACTTTTCAGGTTCTTTTGGTTCTTCAGGTTTTTCAGGTTCTTTTGGCTTTTCTTGCTCTTTTGTCTTAAATTCTACTGTCATATCTTCACATAATCCATTATTAGCTATATCTGTTACGGCTCCAGCTTGTACTATTACTTTATATGAAGCTCCTTGTGGTAAATCTTCTTTTGGATTTATAATTAATTCTTTTCCTGATGCTAATGCTTCAAATTCTACTTCTTCTCCATTTTCATCTGTTACAGTTATTTTACTACTGTCTGATAATACAATGTCTTCGTTAAATTCAAATACTACATTTGAATTCTTTAATACTTCTTGAGCATTATTTTCTGGTGTTACTTTTTCTATACTTGGTGCTGTTGTATCTTCTGGTTCTTCTGGTTCTTCTGGTTCTTTAGTTAATGATACATACTCACTATCCATATAAATATCATTTATATTTGAATTTGATGCATCCTTTAAATCTCTGTTAGCTTCAACTTTTATCCATATTGAATATTTACCAGTTGAAACATCTTCTAATGAAATGTCTTTTAATGTAGCATTTATCTCTGTTGGTGCTACTTTAACTTCTTTTACAACTTTATTATCTTCATATGCTCTTATAACTATATTTGATGCTTTATCTTTATCTAAATAATTATCCCAAGATACAGTCACATCATTTACATTGTTAGAGAGTTTAACATTTTTAACATTTGATAATTGTACTCTACCATCATTTTCTTCTGTTAAGCCAATCTCTGTTGTATTAGTTACATCTGATACATTAGGTGCATTTTGACTTAATACATATACAGATGCTGACATATCTTTAGATGTTAATACTACTTTATCACCTGCAACTGTTGCTGTGTTACCGCTCATTACATCTTTTAAAATATCTCCATTTTTAAAACCATATCTCTCTAATTTATCTATAACAATAGATTTTGTTGAATTATCTCCACTGTTATTTAAAATAACTAAAGCTTTATCATTATTTCCATAACGTGAATAAACTATATATTTACCATCTCTATTTGATGCAACTTCTTCAAATGCACCATAAACAAATGCATCTGTGTTTTCTTTACGAGTTGCAATTAAAGTTCTATAATCATTTAGCATTTCTTTATTCCAATTTGATATATTCCAATCAAATGTTCCTCTATTATATGGATCTGATCCTGATTTTCCTGCTGTTCCAATCTCATCACCATAATATATCATTGGTATTCCAGGATAAGTTAATTGAAGTGCTGATGCTATCTCCATCATTTGGTTATTATTTTTACCTGTATAATCCCAATTTAAAAATCTTGACTTATCATGAGTTGATATTGAATTTGTTGAATTTAGTATGGTTTGATATGGGAATCCTTTAAAATAATTTCTACTAAATATTCCTATATCTGCTACACTTACATCACCTTTATTATCTAAACTTTGATTTCCAAGCCAATGATTTGCACTTCTATTTTCTATAAAAGGCAACAAAAATCCACCATAATTCATTTTTCCATCCCATGCTTTACCATAATACCACTGATTATCATTTCCCCAGAATTCACCTAATATAAAAGTATTAGGATTTACTTCTCTTACTTCATTATTAAATTCTTGCCAAATTTTAAGATTATTTTTCTGTTGCGTTGGATCAGTTGCTCCATCAGCATTAACTCCAGCTTTATAATCTCTTGGCTGAGTATTTAAATCTTCTGCTGCATCTAATCTCCAACCATCTATATTATATGGTGCTCTTAGATAACGTTTAGCTATAGAATTCTCTCCAGCATAAATATAATCTTTAACAGCTTCATTTCCATAATTAAGCTTAGCTAAGTTACTATACCCATGCCATGGATAATAATCTAACATATTACCATCTCTATCTTCAAAAGTACCATTAAAATAATAATCTCTATTATTATTAAATAATGAGCCTTCAATACTAGTATGATTAAATACTCCATCTAACATTAAATTCATTTGATTTGATTTTAGTGATGAACTTAAATCAGCTAAAGCTTTATTTCCACCAAAATTTCTATCTATATATTCATACGTATCAGCATCATATTTATGGTCACTTTGAGATTCAAATACTGGCATTAAATATACACCTGTTACTCCTAAAGTATCTTTTAAATATGGTATTGCTTCTTCAACACCTGTTAAATCTCCACCAAAGAATTGATTGTTCCATACTTTATCACTTTCGTCTCCATTAAATATTTCGCTGCCCCATTCACTTACTTCTGATGGAGCTCCAAATTGTGAAGGATCTTTAGATACTCTATTATTTTTAGAATCTCCATCTCTAAATCTATCCACCATTACTTGGTAAAGAATACTTTCTTTTGACCATTTAGGAGTATTTAAATCTGGAACTATTGAAAATCCGTGATCTATCCCTGAGCTTTGATCATTTGGATTTACTTTTGGTGCTGTAGAAGTTACTCCTCTATTATTTGCTCCAGCTCCTCCACTAATCCAAGCTGTCTTTTCAGCTATACTATTATTAACTTCAAAATTATAATATTTAGTACTATCACTTGCTGGTATTGTTCCTTCCCAAAATTCTATTTTTGAAGAATCATATCCTTTTTCAGTATAGAAATTTGAATCTGTTATTTTACTCATTTTAATTGTATGCTCTTTTTTATCTGCTTCATCATAGTAATGTACAGTTGCATCTGTAACTTCTCCTGCTTTTGCTCTAAAACGAACTTTTATTGGATCTGTTGATTTTGGCTGCATAGGTTCCATATAATCAGTACTTTGATCTGAGAATAAATAATCCCACTCTAAATCTGATACTGAAGAAGACTCACCTTCTTCATCATATAAAACCATCATACTATTTGGACTAACTGTTAAATCAACAGTATTTTCATTTTGACTAATCTCTTTAATAGGAGATTGTAGATTTATGCCTGTTTCATCTGCTACTACATTCCATTTACCAGTAGTTGATTTTGGCAACCAAGTTACATGTTTTGAATCTGGAGAAGCATTGTATATAACTAAAATATTCTTCCATTTATCTCCGTTTGCATTGTTTTTTAAATGTTGAATAAGTATTCCATTATCTCCATTATTCAATGTATAAACTTCTTGACTGCTTTGAATTTGCCCCTTTGATGTCATTCTAAAAGCAGGATGTTCTTTTCTTAATTGAATAAGCCCTTTATAGTAATCAAATACTTCTTTATATTCTGCCTTATCTGCCCAATCTATATCATTAGTTTCATCACTGCTTTTATAACTATTACCATCTCCTTGTTTTGTTCTAAGTATCTCTGAACCTTCTTGGAAAAGAGGTATTCCTTGAGATGTAAGAACTAATCCATTTCCCAATATATCTTGTCTAACTTTCCAATCATTGAGTGCATTATCTGGTATATTTTTTCTTAATTCCCCATTAGCTACACTTGTCTGACTTTTTTCAATTTGATCCCATATAGTATAATTATCATGGACTTCTGCATAATTAATAATTAAATCTGGATCATTAACTGTTCCATTTATAGAGCCTTTAATTCCTTCTTGAACTTTTCCTGAAGTATCTGAATTTATTCCTCCATTTATAAAGCCTTGTCCCAGACTATTACTTCCTCTTAAAGCATCTCTGTAGGTATCATTAAAAGCTGCTATTCCTTTGTTCTTTGTTGTTTGCTGATCATCTGATAATGGTGAAGAAGCAGCCTTCCAAGGTTCACCATAAACTATAATTGAAGGATCTTTAGATTGTACCTCTGCTTTAACATCATTCAATGTAGTTTTATCAATTATTGCCATTAAGTCAAATCGTAATCCATCAATATTATAATCATCAACCCAATGAGAATTAGAATCTATTATAAATTTTCTTACCATTGGTCTTTCTGATGCTATTTCATTTCCACATTGAGATGAATTTGATTTTTCACCATTATCCCAAGTTCTAAAATAATAATCAGGTACTATCTTATCCATGTTTTCAGTATTACTCATATGATTATAAACCATATCCATAACTACCCTAATTCCATTTTCATGAAATCCTTGTACCATTTCACGAAATTCTTTTATCCTAGCCTTAGGATCATTAGCATTACTAGAATAGCTTCCCTCTGGCACATTATAATTTAGTGGATTATATCCCCAATTTCGATTATCATCACCACTATCTTTGCTTTCGTCCACTCCGTCAAAATCAAATACAGGAAGTAAATGAACATGTGTAACTCCTAAATCTTTTAAATGGTCTATTCCTGTTTTGACAACGTTTCCTTTTCCATCATCATAAGTTGTTCCTTCTTGAACTGCTCCAAGATACTTTCCTCTCTTGTCTTCATCTACACCTGAATCTGGATCTATTGTAAAATCTCTAATATGCATTTCATACAAAATTGAATCTTCAGGATTTTGTAATTCTGGTTTACTATCACTTTCCCAATTTTCTGGTTTAGTTGAAGAATCATCTAAATTAACTAAAACTCCTTTAGTTCCATTTATTCCAACTCCATATGCATATGGATCTACTGCATAAGTTATCTTATCTGTTAATTCTCCGTCTACATTTCTATCTTTAAAATATAATCTAAACATATAATATTTATTTTCATTAATATTTCTTGGAATTGAAATACAATGTATTCCATTAGAATTATCAAAATCCATTTCATACGTATTTGATGGACTATCGTTTGATGCTTCATTTGAATCATAAGTTAATACTTCTACTTTATAAGCTGTTGGAGCCCAAAGTTTTAATTTTATATCATTTTTTCCAAAAACAGCTCCCATATCATTTCCATCATAATAATAATCATTTAATACATTTCTTAAAGTAACTTTTTTAGGTAATAAAAACATAGTATCTTCTTTTATTTCAATTAATGATGTTGGATCAATATCCAATTTACTTGTATCAAATACTACCTTCTTATCGTTTTTATAAATTGTTGGTGTTCCTGCATCTTCTGTAGTAACATTCTTTCCATTAACATACAATTTAAACTTATTTGTTGATAATGGATTTTCTGATAAATATGCTACTATGCTGTCTTTAGAATCCATTACAGCAAAATTAATTTTAGGTCCACATGCTTTTAATGCCATATATAAATCTGTATATAAATTATTATCATTTTCAATAATATATACATCTTTAGCTCCACTTGGAATCTTATACTTAATTGTTTGATCTTTCCACTCACCTTTTTTCACAATTACATTTGATTTAGTTAGAAAAGCTGCTTTTCCAAAATCTGTATCTTTTTGAAATTCAACTTGTGTGCCTTCTTCACCTGATTTAAAATTCCAAAAACTCCATCCATCATAGTTACCATCTGCTTTAAAGAAATGAACCCATGTACCTTCTTCTTCTGTTTTTGACACTGTTATTTCTTTAGTTGCCTCTAAATCTCCATTAATTGCTTTCAATGTAATTTTTGTATCATTTGGAACAGAGTCTGAAACTTTTAGTTCATCGTTTTCAATCCATGCTCCATTAACTTCTGGATCAATTGACCACGCAGTATCATCTAAAATTTCTCTATTTCCATTACTACTATTTTTTATTGAAGCAAATGTAACTGGTTTATCAACTGACACCATATCACTAGATGTATTTATAATTAAACTTGCATCATCAGATTCATCACTTTCATTAGAATATTTCCAAATAAATGATGCATTTTCACCATCTGTTCCATCATTGCTCATCCACTGATCAGGTTGTCCTTTTTTACATAAAATAAATTTATATTCACACCTATATTCAGTATCCATTTGTAAATTTGATGATGTAGTCAAATCATTTTTACTTGTCTCTGCAATTGAATCCTTAATTTCTACACTTGCTGGTGTAGTCGTATCTTTTTCACTTATCTCTGAAATTGAATCCTTAATAGGTACACTTTCTGTAGTCATATCATCTTCACTTATATCTGGAATCGATTCCTCAATCTGTACGCTTACTGGTGTAGTCGTATTATTGTTACTTATCTCTGGAATCGATTCCTCAGTAGGTTCACTTTCTACTGTGGTTGTATCTTTTTCACTTATCTCTGGAATTAAATCCTCAATAGGTATATCCGACATCATCTTCCAAACCCCTTTTTGATTTGGATCTTCTTTCCATTCTAATTTATATTTTTCATCTTTTTTCCAATCATTAAATAGACCTGCTACATAAGAGTAATCGTATCCATCTGCTTTAGCTATAAATGTAACTATATTTCTTTCCTGATCTGGAAAACAACATCCATATCTATCACTAGCAAAAGCATTTTTTATACTTCCTAATGATTGAAATAAGCTAAATATAATAGTTAAAACTAAAATAATTGATATTTTTTTGTTTTTTGCCTTAGTTCTCATTAACTCTCCCCCCTAATATATTTTGTAATGATTTTAAATTTAACTTTACACCTCCTAGCAAAATCAAACTCTATTTTTAAGTTTCCTATAAATTTTATTGTATATGTTTACATAATTTTTTTCAATATAAAATTGTAAAAAAATTCTAATATAGTATTAATTTTCTTCTAAGCATCAATATATCTAAAATATTTTTTTAAATGTAGTCACTCTCTTTTTTCTATTAAGAATACAAAAAAAACGTGAACTTATTATAGAATAGCATTTTATATGATGTTAAAAAATTTAAATATCTTCAAAATAAATAAAGAGCAAGCATTATTTGCATGACTAAATTTTAGTCAAAGTATTTAATGCTTGCCTTTTTTAGTATATTATTATTTTATATTATTCTTAGAAAGGAAAAAAGCAGAGCAACACCACCGACCAAAGTTTTGTTGCTCTGCTAACCATAAATTCTATGATAACTAATATTTATGATACAAAAATCATATCTAATTTAGATTCAAAAATCAAGTCATTAACGCAAAAATCCTATGATAAATTTATTAAAGACATAGATTTTCACAAACTTACTTGTTCCTGCGGAAGGTCCGGGCAGCTTGTAAAGCATGGTTATTACAAGAGAACTGTTAAAAACAGTGATGGCAAGATATCTATAACAATTCTTAGAGCAAAGTGTACATGTTGCAATAAAACTCATGCTATATTTCCAGAGTGTATTGTACCTTATTCTCAAATTCTTTTATGTGATCATATTTCAATTATTAATGCTTATAATTCCAAAGCTTCTTTTGAACCCATTATGATAGCTAATGAATTTATCGATGAAAGCAATATTTTTTATATAATAAAACAATATCTAGAGCATTGGAAGGAACGTATTACTTCATTTAAAATTTCATTAGATTTAAGTATTTCAAAGCAATGTTTAAAAAACTTTAAAAGACAATTTATGCAAATTAAATGCATCAATAATATTTTATTTTCGTAAAACCACATAACTTAGTTTTACTGTTAATTTATGTAGATATAAGCTTATATTGTAATAAAACAAAGGAGGCTTTTTCAAAATATGGACGAAAAAACTAGAAAAGAAATAGCACTTTTCAGGTACGGAATCTTGGCTCCTCTGATAAGTGGTACTTATGATGAAAATAAAAGTGTTAAACAATTTTTCCGAGATGCCGCAGGCAAAGTATATCAGACTCCAGATGGTGAAGATACTAAGGTAGCTGCTGCTACTCTTGAACGTTGGTATTACAATTACAAGAATAAGGGCTTTGAGGCACTCATACCTGTAAAACGATGCGACACTGGAAGAACACGTAAATTAGATTCTGATATTACAGAACAGATTAAATATTTAAAACAAGAATATCCAAGAATCCCAGCAACACTTATCTATCAAAAGCTTATTAACAATGGAACTATTGTTAAAGGAGATATTTCACTTTCAACAATTAATAGGTATGTTAATGTTCTTAAGCTTGAGAATAAATATTCTAAAAATAAAGATATGAAAAGATATGAGCGTGCTCATATAAATGAAGTATGGTGTGGTGACAGCAGCGTTGGACCTTATTTGAAGGTAGATGGTAAAAAGAAACGCGTTTACATAATAGCACTTATTGATGATGCTTCAAGATACATAACAGGAATAGATGTATTTTTTAATGATAATTTTGTAAATCTTATGTCTGTTTTAAAATCTGCTGTTACACGATTCGGGAAACCTAAAATCTTAAACTTTGATAATGGTGCTTCATATAAGAACAAGCAAATGGAACTTTTAGCAGCTAGAATAGGTACAACTATTAGTTATTGTGCACCCTATACCCCACAATCAAAAGCTAAAATTGAAAGGTGGTTTCGTACATTAAAAGATCAATGGATGTCCCAGCTTAATATGAATGATTTTAATAATTTAGATGAACTTAGGATAAGCCTTATTTCATATGTTAATAGCTATAATCAGCATATACATTCTTCTCTAGATGGACTATCTCCACAGGACAGGTTTTTCAAGGAATCTCACATGATTAAAAGGCTTACAGATGAACAAATTGAAACTTCCTTTTTACTTGAATATGAAAGAAGAGTATCAGCCGATAACGTAGTTATGATAGATGAAACAGAATATGAAGTTGATTATAGATACTCAAAACAAAGAATAACCCTAAGATATTCACCTGATTTAAGCAAAATTTATGTAGTTGATAAAAACACTTCTGAACTTACAGAAATAAAGCTTTTAAATAAGCATGATAATTCTGTTATAAAAAGGGAAAAAATAAAACTTACTGGAGGTCAAGAATAATGGATTATATAAGTAGATATGGAATGGATTTTAATCCGTTTATAAAAAATTCTAAGGAAATAGTAGTAGAAACTTCTGACTATAAAGAAGTTATTTGTAGACTTAATTATTTACTTAATAATAAAGGTTTCGGAATCCTGACCGGAGGTCCAGGGCGAGGTAAAACTACAATAATAAGAAACTGGTCTAATAGCCTTAATTCATCACTTTATAAAGTTATTTATAGTTCCCTTTCTACACTTACTGTTGCAGAATTTTATAAAAATATGGCTGCCCAGCTTGGACTAGAGCCAATGTGCAGAAAAATTGATAATTTCAAAATTATCCAAAATGAAATAACTAGATATTCAGTTGAAAAACGTATAACTCCTGTAATAATTATTGATGAAGCTAATTATGTAAGTAATGGAATACTTAATGATTTAAAAATGCTTTTTAATTTTGACATGGATTCAAGAGATCGTGCAATAGTACTTCTTGTGGGGCTTCCTCAGTTAAATAATACCATGAGGCTAGTTGCTAATGAGCCTTTAAGACAACGTATAACAATGAATTATAATTTAGATAATCTCACAAAATCAGAAACTAAAGACTATATATTAGCAAAGCTTACTGGTGCTAAATGTAATACTGATATTTTTGATGATACCGCTCTTGAAGCAATTGCTAACGCTTCGAACGGAGTTCCTAGAATTGTTAATAAAATCTGTGATTCTAGCCTTATGATAGGCAATACAAAAAATATGAATACAATTGATAGTGACATAATAATGCTTGCTGTTAATGAAACTGAACTTGGATAAAAGTAAAATCTGCAAATATCAATAAGGTATTTGTGGATTTTTTTGTAATATTCAGAATATTTATCATCATAAACCGTAACGAAGTAGCCTCATTTTCATTGAAGATTTTGAAGAATATATTCATTTTTAGCATCAAATAAAGTTATGATATTAGCATCAAATAATTTGACGTTCAATAACAGAGTATAAAGCATTGGTACATAAAAATATTCCTCTACAATGCATTGGAATAGAATTTCTACCAAAATACTATAATGAATTTTTATCAGATAAATTTTCAGATGAATATATAAACGCTAGATCAGCTCTAACAAATATTAATAAAGAAAATGCTTTTCCAGAGATGGTTTTTCTTTTATCTCAAATTATAAATTACAAAGGTAGCGGTATCTGTGCTAAATTATTTTATTATGGCAAAGTTTCAGAAGCAATGTCACTTATATATGAAAAATATAGACATGATGAAAAAACTTACTCAACTCTTTCTCAAATAGATATAGAGAATTTACAAATTACAGCTAAATATATAAATGATAATTGTTCAGATACATTATCATTACCAAAGCTATGTAAAATAGCATGCATGGGCACTACAAAATTCAAAAAATCTTTTAAAGAATTGTACCACTGCACAGCTACTGAATATATACAGTACTGCCGAATAAAAAAATCCGAACATCTTTTATCAAATACAGATTTAACAATAGGTGAAATTTCTAAAATGATAGGATATAAAAGTGCTAGTAGATTTTCAGAACTTTTTAAAAAAATTTCTGGTTTATGCCCTATTGAATATAGACGTTTATAAAATACTTACTATTTATTAATAAAAAGCTACCTTCAAGTTTGTTTTAACTAATTAATGTTAGAACTATAGAATTCTAATTATAAGGAGATATAAGATAAATGAAAATTTTATTTATTACTTTTATTTTTTTAATTTCAATTATTTCATTATTATTAATTATAAGAATGATTGCAAAAACATTTATTAAATTGAATTATTCTAAAGATAAAGAAATATTTTTAGAAAAAGAAGTTGTTTTAGGCGGGATAAAACAGACAATTCTTCTTGAAGGGAAAAATAAGAATCTTCCTATAATGATAATGTTTCATGGTGGTCCATGGGGACCTATTGTCTATGGAGAAAGTTATAGAGGTTTTTATCCTAAATTATCAAATAACTGCATTTTAGTTTGGTGGGATCAATATGGATGTGGAAAAAATTATGTAAAAGATATAAGTCAGAATATTACCGTTTATACATTTGCTGATATGGCTGTAGACTTAGTTTTAGAAATAGAAAAACTCTTTCCAAAAAATAAAATATATCTAAATGGAAGTTCTTTTGGATCTTATTTATCAACATACGCAGCTTCTAAACTTGAAAATAAAATATCTGGAATTATTAATTGGGGACCAATTGTCAATATGAAATCAAGCACTAATAATTTTTTCATGGCTTGCAAGGACAAGCTGACAGATAAGGAAAAAAGAAAGCTTGAATCATATAAAAATGCAGATTATATTACATATGAAATAGAGCTAGAAAACTTAGCAGAAAAATATACAAATTGTGCCCACTACAAAGGGAAAGATGGAAAAGATTCGTTAACATTAAAATGGCTTCTCCGTTTATTTATTTCACCAGATTATTCATTAAAAGACACTTTAGGAGTAATAAAAGCCTTTAAAACAGTCGGTAAAACTTATCTTAAAATGTGGAATAGTCTTGGAGAAATAAATATCATTAATCTAATAGAAAAGCTTAAAATTCCTATTCTATTTCTTCAAGGAGAGGAAGAACTATTTATACTTTCTCAAAATCTTGAGAAAATAGCAAAAAAGCATGGTAACATAACATATTGTAAACTACCCCATTCTGGACACATCCCTACTTATGAAGCATGGAGCAAAATGGTAGATAAAATGATTAATTTTGTTCATAGCTCTTATTAAACGTCTTTATCTACTATTGGCAAGTTAAATAACTTTATTGCGTTTTTATACATTAATTTATCATAATCTTCAGCTGATAATTCATTTTTAAAATCATTAAAATAAGACTGATAATATTTATTTGCATAAGTATCCTCCCCATCAATGGGGCTGTCAGTTCCAAATAAAAGCTTGTCTATACCGCACTTTTTTATCATTTTTAGTGCATTTTCTGGTTTTACCCATGTTGTATCACCATATAAATTAGGAAGTTTAGAAATAAGGTCAATTGCCTCTTCATTATCGGTTTCAAGTCCCATATGAACCATAACAAACTTTATGTTTGGATGCTTTAATGCCATTTTATATACCTTGTATGGACTAGCATGAGGTCCTTTATCTGTGTGAACAACTACAGGTAAATTATACTTTTCAGCAAGATACATATACTCCTCTACCTTAGGAGAATCAAAAGCAATTTTAGAGTGATATGGATGAAACTTAATTCCATAAACAATATCTCTATTTTCTATAATCATATTTTCAAATTCTTCTGTGCATCCTTCTGTACTTGGCTTTGTCCACATACAGACTCCAATTCTATCTTTATATTGTCTTGCAAATTCTATTGCTGACTCATTTATTTCTTTCTGTGAATGTTGAAATTCTTTTGGAATTGGTTTTTGATATTCGTCAAACTCAGCACCTTCTATATTCGATATAAGTGCATAATCAATATTGTACTTATCCATAGATTTAATAAGCATATCCTTTGGCATATTAAATTTAGCAATTGTTCCTATATGTGTATGCGTATCTATAATCATTTCTTATTTTCTGTCCTTTCAATCTTACTAGACTACATTTTGTGTTATACTATAATTAGCATAGTATCTTGGATTATTAAATATTTTATAAAACCCATCTCTGTTACTCCCAATAAAATATTACTTTTTATATTATATTAATTATTTAATGCCATTTATAACTAACTCATTATTATTTGGAGTAACTATTACATATGTTCCATCAGCTGGAATATATTCTCCTAAAATAAGCGGATCCCCTATTTCTTCATATTCTTTTTTGAATATCTCTAAAGCTTGACTTAACATAAATTCACCTCACTTCTATATCCATCTAAAATTCATATACCCTAATCCTCTTGCGTTCATCTCTAAAATGCCTGTTCCTAAACTCATGTAAGCTAAATTTTGAGCCATTTTATTATCACTTATTTGTATAGAAACTTTATCACCAAGCATTTTTTTGCCCTTATAATTTATTGATACTGGTTTTTTATTATCAAATTTTATGGCTGTGCAAAGATCAAAATTTTCATCTATCTTTGTATTCATTAAAGAATTATACTTCTTTATTAGATTTTCTTTTGTTCTTTTTTCAAAATCATCTACAGAAAAATTTCCCCTCCAATATCCTTCATTAGTTTTCAAAACTGCTGGAGTTATTGAATAAATCTTTTCTATATACTTTTTAGGTAATATTTTTATAGTTGATGTTAAGCCTTTGATATCATTATTAAAATGATTAACTAGCTTATCATTAAAATATTCTGCTAGATTCTTATCTACTGTTCTTATTTTTATTGTATAATTGTTATTTTTCTTATAAACTCTATCTTTCTCTAATGGGTAAAATGAACAAAAGCAATAATTTTTAAATTTATTTTTATTATGTAACTCTAATAACTGCTTATCTTGACATATCCCATTATCAATGAATTGCCCTATCTTAAAGAGTGAATCTGTTGAATCTATATCTCTCATTAAAAAAACCTTCATAGATATTTCAAATATTTTCATATATTTACCCTCCTTTTACTATAATTGTATGTTTTATCAATTATTTTGTAAATATTTATTTCTTCTATTTTTATAAAAAAATAAGCTGCTATAAAACTAATCTATAACATTAGTTTTATAACAGCTTATTAATAATTTATTATAGTATTTCTGTACTATATAAGCCCATTTGCATTTTTATTCTTCTATAAACACTTTCTATCTCACTAATCTCATTTGTAAAATCTTCCTCACTTTTAAAAGAATTTACTGACTCTGCATCAATATCCCTTAGTCCTTGAAGTGCACATAATATTAATTCTGTTTCCTTTTCATTTAATCTTATTTTCATAATAAACAACCTCCATAAAAATTTATTTTTTTAATTATTTACCTGTACACATACTATATATGCTTAAACAAAAAAAATTAAGTAAAATTTTTAAATTTTTTTAAATTTTTTTAAAAATAAAAAACTCAGCACTAAAACAAGCTAAGTTTTTACTATTTTTATATTGAAAATTTAAATATGCCATCCTCATTTATTATCTTTATCCTTTGAATTTCATATAAATAATCAAGATATGATTTTATCATCCTCTTTATTAAGTTATATCTGTTTACATCATCAAGCCTTATAAAAAACTTTTCAGAAACAGCTTTAAGGACTTCTTCAATCGTCATAGGTTTATTTATTACACTATATATATCAAATGCTTTTTTCTCATAATAATCAATATTCTTATCAATAAGATTTGTTATATCATCATAAACTCCTTTATGTGCAACTACATATCTATCTGATTTTAAATCATAAAGTTTTGCTTTGCTTTTCATATCCTCACTTAATATATACGAATATGGTATCTTGAAATTTTTCATAAGATCATCACTTATAACTGCATCTCCCAAATATGATACATTATCCGGAGTCGTTATACATATATGTGAAGGACTATGTCCTGGAGTATGAAGAATTTTAAACGGTATTTTGCATAGAATAATCATATCTTCCGATTCTTTTATAATAAAATCTGTCTTGCATACCATATGTTTAAAATATTTTTTTATAAATCTCATTGTTTCATTTCTATAATAAAGTTTCAAATTCATCTCAGAGCTACATATAAATGCTTCATATGCAGGCATCGCAATTATACAATCATACTTTTCTTTAAAATATGAATTATTTCCTATATGATCTATATGAGCATGACTATTTATTATTCCAGAAACTTTAAGAGAATTTTTCTTTAGCTCATTTTCTATATCATCTCGTTCTTCTTTAAACCCTGTATCAAGCATTATAATATCTCTATCATTAATTTTATAAAATGGTATAAGGCTACTTTTTACCTTAAAACAATATGTATTATCCTTTATTTTTAATATACTCAAAATAAGCATCCTCTTTCTTAGTCTTTTTTCAATTATATATGTACGTTATTTTCTTACATTATAATATATTAAACGATATTATTAAACATATTATATGATATAATATATTTAATAATAATATGAATAGGGGATGCTTACTAAATTATGAAACATAAATTATATAAAGATAGACAAAATAAAAAACTCTGCGGTGTCTGTGCAGGAATTGCAGAATATTTTAATATAGATCCAAGTATAGTTAGAATTCTATTCTTCATAGGTGCATGGTTTTATGGTATATTCCTAATACTATATATAGCATGTGCAGTAGTCCTTCCTAATAAAGACAACGATCTTCTATACTAATATATTTTCATAAAATGAGCTGCTATCGCATTACATAAAAGTATACTATAACAGCTCATTTTTTTCTAAACATTTTATTAATTAAATCCATATATTGAAGATAATACAAGTTCACTTTGACTAGCATCTGGATTTAACAAACGAAGTCTAGAATTCATAGGCTTATCTATTTCTATTATAAGTGTCTCTTTTTCGTTAAGCTCCACAATCTCATCATCAACATAAAATAGAATTTTATTTTTAATATTATATATACAATTTATTATATTTCTTTTTTTCTTAATATTAAGATTTAAAACATGTTCTGATTCTGGATTAATCGATATATGTTCAATATTTCCATTATAACAACTTTTCATCATCAAATTAAAATCTTTAGCTTTTCCATAACTTACTGTATAATCTTCCCCACTAAAACTATCAATATCATATTGTTTCATTTTTTTCTTTTCAGATTTATTGTGTGTAATCTCTATATTTCCTGATAATATCATAAGTTTTCTATTTATATCTGGAAGATATGTAAATTCTGATTTTTCATCTTCAACTGTAGCACTGCTTATTCTAAAATAAAAATCTCTCTTTTTATATTCTGAATCTTCAGGATATATATAAAGCTGTGTAGTTGTTCCACCTGACCAATTTATAACATCATAATCTTCTTTTTTTATAATTTTATATTTCATAAATAACTCTTCCATCCTTTAATACTTTTTCAATAATATTAACACCCGTATTATATACTAAAAATTTATAGTTAGGATACTTAATTATTGTAAGATCGGCTTTTTTTCCCTCTTCAATTGAACCTATTGTATCAGCCATATTAAGTGCAGCTGCACCATTTAAAGTAAGTGCCATTATCGCTTCTTCTATTGTCATCTTCATATGAATTACTGCAAGTGCAAATATAAGAGGAATTGAATTTGAAAAACAACTTCCTGGATTGAAATCACTTGCAAGGGCTACTGCACAATTATTATCTATAATTTTTCTAGCTGGTGCAAAAGGTTTATTTAAACAAAAAGCTGTACATGGAAGAAGTGTTGCAACTGTATTACTTTTACTCATCATTAAAATTTCTTCATCTGATATCATAAGAAGATGATCTGCCGAAACACATTTTTCTTCTGTAGCAAGTTCTGCACCTTTTATATTTTCAATTTCATCAGCATGTATTTTTAAATCAAAACCTCTTTTTGACGCTTCTTCTAGAAGTCTCTTTGATTCTTTATATGAAAATACACCCTTTTCACAAAATACATCACAAAATTTAGCTATATTTTCTTTTCTTACCTTATCTAATACTTCATTAATAATGTAATCAATATATCCTGATTCATTATCTTTAAATTCCTCTGGAACTGCATGCGCTCCAAGATATGTCGATATTATATCTATAGGCATATCCTCATCTAATTTTTTCATAACCTTAAGCTGTTTTATTTCATTTTTTAAATCAAGCCCATAACCACTTTTTCCTTCAACTGTTGTTATCCCTTGAGAAATCATGCTTTTAAGTCTTTCTTTTCCAAGATTATATAATTCATCAAAAGATATTTTCCTTGTATCTTTTACTGTGCTTTGAATTCCGCCTCCACATTTTAAAATCTCAAGATATTCTTTTCCTTCTAATCTCTTTATAAATTCATCTTCCCTATAACCCGCAAAAATAAAATGAGTATGGGAATCTACAAATCCTGGCAGTATACATTTTCCTTTTGCATCAATTACCTCATATGAATTTTGATCTATATTTTTTAAAAGATAATTTTCTATTTTCTCTGTCGTTCCAACTTTTTTGATTATCGAATCCTCAATATAGACTGCCCCATTATTTATTATTTTAAGTTTATCCATATCATGGCCTTTTTTTGCATTATGTCCAATAGGTGTAACAATCTGTGCGGCATTCTTTATTAATAATTTTCTCATCTTAAACCTCTCTTAGTTATTTTTTATCAAAAATTTTAAAAAATAAGTCCTTCTTCTAAAACTCCTTCTTTCATAGAAAAAATTTTATCAGCCGTTTTTTTTGCAAAATCCATATCATGAGTTATTATCATCATGCTCATATTCTTTTTTCTACTTAAACTTCTAATAAGCTCAGCTACTTCATCCGTAAGCTTTGGATCTAGTGCAGATGTAGGTTCGTCAAAACACATTATCTTAGGCTCAAGAATAAGTGCTCTTCCTATTGCAACTCTCTGTTTCTGACCTCCTGATAGTTCACATGGATAATTATTTTCTTTATCCTCAAGTCCTAAAAAACCAAGTATTTCCCTTGCTTTTAAAATCGAATCTTTTTTAGACATCTTAAGTACTTTCTGTGGAGCTTCAATAAGATTCTCAAGTATGCTCATATGTGGAAATAGATTAAAATTCTGAAATACAAATCCTATGCTCTTTCTTATATCTGAAAGTATTTTTTTCTCTACATATATTCCTCTATTACATAAAACCTTCCCATTTATTTCAATATACCCTTCATCACAATGCTCTAGAGCATTTACACATCTTAAGAAAGTTGTTTTTCCTCCTCCAGATTTACCTACAATAACAACAATCTCCCCGTCATTAATATTAAGGTTAGTACCTTTTAAGACCTCAACATCTCCAAATTTTTTCTTTATATTTATTGCTTTAAGCATATAAAATCACCTCTTAACTATAGTATTCATATTTTTTTTCTACTTTTTGCATTGCTTTACTTACAACTCCAATAACTATTAAATAAATAAATGCACATAAAATTAATGGAAATAATGTAACATCTCTGTTAGAAGCAATTTTAGCAACTTTTAATAATTCATCCATACCTAAAACATAAATTAATGAAGTATCTTTTACTAATACTGTTATCTCATTAGCAACAGGAGGTATTACTCTTTTTATAGCTTGAGGAAGAATTACTCTAAAAAAAGTATGTCTTGAAGAAAAGCCAAGTACTTCTGAAGCTTCATATTGTCCCTGATCTATAGAATTTATTCCTGATCTAAATATTTCTCCAAAATATGCAGCATAATTAAGTGTAAATGCTATTACCCCTGCTGTAAATCTATCAAACTTTATTCCTATTATAGGAAGACCAAAAAACATTATGACTACTTGAAGTAACAACGGAGTTCCTCGCATTATAAGCACGTATATATCAAATACTTTTTTTAAAAGATAACATTTTGATTTTCTGCATAATGCTACAACTACTCCAATAGGAGCTGAAATTACAAGTACTATTATAAAAAATAATAGTGTTGTTTGAAGTCCAGTTAAAAGTTGTGGCATTATTTTTATAACATATTCCATAAAAAATACTCCTTTCTATACATAAATTATTTAACTACAATATCTTTTCCAAACCATTTTTTTGATATTTCAGCTGCTGTACCATCTTCTGTACACTCTTTAAGTCCTTTATTAATCTCGTTAACTAACTCTGTATTTCCTTTTTTAATTCCTATAGCATAATCTTCATCACCAAAATTATCACTTAAAATTTTATACTTGTCTTCTCCTCTTTCTTTCATATAATATCTTGCAAGAATTTCATCAGCTACTATTGCATCAACTCTTCCTGCTTCAAGATCCATAAGTGCATCATTATTTGTTTCATAAGTAACTAATTTTCCACCATCAAATGTCTTTTCTATTCCATCACCATTCTCTGTAACTGCATCTACAGAACTTGACTGATTTTGTGCACCAACTTTTTTGCCTTTTAAATCTGCTTTAGAATTAAGAGGCGAATTTGCAAGTGTAATAATTATCTGGCTATTTTTCAAATAAACATTAGAGAATTCAACTTTTTCTTTTCTATCATCAGTAACAGAATATCCATTCCATATAAGATCTATATTGTCCCCATTAAGTTCTGATTCTTTCATACTCCAATCAATCGGCTGAAACTTAACATCTTTTCCTATTTTTTTACAAACCTCTGTAGCAAGTTCTACATCAAATCCTGTAAGATCTCCATTATCATCTACAAACCCCATAGGAACAAATGTATTATCAAGTCCTACAATAAGCTGATCAGATTTTTTATCATCTGAAGAAGATGATGTATCATTCCCAATCTGACATCCAACAACTGCAAATGCCATTACAGTTGTAGTTAAAAGTGCTAAAACTTGTTTTAATAATCTTTTTCTTTTCATTTTTATACTCTCCCCTTTTTATAAATAATTAAAGGCATTTCTAATAAACTTAGAAACGCCTTTGCTTCTTAAAATAATTAATTCTATTTTTCTACTGATTTTTTAATAATTTCTTCATCTACAATATATGGAATAGTAATATGTGAAATTCCATCATTATTTTTATTAAACTCAACACATGTACTTATCGAATTTTCATTTCTAGCCCATGATCTTCTTGAAACTCCAACCATTGTGTCCCACGGCATTGCCATTTCTAAAATAGTATCAACTCTGTGGCTTCCATCTAATACCATTCCAAAACCTCCATTTACGGATTTTCCAATTCCTACTCCGCCTCCATTATGGAGTGCAATAAGGCTCATTCCTCTTGCTGCATTTCCTGCAAAACATTGTACTGCCATATCAGCCATAATATTTGATCCATCTTTAATATTAGATGTTTCTCTAAATGGAGAATCAGTTCCTCCTGTATCATGATGATCACGTCCAAGCATTACAGGTCCTATTTTTCCTTCCCTTACAAGTTCATTAAACTTAAGTGCTATCTTTGTTCTTCCAATTGCATCTTGATATAATATTCTAGCTTTTGTTCCTACAACAAGCTTATTCTTCTTAGCATCTCTTACCCAAACATAATTATCTCTATCTTGATACCTTCTGTTAGGATCAATACATTCCATTGCAGCTTTATCAGTTAAGTCAAGATCTTCTTGTTTTCCACTTAAACATACCCATCTAAAAGGTCCATATCCAAAATCAAAAAGCTGAGGTCCTAAAATATCTTCAACATATGATGGAAAAATAAATCCATCTTTTTCATTTACTTTATTCTTACATATCTCTGTAACACCTGCATCATATATAGCCTTCATGAAGCTGTTTCCATAGTCAAAAAAGTATGTTCCTTTTTTGTGAAGTTCACAAATAAGCTTAAAATGATGTTTTAAAGATTTATTTACTAAATCTTTAAATCCTTCAGGATCTTTATCTAGCATTTCTGTACGTTCATCAAATGTAAGTCCTTCAGGGCAATATCCACCATCATATGGCACATGACATGATGTCTGATCTGATAATAAATCAACATGAATGTCTTTTTTTATAACATATTTTAACAAATCAACAATATTTCCATGATATCCAATTGCACATGCTCTTTCAGCTTCACACTCTTCTTTTACCCACTTTGCAATTTCATCAAGATCATCTGAAGATCTCATTATCCATCCTTGATCAAGTCTTGTCTTAATTCTTGATTCATCAACTTCAGCAATTACTGATACGGCTCCTGCAATTTCAGCAGCTTTTCCCTGAGCACCACTCATTCCACCAAGACCTGATGAAATAAATAATCTTCCTTTTAAATTTCCTTCTTTAGGTATTTTAAGTTTTAATCTTCCTGCATTTAATAATGTATTAAATGTTCCATGAACAATACCTTGAGGTCCTATATACATCCATCCGCCTGCTGTCATCTGTCCATAGTTTGCAACTCCAAGTGCTGCTGCTCTATTAAAATCTTCTTGATTATCAAAAAGACCTACCATAAGTCCGTTTGTAATAACTACTCTTGGCGCCATTTTATGAGATTTAAACAGTCCTACTGGATGTCCTGATTCAAGTACTAATGTTTGCTCATCAGTTAGATTTTCAAGATACTTTTTAATTAATCTATACTGCATCCAATTCTGACATACTTGTCCTGTTTCTCCATATGTAACAAGTTCATAAGGATATAAAGCTACATCAAAATTAAGATTATTATCAATCATTACTTGAAAAGCCTTTCCTTCTATACATTTTCCATTATACTCATCTATAGACTTTCCATATATTTTTCCTTCAGGTCTAAATCTGTATCCATAAATTCTTCCATGCTCTTTTAATTCTTCTAAAAACTCTTTTGCCATTTTTTCATGATATTTTTGAGGAATGTAACGAAGTGCATTTTTAAGAGCTAATTTAACATCATTCTCAGAAAGATCTGATTCTCTTCTGGGTGCACGCCTTATTCCATCAACAAATTTAGGATATTTAGGTAATTCATCATCAAGTTTAATCTGCATTGAATCTTCTATAATCTTATTTTCCATTTAAATCTCCTCCTTTTTTTCTATCTGAATTGTTCACATTTTTCCATTACTGTTTTTTGAATTAATTCACTTCTTACTAAGTTATTCATTTTTGTTATATCTAATCTTATTTCTCTATCTTTATCTAAAGTAGGAACTTCTTCTCTTACTAAATCATATACAGATTTATTTATTGGAGATATTTCTCCTCCTCTTAAATCAACTCCTTGAACTGCAGCCATAAGCTCAAAAGCAAGTACACTTAAAGCATTTTCTACAATATTTCTGCTCTTTCTTGCTGCTGTTGTACCCATACTTACATGATCTTCTTGATTTGCAGAACTAGGTATAGAATCAACACTTGCAGGATGAGCAAGCACTTTATTTTCAGAAACCATTGATGCTGCACAATACTGACATATCATATAGCCTGAATTTATTCCACCATGTCTTGTTAAAAACGCTGGGAGTCCTTCGCTAAGTGCTGGATTTACCAATCTTTCAAGTCTTCTTTCTGAAATATTTGCAAGTTCTGATACTGCAATTCCTAAATAATCAAATACAAGTGCTAGAGGTTCTCCATGGAAATTTCCTCCTGAGATTACTGCTTCATCTTCAGTAAATAAAATAGGGTTATCTGTTACTGAATTCATTTCTGTTTCTATAACTTTTCTTGCATAGTCAAGAGTATCTCTTATAGCACCATGTACTTGTGGAATACATCTTATTGCATATGCATCTTGAACTCTCAAATCTCTTGAATTTTCAATAATTTTGCTTCCATTTATAAGCATTCTTATATTTTTAGCTACATAATTCTGTCCTGCATGAGGTCTTACTCTTTGAACTCTTTCATCAAACGCATTATCAAGAGCTGTTAATGCTTCCATTGTCATTGCTGCTGTTATATCAGCAAGTCTTGCTGCATTAAGGCTATCATAATATGAAAGTGTACCAACTGCATTCATTGCTTGTGTACCATTTATTAATGCAAGTCCTTCCTTTGCTTTTAACTTTACAGGAGTTATTTCTGCTCTATTCATGGCTTCAAGACCATCTAATCTTTCATTTTTATAATAAGCCTCTCCTTTACCAATAAGTACTAGAGCCATATGTGCAAGTGGTGCTAAATCTCCACTAGCTCCAAGTGAACCTTTCTCTGGCACAACAGGTGTAACCCCTTTATTTAACATTTCAACTAATTTTAAAACAACTTCTGGTCTTATTCCTGAATAACCAATAGATAAAGCATTGCATCTTAAAACCATCATAGCTCTTACAACTTCCTGCTTATATGGATTTCCAACTGCTGTACAGTGGCTTAATATAAGATTTTCCTGAAGTACTTCTATCATGTCTTTATCAATTGACACTTTGCTAAATTCTCCAAACCCTGTGCTTACTCCATAAGCTGCTCTACCATCTTCTACTATTTTTTCAACAAGATCTCTTGATTTACTCATATTCTTTATTGCTTGATCTGAAATACTTACTCTTGCTCCATATCTTGCAATTGCAACAACTTTTTCTACTGTCAATCCAGATCCTGTAAGTTCAACTTCTTTAATATTTTTTACATCAATATACATTCTGAATCCTTCTTTCAATAATTTACCTGGTTTTTATAATTACATCTTCGTAATTAATCTATACCATTTTCATCGTGTGAATATTTATAAATAAAAAAAGACGTTTATTTTTCATTATTTTAAAAAATAAACGTCTTTGTTCATATTCGTTTTTAATATCTTCCTTACAAAAACTATAATATCATATAAATATTGAGGAGTCAATACTAATTTTACATTATTACCTTTTCCTATTGGGTAATTGGTATATGTTTATTCGACACTTTTAATCCAATATTTTTTTATTTCATCACTTAAATGTATAAGCGAACCTTCATCCATCTCATACTCAAACGTAATAATAGTTTTTTCATTGAATTCACTATTACTATATAAACATTCATATGTGTTGTCATTTATATATCCACTTTCTAATATTACAACATCTACACTATCTAAGTTATTTAAAAATTCTTCTGATTCTTTTAATATATTAAAACTTATTGAGGCTTCTTTTCCTATAAGTGATCTTATATTTTCATTTACGTTTTTAGAGAATTCAAAACTTTTATATATAACAGCGATGCTATCATCTTTTTTAATCATCGCAACCTGACTTATAGTCTTGTCACTTAGATTTAACGTTACTTTTTCAATATTTAAATATTTATTATTAATTATTTGTTTTACTTCATCATAATGCATAAATGTAGTAACCACAAAATCATATCCATTCATCAATAAAGAAGAATCCTTTCTTATGTCTTCAATAAGAAACGGAGTAACTTGTGCATTGCACTTTTTTGAAATTTGTCTTACACTTTTTCCTAAAAGTTCTTCAGTACAATCTATAAATGCTACAGTTACTTTTTGTGTATTATCAAACCAATTCCATAACTCATTTATCATTATATTTTTTATCTGTTTTTCGTTAAAATTTAATGATATAAGGTCGTCTATGAGTTTTCTTATTAAATCAATAACAAATTCTCTTTTTTCTATCATTGACTGACCTGTAGGAAATGTACCTTTTCCTTGAATTTTTCTTATTTTTCCTTGAATCTCAAGCTCAGAAAATACTTTTTTTATCGTTCCTCTTGATACATTAAAATCTAAACTTAACTTTCTTTCTGTAGGTAGTCTTTTTTCAGAATTGAATTCTCCATCATCAATAGACTTATTTATAATTTTCATTATCTGTTTGTAGACAGGCTCCGTACTTTTTTTGTCCAAATTAAAATTCATTATCTTCTCTCTTTTCATTTTTCATATTATAAATTTTTTCAATTTTTTTCTTTAATCTGTATAGAGATCCGCTATCAATTAGATATTCAAATTCAATTACTTTTTTTGCAGATTTATAAAATTGATCTTTAAATTTTTTATCATAATTCGGAGGAACTATGAGTACATCACATTCTAAATCCTTTTTATATTGAGTCACTATGTTGTTTTTATTAAATTTCTTTAGATTTTGTTTTACTTCATTATAAAATTTTATATTATTATATAAAACAGCTATTTTATCATAAGTCGATATTTTAGCTATTTCGATTGCTGACTTTTCAGTAAGTCTAAATGCTAATTTATCTATATTTTTATAATTCTGAGTAATAATATTTATAAGTTCCATATCTTCTATACTAGATGTTGATATAGCTACTATATCATATGAATCATACGAAGCTTTTTTCAAATATTTAATTTCATCCTCTGATATTAAAGTAATTCTCGCATATCTTATTTTTTCTAGCTGCTTTAAAATTATATCTTTTATCTCAGGATATGAATTTATCAATACAACATTTACTATACTGCTTACATCAAATTTTTTAGAAAGTTCCTTTTTTATTATTTTATACACATCCTTCATATCCATAAATGATAGCTTTGAAAAAGTATCAGCAGCCATTTGATTAGCCTGATTCATATCAAAAGTCTGAGATTTTCTTATTACAAACGTGCCACTTCCCCTAACCCTTTTTACATAGTACATATTTTCAAGAAAATCATAGGCTTTTTTTACAGTGCCTTTAGATAAATCATTTTCATATGCAAGTTCAGTTTCCGTAGGAAGTTTTTCTCCCTCTTTAAATATTCCGTTTTTAATTAATTTTTCAAAATAATCTGCAACCTGCTTATAAAGAGGTATACTGATTCGTCTATCTATCGCTACCTTCATATTTTCACCTTTTCATCATAAAATATTTTTTACATTATAGTAAGATAACATCAAAACTTTATACCTTTATGGTAACTTATAAGAGATAAAATTTCAAAATAAAAATATTATTATTGATATATATTAATAATAATTATATAATTTATATTATAAAATAAAAAGGAAGCGATGCAATGGCAAGACCAAGCAAAAGAAGATTTGTATGCCGTATGCCTGAATGTCAGCTATTTTATCCTTCAGAAAAATCTGATTCGATGATAGAAATTCTTCTTAGTATTGAAGAATATGAAGCAATTCGTCTTATTGATTACGATGGAAAAACACAAGCAGATGCTGCATCACATATGAGCGTATCAAGGACAACAATCCAGGCTTTATACACCGAAGCACGTAAAAAGATTTCACGTTTTTTAGTAGAGGGAACTCTTCTAAAAATTGAAGGCGGCAATTATATATTGTGCAGTCATAATAAAATATGTAATTTTGATAAAAATAGAAAAGGAGATTTAAAAATGAAAATTGCAGTAACTTATGAAAACGGACAGATATTTCAACATTTTGGACATACAGAACAGTTCAAAGTATATGAAGTTGAAGATGGAAAAATCATCTCTTCAGAAATTATAGATACAAATGGCAGTGGACATGGTGCTTTAGCTGGATTTTTAGCTGATCATAATGTTTCTACATTAATATGCGGAGGAATTGGCGGAGGTGCTAGAAATGCACTTGCAGAAGCAGGCGTAAAAATCTATCCTGGAGCTTCTGGAGATGCTGATGCTCAAATTTCTTCATTCTTACAAGGAAAATTACAGTACGATCCAAATACAATGTGTAATCACCATTCACATGAAGAAGGACATAGTTGTGGAAATCATGGTTGTGGAAATCACGGTTGTCACTAAAAACATAAATTAATCTATATTAAGAAGCTGATTTATACATAATTTTAAAATATATGTGTAAATCAGCTTTATTTTTAGTTAAAATATATAACTAATATATTTAAAATTTAAGTATTGAAAATTAATTATAAAAAAATGTTGTTTTAATATAGCGATAATTTCATGAATATTAATAGTTTTCTAAATGATTTAACTTCATTTCTCTTATTGAAGTATAGTTGCCATTTTTTAATAATTCTTTAAAAATTCTTATCTGATCAAATTTTATACTGCAATTAATTAATGAATAAAAACTATAATAATGTGATATATACTTAGATGCGATTCCCCTAAAATTATGTATCCATCCATATAATCTATTTACATAATTTTCTATATTGCTTTGAATCTTATATTTATCTTTTATATATAAAGCTCCAATTAAATTTTTGCATATAGTAAATTCATATTTTTTCTTTATTTCTTTAGATAATTTTTTATTATTTTGTATTGCTTCTTTTTGAATTATATAATTCCTAATTTTATCGAGATGTATATAACATCCTTTTTGTATCTTAGTAGATATGCTATATTTAAAAATATTTTCCAAAGTATCATCTTTATATTTCACATCTATCTGAGGTATTTCTTTTTCAGATGAAATTAATACCTGTATATCCCTTGGAACCATAGCATAAAAAGCTGATATTCTTCTAGAAGCACTTTCTTTGTCTGTAAAATGTTTATTTCTACTTCCTTTATAGCATTTTGGCACATTGTGTTGTCGAATAACTATACTTTTTGTAAATATATTAGGTTTATAATAATTTTCAACTGCATGCAGAATTTTATGTCTCCAATAAAATGCTGTTGCAGTTGATATTTTTAGTTTATATGCACATTCTTTAAGACTTGTTCCATTACTTATATATTCAATAAAGTTTATCCATTTCTCTGGATTAATTTTTAAATATTTCCATACTGAACATGTTGTATTTGAAAAAGTTTTTTTGCAATTTTTACATCTATATCGTTGTATTCCATAGTATCTTCCAAATTTTATAAAATATATGCTTCCACAATAAGGACAACGCTTATACTTTTTTACATTATTTTTATCATAAATAGATGCTCTTAATGCCTTCTCTTTATATTTTTCAAGTTTATTCATTAATGTATAATCAATTTTTATCATGTCAAAAATCCCTTCCATAATATTTTAACTTCTGTTAGATTATTGACATCTATTATAAATATTAATCATAACAACAATTATTTATAATTAATTTTAAGTTATAAAAAATATTAATTTCTACTTATGACTTTCATTTTCCTTTAATGACTTTACAACTAACACATCCGCAGGAGCCCATTTCTGATCATCTAGTTCAGCATACTTTATCCATTTTGCATCATTATGTGCATTTAATTTAAGATTTCCTCCTGAAAAACTACATATATAGCAATGCATTATCAATTTAAATTTTGGATAATCATAATTAATTGTAGTTAGGAATTTAAGATTATCTATTTGCATTTCAAGTTCTTCACTTATTTCTCTATGAAGAGCTTCTTCTCTAGTTTCACCTTTTTCAATTTTTCCTCCAGGAAACTCCCATAGATTAATTAAATCGCCATATCCTCTTCTTGTTATAAATATTTTATCATCTTTTTCTATAATGGCTGCAACAACCTCAACTGTTTTCATATTCTATTTCCTCTCTCTTTAATTAAATTTTTTCTCAAATTATGTATATAAATATATTTACATATTAATTATATCTCTTAATTCTATAAAATAAAAAAGTTGTACACAAAAAATATTCATGTACAACTTTTTCATATATTTATTTATATATTTATTTATAAAAGGCTACTAAATTTTATGGCAACATTTTTCCTGCTGCTAAGTAAATCTCATACCATTCTTTTCTTGTAAGAGATATATCACAAGCTTTAATAACATCTTCAAAACGCTTTTTATTTGTAGTTCCTGAGATAAGCTGCATATTAGCAGGATGTCTTAAAATCCACGCTGCCGCTATTGTTGTATTTGATACATTATATTTTGCAGCTATTTCATCTATCTTTTTATTAAGATTTAAAAATTTATCATTTCCAAGAAATGTTCCATTAAAAAATCCATACTGAAATGGTGACCATACCTGAATTGTAATATCTTTTAATCTGCAATAATCAAGAACACTTCCATCTCTATCAATAGAACTTTCTGTTGTCATGTTTACTTCCATTCCATTTGAAATAATATTTGAATTTGTTATACTCATCTGAAGCTGATCTGCAACTATATCATCTTTAAAATACTTCTTAATCAGCTCAATCTGCATAGGTTTCATATTAGAAACTCCAAAATGATTTACTTTTCCAGAATTCTTAAGTTTCATAAAAGCTTCAGCTATTTCAGAAGGATCCATAAGTGCATCTGGTCTATGAAGAAGTAAAACATCTAAATATTCTGTGTTTAATCTCTTAAGAATCTCATCTACAGATTTTAATATATGTTCTTTTGACAAATCATACATTACTCCTGGAACTATGCCACATTTTGACTGAAGTATTATTTTATCTCTCAAAGATTTATCTTTTGCTAGTAATTTTCCAAATCTTTCTTCACACGATCCATTTCCATAAATATCAGCATGATCAAAAAAATTAAATCCTTTATCAATTGAATTTTTCACAAAAGTTTCAAGACTAGTATCATCAATCTCATCAAATCTCATACATCCTATTGCAACTCTTGGTACAAAAATGCCAGTTTTCCCGAGCTCTATATTCTTCATTATATTTCTCCTTATAATAATTCTATGATAAAAGCTTTTGAAATATTTTATTTTTTTACCAAAAGCTTCATACATAATTATAGCTGGTTTATAGTTATGTTTCCATATAATTTCTCAAAATCAGAAGTAAAATCATCAACGGCCTGTTTAATTGCAGGCATCTTTAATGAACCTAAAAGTATGTCTGGAGCCATTGTTGCAACCTGTGCTCCACACTTAAATGATCTATTTACCTGTCCCATATTTTTAAAGCTTGCAGCTAATATTTTAGTCTTATAATTATAAGTTTCGATCATATCTGCAAAACAGCTTATAACTTCTTCAGGATCAATATTCATATTTTCCATTCTATTAAAGTATGGTGCAATAAAGTCTGCTCCACATTCCATAGCTAAAAGACCTTGAGCTTCTGTATAAATTGCTGTTGCAGTTACACTTATTCCTTTTTTCTTTAATATCTTTATAGCTTTTAAACCTTCTTCATTTACAGGAATTTTAACTGATACTTTATCATCAACATTTTTAATTATTGCTTCTGCATCTTTAACTATTCCTTCTGCATCTTGTGCTACAACCTGAATGTGAAGAGTTCTCTCATATCCTATAATTTCTCTAATCTTCTTAAAATGATTGAAAAAATCAATCTTTCCTTCTTTTTTTATAATGCTTGGATTACTTGTAATACCTGTAATCGGAAATATTTCCACGCACTTTTTAATATCATCTAAATTTACTGTATCAAGCATGTACTCCATATCTATCACTCCTTAAATTTTATAATATCTGTTCTGTTCTTTCTATAATATCGTCTTGTGTTTCTTTTGAAAGTACGTTAAAGAATGCACTATAACCCGCAACTCTTACTATAAGATCTCTGTGTTTTTCAGGATGAATCTGTGCATCAATTAAAGTATCTCTTGACACAACATTATACTGCACATGAAATCCATGAAGTCTATTAAAAAATGTTCTTATAAGCATGATAAGTTTTTCTCTATCACTTTCCTTTTCAAGCATCTGTGGTGTAACTTTTTGATTTAAAAGTACCCCTCCTGTAATGTCTTTTGTAGGAAGTTTTGATACTGATTTAAATACTGCTGTAGGACCATTTTTATCCATTGCATGAGCTGGTGAACATCCTTCTGCAAGAGGTTCTCCTTTTTTTCTTCCATCAGGTGTTGCAAGTGTTCCTGCTCCTTGAGGTACATTTGCAGATATTGATGAAGTTCCTGCATAATAACATCCTCCTATAGGGCCTCTTCCATATCTTGTATTTTTGTATTTCTTTATTTCAGAGATATAAATATCGTAAGCATCTCTTATTAACATGTCTACATAATCATCATCATTTCCGTATTTAGGTGAATCAAGCAACATATTTTGTATATTTTTTCCGTTTTCTCCTTCAAAATTATTCATAAGTGCGTCCCATAATTCTGAAGTACTTATCTTCTTGTCTTCAAATACACATTTTTTTATTGCAGCTAAAGAATCGCCTAAATTTGCAATTCCAACTTGAAGATCTGAAATAAAATCATAGACAGCTCCGCCTTCTTTTAAGTTAAGTCCCCTCTCTATGCAATCATCTGTAAGTGCCGAACAGAGAACATCACATGTAACTTCTTCAAGAGCTGTATCAACACAGTTATCTATTATTACGCATTGTCTTGTAAATTCTGCAATGATTTTTTTCCAAGCTTTCATAACATCATCAAAAGATGTCATATCTTTAAAGTGTCCAGTTCCTTCGCATAATTTAGTTCCTGTCTCAGGATCTACACCATCATTTAATGCAATTAAGAGAGATTTGGGGAAATTTAAGAAACTCATTCCTGTACATCTATAACCCCATTTACCAGGCACTGCAACTTCAACACATCCAATAGCACTGTAATTATATGCATCTTCTTCCTTAACACCTTTTTCCATAAATGATTTAATAATTATTTCATCATTATTAAATGCAGGCATTCCAAATCCAAGTCTCACAACATCTATACACTCTTTCATGAAATCATCTGAAAGACCTTTATGATAACGTACTGTAAGGTTTGGCTGTGGAAGACGAGTTTTTGCAACACTTCTTAAAATTACATAGCTCATAGGATTTACAGCATCCTTTTTTGATACAGTCTGTCCTCCAATTGTTACATTCTGATATAAAGGACTTCCAGCACTAAATTTAGTGTGGGAATAACTTCTTATTTTATTTATTGTGAATGTTTTAAGCCATAAATTTGTCATTATTTCATCTGCAAATTTTTCAGTAATTTTTCCATCTATTAAGTCTTTTTCATAATATGGATCTAAATATTGATCCATTCTTCCATATGAAAGAGAGTGACCGTTTGATTCAATCTGAAGAATTAAATGAGTAAGCCATAAACTTTGAACTGCTTCATGAAAAGTATCTGCTTTATAATATGGAACTTTCTTAAGTATTCTGCTCATCTCTAAAAGTTCGTCTTTTCTCTTTTCATTATTTTCAGTCTTAGCTTTTTTTAAAGCAAGATCAGAATATCTTTTTGCAAAATTCTTAACAGCATCTATTGCAATTAGAATTGCTTCATAAAAATAATATTTATTTAAATTCTTATACTCTGTAAGATCTAAACTTTCTAATTTTTTCTTAGCTCTTTCTTTAAAGCTTGAAAGACCATATTTTAAAACTTTTTCATAATTTACAGCAAGATGTGCATCCCCAGATGTTATATTTCCTTCTGCTTTAATAATTCCAAGATCATAAAACATCTTAGTATGCTCAGGCATTCCTGCAAGTCCTCTATCCTTTAATGTATTATGATTCCAAAAAGGAGCAATATCTTTTAATGCTTTCTTATTTTCTTCTGTAATATAAAATTTGTCTCCATTACGTTTTTCAAATTTATCAAGTTCATCAATAACCCAGTCCATTGCATATTCAGGATAAATTGGTGCAGCACGGTTTGACGAAGCTTGATTTCCTGCTAAAAGTGTTTCATCCTCTATAAAAATACTCATATTGTCTAATATATTTTTAAGGGATAATGCTCTTCTTATTGCTAATGGCTTATCTATATTTTCTTCATAGCTCTTAGTTATAAGAATAGCTCTTTCAACACATACATTTGATTTAGCATTTAAAAGTTTCTCTCTAAGTTCATTCATTCTTACTGTTAAATCTCCAAAACAATTCATAAAATCCCCTCTTTTCCAAAATATTAGTTCTGTTTATATTTTTATAATATATTGTTTTGTTTCAAATGTCAATATATTTTGTTTCGAATGAAACTTTTTTATTTATATAGTAACTAATTTAACATCTTTCTTCTCTAAATCTTCTGATATATCTTTAGGAATCTCTTTATCAGTAAAAACAAAACTTACTTCTTCTGGTTTAAACTGAGATACAACTCCTCGTCTTGAAAATTTAGAAGAATCGGTTAAAATCACTATATTATCAGCACTTTCAGCCATAGCCTTTACTGTCTCTGTTCTTTGAAGATCTTTTCCTGTAAATCCTGTATCTTTGTCGTATCCATCAGTACCTATAAATAGCTTATTAACATGAAAAGTCCTTGCACACATTGTTGTTAGTGGTCCTACTGTAACCTGTGATTCCTCCTGATAATCTCCGCCTAAAAGAACAATTTTCACATTAAGCTTCTTTATATAATCAGCAATAAAAAATGAATTTGTAATTATTGTTATATTATTTCTGTTCTTTGCTATTTCTTCGGCTAAAAGTACACATGAAGAACCTGATTCAATCATCAAAGTTTCTCCGTCTTTAACCATTTCAGCTGCCTTTTTTGCTATTTTTAATTTTGTATCATAATTATATGTAAGTCTGCTCCTTATATCGTCACTTGACGACATAATTGCAAACCCATGTTCTCTGCTTAAAAGTCCTTTATCTTCTAGCTTTTTAAGGTCTTTTCTTATTGTAACCTGAGAAACATCAAGCATTTCTGCAAGTTTTGAAACTTCTATACGTTTATATTTATTTACTATATCAACTAATTCTGCATATCTCTTTATCATAAAATTCCTCCATTCATAATTATATTATACACTATTTTTCAATTTTAAGCACGTTCATGTTTTATATGAAACTTATTTTTATTTCAAATGTAATTTTTTATTTACACTTTTTCTTTTTCATGATACGATAATTATATATTATAATAAATTTGAGAGGGGTTTTTTCTATGAAAAATGATAAAGCATGTATATTTAATATACAAAAATACAGCATTCACGATGGATCCGGCATACGAACAGTCGTATTTTTTAAAGGTTGTCCTCTAAAATGTGAATGGTGTTCGAATCCAGAATCTCAAGATGCTCGTGTTCAGATTTTATGGGATAAGAGCAAATGTTTAAAATGCGGACATTGTATAAATGTTTGTGAAAAATCATGTATATCATTAATAAATGATAAGATAAACGTAAATAATAATAAATGTTCAGCATGTCTTTTATGTACAAAACAGTGTCCAAATAAAGCTCTTTTCTATGAAGGGGAATATAAAAGTATTTCAGATATAATGAAAGAAGTTTTAAAAGATAAAGACTTTTATGAAGAATCAAATGGAGGAGTAACATTGTCAGGCGGCGAAGTTTTAGTGCAGCATGAAATCGCATCAGAACTTCTTAAAGAATTAAAAAAGCATAATATTCATACAGCAATTGAAACAACAGGATATTCTAGTCCTTCCATATTTAAATCTTTTATAAAAGATGTGGATCTTCTTTTATTTGATGTAAAACATTATAATAGAGAAAAGCATTTTGAAAAAACAGGAGTATATAATGATATTATAATTGAGAATCTTAAATATGCGATAAACTCAAAAAAAGATGTAATTGTTCGTATTCCTGTAATTCCTGGATTTAATTCATCACTTGAAGATGCAGAAGGTTTCTCAAAACTTTTAAAATCATTAAATGTTTCAAAAATAAATATTCTTCCATTTCATCAGTATGGGCAAAAAAAATATACCTATCTAAATAAAAATTATGTATTTGAAAATGTAAAACAGCTCCACGAAGAAGATCTAGAATCTTTTAAGAATATATTTATATCTAATGGATTAAACTGTTACTTTTAAAATTATGGGGGGTAAAAATGAAAATAGCAATAGCCGGTTCAGGCATGATAGTTCCTACATTTACAGATGCTGCAAAAAATATTTCAGATATTCAAATATGTGCAATCTTCTGTAGAGAAAAAAGTATAGAGAAAGCTAAAAAAATAGCTAAAGAGAATAATTTTTCAAAAATATATACAGATTATGATGAAATGCTTAAAGATAGCGAAATAGAGTTTATCTATATAGCTCTTCCAAATTCACTCCACTATGAGTTTTCTCTAAAAGCTCTTAAGGCGGGTAAGAATTTAATATGTGAAAAACCATTCACTATGTCAAAAAAACAAACAGAAAATCTTATAAATATCGCTTCAGAAAATAAGCTATTTATATTTGAAGCAATTACAACAATCTATATGCCAAATTATAAATTAATAAAAGAACATTTAAATAAAATAGGAAATGTTAAAATTGTTTCATGCAATTTTACACAGTATTCAAGTAGATATGATAATTATTTAAAGAAAATTATAGCACCTGTTTTTAATCCTGATCTTGGAGGCGGTGTACTTCCAGATTTGAATATATATAATATTCATTTTGTATCAGGATTATTTGGAAGTCCTACTGATGCATACTATTTTGCAAACTTAGGTTTTAATAAAGTTGATACATCTGGAATAATTATTTTGAAATATGATAAATTTACAGCTTCATTAACTGCTGCTAAAGACTGTTTTGCAGAAAGTTCATGTTATATAGAAGGTGATAATGGATATATAAAGTTAAATGGTACAGCAAATGAAATGAATGAGATTGAAATTAAAATAAGAGATAAAGAAATAAAAAAATATAATGTTCAAAAATATTCAAATAGAATGACTTATGAACTTAATGAATTCAATAAAATATATAAAGAAAAAGACTTTAAAAAATGCAGCCATTTTTTATCTCATACAAAAGATGTCATTGATATTTTTGAAAAAGCATTAAAAAATATTAAATAATAGTTAAAAATAGTATATATTCTATAACTTACTATAATATCTATTGACTATTTATGATTAGTTCTATATAATTAATATTAGTTGATTATTATTATTAATTAATAATATTTTTATTTTAGGAAGAAGGATTTTTTTTATGAGTAATGTAGAAATTTCAGAATCAATAAAGTATATAGGAGTAAATGATAAAACATTGGATATTTTTGAAAGCCAGTATAAAATTCCAAATGGTATATCATATAACTCATATGTTATTTTAGATGACAAAGTAGCAGTACTTGATACTGTAGATAAAAGAGCAAAAGACGAATGGCTTGAAAATCTTGAAACTACACTTTCAGGAAGAAAAGTAGACTATTTAATTATTTCACATCTTGAACCAGACCACGCTGCAAATATCGAAGAACTTGCAAAAAGATACCCTGAAATGAAATTAGTAGGAAATCCAAAAACATTTCAGATGTTCCCTCAATTTTTTGATATAAATATCGAAAACAGAAAAGTTGTCGTTAAAGAAGCTGATGAATTAAAATTAGGAAAGCACACACTTAAATTCTTTATGGCACCAATGGTACATTGGCCAGAAGTAATGGTTGATTATGAAGTAACTGAAAAAGTTCTTTTCTCTGCAGATGGATTTGGAAAATTCGGTGATCTTGATGCTGATGAAGAATGGACAGATGAAGCAAGAAGATACTTTATAAATATAGTTGGAAAATATGGTGCTCCTGTACAGGCTCTTTTAAGAAAAGCTGCAACTCTTGATATAAAAACTATATGCCCACTTCATGGACCAGTCTTAAAGAGTAATCTTGGATATTATATTGAAAAGTATTCTACATGGAGCAGCTACAAACCTGAAGAAAACGGAATAGTAATAGCATACGCTTCTATTCACGGAAATACAAAGGATGCAGCTATAAAAATGGCTTCAGTACTTAAAGATAAAGGTGAAAAGAACGTTGTTTTATATGACTTATCAAGAGACGATATGTCAAAAGCAGTTTCTGACTCATTTAAATTCAATAAATTAATACTTGCAGCTGCTACTTATGATGGTGGAATATTCCCATGTATGGAAGATTTCTTATGCAGATTATTACATAAAAATTTCCAAAAGAGAACTGTCGGCTTAATAGAAAATGGTTCATGGGCACCTCTTGCTGCAAAATGTATGAAGAATGAATTAGCAAAAATGAAAGAAATAAATATATGTGATAAAACTCTTACAATAAAATCTGTATTAAAAGAAGCTGATTTACCTAAGCTTAATGAATTTGCAGATGCAATGATAAATGCTTAATTAATTTTTAAAAAATAGCTTCAGCTTTTAGCTGAGGCTATTTTTTTAATATCATAAAATATTTAATTATTATTTCGTATAAATTCTTATAAAAAAGATGAAAATTCATCAGCGGGAACAGGTTTTGAATAAAAATATCCTTGTACAAAACTACATTTAAGTTTTTTAAGTCTTTCAATCTGCTCTCTTGTTTCAACACCTTCTGCAATAACCTTAAGATTCATAGATTTTGCAAGACTTATTATAAAACTTAATATATTTCTATTATTAATATCATTAAAATCTTTTTTTATAAAACTTGCATCAAGCTTAAGCATATCAATTGGAAGATCACTTAACATATTCAAAGACGAATATCCTTTCCCAAAATCATCCATTTCAATTAATATACCACTATTTCTTAAATCTTTTACCTTCTCTATAATATTTTCTGGATCATCTGTATATGCAGATTCTGTTATTTCTATATGTATATATTCACAGCTAAGATTATATTTAAGTAAAAGTTTATTTATTACCTTAACAAGATCAAGTTCATGTATATCTTTTCTTGATATATTGACAGATATAGGGACTACAGAATATCCTTTATCTAACCATATTCTAATCATCTTGCAAACTTCTTCTAAAACATATAAATCAAGCTTTGTTATAAAACCATTCTTCTCAAAAATAGGGATAAAGTTAAGTGGAGGAATTATTCCCCTTTTAGGATGAATCCATCTTACAAGTGCCTCAGCTCCAATTATTTTATTATTATCTATATTATATTTAGGCTGAAAAAAAACTTTAAAATTATGATTTAAAAGAGCTTCCTCCATATTTTTTATTATGCATTGCTCATTTAAAAGTTTTAAATATAGTTCTTCGTTATACCACGCAAACTGCATACCATATTTTTTCTTTATTGTTTTAAGAGCTATGTATGCTCTATCACACATTTCAGATACATCCATATCTCTATTTTTTATTTTAAATAATCCAAATTTTATATCTAAATTTTTTAAACAATGTTCATCTTCATCTTTAAGAGTTAACTTATCTAAAAACTTTTGATTTTCTTTGCCTTTTCGCTTTATAAGTGCCATAAAATGATCAATTCCAACTCTTGCACATATCTCATCTTCATCTATATTATCAACATATTTCTTTGCAATTTTTTTTAAAATTTCATCGCCTTTTTTTATTCCAAACATTACATTTATAAACTGAAAATCATCAATATCGCTACAAATAATGTCATACTCTGTGTCAGGATTATTTTTTAATAGATATGAAGCTTTCTTATAAAAGCTGTTTTTGGTAAGAAGAAGTGTTAAATTATCGATTATCCTATTATTTGAAATGGAAGATGTTCTTCTAGAATTAATTATATTATCTACTCTTAATCTAAAAATATCTCCATCAATAGGTTCTGTTATATAATCAGTAATTCCACTTTCTAAGAATCGTATCTCATCACTCTTTATTTTTGATTTTGTAACTATTATTATTGGAATCATATGCGACTTCCAATTGTCAGTAACCATTCCAATAAAGTCAGACCATTTTTTATTAAATTCAGATACTCTTATTATAATTACTGCTATATTGCATTTTGCATCGTTTAATAAGCGAAAGCTTTCTTTTTCATCTTTTGTTTTATAAATCATATAATTATCGTCAAGCATTTTTGCAAAATAATCTGTCTCAAATTTTTCTTTTGAAATATATAATACGCTGTTTTTTGTTTCCATTATTATGTTCACTCCCCCAATAAGTGGTCTTTATTAAACATCTTATTATAATTACAAAATAGCAGTTTAATATGAATATATTATCATTTTAATAATTTGTAGTCAATTTAATAAATTATAAAATTAAAAAGCAACTGAAAAATTATATAATTATCAGTTGCTTTCTATAATATCTTTAAAAACTACTTGAGTTTTACAAGAAGTTCTCCTTTTTTAACCTGATGTCCTTCTTTTGCTAAAACCTTCTCTACTACTCCATCTGCTGATGCCACAACATTTGTTTCCATCTTCATTGCTTCAACAACTATAAGACTATCTCCTTCTTTAACCTCATCACCTTCTTTTGCAAGAACTTTTATAACATTTCCTGGTATACTTGAACCAATTTCCATAGGATTTTCACTGTCTGCTATAATTACTGAGTCCTCACTTAAGTTAGCCTCTACTCTTTCAGCTCTATCTTTAATCTTTATTGTTCTTCTGTTTCCGTTAATTTCAAATTCTAAAGTTCTAAATCCAGAATTATCAAGCTTTCCAATTTCAATTAACTGAACAATAAGTATTTTTCCTTCTTTAACTTCTATTTCGCTTGTTTCACCTTCTGCAAGACCATGGAAGAATATATCACTTCCCATAAGTCTTACTTCACCGTACTTAATAACATGCTTTATAAAATCTTCAAATACCTGAGGATATAATGCATAGCTTAATATATCTCTCTTTGAAGGTTTGAATTTATATTTATCTTCTAAATACTTAGATATTTTATCAAAATCTTCATCTTCAAGAAGTTCTCCAGGTCTTACTGTTATAGGCTTTTCTCCCTTAAGAACAAGCTTTTGAAGTTTCTCTGGGAATCCTCCTTCTGGCTGTCCCATCATTCCTTTAAAATATGAAACTACTGAGTCTGGGAATGGAAGATTCTTAGCTTTTTCATATACATTTTCAGGAGTTAAATCATTTTGAACCATGAATATTGCCATATCTCCAACCATCTTTGATGAAGGTGTAACCTTAATTATATCTCCAAGCATTGTATTTACATCACTATACATCTTTTTAATATCATCAAACTTATTTCCAAGTCCAAAACTTTCTGCCTGTGGTTTTAAATTTGAATACTGGCCTCCTGGAATTTCATAATCATAAATTTCAGTACTTCCAGATTTTAAATCTGATTCATATTCACTATAAACAGGTCTTACAGCTTCCCAATATTCTGAAAGCTTTTGAATTCCAGAAAGATCAATTTTAGTATCTCTATCTGTATTTTTAAGTGCTGCTACAACTGAATTAAGAGCAGGCTGACTTGTAAGTCCTGACATACTGTTTAATGCAGTATCAACTATATCAACACCTGCATCTGCTGCCATAAGTATAGTTGCAACACCGTTTCCTGTTGTATCATGTGTATGTAAATGAATTGGAATTGAAATCTCATTTTTAAGTGCCTTAATAAGTTTCTTAGCTGCATAAGGCTTTAAAAGTGCTGACATATCTTTTATTCCAAGAATATGAGCTCCCATCTTTTCAATTTCTTTAGCTTTTCTTACATAATAATCAAGTGAATACTTATCACGTTTTTCATCTAATATATCACCAGTATAGCATAATGCAACTTCAGCAACTTTTCCTGCCTTTAAAACTTCATCAAGAGGAACTTCTACACCTTTAAGCCAGTTTAATGAATCAAATATTCTGAAAATATCAATTCCGCCTTTTGCACTTTCTTTAATAAATTCTCTTATAACATTATCAGGATAATTCTTATATCCAACACCATTTGATCCTCTTATAAGCATCTGAAACATTACGTTTGGAATTCTCTTTCTTAATGAATCAAGTCTCTGCCATGGTGATTCTTTAAGGAATCTATATGCAGTATCAAAAGTTGCACCTCCCCACATTTCAAGTGAGAATAAGTCTTTTCCATAATATGCTGTAGATTTTGCAATTTTGCTCATATCAACGCTTCTTACTCTTGTAGCAAGAAGTGACTGCTGTGCATCTCTCATTGTTGTATCTGTTAAAAGAAGTTTCTTTTCATTTTTTATGTAATCAACAACTCCCTGAGGTCCTTTTTCATCAAGAATCTGCTTTGTTCCTGTTAAAGTTTTTACAGTCTCTCCACTTACATGAGGAATAACAGGGACATCAAATTCTTTCTTCTTTCCTTTAGTTACATTTACAATTGTATTTCCGATAAATTCAAGAATACTCTGTTCTTCATCAGTTTTTGGTGAAATATCAAAAAGCTGTGGATTATCAGAAATAAAGTTTGTATCACATGTACCTTTCTTAAACTGTTCATTGTTAAGAACATTTATAAGGAAATCAATATTAGTTTTAACTCCTGATATTGTAAGCTCTTTAATTGAACGAATAGACTTTCTTATTGCATCTTCAAAAGTTCTTGAATGAGCTGTTGTTTTTACAAGAAGGCTATCATAATAAGGACTTATAATAGCTCCTGTAAATCCATTTCCTCCATCTTGTCTTATTCCAAATCCTGCACCGCTTCTATAAACATCTATTTTTCCTGTATCAGGCGCAAAGTTATTTGAAGGATCTTCTGTTGTAATTCTGCACTGAATTGCATATCCTCTTGGATTTATAGCATCTTGAGATTCTATTCCAATTTCTTTAGAACCTAATTCATATCCTTCAGCAACTAAAATTTGGCTTTGAACTATATCAATTCCTGTTATCATTTCAGTTACAGTATGTTCAACCTGAATTCTTGGATTCATTTCTATGAAATAGTGATTTCCATTTCTATCAACTAAAAACTCTAATGTTCCCGCACTTCTATAATTTACAGATTTAGCAATCTTAAGAGCATCGGTGCAAATTTCATTTCTCTTTTCATCACTTAAAACAAGTGATGGAGTAAATTCAATTACCTTCTGATGTCTTCTTTGAATTGAGCAGTCTCTTTCATAAAGATGAACTATATTTCCGTATTTATCACCAAGAACCTGAACTTCTATATGCTTTGGTCCTTCTATATACTTTTCAATATAAATATCATCTATGCCGAATGCTTTTTTTGCTTCATTTTTGGCAGTTTTATAATTTGCAATGAGATCTTCTTCTTTTCTTACTATTCTCATTCCTCTTCCACCACCACCAGCAGCAGCCTTAACCATAACAGGATATCCACAATACTTGGCAGCCTTTAAAGCTTCTTCTTCATTTTCAACCGGTTTTTCAAGTCCTGGTATAACAGGCACTCCAACGCTTTCAGCAACAAGCTTTGACTGAATCTTATCTCCAAGCTTTTCCATCATTTGAGGTTTAGGTCCAATAAACTCAATTCCTGCCTCTTCGCATCTTCTTGCAAATTCAGGATTTTCAGATAAGAAACCATAACCTGGATGAATAGCATCAACATGCTTGTTAACAGCAAGTTTTATAATTTCATCCATATTTAAATATGCTTCAACAGGTCCTTTATTTCTTCCTATTAAATATGACTCATGAGCCTTAGTTCTAAAAAGAGAATACTTATCCTCTTCTGTATAAATAGCCACAGTTCTTATTCCAAGTTCGTGACATGCTCTGAAAATTCTAATTGCAATTTCGCCTCTATTTGCAACTAAAACCCTTTTAAAGTTCTTTGCCAATTAAAACAACTCCTTTATATAAATAATTATCATACGTACTTTTTTCATCTTTTCTAAAAATCTAATTTAAATTATATCATATTTTTGTTACATTTTAATAGATTTTCTTAGAAATATTTCTAACATGGCTAATGTTATCCCACTTTTTTTATTAATTATTCGTATTATTTGAAACTTTAAAAAGTATCATACATTTTATATAGTAATTTTTCAACTAGAAATTAATTTAATTTTTTTATAGCGCCAAATCCTCTTGATACAGATTTACCAACACCAAAATAATCTGGAATTTCAATATTAATTTTAAATTGTCCTTTAAATGCTTTATGTTTTATTCCTTTTAATTTAACATAAACTTCGCTTAAATTTATCCAGCAGTTAATTTTCTTATCAATCGTATAATCTAATCCTTTTGCAAGTGAAAGTACATTTCCTATAAGAATCTTTTTTAATAAATCTTCTTTTTCTATATTATTACTTTTATCGTACTTAGATATATTATTCTGATTAAGTGCTACCCATGGAGTTAAAAATTCATACGTTACATAATCGTCTACTGTTTTTATATCTTGAGTATACTTTTCAATTTTCTTTTGATATATATTATATTCTTTGTCATTTAATATAATTTTATCATCCTTTAATGCAATATTACTTATAATATCTGTTGCTTCATTTATTCCTATAATAATAGGTTTATTTTTTATTACCTTATATTGAACTTTAGGATATCTATATATAAATTTATCCTGCAAATGATTATGCAAAATTGTATACTCTCTATATTTATTTCCAACATACCCTCTTATTTTAGCAGCGTATGAAGAAGATAATTTTAAATCTTCTAATTCTATCTTACAAACCTTTATTTCCATTTAATATATTCCTTCTTTTAAATTATACTTACAGTTCTATTTTTAATTCCATAAGTATCATCATAATCTTCTTTATTAATAAATGTATATCCTATTATCTCTGTGCCTATATTATTTATTAAATCTCTATCTACTGAAATTCTATATTTATTAAGATCTCTCCATGCATTTACTTTTTTCTGATAATCAGCATCGCTTTCTATTATATCTATATCTTTTTCAACATTTTCATCATATCTTATAAATACATCAACTTTAAATGGAAGATCATCTATGAGTTTAAATTCTCGTATTTTATTAAAATTTAATCTTTTAAAATAATTGCAATATTTTTCATATTCTTCTTTACATTTATGTTTTGTTACTTTGTTTAAATTATTAAAATATTGATTATTTATATTCCATAATTCATTTTCATTTACTTTTTTCTTTTCCTCTAATATTTTTAATGTTACTTCCAGAAGAGGCTTCGAATAAATATATCCTGCAAACATTTTATCATTCTTATCAACAAGTTTATAAATTTTAACTATGCCTTTTCCTTTAATTGCATTTCTATTTGCTCTTCCCGCTGATTGATTAATCGATGAGAGGGGTGCAATATCTCGATAAACAATATCAAAATCAATATCAACTCCTGCTTCAATAAGCTGAGTTGATATTAATATGCAATTCTTAGAACTTTCTTTAACAGACTTTATTATTTTTAGTCTTACTAATGGTATTATTTGCGTACTAAGATATAATACTTTATAATTTTCGCCAAGTTCATCATTTAAATACTTATAAACTTCTAAAGCTGATTTTACTGTATTTAAAATAATTAAAATACTCTTCCCTTTAACTGACCTTATATCAGTTAAAAGAAGATTTTTAAATTCAGAAATTTTAAGTGCCTTTTCAGTATGATTTTCTAAAACTATACGATCCATATTATCAAAAATATTTTTACTATCTGATACAAGATCCTTTCCTTGAAGAAATAATGGCTTAGTTTCAGTTACTGTTATTATGTAACAATTAAATTTTTCACATAATATATTAAATATATCTTCTATTATTTTATAATATTTAGGGGCAAGTGACTGAACCTCATCTAAAATTATAATTGAACCAGTAAGTCTATTAAACCTATTCACTATTGAATTTATTCCGGGTTTAAATATAGTATTAAACAATTGTATAAATGTAGTTGTTATTACAGTGCTTTGCCAGTTTTCTACTAAAAATCTTGCATCATAATTTTTATATTCTATATTTTCACAGTCCTTATATCTAAGCGGTGTCATAGAATGATGCTTTAATAATAAATCACTCGAAATAGGTATATTATTAAAATTAAAAATACTCTTAAGGACATCATAATTTTGATCTATTATACTCATAAAAGGAACCGTATATATTATATTTGAAGATATATCTTTTTCTTTTTTTAATCTTAAAGATAAAATATATGCTGCCTCATATGCAGCAATAGTCTTACCAGTCCCTGTTGGTACATTTAAAGATAAAATTTTATTTTTGTCAATATTAAGAGTATTTATGTTATCTTTTACCTGATTAAATATATAATTTCTAATTTTAAATAACTTATTATCACCTATATTCGGAACTTTCTTTATAAATTTTTTTCTAATATTATCTTTATACTTTTCAAAAATATTATCTTTAGATATTATTCTCGTCTCAAAAACATTTCCTCTTATAAGTTGTGTTTTGTCAGAAGTTAAAAGAATTGACCATATATATTCAATATAAATAAATCTTTCTTCTAAATCAGATACTGATTTTCCACCACAAAATAAGTTGTAATAGTCATCATCCACTTCTTCAAAAAGAGTCTGATCTTCTATTTTTTTGAAAAATTCATCAATATTCTTATCATATATTTTTTCTATCTCACCTTTATTATTTTTTATACTTTCAGAGATTTTAATCAATTTTTCTCTATTCTGACATTGAAAAAAACTACCATCCAAATCTATATTACCATGATGACGTTTTACACATATGAATCCAATCATTTTCCATTTTTCTGGTAACATATAATATGTAAAATAAGCGGATATTTCACCATGTTCTTTATATTCAGTTGATTTTCCGCTTATAATATAATTCTGAAAATATCTACTTGCTTTCCCAAAATCATGGCACATACAAATTAAATCTATCGCATTTAATATATCATCATCACATATTCCTTTTTCTTTTGCCGTATACAACGCAATATCTCTTACTCCTTTAAGATGATCTATTAATAATTGTGATGATTTATTTTCAAAAGTATGTGAAATTAAATTAAAAGAAATAGACATTATATCCACCTGCACTCTTTATCATATTAGAGTTAACTTTAAGCTTTTTATTATATGAAAAAGCTACATTCTGATATAAAATATATTCTCTAGTTTCATTATTTTGTATTGGTATTCTATCAATATATAATGATGTTTTATTTTCTAAACTTAAATTTTCTTTTAAAACTGCACTATCAACTAATATATCTTTATCATTATTTATATCATTGACTTCAGAATATGCTTCATAGTCTATCTTTGCAATATGTTCACTTGCACCAAGATATGGAGTAAAAATAAAATTTCTATTTAATAAAGTATCTTTTATTTTTGATAATTTATCATCATCATCTGAGATAAAAATTCTATATGATACATCTCTTAGAAATTCTATTCGTGTCTGAAAATTTGCTGCATCATTATTTTTAGTCTGAGCAATATAATTAAAACTTTGTATATCCTTTTTTACTGGTTTTAAAAGCTGAACTGCAATTTTCATATTTTTTGTATATTCATATAGATCTTTATAGTCAATTCCCATAATAGCTCCAACTAACCCTTTAATAGCTATGGGATGCATTATTGTATACGTAAGTGCTGACGTTGTTGAATATGGGCATCTAAATCGTGCATAGTCTCCAGAAGCAATAAAAATTAATGTGTTCATCTAACCACATCCTGACATCTATATATTTTTAATATTAAATTTTTCAGATATATTTTGAAGTTTTGCTTTTGGATGAGAATATACATTTATTTCTTTTATTAAATCTTTATGAGAATCATAATATTCACTAAGTTTTTTAAAATCGAAAGTAAAATCATCTATCTCTCTTAATTTTAAATCCTCTTTGTTATATTTAGCATCAACGTAATCAAGCTCTCCATCAATGTAATTTTTATTATAGATAACCTCTACTAAAATACGAGGCATTTGATTTTTTGAGGTACTTCTATAATTTTTAATTCCACTTATTAAAATATTTTTAAATGATTCTATATCTTTCTCAGATACATTAATATTCTGTCTTTTAGCAGTCATATCATTATATACCATATATGTTCTAAATAATGCATACGGAGTAAAATATTTGGACCATATTGTTCCTTGAGATGCGCCTTCCTTTGATGCAAATGAAGCTGATCCTTGTGCAAACTTCACTTCTGCTTCATGAATACTTCTGCTCCACATTACCTGAAGTGGTCCTGTTATATTAAATTTAGGATCCGTAACAACTGCTCCAAAAAATTTCACATCTATATACTCATCTTTTAAAAACTGCTCAAACTTATAATCTTCACCTTTTTTTAAATTTTTATCTTTAATTAATTTTGCAACACCTTTACAATCAAGATATTTTCCCTTATCATTTTTAGTATATTTTACAAAAACTTTTAATCCTTCATTTATTGCTTCATCCCTAAAATATCGTTTTATTCTTACATCTGACATCTCGAGTTTACCAGTTTCCTCATCCATTCTTGGTCTATTTTCATTAATCATATCTCCATTGGGATTTGCCATAGCAGTATCAGTAAACAATAAAAATTCTCTTGTATCAGCCATTTAATTTTCCTCCTTATTTTCATTATCATCTTTGTCATCTTTTTTAAAAAACATATCCATTCCCCAGAAAAAAATATATTTAGCTTCATCTGTACTTAATATATCTTCTTTCTTTGCCATATACTCTTTTGCTTCTGTTATATAACTTTTTACCATAAAAGAATCAATTTTATATTTTGAAATCTTATCATTTAACAGATTTGAAAATGATATAAAATCTCTAAAATCAAACTTCTTTGCGAAAAAGAAATTCTTATCAAGTGAACTTCTTTCTGCAATATTACCATCTTCATCTTTATTTTTAAGTTTTATTTTATAATTTATATAATTATAAGCCATTCCAACTAAAAACCACGCTTTTTTCTCATTTGTATTAAAATATTCTTTGTTTTCATCAAATAATTCATTATAATTATGATACTCTTTCATTATATTAAAACCTCCCTTTATACAACCTACATCAACCATAAAATTATAAATTTTACCTATTTCAGATACACAAAACTTTAACTTTGCATTTTCACTTTTATTTTTATTAAAATATAAATACTTATATATAAGCATAGAACGCTTAAAAAATAAATTACGATTAAAACATCTGCCATTAAATATATTATCAATTAACCTAATCTTTTCTTTAAAAGTTGTACTAACATTCTTTTCTGTAAATTTAAGTGCAGTACAATATTTTACTATGTTAAACAAATAAATTTTATATTTTCCTAAAAGTTTTGAAAGCTCAGAAAATCTTGATGGAAGCATACTATTTATATAATCATATATATAAAAAGTTTTACTTGCTTTTTTTTCGAAAAAAATAATATCCGTTTCTGTATCAAGTTCTCCAAGTGCTTTTAATACTTCTTTTTCATTATTTGAAATTGTATTAATAAAATTTTTCTTTTTATTATCATCCAAAAAACTTTGTTCATATACACTTCTTATTCTATTCGTAAATTTATGAGGAATGAACATAACACTTTTATCCATCCAATATGTAGTGAGATATTTCTGTACATACTCTTTTCCAATTAGAATAGAAGAAAGACAATTTTTACACATTACAACACCATTTTTATTAGGATCATTCACATTGCCATATATCTCCTTATCATTAGTATAAAATTTAAATGTTGTTGTGTTATAACATTGTCCTGTAGTACCACAAAAGTGACATTTATTCTTTTCCTTAATAACCTTATAAGAAACATCATACATTTTTTTCAAAAACTTTTCTTTAAATTCTTCTTTTGGTGTTTTCCCATTTTTTAATATAATTACAAAAAAATTTTTTCCATATTCACTAATCCTATTATATATAATACTTTTTACTTCATTAAAACTCTCAGAGCACTCGCAAAAATCTAAAGCTGATTTAATCTTTTTATCAAACTTTTTTGTTTCAGTTTCTTTATAATAATCAGCTCGTATTCCTCCTCCAGCAGTACCCTTTCCGACTTGATAAAATAAAGCTTCTGTTGTTATATATTTGTAAAATTCTTCACTAGAACTATTTATTTTTCCGTCATCCATTATTTCTATATTAAGCACTTCTTTTACGGAATCATCTTCAATTTTATTAACCATAGATTCTATAAATTCATCTTCGCCTAAACCATCATTTTTCTTCAAAAAATTTCCGATGTTTATAATTGAATTTATCAATAATATCACCTTCTTTTTTTATTTATTTTTCACAAATATTCCTATAACAGCAGTCAATACATCTTGCCTTACTTCCCGTTGCTGCTGGATAAAACCCATTTATTACTTTATTATAACTTTTTATATTTTTCACTATTTTTTTTCTGAGTTTATCATCAAATTCACTTTCTTTTAATAAATTTTTGCTTCTCATATAAACAATAAAAAACTTTTTAACTTTTGTATTATAAATTTCTTCAATTAAAAGACTATATAAAGCCATCTGAAGTCTATATGTCTCAAATTCTTTTTCTTTATATTCTGCAAACTTATAATCTAAAGGTGCATACGTTCCATCATTCAAAAAATATATTTCATCAACTATTCCCTTTATCTTATATTTCTTTGATATAAGATATTTTTCTTGTTCCTTACTAACCCCACCAATTCTTTTTCTAATTATATTTGCTGTTGTATTCTTTTTATCAAGATGTTTATCTCTTCCAATTTGAACTTTAAATCTCTTTTCTTCATATTGTCTTATGTTAAGATTATTAATAAAATAAGTAAATCTTTTGCAATACATAAATTCTATTATGTCTGATGGCATTATATAATTTTCAAACTCATTAAAGGAATTTTGATACAACATCATTTGCAACCAACTCCCTGTCAAATCCATTTCCAAGTATATCTGTATCATAAATATTATCCTTAGAAGTAGGGAAAATATATATTGAATCTGTATCGATATCTATAAGCATTTCCATCTTTATCTTAAGTTCATCTTTCTGATTTTTATTAAGTTCACCAAGGAAAATACTTTTTTGAACTCTATATAAGCCTTTATTCTTACATTCTTTTACTGCTTTATTTCTAATTTTATTATCAGATATATCATACATAACCCAATAAAGCATTATTTAACCTCCTTTAATATTCTATTGGCAATATTATGACAGTCGTACTTAACAATATTTTTTAGCTTTATCATTTTATCTTTATATTTAATTTTTTCTTCAAATTTTAAATTAACATTAGATATTAAAAGTTCTTTCCCAGATTTATTAAGCCAATAGCCTCCACCAACGACACTTTCAAACATATCAGATTTAACTTGTCTTTTTGAAAATAATATAAATACAATATAATCCATATATCCTCTATACATTTCAATAATATCAAATACTAATGCTTTTTTATTATAATTATCTGTATGCATAATTCCTATGTATGGATCAAGGCCTGCAATTATACAAGCACTCTCAACATTTGAATATAATATTCCATATGCATAATTAAGCATACAATTAAATTTATCTTGTGCAGGATTTCTACTTCTTCCATCAAACTTATATTTTTCTGGTATCAATTTTCCTAATGTCTGAAAATAAATACGTGCACTACTTCCTTCATGTCCTTCTATACTCTCCCTTAATATGTCTATAGGAACATTTTGATATAATTTTAATTCAGTTAAATGTGAATTTATTTCATTAATAGAATTATCTATCATTGATACTTTTTCTTCGTTTCTATTTAATTTCAATTTTTTAAGGTTATCAATTTGGAGTTCTATCTTTTGAATAATCCATGACTTTACTAATTCTGTTCCTAATGGAATATCTATAAGTTTCAGTTGGTTTCTTCTTATTGTTGTAATACTTCCTAATTTAGAATGCCATACTCTCGCAAACGGTTTCCCACTGCTTTCAAGAAGAATTACATCAATATTATTTTCTATAGCAAGTTTAAGAGCATCAGTTGTTAATAAAACAGATGTAGTTATTAATATCCTCTCTACTTTTTTACACGAAAACTCTTGCTTTATATCATCAACACACACCTGAAATCTTTCATCCACTTTTTTCAAATATGCTCCTCTAGTGTTTATAACTAATTCCAAAATATCACCACCAAACTTATATAACTTATATTATTTATGATTATACCCTTTTTATTTTACATTTTAAAGTGTTTATGTAAAAAATAGATATAATTTTCTAATTTATATTAATAATAGCATATTATTGGTTTTTTCTCATTAAGACATTTGATGGATGGGAAAAAGAAGGTCTGTATGTTATGTTTTAATCCTTGTTTTACTGGATATTCCTCATTAAGTTTTGAAGCTCTGAATTGTCTCCTGCTGACTTTTGTTTTAATCCTTGTTTTACTGGATATTCCTCATTAAGTTCATGGGTATTTTAACTTTAGAAAAAGAAGAAAAAGAGTTTTAATCCTTGTTTTACTGGATATTCCTCATTAAGAAATAGACCTCTTCCATCTTTTATTCCTCTGTTCCGTTTTAATCCTTGTTTTACTGGATATTCCTCATTAAGTTGTAGGTGCTAGAGCCAATTTTTATTCCTTCTGTAGGTTTTAATCCTTGTTTTACTGGATATTCCTCATTAAGTTATTATGATTATCACTAGAACCACCACCACCTAAGTTTTAATCCTTGTTTTACTGGATATTCCTCATTAAGGATTTAAGTTATTCTAATTTAAGATATGTTGATTGTTTTAATCCTTGTTTTACTGGATATTCCTCATTAAGCATTTGGGGCTATACCATTTCTTCCTCGTGCAGCAGTTTTAATCCTTGTTTTACTGGATATTCCTCATTAAGTTATAAAAAACATATTTAATACAGTAGTCAATTTTATGTTTTAATCCTTGTTTTACTGGATATTCCTCATTAAGTATAAGAGATTTTTGCGATAAGTATAAGGAAGTGGAGTTTTAATCCTTGTTTTACTGGATATTCCTCATTAAGATTTTTGCCATAAAAAAGCACCTCCATAAAATTAAGTTTTAATCCTTGTTTTACTGGATATTCCTCATTAAGGATTATAAATTAATAGATGAACGAATGGACGGTAAGTTTTAATCCTTGTTTTACTGGATATTCCTCATTAAGTTTTAATTCTTCTTCTTTTTTCTTTCCAAATAGTCCATGTTTTAATCCTTGTTTTACTGGATATTCCTCATTAAGTCTATAATTATTTTATCTGTAGCAGCGGGATTTCTAGTTTTAATCCTTGTTTTACTGGATATTCCTCATTAAGTCCTTATATTTTCTATTAATACTTTAAGTGCTAAATGTTTTAATCCTTGTTTTACTGGATATTCCTCATTAAGATATGGTCTTTATCTGTTTCTATATCTTCAATTAGTTTTAATCCTTGTTTTACTGGATATTCCTCATTAAGGTATTAAATGCACTCCAACTCATTGTAGGTATATAGTTTTAATCCTTGTTTTACTGGATATTCCTCATTAAGGCATAAAAAATAAGCCTGTTTATAATGTCTACTGCTGTTTTAATCCTTGTTTTACTGGATATTCCTCATTAAGAACAATTTATTGATGTATTTAACAAAGGGCAATTAAGTTTTAATCCTTGTTTTACTGGATATTCCTCATTAAGCATATGTACCGTCCGATTTTATTTCTTCATTTTTTAGTTTTAATCCTTGTTTTACTGGATATTCCTCATTAAGTCGGGGAGCTAGTATCGAACTGCTCATTTACGCTTAGTTTTAATCCTTGTTTTACTGGATATTCCTCATTAAGCCATTACAAAGAGAAATTATATCTTCATTCTTTAGGTTTTAATCCTTGTTTTACTGGATATTCCTCATTAAGCTATATTGTGCTTCTTCGTCTACAAGCTTCTGTAGTTTTAATCCTTGTTTTACTGGATATTCCTCATTAAGCTATAACAATGTAACCAAACACTGTTAGCCATATGTTTTAATCCTTGTTTTACTGGATATTCCTCATTAAGAATTTGTTGAGCAAATAATAGTGTATTAATTGTGTTGTTTTAATCCTTGTTTTACTGGATATTCCTCATTAAGCTTGAGGAAGAAAATACTAGGCTGAAAGCTATTAGTTTTAATCCTTGTTTTACTGGATATTCCTCATTAAGGACATATGTAACTATACTTCAAAATATATAAGAGAGTTTTAATCCTTGTTTTACTGGATATTCCTCATTAAGTTTAATGCAGGTTTGATAAGCCAAAAGACTGCACGTTTTAATCCTTGTTTTACTGGATATTCCTCATTAAGGTTAGAAATAATCAACATAATTAATACTGTTAATGAGTTTTAATCCTTGTTTTACTGGATATTCCTCATTAAGATTGGTAATCCACCTTTTAATTTAAGACTTAGATAGTTTTAATCCTTGTTTTACTGGATATTCCTCATTAAGTTATGTAATGTAGGATACTTAGGAATAGGGAAATAGTTTTAATCCTTGTTTTACTGGATATTCCTCATTAAGGACAGGGCAAACTTACCAGGTGTCAGAAGAAGAATAGTTTTAATCCTTGTTTTACTGGATATTCCTCATTAAGAGGAGCAGCATTAATTGATTACAAAGGCTTTCAAGTGTTTTAATCCTTGTTTTACTGGATATTCCTCATTAAGCCTTAGTAGCTTTCTTTATCTTCTTGCCTTTTCTGGTTTTAATCCTTGTTTTACTGGATATTCCTCATTAAGAGCAAAATTTAATAAATCTTAGTGTTTTTAACTGCTCATACCGATTTTGAGACTAGCCTAGAATTCAATTTTTTCATAAATAAAATAGCATAATTGAAGTTTTTTTATATAGCTTTACATACCTATAAATAACTCTCAAGCTAGTATTTATCAGATGTTCAAAAAATCAGATTTATTTTTTCAAAAAATTATACATAATTAACTTCTTTATTTTATTATACTATTATTTCATTATCTGGCAAGTATATTACAAATAATTATCTATAAAATCAATTATATATTAAGTAATTTTTATTAAATACTTAACATTTTTAACATTTTTACCAATAATATTGACTTTTATATTTAACACAACTATACTTTTTATATAGAAAAGGTCAAAGAAGACTAGCTTTTGGGTTAGTCTTCTTTTTTTTGCATGAATAATTTTAAGCAATAAACCTTTTTAATAAATATTAACTTAGGAGGAATTACTATGTATAAAGATGTATGTACTGTATCCGTTGTAACTTTTAATGCTGTATGGGGAGAAAAGGCTATCAATTTAAACCGTATAAAAGGCTATATTGAATGTGCAGCAAAAAAGGGAAGCGATTTCGTTATTTTTCCCGAAATGGCTCTTACAGGATATGACGATGAAGCTGACAAACCACTTAAAGAAAAAATGCAATATAAACTTGCAGAAACTATTTCAGGTCCTACAATAAATGAAATTTCAGAATTGACAAAAAAATTAGGTATATATGCTGTAATTGGTATGCCTATAAGGGATGATAAAAATCCTGATATTATTTATAATGCACTTTCTATATTTTCACCTGAAGGGCTTGCTGGATGCTATCATAAAATGCACCTTCCTGCACCAGAACCAAACTGGGCAACAAGAGGTAATAAACCTTTCATCTTAGATACCCCATGGGGACCAATTGGATGTGCAATCTGTTATGATTCATACTGCTTTCCTGAACTTATGAGATATTATGTTTCAAAAGGATGTCGTTTATATATAAATTCTACTGCCCTTGCAAAATGCCATGGAAAATGCCTTGGTACTTCAACTTTAGAAGCAGCAGTTATTCGAGAAGGAATATATATAGCATCTGCTAATTTAGGAGGACTAGATGTAGATAATTACTTCTGGGGTGGAAGTTCTATAATGGGACCAAGCCGTAAAACATGGGAACCATATTATTATGCAGGTCATAAATTTACTGATGAAATGGCTGATGAATCAGAGATGTTTACTGCCACTATAGATTTATCTTTATCAACAAGATTTTTATATAAATATAATCCATCTGTAAACGGAACTGACTTTAGACCTGATAAATACATTGAAATGTTTAAAGATACGCTCAAAGATCCTAATTATGGAAAATAGAATATAATTTAAGTCATAATAAAAATTAATAATATCTTCTTTTGAAGCTATTATTAATTTTTATTAATCTTATATCTTGCTAAATAATTTCCCATCATAAATCTTATAAACTGTACCCATTTTTAAAGTCATAGTAGGTTTTTTATGACCACACATAAGATTATAAATTACAGGTTTCTTTAAATCTTTAAAATAATCGCAGAGAGTTTTTATTAAAGAATATTTATCTTTACCTTTGCAGTTTACAAACTGCCCTAATATTATGCCTTTTGCATCGTCAAGTTTTTCTGAAAGTTTTAGCTGATTAAGCATTCTATCTATTTTATATGGCTCTTCTGAAACCTCTTCTAAAAATAGTATCTTTTCTTTTGTGTCAATTTCATATTCTGTTCCTATTAATGATGTTATTACGCTTAGATTTCCTCCTATAAGCATTCCCTCTGCGCTACCTAAATTCATACTTTTTAACTGAACCTTATCTGGATTCTGTATTTCTATTTCTTTTTTATCTTCATTAAATATATTATTTTTAAAACTATCATATGTGTAATCATCTTTATCTTTTATAAATTCAGAAGAAAGCATTGGAGAATGATATGTTATAAAATTGCATTTTTGATTTAATGCTATATGAAGTGCTGTTATATCACTATAACCTACAAATACCTTTGGATTTTTCTTTATCATTTCATACTTCAGCATATTTAATATTCTGCCTGCACCATACCCGCCTCTTATTGCAAATATTCCTTTTATACTTTTATCTTCAAACATCATATTTATATCATTTGCACGAATTTCATCTGTCCCTGCAAGATATCTTCTATGACTTAAGACACTTTTTCCAAGCACTATCTTTAATCCCATATCCTCTGCTGCTTTTATTGAAGGCTTTATTCTTTCTTCTAAAACTGGTGATGATGGAGCAATTATTCCTACTTTATCACCTTTTTTTAAAATATTAGGCTTTATCATTTCTATTTTCCTTTAAATTGATATATTAAATTGTATACTAAAAATGATAAAAAAATTCTTACTTTACCCTTATAAATATAAGTAAAAAAAACTGCTACATAATAATCATGCAGCAGTCTTTCTCTTTTTCTATTTAATAACGCTTTTTCCACCCATATATGGTCTTAATACTTCTGGAATTCTTATGCTTCCATCTTCATTTAAATTGTTTTCTAAGAAAGCAATTAACATTCTAGGTGGTGCAACAACTGTATTGTTTAATGTATGAGGGAAATATTTCTTTCCATCTTCTCCATTAGCTCTTATTCTAAGTCTTCTAGCCTGTGCATCTGAAAGATTTGAGCAGCTTCCAACTTCAAAATACTTCTTCTGTCTTGGTGACCATGCTTCAACATCAAGTGACTTAACTTTAAGATCAGCTAAATCTCCAGAACAACATTCAAGAGTTCTTACAGGTATATCCATTGAACGGAATAAATCTACTGTATTTTGCCATAATTTATCAAACCACATCTTACTTTCTTCTGGTTTACATACAACTATCATTTCCTGTTTTTCAAACTGATGAATTCTATATACCCCTCTTTCTTCTATACCATGTGATCCTTTTTCTTTTCTAAAACATGGTGAATAACTTGTTAAAGTCTGAGGAAGTTTCTTTTCATCAACAATTGTATCAATAAATTTTCCTATCATTGAATGTTCACTTGTTCCTATAAGATAAAGATCTTCTCCTTCAATCTTATACATCATTTCATCCATTTCTTCAAAGCTCATTACTCCGTCAACAACGCTGCTTCTAATCATAAATGGTGGAATGCAGTAAGTAAATCCTCTATTTATCATAAAATCTCTTGCATATGCAATTACTGCTGAATGAAGTCTTGCAATGTCTCCCATTAAATAATAGAAACCATTTCCTGCAACTCTTCTTGCACTATCTAAATCTATTCCATTTAATTTTTCCATTATATCAACATGATATGGAACTTCAAAATCAGGAACTTTTGGTTCACCAAACTTTTCTATTTCGACATTTTCGCTGTCATCTTTTCCTATTGGAACTGATGGATCTATGATGTTTGGAATCTTCATCATTCTCTCTTTAACTTCAGCTTTATACTCTTCTTCTAATCCTTCAAGTTCTTTTAAATGATCTGCCTGTCTACTTACTTCCTCTTTAAGAGCTTCAGCTTCTTCTCTTTTACCTTGGCCCATTAATGCACCAATCTGTTTTGAAATTGTCTTTCTGTTTTGTCTTAAACTATCTGCTTCAGTCTGGGCTTTTCTTGCCTTTTCGTCTAATTCAATTACTTCATCAACTAAAGGAAGTTTCTGATCCTGAAATTTATTTTTTATGTTCTTTTTTACGATGTCTGGATTTTCTCTTACGAATTTTAAATCTAACATATGTATATACCTCCAAAAATTTTCAAAAATAAAAACTTCCACCCTAAAAATATAGGACGAAAGTATATCCGCGTTGCCACCTAAATTGTCAGAAATAAATTTCTAACCTCTTATAATGCTTTAAAGGGCATAACACTTCTGATTTATCACCAGCAGCTCTAAAAGTTGAAAGATTTATAATAATCACTGGTTCACAGCATCCACCAGCTCTCTTAAGACAATTAATAAACCACTTCTTTTATCTTAACGCTTAATTAACTCATATTACTCACAGTATACACTTTTTTTATCTATTTTACAAGAAGCTATGCAATTTTTATTGACTAAAAAAGCAGATTATTCAATAATAATAAGTATATAAATAATTTAAGGAGGACTTAAGAATATAATGTATAAAGATCTACTTAATAGATATAGAGATACGCTAATGCTTGCTATAGTTTCTATATTTATCGGCATTATTATAGGAGTATTTGATACTTTATTTGGAAAAGTACTTCTATACATAACAGATTTCAGACAGAAGTATTTTCTATATCTTATTCCCTTTCTACCTGTAGCAGGTTTTCTTATAATATATACATATTTAAAAATAGGAAAAAACACATTAAAAGGAATGACTTTAATTTTTGAAACTGGATTTGATAAAGAAGACACTATTCCAAAACGTCTTATTCCACTTGCAATTTTAAGTACATGGCTTACACATCTTTTTGGAGCAAGTGCAGGTCGTGAAGGAGTTGCTGTACAGCTTGGTGCTACGATATCTCATAACATAGCTAAATTTGTAAAAATTGAGAACTCTAAAAAAATACTTTTAATTACAGGTATGGCAGCAGGTTTTTCAGGACTTTATGAAACTCCTATTGCAGCATCATTTTTTGCTCTTGAAGTCTTAATTGCAGGAAGCATTGAATATAAGGCTATACTTCCAGTAGTTGTAGGATCTTTCACAGCAGACTTTACATCAAGATTTTTAGGGCTTGAAAAATTTGAAATTGCTATAAATAGTAACTTTAATGTAGACTTCACTTTTATTTTAAAACTTATTATTCTTGGAATAATATTTGGAATAACAGGTGGACTTTTTGCTAAGTTTTTAGGAAAAACAAAGAACTTTTTAAGCGAGAAATTGCAGAACCCTTTTTCAAGAATATTTATTGTAGGAATAATATTAAGTATTTTATTTTTTGCTTTACATAATGGCAGATATTCAGGGCTTGGTACTAACCTTATATCTGATTCCTTAAATGGAAATACTATTTACTCATATGATTTTTTACTAAAATTCATACTCACAATAGTTACACTTTCAGCAGGATTTCAAGGTGGTGAAGTTACTCCATTATTTGCTATTGGAGCATCACTTGGAAGCTTTATTGGAAGCTTTATTGGAATTTCACCTGTATTTTGTGCAGCACTTGGCTATACAGCTGTATTTGGAAGTGCAACAAATACATTTTTAGCACCTATATTTATAGGCGGTGAAGTATTTGGATTTTCATCTATGCCGTACTTCTTTATTGTATGTGCATTATCTTACGTATTTAATGGAAACTTCTCAATTTATAAAGCACAGAAAATAAATAAACATACTGTAAGTTAAAATGAATATCTCTTTTATTTATGGACAAAATAATTCCGTATTATAAAAGAGGTGATAAATTAAATGGCAAAGGATAGTCAAATTGATAAGAAGTACGTCCGCATCGCAAAATGTAACGGACAAACTCCTCTTACTGAGGAAGGTTGTAATCACAATAAAAATTCAAAACATCATTCTATAAAAAAAGAACAAAGTTAATTTTTATAAAATAAAAAGGAGTTTATAGCTCCTTTTTATTTTAGATATTTATAATTTTAATCTATTCTATTACTCTTCCTGAATATTTCATATTAGACATACTAAGCTTGCTTATCTTTACAACATCTCCTGTATGTGGTGCTTGAAGATACATATCATTTCCTATATAAAGACCTACATGCGTTGCATCACTTGCTTTATTAAAAACAAGATCTCCAGGTTTAATCTCTGAAATATCTATCTTAGTGCATGCTTGCTGTTGCATTTGTGACGTTCTTGGAATACTTATTCCTTCTGCATTAAACACATACTGCATAAGGCCAGAGCAATCAAATCCATCAGGAGTAGTTCCTCCCCATACATAAGGTACTCCAAGATACTTTTGTGCTTCAATTATTACATTCTTTGCTGATCCTGAAATATCAGCAGATAATGTAATAGGCTTTATTATACCGTCTGTTTCATTTAAAAGACTGCTATTTTCTTCTATGTAATCTAAAAGATTCTGCTTCTCATTTTCTAAATCACTCAGCTCTTTATCCACATAATTCTTATCATCTTCAAGCTCTTTTTTCTCATTTTCAGTCTTTTTCTGAATATCACTTATATCTTCTTTTGATTCTTTTGCATCATTTATAAGTTTAGCATCGTTTTCGCATATTTTAGAAACCATTCCTACATTCTGAACAACTTCTAATATATTTTTAGAACTTGTTAATGCATCAACATAAGCATAAATTCTATTTTGAAGCCCTCCATCTTCACTTAAGCATTTTAGTCTTTCTCCAAGCTGCTTGTCTTTTTCATCAGCTTCTTGTTCAAGACTTTCAATCTTTTTCTGATTTTCTTCTATCTGTTTTTCTTTTTCATCAAGTTCACATTTTAATTCATTTAATTTATTTGTTTTAGTTTCAATATTATTATCACATTCTTGAATCTTTAATATTATGTCCTGAATTTTTTGAAGTTCAGTATCTGATGTACTTTCGATTTCTATATTTTCATTAATTGGTACTGCCAAAACAGAGGCTTTGCTTCCTGTACAAAAAATAGACACTGTAACTAAAAATGTTATTATCTTCTTTTTATCCACTTCTATCTCCCTTTATATTTATTAATTATATCTAGTATAATACATAAATGTGTCATTTTTTTTACAGTTCTAAATTATATCAAAAAATATTTAAATACTTACTTTTAATTTTCCTTTTTTTAATTTCTTTGTTTGAACATTTTTATCCTTTATAATCAAATAATAAATAGTAATACATATCGATGCAAGTGTCCATGAAACAGGATAACATAAGTATACAATTCTTACATCATTAAACATAGGATTTAAAATAGATAGCCATATTATTCTAAATACACACACTGAGCATGCAGTAATAATCATTGTCTGAACAGTCTTTCCAGTTCCTCTTATAGCTCCTGCTAAAATTTCTGAAAATAATAGTGTCCATGTAAAAGGTGCTAATATAAACATACATTTAATTCCTGCTTCTTTTATCTCACTACTTGATGTAAATAATCCTAATAACGAATTTCTAAAATATATTACAATAAGCGAAAGAAGTATTGTTACAAATAATGTTATTATAAGCGCAATTCTTATTCCTTTTTTTATTCTACTTTGTTTTCCTGCTCCAATATTTTGTCCTACAAATGTTGAAATTGCAAGTGAAAACGCCTGCATGGGTACATATAAGAACAAATCTATTCTCTCATATGCAGCATATCCTGCCATTACTATAGCACCAAAGCCATTTATAGAAATCTGCACAAGGATATTTGATATATTAAACATTGCTGTCTGAAGTCCACACGGAACGCTTATTTTTGTAATATCAATTGCTTCCTCTTTCGATAAACTCATATTTTTTAATTTTATCTTATATGGCATGGCTGAATTTCTAATATTTATAATTATAAGAACTGCTGAAAAATACTGTGCTATTGTTGTTGCAAGTGCAGCTCCCTCTACATCCATTTTAAAATATGCTACAAATAAAAAATCAAGGACAGCATTTAACATCCCACTTAAAAAAAGATAATAAAGCGGCCTTTTAGAATCACCACATGCTCTTACTATTCCAGCTCCAACATTATATACAAGATTAGCTGGAACTCCTATAAGAATAATCTTAAGGTATGAAGCGGCAAGTAAAATCACCTCATATGGGCAGTTCATAAAAACAAGTATTTTATACACAAATATAATTCCAAGAATCATTATAACTATTCCTGCACAAAATGATAGTAATATTGCCGTTTGAGCAACTTTTTTAAGTTTTTTATAATTTCCTGCTCCATAATAATTTGCAATAAGTATACCAGTTCCTGTTGCAATTCCTAGGAAAAAACCTACGAGTAAATTCATAAGAGTTGCTGATGAGCCAACAGCTGCTAAAGAATTGTTTCCTGCAAAAGAACCTATAACAGCTGTATCTACAGAGTTATAAAACTGCTGAAATAGATTTGTAACCATTATAGGAACTGCAAATAATATAAGACTTTTAGAGATTGAACCCTCTATTAAACTTTCGTATTTCTTTTTCATATTTTTACCTATTTTCTTCCATTTATATTATAAAATATTTTTTATGCTTTTTTTAAAGACAATATAAAAATAGTAGATATAACAAACATAAATCCAATAATATCAATAATTGTTACAGGTGTTTTAAGCCATACAGTTGAAAGAATAGCTGCAACAAATGGTTCAACCGAACCATAAAGGCTTGCTCTTGTAGGTCCTATAAGCTTAACACCTTCCATATAAAACGAGAATGATAAAATAGTTCCAAGTAATATTATTACTATAAGTATAATAATCAATGTAAAATCAATATGTACTTTTATATCCCATGGTTTAAATATAAGTGATAATACTATACCTCCAATAAGCATGGCCCATGAAATTATAAGTGGAGCTTTAAACTGTTTCATTAAATTTCCAGGCTGAATGTTATATATAACAACTGCACCTGCAGAACATAGTCCCATAAAAAGTACATTCTTTGAAATAGAAAGAGTAGTAAAACTTCCATGAGTTGCAATTAAAAATACTCCAAGTACTGCAAATATCATTGCTATAACTTCACTTATATATGGCAACTTTTTTTGTTTAAAACACATAATTATCATTATTATAACTGGTGCAATATATTGAAGTATTGTAGCAATTCCAGCACTTGAATACTCTATAATAGAAAAATATGTATATTGACAAAGCATCATTCCAAATATCCCATATATAATAATATCTATAGAATTTCGTTTGCATTTCCATACTTCAAATGCTTTCTTTCTCTGAGTAATTATAAAAAATATAAGCATACTTGCACCTGCAATTATAAGCCGTATTGGTACCATCCATTTTGCAGATACACTGCTGTGCTGAAAAAGATATTGTCCACTAGCTCCTGATATTCCCCATAGTGCTCCTCCAAAAATTGTAATCATTATTCCTAATATATCTTTTTTCTTTTGCATCCTTATCCCTCTTATTTTGAAATTATTTTAACTAAAATCATACTAAGAAATGATACATTTTTTTAATGATTTATGCAATAAGTATTAGACTATTTTTTCATAAATTCTTCAACTATATTTTTAGGTACTTTTAGATTTGATAAGTCTATTTTTTCAGGATTATTAAGAAGAGTATAATCTTTAATCCATATATTTCCGTCAACTATTTTAGCATCAGTGATATTTTCTTCTTCTTTACCATTTTCATAAACTTCTTCAATCATTTCATTTTTTGTTATTATAACAATTCTTCTGCATGGTTCTTCACTTTCCCCATAAATATTAAAAAAACTATTATATGAATCAAAATTTTTAACTGATACGACCATTTTCAAATATAATCCATTTTCATAAGCTGCTTTTTGTGCATTAATATAATCCATTTTTTATCTCCTAACATTATCTTTTATATTATAATAACATAAAATAGTATAATATAAATTATTAAACTCTATTATGCTATAATAACAATAGTATTTTATCTTTTTAGAGGGGATTTTCTTAATGAATTTAATAGGACATTTTAAAACAATAACAAATCATAAATTACTAGTAATGAAGTACTGCTTTAAGGCTGGGTTATATAAACAGGGACTTTTACACGATTTATCAAAATACACATATACTGAATTTTCTGCAGGAGTAAAGTTTTATGCAGGAGGAGTATATAGCCCTAACAACAAACAGAAACAAATTGAAGGCTGTTCTAGTGCATGGCTTCATCATAAAGGAAGAAATAAACATCACTTTGAATATTGGATAGATTATAGTACAAACATTAAAGATGGACTTGTTGGCTGTGAAATGCCGATAAAATATACTATAGAAATGTTTATTGACAGAATGTGTGCAAGTAAAAATTATTTAAAAGACAAGTACACCGATCAAAGTCCACTTCAATATTATGAAGAAAGAAAAAATTATTACTTAATTCATCCAAAGACAAGAAAATTATTAGAATTTCTATTAAACAAATTATCAAATGAGGGTGAACAATCCGTATTTAAATATATAAAAACCATCTTACATAGCAAATAATGTAAGATGGTTTTTATTTATTTTACAATAAACTTAGCTGTACTTCCATTTTTAGAAGGTGTTACTTCAAGCCTTGCGTTAAGTCTATCTTTAAGTTCATCAACATGAGATATTATTCCAACTATTCTTCCAATATTTCTAAGATCAATAAGTACATCTATTGCACTATCAAGTGATTCACTATCAAGTGTTCCAAAGCCCTCATCTACAAACATTGTTTCTATTATTACTCCACCTGCATGGCTCTGAATTACATCTGCAAGACCAAGTGCAAGTGATAATGAAGCCTTAAACCCTTCTCCCCCTGATAATGTCTTAACATGACGTTCTTTTCCTGTATATTCATCAAATACATCAAGTTCAAGTCCTGACTGCTTTCTTTTATCGTTAATATCGTCTTTTCTCTTTAAAGTATATCTTCCTTCTGTCATCTTATAAAATCTTTTATTAGCTGCATGTACTATCTCTTCAAAATATGCTGCAAGTACATATCTTTCAAATGTAAGTTTCTCTCTATTTTCGCCTTTAGTAAGTTTTGAAAGTTCTGCAACAACGCTGTACTCACTTTCTTTATCTTTTATCTTATTATTTTGATCTATTGCACCTTTTAAAGATAATTTATTATTATTAAGCCTCATATAAATTTCTCTTTCTTTATTTTCCATATTATCTAAATTATCTTTTAACTTCTTAAGATTTTCATTAAGTAAATCCATATCTGCTTTTTTATATGAACCTATATCATTTTTAAGTCTTTCTCTTTCAGATATTAAAGCTGAATATTCTTTCTTAAATGAATCAATTTCTAATTCATATTTTTCAATTAAATCTTCATTTAAAATTGATTTTTTATAATCTTCATAGCTTTCAAATTCGCTTTGATTTAACTGTTCATTGAAATCATCATTTTGACTTTTCAGTTTATTATTATTATAATCTATCTCTAAATTAAAGCTTTCAATCTCTTTTTTTAGTTCTAAAATCTTATTACTTATATTTTTTAATAATTCATCTGCTTTTTTATATTCTAAATCCAGTTTCTTTATCTTCTCCTCGATTTCTGATATTTTATCTTTAAACTCTGAATCATTTTTCATTTCCTTAGACGATATAGAATTTTCTATTTCTTTTAAAAGTCCAAGCTGTACATTTAACGAATCATTTTTCTTCATAAAATCATCATTAAGTTTTTCTATTTTTTCATTATTTGAAACATCTTTTTCTTTTAATAAATCACACTTTTTCTGGAGTTTATTTTTTTCATTAATATCATTTTCTATTTTAAGTAAGTCATCGTTTATTCTATCTACATCTAATTTTACTTTTTTGCCTGAATTTACGATATATAATTTTAAATTTTCTATATTCTCATCAAATTCTTTATCTAAGTAATCTTTTTCTCTAAAAGCTTCATATACTTCTTTAATTGAAGATATAAAAAAATTATTCTTTTCACTCTCTTTAATAGCAAGATCACTTAACAGTTTATTATATGATAAAGTTTTTTCATCATAAGTATCTTTTAATTTTTTAAGTTCACCTTCAGAAGGTGCATGAGCTAGTTTTAATGCAGGTGATGGATGATTTAATGAACCACATACAGGGCATGGCATATTTTCTTTTAAATTATCTGCAAGAACTCCTGCCATACTTTTTCTAAAAAGCTCATCTGCATTTTCATATTCTCTTTTTGAATTCTTATACTTTTTCTCTATTTCTAAAAATTCTAAATTGTATTTTTCTTTTTCACTACACATCTTCTCATAATTTTTTATATTCTTATATAATGTAGCTAGTGAATTTCTCTGTTCCATCTTTTGATTTAAACTATTTTGAGTTTTTACTTTTAACACTTCTTTTTCACTAAACTCTTTGATTTTAGTATCTATTTTTTCAATTTCTTTTGAATTTTTATCATTTTCAATTTTTAAGCTTTGAAGCTTTTGTTTAAGGGATTCAGTTTCTTCCTTTGTTTTTTTCATCTCTTTATTAATTGTGCTATATTTTAAAAGTTTCTCTCTTTCTTCTGTAAGCTTTGCTTTTTCTTCAATAAGAGATGTTTTTTCTTCAAGATCTTTAGATGCTTTATTTAAATTTTCTTCTGCCTTTTCTTTTTTTACTTTTTCTAAATTAAAATTTTCTTCAGATTTTTTTATCTTTTTATTTATTTCGTTAATTCTATATTTTATATCATTAATGTTTTTCTCAGCTATTTCAAGCTTTTCTGCCTTTAATGCTTTTTGAACACTCTTTTTAAAATTATCTATATCATCTTTTTTATTTTCAAGTTCAGTAATTCTTTTAAAAACCTCATCCTGTCTTTCAAGCTTTTTATTGTTTTCAGCACTTATTACTATATTTTTCTCAGAATCTGAAATCTCTTTTTTTAATGATATTTTATCTTTTTCAGTTTCTTTATATATACATTCATCATCTTTTATTAAATCTTCTGTGAGTTTTTTAATCTCTTGAAAATCAATATCTTCTGCATTTATAAGATTATAGAGTTCTTCTTTATCTGATGGGTTAATCCGTAAAACACATGAATTTCTTTCGATAATACCTCGATTAATTTTATTTTTTAAATTAATTTCACGTTTAATAAGTTCGTCTTTTACTTTGGAGAATTTTTCTGTACCAAATACATTTCTAAATATCTCTTCTTTATCTTTGCTGTCTGCTTCAAGAAGTTTTTTAAATTCGCCTTGAGGAAGCATTACTATCTGCCTAAATTGTTTTTCATCAAGTCCTACAATTTCTTCTATCTTTTTTATGACTTCAGCTTTATTAGTTAATACTTTATCTGATCCTATCTTAAAAAATTCGACATCACTTTTTTGAACTAAACGTTTTTTCTTTCCATTTTTATATACTTTAATGTATGACTGCTCAGGTCTTCTTTTTATAAAATATCTTTTATCTTTTATGCTGAATTCCAGTTCTACATATGTTATATCTTTTTCATCTGCAAAATCGCTTCTGAATGATTTTGTTACTCTGCTGCTTCCACTTGGCTCATCATAAAGTGCATATGATATTGCATCAAATATTGTAGTTTTACCAGCACCTGTAGGCCCACATATTAGATAAATATTATTTTCCTTAAGATCATTAAAATCAAGTACAGTTTTTCCCCTATATGGTCCAAATGCATTTAAAGTAAGTTTAACAGGTCTCATTAGATTTCCTCCTTTAATACATCTTTTAAAACAGAATCAATTACGCTTTCTCTCTTCTCATCCATTTCTTTATCTGTCATTGCTAAATAAAACTCTGAAAAAAGTTCTTTAACAGATTTTTCTTTAAAATTTCCTTTAGCTGCACTATTTCCTTCAGACTCTGTATCATTTTTTATGTCTCTTTTAAGCCCCATAACATTTGGAAAAACTGCCCTTATTTTTGATATTCCATCAAAGACCTCTCCTTCATCTGTTATCTCTGCAAATACATAATCGTCTAAATTCTCTCCCTTATGATTATCTCTATTCATAAGTTCTGCAATAGGCCCATGTATCTTTCTTATGTCTCTTAAAGGCTTTATCTTATTAAGAGAAACATCTACCTTTCCGTCTTTATCCATATTTATTATAGGAATACTCTTACTTTGTCTATATTCATCTACAGAATATTTTAAAAGTGAACCGCTGTATCGTATCCTGTCACTTCCAACTTTTTGAGGACCATGAAGATGTCCAAGAGCAACATAATTAAATGAATTAAATATTCTTGCATCTATAAGGTCACTTCCTCCTATTGAAAGAGGTCTTTCACTATCAAGAGTTTCAAGTCCTCCTTTATTTTCTACATCTTGAGAATGATATGTAACATATCCATGACATACAATAACGTTTCTCTCATCTTTATTCATATTGCTTTCTATGTTATGTGTAATACATCTCATAGCATCATCATGAGTTTTTATGCTTTCATCTTCGTATAAATTTCGTACTACGGCAGGTTCAGCATAAGGAACAAGATAAAAATTCACATTCCCATATTCATCAGCAAGTGTTACTTTGCATACTTCTTTTTTAGGCATTCCTTCTATATATAAGCCTTTATTTTTAAGCATCTTACTTCCAAAAGAAACTCTTTCTGGACTATCATGATTTCCTGCTATAGCAAGAATAGGTATTTTAAGATCAAGAATAATACTGCTTAATACATCATCTAAAAGTTCAACGGCTTCAGATGATGGAACAGACCTATCGTATATGTCCCCTGCAATAAGTAAAACGTCTGGTTTTTCATTTTTTAATAATTCAATCATTTTATTTAAATAAAATCTCTGATCTTCAATCATTGAATACTCATTAACAATTTTTCCTATGTGCCAATCTCCTGTATGAATAATCTTCATAAAATAAACAACCCCATTTATCTAAAATCTTTTTTATACTACTATTATAAGATAAAGAATAGTAAATTGTAAGAGTGTCATTTGCTTACTATTTTTTTAATAATTAGCATTAACTTGCTCTATACCACATATAAATTTGAAATTTTCATTAAAAAGTTGTATAAATAAGTAGTATATCAAAAATAAAATTTCAATTAGGAGATGCTTATAATGGATGCAAAAAAGCAAGAACAATTAACACTCGTTGCCGATACAAAATTTGTAATTCCAAAACTTGATCCTACTGATTCTCAATGTTTAATAGACGTATTAATCAGTTGTACTGAAAATTTGGAAAATGCAGCAGACGATATTAATCCTGTAATAACTTCATGTATCGATAGAATACAGAAATGTATTTCGGATAATAATCTTAAAGTTCCACTTGAAGTAACTAATTTAATTGGTTTATTTAGTGCATTTTTGCCTAAATAAAATTTTGAGGCTTTCATACTAAATGTTTAGTATGAAAACCTCATTTAAAATTATTCTTTTATTATATCTGGATTTTTATAAACTTCATCAGGACATTTTCCTATTCTAAAGCCATCATTCAATTTTTCAATTGTCTTCATATCATCTTTACTTATTTCAAAATCAAATATGTCGGCATTTTCTTTTATTCTTGATAATGTTGTTGATTTTGGGATAGTAGTAAAACCCATCTGTAAATCCCATCTTAATACTATTTGAGATACTGTCCTGTGATATTTTTGTGAAAGCTTTTGTAAAATTGGAATTTCAAAAACTAATCCTCTCATTAAAGGTGACCATCCTTCTAACTGAATCTTATATTTTTTGCAATACTTCATTAAATCTTTTTGAACAAGCCTTGGATGAAATTCTATTTGATTTACTGTTGGTATAATCTCAGCATTTTCTATTAATTCTTCCAAAGTATTTACTGTAAAATTACTTACACCTATAGCTCTTATATAACCTTCTTTATATAATTTTTCAAGTGCTTTCCAAGTTTCTTTATTTAATGGTTGTGGCCAATGTATTAAATATAAATCCAAATAATCTGTCTTAAGTTTTTTAATTGAATTTTTAAAAGATTTAAGAGTTTTTTTCGTATCCCTGCTCCGAATTCCAAACTTTATCAGCTAGAAATATTTCTTTTCTAGCTATATTACTTTCTTTTATTGCAAGTCCAATTGCTTCTTCATTTTTATAGAAAGAAGCTGTATCTATATGTCGGTATCCTATTTTTATACCCTCTTTTATTGAATTCTTAAGTTTATCTAAATCTTGAACATTATAAGTTCCAAATCCAAGTACAGGCATTTTAACTCCATTATTTAAAATTACATAATCTTTACTATCTTTCATTATTTATCTTCCTTTCATATTATCTATAAAAGTTGAGGCCCACAACTTATTATATTATAATAAATTAAAGGAAACTTATCCTTACAGTTTGATAGTATTTAGTGCAGAAAACATTTCAAATCAAATAAAAAGAAAGGTAATTAATTTCATATGAAAATTGATACTACAGATATTAAAATTTTAAAAGAACTTCAATTAAATAGTCGTTTATCTATTAGAGAATTATCAAAAAGAGTAAACTTATCCCCTCCATCCGTTGCAGAAAGAATAAGAAAATTTGAAGATAGTGGTATAATTGAAAACTACACTATAAAAATAAATGAAGCTGCTTTAAATTTTTCTATACAATGTATGATTCAAATTGATATTAAAAATAATAAGTTTAAGCAATTTAAAGAATTTGTATATAACCACCCTCGTGTAGTTTTCTGTTATAGAATTGCAGGTCATTCTTGCGTAATCGTAAAATTAAGTGTTAAATCTATATCTGAGATTGAAAAATTTGTTGACTCTATTTCATCTCTAGATTGCACAAATTCTACTCATATTATATTTTCAGAAATTCCTGTAAATAATAGTATAGAAAAGTTTTTTTCAGATTATTAAATCCATACGTTTTTAAGTAATTTAAAATAAATATGAATTTTACAAATCGAATTTACTTAAAATACATTCACTACAATCTTCGCCATTTCTCTTTTTTGCAATATACATAGCTTTATCAGCTTTTTTTATTAATACATCAATATTATCCCCATCCTTAGGATAAAAACTAATACCCATACTTAAAGATATATTAATTTCTTTTCCATAAAAATTTATAATCTTATTTTTATTATTCGCAATTCTTGAAACTATATGTTTATAATTATCATACTTATTTATATTAGGTAGTAATATTAAAAATTCATCGCCGCCATATCTAACGACTACATCACTTTCTCTTGTAGCTTCTTTTAGTATATTAGCTACATTAACAAGAACTTTGTCTCCAGCTTCATGACCGTACGTACAATGTCGTCAACTTAGTAGATTAAGCTATGCAAAAATAAATTGAAAGAAATCATTTTTGATGTCTATTTTAATTTATCTTAAAAAATGGTACACTAAATAAATCCACTGGATAAAGTGAATTTTAAATATGTATTTATTTATATTTAATATTAAAAACAGGATTTAATATTATGATGGTGCTTTTTTCTTGGATGTTTGTTTTTGCGCTCACAAGATCGGTTGCAACGTATTTGTGAGCGTATTTTTATAGCTTTTTCAAGTATTAATTCTAACAGCTTATTTCTTAATCTAGATTTAACTAATAAAGCTATAATTCGTTTGAATACCTGTCCCAAAATAAAATTCCTATTTGATTGATATATTGAATTTAAATCTTTATCCTTATTATCATTTGATATCGCAGCATCGGCATCTTTTTTTATAAGAGCTGCAATCATCGATAAATAAATAGAAACGTAAAAATCTTGCTTTATGGCAATTGGCTTAGTACCTGAAAATTCTTCGATTTTAAGACTGCATTTTAATTCTTTATATTTAGATTCAACGCCCCATCTTAAGAAATAGAGTTCTTTGAATTTTAAAGGCGTAATAGTATCATCATAGATGTTAGTCACTAAAGTTTCTGTCACCTCATCTGACAGCTTAACTTTTACTACTCTTATTTTTTTTATTTCACCTTTAACTTTATATTTTAAAATAAAGTCAGGGGAATCTATTGATTGTGCAAGTTTAAAAGATGTTGATACTCGCATTAAAAATAGTAATTCCTTGGAATTTAAATAATCAAACATATCATATGAAGGATAGCCTCTATCAAAAATAACAATGCTTTTTCGAGGACAGAATTTATCTCCTATTGACTCTATATGTTGTTTTGCAATATGTCTTTCACTTGTCTTATATTTAGTAATTCTAGAATCTACAATAATGTCATTTAATACATCATATAAGGCTGACGCCGTCGCAATAGCAGTTCTTGTCTTATTTTGATTACTGCTTAATCCAAAATATTCACCACATTCTTTTGTATCTGGCACTTGTAGACTAGTTCCATCTACAGCTAGAATATTAAAACCATTCCAAGTGTTTAAATTTTTATTTATACTATAAAATTTATCAACAAAAAGTCTGCATAATTCATTAAAGGCTTCTGGTGATATATTTTGTCTTGCCTTAGAAAATGCTTGTTTTGTTATTGACGGAAATTTTAAACATTTATGATCTTCAATAAAATTATCAATTTCAGAAGAGATGGATTTTCGCAATGCGGAGCAAATAAAATGAACCGTATTTGAAAAGGATAGTTTTCTATTCCTTGAGAATGAGTTACCTAAGCTGTATGCTTCTTTGTACTCACTTGAAGTAATTAAATCGTTTGTTTCTTTTAAAATTAAAGATAATAATCTAGTATTTTTCATAATGTAAAACCTCGCTATAAATTTATTTCTCTATAGCGAGGCTGCAAAATTTTCCACTATTGTCAAGTGTTTTTTTTATTAAATTATCATTTTCTCTTAAGTTGACGACATTGACCGTACGTATCGTTTATATCTTTAAATTTATCAATATCTATAAAAATCAATCCTAATAATTTATTCTCTCTTGTCATATCTTCTAAATGCTTTTCTGTGATTTCATAGAATAATGTTCTGTTTGCAACTCCTGTTAATTTATCATAATAGGCTAAATTTTTAATAACCTTTTCTTTTTCTTTTAATTCAATATTAATTCTATGTAGTTCTTTTATATAATCTTTTAATAAATATATTTGTGCAAATTTATTTGTAACATCAATAAATTCTAGAAGTAAAAATCTAGCTTCATTTTTTTGTAAACTACTAATTTTAAAATTTAATTTCTTTTCATTATTAACTAGTCCTTTATGCATAGCTGCTGAAAAAAACATTTTAACTTTATTATTTAATGCATCATTTATTATTTCTTTAAAATATTTTTTATTTAAATTTGGTAATATATCATATATATTATTACCATTAGCTTTTTTATTTTCAATTTCGGTTAGAACTTCCATATAATTATTCCAAAAACAAACATTTAAATTTTGATCTAAAATTATTATTCCTTCATTAACATTATTTAATATGTCATATAAAACTCTATTCATAAAGTCCATCCTCTATCTTATCTATTCTTTTTAATAACTCTTTTAATGAATTTAATGTCAAATCAATTATGACTGCCCCTTCAATTTCTGTATCATCAATTATAAAAGTTATATAAAGTAATAAAATATATTTATTATTTTCAATATCATTGCTAAAATTTATATTATCAAATACTTTTACTTCTGGTAAAGTATATGTTAAATCAATGTCTAAATAATTTCCAATTTCTCCAATAATGCAATTTAAAATTATATTGCCAATCTCTTTAATAATATCAAAATCAATATCTGTAAACTCATCATTTTGAGAAAATTGTTCTTCTTCACTCAAACAAATGTTTAAAAAATTTCTCATTTTTGCAATCGGAAAAATTAGGTTAGCTTTTCCTGTTAATTTTTCTTCAAAAGAAATAGATGATATCATTAATGTTCCATTTAATCTCTTTAGAAGATGATCATTTATTTTAATTTCTTCATCTTTAGTATTAAAAATATCTATATTAGGTACATTTAATATAATTTTTCTCTTTGTTATTTCTGAGAGCATATCTGCAGCCTTACCAACGCTTATGTTAAATAATTCCTTAAGTATGTCGTATAATAACTCTTTTTTACTCATTGAAATCCTTCCTTATCATTTCAGATATTAATTTAGCTTTTTCTTCATTGAATGGCTTATTAATAAAACCCATAATTTTATTTTTTTCAACTTCTGTTCTTATGCTTTTTTGTACATCTGCAGATACTATAAATATTTTTGCATCTTTGTTAAATTCTTTTATTAGTTTTAGTAGCTCTTGTCCATTTAATTTTGGCATTAGTAAATCTAAGAATGCATAATCAGGATTAATTGTTGTGATAAAGTAAAGTTGTAACATGAGTACCTAATAAATTATAATTTTATTAGGAAAAGGGGAATAGATTATGGTACAACATTTTGAGGAAGAAGTAAAAAGAAAAATAGTAGCTCTTCATGTTGAAGGAAGAACAATTAAAAGTTTAGTTGATGAATATAAAGTATCAAAGGCTAGTATTTCAAATTGGGTTAAGCAATACCGCAGCGAATGCCAGACAAACCAGGATTTAAAAAGCGAATATGATTATCTTACTGAAAATAAGAAGCTTAAGAAACAGCTTCAGGAAATGCAGAAGGAAAATGATTTCTTAAAAAAAGCAGCGGCATTCTTTGCAAAGGAAATCGATTGATGGTTTATCGATTTATTGATGATAATAAACAGCACTTCGGTGTACGATGGCTGCTTAGACGATTTAGTATCTATCCTAATGCATATTATAACTACAAAAAAGCAAGAAAACAGGCTTATAATGATAAGAAGAAGTCTATATATTCTACAATAGAAGAAATCTATCATGAAAATAATGGTGTATTAGGCTATAGAAATATGAAAATATTCTTAGAACGTAAGCATATATATTTAAGCTGCCAGACTGTCCATAAATACATGAATACTGACTTGAAGATATATTCTATAGTTCGTAAAAAGAAGCCTTCTTACAAACATGGAAAAGCGTACAAGAAATTTCCTAATTTGTTGAATCAAGATTTCACAGCTGCAAAAATTAATGAAAAATGGTGCACTGATTTCACATATATTACACTTGCTAATGGTCAAAAAAGATATAACTGTTCAATCGTAGATCTGCATGACCGCTCAGTTGTTGCATCACTTAATGGTAAAGAAATCACGTCTGATTTGGCTATAAAAACAGTAAAAAAGGCATTCGCCGCGCAGCATATTACTAATAATGGTAATATATTACTTCATAGTGATCAAGGTACTCAATTCACGTCAAAGGAGTTTGTTAATTTCTGCAAAGGTAACGGTATAACGCAAAGTATGAGTAAGGCTGGTTATCCCTATGATAATGCACCTATGGAACGATATTTCAACACTCTTAAGAATGAATTGATAAATCTAAAATATTATCATAATGATAAAGAGCTTAATTCAGATATCGATAACTTTGCATACGTCTGGTACAACCACTTACGTCCACATACATTTAATAATGGTCTAACGCCATTTGAAGCAAGATATAAAAAAAATTAGGTCAAAGTGTTACAAAAACACTTGACCACAACAAATACTATAAAAACAATTTCAAAAATAGAACCTAAAAAATCTTTAAAATATACTATTGATACTAATAGTATTAAAGGTGAAACTTCACTAATTTTAACATATAAAGATAACAGCAATAATTCATATGAAGAATCTGTAGCTGGATACTTAGAAAAGGGCTATAGTGGACAATCTAAGATACTTATTAATAAGATTGATACTAATGGTAAATTAGACATCGAAATTAAATAAACTAAAAAGGATGTATCAAATTTATTTTGATACATCCCTAGTGTCCTCTAAACTTTTCATTTGCTGATAGAAGCTAACTACTTCTATATTTTAATAATTGGAAAGTAGCTTTTTAGGGATAAACTACTAATGAACCCTATATTCTATATATATTACATAAAATATTTATTTTTTAAATACATTTTATTCACCTTTTGCATTTTCTTATTGCAGTAAAAAAGAGTTGCGATAAAATCTCGCAACTCTAACGTTCTTTTACTATCTTCTATTGTTTTGTTGTTTTCTTGCTCTTCTACAATCTGGGCATCTAACAGGTTCATTTTCAAAACCTTTTTCCTTGTAGAATTCTTGTTCTCCAACTGTGAAAACAAATTCCTTTCCACAATCTTTACATACTATTGTCTTATCTTGCATATCTGCCATTTTAAAATTCCTCCTTATTTTTTAAAGATATTAATAATATAAATCTCTGATTAAGGAGAAATGTAAAATCAAATAATCTTTTTTTAATTCTTACTAAGTATAACATAATTAATATTTAATTGCAAGTTATTATTTATAAAATCTTTAATCTATGTTATGTATTAAAAGCCTACTGTTTTATTAATTTCTTATTTTTTTATTTCTCTTTTCAAATATATACTACTTTTTTCTTCCAAAAGTCTATAGTCCACACAACGTTTTAAAAGATAATTACTTTTATATATTGTTACCTTTTTATAAAGCTTGTCTGCTTTTTCAATAATTTCTTTATTATTTTTCTTTATAAATTTTACTTGATTAAATAAAATATTTCTATACCCTTCTTTTTCTTCATCCATAATATCAAAATTTAATATAACCGATTCTAATACTGGTATCATATTATTAAAATTTATTGCGCCATCATATCCTCCATTAATTTTTAAAAAATCTATTGAGTTTTTCATTTTCTTATGTTTTTCCTTAGGTGAAGATAAGGGTATACAATATTTCACATTATTAATAATATGTATTATACCTATATATATTCTTTTCTCTTTTTTATTAAAAAGTACTTTATCATCAAATTTTCTTAAATAATTAATATATTCTTCTTTAATTTTACATAATCGTAATTTTTCCATATATTCCTCACAATTAACAAAAGGAGATAACTATACTTAAAGTTATCTCCCTGCTCTTTAAACTCTTCATTTACTGGTAGAAGCTCACCGCTTTTTCTACTTCTCACTTCTAAATCTGGTAGAGACTCACCATAATCATTACTTCTTTACTGGTAGAAGCTCACCGCTTTTATATTTTTATTATATGATATTTATACTGAAAATACAACACTATTATAATAAAAGTTTGCAAAAAATTTTCTTTTTTAAATGGCTTTCATTACTTCTTTTACCTACTAAAATCATTAAAACTCACCACTAAATCTATTCAAGATTCTAACCGAGCTTATATAGTTATATATTCAGACTTTATACAAGTTAAATCTAAAAGACTTAATTATCTAATAATAAAAAATTCAGGAAAATCAGTAGCTATTATAGATTATATAAAATATAGTAATGATAAGTTTTACCATGATAATATAAAGTTTTATACTGAAACTTTTAAAATAAATACGAAAGCTATTTGCAATCAATTAGTTGCTCAAAATACATTCTCTGATCAAATTAATTTTGAAAAAACCTTATCTTTAACTACACAAGAGCTAATTGGACATAATTTCTAAAGTATTCAATATTTAACTTTTACACAAACTAATTTACATTCTCTTTTATTTCAATATTTTTATCTATAATAATCCCTTCCTCATCTTTACTTTTAAATAATTTTTTACATAAATAGTTATACAAATCTTTAAAATTTATCTTATAAAATCACTTATTTTTTCAACTCTTTATAAACAACGTCAGACATCATATTCATAATAAATTTCATTTTCTCTTCATCACTAAATAAGCTCATAAAAAATTTATCATTTTCCTCATATCTATTTACTGCAACATCTTTAAATTTCTGTTCATATAAATATTTAAATAAAGATTTATCATCAGATTTAACAGCATTAACTATTTTTTGATCCTTAGCAAAATCAGACTTCATCTGCTCTAATACTTTATCTTGTTCACTAAATGTAGTCCCAAACTTTTCATTCATCTTATCAATAATGACTGAGAGAAGGTCTTCCTTCTTCTCTTTTCCGCCAATACCACCTTTAATATTAGCTACATAGCCTTCTGTTTTCTCTAATTCTATGTCACCTGAAAAAGTTTTATCAAGCTTATAATATTCAAGAATTAACTTATCAGATAAATCAACTTTTTTATTTTCTCCTTTTGGTAGACATTTACTTAAAAATCTGGCATATACAAAAAACTTCTGCATATCTTTATCATACATTCTGCAAACCTGTATTATAAACGAATATATTCTTACAAATGTAGCAATAGATGATTTAAATTCTTCTCTTTCCTTATCTTCTTTTGCATTATATCTATCAAGGGCTGGTTTAATGCATCCAGTTAAAAGTGCCTGTGCATTTTTATTATTTTTGCAATAAAAAATATTTGCAAAATGTTCTACTTCTATAGTTTGATATATTTGAAATGAATCAAGTCCATTCTTTAAATCATAAATAACATTTGGATCTGTTTCCTGTTCTAATACTGTGGCTTCATAGTAAGGCTGAAAAGATTTCTGAATATCTTCTGCATTATTTACAAAATCAAGTACAAAAGTATCTTCTTTACCTTTCATTGTCCTATTAAGACGAGATAACGTTTGTACAGCCTTTACTCCACTTAATTTTTTATCTACAAACATAGTATGAAGCAGTGGTTCATCAAATCCTGTCTGATATTTTTCTGCAACTATAAGCATATTAAAATCATCCGTATGGAATTCTTCTTTTAGCTGATCTTCCTTAATTGTGTTTCCTTGTTTATCGTTATTTAATCCTTCTTCTGTAAAACTGCTATCTGGAATATCAGGATCATTTACAGTGCCTGAAAAAGCAACAAGTACATCTAAATCTTTATAGCCTTTTTCTTTAATATATCTTCTAAATTCAAATAAATATCTTACGGCATGAAGTCTTGATGATGTAACTACCATTGCTTTAGCTCTACCACCTATTTTATTTTTAGTTATATTTCTAAAATGCTCTACCATTACAGCTGTCTTTTGAGCTAAATTATGTGGATGAAGGCTTTCATATTTTGCTATTTCTTTAGCACCTCTTGAGGCATCAACATCAGGATCATCAGCCACTTTTTTAGCTATTTTATAGTACATTTTATAAGTAATATAATTTTTTAATACATCCAATATAAAATGTTCTTCTATAGCTTGTCTCATAGAATAAATATGAAATGCTCTATATGTTCCATCAGACTGTTTATCTCCAAACATCTGCAAAGTTTTTTCCTTTGGTGTAGCAGTAAATGCAAAAAATGATAAATTATCTATTCTTCCATGTGATGCAAGTTCATCTAATATTTTATCTTCATCATCTTTTGTATTCTCTTCTGTTTCATTTTCCACTGCTCTATATTCCTCTAGTATATCGTCAGTATTAGCTAACGCTTTCTTTAGCTTTTTAGATGCTTCACCAGTCTGACTTGAATGAGCTTCATCAACAATTATTGCAAAATTACCATCTATCTGTATTTCTTTATATATTACAGGAAATTTTTGAAGAGTAGTTATTATTATTCTTTTGCCTGCATTTATAGCATTTCTTAAATCAATAGCATGTTTTTTCTTATCAATACATTCAACAACACCTAAAACATGGTCAAATTGATATATTGTATCTTGCAGCTGACTATCAAGAACTCTTCTATCTGTAACAACAATTATTGAATTATAAATAGGATTATTGTTATTATCATGAAGTCCTGATAATCTATAAGCTAACCATGCTATAGAATTAGATTTACCACTTCCTGCACTATGTTGAATAAGATAATTCTTACCGACTCCATTCTTTTTAACATCTTCGATCAATTTAGTAACTACATCAAGCTGATGATATCTTGGAAATATCAGAGTTTCTTCAGTAGCAATAACTTTACCATCAGCATTTTTTTTATCTTCTTTTTTAAGATGCATATATTTATGAAGAATTTCCATCAACCTATCCTTACATAAAACTTTTTCCCATAAATATGCTGTCTGATATCCATTAGGATTTAATGGATTGCCAGAACCACCAACATTTCCACTTCCATTAGACCCCTGATTAAATGGCATGAAATAAGTGCTTTTACCATTTAATCTTGTAGTCATATGTACTTCAAATAAATCTACCGCAAAATGAACTAATACTCTGTTTCTGAATTGAAATATAGTATCTCTACTTGCCCTATCAAATTTATATTGATCAATAGCATTATATATAGTTTGTCCAGTAAACTGACATTTAAGTTCCATAGATACAACAGGTATACCATTTAAAAATAAAACTATATCAATACTATTTTCATTAAATATTGAATAATGAAGCTGTCTTGTGCAATGAAGTATATTTTCTTCATATAGTTTCACTGTATCTGGATTATCAGTACTTGCTGGCTTAAAATATACTACATCAAACTTAATACCTCTATCTTTAAATCCACGTCTTAATACCGCTAATAATCCATTAGCCTTAACTTCCTTACAAAAACGCTTTATAAAACTCTCTTCACTATCTGAACCGTATATACTCACATAACGTTCCCACTTTTTAGGCTGAGTCTTTTTAATAAACTCAATAAGAGTAGAAGTATCTAAAGCTAATTCTCTATTAAAATTCTTAGGATTACCTTTGATATACCCACCTTCAGTTATAAGGTATTGCTCTATAGCTTCTTCAAAGGCTTTTTCTTTTAATTCTTCTTCATTCATGAATTACTGCACCTCCCCTTTTAAATATTCATTAGATATTCTTCTCATTATTTCTTGATTTATCTTTCTTATATTTGTATATTGAGAAACGTTTATATCTTTTATTCTTTCAATTTGTTCGTTATTAAAATTAAAATTTAATTTTTTTTTAAATTTATCAAATAAATCATCTATCCTACAATTAACATAATTACTTTTATCTTGATTAGATATTAATGAAAACTTGTACATCAAATTAAATCTTGATTTTAACTCTGGTGATATCTTTTTGGATATTTCCTCTTTTTTGATATTAGATGTAAATATAATTATATATTTATCTAAATTAAATTCTCGTCCTAGTGAATCTGTAAATTTTCCATCTTCTAATAATTCCAAGAAAAAATTATAAATCTGAGAATCTGCTTTTTCAAATTCATCAATTAAAATTACTTTTGATTTACTTTTATTTATTTTATCTGATAATTCCCCTTTATTACTTCCTTCATATCCTCTTGGACTACCTATTAAACTGCTCAGAGCATTCTTATCACCATAATTACCAAAATTTATTTTTATAATTTTTTCGTTTGGGCTTAAGAATTTATGAAGTATTCGTGCAGTTTCTGTCTTGCCAATTCCTGAGTCACCACAAATAAATACAGAAAAAATTTTCTGTTCACCAATTTTATTGAATAATCTATACTTCTGTAATTCTTCAAACAATCGTTCTTGAAATTTCTTATTACCAAAAAGATTTTCACTTATGAATTTTTTCATCTCTTCAAATTTACATTTATCTATATCAACTACATTAGATACATTATTTTCTCTCAAACCTATATAAGCTTCTAAATTTTCAATATTGTCTATATAATAATATAGATTATCTAATAAATCATTCGAATATCGTTTATCAACTACAAAATTAATATTAAAACCAATATCTAATGCAATACATATATTGAATAATTTAATCAATATACCTGCATAAAATTCTATTCTTCCACCATTAACAATAATTAATTGCGTTAAATCATAAAAATTATTTTCTTTAAAGTAGGTTTCACTATCCTCTTCTATCTTGAAGTCTTTATCTAAATATACTATTTCCCTTTTCTTATTTTTTAAAAACTTCTTAATTTTCTTCATATCCTGTCTGCTATATTCATATATCGTAAATTTATCCACGCAATCACCTACTTAATTTCTAATTCTTGTATAATAGCAATCACATCTATAAAATGAGTATCTACAACTTTATCTTCTTTATCTTCATCGTCCTCATCATGTTCTATACCACTATCTTCATTCCCATAGAAATTAGATAGATTCTGTAACCTATTGATTTTCTTACTAATTTTTTTATTATTATGTTTTCCCCTATATATTCCTATTATAGTAACAGGACCAATTTCTAAATCTGTTATACTATATTGGCTCTCCATTTCATTCTCAACTTTCATAGGAATCTTAAATGTAATTGTGCTGTTTTTGTTTTTAAATTTTCCTGAAAATATGTATGCAGAATCTTTTAGTAATACCTCTAAAAATCCAGTAATATCTATGCCTTCTGTGCCTTCCATTGGAACTTTATTTAAAACGCCACTTAATAAACTTTTAGTTGTAAGTATTTCTTTTTCATTTGTAATATTTAATTCAACATTACGTATTTTTATTAAATTTCCAATTTCACTTTTCTTCAATTCTTTTGCCTCAATAGCTTTTTTATATATTGGATTAAGAATTGTAGATTTAGTTGATACAACATTAACTGAATCCACAATTTTTTTGGTTTTATTCCAATCTGCATCTACTGAAAAGTCTATCTTAGGAGCAATTTTATCTATAAGTGGAATTTTACTTAAATCTGTAGTATCTGCTGAACCACTACCCTTAGCATCAATTAATACTTGCTTTTCAATTTGCTTCTTTTCTTGTATGTTATTGTCCAATAACATTGATATTTCAAATGCTTTCTCATAATTTATATAATAAATATTAAATATACTACTGCACCTCCCTTTTACCAGTAACACATTCATATATTAATGATTTCTTGTATTCTGTTAATTTTTCTATTACTTTTTCTTTGTTAGATATTAATTTATCTATTGCTGAACATTTTTTATCCAGATAATCTATTATTTCCTGTTGCTCTTTAGAATCTGGCATAATTACTTCTGTTTGTTTTAATATTTTTTGTGTAATACTAAATAATTTTATACCCGATACTCTTGAACGTATTTGGCTTCTCCAGCAATCAGTTTTATATAAGTATGCAAAATATCTCCAATCCTGCATAATATCTCGCTTTATTGGTGCAATTATAATTGTATGATACCCAGCAAATATCTCTTCATCTAAATTAACAAAAACACAATTTCCTGCACCATCTAAATCTTCAGATGTATCTGCAAAAATAAAATCATTCTTTAAAACAAGAGATTGTTTCCCTGTTTCTAAATATTCATTTCCAACATATCTTATTAATGAATCATCTATTGAAATTCCATTATTATTTTTTGAATGAATTTGTCCATAACTAATTACTTTTATTCCTTTTTCCACAAGATTCTCTTTTGTTATAGTTAATCCCTTTCTAAAGGTAAATACTTGCTTTAGTTTAACTATTGACCAATGTTCAGGAATCTCTCCAATCCATTCTACTCCACTATCTTTCATCGGTGCATCAGGATTTAATCCTTTAGTAACTGCTTCTGTTATAGCACTTTGTTTATATTCTTTTAGCTTTTGTATTACTAAATTTTCTTTTTCTATTGTTTCATCTATCTTGTTGCATCTTTTATCCAAATATTTTACTATATTACATCGCTCTTCTTTTGAAGGCATTATAACTGTTGTTTGCTTTAATATCTTCTGTGTAATACTAAATAATTTTATTCCTGAAACTCTTGAACGCAGTTGACTCCTCCAACAATCAGTTTTATATAAATATGCAAAATATTTTGAATCAAGCAAATGTAATGGACTAACTATTATCGTATGATATCCAGCAAAAATACTTTCATCAGAGTCTATATATGCACAATTTCCTACTCCATCTAAATCTTCAGACGTGTCACCAAAAATAAAATCATTTTTTGAAGCAAGGCATTGACCATCACTTTCTAAATACTGTTCTCCAACATGCCTAATTAAATAATCATTTAAACAAACTCCTGAATTATATTTAGAATGAATTTGTCCATAACTAATTACCTTTATTCCATTTTCTAGAAGATTTTCTTTAGTTATAGATAGTCCTTTTTTTAAAGAGAATACATATTTAAAATTTATTACTGTCCAATCCTCTGGAATTTTGTCAATCCATTCAACTCCACTATCTTTCATCTTCCTAGTCATTGAATATTTCCTCCAATACGCCATCTAAATCTTTTTCTATTTCTCTTATTTCCATTTCAAGTTCTTTTGCTGGCTTTGATGGTACATATTTATAGAAATATCTTGTAAATGATATTTCATATCCTACTTTAGTTTTCTTTTCATCTATCCATGCATCAGGAGCAAAAGGTAATACTTCTCTTTTGAAATATTCTTGTATATCTTCCTTTAATGGAACATTTTCAGTATCTTTTAAAGATTTGTCTGCTACAGGTTTACCTTTCTTTAATTCTGGTGTACCATCTTCATTTAATTTTGGTCTTTGAACTACTATTTTAGAATATCCAAAATCCTCATTATCAAATATCTTGCTTATTTCACTTTCTTTAAATTCACCATATAGCTTAGTAATTTCATTTATGTACTTTTTAGGAATATCATTTCTTTTCTTTCCTAATGATTTTCTTCTTTTTTCGTATAAGTTATTAGCATTTATAAGCTGTACTTTACCTTTTCTATAATCAGCTTTCTTATTAGATAATACCCATATATATGTAGCAATACCTGTGTTATAGAATATATCATTCGGAAGAGCTATTATTGCTTCAAGTAAATCATTTTCTAATATATATCTTCTTATTTCAGAAGGACCACTTCCCGCATCTCCTGTAAATAATGGTGAACCATTATGTATTATTGCTATTCTTGAACCTTTTGACTTCATTTTTGATATAGCTGTTTCTAAAAATAGCATTTGACCATCACCAACAGCTGGAAGTCCTGCTCCAAAACGTCCTGCAAACCCAAGCTTAGCTTCTTTTTCAACTGCTTTTCTATCATTTTTCCATTCACGTCCAAATGGTGGATTCGATAATATATAATCATATCTATCTTCTTTAAACTGATCATCAGATAATGTATTTCCATTCTTTATTTTATTAGCAGTTTCACCTTTAATAAGCATATCCGCTTTACATATAGCATATGTCTGATCATTTATTTCCTGTCCAAAAGCTATAAGCTCTGCATCTTTATTAAATTTCTTTAAATAATCTTCAGCAACAGACAGCATACCTCCAGTTCCACAAGCTGGATCATATATTGTCTTAGCAATATTTCCTGTTAAAAGTTCACTGTCATTATAAAATAATATGTTTACCATAAGTTCTATAACTTCTCTTGGGGTATAATGCTGTCCTGCATCTTCATTATGTGCTTCTGAAAATCTTCTTATTATTTCTTCAAATATATAGCCCATTTCAAGATTAGATATCTTACTTGGATGTAAGTCAGCTTGTGGTGTAACAAACTCTTGAATAACTATGTATAAAAGGTTCTTTTCAGCTAATCTTGTTATCTGATTATCAAAATTGAACTTTTCTATTATGTTTCTAACATTCTCAGAAAATCCATTTATGTAAGCTCTAAAATTAGCTTCTATACCATCCGGATCACTTAATAATTTTTTAAAATCAAACTTACTAATGTTATAAAAATCATAGCCTGATTCTTTACATAAAAAAACATCCTTCATTGAAAGTTTTCCTAACTGTTCATTTTTCTTTAAAACAGCTTCTTTTGTATCTGCAAGTACAGAATCAAATCGTCTTATTACTGTCAAAGGTAATATTACTTCACCATATTCATGAGGCTTGTATACTCCTGTTAATTTATCTGCTATAGCCCAAATTAAATTAGCTTTTTCACTTATGTTACTTCCTATACTCATATTGTAAGTCTCCTCAATCGTTATATATTTATTTCTATTTATATATTACTACACTAATAATTTATTTTCTATTTACCTATCTTTTTTATCTAAATATATTTTCTAATTTTTTGTTACGACTTTACCACATAATATAATTAAATTTTTACATAATAAAAAAGTACCTACAACAGCTGTAGATACTTTTTAAAAATTCCTATTTTATGTTATTTTCTTTTCAAAATAATCTTAGGTTTAAACGCATCAAATTCTATTTCATCATAATCTCTAAATATCGCTATAATAAACCCTATTCCTAAACTTGATGCTAAGATAATAGCTGGTATTGAAGCACCTGTTGTAATTACAACTGGTGCTGCTGCTAAAGCACTAATTCCTAAAGATGTTCCTGCTGTAAATGGAGATGCCACAGCTCCTACTGCTAATATTCCTAATATAGTAGTCCCTAAAGTGGTAATTTTTTTTGAATCTTTTAGACTTTTTGCTAATTTACCAATTACTATTATTTCTTCAACATTATCTTATTGTGCTTTCTTCAATTGTTCCTTAGTTGTAACTGTTGCTGTATTTATTTTAATCTCCTCCTTAATATATAATAAATTTTATTTAATACTATTATTTTACATTTTGTAGAACTATTTAAATTCTTGTTTTAATTTTGATAAGAATCCTATTTTAAAACACAAAAAACAGCACTTAGGTATTTCAACCTTTGTGCTGCTTTAATTTTAAAATTATTTCATTAATTCATTTTTCTTTTTAGTTCTTCAACTGTAATCTTATATGTATGTACTTTTCTATGACAATTAACACATAATATTCTTAAATCTTCTAATTTTATAACATGATTTTCTTCTATCTCTGCTATTCGAGTTTTATTATGTAAAGATATAATGAATAAATATCTTTTTCCATTCTCATTTTAAAATAAATAACAAAAATACTCTAATAGCACATCTTCTCACTATAAATATTTTTTATTTTCTGTATTAACTCATCATTTATATCATCTTTATTTCTGCAATATACTATGTTTTCATCATTGTTTTTATAAGGTCCTACAGTAATATATCCCTTCCTTAATCTAATTGTTGCAATATTAGCTTTAGATTTTGGATTTCTTTCATACATCTGTCTAACTTTAAAAACTAAAACAGGTTCATTTCTATTCATTATTAAATAATCAATATCACTTAATTTTTTAATTAAATCTTGCAATAATTCTTGAACATTATAATCCAACCTTTTATAAACTTCACTTTGAATAAATTCTGTTATTTCCAAATTAGCACGCCTCCATATAATGCTTTTTATCTATAAAACTTATTTTCACTACATACCATCAAATCATATTTTACAAATATCTCATAATAACTAATTTAATAATTAGAAATATTAATGCCATCCATATTAATAAAATTGGTATTGCAAAATACCACCTTTTAGGTTTTCCACAACTCAACAAGTTTTCTGCTTCAATTCTACATTTATTAAATATTTCTTCTGGTATAAATTTTATTGTTATTGCAATAAGTATTGGAAGTAAAATTATATCATCCAACAAACCTATAAATGGAATGAAATCTGGTATAAAATCAATAGGTGATAACGCATATCCAATTGTAATTTCTGCAAAAATCTTTGCAATTACTGGTGTTTCCTTCTTCTTTAAAGCAATAAATACAGCAGGTATATCTAATTTTAATTTTTTTTGCTCTATCTTCTAAATCCATCTTTTAAATCTCCTATATCTTTCTTCAAAAGAATTTAGCATATTAAGTTTAATTAAGAAAAATTCGCATACTAACACGTTCATTATACGATTTATTTTAAGCTTTATTCAATAAATAATATAAAAAAAGCATAAAACAAAACACACGTTATTCTAAATTAAATTAAAATAACGTATGCTCTATTTTACGCCTTATAAAAGACTATAACTTATAATCTTAGGTTTAAACAACCTATATTAGAAAATTAAAAACTTTGTAAAGCCTTGATTTTCCTTAGATTATTTCATAGATTCTTCAACAGCAACTGCAACTGCAACAGTAGCACCTACCATTGGGTTGTTACCCATTCCGATAAGACCCATCATTTCAACGTGAGCTGGAACTGATGATGATCCTGCGAATTGTGCATCTGAATGCATTCTTCCCATTGTATCAGTCATACCATATGAAGCAGGACCTGCAGCCATGTTATCTGGATGAAGAGTTCTTCCAGTACCACCACCTGATGCTACTGAGAAATATTTCTTTCCAAGAGCGATACATTCCTTCTTATAAGTTCCTGCAACTGGATGCTGGAATCTTGTTGGGTTAGTTGAGTTTCCTGTTATAGATACATCAACGCCTTCGTGATGCATGATTGCAACACCTTCTCTAACGTCGTCAGCACCAAAACATCTAACCTTAGCTCTTGCTCCTTCTGAGTAAGCTTTTTCTTTAACTATTTTAAGTTCTCCTGTAAAATAGTCAAATTTAGTCTGAACATATGTGAATCCATTAATTCTTGAAATAATGAATGCAGCATCTTTTCCAAGACCGTTTAAGATAACTCTTAAAGGTTCTTTTCTTACTTTGTTAGCAGCTTCAGCTATTTTAATAGCTCCTTCAGCAGCAGCAAAGCTTTCGTGTCCTGCAAGGAATGCGAAACATTTAGTTTCTTCTCTTAAAAGCATAGCTCCTAAGTTTCCGTGTCCAAGACCAACTTTTCTGTCATCTGCAACAGATCCTGGAATACAAAAAGCTTGTAGTCCTTCTCCAATTGCTTCAGCAGCGTCTGCAGCCTTAGTGCATCCTTTTTTGATTGCTATTGCAGCACCTAAAGTATATGCCCATCCTGCATTTTCAAATGCGATTGGTTGAGTATCTTTAACTATTTTACATGGATCGAAGCCTTTTTCTGCACAGACAGCTTTAGCATCTTCAATTTTCTCCATTCCGTATTTCTTTAATACGGGAACAATCTGATCTATTCTTCTTTCATAACTTTCAAATAATGCCATGGTAATATTTTCCTCCTTACAAAAATTAATTATTTCTTTCTTGGATCTATAAATTCTTTAGCATCTTGGACTCTTCCGTATTGTCCTTTAGCTTTTTCAAGAGCTTCAGTAGCATCCATACCCTTGCCTATGTTTTCCATCATTTTTCCTAAGTTAACAAACTTATATCCAATGATTTCTTTTTCAGCATCTAGAGCTACATCAGTTACATAACCTTCAGCCATTTCTAAGTATCTAGGTCCTTTTGCAAGAGTTCCGTACATAGTACCAACTTGTGATCTTAAGCCTTTTCCTAAGTCTTCAAGACCAGCTCCTACTGGTAATCCTCCTTCAGAAAATGCAGTCTGAGTTCTTCCATATACTATTTGTAAGAATAATTCTCTCATAGCTGTATTTATAGCATCACAAACTAAGTCTGTGTTTAATGCTTCTAATATTGTTTTTCCTGGTAATATTTCTGAAGCCATAGCAGCTGAATGAGTCATTCCTGAACATCCAATTGTTTCAACTAATGCTTCCTGAATAACACCTTCCTTAACGTTTAATGTTAATTTGCATGCTCCCTGTTGTGGTGCACACCAGCCTATTCCGTGTGTTAAACCAGATACATCAGTAATTTCCTTTGATTGTACCCACTTTCCTTCTTCAGGAATTGGTGCTGGTCCGTGATTAGGACCTTTAGCAACTACACACATTTCTTCAACTTCTTTTGAATACATCATATAATTTTGCTCCTCCCTAATTAATAGATATAATACATATTTATCCTTTTACGGAATAATATGCGTGTGAGCCATTTTGCCACTGCTGACTTGTCCCACTCTCTTTATATTTTATCAAATGAATTGCTTTGTAACAACCTTTATTTAAAAATATTAAGAATTTTGTATATTTTTGTTGGAATTATCTCTATACTATTCTTCTTCAATTAAAATTACACCGTTTTTGTCAGCCTTAAATTTAACTTTTCCATTTTTAACTTTAGAAGTGTTTCCTGTATATGCATCAACTAGAGTTTCTCCATCTGAAAATACAGATGATACATCAACTTCTGTTTTACCTTCTGCTCCAAGTACACATACAACTTTATCTGTTTTTCCATCTTTATCATATACTCTACTGAATGTATATGGTGAATCACTTATTTTTTGATGTTCTCCTGCACCTACAGCTATATGAGCATTTCTGAATCTTCCAAGCTTTTGGAAATGCTTTAATACATCCTCATTTATTGAGTCCCAGTTCATATCTCCTCTTGTTCTCTGATCTTCATAGCTACATGTCTCATAAGCAACTTTTCTTCCTGTTTCATCGCCATAATAAATTTGAGCAGCTCCTGGTACTAAAAGAAGTGATGATCCTGCATTTATAAGATTATCTCTATCAAAAAGTATAGTATCGTGAGATGATATATAGCTTAATGCATTCATTGTAGAATCATTATTTATTTTTTTTGCATAACTTGAATAAACATTATCAAGACCTTCTATATTTCCAGCATAATTTTGAAATTCAAAATTTATAAGAGAATCAAATCCATTATCATAATAGCTTGTTCTTCCTACTTTCTGTCCATACACTTCGCCTGTCATCCAAAAATCATTATCATCAAGTTTTTTATCAGGATTATTTTCTTTCCATTCTTTAAGGGCTTTTGTACATTCTTCTTTTAAATCTTTCCATTTATCCTGCTCAACATGTTTTGCAGTATCACATCTAAATCCATCAATTCCATAATTTCTAACCCAATCTGAAATTTCTTTTATAATATAATTTGAAACAGTTCTTTCTTTTCCTGTTTTATCGAAGTATTCATTAAGCTCTGCAGTTTCTGAGTCAAGTCTGCCTTCCATATTCCACTTTGTTTTCCAAATTTGAGGAATATCAACTTTTTCTGTGCTTTCAGTTTTAAAATCAGGTAATCCTGAAAGACATTTTGTATGATCAGGATCATTTATTGATCCATCATATCCTGCAAATTTTTGAGAAGCTCTTACCCAATCGCTTCCAAACCATTTTTGCCATGCTGCCTCATCAGTTTTATCCATATAATTCTGATCTGAATCAGGTGTAATTTTATCAGCACTCTCAAAATAATAATCTTTCCAATTATCTTTAAGTTTTCCATACCCATACTCATCCATATCTTTTAAAGTTGCATATCCTGGATGATTTAAAATAACATCTAATACGACTCTTATTCCATGCTCATGTGCAGTATCTACAAATTCTTTAAAATCTTCTTTTGTTCCCATATTAGCATCGATATTTGTATAATCAAGTGTCCAATATCCATGGTATGAATAAAATTTAAACCCATCTGCTCCTACCCATCCATGTACCTGTTCAAATGGACATGATATCCATAAAGCGTTTACACCAAGGTCATTAAAATATCCTTCGTTAATCTTTTTTGTAAGACCTTTTAAATCTCCACCATGAAATGTTGAAGGTTCTTCTTTATAATTTGAGTATTCATTTCCATCTTGATCAAGTTCTCTTCCATAAGAATGATTATTTGATTCATCTCCATCTAAAAATCTATCTGTAAGTTCAAAGTAAACTGTAGCATTATCCCATGAAAAGTTTTCATTATTAGGATTTTTATTTACTGTATATTCTTTTTTTGCTCCACATCCGCAAAAACATACTACTATTAATAACAGTGAAACAAAAATACTTGTTATCTTCTTAATCATATTTACCCCCCCATTTTTCATTAAAAAATGTCTCATAACAATAAAATTATTATGAGACATATAAAAATCTAAATGATATTTTTAATCTATTAGCCCTTAACAGAACCTGCAACAAGTCCTGATGCAAAGAACTTCTGAGCTACAATTGAAATTATAACAACTGGTAATGATGCCATTATTGCAGCTGCTGAATATTGAGTCCATTTTGCTGAATAGTTATTAGTAATAAATGTTCTCATTCCTGTTGCAATAGTCTGAGTACTAGCATCTTTCATTAATGCAGATGTAAATATGAATTCACTATATGCACCAACGAATGCGAATATGAATATTACTATAAGCATATTCTTTATTAGTGGGAATATTATTTTCCATAATACATCCCAAGTATTAGCGCCATCAATACAAGCTGATTCACAAAGTTCATTAGGAATACCATCCATATATCCCTTCATAAGCCAGATATTATAAGCACTTCCTACTGCAAGTAAGATTATAAGTCCCCAAAGTTTATCCATTAAATTAAATCTATATGCAATTCCTAATATTGCAGGTAATGCCATTGTTGTTGGGAACATCTGTAATATTAATAAAAACATAAGACCAAATCTTCTACCTTTGAATTTTAATTTAGCAAAAGCAAAGGCTGCTGGTACTGTCATTATAAGCTGCACTACTGAAACACTTAAGCATACAAATAATGAGTTTCTAACCCAGATTAAGAAATTTGTATCTCTAACTACTTTTACGTAGTTTTCAAGAGTAAATGTTGTTGGAAATATTGAAGTCTGTGTAAATGAATTTCCTTTTGCCATTGATGCAGATACAACTGCCATTATTGGAATAAGAACAATTACGGCCATAACCCATAAAATAATTCTTGAAAGCCAGGCAACTCTTCTTTCTGCTGGAGTCATTCTTTTTTTGTATACAAGTTCTTCACTTTTTTTTGTGCTCATTATTAATCAACCTCCTCAAATTGTCCTGACATTCTCATCTGAATGTATGAAATAGTTGCTAAGATAACAAATATAATAATACTTATTGTAGAAGCTATTTCAAATCTTCCGAATTGTGTTGAAAGTTTATAGTTTACAGATGATAAAATATCTGTATAACCAGCAAACTGAGTACCTGGTCTTGCAGGACCTCCGCCTGTGATTAAGAACGCTGAACCGAAGTTATTAAAATTAAATGCAAATGATGAAATAAGTAAAGGATAAGCTGTTTGAGCTATTGATGGTAATGTAATTTTCTTAAACTTTGTAAATTTATTAGCTCCATCAACATCAGCTGCTTCATAGTAAACTTCTGGTATTGACTGAAGAGCTCCTAAGCAAATATTCATCATGTAAGGGAATCCTAGCCAAATATTAACTATGATTATCGCACTTCTTGCATATAATGCAGTAGTAAGCCATGGTATCGGTTTTGAAATAAAGTGTAATGCCATAAGTAAATTATTTATAGCACCATAACTTCCATTTAAAAGTCCTTGCCATGAAAGTATTGCAACTGTTGCAGGTAGTGCCCATGGAATGATTAATATTGCTTTGTAAAAGTTTCTTTCTCTTATATTTGGATTATTTAATAGTATAGCCATAAATAGTCCTAAGAAGAAACATCCAAGTGTTGAAAGTATTGCAAAGACAACTGTCCATATAAATACAGGGAAGAATACCTCACTAAAAGGTCCTTTGAATACTTCAATAAAATTTGCTATTCCGACAAAACTTATATTATCCTGTGAATACATAGTATAATCTGTAAAGGCAATATATACTGTATATATTATTGGCATTACAGTAAAAATAATTATAGATATAAGTGCTGGTGATAAATATCCTAATGCTCTTAATAAGTGATCTTTTTTAGGTTTATTAGAATTCTTTTTGCTCATTTATTTTCCTCCTTCTTTCTCGGTCAAGTAATAAGTTCTCATAATAAAATTAATAATTCGAACATCATTATGTAAACATTTAATCAGTCCAATTATTATATAAGAGGAGGTTATGCCTCCTCTTATATTTCTCTATATAATTAAATTTTGGAACTTATTTCTGTTGAGCAATTCCTTCTTTAATCTGAGCTACAATTTGATCTCCGCAAGCTTGAGCATCTAATTGTCCACTTACAAGAGCTTTGATTCCATCTTCACCTGGTCCCCACATAGCTTGTACTTCTGAAATATTAGGCATTGGTGTAGCAAGTTTAGCTTGTGCTAGGAACTGATCCATGTTTTCTCTATTCTTAAATGTATCACTTTCAACACCTGCTTTAGTTGCTGGAATTCTGTTTCCTTTTTCAACTAATGCATCTGTTGAATTTTCAGTTAAGTATTTAACTAATTTCCAAGCTAAATCTTTATTCTTAGATTTAGAACTTACAAATGCAGCCTGAACTCCCATGAATGTTGAAACGTTCTTTCCACCTAATGTTGGCATTGGAACAACTCCAAAGTTAACTCCTGCATCCTTAAATGTCTGTATATCCCAAGGTCCTGAAATATAGAATGCACTAGCTCCTGATTGGAAATCTCCTTTAGCGATATCATCTGTAATATCTGGTGCCATTAATTCATTTTTAACAACTAAATCTTGAATGAATTGATATCCTTTAACAGCTCCTTCATTTCCAAGTCCAATATCTGATGGATCTAATGTTCCGTTATTATCTTTAAATACATATCCACCCTGTGCTGATAAAAATCCAAATGATCTATAGAAATCAGCTACTGCATATCTAAATCCTACTGTCTTTCCTAATTCTACAACTTCTTCCATAGTCTTTGGAACTTCTTTAACCTTGTCCTTATTATAGAATAAAGCAATTGTTTCCTGAGCTATTGGAACTGCATATTGTTTTCCATCTAATGTAACTGCATCTACAACATTCTTTGAAGTGTATTCATCCTCATTAATAATTCCTTCTGGAACTTCTGCAAGTGTTCCTGCTTTTTGGAATGTTCCTAAGTTATCATTAGCAAGTCCAAACATTATGTCTGGTCCTTTAGAACTATTTGCAGCTTGTATAAAAGCCTGCATGTCAGATTTATCTGCTTGTAACTTAACAGCTACTCCGTTATCTTTTGACCACTTCTCTACTACTGGCTGAAGTGCTTCAACTTCTGCATCTGTAAGATGTGACCATACTGTTAATGTTTTATCTTCACCTTCAGATTTGCTTGAACCACAACCTGCTAATGTACCAGCAGCTAATGTTGCGGCCATAACTAATGCTAACATTTTTGTCTTCTTAATCATTTTTAATTCCCCCTAGTTAGTAAAATAAAGTTCAAATTTATATTTAACTTAATAAAAATTAAGTTATAATCAAGATTTGTAAAATGGAATCGATGCCGAAATAGATAAAATAATTTTGCTACCTTAATAATATGATAGCATATAAGCACTAAATTCTTCCATTTAATCTCTTATTTAATTGTTTACATTGGCTTAATAAAGTGCCTGCTTTTGTTAACCTTTACACATAGTATAATACTTTTCATTTAGTTTTTCAATACTATTTATAAAAATTTTTATATGATTTTACAACTTTTTTTTATTGATATAAATATATTTTTATGGTATTATATTTAATGTTATTTGCCGCTGTGATGGAACTGGCAGACGTGGCGGACTCAAAATCCGCTGGTAGTGATATCGTACCGGTTCGAATCCGGTCAGCGGCACCATTAGACCTAATTTTCGATAAGAGAAAGTTAGGTCTTTTTTATTGTATTTTGTGATATAAAGGAGTGGAATGATTCAAATGGAATCTATTGTTTTTCTGTTGTTAATTATTTCTGGCGTACTAATCTTTAATGAAATTTCAGCATTAAAGAAACGTGTCAAAAGTCAAGAAGAACGAATAAATCAATTAGCCAAACTTACCGGTTATGATAATCTCTCATCTTATTGGGTTTCCGATGAAGTAAAACAGCTTGCAACTCATCTGAAGCAAGCAGGAAAAGAAGTAAAAGCTGTTAAAACAATTCGTGAGCACACGCAAATGTCTTTAATTGAAGCTAAAAAATATGTAGATGCATTAGATTAAATTGGAACTAAGGACTTTTAGAAGATTATGAGCATAATCTTCTATCCTCGTATAAAAACAGGCTCGCATCTACAACTACCAGCTTAATCAAGCAAAAAAAGCTGTATTAAATTAATATCTTAATTTAATACAGCCTTTTTGATTTAATTAATTCAAAAAATATATACTTTAATATAATATATGTCCACCCTTTTATTCTATATAGTATAATTTAAGTAAAAGAAATGGGGTTAGCAAGATGAAAATAGGTTTTATGCAATTTGATGTTAAACATAATTCTAAAGAAAATATTAATGTTATTGATTCACTTATTAATAATAATACTGCTGATTTATGGGTACTACCTGAATTATGCACATCTGGTTATCTTTTTAAAGATAAAAATGAATTAAAACAATTTGCACAAGAAATAAATAATAGCAGTATAGTTAACGATATGAAAAAAATTTCTAAGAAACATAATTGTGCAATTATTTTTGGTATGCCAGAATTGGAAAATAATAAAATTTATAACACTGCTGTCATTGTTGACAATAATAAGTATATTGGTAAATACCGAAAAATTCATCTATCAGATTTAGAAAAAAAATTATTTTCACGTGGCAAAGAAAATAAAGTATTTGACGTTAGGGGAATTAAAATTGGAGTTCAGATATGTTTTGATTTATGGTTTCCTGAAATATCAAGAGAACAAATTTTACAAGGTGCAAATCTTTTATGTGCACTTTCAAATTTTGGAGGTAATACAAGCTTTGATATTGCTCGAATAAGAGCTATAGAAAATTTAACACCACTTGTATTATGTAATAGAGTCGGCAATGAAAATTTATCCAACATAGATGCATACTTTTTAGGTAAAAGTACAATTTTTGATAAATCCGGCACCAAATTAACTGATGCAATTAAAAATGAAGTTATTGTAAGTATTTCTGAAATAGAAACAAGTAATTTAAAATCTAATATTATTTGCAGTAATTTTGAAAAAGAAATAAACTTCCATCATCTTTTAAATAAAAAAGACGTTATAAGATAATTACATTCAAAATCTTATAACGCCTTCTTTAATTTATAGCTTAATTCTTTTTAATCTAGTTTATACATTTTAGCTTCGTATGGTCTTAATTTTATATTATTAATATTATTTTCTTTAATATCATAATTTGAAATTAATAATTCTTTCCTATTATATTGTATATTGTGATCAAGAGAAAATTCATTTTCATTTTCTCTGAAATTACAAACAACAAGTATTTTTTCATCATTTAGAACCCTTAAGTATGCAAAAATATTTTCATCATCTTTTGCAAGTTCTATATATTTTCCATATACTATAACATCGTTTTTCTTTCTTATAGATATTAATTTCTTATAATAATTAAATACTGAATTATGATCTTTTATCTCTTCTTCTGCATTTATTTCCTTATAATTTCTATTTACTTTTATCCAAGGAGTGCCTTTTGAAAATCCTGCATTTTCATTTTTATTCCACTGCATTGGAGTTCTTGCATTATCTCTACCCTTTTTATAGATAGATTCCATTATTTCAGATTTTTTATATCCTTTTTTAAGTCTTTCATCATACATATTTAATGTTTCTATATCTTTATAGTCTTTTATATCATCAAATTTAACATTAGTCATGCCAAGTTCTTCGCCTTGATATATATATGGTGTTCCTTTCATTCCATGTAAAATGGTTGCAAGCATTTTTGCACTTTCTTTACGATACTTTTTATCATTTCCCCATCGTGATACAATTCTAGGCAAATCATGATTATTCCAGAAAAGTGAGTTCCATCCTCTTCCGTCAAGTTCAGTCTGCCATTTTGATAGAACTCTTTTTAAATCAAGTAAATTTAATGGTTTTACATCCCATTTTTCTTTTCCTTCCTGCTGATCTAAACATATATGTTCAAATTGAAAAATCATGCTCAATTCGCTGCCATCAGGATTTGAATACTTCTCAGCCTCATTAATTCCTGCACACCATGCTTCTCCTACTGTAAGAAGGTTCTTATTTCCAAATGTCTTTTTATTCATTTCCTTTATATATTCGTGAAGTTTTGGACCATTTTCTTTTATTTTTTTATCAGGTACTTTTCCTATAAGTTCTATAACATCCATTATAGAATAGCATTTTATATGATGTTAAAAAATTTAAATATCTTCAAAATAAATAAAGAGCAAGCATTATTTGCATGACTAAATTTTAGTCAAAGTATTTAATGCTTGCCTTTTTTAGTATATTATTATTTTATATTATTCTTAGAAAGGAAAAAAGCAGAGCAACACCACCGACCAAAGTTTTGTTGCTCTGCTAACCATAAATTCTATGATAACTAATATTTATGATACAAAAATTATATCTAATTTAGATTCAAAAATCAAGTCATTAACGCAAAAATCCTATGATAAATTTATTAAAGACATAGATTTTCACAAACTTACTTGTTCCTGCGGAAGGTCCGGGCAGCCAATGTCGTCAACTTAAGAGAAAATGATAATTTAATAAAAAAAACACTTGACAATAGTGGAAAATTTTGCAGCCTCGCTATAGAGAAATAAATTTATAGCGAGGTTTTACATTATGAAAAATACTAGATTATTATCTTTAATTTTAAAAGAAACAAACGATTTAATTACTTCAAGTGAGTACAAAGAAGCATACAGCTTAGGTAACTCATTCTCAAGGAATAGAAAACTATCCTTTTCAAATACGGTTCATTTTATTTGCTCCGCATTGCGAAAATCCATCTCTTCTGAAATTGATAATTTTATTGAAGATCATAAATGTTTAAAATTTCCGTCAATAACAAAACAAGCATTTTCTAAGGCAAGACAAAATATATCACCAGAAGCCTTTAATGAATTATGCAGACTTTTTGTTGATAAATTTTATAGTATAAATAAAAATTTAAACACTTGGAATGGTTTTAATATTCTAGCTGTAGATGGAACTAGTCTACAAGTGCCAGATACAAAAGAATGTGGTGAATATTTTGGATTAAGCAGTAATCAAAATAAGACAAGAACTGCTATTGCGACGGCGTCAGCCTTATATGATGTATTAAATGACATTATTGTAGATTCTAGAATTACTAAATATAAGACAAGTGAAAGACATATTGCAAAACAACATATAGAGTCAATAGGAGATAAATTCTGTCCTCGAAAAAGCATTGTTATTTTTGATAGAGGCTATCCTTCATATGATATGTTTGATTATTTAAATTCCAAGGAATTACTATTTTTAATGCGAGTATCAACATCTTTTAAACTTGCACAATCAATAGATTCCCCTGACTTTATTTTAAAATATAAAGTTAAAGGTGAAATAAAAAAAATAAGAGTAGTAAAAGTTAAGCTGTCAGATGAGGTGACAGAAACTTTAGTGACTAACATCTATGATGATACTATTACGCCTTTAAAATTCAAAGAACTCTATTTCTTAAGATGGGGCGTTGAATCTAAATATAAAGAATTAAAATGCAGTCTTAAAATCGAAGAATTTTCAGGTACTAAGCCAATTGCCATAAAGCAAGATTTTTACGTTTCTATTTATTTATCGATGATTGCAGCTCTTATAAAAAAAGATGCCGATGCTGCGATATCAAATGATAATAAGGATAAAGATTTAAATTCAATATATCAATCAAATAGGAATTTTATTTTGGGACAGGTATTCAAACGAATTATAGCTTTATTAGTTAAATCTAGATTAAGAAATAAGCTGTTAGAATTAATACTTGAAAAAGCTATAAAAATACGCTCACAAATACGTTGCAACCGATCTTGTGAGCGCAAAAACAAACATCCAAGAAAAAAGCACCATCATAATATTAAATCCTGTTTTTAATATTAAATATAAATAAATACATATTTAAAATTCACTTTATCCAGTGGATTTATTTAGTGTACCATTTTTTAAGATAAATTAAAATAGACATCAAAAATGATTTCTTTCAATTTATTTTTGCATAGCTTAATCTACTAAGTTGACGACATTGTCCGGGCAGCTTGTAAAGCATGGTTATTACAAGAGAACTGTTAAAAACAGTGATGGCAAGATATCTATAACAATTCTTAGAGCAAAGTGTACATGTTGCAATAAAACTCATGCTATATTTCCAGAGTGTATTGTACCTTATTCTCAAATTCTTTTATGTGATCATATTTCAATTATTAATGCTTATAATTCCAAAGCTTCTTTTGAACCCATTATGATAGCTAATGAATTTATCGATGAAAGCAATATTTTTTATATAATAAAACAATATCTAGAGCATTGGAAGGAACGTATTACTTCATTTAAAATTTCATTAGATTTAAGTATTTCAAAGCAATGTTTAAAAAACTTTAAAAGACAATTTATGCAAATTAAATGCATCAATAATATTTTATTTTCGTAAAACCACATAACTTAGTTTTACTGTTAATTTATGTAGATATAAGCTTATATTGTAATAAAACAAAGGAGGCTTTTTCAAAATATGGACGAAAAAACTAGAAAAGAAATAGCACTTTTCAGGTACGGAATCTTGGCTCCTCTGATAAGTGGTACTTATGATGAAAATAAAAGTGTTAAACAATTTTTCCGAGATGCCGCAGGCAAAGTATATCAGACTCCAGATGGTGAAGATACTAAGGTAGCTGCTGCTACTCTTGAACGTTGGTATTACAATTACAAGAATAAGGGCTTTGAGGCACTCATACCTGTAAAACGATGCGACACTGGAAGAACACGTAAATTAGATTCTGATATTACAGAACAGATTAAATATTTAAAACAAGAATATCCAAGAATCCCAGCAACACTTATCTATCAAAAGCTTATTAACAATGGAACTATTGTTAAAGGAGATATTTCACTTTCAACAATTAATAGGTATGTTAATGTTCTTAAGCTTGAGAATAAATATTCTAAAAATAAAGATATGAAAAGATATGAGCGTGCTCATATAAATGAAGTATGGTGTGGTGACAGCAGCGTTGGACCTTATTTGAAGGTAGATGGTAAAAAGAAACGCGTTTACATAATAGCACTTATTGATGATGCTTCAAGATACATAACAGGAATAGATGTATTTTTTAATGATAATTTTGTAAATCTTATGTCTGTTTTAAAATCTGCTGTTACACGATTCGGGAAACCTAAAATCTTAAACTTTGATAATGGTGCTTCATATAAGAACAAGCAAATGGAACTTTTAGCAGCTAGAATAGGTACAACTATTAGTTATTGTGCACCCTATACCCCACAATCAAAAGCTAAAATTGAAAGGTGGTTTCGTACATTAAAAGATCAATGGATGTCCCAGCTTAATATGAATGATTTTAATAATTTAGATGAACTTAGGATAAGCCTTATTTCATATGTTAATAGCTATAATCAGCATATACATTCTTCTCTAGATGGACTATCTCCACAGGACAGGTTTTTCAAGGAATCTCACATGATTAAAAGGCTTACAGATGAACAAATTGAAACTTCCTTTTTACTTGAATATGAAAGAAGAGTATCAGCCGATAACGTAGTTATGATAGATGAAACAGAATATGAAGTTGATTATAGATACTCAAAACAAAGAATAACCCTAAGATATTCACCTGATTTAAGCAAAATTTATGTAGTTGATAAAAACACTTCTGAACTTACAGAAATAAAGCTTTTAAATAAGCATGATAATTCTGTTATAAAAAGGGAAAAAATAAAACTTACTGGAGGTCAAGAATAATGGATTATATAAGTAGATATGGAATGGATTTTAATCCGTTTATAAAAAATTCTAAGGAAATAGTAGTAGAAACTTCTGACTATAAAGAAGTTATTTGTAGACTTAATTATTTACTTAATAATAAAGGTTTCGGAATCCTGACCGGAGGTCCAGGGCGAGGTAAAACTACAATAATAAGAAACTGGTCTAATAGCCTTAATTCATCACTTTATAAAGTTATTTATAGTTCCCTTTCTACACTTACTGTTGCAGAATTTTATAAAAATATGGCTGCCCAGCTTGGACTAGAGCCAATGTGCAGAAAAATTGATAATTTCAAAATTATCCAAAATGAAATAACTAGATATTCAGTTGAAAAACGTATAACTCCTGTAATAATTATTGATGAAGCTAATTATGTAAGTAATGGAATACTTAATGATTTAAAAATGCTTTTTAATTTTGACATGGATTCAAGAGATCGTGCAATAGTACTTCTTGTGGGGCTTCCTCAGTTAAATAATACCATGAGGCTAGTTGCTAATGAGCCTTTAAGACAACGTATAACAATGAATTATAATTTAGATAATCTCACAAAATCAGAAACTAAAGACTATATATTAGCAAAGCTTACTGGTGCTAAATGTAATACTGATATTTTTGATGATACCGCTCTTGAAGCAATTGCTAACGCTTCGAACGGAGTTCCTAGAATTGTTAATAAAATCTGTGATTCTAGCCTTATGATAGGCAATACAAAAAATATGAATACAATTGATAGTGACATAATAATGCTTGCTGTTAATGAAACTGAACTTGGATAAAAGTAAAATCTGCAAATATCAATAAGGTATTTGTGGATTTTTTTGTAATATTCAGAATATTTATCATCATAAACCGTAACGAAGTAGCCTCATTTTCATTGAAGATTTTGAAGAATATATTCATTTTTAGCATCAAATAAAGTTATGATATTAGCATCAAATAATTTGACGTTCAATACTACTGTATAATAACCATGATTATCCTTTATACATTTTAAATTCATAAAATATCCATTCCTTTATTTAACTTATATTAAAATTATATCATAAATTTTAATTTTTTGTTTTCTTATCCAAGTACTATTAAATAAGGCTATCAGTTATGTAATTTTTTTAATTACATTTCTAAATTTTATCTTCAAAACTTGTTTTTCAATCACTACATTTTCTCCCCAAAACACAAAAAGCCCTTGAAATCAAGGACTTTCCATTGTACCACAATTCTAGTGATTATTTGGTGGAGGTGAAGCATGACCTTTGAAATCCACCAATTATTATTTTCACTATTTGTATTTTCTTATTTATTAATATTCAATACCAATAAATCTATCTTTCTTATTATGCTAACAATTTACCTTCTAAATAAGAATACTTCAAATATTCTGGACTGCTGTAATATACTGAAGAATTAAAATCTGAAATTTCATCACTAATAAATGATTCAAATACTGAATATAACACATCTATTACATTACTTTCTTCTGAAAGAACATCAATTATTAATCTCTGATATTCTTTACCTATAGATTGAAAACTTGGAACATCATATTTACACAAACCTACTGAATCAAAATCTCCTTCTTTAATATTAAACTCTTCTATTATCTCATCTGATACTTCTTCAAATGATAAACAATGGTTAACTTCTGCAATTTCTAACTGTCTAGTAAGTTCCTTCTTTCCTAGTATTTTTACTATAGTTGATCTTCTATTTTTAGTTTTTCTACCAATATACTCTATAAGTGAGCAAACATAAAATAAATCATTTTTTTGAGTTTCATTCATTTATAATTTCACTCCTCTCAAACTTAAGACAATCTAACGCCTTCAATGTATGAAAACTAATTTGATGAGTAGGATATTTAAATTTTGCTAACTCCCAAAAAATACTTCTAGTAATTTCACCAGCTAAAAAATCATTTACATAATTCCAAACAGTATCATCCGCCATAGGACCTTCTACTATATCATAATCATGAATTAATCCTTTTCTGCAAGCTGCAATAAACTCTAACCATTCATCTGTCATATTTTCAAATTTTAATATATTTAAATTTTTGTTTTCAGTATAAGTATAATAGTTAACTATAGCATGCTTTCTATTTCTTTTAGCCCATTTTTTAGCTTGTTCAAAATTATTTGTACAATAAAATCCCCATGAAAAATCTTTAGTATATCTGCTTTTTCTTATTTCAGGGAATTCCACGACTTCTCCTGATGCATGATACAACATAAACTACTCACCTAACTTTCTCTAATCTCTTACTATATATTATATCATCTTAAAAACTTCTATTCTATGAATTTAACCATTTCATTTTAATAAAAGTATATTTTTTGCAATAAAAAAACCACGAAAATCCAAATTCCAGATTTTCGTGGGTTTTCATGGTGGAGGTGACGGGTGTCGAACCCGTGTCCGAAAGCAGCTGCTTCTGTCTTTCTTCGAGCGAAGTTTACGTTTTAAGATTCCCTCGATATAGCGCCCGTAAACTGGCTATATATTTCGGTAGCTTCATGAATACCCCTCCGGTTCAAAGCTTTACCGGAATTCGTTTCCCACTTAATGACACCAGGTATCCAGACCGTGGGAAGTCCGGGCTGATGTAGCAGCGCTAAACTAGGCTGCTAATGCAAAATTATTATCTTCTGCGTTTACATTTAAGTGCATACTTGATTAACGAGGTTACATGCTTACCTCGGCTCGCTTAACAAAAACATTCCACCCCCGTCGAAGCCAAAACACCCCCAGGTTAAAATATTTTTTAAACGCATATATTTAATTTTCTTAGCAACTTATATTCTATAGTATTAGTTTGTTTATGTCAACTTTTGACCTATTAAGTTTTCATGGAAAATATAGAAATAGCATCTGCTTTTTATCTATATTTTTCCACAATTTAAATATTTTTCTTATAGCTTTCTGTGCATAAATTATAATATGCTGTTCCTAAATATCCACATACCTCATTATATTAGTAATACTTTCAAGGTAAAATGCTAGATTATTCTTTTCTGTCCACTTTAATTCATTTTCTGTTTCTTTTATTACTGACACATCATCTGTTATTATATTATCTACTCCCATAGAAATCATCTCTTTTACATCTTCATAATTATTAATTGTCCAAACATGAACCTCTTTACCGATGCTATGAAGAAGATATACTGTTTTTATATCAACTGATGCACTCTCTATTGAAAGAAAATCTACATTTAGATTTTCAATATTTCCAAGCGAAACCATTATTATATATCCTACTTTTAATTCTGGATCTACATTTTTTACTTTCTGCAAAATATCATAATTCATAGACGTTATAACAACCTGATTTTCCATTTTCTGATCTTTAACAATCTTTACTACTTGTCTTACCATATACTCTTGATTTTCATCCTGCATTGGTTTAAGTTCTATATTAATCTTTATTCTTCCCTTTGCTTCTTTAAGCACATCTTCTAAAAGTGGTATTCTCTCACCTCTAAAATCTTCACTAAAATAAGAACCTATTTCTAATTTTGAAATTTCATCATAAGTTAAATCTTCTATTTTTTTATTAATATCCGTCATCCTCTTTAAATTATTATCATGAAAAAGGACAATTTGTCCATCTTTTGTTGTCTGAACATCAATCTCTGCATAATCTGCCTTATCAGAAATCGCAGCTCTTACAGATGATATACTGTTTTCAGGTGCTTTTTTCTCGCTTCCTCTATGAGCTGAAATCTCTACATCTCTATTTAATACTTTTGAAAACACAACTTTTCCTCCAGAAAAGCATGAAATAGAAATAAAAATTACTATGGAGCACATAATAAATTTTTTACTATATTTTGTACAAAATTTAAAAAGCATTCCGTTTTTATAATCTTTATTAGTTAAAAATTTTCTCTCTTCTATTTTTTTATTCTTTAATCTATAAAATATTTCTACTAAAAATGAAATAAAAAGCGGCATAGTTATAAGCGATACAACCACATAAAATATAAAAAATACTGCTAAAACTATTCCTCCATTTATAATAAACGCAATTGACTTAACAGAAAAATATTTTGAAATCAAAATCATCTGTCCTGAAAATACTATAAATAATATTCCAAGTGCTATATATCTAAACAAAACCCATGCTGTCATATAAAGTATCATGGAAATTTTATTCTTCTTAAATATCTTTCTGCTATCTTTTAGCGACTCAATTCCTGTCTTATCTTCTATTATAAGTTCAGGAATTGAAAGTGATACGCTTATAATCACAAAAATTATTATGCAGAAAAATGCTAAAATAATCATTCTTCCTTTTATTGTCTTCATCAGCTCAATTATAACAAAAGGAGGAATTGTAAGATGTTTTATAAGCGAATTTGAAAAGCCTATTCCTATAAGAGGCCCAATAAATGCTGTTACTATAAATAGAGTAATCATACCTCGCCCAAATATCTTAGGAATTATAATCACACTATTAAATAACGATTCTATAAGCGTTATCTTTCGCTTTTTATGGGAATTATAACTTATATACGTAAGAACTGATATTTCAACAAATATTACAACAAAAGCAATTACTGTCAGGATAATTAAACATACAGCTCCTTTAATTGTCGCTGCAAATCTTAAAAAATCGCCATTACTTAAACACATAAAGCCCTTACTTTTCATGAAATATTTAACTATAAAGTAAATTATAGGCATAAATATACATGTTACAAGTGTTCTATAGCATATTTCAAAGTACAAAACAGATTTAAAATTAAATAATATATTTTTAATCATTTTTCCAACAGTAAGAATTACTTGCCTTTTTGACGATACTAATGAATATTCAATTCTTTTATATAATCTTTCTAACTTTTCATTTTTCAAAATTATCACCTTTATTTTAAGCCAGACGAACCAAATCCCCCTGTGCTTCTTTCTGTATCACAAAACTCCTCATCTGTTTCTACAACTTTCACTTTAACAATCGGTTTTACAACCATCTGTGCAATCTTCATTCCTTTTTCTATCTTAAATGAATCCTTGCTTAAATTAATAAGTATTACTCCAATTTCTCCTCTATAACCCTGATCTATAGTTCCTGGTGAATTAAGTGTTGTTATTCCATGCTTTAGAGCAAGTCCACTTCTTGGTCTTATCTGAGCCTCTGTATTATCTGGGAGTTCAATTTTTATTCCAGTATGAATAAGTCTCCTTTCACCAGGATATAAAATCATATCATCTATTGAATAAAGATCAAGCCCTGCATCATTTTCATGTGCATAATTTGGGAGAATTGCATCTTCATTAACCTTTTTAATTTTTAATATGTAATCTTCCATGTTTACCACCTTTTTTAATAAAAAATTTTATCCTTAAAAGATAAAAGGCATGAAGACAGACTTTACACGACCTATTTGCCTCATGTCCTTTACCACTTTTAATATAATAACACACTATTATTATATACCATTCTTCCTTGCATAAAACCTTTTTATTTTATTAATTATAATAACACTACTTTCCCTATTATCATAGCCTATATTTATTTCATTCCACTTATTATATTTAGGCTTTTCAAAATATCTTTTATCTATTATTTCTATAACTCTATATGATCCATTTGGAAGATTTAAAAAGTCTACGTTTCCTTTTTTATCCGTAATTTTGGATTCAACAAGAGATGGATTTAATCCATTAATTCTATATAAATTTATTTTTACTCCTTCTAAGTATTCGTTATGTCCACAGTCTAAAATAGACTTTACATGTATTTTCCCGCCTTCTTTTTTATTAACATGCATTTTTTTATTTTCTTTTTTCTGTACATGTATTTTCTGAGTTTCTTTTTGATTCTTATTTTCTTCTATTTCTTCCATTTGAATATTATTACGATTATTATTTAAATTCTTAGGCTGATTTATAGTTTTTTTCTTATTTGGAGTCTCTTTTTTCTTATCGTCATCATCATCATCTAAGATTTCAAAAATACAGTTGTTATCTGATGATCCATAATATTTTATTTTCTGCTCCCCCGCAGACAAATTGATTTTTAATGATTTATTTTTGTCATCATTAGCCATAATATTGTCCTTTCAAAATTCTTTCTATTAATAAAATATGATTTAGGTTTTAACAATGTGATATATTTTATTAAATTTTATGAATTTGCAGGTGATTTTAATACTAAAATAAGCCACTTCAAAATCTGAAGCAGCTTATTTTTAATAAATTATAGCTATTATTTAAAATGTACCTGTTACCTTTATTGTTCTTTCAATTACTTTATAAAGTATAAAACCAAATATAAAGTTTAAAACTGCTGTTGGTGCAACAACTCCTATAAATAATGTACTAAGCTGTGCAACTGGAACTCCACCCATTTGCATAAGTGCTGTAATAAATACTGTTCCACTTAAAATTGTTCCTATAGGCATTATTATAAGCACTTGAACGTTTTTGCTTACTTTATTTCTCATCATATTTAAAATTACATACATTACATTACATGTTACAATTTTATCTAAAATATTAGGAATCTGTCCCATAGGAGTTTTTGTTGTAAGTGCTGCAAATATTCCAACTACTATTCCACATATTAAAGTTGTTTTATAATCTCTATTATAAATCATTATTATAAATAGCATCGCAAGATATAAATCTGGCTGCATTGGAAGACCTGTAAGTGGTGTTATCAGATGAAGAAGTGCTCCTATTGCTATAAGTATTGCATTTGTTACCATTTTTCTTGTATTTATTGTCTTTTCCATAATTTATCTTCCTTTCTCTGCTTGATATATTCCTGTTATTTTTCCTGTTTTTTCTATTACTTTAAAAAATATAAATCCTACGCCCGTATTAATCACAGCACCCGGCACTACAACTGATAAAAATAAAATTTTAAATGATTGACCTCCTGGAAGTCCTACCAATAATGCAATTGTTTCTAAAAATACCGCTCCTGAAATAATTGTTCCAATTGGGAAAATTAAAATTGCCTTAACTGAATTTGAAACTCTTTCTCTAAGAATTCTAAGCATAATATACATTAAATTACATGTTATAACTTTATCTATTAAGTTTGGAATCTGTCCACCTGGTGTTTTAGTTGTAATTGCTGCAAATATTCCAACTACTATTCCACATATTAAAGTTATTTTATAGTCTTTGTTATTATATATCATTATTATAAAAAGTATTATAAGTGAAAAATCAATCTGCATTGGTACACCTATAAGTGGTGTAATAATTCTTAAAAGTACACCTATTGCTATGAGTATTGCATTTGTTACCATTATTTTCGTATTCATAATTTGCCCCCCTAAATTTGAATTATTTATCCATATTTATCTTCTTTCTTTCATAACATACTAATCGCCCCCAAAAAATTGTATAAAAAAAGCCGTCCCTTAAATATAAAGGACGGAATAATCCGCGTTGCCACCTAAATTGCATTAAATGCCGCTTAATAAAGATACTAACATATCTCTTTCACTATAACGTGTGAAACACGGCTCAACTACTCTTTAGAAAATTTCATATTGCTCTTCAAAGGCCCATTCATTAATCACTCAAATACTGAATTCTCACCAACTATCAGTTCTCTTTGATTTTTATTCTTAACTACTATCCCTTTTCACAAGATTTAATTTATATTTATATAATACTCTATTTTTTAGAAATGTCAACATTTTTTCTAATGTTTTTTATCATCTTTTTTCTCTTTGTCTTTTAAAATTGATGTAACAAGTGCTGTACCTGCGGTTATTAGAGCTAACAATTTACTAGTTTTTTTTATATTCATAGTCCTTCTCACACTCCCTAAGATTTAAATAGTCTTAAATTGATTTTCTTTTTGGCTATATGTATATCCTATATTCTTTAATTTATTTACGATAAAATCCTTATCTAAATTAAGGTCTTCACATAATAAATCCAAAGATGAATACTGATCTCGCAGTTTCATATTTAATAAGCTAAGTAATATATTAGGTTCTAAAATTTCAACAGATGCTTGAATCACTTTTATCATCTTCCTTTATCCTTTTATTAACTATAAACATAAACACTCTTATTCTCTTATTATACCATTCTTAGTAATTTTTTTAAATGGCATTTTAGTCATATTCTTGCATGAAATCAAATTTATTTCCATTCTTGTTCCAACCTAAAATATTATCTAAATCTACATTTTGTGCAGACTTGAATATAGATTTATCAACTTCAGGTGATATTTTCTTTAAATCTTTAATAAGCTTTTTTATTTCAAAGCGCTTATTACCAGTTTTTTTAGCCGCAACTTCACATGCACAGTCAAGAAATTTTATATTACAATACTTTTTAAATTCTATTATGTCATCTTCTTCAATGTAGTATAGAGGTCTTATAATCTCCATTCCTTCAAAATTCTGCGCTTTTAACTTCGGCATCATTGTTTTATAATTTCCACTATATAATATATTAAGCATTATTGTCTCTATCACATCATTAAAATGATGTCCAAGGGCAAGCTTATTACATTTAAGTTCCTTAGCCTTTGCATAAAGAGACCCTCTTCTCATTCTTGCACATAAATAGCATGGATAGTTCTTTGCTTTCTCATCTACTATATCAAAGATATTAGATTTATATGTAATAACTGGAATATTTAAGTACCTACAATTATCTAAAAGAACTTCTCTGACATTATCATTAAAGCCAGGGTCCATACTTATAAATACAACATCAAAATTATATTTGCTGTGTCTTTTAAGTTCCTGAAAAAGTTTTGCCATAAGAATACTATCTTTTCCTCCAGAAATTGCTACAGCAATTTTATCATTTTCATTTACAAGTTTAAAATCAATAACTGCTTTTATAAATTTTGACCAAAGCTTTCTTCTATATTTTTTTATTATCGCTTTTTCAATATCTTTAAGATCTGTTTTTTCTTCATCTGGAATTATATCAGGACATGATTTTCCTGCTATTGAGTTCATAACAATCATCCTCACATTATCATAAAAAATACTCTATTTTACAATAATATATTCTATCATTTATTTCCTACTTTGAATAGAGAACATAAAAAAAAGGCAGCCGCATAAAGCGGCTAACCAATTAGCTTTTCAGACTATATGATAAAAATAATCATTTTTAGTTTATTCTCATAATTCCAGACATTACTGCAATTCCAGAAGCACCATTTTTTATAACTTCTTTATAATTATTTTTATTTATTCCACCAAGTCCTATTATTTTTATATTCATAACTTCTGACATCTTTTTTATCTCAGATGTTCCACGTGGTTTTAGTCCTTTTTTACATTCAGTTTCAAATACATGTCCATAAATAACATATGTAGCTCCTAATTTTTGGGCTTCAATTCCTTCTTCAAAACTATGAATTGAAACTCCAACTCTTTTATATATACTTTCATTTTTTCTTCTTAAATTTTTAAAATCATTAAATGAAAGCTGAACTCCATATGCATCTATCTTTTTAGCTACATCTACTGATGAATTTATAATAAGTTTTATATTACTTTTTTTTAAAATTTCTTTAACCTTACACGCCATTTTTAAAAGTTCATCATAGGAAAGATCTTTTTCTCGAAGTATAAGATAATCTATGCTGCTTAAAGAAATTTTCTCTATCTGAGAATAAAAATCATCACATAATTTTCTATTTGTTATGCCAAAGACTAACATGTAAAGCTGTCCCAGTCCTTAAATATAGGTTGATATCCTATATCATATATCATCTGCTTTATCTCTTCTGTTGTTCTCTTATCATTAGTATCAAACTGAACTTCTCCCTCTTTTTCTTTTGGCATACTATGTCCTCCAATTGCAATAAGAGACTCTGCTGATATCTTGTTTATTCCAATAGGGATAAGCTTATCTCTAAAGCCTGCTCCTTCTCTTGTTGAAATATTTAAAACACTTTGAGGGAATACTATTCTTATTGCTGTAATACATTGAACAAGATTTCTGTCTGTTACCTCTACAAGGTCCTTTAATCCTCCTGAACATGGTCTTATTCTTGAGAATGAAAGACCTATATCAGATGCAGGATATTTTTTTTGAAGAAAAGATGCATGAAGACCTTCTTTAAACATTTCACGTCTCCAATCAGTAAGTCCTAAAAGTGCACCTATATTTACAAATCTTATTCCAGATTCAATTCCTCTTTCAGGAGTTTCAAGTCTATATCTATAATCTTTTTTAGGTCCTCCTAAATGAACTTTATCATAAACAGCAGGATCATAAGTCTCTTGGAATACTGTAAGAGAATCTACTCCTTCTTTAACTACCTTTTTATAATCTTTTCTATCCATAGGATATACTTCTATTGCAACTGATGGGAAATACTTTCTAAGAACTTTAGTTGCTTCTACAAGATAACTTACTGGTGATTCTTTTGGTGATTCTCCTGTAAGAAATAATATCTGTTTAAAACCTTTTTTAGAAACAGCCTGACATTCTTTTTCTATCTGCTCCATATTAAGCTTAAGTCTGCTTATAGTATTATCATTATTGTATCCACAGTATGCACATCTATTTATGCAGTAATTTGCTATATACATTGGCGTATATAAATATACAGCCTTTCCAAAATGCTTAAGTGTAAGCTTTCTTGATCTTTGAGCCATCTCTTCAAGACATTTTTCACCTGCAAGAGGAGATAATAAAGTCATAAGTTCTTTCTCTCCAGGGTTTCTTGCATATATTGCTCTTTTTATATCATTTATAGTTACATTTTTCCAAAATGCATCAAAATCAAAGTCTTTATATTTCTGAATAAAATTATAAAAACTATTTTCTAAATATTCTCCTGCTTTTATCATATTCTACTTCTCCTCCTCATCTAAAAATCCAGTAAGTGGAGATGATGCTGATGCGGTATCTTTTTTAAGTCCAAGTCCTGCAAGATAAGCAAGTCTTCCTGCTTCAGTTGCCTTTTTAAATGCTTCTGCCATAATTATAGGATTGTTTGATGATGCAACTGCAGTATTTACTAAAACTGCGTCTGCTCCCATTTCCATAGCTTCTGCTGCATCTGATGGTGCTCCTATTCCTGCATCAACAACTATTGGTACATTATTTATTTCATCTATCATAATTTGTATAAGTTCTTTTGTTCTTAATCCTCTATTACTTCCAATTGGTGCTCCAAGAGGCATAACTGCTGCTGCTCCTACATCTGCCATTCTCTTTGCCATCATAAGATCTGGGCTCATATAAGGAAGAACTGTAAATCCTTCTTTAACTAAAGCTTCTGTAGCTTTTAATGTTTCTAAATTGTCTGGTACAAGATATTTACTATCTGCTATTACTTCTATCTTTACCCATGTTCCGCATCCCATCTCTTTTGCAAGTCTTGCAATTCTTATTGCTTCTTCTGCATTTCTTGCACCTGATGTATTTGGAAGAAGTATTATATCTTTAGGGATATATGATAATACATCCTCTTCTTTATTATCTAAATCAACTCTTCTAACTGCCATTGTGACAACTTCAGTTCCCGCATTTTTAAGTACATTTGGAAGTTCTTTATTATTTCCGTACTTTCCTGTTCCTATAAATAATCTACTTTTTAATTCCTTGTTACCTATTCTAAATATATCTTTTTCCATAATAATCTCCCTCTTTTTTTAAACTTCTGTTTTATCTAATATAAGTCTTAAAGCCATATTAGCTTCGTGATTTGCTGCAATTGAAACTCTTGGAGCCATAAGGCCTTCATTTATCTTTGCCTCATTTTTTAAATCCCCACATATGTAGAGTCTTTCATTAATTTTTTTAGTGCATATCGTATTATTTGAATAAAAACCTGCCATGCCTGAAGCTGTAATTATTTTGGGCTTTTTTGTCTGAAGAAGTGTTTCCTGAACAAGTACAGCTTTATTCTGTGGTGAATCAAATCCTTCGATAACTATATCCATATCATTAAACAATTCAAAAACATTATCCTTACTTACAAAAGAGTCAACGCTATCTACTTTTATAAATGGATTTATATCATGAAGTATATTTTTTAATGCCATGCATTTTTTCATTCCTATATCTTTTATAAAATACTGCTGTCTATTAAGATTACTTGGTTCTACCACATCAAAATCAATAATTTTTAAATATCCTACACCAATTCTTGCAAGAGAAATCGCACATGTTGAGCCAAGACCTCCAAGTCCTGCTATTGCAACTTTAGCTTTTTTTAAAGCTTCATGAACTTTGGGAGTATGCCTTGCTATCATAAGATTTTCAATTTCTTCTTTTTTAGGAATTTCTCCTCTTTTTATAAGTGTTATCCTATCATTTTCTTTTATCTTTCTGTCTTGCTTAACAGGAAAACCATTATAAATTACTATATCCGCATCTTTTTTATACTTTTCTCTTATTTGAAATAATGTAAGATTATCATCATTTAATTGAGCACTTTTTTCATTTACTATAAATTTCAACTTTCTGCCCCCACTTTTTATCAGCCTCCTGCAACGAAACTTATTACTTCAATTGAATTTTCATCATTAAGAGCAAACTTATCATACTGCTCTTTTGGAATTATTTTTTTATCAATCTCAATTACTATCTTGTCCTTATTAAGTTCATAGTGATGTATCAAATCAGTTACTACTTTCATATTACCTATTGGTACATTTTTACCATTAACTTTCATCTTTCTCCCCCTTTCACTTTTTATTTAAACTAAATTCTCGTTCCACAATAAAAAAAGGACCCGTTACACCGAACGGATCCTATAAATTCATAATACACATTAAATTTATTTATTGCTTCCCTACGGTGGTATTAGCCACATCAGGTTTAAAAGAGTTAAAGCTTTATAAGCTTCTCTCAGCCGATCTTATCGGCACCCCTAGCCTTTATTCTATTATTTAGCTTTTACAATTATCATTGTACTACTTATTTTTACATTTATCAACTATTTTATGCTAATTTTGAAAATTGTATCCTTATCTCCTGAAAAAGCTACAGTGTCTCCAGCATGTAAAGTAACAGTATTTATTCTTGAAATATAGCTTGCATTTTTGCACTGTCCAAGCTCATCATATAAGAAAAATGAACTATTTTCAGGAGTTTCAACTGTAAGCTCTTTTCCCTCTAATTTTTGAGGTACATTAAAATATTTTGTATACCCATTATCATTAATAGTTACACTATCTAAATACTGACTTAAATTATAAATTCCATTAGATGAAACATATAAATATGAATTTGAACTTAAATATTCAAGTGAATGATCCATATAGAAATTATAATCTGCCTGATCTCTTCCAAGTATAAATGGAATCTTTGCTATAGATACTGCATTATCTTTATCTATTATCTTATGTCCAACAGTATATCCTTTTAATGCATCATTATATGGTAATGAAGTTTTATTGAGTAATCTAACATAATTTTCCGAATCATATTTTTCATTTACAAGAAAATATGATTTACTGCTTCTCTTAAGCCATGCATTTTTAACATCATCTGATATATTATTTTCATCTACTTTTTGCATTGAATACTGATCTAATTTAAGTCTTCCTATATTTCCACAGTCCTGATCTGTAATAGATTCAACATATGTCTCTCCATTTTTTTCTTTTACAAATTTAATTTTTTCGTTTCCATCTTCTGATGTGAAATATCCATCGCTTGTATAATTGTATGAATATTTTAATCCAGGAACTGATGGACATGTAATTACAAGTTTATTATCTTCAATATCCACATTGCAGTTAGTTGTATTTAAATTGTAAAGTCCTTTATATGACTGCATTTCACTAGGTATTGAAACTGCATCTGATGAAGTAAAATCTTTTTCCTCTTTTATTTCAGATATTGTCCCTTTTTCTTTTAGATATTTTAAAATAATAGTAGATGCAAGCATTTCATCTGTTGTAGATGACGATCCTGATGATAAAACTGCGCATGATATATTATTATCCGGAAGGACTATAAATCCTGCATGATAATGATATGTGTCTCCTCCTTTACACAATGCTTTTATTCCATACTCATTGAATGGATTAAATTTTACACTGTCCCATCCTAAACCATAAGATAATATATTGTCATCACTGCTCTTAGGCCATGCTCCATTTAAACATTCTTCATTCTCCATCTTATTTAAAGTATCATCTGTTAAAACTTTATTTTCATTCATAAATATCTTTGAAAATCTGCATAAATCTTCAGCTGTAGAATAGATTCCTCCTGCTGCTGACATATTTAAATTATCATCTGGCAAATCATCATCGCTATTTCCTAAATATATCTTTGCAAGATTTTCTCTATCAAAATTATCATCAGGCATTTTAGTATTTAAAAGATTTAAATTATCTGAAAAATTTTCTTTTACATACTTATTAAATTTCATTCCTGATACTCTCTCAACAAGAATTTGAGCTAAAGTAAATCCATCATTACAATAAACAGAGAATTCTCCTGGATCTGCCTTAAGCCTCTGATTTTTTAATTCTGATAAAAACGAATTATATGAGCTTTGATCATTATCTCCATATAAAAGAGCATTATATAAAGTTCCACCCATAAGACCTGATGAATGATTAAGAAGCATTCTTACTGTTATTTTCTTATATCTTTCATCTTTCATCTGAAAATCCTTTATATAATCTGTAACGGGATTATCAAGATTTACTTTTCCATCCTGCATAAGCTTCATAACAGAAGCTGTCACAAACATCTTACTTACAGAACCTATTCCATACATAGTATTACTATCTATATCTTTTTTACCAAGAGAATTTTTACTAAATACTCCTGCATCATTTGAAATAATAATATTTCCTCCATCATAAAGAGCATACTGAAGACTTGTTGAATATTTATCATTAAAATCCTTCGCTAAATCCTTTATTTCGGAATCAAATTTTTCATAAGTATTACTCTGTGATATTTGATTTTCTAAACCAGTATATGTTTTTTCTGAAGCATATACCGCTGAAGATGACATACCTGATGCAAAAAATCCAGCAATAATTAACGCTATAATTTTCCTTTTCATATTAATTTACCCCCATAATCATGTATTGTTTTTCTTTTGTTTTTTCATAAGTAAGCTGATAGCATTAAAACATATCTATATTATACATCTAAAAGAATTATTAACCAATTGTTATATATCTTAATATTATCTTAAAAATTTTTTGATAAAATTTTAACGAAATTTATTGAAAAATTATATATACGTGCTAAAATATTGAGTGTCAGTATTCTTTTTAGAAACTGAACGGAAATTAAATATATATTTTTTCCGAATTATATCCATTATTAAGGAATAAGAACGGAGGTATTTTCTTATGGAAAATAGTAATTTAAAAACAAAATTCTCAGTAAAACAGATGACAATTGTAGGAATGTTGTCTGCTATCTCAATCTTTTTAGGCCTTACAGGGCTTGGTTTTATACCTCTTCCAGGTATGAAAGCAACTATAATGCATGTTCCTGTTATCATAGGAGCTATAGTTGAAGGTCCAATTGTCGGGTCTCTTGTCGGACTTGTATTTGGTCTCTTTTCAATGTATCAAGCTTTCACAGCACCATCACCAACCGCATTTGTATTTTGGAATCCAATAATTGCAGTGCTTCCAAGAATATTAATAGGTATTGTTTCTTATTATGTCTATAAAGGTGTTAAATTTTCAATAAAGAAAAAGTCAATTGCAATAGCATGCGCTGCTTTATGTGGAACTTTAACAAACACTGCTGGTGTACTCGGTTTTTCTTACTTAATCTATGCAGCAAAATATGCTGTAGCTTTAGGTCTTACTGCAGCTCAAGGAGGATACGCTATCTTTATGATTGGTGTAACAAACGGAATCCCAGAAGCTATAGTAAGTGTAATAATTTCAGTTCCAGTAGTTCTTACAATTTTAAAAATGAGAAATAGGTAATGAAGGTGTACTAATGAAAGAAATAAAAATCACCGATATTGAAGGAATAAAATTAGGACATGCCCAAGATGAAAAAGGTATAACAGGATGTACAGTTATTTTATGTGAAAATGGTGCAACTGGCGGTGTTGAAGTTCGTGGAGGTTCTCCAGGAACACGTGAAACAGACCTTTTAAATCCAGTTGAAATGGTTCAAAAAATACACGCTGTTGTACTCTCTGGCGGAAGTGCATTTGGACTTGATGCTGCAAGCGGAGTTATGAATTATCTTGAAAATAAAAATGTTGGATTTGATGTTTCAGTTGCAAAAGTTCCAATTGTCTGTGAAGCTGTTTTATTTGATCTTATAATTGGAAGCCCCAAAATACGACCCGATTTCAAAATGGGCAAAAAAGCATGTATTAATGCTGAAACTTTTAAAGATACGATAAACGGTAACATTGGTGCAGGATATGGTGCAACTGTTGGAAAATATTTAGGTCCTTCTTATTCAATGAAAGGCGGTCTTGGAACATATGCAGTTAAATGCGGAAATCTAGAAGTTGGAGCTGTAGTTTCAGTAAACTGTCTTGGAGATGTTGTAGATCCTAAAAACCTTGAGTTTATAGCAGGAGCTTTTGATAGAAAAAAATCTGAATTTTTAAATACAGAAAAATTAATAATCGAAAATCTTGAAAATCCTAAAGATCCTTTTAAAGGCAATACAACCATTGGTGCAATTATAACTAATGCATACTTTACAAAAGCTCAGGCAAATAAAGTTGCATCTATGGCTCATAATGGCTATGGAAGAACAATGCGTCCAGCTCATACTATGTTTGATGGCGACACAATTTTTACTATGGCAACTAATAAAGTACAAGCAGATACAACAACTGTTGGAATGCTTGCTGCTAGAGTAATGGAAAAAGCTGTTATAAACGCTGTTAAGAGCGCTTCTTCACTTGATGGATATCTTGCTTTTAAAGATTTATAATTATTCCAATATTGGTCAATAATTAAATATATTCCTCCACTTTCATAGATTATATTTTTGCGATTTGCACAATATAATACTGCAAGGTGGAAATAACACCTCGCAAAAATTTACTAAAATCAGAGGAGGAATATGTTATGGCAAATTCATCATTAGTACCTGAAGCAAAACAAGGATTATCAAAATTCAAAAATGAAATAGCAAGTGAAATGGGTGTCCCATTTACTGACTATAACGGAAATCTTTCTTCTAAACAATGCGGAAGCGTTGGAGGAGAAATGGTTAAAAGAATGGTACAGCAATACGAATCTGGCATAAAATAATATTTCTCGCGAGATGTACCATTAAGTAAATTGAAAGCCGTTCTTAAATCTAATAATTTAAGAACGGCTTTCTTCTTTTATTTTTATTTTAATTTTCAGCTTCTACAAGCTCTGGAAGAATTTCTATTTCTCCATTATTCTCTTGAACTTTAACTTTTGAACCATAATATAAATCACCTTTTATTATCATTTTAGCTAATGTGTTTTCTATTACGTTTTGGATATATCTTCTAAGTGGTCTTGCACCATATATAGGATCATATCCTTCTTTTGCCATAAGTGTCTTTGCTCCATCTGTAACTTCTATTTTAATATTCTTCTCTTGAAGTCTTGTTGAAACTTCCTTAATAAATATATCTATTATCTTCTTGATTCCGCTTTCTGTAAGAGGTTTAAACATTATGATGTCATCAACTCTGTTTAAAAATTCTGGTTTAAATCTAGCTTTAAGATCATTCATTACCATTTTTCTTATTTCAGGTTCTACAGAATCTTCACTCTTATTTTCAAGTAAATGTCCACTTCCTATATTTGATGTCATAATTATAATTGTATTTTTAAAATCAACTGTATTTCCTTTATTGTCTGTAAGTCTACCATCATCAAGTATCTGAAGGAAAATATTAAATACATCAGGATGAGCTTTTTCAATTTCATCAAATAGTATTACGCTATATGGATGTCTTCTTACAGCTTCAGTAAGCTGACCACCTTCATCATATCCTACATATCCTGGAGGTGCTCCAACAAGTCTTGATACTGAATGTTTCTCCATATATTCAGACATATCAATTCTTACTATATTCTCTTCAGAATCAAATAAATTTCTTGCAAGAGTCTTAGCAAGTTCTGTCTTACCAACTCCTGTAGGTCCAAGGAATATAAATGAACCTATTGGTCTATTTATATCTTTAAGTCCTGCTCTTGCTCTTAGTATTGCATTTGTAACAGAAGTTACTGCTTCGCTCTGTCCAATAACTCTCTTTTCCATCTGGTCTTCAAGTTTTAAAAGCTTTTCTCTTTCGCCTTCCATTAAATTGCTTACAGGTATTCCAGTCCATTTTGAAAGCACTTCTGAGATTTCTTGTTCTGTAACTTCTTCTTTTAAAAGAGCACCTTCATAATTATTTTTAAGTTCCTCTTCTTTTTTCTTTATCTCTTCTTCGATTTTAGGTATTTTGCTATATTGAATTTCTGCTACTTTATTGTAATCAAAATTTCTCTGTGCAGTTTCAATTTCTCCTCTTGCCTCATCAAGTCTGCTCTTTAAATCTTTAATAAATTTAATCTGCTCTTTTTCTTTTGTATATTTAGCTGTCATTTCATCATTTTTTTCTTTTAATTCAGCGAGTTCTTTTTCTAAAGCTTTAAGTCTTTTCTTTGAGCCTTCATCTTTTTCTTTAACTAAAGCCTCTTTTTCAATTTCGCCTTTAAATATTTTTCTTCTGATTTCATCAAGTTCTGTAGGTACTGAATCTATTTCAGACCTTATCATTGCACCAGCTTCATCAATTAAATCAATTGCCTTATCTGGAAGAAATCTTCCTTGAATATATCTATTTGAAAGCTTTGCAGCTGCAACTATAGCAGTATCATGAATTCTTACACCATGATGTATCTCAAACCTTTCTTTAAGACCTCTTAATATTGCAATTGTATCTTCAACTGTTGGTTCATCAACAATTACTGTCTGAAATCTTCTTTCAAGTGCCTTATCTTTTTCAATATATTTTCTATATTCATCAAAAGTTGTAGCACCTATGCAGTGAAGTTCTCCTCTTGCAAGTAGAGGTTTTATAAGATTTCCTGCATCCATTGCACCATCAGTTTTTCCTGCTCCTACAATTGTATGAATTTCATCTATAAATAAAAGTATTTTTCCTTCACTAGACTGAACTTCTTTAAGTACAGCTTTAAGTCTTTCCTCAAATTCTCCTCTGTACTTTGCTCCTGCAATTAGTGAACCCATATCAAGTGAAAATACTATTTTATCCTTTAACCCTTCTGGAACATCGCCTCTTACTATTCTCTCTGCAAGTCCTTCTATAATTGCTGTTTTACCAACACCAGGCTGACCAATTAGTACAGGATTATTTTTTGTTCTTCTTGATAGAATTCTTATAGTTCTTCTTATTTCCTCATCTCGACCTATTACTGGATCAAGCTTATGCTTTTTAGCTAATGAAGTAAGATTTGTTCCATATTTTAAAAGTGCATCATATGTTCCTTCTGGATCTTGACTTTCAACCTTCTGGCTTCCTCGTACATCACGAAGAACTTTTAAAAATAAATCTTTTGTTACATTATACTGATTTAATATCTTTAAAACATCAGTATTAGAATGAGCATCCATTATTGCAAGCATAAGATGCTCAACGCTTATATATGAGTCTTCAAATTTCTTTGCAATTTCTTCTGCTTTATTTAAAACCTCATCTACTTTTCTTGTAATATATACTCCCTGAGTATCGGCTCCATTTCCTGTTACCTTAACCATATTATCAAGAGTATCATTTACAGATTTTTTCATCTGCTCAACATTTACGCCCATTTTAGTAAATATATTAGGAACAAGTCCATCTTCTTGATTTATAAGACTGCTAAAAAGATGAATTAAATCAATCTGCTGAGACTTATATTTTACAGCAATGCTATTTGCATCACTTAAAGCCTGTTGTACTCTTAATGTCATTTTATCAACATTCATAAATGTTCCCTCCTTAAAGCTTAATCTCTTAAGCATTCATTCTTTATTATTTCTTTATCTGAAATTATAATACCATAAAGGTCAAAGAAAGTCAAAGATAAATTTTCTATTTTATTTATGCAAAATAAAAAAGGTAGAAAACATAATTTTCCACCTTTTTGTTTATATAGTAAATGTTAGATTAAAGTATTTTAAAGAATCTTTTACATTTCCCATCTTATAATATAATTCTCCAAGATCAAGATATCTCTTTTTTCGCTGTTCTCTATTTCCAAATTTCATCAAAATATCTAATGATAAATTCATGTATTTTTCTGCCTTTTCATACTTTTTAAGATTCTCTAAAGCTCTACTCTTTAGATAATAAATGTTTTCTATAAGTTCTCTATTTTGTGTAATTATTATATCGTCAATTGTGGTTTCAATTATGTCATATGCCATATTATATTCTTTATATTTTAAACATAATTTTATAAAATCAAAATTAAATGGAATTGTTTCTTCACTCTTTAAGTCTTTTAAAATGTCTCTTGCTTCATTTATTTCTATAACTGCTTGATCATTTAGATATGATATAAAGTAATATTTCGCATAATTAAGTTTTGAATATATTATGCTAATTTTGTCATTCTTTATATAACTATATGATTTTTCTTTAAACTTTAATGATTCATCACTATTAAGAAGTATGCATAATTCTGAATATTTCTGATAAATTCTAGTTTTAAGAATTGTATTTTCAAGTTTCTCAACATCATTTATAATCGGTTTTAATATAGAAAATGCCGTTTCATATTTTGAAAGATTCTGATAACATACAGCTTTTTTATAGCTTATATCTATTTCTGATACAAAATCAAGTTTATAAGAATTTTTCTCACATAATTCATCTATTTTTTCATAATAAATTATTGCGTCTTTATACTCTTCAGTTTCTATTAAAAATTCTCCCATATCATTATAATAAATAAAAGTACTCTCATTTGAATTATTCTTCTGATATAAATTATAATATCCTGAAATTATGACTTGAACATTTTTTATCATATTGTTTTCTATGTAATATTTAAAAAGCATATGCATCAGCTCAAATGCAAGATCATAATACTTATACTTTATCGCATAATCATAATTATCTTTTAGTTCAGATTCTAAATTAAGATTAAATTTAAAATTCTTCTTATATTCTTCTATATTACTTTTTATCTGATCATATGAGTCCTGAATCAAATAATCATAATCAATTTCTAATTTTTGAGATATATATTTTAATATATCTTTATCTGCTTTAACCTTATCGTTCTCTATACAACTCATCTTAGCTATTGAAATTTTTGTCCCACATAATTTCTTAAGCGTTATATTTTTGAAGATTCTTATTCTCCTTATCTTTTCTCCCACTGAATAAATATCCATCTTTTGCACCCTATTCCCTAATCATGTTCTTTTATAATATTATAATATTTAATGCCATTTTCTAAATAAGTTTTAGCTTTTTCTTCATCTTCTCTGTCAATATAATGCTTTCCAATTCTCATAGACAACTCGAAAGCTTCATTTATCTTATCATTTTCTTCAGCATATCCTAAACATTCAATTAATCCGTGAATGTTATCATAATTTCCATTTATATTGTCAATAGTCTGACGCATAACTTCACACTTTATATTAAGCTCAATATCATCTTTACTAAGATGTGACTCAATTTCATCTAATATTTCACTAGATTTATCTATATCTTTTATGCTTAAATACGCTTTTGCAATTTCAATAAGATTATTATTCTTTTCTTTATAATTTTCACAGTAGTTATTGCTATATTTTTTAGATACTTCAAGATGTTTTATAGATTCATCTATATCACTTACCATATAAAATAGTCTTCCAAGAGTGCTTTCTATTTTATAAAGACTCTTTTCATCATCAATTTTTTTAGTAATTAAAAGTGCCTTTTCTGCAAGATTAGAAGCTTTTTGTAAGTCTCCTTTTTCACTAAATTCTTCTGCAAGGTTAAATAATCTTTTTATATGTCCTTTATAGTCATATAATTCTTTAAGCTTTTCATTTGCTATATAAGCATATTTTGAAGATAGCCTTAAATCCTCTAAATAAAAATATACTCGTGCTATCTCGTCTTTTATTCTTATCTCAAGTAGTTTGTCCATTATTACATTATCATCATATACTTTTTCTGATTGTTTAAGATAGTTTAAAGCTAAATTAAAAGCCTTTGTTTTAACTGCAATATCTGATAAATTTAAAAAAGTATATATGATATTTTTATACTTTTTATTACGTATAAATATAGCATTAGCTGATAAATAATACTTCTCAGCAACATCATATTTTCCACTTTCTAAAGCTAATTCAGCTTTTACATTGTAAAGTTCAGCTTTTATATAATCAATAGAATATTTTTCTGCATATTGAAACGATTTATCAATATATGTATATGCTTTATCGTATTCTTTATCTAAAGCGCAAATTTTCGACATTCTTAAATAGAATATACATATCTTTTCTGCTTGACTTTGTTCGGATTCGACAAGATATTGCACACTTGTCTTTAATTCTTTTGCCAAATACTCCAACAAATCAACAGAAGGATTTGACTTTCCACACTCTATTAAACTTATCTGACCTGGCGTTATCCTTTTCTTTGCAAGATCTTTTAATGTCATGTTTAATTGTTTTCTTCTTTGCTTTATCTTTTCCCCTAATGTTAATATATCCATATATAATTTTTCCTTTTTCTATCTTTCTACAAATTTCTATAGTTATATTATAACATAATTTTCATAAATGTTACATATCATCACAAATTTTCACAAGTATAAATATGCATAAATAAGAAAGGCTTCTGCATAAAAATACACAGAAGCTTTTCTTTTATTTTAAGAATTAAACCAGTCAGACATATTGTCATAAGTGTTTTCAGCACTATCTTTCATTTTTCTTGCCATTCTTCTCATGTTTCTTTGAGTCTTTTTGTCCATTGTTGGCATAAGCATAAGTGCCATACTAGTTCCAACCATCATTCCAATAGTCATACCTTTAACAAATTTACACATAAAAATGCACCTCTTTTAATATTTTGTCTTACTTATGTTGTGCACTTTCTATATTTTTATTCTATATATTTTTTCTCAGATAATAAATAAAATATAAATTCTTCCTTTTCTTTACTTTTCATCTTTTTTATCATCCTCTGAGCCTTAACTTTATCTTCTTTATATAAAGATAGAATCTGACTATACGTATCTTCTTTTTCCTTTTCAGTCGATTCTATTATTTTTTCTGCACTATCTTTATCTGAAACGACTATTATGTTATCAAATACAGTATCATTTGTAATTGATTCTATTTGTTTCTTTATGTTTTCATCAGCAACATAAATTTTATTTGTCTTTAAATAGCTTAAAACTGCATTTGATGACGTAATTTCTATACACTCTTTACACTTTTCATCAGCAAGATCATTGAAAAAGTCACCTGTATGGCTATCAACTTTTACAAATATTATGTCAAGACCTTTTTTCATAACTTCCTGCATATTATCATAATACTCTTCAGAAGATTTTTCATTTCTATTCCACTCACCTGTCGCATGACTTCTAACTCCCTCATAATCATGAAATATAACTACTCTTTTTTCATTATTATTAAAAGCATAAAGTGCTGCTTTATATGATGCTTCAAGCTCTCCTTTTACCTGTCTTGTCCTAAGAGACTTATCTTCTTTTTCAGAATTACTTTCTATATATCTTACGATATCATCTTTTACAACTACAAAGCAGTATGAATATCTTTCATTACTAATGCTATAGCTCCCATCAACATAAATATGCATTGCATCTTTAGGATAATTTCCGTCTGATTTTTTTTGACTTTTTTCCCCTGCTTTAAGGTAAGCTTTCGCATCATCAATCAATTCAAAGCTTTTGTACTTTGCTCCCTTTACTCCCTTTACGAGCTTTAAACATTCAGCCCATGTATTTACTATAACAGAGTTAACCTCTTTATTATTTTTATTATCATAACCTTTTATTATTGCATAAACTTTCTTTGCCATATTTTAATCGTTCTCCTATTTTCTATAAATCACTTAAATTTTCTATAGCTTTAACAATAGACGCTACATTTGAAGCACTTTGAAATGTAGAAAGATACTCTAATGACTTTTTTAATACAAGTAAGATGTCATTTTCCCCATTCCAATTTTCAATTATAATATGTAAATCTACTTCTTCCATTATAGTGTTTAAAGTAAAAAATAATACACCTGTATCATCTATAGTGCCTATAAATGGTATATCATCTGGTATTATATCCCCAGGGACAAAAATATATGCAATTGCACCAGAAATTATTAACTTAGTTTTTGTATTTACTCTATCATCCTTAAGAAGTCTATATATTAATGCTGCTATATCCGGTATTATAAATAGATAATCTTTTATCTTATCAAAACTTTCAGGGAACTTTTCTTTGATAAATTTTGATCCAGCTGAATAATTATCTTCTACTTTCTTTATTGAATCTATATCTTCTAAAGAATCCTCTTCATTTTCTTCTTTTTCTTCTTCTTCTTTTTTAATATTCCCCTTTATAGAAACATTTATATCTGATGCATCAATGCATAATTTATTTCCTTTTATATATACTTCATCTATATTTAATGAAATATATGGTACATTTTTAAAGCATTTTTTAAAATCTACAATAACTAGATCTTTATTCGAAGAAATTCCATACTCTGATAAAAGATCTGATACTTTATCTAAAATAAGACTTCTTATGATCCTAAATACTGCTACATTTAATACTTTAAATTTAATAATTCTTAAGCTTATCTTATTATCTGCACAGCCTTCAACAAGCAGTTTTAAATAAAAATTAATTTTTATTTTATTTTCAAAAAAACCGCTTAACTCTATTCCATTTCCTATATTTATATTTTCAACGTTAAGGCCTTCAATCCTTATAAATTCTTCTATAATGCTCTTTATGTCATCTTCTGTAGCCTTTACGCATCCCTCATTTATAATCACAGTAATGCCCCCCTTTTAGGACTTTCTCTCATAATTATATACAAAAAAAATGATACTGTAAAATAGATTTACAGCATCATTTTAATAATATCTTTATTAAAATACTGGAATTACAGATCCCTGATAATTTTCATTTATAAAATCTTTTACTTCATCTGACTGAAGTGCTTTCATAAGATCCTGTATCTTTTGAAGATTTTCATTTCCTTTTTTTACTACAACTATATTATCATAAGGCTTTACGCTTTCTGAATCTTTATCTTCTATTACTATTGCATCTTTGCTTGGATCAAATCCTGCTGGAATTGCATAGTTACCATTAATTACAGCAGCCTGAACATCATCTAATGTTCTAGGAACATTAGCAGCTTCAACTTCAACAAATTTTATGTTTTTTGGATTCTCTATTATATCGTTCTGAGTAACAAGTTCTCCTTCTTTTACCTTTATAAGTCCATTCTTTTCAAGTAATCTTAATGCTCTTGCTTCATTAGTAGCATCATTTGGAATTGCAATTGAATCTCCATCTTGAATTTCATCAATACTCTTAATTTTTCTTGAAAATAAGCCCATTGGTTCAAGATGAACTGTTCCAACTGATACAAGATCAAGTCCTTTTGACTTTACCTGTTCATCTAAATATGGTTTATGCTGGAAGAAGTTTGCATCAAGTGATCCTTCATCTACAGCTGTATTAGGCTGAACATAATCATTAAACTCAACTATTTCTACTTTATAGCCTTCTTTTTCTAAAAGAGGTTTTGCAACATTTACAATTTCCTCATGTGGCTTTGGAGTTACTCCTATTTTTATTGTCTTATCATCTTTAGATGCAGTGTCTGAACCAGCCCCTCCACATCCAATAAGACCTAATGATAAAACTCCCGCTAAAAATATTGATATTACTTTCTTTTTTGTCATATATAATTCCCCCTATTTATTTTGATAATTTATTGTATAAATAATTTCCTAAAAGCTGAAGTGCTTCTACTATTATTACAAGAACGATACATGTTGCTACCATGATATCTACCTGGAATCTCTGATAACCATAACTTATAGCTACATTACCAAGTCCACCTCCGCCTACAGTTCCTGCCATTGCTGAATATCCTACTATACTTATTATTGTAAGAGTAAGTCCTGACATTATAGATGGTATAGCTTCTTTAAGCATAACCTTAAATATAATCTGCATATCTGTTGCTCCAAATGACTTTGCAGCTTCAATAACTCCTTTATCAACTTCTCTTAATGCTGATTCTATTATTCTTGATACAAATGGTGCTGAAGCTATAGTAAGTGGAACTACTGCCGCTGCAGTACCAATTGATTTTCCAACAATAATTCTTGTAAATGGAATAAGTACAACCATTAAAATTAAAAATGGAAAACTTCTTAATATATTAACTATAAAATCTAAAATCGAATATATTTTCTTGTTTGGTCTTAATCCATCATCTGCTGTAACTGTAAGAATAATTGCCGGGATAAATCCGAGTATTAATGCAAATAAAGTTGATGCAAAAACCATTATAAGTGTTTCATTAACTGCTTTAATTAATATACTACTCATTATGATAACACCTCCAATAATATATCTTTATCTTTAAGATAATCAAGAACAATCTGTTTATCTTTTTCTTCAATATTTATTACAAGACCTCCAAGAACTGCTTCTCTAAATTTCTCAAGTTTTCCCCATACTATTGAGAAATCAATATTAAGATCTCTTGCCATTTTTGTTATAAGTGCATTTTCTGAAGAATTGCTTGGGAAATATATTTTTATGTTTATACCTTTTTCAGGAAGCATATTTTCATCCTCACCAAGGAATTTCTTAAGTGATTTATCTGGTTTTAAAAATACATCTTCAACGGTGCCCTCTGCCTTTATTCTTCCATCATCAATTAAAGCTACTTTTTCACAAGCTTCTTTTATAACTTCCATCTGATGAGTTACTATAACTATAGTAATTCCCATCTCCTTGTTTATCTTAGATAAAAGAGCAAGTATATCTTTTGTTGTACTAGGGTCAAGTGCTGATGTCGCTTCATCACATAAAAGAATTTTAGGATTTAGAGTAAGTGCTCTTGCAATTGCAACTCTCTGCTTTTGACCACCGCTTAATGCAGAAGGTTTGCTATCCTTTTTTTCTTTAAGACCAACAAGATCTAAAAGCTTAAGAACTCTCTTATTTATTTCATTCTTATTAACTCCCCATACTTCAAGAGGAAGTGATATATTCTGAAATACTGTTTTCCTTTTAAGAAGATTAAAATTTTGAAAAATCATTCCAAGATCTTTTCTAAATTCTCGAAGTTCTTTATCCTTTAAGGACGATACTTCCTTACCCATTACTTTTACGCTGCCTTCATCATAAGTCTCAAGACCATTTATACATCTTAAAACTGTCGACTTTCCAGCTCCTGAATGACCTATTATTCCATATATTTCTCCTTCATTTATAGAAAGAGAAATATCCTTTAAAACTTCAGTTGTACCAAATTTTTTTACTATATTTCTTATTTCTATCAATATGTATACCTCCCTTGTAGAAATTTAAGCAAAAAATAAACGCCTGAGAATAAATCCAGGCGTCAAAAACCAAATCTACTCTCATCTATCAGCTGTTTATGCTGCAGGATTTAGCACCGTAGACATATATCCGGTTGCCGGGTTTCATAGGGCCAGTCCCTCCACCACTCTTGATAAGATAATAAGTATTAACTTATGTTTCATATTATATATTCATATAATTATATTGTCAATATAATTATATTATTTTTAATTTAAAAGAACATAATATACGGGAAGCACTACAAGGCTTATTACCGTAGATAATGTAACACTTATTGATGCGAATTTATAATCTGCACCTGTTTCTTTTGCAACTACTGCACTTTGAACCATTGTCGCCATAGCACTCTGAATTATAAATACATTTTTCATAAGTCTAGGTGCAGGAATAAACATGCAAACTAATATTACTGTAAGTGGAGAAACTATAAATCTGCCTATATATACAAGAAGATTATCTTTATCTATTGAAATTTCTTTTTTATCACAGTAATAAAGAGATATTCCTAAGAAAAACATTGAAAGTGGTGTTGTAAGATTACCTGCATATCTTGCTGTTACAAGTATGAACTCTGGAACCTTTATTCCTAAAATAACAAACAAAAGACCTGTCAAATACCCTAAAAGAGGTGGTGAAAATATTTTCTTTAACGGGCTTTGTGTCTGTTTTTTGTCACCATCTTTTCCTATAAAATATACACCTATCGTCCAAAATAAAGTTGTATTTCCAACATAATACATAAGTGCATAAGGAAGTGCTTCTTCTCCAAATAACGCAAGAGTAATTGGTATTCCAACAAGAACCGTATTAGAACCAAAGAACATTGCTTTAAAAATGCCTCTTCGCTTTTTGTTTACATTAAATACCCTGCATATAACTATTGAAATAAGTATGCTTATCATTATTGAAAGAAAAGGTATTAAAAAATCAATCCCTCCACTTATGAGTTTTTCCTTAGTAAATTTATCAACCATTGCTGCAAACATCATAAGAGGAAGTGAGCAGTAATTTATTATTTTTGATAAAAGTGCTCCATGTTCTTCTTTAAAAATTCCTATTTTACATAAATACATTCCAAAAATAATAAGTAAAAATATAGGCATGACAGCAATTATAGAATTTAAATAATACATAGTATTTTTTTATCAAAACATTATAATCTTAATTTCGTTTTGATAAATTTCCTCCATTTCCTGTTTATGCTGATAACCTTTATCTATTTCTTTCCTTCATAGCTCTATCAATATCTCTTTTCTGAGCTTTTGCAATTAAAGTATCTCTCTTATCATAATTTTTCTTACCCTTACATATACCAAGTGATACTTTTACTCTTCCATTTTTAAGATATAAAGATAATGGAACAAGCGTATATCCATCCTGTGAAGTACATGATTCAAGTTTTCTTATTTCTTCTTTATGAAGCAAAAGTTTTCTCTCCCTTAGAGGATCAACATTAAATATATTTCCATGCTCATAAGGACTTATGTGCATATTTTTTATAAAGATTTCTCCATTATAAACATCTGCATAACAATCTTTTAAATTTACTCTTCCTGTTCTTACAGATTTTACTTCTGTTCCAACAAGTTCTATTCCAGCTTCTATTGATTCCTCTATAAAATACTCATGATGTGCTTTTCTATTTTCTGCTAATGAATTTGCAAATTTTTTTCTTGCCATTTTTTTCACCTGCCTGTTTTTTCACTAAATAATACTATCCTATATTATACCACATGATAATATAGGATAGTAAGTAATCATATTTTAGTTTTCTTCTGTTTTTTCTTCTTTTTCCTCTTCTTTACCTGCTATATTAAAGAAAATTTCTCTATTTGGAATATCTACATTTACACATACAATTTTAATTTTTTGTCCAAGCCTATATACTTTTTTATATCTTTCTCCTGTAAGACATAGATGTGCTTCATCGAATATATAATAATCATCATCAAGATCAGTAACATGAATAAGTCCTTCTACAGTATTTGGAAGTTCAACAAATATTCCAAATGATGTTATTGATGAAATTATTCCGTCAAATTCCTGTCCTATTCTGTCTTTCATAAATTCTGTCTTCTTTAAATCATCAACTTCTCTTTCAGCATCCTGTGCTAATCTTTCTCTTTCTGATGACTGCTTTGCAGCATAACCTACTATATTTTTTAGCTTATTAATCCTTTTTTCTTCAAGACTACCATGAAGATATTCTTTTATTATCCTATGTATCTGAAGATCAGGATATCTTCTTATTGGAGATGTAAAATGGCAGTAATATTTAGCTGCAAGACCAAAATGCCCTGAACATGTTGGTGAATATTTAGCCTGCATCATTGAACGAAGAAGAAGTGTATTTACAACAGTCTCTTCACTCTTTCCCTTTACCTTTTCTAAAACTTCTTGGAATGTCTTTGGATGAATATCTTCTTTCCAATGAACTGTATATCCAAGATTATATATAAATTCTTTGAATTTTTGAAGTTTCTCTTCATCTGGATCTTCATGAATTCTATAAACAAATGGTAGTTCAGTCCAGTACATATGCTCAGCTACTGTTTCATTAGCTACAAGCATAAATTCCTCTATCATTCTATTTCCTATTTCTCTTTCATAAGGTCTTATATCTATAGGCTTTCCATTATCATCTAAAGTTATCTTTGATTCTTCAATTTCAAAATCTATTGATCCTCTTTTTTCTCTCTTTGCTTTTAATATTCTGCAAAGCTCTTCCATAGCTTTAAAATCATCATAAAGATAATCATACTTTTCTATAAGCTCTTTATCATTATCTTTTAAAATTTTATTTACAGCAGTATATGTCATTCTCTCATTTGTCTTTATTACTGATTCAGTAATATCATGATCAACAACTTTTCCTTCTCTATCTATTTCCATGATACAAGAAAGTGCTAGTCTATCAACCTGAGGATTTAATGAACATATTCCATTTGATAATCTCTTTGGAAGCATTGGAATAACTCTGTCTATAAGATAAACTGATGTTGCTCTTTTTAATGCTTCTTTATCTAAAGGATTATTTTCTCTTACATAATGTGAAACATCAGCAATATGAACTCCTAATTTGAAATTTCCATTATCAAGTCTTTCAATAGATACAGCATCATCTAAATCTTTAGCATCTTCTCCATCTATTGTGACCATCTTTAAGTTTCTTAAATCTCTTCTATTTTTATATTCGTCCTTGCTTATTTCAGATTCAACACCTTCTGCATAATCTAAAACTTTTTTAGGAAATTCAAGAGGAAGATCATTCTTTTTTATTATTGTAAGTATGTCTATTCCTCTATCTCCCTTTTTACCTAATATCTCTACGATTTCTCCTTCAGGCTTTCTATCTCTCTCAGGCCACTTAGTAATATTTACTGTTACTATATCTCCATCTTTTGCGCCATTTACATTCTTTTTAGCTATATAAACATCTTTTGATATATGTTTATCATCAGGAACGACAAATCCAAAATTCTTATTGTCCTGATAAAGACCTACAACCTTAGTAATATTTCTTTCAAGTACATTTATAACTACGCCTTCTCTTTTTTTATTTTCTTCATCTTCACGTGTTATCTTTACTTGTACAGTATCACCATTCATAGCATCACTCATAGCTGTACTTGGAATAAATACATCCTTAGCTCCTTCTTCATCAGGAATTAAAAATCCAAATCCTTTTGCGTGAACTTGCAGTTTTCCTTGCACTAAATTCTCAGAACTTTCTACTTGAGAATCAGAAATCATATATCTGTCTTTCTTTGTCTTTGTTATAAGACCTTCATGTTCCATAACTCTCAATGCTTTTTTAAATGCATTATATTCACCTTGTTTTATATCAAATACAGCACAAAGCTCATCCATATCCATTGGATTATAACCTGATTCACTCATGAACTGTAATAATGTCTGTTTTAATCCCATAATAATTCCTCCCTTGTAAATAAGATAATACAAAAAACAATTATTCCTGTATAGTAATATACTACCACATAATGCTTAATTAATCATACTTATCTTAATTTTATTATATCCATTCTCGTAAAAATAATACATTAGTACAAAGGACAGTACAAATGACGTGCTAAAGGACAAATTGTTAAAGGACAATGGACAAATAATATGGAAATAAATTCTAATTGACAATTTAGATGGAAATGCTATGCAATTGAGAATTAATAATGGATAATTGATAATTTAGGTGGAAATTCATACGGAATTTCATCGTATGGTTTTTTTTGCGTTTTACGCAAAAAATAAAGCTTTCGCCTGAAGCGAAAGCTCATATATTTTAGTTTCTGCGACTGAGCAGAAACAACCATTTTTGTCATTTGTCCTTTTTCCTTTGTCATTTGGATTAAGGTTCTCGCAAAAAAATAAAGCTTTCGCCTGAAGCGAAAGCTTATAAATTCTACGTTTCTGCGATTCGAGCAGAAACTTCCCTCTTTGTCCTTTGTCATTTGTGCTTTGTCATTTGGATTGTTATTTCATAAACAGTCCTAAAAGCATTCCACCATATTTTGCAATAATAGGTGCAAATACAACTGATACTATTGTCATTAATTTGATTAAAATATTCATTGATGGACCTGAAGTATCTTTAAAAGGATCTCCTACTGTATCTCCTACAACAGCTGCCTTATGAGGTTCACTACCTTTTCCTCCATTTACTCCTGTTTCAATATATTTCTTAGCATTATCCCATGCACCTCCTGCATTTGCCATCATTATTGCAAGAAGAACACCTGTAACAACTCCTCCACCTATAAGTCCTGCTAATGCTTCAGTTCCTAAAAGTAAGCCTGTACATATTGGAACTAATATTGCAAGTATTCCAGGTAGAATCATCTTTCTTAATGCTGCATTTGTAGATATAGAAACACATTTAGAATAATCTGGTTTTTCTTTTCCTTCAAGTATCCCTTTTTTCTCTTTAAACTGTCTTCTTACTTCTTCAACCATCTGTGCTGCAGCTTTTCCTACTGCCTGCATTGTAAGAGCTCCAAATAAAAATGGAAGCATTCCTCCTATTAATATTCCAACTAATGTTAAAGGATTTAAAAGATTTATCTGAGATAAATTAACTGTCTGTGCATAAGATGCAAAAAGTGCAAGAGCTGTAAGTGCTGCTGAACCTATTGCAAATCCTTTTCCTATTGCAGCTGTTGTATTTCCAACAGAATCAAGTTTATCTGTTATATCTCTAACACCTTCATCAAGGCCACACATTTCTGCTATTCCACCTGCATTATCTGATATAGGTCCATATGCATCAACTGCAACTGTTATTGCTGTTGTGGCAAGCATACCAACTGCAGATAAAGCTATTCCATAAAGACCAATATCAACATTTGATGCTCCACCTACTGAAAAATAAGAAATTAATATTCCTACTGCTATTAATATTATAGGCATAACTGTTGATTTCATTCCAACTGAAAGACCTGCAATAATATTTGTTGCAGCACCTGTTTTAGATTCATCTGCAATTGATTTTACTGATTTATAATCTGATGAAGTATAAACTTCTGTAAGTTTTCCAATTAATAATCCTACTACAAGACCTGCAATTACCGGTATAAATAATTTTGCATCATTTAATAAAGTTCTACATGCTATAAATCCAAATATAACAACTAATCCACCCGAAACAGCACTTCCCATATTTAATGCTTTTTGAGGATTATCTCCCTTATATGTCTTCACAAAAATAATTCCTATTAGTGACGATATAATACCTATTGCAGATAAAATAAGTGGAAATGTAACAATATTATTTCCAAATGTTTTAACTAAAACTCCCCCTAAAGTTATAGCTGATATAATTGAGCCTACATATGATTCAAAAAGATCTGCTCCCATACCTGCAACATCACCAACATTATCTCCAACATTATCTGCAATTACTGCAGGATTTCTAGGATCGTCTTCTGGTATTCCAGCTTCGACTTTTCCAACAAGGTCAGCTCCAACATCAGCAGCCTTTGTATATATTCCTCCTCCAACTCTTGCAAATAATGCAATTGAAGAAGCTCCAAGACCAAATCCTGTAATATATTCAGCATTTAAATTAAATGCAATAGAGAATATTCCAAGGCCTATAAGTCCAAGCCCTGCAACTGAAAGTCCCATAACAGTACCACCAGAAAATGCAATTGAAAGTGCATCTGATATTCCGCTTTTTGCAGCTTCTGCTGTCCTAACATTAGATTTTACGGCAATTCTCATTCCTATAAATCCAGCTGATATTGAAAAAGCAGCTCCAAAAACAAATGCTATAGCTGTTTTCCAGCTTAAAAATATAAGTATGCAAACTGCTACAACTGCAATAAAAATAATAAGATACGAATATTCTTTCTTTAAAAAAGCAAGTGCCCCTTCCTCAATATATGAAGATACTTCCTTCATTCTTTCGTCACCTGCATTTTTCTTCAAGATACCTAGAGAAATAAATGCTACAACAACCATTGCTATTACACCTATAATGATAGGAATAAATAGTAAATTCATAAAATCACCCCTCATACTATATTCAAGCCTAATATTAAGATTTTACGACATTTTTCGATAAACGTTTACATTTTTGCGTATAAACCTTGTTTCTACTTTACATAAGTAAATAAAAAAGCTACTTTCAATGAAGCAGCTTAAATATTTTAACTATTTTATTAAATTCAATATTGTTGTATTTATCGCAAACAAAATCATAGAAACTGATGTGAGCCTTATAAGAATAACTTCTTTTGTTCTTGATTTATTTTTAGAATAAAACGTATCGTTGCTTCCACCTTGAATTAATCCACTTAATGCATCAGCTTTACTTGGTTGCATAAAGATTGTAACTATAACAATTAAACCTAAAATAATATCTATAACAAGTAAAATACTTTTAAGATCCAAAGGTAACACCTCCTTTAGTTTATACCAAAAATTACACATCTGTTATCATAACATAATATCAAGAATATTTCAACTGGACATTATCATAAATCTTAAAATATTTAAGCTTAGTTTTATTATAACAGAAATTCCAAAAAAGGTAATAGTTTTTTTCAAACTATTACCTTAATATTTTTTGTAATTCTATTTCTTTATATTAAAGAATGAGTTTATTCCTCTATATTCAGCAGAATCTTCAAGTTCTTCTTCAATTCTTAAAAGCTGATTATATTTAGCGACTCTTTCACTTCTTGCAGGTGCTCCTGTTTTTATCTGTCCTGCATTAGTTGCAACAACAAGATCAGCTATAGTAGTATCTTCTGTTTCTCCTGATCTATGTGAAACTACGGCTGTATATCCTGCTCTATTTGCCATTTCTATTGCATTTAATGTTTCAGTAAGTGTTCCTATCTGATTTAATTTTATAAGTATCGAGTTTGCTACACCCAAATCAATACCTTTTTTAAGTCTCTCAGTATTTGTTACAAAGAGATCGTCTCCAACAATCTGAACTTTCTTTCCTAATCTTTCATTAAGCATCTTCCATCCATCCCAGTCTTCTTCTGCCATTCCATCTTCTATTGAGATTATAGGATATTTATTAACCCAATTCTCAAGGAATGATACCATTTCATCACTACTTAATGTTTTTCCTTCATGCTCAAGAACATACTTTCCATCTTTATAAAATTCAGATGAAGCTGCATCAATTGCTATAAAGACATCCTTACCTGCTACATATCCAGCTTTTTCTATAGCTTCAATTATTACTTCAACAGCTTCTTCATTTGATTTTAAATTTGGAGCAAATCCACCTTCATCTCCTATTGCTGTTGAATATCCTTTATCTTTTAAAATCTTTTTTAATGTATGATAAATTTCTGCACACATTTTAAGTGCACAGCTGAATCTTTCTGCACCTACAGGCATAACCATAAACTCTTGAAGGTCAACTGAATTATCTGCATGTGATCCTCCATTTATTATGTTCATCATAGGAACAGGAAGTACCTTTGTATTAACTCCTCCTATATATCTATAAAGAGGCATATTAAGTGCATTAGCTGCTGCCTTTGCAACAGCTAATGATACTCCAAGTATAGCATTGGCTCCAAGTTTTGCTTTGTTTTTTGTTCCATCTAATTTTATTAATAAATTGTCTATATATGTTTGGTCAAATACATTGCATCCAACAAGTTCATCTCTTATTACTTCATTTACATTCTTTACAGCATTTTTTACACCTTTACCCATATACTCAGAGCTATCGTTATCTCTAAGTTCTACTGCTTCATACATTCCTGTTGATGCTCCTGATGGGACTGCTGCTCTTGCAAATGTTCCATCTTCAAGATAAACTTCAACTTCAACTGTTGGAAAACATCTTGAATCAAGTATTTGCCTTGCTACAACATCTATAATCTCTAAATAATCATCCATTTTAAATACCTCCTAATAATAAAGACTTTTTTTTTATCACTTTAATATTATTAGTATTTTAAAATTTAATATTCATCAATTTAATGTTTCTTTATATCTTGCATACTTTTTTATCCATTTTATCTGCTTTTTCTTATTTATTTTTCCTACCTGTGAAAGAAAAGTATCAAGTGCTCCTATCTTATCAAGCCCTTTCATAAGATGCCGTGGATAATCAACTTTTCTTTTATACGCTTTTTTAGGATCAATTAACATTACAGATTGATCAGAATCGACATAAATATCTTTACATCGTGTATCAAGTCTTAAAAATTTTAATCTTTTAAATTCATTTAAAAGATTATATACATTTAAAGAAAGCTCATCACTTAATCCATATTTTTTTATATATTTATCAAGCCTTTCTCCATATACTTTTGCCCTTATAACATAAAGGCTTCCCCTTGCATACAATTTAGGAAAATATTTAGAGCCATTAGTTTTATAAAGAATACTGCCCTCGTCTTTGCATACTTTTCTCTTTAAAAATATCTTTATTACTTTATTGTTTGGGAGTTCATAAACTATACCATTATTTCCTCTCCCAAGGTACTTTGCTTTCCTAAATTCATTTTCTGTAATTTCATCAAAGTCAGCTGAATATGCAAAATTTTTTTTCATACAACCATTCCTGATAATTTATCTAATAATATTTATTTATATTTTTGCTTATTTATGATAAATTCTATAATATTATTTGCGTAAGCGTAATAAAAAACGGAAGAGTTATCATCGAAAATATAGTTGTTGCCGCTATCATTTTAGTTGAAAAAATATATTCTGTTTCAAATGTTTTAGCAAACATTGCAGCAATTACCGCAGTAGGTGCTGCAGAACCTATAATAAGAACTAATGCAACTGTTTTATCAACTGATAAAAGATACATACAAAGAAGTATTGCAGATGGGATAAGTATTAATTTATAAAAACATATTTTATATGTATTTTTATCTTTAATTATAGATAATATATCAGTCTGAGCTAAAAATACTCCAAGCACTATCATAGCTAAAGGCGTATTTACATTTGCTATATATGTAAATGTCGTAATAATAGGTTTAGGAAGTTTTATAGGCGATATAAATAGTAGAATTCCAAACACCATAGATATTGTTCCTACATTAAATATTATATTTTTTAAATTAATTGATTTTTTATCTTTAGATAACATAAAAACACCATATGTCCATATTATTACCGTACCTACAACAATATGAGCCGAGCCTAAAAACACCCCTATCGTTCCAAGAAGTGATTGAAGTAGAGGCACTGCCATAAATCCATCATTTGAAAAAATAAGACACATTTTTGCATCATTTTTATATACTTTTTTATTATTTTTAAAAATAACAGATGATATTATTATTGGTATCAAAAAGGTAATTATAGCCACTACAAAAGATAATCCAAGCATTTTTGCACTTTTTAAATCAAATTCTCTCTGATATGATGAAATAATTACACACGGTGTAACAACTTTTATAAGAAAATTTGAAATTTCCTCAGAGCCATCATCATTTATTATCTTCTTCCTATACAAAACATATCCAATAGCTATAATAAAAGACATTACAAATATTTGATTTAACGTCACAAATAGATATTTTGTCACAAAAATCTCCCCCCAAAAAATTGATTATTGCTTATAAATTATATTTAATATTCACATTTTAAATATATAAAAAGCTTTCGCATTATGATATGGCATTTTATATGTCATACCATTTAAGCGAAAGCTAATAAATTCTAGTTTCTAAGTTTTATCGCAATTATATGCTTATTTTAATAAGTTTTCTCCTGTCATTTCAGCAGGTTTATCAAGTCCAAGCTGATTAAGCATTGTTGGTGCTATATCTGCAAGCTTTCCATCTTTTAATGTCTTATTTGCAGCATCATTTGCAACATAAATGAATGGAACTTCATTTGTTGTATGTGCTGTGAATGGATTTCCTGTTGAAGTATCGATCATTGTTTCTGCATTTCCATGATCAGCTGTTATAAATACGCATCCGTCTTTTTCAAGAACTTTCTTATAAACTTTTCCAAGACATGTATCTACAGCCTCAATAGCCTTAACTGCTGCACTTACAATTCCTGTATGTCCAACCATGTCAGCATTTGCAAAGTTTAATATGATCATATCATATTTATCTTCATCTAATTTCTTTAATAATTCATCTGTAACTTCATATGCACTCATTTCTGGCTTTAAATCATAAGTTGCAACCTTTGGTGATGGAATAACTTTTCTTTCTTCACCAGGATTTTCTTTTTCAACTCCTCCATTAAAGAAGAATGTAACATGTGCATACTTTTCAGTTTCTGCAATTCTAAGTTGTTTAAGTCCGTTCTTGCTTACATATTCTCCAAGAGTATTAACTAAAGTCTGTGGAGTATATGCAACACTAACTCTTTCTAATGTCTTATCATACTGAGTAATTGTTACGAATTTTAAGTTTAATGTATTTCTCTTAAATCCTGCAAATTCTTTATCGTTTATAGCTCTTGTTAATTCTCTTGCTCTATCTGGTCTAAAGTTAAAGAATACTACTGAATCTCCGTCTTTAACCTTTGCTGTAGCATGTTTATCTTCAGTTACTACTGTAGGAAGTACGAATTCATCAGTTTTATTATCATGATATGATTTATCAAGTGCTTCTATTGCGCTTGAAGCTTCTTCACCTTTTCCTAAAACTATTGCATTATAAGCAAGTTCTATTCTTTCCCATCTATTATCTCTATCCATTGCATAATATCTTCCTGATACAGTTGCAATCTTTCCTACTCCGATTTCTTTCATAAAATCTTCTATTTCAGTTATGTATGTCTTTCCTGAAGATGGTGGAACATCTCTTCCGTCCATAAATGCATGAACATATACATTCTGAATTCCTTCTTTTTTAGCAAATCTTAAAAGTCCTTTTAAATGATTGATGTGTGAATGAACTCCTCCATCTGATAAAAGGCCTACTAAATGAAGTGCAGCGCCAGGTTTTTTAGCGTTTTCCATAGCTTTTTTTATTACTTCATTTTCAAAGAACTCACCATCATCAATAGCTTTTGTAATTCTTGTAAGTTCCTGATAAACTACTCTTCCTGAACCTATATTTAAATGTCCAACTTCTGAATTTCCCATCTGTCCTTCTGGAAGTCCAACTGCAAGTCCGCTTGCTTTTAAATGTGCATGAGGATATTTTTCAACTAATGCATCAAAATTTGGTTTTTTAGCTAAACTAACTGCATTCCCTTCTGATTTAGGTGCTAAACCAAATCCATCTAATATCATTAACATTACTGGTTTCTTTGACATTCTTTTACCTCCAAATTATTTATATATAAGTTACTTTTCTACTGTTTAATACAGGTTTATTATATTATTTTTCTTACTTGTTTGCAACTAAGAAAAGCAGTAACTTTTGGAGAGTAAAATCTAATCTAATCCATTCTCTCTGTAAGTTTAATAAATAAATTAACTTTTTCCTTTACATTATTCATTGCACTTTCAAAAAACTCTCTATTATGAAGATCTATTCCAGCGATTTTTGCTGTATCATATATATTATTTTTTCCTGTTACCTTTAAAAGACTAGTATATTTTTCAAAAAATCCTTCTTTATTATTCTTATATTTCATATATAATCCATTTGAAAACATAAAGCCAAACGCATAAGGGAAATTATAGTAATGATAATCTCCATCATAATAATGAGGTTTATATATCCACATATATTTATTCATATAATCTTTACAAAGTCCATCTCCATATGACTCTTTCTGCGCTTTAATCATAATTTCATTTATTGTAGATGCGTTAAGTGGTCCTTCTTTTCTTAATTCAAAAACACTTTTTTCAAAAATAAATCTTGAATATATATCTACTATTACCTGAGCTGCATCTGATAAATCTGCATCTAATATACTTATCTTCTCATTTTTATCTGCATTTTCTAAAGCTTTTTCTTTAACGATTGATTCACAAAAAGTTGAAGCTGTTTCTGCTATAGGCATTGAATAATCTGTATTAAGTATAGATTCTCCTTTTAAACACTCCCCATGAAACCCATGTCCAAGCTCATGTGCAAGAGTTACAACATCAGAAAAATTTTCTCCAAAATTTAATAAAAATCTGCTTTCTCCTATAGCTATTAGATTTTCGCAAAATGCACCTAAAACTTTTCCTTCTCTTGGATAAACATCTATCCAATTATTATCTATAGCATGCTTTGCATAATCTCCAAGCTTTTTATTAAATGAGTTAAAACATTTTACTACAAATGATGCTGCCTCGTAGAAAGTATACTTTTTACTATTTTTTATTATAGGAGCGTAGAGATCATAAAATGGAAGTCCATCTTTATGACCTAAAATTTCTCCTTTTCTTCTTAAATATTTTCTAAATAAATCAAAGTTTTCTTTCATAACATCTAGCATTATATTTAAAGTTTCTTCATCAAATCTTGAATCAATAAGAGTTTTATAAAGAGGAGATTTATATCCTCTAATTTTACATTCTTCTATAGATTCACCTTTTATAGAATTAAGACACATAGCTATTATATCTTCTATGTTTTCATATGATTTTAATTCAGCTTCATAAGCTTTCTTTCGTGTTTCTTCTTTTTCATCATATGCCATATTTTGAATATCACCTAAAAGATAATATGAATCATCCATAAGTACCTTATGATTTGAAATTACTTTATTAAATAGCTTTTCAAAAGACTTAGAACCTGTTGATTTCATTTGAGATATTATTTTTTCTTCTCTTTCTTTTAGCATATATTTATTTTTATCATGCTGCTCTTTTAATATAAATTCATGTTCTTTAAGCATCTTAGACTTATTAATAACTTTATCTATATCTTTTATACTTCCTATAAACTTAGCTGCTAGTGAATCTATAGATATAATATTCATTAGCTTTTTTTCTATCTTATCATTATACTTTGAAGCTTCATCATTATTTGTATCTGCAGATAATGATAGATTTGAAAAGAATTTAAGATTCTGCAAAATACTATAAAGGCTTATTTTACATTTTAAATATTCCTCAAGTTTTAAATAATCACTTTTTCCTTCATTATTTAACTCTAAACAACATTTTTTAAATTCTTCTTCTTTTTTATCTAATAATTTTATATCATTTAAAAATTTTTCATCACTAAATGATTTATATAGTGAATCAAGACTCCATTTTCTATTCATAAGTTCCTCCTTAAAGCTGTCTTACAACTTTTAAATCATTTATAAGTGCTTTAACTTTATCATTTTTTGACAAAGCATCAAATTTATTTTCATTCTTGACATCAAGAATAGCTTTCATCATTACTTCCTTTTCATGGTCTATAATAAGTTCAAGAGATTTATTAATTTCTTCTACATATTTTGAAATTTCTCTCTTTATACATTCTCCTGATTTTTTTGAAACCTCAGGAATTATTTTTTTAGAAACCATATTTTCTATCTCTGCTTTTTTTAACTTTTCTTTTGAATTTTTTAATATAGCATCAAAACAGACTCCAGCTAAGCCTCCAACAAGACCTATAAGCGGCCCTGCTAAAAAAGCTCCAACAGCCATAAGAACTATTGGCACACTATTTACAACAACATTTTCTATAAGTCCTCCTGCTGAAACTTTAAATTCATCAAGCTTTATTTCTTCTTTTGCATCTATTTTTAATATGCTTACAACATCAGTAAGATATTTTTTTAATACTGGTTCAAATTCTGCTTTTATACCCATTATTACATTCTTTCTTACTATATAATTAATTTTCTCCTTAATATCTTCATCATTAAGAATCATTTCGACTAATTTATCCGTACTATCTTTAAGTCCTTCATCTACCTTCCTTTGTACATTTTCTATATATAAAGGAATGTTTTTATTAAATTCCTGTTTCTCTTTCTCTACCTTTTCATAATTTGATTCTGACTTCATCTGAAGTTCTTCTTCTTTTTCTACAAGCTCTTTATCTGTAAGCTTCATATTAGAAAGTTTTGAATTTATATAGCTATCAACTGGTAGTGTCAGATTTTTAAGTTTTCTTGAAAACTCATTTTTAATAATTTTTTCTGAATCACTTTCTATTTGAAGTAAAATATTTGTTACATCTCTAACATTTTTATGAATTTTCGACTTAGAGAGCCCTACTTTTACACCTTTTTTCGGAAGATATTTTTCTATTATATCGTTTACCTTTTTATAGTCTTCTTCTATTTTGCTTTTACTTACTTTATCACATTTATTTATTATTATAAAAATAGGTATATCATGAAGATTTATTTCCCTTAAGAAATTTTTTACACTCTGCGTAAGCTCTATATTATCTGCTGAAAATACAATAATATACGAAAGACTATTTGTTAAATATTTATCTATTGCCTTTTTGTGAAGCTCTATTCCAGAATCAAATCCAGGCATATCAACTATTTTTACATTCTTTATTTTTTCAAGAACGTCATTATTATATTCTATTTTCACTAAATCATAATCATCTACATCATATTTTTTATCTGTATAATTACAAACTGAAGTATCACTTATAACTTTATCATCTTTTAAAAACTTAACATTATCTTTATCTGAATAACTTATTTCCGTTGTAATTGAATTTTTAGATTCTATATTAGTTTTTAAAATATCATCCTGAAGTACAGCATTTATAAGAGAACTCTTCCCTGTTCCAAAACCACCGATAACAGGAGTTATAACTTTAAAATCATCAATTTCAGATATAAAATCATCAATAAAGTTTATTTCAAGATTATATTTATCCGCTATAGACTTCAATTTTAAAAATTTTCTTTTAAAACCCTCTTTTAGTAATTTTTTATTCAACCTCTTTACCCCCTAAAACAAATAAAAGATTTTTTTACATCATTTGTATATCAGTAATTTAACCTTCACTTTTGTTTTTACTTATAGTTTACAACTATTTATTTTTTTTCTCAATAATACAATAAGGTACATACTATGTTTTTTCTTTGGATAAACTAAAAAGAGGTGATAATTTTATGAAAAATAAGGTAATATTATTTTATATTATAATGTCTCTTGTATGTAATATGTCAGTAAAAGCATCAGACCAAAATATGGACATTAAATATCTAAGAAAAGCAAAGCAGGATATTTTAGTTCTAATGTTATCATATAAATCTTTTATTAAAAACGTGACTTTAGAAAATAATTCCGATATATACTTAGTAATGAATTCAGGTAAAAAAATTTTATATGATGATAAAAAGAAAAAAACTAATGAAGAAAAATTAATAAATGCAGATATTCAAGATACTTTAGAAGACATATATCCTCTAGAATATAAAGATGATATTCAAGAAGACGATTTTGATCCTGGAAGATGTAGAAATTATGAGCTTCTAAATGAAGTATATGGACATTCTAAAACTGAAATATCAAAAAATCTTAAAAATCTTACATCAGTTTATCCTAATTATGAGTTTAATAAAAACAATAACGCATGTGCTTCTTTAGATAATGCTTTAAAAGAAGTTTCTACAATTTCTAAATCTAATTCCAAGGTAGGTGCTCTTTTATATCCTGGAAGTGGAACTTTTAACTATAGAGTAATAAAAGGTACTGGAAGATTAAGCCCACATTCATATGGAATTGCTATTGATTTGAAAAGCAGCAAATATGATTACTGGAAATGGAATACTAAAGAAAATGGCAAAAAAAGAATTAAAGAATATCCTTCTGAAATGGTATCTGCTTTTGAAAACAACAATTTTATCTGGGGAGGAAAATGGGCGCATTTTGATATACTTCACTTTGAATATCGTCCTGAAATAATTTTAAAAGCAAAATACTTTAAAGAGGACAATTTAGAAAAAGATTGGTATTTAGATATTAAAGAAGATGAATATACAAAAACATGTATATCTCTCATAGATGATGCTCTGCAAGAATGTAAAACTTCTTTTAACGAAGAAGATGACAAGTCGCTTTATAAAAAAATAGCAGAAAATATCTTTATAAAACGAAATAACTCAATCCTTACTGGTGACTTAAAAAGTGTAAAGTCATTATATGCAAAAAACTGCAAATTAGGACAGTTCGCTTATGAATATGAATTAAGAAAAATAAAATACATAAATAATTGGGCAGAAAAACAAGGTATAAAATTTATAAATATAACGCCTAATCTCACATTTAAAAAAATAACTTCAAATGATACTTCTGTTAATTTTTATATAAAGTGTAATACATTTTATAAATATAAATATTTAAATGATGATACTAAAATAAATTCCTGTGGAATAGGAACTTACCATATTTTAAAATTAGTAAAAGAAAATGATGACTATCTAATAGCCAAAGAATGGTATACAGATCCATTTGCAGATTCATTAAATCTTGAAAATCTAAAAGTAGATTCAATAACTACACATATAATGTCTGAAAATGAGCGTGATCTTTCCGATATAAAAGAAAATAGAAAAAAAGCTATTTCGTATGCATTTAAATATTGTGGAATATCTAATTCTTCAGATGAAAATTCATCATATAATAAAAAATATAGAGATTTTAACCCTGCTGGAGGAGACTGTGCAAACTTTGCTTCCCAAACTCTTTTTGCAAGCGAAAATTTCAGAAAAAATTCTTCATGGAATTATAATAAAGGTGAAGCTTCTGCTTCATGGGTTAATGCAGGGAAATTCACTCATTATATGCTTTATAGTGGAAGAGCTTCATTAATTGCAAGAGGATCATATGAAAAAGTTTATAAAGCTTCTTATAAACTTCTTCCTGGCGACATAGTCGCATATGAAAAGAAAGGCGATATAACACATGTTTCTGTTGTAAGTGGGGCAGATTCTAAAGGATATTCACTCGTAACCTGCCACAATACAGACAGACTAAATGTTCCATGGGATCTTGGATGGAGCGATAAAAAGATAACTTTTTATCTTATACATGTAAATTTTTAAGTTAAAAAAGTAAAGACTGAACGAGTCTTATAAGTGACGAATAAAGTGCATTACATGGTATTGAAATTATTCTTCCACCTATCACAATTATTCCTATTAAAAATAGTATTTGATACTGATAAAACTTATTTTCATATTTATAAAATTTATCAGGAAATAAATCTCTAAAAAGACTAAATCCATCAAGTCCAGGGATTGGCAAAAGATTAAATATTCCTATATTTATATTTATAAATACAACTGAATTTATTATGTTATATAGTATAGCATTAAGTCCATAAGGAAGCCTTGCATATAAAAATTTTGCATAAAATCCTAAAATAAAAGCAAAAATTATTGATACAATAAAATTTGCAATAGGACCTGCAAGGCTTACTTTAAGATCATCTTTAAAATAATTTTTATATGCAGAAGGATTTACCTGAACTGGCTTTGCCCATCCAAAGCCGCATAAAAGTACAGCTATAAAACCTAATGGATCAATATGATCTAATGGATTAAGAGTTAATCTTCCCTGAAATCTTGGAGTTTTATCTCCTAATCTATCAGCCATAAATGCATGTGCATACTCATGAAATGTAAATGCTACAAGCATTGCTGGAATAATTAAAATTTTATCTAATATAAAATCATTCATTAGTTTTCTCCTCCTAAAATATTATTTTTTATCTGAAATATTTTTATATGTTACTTTTCCAGAATTATCTTCAAGAGCTATAAAATCATTTGACATTTTTATAAGCCTGCCTTCATAATCCATTTTCTTACCAGATGTAATATTTTCTACTACTCCTTTAAGATTATCATTAACATATATTTCGCTCTTATCTGAGAAGAATACATCCTCTTTATCTATCGGAGAATCTATATTTACTTTTTTCCACTCAGTAGTATTTTCATCAAGAGTACCATAAATTATACTTGTTATCTTTTTTCCATCAACTTCTCCAATATATATGACATCCTGCCTGTCAATTCCAAGAAGTTCAAGATTTTTATTCGTATTAAATGTAAGTTCTTTCTTAGGATTTGTTTCATAAAATTTCCTTGATTCTTCATCTTGATATATAAGCCTATCCTGATGTGGAACAACACACATACTCAAAATCGATTCTGCATTTACAGGAAACTTTGTAAGATTATTATTTATGTCAATTCTATATACAATACTATTATTTCCATTTGTACTTACATCTATGTAATACACTCCTGTAATAGATGACACAGTAAAGTTATTAACTTTGAAGTTATCAGTATAACTACATACATTTGTAACTTCTGTCTGTGAAACATCTTTTGGATTATAAGTTACAAGCTGAACTTTATTTGTAGAAGATAACCTTACTTTTTGCAGTGCTGCAAGCCTATTTCTATCAGGAATCCATGTTAAAAATAGTATCTGTGCATCATTATCTCCTTCTATTTGTTTTGCTTCTCCTGTCTTAGCTTCCATCACATATGGATTATTGTCTACATAATATAAAATATACTTTCCATCAAATGATACCTGAACAGATTCAGCATTATTTGGAAGTGATGCATTTACTTCTTTTGATTTATCTTTATTAAGCTCAATTTTCTTACTATTAAAATATGATGTATGTCTAAATACTATTTTATCAAGAAAAAAAAGCAGTCCTAATTGCAAAACTAAAGATATCATTGCCCATGCAATTAATCTTTTAAATACTTTCATAAATAATTTCCTTTCGCTTTTACTATGTTTACTCTACGATAACCGCTGAAGGAATAAGTCTCTCTCCCATGCTGTATGAAGGTTCGTTTACAAGATCACCGTCATAATACATTGTAGATGATTTACCTCCATCTAAGTTTATGGCATTATAACATTTAAGCTTCTTCATGATTTCCTGAACTTCTTTAATTGTAGCTCCTGTGCTGCCTATTCCTCTTCCATCTATTACAAGCATTATTATAGCTCCATCTTCTTTTCTCTGTCCTATAGCTGTTCGTGGTGCAACACCCCAGCCTCCATCTCCTTTTATTGGTGTATTCTTACCATTTATAATAAGAGTTGGTTTAAAGCTTAATGCTTCGCTTGCTTTTATTTTCTTAAGATCATTTATGGAATATTTTCCAACAACCATCTTTCCTTCTTTTGTTATCGCAAAAAGATCTGTTTTACCAGCTTCACTTAAATCAGTATATTTTATCTCTGAATTTGTCATAATAACGCCTATAGGAAGTCCCCCTGTTCCTGTCCACTGAGTATCAGTAAAACCTCCACCATTTATTGCTGCTATTGCATCATTATTCTGTGCTATTTCAGTTGTTGTTTCTCCTTCTACTTTAAGTTTTGAAGTGACTCCTATTTTAACTCTTGTAGGATCTTTAATAACTAAGTAATATCCTGTGTATTTAGAATTATCATCGAGTTTATATAGTTCAATTGTACTGTCTTTAATTTTGGGTATATTTATTTCATTTAGATTTGTAGTTTCATCACTAGTTTCATCTACAGAATTATTTCCCAAAATATTATTTATTTTCTCTTCTGACATAAAAAGAGTTGCAAGAAATTGATGACTTTTTGATGTCATCGCTGCACCTATGTATGTGCTCTTTGCAGTTTCAAATGGACCATATAAAAGTAAAAATGGAAATGTACATACTGTAAATAATAATTCAAATATTAGAAATGTTATAAAAACACCCATTGATAATTTTGTTCTTTTTTTTCTTCTTCTCCTGACATTTTTATTAACATTACCATTTTTCATTCTTATGTTACGTTTATTATGCTGATGTCTATTCATTACTTTTTCCTTTCCATTATTTGTATTATGGAATTTAAATTTATATCCGTCATTATATTATATCACATTATATTTGATAAGAAAAAATCAATTTTTATATGCTTTTTATTATGTTATAATATTTGACGAGGTGTTAATAATGGAAGAAAAAATATTAGAGAAGCTAAAAACAGCAGATAATTATATTTCAGGTGAAGCTTTAAGTTCACTCTTAAATATAACAAGAAGTGCTGTATGGAAACATATAAAATCGCTTAAAAATAAAGGTTATAAAATTGAAGGTATTTCAAATAGAGGATATAAATTATTATCATGTCCTGATATACTTTCTTCAAATGAATTATCCCCACTTTTAAAAACAAAAACACTTGGACGAAATATAATACATTTTGATGATATAGATTCTACAAATACTGAAGCAAAAAAATTAGCACAAAATAATGCACCATCTGGAAGTATTGTGATTTCTGAAACTCAAAATAGTGGCAGTGGAAGATTTAAAAGGGTATGGACTTCACCAAAAGGCGGAATCTGGTTTACTCTAATTTTAAGACCTGAAATCGTACCTCAACAAGCTCCAAAAATCACACAGATAGCAGCCGCTGCAATGAACAAGACATTAAATGAAAAAAATATAGATACAAAAATAAAATGGCCAAATGATATTATATTAAATAATAAAAAAATCTGTGGAATTTTATGTGAAATGAAATGTGATATGGATATTATACACTACATGATAGTAGGTATAGGTTTAAATGTTAATATATCAAGAGAATCTTTTGATGATGATCTTTTTAAAACTGCAAGTTCTCTTATGATTGAAAAGAAAAAGACTTTCAGTAGAGCAGAAATTTTAGCTAGTTTTCTTAAAAACTTTGAAGATATGTATGACTCATTCGTAGAAAAAAATGATTTAACAGAAACTATAAATATATGTAGAGAAAATTCAAATACCTTTGGAAGAAAAGCAAAACTTATTACATTAAATAATGAAGAAATTGTAACATGTATTGGAATTTCAGATTCATTAAACCTTATAGTTAAAGATTCTTCTGGAACAGAAAGAGAAATACTATCTGGTGAGATAAGTTTTAAAACAATAGATGAATAGTATCTTAATAAAAATAGAGTCAAAAAATATTTATTATTTTTTGACTCTATTTTTATCTTTTGTAATTTAATATATAAAATCTTAAATAAAAAATTATAGCTCATTATAAGCTGATAAGAGTATTTCAGAAGAACCATCAATACCAAACTTCCCTCTATTAATCATTAAATCATAATTATCAACATTACCCCATTTATATTCTGTATATGAATTATAATAGCGGCTTCTTTGAGAATCTGTTTTTTTCATTAATTTTAAAGCTTCTTCTCTTTCAAGATTATAATGTTTCATAACACTTTTAACTTTTGTTTCTCTATCAGCATGTACAAATACACTTATCATATTTTTACTTTCGCGTAACATATAATCAGCACCTCTGCCGATAATAACACATGAACTTTTTCTTGCTAAATCAAATATAATTTCTTTTTGTATTTGAAATAGCTTATCATTAACTGGAATTCTAGATAAATTATATTTTGAATCCACCTCTTCAGGAAAAAAGTACCACTTTTGTTTTATCTTTTTCTCATCTATCTCTAATGCAGTATCATAATCAACATGGCTTCTTTCTGCAAACATTCCTATAATAGCAAGATCATAAAATTTAATATTTAATTTTTCAGCTAATTTCTTTCCAATAGCTCTTCCACCGCTTCCAAACTGTCTACTAATAACAACTATTTTATTATTCATACTGTAACCCCTATTCTTTTTGTTATAAATCTAATGTAATTATTCATCTATAACATCTTTTGTAAAGACCATATTAACAAATTTGCTAGTTCTTTCGCATATTGGATTTTCAAAAATTTGCTCTGGTGGGCCCTGTTCTATAATGTTTCCCTCTTCTAATACAACAACTTTATTGGCAATACTTTTTGCAAAGTTCATTTCATGTGTTACAATAACCATTGTCATTCCCGTTTGTGCAAGACTTTTCATTACTTTTAATACTTCTCCAACCATTTCTGGATCTAATGCAGATGTAGGTTCATCAAATAACATAACCTTAGGCTGCATAGCTAAAGCTCTTGCAATTGCAATTCTCTGCTTTTGTCCACCTGACAGACTTGAAGGTTTCACATTTGCTTTTTCAGATAATCCAACTTTTTTTAATAAATCCATTGCCATTTTTTCAGCTTCATTTTTCTTAATACCTTTTAAATCCATAGGAGCCATCATAATATTTTCAATTATAGTTTTATGTGCAAATAAATTAAAACTTTGAAAAACCATTCCTACATTCTGTCTTATTTTATTCAATTTTTTCTGTTCCATAGGCACTGATTTTCCGTTTTTTATAGTGTGTCCTATAAACTCACCATCAATTTCAATCGTTCCATCTTGATAAGTTTCAAGATAATTAATACTTCTTAATAAAGTACTTTTACCACTTCCTGATGGTCCAATTATTACAACTACTTCTCCTTCATTGACATCTAAATTAATTTCTTTTAAAACATGATGTGCCCCATAATATTTATTTAAATTTTTAATTTCTATCATTTTTTTTATCATTGCAATTCCTCCCCTGTACGAAGTTTGCATTCTAACATTTTTCCAATTATTCCAAATAAATTATTAATTAGATAATATAATACTGCAACCAAAATATATATTTCAATCGTCTTGAAATTTTTAGCTATCAAAGTATTTGCTTTTCTAAATAATTCTGCAACTGTAATTGTAGATAACAGAGATGAATTTTTTGTAAGTGAAATCAATTCATTTGTCATTGGTGCTATCATTCTTCTTAAAGCTTGTGGCAATATTATTTTTAGCATAGTCTGATTATGTGAATATCCAAGAGAACGTCCTGCCTCCATCTGACCTTTATCTATTGAAATAATTGCACCTCTAACTACTTGTGAAACATACGCTCCACTATACATTCCTAAAGCAATAATTCCGCATACCCAAGGCTCTGTCTGTATATTAAACAAAATTGGGAAACCATAATATATTAATACTAATTGTACAAGTAGTGGTGTTGATCTAAACCATGATAAATATGCACTTGCTAATGCTTTTATAATTTTCTTTTTAGATAATTCTCCAAAAGCAACTAATAGCCCAATTGTGATGCTTAAAAGAAAACCTAATAATGTATAAATAATAGTATATATAAACCCAACTAATAAAAAAGATAAATTGTTATCTTCAAAAACGACTAAAAAATCCATACTATATAATGCCCCCTTCTTAGTAATATGGTCTTCATATAAACATGAAGACCAATCACCTTAAAATTTTATTTATTTTCCAAAATATTTCTCAGATATTTCGTCATATTTTCCATTTTCTTTTAATGCTTCAAGTGCTTTATTAACTTTCTTAAGCATATCCTCGTCATCTTTTCTTAAACCATATCCATACATTTCCTTAGTAACTTCATAATCAAGCACTTTAACCTTACCTGATGCTTTTGCATACACAAGAGCCGCTGGTCTTCCTGTTACTACAGCATCAACTTTTCCACTTTCAAGCTGAAGGAACATCTCATTATTTGTTTCTACTTCAACTCTTTTTATATCAGAACAATTCTTTTCTAAATATTCAACTGATTTAGTTCCTACCTGAACAGCCACATTCTTGCCTTTTAAATCATCTAAATTTTTAACATCATTATTTTCTGTTTTTACCATAATGCTAAGACCACCTGGATAATATGGATCTGAGAAATTTATTGATTCTTTTCTTTCATCTGTAATATACATAGCAGATGAAATCAAATCAAATTTATTAGCTATAAGCCCCGGAATTAATCCTTTAAAATCTGTATTTACAAATTCTACATTTTCATAACCCATCTCTTTTGATAGCTCAGTAACAAGTTCAATATCAAATCCTTTATATTCGTTATTTTCCATATACTCGAATGGTTGAAATGTTGCATCTGTTCCGACTTTCAATGTTTTTTCTGTTCCCTGTGTTGTAGTAGCTGTTTGTGTTTTTCCACATCCTGCAAGCGTTAATACCGATAAAACTGCAACTACTAGTGATGTAATAATTTTCTTCTTCATAATTTTTTCCTCCTAAGCGTCTTTAATTTATTTTTAAAGTTAATATAATTTAACAATTTTGAAACTTAACCATAAGTTTTTTTACTCTATCAAGTACGTATTCACTGCTTACTGTCTTAAGTATTCCTTCATCAACAGTTATATTTCCATTTACAACAACTTTTTTTATAGCTGTTAATTGCATTGAATAAACAATATTCGGAATCATTTGTTCATCATTATCAAACATTGGCTGCATTGAAAAATCATTTAAATTAATTCCTACAAAATCTGCTCTCATTCCCTTTTTTATTTCCCCAATTGGAAGATCTAAGATAAGTCCTCCATTTTTAGTACCATAATTGAATGCGTCTTTACTATCAATTGTTAATGCATCTAATTTATCTACTTTTTGCAGTATAGAAGCCATTCTCATTTCTTCAAATACACTTATTCTATTATTACTACAAGCTCCATCACTGCCTAAACCTATCATTACTTTTTCAGAATTCATCTTTTTAATATTAGTTACTCCATCTGCTAAGAACATATTGCTTGATGGACAATACGCTAAATTTACTTTATTTTTGCAGAATAAATTCAGCTCATTTTCATCTAACCATACTGCATGGACAGCTACCATATTACTATTAAGTACACCTATTTTTTCTAATAGTTCAACAGGTCTCACCCCATATTTATTTTTTATATCCTCAACTTCAAATGGCTCTTCTGCAACATGAATATGAAATTTTGTTCCAAGTTCTTTTGCTAAATCTGCTCCTTTTTTTACCATTTCTATACTAGCTGCATGAAGACTATGTGGAGCTGGCAAAACAGTAGTCATTAAATCAGATGAATTATTATATTTTTGTGCTAATAATCTAGTATTACTTACTGCCTCATCTATAGTTTCTACATATCCTTTTGGCGCTCCATCCCAATCATACATAGTCCTTGCTAAAACTAAACGGATTCCAACATCTTTTGCTGCTCTTATAATTGCTTCATCACTTTCTAAGCCATCATTATGTACATAGAAGAAATCTGATACTGTTGTAACACCACATTTCATCATTTCTGAAAAAGCAAAAACAGCTCCTGTATATAAATCATCTGGTGTTAATATTGGAGAATATTTATATAATGCTTTATCTCTCCACTCCAAAAATGGCTTTCCTACTGCAAGTCCTCTAAGCAAACTCTGAAAACAATGATTGTGAATATTTACAGTTCCTGGTATCATTATTGTGTCAGTCCAATATTCTATTTCCTCATTAGAATACTTCTTCTTTATCTCACCTTCAGAAAGAATATCTTCTATCACACCATTTTCTATAACAACACCGTAATTATTTAATATTTTTTCTTCACTATATATTTTTTTCGCTATAATAATTTTCATAATTTCCTTTCCACACTTTTTTATATATCAAGTGTTTTATCTAATTCTATTAAAGTATTTATTAATGTATTGCCTGCTTTCTCTATATCTTGAGGTTTTGTATATTCTTCTTTGCAATGACTTTTTCCATCCTTGCTTCTAACAAAAAGCATTCCTACCTTTGTTATATCTGTCATATGTACAGCATCATGTCCTGCCATACTAACAAGCTTAATTGATTTATCTTGTTCTGTTTTTACATGCTTTTCTAAGACTTCAATTATTTTTGAATCCATTTTGACTCCACTTTGATTTAAATTAACTTCTCTTTTTATAATTACCCCTCTTCTATTTTCAATATCGTATATAACATTATCAATTTTCTTTATAAAATCATTTTTATATGATTCATCTGGAGTCCTTATTTCCATAATTAAGTTAACCTTATCTGGAATTATATTTGCAGCATTAGGATAAACATTTAAGTTTCCAACTGTAGAAACAATTTCTGTTTTTTGATAATCTTTAGCTATACTTTCTATATTTAATATAAGCTCTGATGAAGCTGTAAGAGCATCTTTTCTATTTGTCATTGAAGTTGTTCCAGAATGATTTGCTTCCCCTTTTATAGTAATTTTTTCTCGATAAATTCCGGTAATTGTAGAAACAACTCCAAGTGGAAGATTATTATTTTCTAAGTTTCTACTCTGCTCTATATGACATTCTATAAATGCACTAAGCTGATTTTTTTTCATCTGATCACATTCTAAGTTATCTATATTACCTCCAGCATTTTTTATAGCAGTTGAAAGAAGCATTCCATTTTCAGAGTTTTTACTCTTTTTAAGTAAATCATATTTTATCTTTCCTGTTATACTCCTGCTTCCCATTGTAGATATGCCAAATGGATTAGGCTCTTCTGCTGTAAATAATATAGCTTGATATGGATGTCTCAATTGTATTTTTTCTTCACATAAAGTATTCATTACTTCTAGTGCTAAAAGTACACCCATAGCTCCATCATATTTTCCTCCATTTGGGACTGCATCATGATGTGAACCAATTGCTAAAGGCAAAATATCTTCTTTTCCTTTCATTGTTGCAAATATATTAGCCATTGCATCAATTCTTATTTCTGCTCCTAATTTTTCAAACTGCTCACATAACCATTTTCTTGCCTCTAAATCACTACTACTTCCTATAGATCTATAAATTCCGCCTTCCTTATCTTTTCCAAAAAGAGATAATGTTTCAATATTATTTTCTAATCTTTTACCATTTATCTTCATTTTTTGTCCTTTCTAAGAAATATAGGTTATTTCTTTTTGTTCATATTTTTCTAATTCGTTAATTCTCTTTTCAAGATTTTTAATTTTCTTTGCTGCTTCCATTACTATAAAATTTAATAATACTGTTGCAGTTGTATATATATCAAAAAAGCTGCCATAAGAAATTGGAACTTCTATATAATACTTTGAAAAAGAAATTAGTGGACACACCATACTATTTGTCATAAGTCCTATTTCATATCCACAGTCATTCATATCTTTTAATTTATTTAGCAATAAAGCTGGATATCGTGGAAAAGAAATTACAAAAACAAAAGTATCTTTAGGGTTGTTTAAAACTATATTATTCCAAGCAGAACTTCCAGGAATTACAATTTCAACATTATCTCTTATTTTAGAAAGAGTATATTCAAAACTTTGAAGAAGCGTTGCAGAAAGTCTTGCCGAGATAAGTATCACTTTTTTACTTTTTACAATTTTATCAACAATATTTTTAAAATCATTTTTTAACATTATTTCTGGTATCATATTCAAATTATTTTTTTCTGATTCAATTATCTCTTTGTAACCTGATTCATCATTCTTTATTTTTTCAAGTCTTTTTGGTGCAGTCATTGCACCTTCTTGATGAATTTCCTGCATTATCTTTACAAATTCATTAAATCCTACGAAACCAAGTTCACTACAAAATCTTGATACACTTCCCTGGCTTATATTTAGCTTTTTTGCAACCTCAGTAGCTGTCATAAAACAAATGCTTTCCCAATTATTTTCAATAAATTTTCCTATTTTTTTAAATATAGCTGAACTTTGAGAAACTGCATTTATTTTTTTTCTAAGTTCATTTTCTTTCATATTCATTACTCTTCTTTCTTAATTCAATCATAGCTGTTTAAATAAAAAAGACGCCACGATATAATCGTGACGCCTTTGTCATTCAAGTTCTTTATTTATCTTTAGGTAAAGTATATATGCTAACATATCCTTTGTCAATGTTTTTTTGATATTATTATTATTTTTTTATTTTTTTTTGATAGTACCATCATTTTTATGCTTTTTTAATTAATTTACTAATCGAGTAGGAGCTAAATAATTATTTTATTTAGCGTCCTCTCACACCACCGTACGTACCGTTCGGTATACGGCGGTTCATCAGAAATTAATGTATCATTTGATATGTTTGTGTTAGACTAATAAATCCTAGAGATTCTAGGTATTTATTATTTAGAGAGTTGTTTAGTATAGGGCTTTTGGAGATTCTCCAATAGCCTTTTCTTGTATTTGCATATTCCCATGCTTTGTATTTATTGATTCCTAGTTTAGCTAAATTTCTTTGTTTAGTGCTAATCTTCTTCCATTGTTTCCATATGCAAGCTCTTAGTCTTCTTCTAATCCATTTGTCTAGTTCTACTAGCTTTCCGCGAGCGTTAGCAATTCCATAATAATTAATCCACCCTCTTGTGATTTGATTTAATTTTAATAGTCTGTATTCCATGCTAATTCCTTTATTTCTATTAGTATAGAATTTGACCTTCTCCTTAAATCTCTTTAGGGATTTCTCATGGATTCTTATTTCTGCTCCGCTTCTCGAAAAGTAAAACGAAAATCCTAAAAATTTTCGTTTAGATACAAAGTCTACTGCACTTTTATCCTTATTTACTTTAAGCTTTAAATTATTTTCAATTATATTTGTCATAGATTTCATTACTCTAAGTCCTGCTCTTTTACTTTTGACATATACATTATTATCATCTGCATATCTGCAAAATTTGTGACCTCGTCTTTCAAGTTCTTTATCTAATTCATCTAACATTATATTAGCTAATAATGGACTTAACGGACCACCTTGCGGTGTTCCTTCTTCACTTGTTACTGAAACCCCATTAATGAGAATTCCGCTTTTGAGGTATTTTCTTATTAATGCTAACAATCTTTTGTCTTGTATCTTCTTTTCAAGTTTACTCATAAGAATATCATGATTAACTTTATCAAAGAATTTCTCTAAATCCATATCTACAACCCATCTATTTCCTTGATTTATATATTGTTTTGATTTTGTTATAGCATCCTTTGCTCCTCTACGAGGACGGAATCCGAAACTATTTTCAGAAAATAAAGGTTCATATATTTTAGATAAAACTTGAGCAATAGCCTGTTGAATCAATCTATCTTGTACAGTTGGTATCCCTAATAATCTAATTCCACCATCTGGCTTGGATATTTCTTTTCTCCTTACAGGTGATGGGTTATATCTATTTTCTAGTAGTTTAGCTTTAATTGTTTCCCAGTGTTTCTTGATATGCTCACGAAGTTCATCGGTCTTCATTCCATCGACACCATGGCTACCTTTATTGCTAATTACTCTTTTAAGTGCTGAAAGCATATTATTTCTTTCTAGAACTTCTTCAAGTAATCTACTAGTATCAAATGCTCCATCGTTTACGCTTTCTCTATTTGGTAAAACCATAGGATTGCTCGGCACCTTTGATTTACCTTGAAGTTCCACTTCTACTTCCATCAATTGGTCTCTATATTGAGTTTTCTGCTTTCTTTGCAATTTCTTTGATTTATCCAAAGTTGTAAACCTCCTAACGTTCAGTCCTTCATCCGCTATCGCGATTAGCGGAGTTACTATGACTTCTGCTGACTTCTGATAGTTCAGCTATATATCACTATATAGGTTGTACCTAGAAACTTAATTTCTTTAGGCACTTATCTATCAGACCTCCCCAGGTAAGAACACGTACTTTCACCTCATCTATCTGCCACATTTACTCTTTCCGTTTCGGATAGTTATTGGGCTTTACTTTGTATAGCAAGTTCACCCACGGAATTGAGCCTCAGATGTGGTTCGTATTCCTCAGACCAAGGCTTTGCCGCCGACTTCCTTCAGATTCCACCTTGCGATGGACACCCTTGTCTTAAGCTAATGGTTGGCACTATCAGCCCCCATTACGGACTTTCACCGATTAGCACGTGCCCATGCTGGGCACACTATAAAAATAAGGCAGAAACAAAATGCTTCTGCCTTACTTTTATAATAATGTTATTTCATGTTCCTTACATGCTTTTATATTCTTTTCATCCCATACTGAAGATTGAACTTCACCTATATGAGCTTTTTTAAGAAAATACATACATATTCTTGACTGGCCGATTCCTCCACCAATTGTATATGGAAGTTTTCCTTCTAAAAGCATTTTGTGGAATTTAAGATTTCTTCTATCATCACAGCCTGATATCTTAAGCTGCTCATCTAAAGCTTTTTCATCAACTCTTATTCCCATTGAAGAAACTTCAAATGCTCTTTTAAGAAGAGGATTATAGAATATTATATCTCCATTAAGTTTCCAATCATCATAGTCAGGAGATCTTCCATCATGTTTCTTTCCTGATCTTAAAGCTCCACCAATCTGCATGATAAATACAGCTTTATGTTCTTTTGCTACAATGTCTTCTCTTTCAGAAGGTGTTTTATGTGGATATTTATCCTCAAGGTCTTGAGTTGTTACAAAAAATATTTTTTCTGGTAAATATTTTTCTTCTTTGATAAGTTCTTCACATGAAAACTTTTCTGTCTTCTTGAAAGCATCATATATTTTATTTACTACACATTTTAATGTTTCAATATTTCTTTCAGACTTATCTATTATTTTTTCCCAGTCCCACTGATCAACATATACAGAATGAAGATTATCAAGAACTTCTTCATCTCTTCTTATTGCATTCATATCTGCATAAAGACCTTCTCCTTTTTTAAATCCATATCTAAAAAGGCTGTATCTTTTCCACTTTGCAAGTGATTGCACAATCTGTACATCTTTGTTTGCTATCTTGATATCAAAACCAACTGGTCTTTCAACACCATTTAAATTATCGTTAATTCCTGTATCAGGCTCAACAAAAAGAGGTGCAGAAACTCTTGTTAGATTTAAATTTTCAGCTAAAGTTTTTTCAAAAAAATCTTTGATTTTCTTTATCTGAACTTCTGTTTCAATTAATGAATACTTGCTTTTATACCCTTCAGGTATAATAACACCATCAATTTTCATAATATACCTCCATATTAATAATCTTTTTCTCTGCCTAAAATATATAAGACAAAAATCTTAATTTATCTACAACGACAGCATACTTTAGATTATAATTTAGCAGGATTTCTTTGTCAATTTATAAGTTATCTTGCTCTAAAACTTTTTTAATATGTGATTTTAAAACATCAGCAGAATCTCTTAATTTTTTAAGTTCTGCAGGAGATTTAATTGGAGGATTAACTATTTTTACTGCACCCTTACTGTTTAAAAGAGTTGGAATAGCTAAATGAACATCTGAAATTCCATATTGTCCTTCTAAAAGAGTTGAAACAGTTAAAATTGTATTTTCGTCTCTTAATAATGCCTGAGCTATTCTTGTTGTTGCAAGTGCTACTGCAAAATATGTTGCTTTCTTTCTGCTTATTATCTCATATGCTGCATCTTTAACATCTTGTTCTATTACTCTTTTTATTTCGTCATCCCATTCAAGATCAAACTCTTTAGCGCACTCTTCAAATGACTGTCCAGCAATAGTTGCTGTACTCCAGCTTACAACTTCACTATCTCCATGTTCTCCTAATACATATGCATGAACATTATTATCACTTACCTCAAAGTATTTTCCAATTACATACTTAAGTCTTGATGTATCAAGAACTGTTCCTGAACCAATTACTCTTTCTTTTGGAAAACCTGATAACTTATATGTTATGTATGCTAAAACATCACATGGATTTGATAATACAAGTAAAACTGCATTTGGACTAAACTTTGCAACTTGTGGTATAAAGCTTTTAAAAATCTTATAATTCTTATCAATTAAATCAAGTCTTGTTTCTCCTTCTTTTTGTGCAGCTCCTGCTGTTATAATTACTATATCTGAATCCTTTGTTTCAGATAAACTTCCAGCATATATTTTAACTGGTTTTACAAAAGAAGTTCCATGAACAAGATCCATTGCCTCACCCATAGCTCTATCCATATTTATATCATTTATACATATTTCTGTTGCGACACCGCTTTGCATAAGTGAGTAAGCTGTAGTTGCTCCTACAAATCCTGCACCTATTATTGAAATTTTACGTTTTGTTTTTAACATTATATACTCTCCTCCTAAATAAAATGTCTTTGCTTTTCTATTATAGTATACTCTACTCATAAATAAAAATTTTTTTCTTTTATGTTATTATTTCCAAAACATAAAAATATATTTATTAATCAATCATTTAAAAATCTTTTTTATTAATATATAATTATTTTGTTAATGTAAAAATTTTTAAGGAGATTATTTAATGAAATTATTATTTTTTGATACTGAAACTACAAGCATAAAACCTGGCAGCATTTGTCAGCTTAGTTATATTACTGTAGATGCATCAGCAAAACCTCAAATAACAAAAGGACATAACTATTTCTTTTCAGTTGATGAAATGGATCCTTCAGCTCAAGAAGTTCATGGTTTTTCAATGGAAAAACTTTATGAATTGTCAAATGGACAGTATTTTGAAGATTTATATGAGAATTTTATAAATGATTTTAAAGAAGCTGATTTCTTAATTGGACACAATGTAAATTTTGATATAAAATTTTTAAAACATGAACTTGAATGTCTTGGAGAAATCTTTATACCTAAAGATAAATTCTGTACAATGGCATATTATAAAAATATATGTGACATAAAAAATCCAAATGGAAACACAAAAAATCCACGTCTTTCTGAAGTCGTAGACTTTTTAAAGATAACAGAAAATGATATCTCAGAGCATTCTAAAAAATTATTCCAAAGTTCTGAAGCATATCATGATGCAAGATTTGATACAACAGCTACATATCTTACTGTAATTTATGGACTAAAAAAGGGATTTATAAAAAGAGGATATTTTTCAAATATTCTTAAAAACAAGTAGCTTATAATAAGCAGATTAAAAAAAGACAGTAGACAAATTTTATAGAAAAGAATTAATCTTTTCATCATTTGTCCACTGTCCTTTATATAAATAAGCTTTAATTTTAATTTAGAAAACTATAATTTAAATTTTACTATTTTTTTAAATTGATTCATGGAATGTTCTTTTTATAACTTCTTGCTGCTGTTCTCTTGATAATCTATTAAAGTTAACAGCATATCCTGATACTCTTATTGTAAGTGTAGGATATTTTTCTGGATTATTCATTGCATCAATTAATGTTTCTCTATTTAATACATTAACATTTAAATGATGTGCTCCTTGAACAAAATATCCATCTAGTATTGAAACGAGATTATTTTCTCTCATTTTTTCATCCTGTCCTAATGCTTGTGGAACTATTGAGAATGTATTTGAAATTCCATCCTGGCATACATCTCTATAAGGTATCTTAGCGACTGAATTTAATGATGCTAAAGCTCCATTTTCATCACGTCCATGCATTGGATTAGCTCCAGGAGCTAGTGGTTCACCTTTCTTTCTTCCATCAGGAGTTGTTCCTGTTTTCTTACCATACATTACATTTGATGTAATAGTAAGAGCAGATAAAGTATGATATGCATCTCTATAAGTTTTATGTTTTTTAAGTTCTTTTATGAAAATAGTTAGTAAATCAGTTGCAATATCATCTACTCTGTCATCATCATTTCCATACTTTGGGAAATCTCCTGTAACATCAAATGAAACAGCTATACCATTATCATTTCTTATAGGCTTTACCTTTGCATACTTTATAGCAGAAAGTGAGTCAACTGCAACTGAAAGACCTGCAACTCCAAATGCTATAATTCTTTCTACACAAGTATCATGAAGTGCCATCTGACCTGCTTCATATGCATATTTATCATGCATATAATGAATTATATTTACTGTATCTACATAAAGATTAGCAACATATGATAAAACTTTTTTATAGCTTTTAACTACCTTATCATACTCTAAAATTTCATCATTCATCTTTTCAATATGTGGAACAACTTTTTCAAATTTTATTTCATCAAAGCCTTCATTTATTGAAAGAAGTAAAGATTTTGCTAAATTACATCTTGCTCCAAAAAACTGCATCTGTTTTCCAACTTTCATAGCAGATACACAACATGCTATCGCATAATCATCTCCATAAATAGGTCTCATTACATCATCATTTTCATACTGAATAGCATCTGTCTTTATTGAAATTTCTGCACAGTATCTCTTGAAATTCTTTGGAAGTTTTTCTGACCATAATACTGTAATATTAGGCTCTGGTGCAGCACCTAAATTAATAAGTGTATTTAAATATCTATATGAATTTTTGGTAACCATAGGTCTTCCAGTTATTGTCATTCCTCCAACTGATTCTGTAACCCATGTTGGATCTCCTCCAAATAATTCATTATATTCAGGAGTTCTTAAATGTCTTACAAGTCTCAATTTTATGATAAACTGATCTATCATTTCTTGAGCTTCTTTTTCTGTTATTAAGCCTCTTTCTAAATCTCTCTCTATATAGATATCAAGGAATGTTGATGTTCTTCCAAGAGATGTAGCTGCTCCGTTATTTTCTTTAACTCCAGCAAGATATCCAAAATAAGTAGCTTGAACTGCTTCTCTTGCAGTTTCTGAAGGCTTTGAAATATCTACTCCATATGACATAGCCATGTCTTGTATTTCTTTAAGTGCTCTTATCTGCATTGACACTTCTTCTCTTTGTCTAATACGATCTTCATTCATTGTTCCGTCTAAATTATCAAGATCTTTTTTCTTATCTGAAATAAGATAATCTATTCCATAAAGAGCAATTCTTCGATAGTCTCCTATTATTCTTCCTCTTCCATATGCATCAGGAAGACCTGTTAAAAGTCCTACATGTCTTGCTATTTTTGTTCTCTTAGGATATGCATCAAACACTCCATCATTATGTGTTTTTCTATACTGTGAAAAATGCTTTTTTATATCCTCATTAAGCTTATATCCATACTGACTAAGTGCACTTTCAGCCATTCTCATTCCGCCATATAAGTTAACTATTCTCTTTAAAGGTGCATCTGTCTGAAGTCCTACTATTACTTCATTTTCTTTATCTATATATCCAGGTTTAAAATTGTTTATTCCTGATACTTTATCAGTTTCAACATCAATTATTCCTTGCTTTATTTCTTTTTTTATAAGCTCTAAACACTTATCCCAAACATTTTTTGTCTTATCTGTTATTCCTTCAAGAAATGAAGAATCTCCTTCATAAACAGTATAATTTTTTAATATAAAGTTTCTTACATCTATCTCTTTCTGCCAGTTTCCTTCTTTAAATTCATTCCATTCTTTAAACATAATATTACTCCTTAACTATAATTTTTCAGATTATTCTGAATATTTTTTATTTAGTATTCCCCAAAAAATTCTTTTAAAAGGGTATCTGTTATTTTTTTATCCATAGGCTTTACACCATCTAACGGGTATTTAATTTTCATCTTTTCATATTTATTTACTCCAAGAACATGATACGGAAGAAGCTGAACTTTTAATACATTAGGAATCTTTTCTATGTATTTTTTAAGTCCATAAATGTGCTCACGCGAATCTGTAAGATTTGGTACAACAACATGTCTTATCCACATCTTAGTATTATTTCTTATCATAGCTTTTAAAAATTCTTGTGTCTTTAAAATATTTCCTGATGTAATATTTTTGTATCCTTCTTTTGTATAATGTTTTACATCATATAAAACAAGGTCTGTGTATTTAAGTATTTCATCATAATTACCATAACCATATCCAGCTGTATCTATACATGTATTTATTCCTCTTTCTTTTAAAAGTTTAAGAGTTTCAAGTAAAAACTCTGGCTGCAAAAGAGGTTCTCCACCAGAAAATGTTACACCACCACCTGAAGAAAAATACGGTTTATACCTTTCTACTTTCTTAACTACCTCTAAAGGAGTATAAAGCTTTTCGCTTTCGCATTTCCATGTATCAGGATTATGACAATACTTACATCTTAAAAGACATCCTTGCATAAAAATAACTGTTCTTATTCCTGGTCCATCAACAAGACCCATTGATTCAAAAGAATGAATTCTTCCTTTAACCATATGCTGCCTCCTTAATTAATAAATAAGATTAAAAAAAGCCGACGTCTGAACTTTTCGCCCAGACGGTCGGCCTTTTTTAATCATACTTCCCGTGGTATACTCCACTTCCGTCAGTCATATGATCAATCGATATGTTTATATTATCAGATTCTAATTTTAATGTCAATATTATTTTTCTACTGCACCATATTTTTTATAATAATCATCTATTCTACTTTTTATTTCGTCATTAATTACAATTTTTCCATTTATTTCTTTGTTGTAAAGATACTCTACAACTTCTTCCATATTAACTATAGAACATGTTTTTAATCCAAATTTTTCTGTTAATTCAGTAAGTGCAGACTTTTCGCCATGACCTTTTTCCATTCTATCAACTGAGATAATAAGTCCCTTTACATCTACATCAGCCTCTGATTTTAATATAGGCATTGTTTCATAAACTGAAGTTCCTGCTGTTGTAACATCTTCAACAATTATGATTCTATCATTATCTTTTAACTTACTTCCAAGAAGTATTCCTTTATCACCATGGTCTTTTATTTCTTTTCTGTTTGAGCAATATTTAACTTCTATATCATACTTATTTGATAATGCAATTGCTGTTGTAACACTTATTGGAATTCCTTTATATGCAGGTCCAAATAGTATATCATATTCATCACCAAAATGTTCTTTTATTGCTTCTGCATAAAATTCTCCAAGTTTTGAAAGTTCACTTCCTGATTGATAATTTCCAGCATTAATAAAAAATGGTGTCTTTCTTCCACTCTTTGTTACAAAATCTCCAAATGTTAAAACATTACTTTCAACCATGAATTCGATAAATTGTTTTTTATATTCTTGCATAATTTCTCCTCCACACTATAAAAATATTTATTTTATAATTCCTACTATTTCGTTTATATCTTTTATTCCCTGTTTCTTTAAAAAGTCTTCCATTTCAGATACTATTCTTTTACCTGAAAGAGGATCTACAAAATTAACAGTTCCAATCTGTATAGCTTTTGCACCTGCCATCATAAATTCTATTGCATCTTCACCTGTCTGTATTCCTCCAAGACCTATAACTGGCACGCTTACAGCTTTTGACACTTCATAAACCATTCTAAGTGCAATAGGTTTTACACATGGGCCTGAAAGTCCTGCTGTAACGTTATTAAATACAGGCTTTCTCTTGTAAATATCTATTGCCATAGCTTTAATTGTATTTATAAGAGATAATGAATCTGCTCCAGCTTTTTCGCACATAAGGGCCATATCTACTATATTTTCAGCATTAGGTGAAAGTTTTACCATAAGAGGTTTTTTTGTAAGTTTTCTAACCTTGCTTACTACATCATATGCAACATCAGCTTTAATTCCAAACGCCATTCCACCATGCTTTACATTAGGACATGATATGTTAAGTTCTATCATATCAACATCTGTCTTATCAATTTTTGATACTGCTTTTTCGTACTCTTCAATTGAACCACCACCAACATTTGCAATAACATTAGTTCCAAGCTTTTTCATTGAAGGAAGTTCATGTTCTATAAATGAATCTATTCCAGGATTCTGAAGTCCTACAGAATTTATCATTCCTGATGCTGCTTCATATACTCTTAATCCTTCATTTCCTGCTTTTTTATTAATAGTAAGTCCTTTTGATGATATTCCTCCTAAAACAGAAACATCATAAAAATCATTATATTCCTGTCCAAAGCCAAATGTTCCAGATGCAGCTATTACTGGATTTTTAAAATCAACACCATTTATTTTTACTTCTAACATCTTAAACTCTCCTTTACAATTCTACATCGTATCCGTCAAAAACAGGACCATCTTTGCACGCTCTTTTGTTTCCGTCTTTTGTTTTGCATGTACATACAAGACAAGCTCCTATTCCACATGCCATATGTTTTTCCATAGAAACATATACTTTTACATTTTTAGCTTTGCACATATCTATAACTTTTTTCATCATTATTTCAGGTCCGCAGCATAAAACAGTATCATATTCTTCAGGTTTTAAAAGATCTGTAACAAATCCTTTAACTCCATTTTTTCCTGTGTCTGTTGATATATTTATTGAATTAACATACTTTTCCATCTCGTCAATAAGATAGATGTCGTCTCTAAATCCTGAATAAAGATCTATTTCTTCGTACTTATTAATATTTCTAAGATTCTTTGCAAGTCCAAGCATAGGTGCTATTCCTATTCCTCCAGATACAATTGCGGCTTTTCCGTATGCCTTATGAATATCAAATCCATTTCCGTGAGGACCTGTTATTGAAATTGTATCATTTTCTTTTAAAGATGATATATCTTCTGTACCTTTTCCAACTACTGCATAAACAAAAATAAGTTTAGAATCTTCTTTTTCACATACACTTATAGGTCTTTTTAAAAATGTCTGACCTTTTGCTTTAAGCATATAGAACTGTCCTGCATTAAAATTATCATCACATTCAACTGCAAGTCTAAAAATTCCTTTTGATATTTCCTTATTTGATATAACCCTTACATCCTTACACTCAGGCTTCATACTTTCTTTTTCCTCCTAAAAATTATAAATTCTATCTTTTTACACATTTTCTTATTGCATCTCTCATCTTTAGAGCTTCCTCAGCTGCACATACTGCAAATTCTTTTTCATTTCTTTGAAGCTTTTTATATGCTGTAATAATTCCTCTTGATGAGTTTACAATTCCACCATTTCCATTATTTAGATAAAGTGCAACATCCTCAGCTTTTCCACCTTGCGCACCATATCCTGGAATTAAGAAGAACATATTTTTATATTTTTCTCTTAAAAGTTTTCCTTCCTCTACATGAGTACATCCCATAACTGCTCCTATAGCACTATATCCGCACTTTCCTTTTATATCTTTTCCCATATCATAAAGTCCATCTGCTACTGCTTCATAAACTTTTCTTCCATCTTTGGTATCAAGATATTCAATATCTTCTGCACCTTTATTTGATGTTCTTACAAGTGAGAACACTCCTTTATTTCCGCCTTCTAAATATTCCATATAAGGCTCAATGCTGTCAAATCCCATATAAGGACTTAAAGTTATAAAATCAGCTTCAAAGTCTCCTTCAAAATGAGCTTTAGCATACATCTTTGCAGTTGCTGCTATATCTCCTCTTTTTATATCTGCGATTATTATCTCATCATTTTCTCTTAAATACTGAAGAGTCTTTTTGTAAGCTAAAAGTCCATCAATTCCATAACTTTCGTAGTAAGCTATCTGAACTTTAAAACAGGCAGCATAATCTTTAGTTGCATCTATTATCTCTTTGTTGAATTCAAAAATTGCATCTGTTAAATTTTTGCTTTGTTTTATGTATTCTGGGATATAAGAGTATGATGTATCAAGACCAACACATACAACTCCTTTTTTTTCTATTCTGTCATACAATTTGTCTGCAATATAACTATTCAATATTCTTCCCCCTAAAATATATTAATATTTTTGTTTTGATACTTTACTTCTCCAGCTTTGATTGTGCATAAAACTTCTCCCTGAAGACACATATTATTAAAAGGAGTATTCTTTCCTTTTGATGCAAATTCAGAAGAATCGATAGTGACTTTTTTATCTGTATCTACAATTACAAAATCAGCATCATATCCTACGCTTATTCTTCCTTTATTCATTGAAAGAATATTAGCTGTATTAAAGCTCATAAGCTCACTAAGCTTATTTAATGAAATATTATTTTTTACTACAAGATTAGTATAACATACAGAAAATGCAGTTTCGAGTCCTACCATTCCAGGTGAACCATTTTTCTTATCCTCAGCTGTATGAGGTGCATGATCTGTTCCTATTGTATCAACCATTCCAAGCTTTATAGCTTTAATTATAGCTTTAACATCTTCCTTTTCTCTTATAGGAGGATTAACTCTATAATTTGATATATCTGATGTAAGTCCTATATGATGAGGAGTTACTTCAAGAGTAACATTTGCACCCTTTAATTTTGCATCTATTATATCTTTTATAGCTTCCTTTGTACTTACATGGCACATATGAAGTCTTGCACCTGTAATTTCTGCAAGTCTTAAATCTCTTATAGTCATCATATTTTCTGCAATTCTCATATCTACTTTTGAAAATTCAGGAGTTTCTGCATGAGACATTATAACCCATCCATATTCTTTGGCAATTTTCATTGCTTCATACATTGTATCTGAATTTGAAACTCCTTTTCCATCATCTGATATTGCTTTAATTAATTTATCATCTTTAAATTCTTTTAAATGATCTAATGTAACCCCGTCAAAATCTTTAGTAACTGATATACACTGATGAATATCTATAAGATTTAATTCTTTTGATTTTTTTCTTACATATTCTAAAACTTCTTTTGATGAACATACAGGCTTTGTATTAGCCATTAAGCATACTCCTGTATATCCTCCTCTTAAAGCCGCTCTTGAGCCCGTTTTTATATCTTCTTTATGTGTAAGTCCTGGATCTCTAAAATGAGCATGAGTATCTACAAATGAAGGCATTAATGTTTTTAATTTTAAATCGTATGTCTTTACATCTTTTTTATTTAAATCTTTTCCTATTTCAGAAATTATTCCGTCTTTTACATATATGTCACCGACAAAATCCTGAAACGCATCTACTATTCTCGCATTTTTTAATAAAAGTTCCATAAAAACTCTCCCTTATAATTAAAGTGTTGTTATTTGATCACAATATTCACATCTGTACTTTCCAGTCTCTTTATCAACTAATACAAAAGATTGTGGTACATACTGCTCTACTTTTGTAATACATCTTGGATTTGAACATGTTATTATATTTTCTACCTTCTCTGGAAGATCAGGCGTAATCTTTTTTACTATCTTTTCGTTTTTTACTTCATTTATTGTTATGCTTGGTGATAACATTCCAAGTATTTTATAATCTAAATTTTCACAGTTTTCTATTTTAATTATATCTTTTTTGCCTAGCTTTTTACTATCTGCATTTATTATAAGTGCAACGTTATATCCTTTTTCATCAAGTTTAAGATACTTAAAGATTTTAACTCCAGTTCCTGCTTTTATATGATCTATTACGATTCCGTTTTTTAAACTTGTTACTTCTAACATTATTACATCACTCCTAACAATTTGCATATAAGTGCCATTCTAACATACATTGCGTATCTTGCCTGCTTAAAATATGCTGCACGGCTATCTAAGTCAACTTCATATGCTATCTCATTAACTCTTGGTAGTGGATGCATTACTATCATATCTTTATCTGCAAGTTCCATCTTTTTATTATCTAATATATAGCTGTCTTTTAATCTTTTATATTCTTCTTCATTAAAGAATCTTTCTTTTTGTATTCTTGTCATATATAAAATATCAAGATCGCCTATACAATCTTCAAGTTTATCTGATTCTTTATATTGAATATTATTTTTCTCTAATACTTCTTCTTTTATGTACTCTGGAATTGAAAGTTCTTTAGGTGATATAAGAACAAATTTATTATCTTTATATCTTGTCATGGCTTTTATAAGTGAATGGACTGTTCTGCCGAATTTTAAATCTCCGCAAAGTCCTATGGTATGACCACTTAAACCATTTTTTAAACTTTGAATTGTAAGAAGATCTGCAAGAGTCTGTGTAGGATGCTGATGTCCGCCATCTCCAGCGTTAATTATTGGAACACTTGAATAAATACTTGCAACTTTTGCTGCTCCTTCTCTTGGATGTCTCATTGCAATTATATCTGAATAAATCGAAATCATTTTTATTGTATCAGCAACTGTTTCACCTTTACTTATAGATGTTGAATTCGGTTCTGAAAATCCTAATATCTTTCCACCAAGTCTCATCATTGCAGCTTCAAAGCTAAGTCTTGTTCTTGTACTTGGTTCATAAAAAAGTGTTGCGAGAATTTTTCCATCACATATATGTGCAAACTCTTTTGGGCAATCCATTATATTATGTGCAATTTTAAAAATCTCATCTAGTTCTTCTACTGTAAAATCTTCAGGTTCTATTAAATGTCTTAGTTTTTCCATTTTTTCAGCTCCCTTAATTAAAATAAAAATCTGTATTTTTGCAAAAAAAAGCCTTCCCAAATTAATAGGAAGGCAGAATTACTTTCATTACTTAATCTTCGGCAAATAAAATTATAAAAATTATAAAAAGCCGGATAAAAATATATAATAAATTTTAACTTCCTTATTAATCTCTCTGGATCAAATTAAAGGTTTTTCTTTTATGTAGAATAACACTATTTTTAGTTTATGTCAATAATATAAATGACAAACTTTCAAATGACAAATGACAAATAATGTAGAAATTCCGTAGGAATTTCATTTTATGGTATTTTGCTATTCTCGCAAAATACTAAAGCTTTCGCCTGAAGCGAAAGCTCAATACAAAGTTTCTGCGACTTAAGCAGAAACAACCACAATTATACATTAGCTCACTATCAATTCTATCAAATTCAAAGTTTCTGCGTCCAAGCAGAAACCTCAACATTTGTCAATTGTCCTTTGTCCTTTGTCCTTTGGTATTCCCTCACTCGCCAAAGCTTATTCCTATTTTTTTAGCGGTCATAACAAGTTCTCCATTTTTATCAACAGTTTTATTATTTCCTATTACATTTTCAAGACTGTCATATGATATACTGTTTCCTCTAAGAGTGACCATATTTCCATACTTTTCTTTTGCGATAAGTTCAACTGCATATACTCCGTATCTTGTGGATAAAATTCTATCAAATGTGCATGTTGTGCCGCCTCTTTGAAGATGACCTAAAACAGTACATCTTATTTCATTTTCTTTTACTACCTTTTCAAGATCTTCTAAAATTTTATTGCCTATTCCTCCAAGTCTTATAGGATCCGGACTATCTTTTACTATTTTTGCAACGCTAATATCACCATTTTCAGGTTTTGCCCCTTCAGCTGCAACAATTATAGTAAATTCCTTTCCTTCTTTTTTCCTGCTCTCTATCTTTTCAGCTATTTTTTCTATACTGTATGGTATTTCTGGTATTAATATAACATCAGCTGAGCCTGCTATTCCAGACTCTAATGCAATCCATCCTGCATTTCTTCCCATAACTTCAAGAATCATAACTCTATGATGTGATTCTGCTGTAGTATGAAGCCTGTCAAGAGCTTCTGTTGCAGTATTAAGTGCTGTATTAAAACCAAATGTAATATCAGTAGAACCTAAATCATTATCAATTGTTTTAGGAACTGCAACAACATTCACTCCTTTTCTTGAAAAATCTCTAGCAGATGTTAAAGTTCCATCACCACCTATTATTACAAGAGCATCAACTCCATCTTTCTTTAAATTTTCTATAGCTACATCTGATACATCTTTTTTTACTTCTTTTCCATTCTCTATAACTGTATAATCAAAAAGATTATCTTTATTTGAACTATAAAGTATTGTTCCTCCTTTTGATATTAATCCTGATACAGATTTTAAATCAAGATTCATATAATCATTTTTGTAAAGACCTCTATAGCCAAATTTAAACCCTATAACATCATATCCATAATTAAGTATTGCAGATCTTGTAACTGCTCTTATAACAGCATTTAATCCAGGACAGTCTCCTCCTCCTGTTAAAAGTGCTATCTTCTTTCTTCCCTTTTCCATAATATACTCCTCCAAATACTAAAAATATCCAAATAATAAAAAAGAATAAAATATAATTCCAAACAGAACTTATACTTTATTCTTACTCAAAAACTTTTTTAAATATTCTTATTTTTATATCTATTAGAGGATATAATTGTTAATTTTATTTAACACTACTGCATAGATAAACATCCCATATACATTAGGATTGTAAATACAATTGCAGCTCCTATTCTATAGACAGCAAACACTCTCATTGGTTTCTTCTTTAAATAATCTACAAATTTCTTCATTACAACTAGTGCAACGATAAAAGCTACAACAAATCCTACTATTAATGCTGTGATTTTTGTAGAATCCATAAGCGAATAATCAAATTTTAAAAGATCTATAAAAGAAGAACCTACCATTGCAGGTATTGCTAAAAAGAATGAATATTCTGCAGCTACTGGTGTTGAAAGTCCTGATATCCAGCCTCCCATTATAGTAGATGCACTTCTTGACATTCCAGGCCACATAGAAAGACATTGAAAACATCCTATTTTAAAAGACTGAAGATAGCTTATATGATCGACATCTCTTATCTTATGTTTCTGTTTTCTAAAAATATTTTCAATTACTATAAGAAGTATACCTCCAACTAAAAAGCCTACAATAACGGCCCATGCTGAAAATAGCTTTTCCTTTATTGTATCATAGCATAGCATGCCCACAATTAAGGCAGGTATAGAACCTATAATTACATTTATTCCGAATTTAAATCCTACTTGACCTCTTAATCTCTCTGTAGGTTTACCACTAAGACTTCTAAATAGATTTTTTATTGCTATAAATATATATGTAAAAAAATCTATTAAGCTGTCTCTTATTTTGTTCCAATATAATACAACTACTGCTAATATAGCTCCAAGCTGAATTACAACTTCAAACATTTTTACGAAACTACCATGAAAATTTATAATGCTTGATGTAAGAATCATATGACCTGTAGATGATACTGGTATAAATTCAGTAAGTCCTTCAACTATAGCTACGATAGCTGCTTTCAAAATATAAATAATGTCCACTCTCTTCACTCACTTTCAATTATCTTTATTATTTAGCTGTAATCTTCTTTTTGGTTATCAATTTCTACGGTATCAATAACATTTTCACCATCTAAAGAAAGTTCTAGCTTGATTTTTCCTTTTGGTAAATCTATTGTTTTATATTTGCTGATATTTTCGAAATCAGAATCATTTACTTTTATATAAAATGAATTAACTATCTTATCATCCTTAAATGCTGATAATAATAATTTAACTTTCAATTTATTTTTTTCAGTATCCTTATCTGGAACTGCTACTACAAGAAGATACGCTTTTTCATCTTCTTGTAGTTCTGAATTAAATGGACTTTTTTCGAATAATTCCTTTTTCTTTGTAAATATAGAAGGCGGTGCAAATGCATTATTATATTTAAGTTCAGGTACTGCCTTATCTACAAGATACGTTACTTGCGTATTACTCTTATCTTTTTTTATTGTATTATCTATATTAAGTGAATATGATATAAGATATTTTTTTATCATATTTTTATAATCATTTTGTGAAGTATTACCAAGATATGATATATCCTTTATCTCAGAATTCATAACTTCTACTGCAGATAATTTCTTATCTGCACTGCTAAAGTATCCTAAATCTCTAAAATCAATCATTACCCATTTTTGATCTTCATTGCTCCAATACTCAATTACATTATACTGAGCTTCTTTTTCTTTAAATTGAGAATCTTTTTTTCTAAATGTGCCTATTCTTGAATAAAAACCCGCAGCATAAATAAGATCTCTCTCTATTATTGAAGCATCATTTAAAGAAACTTTTTTTCTTCCTTCTAAAGAAGTTATTATGTCAGCTCCATTTGTTATATTTGTATCTGCTACATCATCTATCTGAACTATACTATTAAGAATTTCAACTGTTTTAAGAACTTTTTCAATTTCAGAACTTTCTGAGCCTACAAAATCACTTACTTTATAAGCTGCATTAAGTTTTTCAATTTTATCACTTTTTTGATTTTCATAAAAAAATTGTATATTATTTTCGTTATAATAATTATCCCAAGATATAACTTTAAGACCAGTTCTTCTTCCTTGAATAGTATTTATTATACACAGAATTATTATAACAATTGCTATTATTAACCCACTTATTATCCTTATATTGTTCGCCTTAGTCTGATCCATAAATATCTCCCCCATTATAAAGAGTTAACTAGTAGAATAATTTAAATTCTGGTATACTTATATCTCTTCCATCCATCTTATTGTACTCGTCATATATTTTCTTTGCTTTTGAATAATTATCTGTTATTATCTTTCTCTCATCGTCTCCTGTATCTTCATCCATTTCTTGATAAGCTGCTTTTAAGTTTACCATTCCTCTTTGTATATCGCCTTCAACTGAGATATAATAACATCCTGCATTATTTAAAGTCAAAATATCATTTTTGTTAAGTGCATAAGCATTCTTTATATTTTTAAGAGCTTTCTCGTTTTCTCCAATATTAGAATAGACAGTACTAATCGTTCTAAAATATTTACTATTTTGCGGATCTATCTTTATGCATTTATTAAGATTAAGGACTGCCTCATTATTATTTTGCTCATTTATGTTAATAAGAGCTATATTATAATATATTTCTGCATCATCAGGTTTTATCTTAGATGCGAGATTATAATATTTAAGTGACATATTATTATCACTACTTGTATTTAAATAATATTTAGCAATTTTTATCATTATATTATAATTAAAAGGTTCCTTATATAAAGCTGTTCTAAAGTATGGTTCAGCCTCATCTTCTTTATTCTGTTTTTCCATAATTTCAGGAATTAAAAATCCATAATTATCTGCATAATCCTTATTTAAAAGTATGCTTTTTTTACAATCATCTAAAGCATTATCATAACTTCCATCGTTAAATTCCTGCCATGCAGCTGTATGATATCCTATAAATGATTTATCCTTATCTGATATTATTAAGCTTAATATTTTATTTGATTCCTCTTCATCTCCACTATTTTCATATGCATTTGACTCAATAAGCTTAAAATTTATGCTATCTCCTTCACTATCTCTTATTTCATTTAATATATCAAGTGACTCATAAGCTGAATACGGACTCATAGAATAAATTTTTGCCATCCATAGCTTATAAACATCTTCATCCTCGTCTTTCTTAGATAAGTCTGATATCTTCCTCATTATTTTGTCTTTATTATAATCTGCTATCTGTGCTATTACATCAAAAACCTTAACTTCATCTTTATCATTTTCATATGCCTTTTTTAAAAGGTCGAATCCATTATCATAATCATCAATAAGCATATACATTCTTCCAAGATTAGCCAAATCCTTAGAATCACTATCGTCTTCTGGATAATCATTTACTATGTCCTTTGCCTTATCAATTTCATGATTAGTCATATAAACAGTAAACATTGTTTTTAATAACTTTTTATCATCACTATAATCTTTAAAAAACATTTCCCCATACTCGAGTGCCTTTTTATACTCACCATTCATATAAAAAGTAAAGACTATATAGTTTGCAAGTTCTCTATCTTTATCCTCATAGTCTTCTTTTCCCTCGGTGTCTATTATGCTGTTTCTGTCTTCATAAGCTTCTTGTAAAAGTGCATTAGATTTGTCATAATCACCCTGTATAGAATAAATTTCAGCTATTTTCACCTTATATAATGGCCATGGATCCTTCTTTAAAAGATCTTCATATAAATTTATTGACCTTTCATAGTCTCTGTTATAAAATGCTTCCTCTGCTGAATTTTCAGCGATAGTAATTGATTTTGTATTAGGTGCTTTCCCCATTATAGTTTTGCATAAAAGCGAAATTATAAGAATCATAACTAGTGTAATAATCATTGTAAGCGATGATGAAATATAATCTTTTTTCTTTTCAATACTTAGCTTTTCAGACATTAAATAAATCACCCACCTTCTATTTAATAAATATTATTTTACCAAAATTTAAAAATAAAATCTACTTAAAGAAAATAAAGAGGCTTCCGCAGCCTCTTTATTAATTAAGAATGTAGAATTATAAATACAGAAATTAATATTTTATATTTTTATTAAACATTAAATCTGAAGTTAACTACATCTCCATCCTGCATAACATAATCTTTTCCTTCAAGTCTGAATTTTCCATTTTCTTTCGCATTAGCTTCACTTTTACATTCAACTAAATCTTCATATGAAACTACTTCAGCTCTTATAAAGCCTCTCTCTATATCTGTATGAATCTTACCTGCTGCCTGTGGTGCTTTAGTTCCTTTTCTTATTGTCCATGCTCTTACCTCAGGTTCTCCAGCTGTTAAAAAGCTTATAAGTCCTAATAATTTATAGCTTGCCTCTATTACTTTATCAAGACCTGATTCTTCAAGACCATATGCTTCAAGCATTTCATTTTTTTCATCATCTTCAAGACCAGATAACTCTTCTTCTATTTTTGCACTAACAACTAAAGCTTCAGAATTTTCTTTTGTAGCATATTCTTCAACTTTCTTTACGTATTCATTTTGACCATTGTTTTCTGAAATATCATTTTCAGATACATTACATACATATAGTACTGGTTTTGATGTAATTAAGAAAAGTCCTGTTATAAACTCATCTTCATCTTCAGTAGTTTCAAGAGTTCTTACAGGTTTATTATTCTCAAGATGTACTTTTATCTTCTCCATAATCTCAAGTTCTTTTTTTGCTCTCTTATCTCCTGATCTTGCAACCTTTACTGTTTTTTCAATTCTTCTATCAAGAATTTCTAAATCTGAAAAAATAAGTTCTAAATTTATTGTTTCTATATCTCTTATAGGATCTACAGAGCCATCTACATGAACTATGTTTTCATCATCAAAACATCTTACAACATGAACTATTGCTGCAGCTTCTCTTATATGAGATAAAAATTTATTTCCTAAACCTTCGCCTTTTGATGCGCCTTTTACGAGTCCTGCAATATCGTAAAATTCAATTGCTGTATAAACTTTTTTCTTTGAATTATACATTTTCTCTAAAACGTCTAATCTTTTATCTGGCACGCTTACAACACCAACATTTGGCTCAATTGTACAGAATGGATAGTTTGCAGATTCTGCACCAGCCTTTGTGATTGCATTGAATAGTGTACTTTTCCCTACATTTGGTAAACCAACTATACCTAACTTCATTATATGTACATTCCTTTCATATATTTCATGTTTAATATATCTATAAAATTATACTCTAGATATACTTAATTTTCAACTTTCAAAAAATGATTTTAATAAATATCCATATTTTCTCTTGATTATATTTTTACTTTCTGTAAAAACTAAAAATATAAATTTATAATAAATGAGGTGTTAGTTTTGAATAGGAATTCAATAAAATTTTTAATAATTCCACTCATTATGTCTTTTATAATTCCCAAAACAAATATAAAAGCTATAGAAAATAATAATGAAAGTGCAAATTCATCAGCAGTAGAAGCTTGCGATGACGAATGTGTAATAAATGATGATATTATAGGCGACTTAAAAGATGCAGAAGATCTTGATAGCATCTTTTCAGCGGCAATTAATCCTAAAGGTGAACTTAACTGGTATTATGTAAGCAAGGGAAAAGGAAATCCTTCTGAATGTCCAAGAGAATCATTTTCATTTTTAAAAGAGAATGATGCATTTTATTTAAAAAATACAGATGAAAAAGTTATATATCTTACCTTTGATGAAGGGTATGAAAATGGAAACACACCTAAGATACTTGACACTCTTAAAGAACTTAATATACCTGCAGCCTTTTTCGTTGTAAAGCCGTATATAGACAAAGAACCTGAACTTATAAAAAGAATGGCTGACGAAGGACACATAGTTGGAAATCATTCAGTTCATCATCCATCAATGGCTCAGATAACTGATCCTTCTAAATTTAAAGCTGAATTTACAGGGGTTGAAGATGCTTACAAGCGTGTAACAGGCAAAGAAATGAAAAAATATTTTAGACCTCCTATGGGTAAATACTCACAAAAATCTCTTGAGATGACAAAAGAGCTTGGATATAAAACAATATTCTGGAGTTTTGCATATAAAGACTGGCTTATTCATGATCAGCCTTCTGATGATTTTGCAGTAAAAAAAATAACAAATGGAAGTCATCCTGGATGCATAATGCTTCTTCACGCAGTATCTGATACAAACGCAAAAATTTTAAAATCTGTACTTTCGCAATTAAAAGACGAGGGATATGAATTTAAATCACTAGACGAACTGTAGGAAAATGACAAATTGTTAAATGACAAATGACAAATCATGTTAAAATTCCAGTCAAATTGAGAATTAATAATGGATAATTGATAACTTATAGCCCCCCTAATTAGATTGGACAATATTAATTAAAATAATTAATATATAAATATGATAATTAGGAGGTCTTTTTATATGGAGAAAATTAAATTTAGAAGAACATTTACAGAGAAAGAAAGAGTTAAATTTGTTACTGAAGTTTTAGAGTCTGGAAGCAATATACTTATTGCTAAAAAATATGATATTAATGCTGTACAATTAAGCTATTGGGTAAATAATTACCGTAGATATAGGCAAACACTAGAACCAAAAGAACCAAAAGATACAAAATTGATACCTAATTATAAGCGTGAATACAAAAAAGCTCAGGAAAAAATTGAGGAGCAAAAACTAAAAATAGCTATTCTTGAAGATCTTCTAAAAAAAAACAAATAACACTAGAATATAAAATTTTAAGTGCCCACAAATGGATTAAACTTGGATATAAAGTAACAATAGTACTTAAAATATTACGGATTTCTAGATCCACATATTATTCAAAACAGAAATATATTGTTAAAAGAAGCTACGCTAACGTAGGTAGAAAGGTCCCTGGATACAGTTTAACATTCGATAATATCAAAATATCTGATATAACTATTCAAAAGTATATAACAGAAATTAGAAGTAAGAAAACATCGCGAAAATATGGATATAAAAAAGTTACCGGTGAGTTAAGATTTAGAAAGAAGTACAATTTAAAAATTAATAAGAAGAAAGTTAGAAGACTAATGAAAAATTTAAATTTATTAGGAAACTACTATAAAAGACAGAAAAGAAGAATGTCACGTACCTGCGAAAGCAGAAAAGTTACAGCTTCTAATCAATTATGGCAAATGGATATCAAATATGCATTTATTGCTGGTAATAAAAAAACAGCCTATATAACTTCAATAATCGATGTTTTTGATAGAGAAATAGTGGCATATTCAATTGACTTATCTGCTACAGGTTCTGTTGCTAAAAAAGTTATGTTAGAAGCTCTATATAACAGAGGCTTAAACTATGCTAAAGATAAAACAGTAGTACTTCGTACCGATAACGGTAGTCAATTTATTAGTGGAGTTTTTGAGAAAGGATGCCTTGATGAAGGTGTTCTTCATGAAAGAATTCCAGTACACAGTCCAAATTATAATGCATTCATAGAATCATATCATAGATATCTTCAAGATGAATGCCTTACCGGAATGATATATTGGAATTTAGATCACATAAAAAATGATGTAGGTGATTTTGTTTATAGATATAATCATGAGAGAATACATTCATCTATTGGATATATTCCTCCTCATGATTACTATCTAATGAAATTAGCAGCATAATTACAGAATATTAAGAATTAACGAGTATTAACTTAATATTGTCCATTTAACGGGGAGCCCTCCGATAATTTTAGGTGGAAATTCTTTCAGAATTTCATTGTATGGTTTTTTTGCGATTCTCGCAAAAAACTACAGCTTTCGCCTGAAGCGAAAGCTCAATAAATTCTACGTTTCTGCGATTTTGAGCAGAAACATCCACATTTGTCATTTGTCATTTGTGCTTTGTCATTTAGACTGTCATTTGTGCTTTGTCATTTGGACTGTCATTTGTTCTTTGTTATTTTACTTGCTTTTTATAAGTAAATATACACTATTTATAAGAGCTATTATTCCAGAATAAAATATTACAATCAAAATTTGTGCAATATTAAGTGAAACTGTATGAAATATTACTCTTAAGAAAGGAATATATAAAACGCAGCATATCATAATTATTGAAATAACTACAGCTCCTAAAAGATAAATATTGCTAAATAAATTTATCTCAAATATTGAGTGTCTTTCGGACCTACATTCAAATACATGAATAAGCTGTGAAAATACAAGTGTACATAAAGCAAGTGTTCTACATGTCTTTAAATCCATTCTAAAGTATCTTCCTGTCATAAAGGCAAGAAGAGTACATATTCCTATTAACGATCCTCTTATTAATATCTTTTCAACAAGACCTCTTGCAAATATGCTTTCATTTTTCTTTCTCGGCATCTGGTTCATTATGTCTTTATCTGCTGGATCAACACCAAGTGCTATTGCAGGAAGACCATCTGTTGCAAGATTTACAAGAAGTATCTGAATTGGATTTAATGGGTTTGGCAGATAAAAAATACTTGCAAGAAACATTGTAAGAACTTCTCCAAGATTACATGAAAGAAGATATCTTATAAATTTTCTTATATTATCATAAATTATTCTTCCCTCTTCTACCGCAGATACTATTGTCTTAAAATTATCATCCATAAGTATCATAGACGAAGCTTCTTTAGTAACGTCTGTCCCTGAAAGTCCCATAGCTATTCCTATATCAGCTTCTTTTATTGCTGGAGCATCATTTACTCCATCTCCTGTCATTGCAACTATATTTCCTTTACTTTTAAAGGCTTTTACAATTCTTAACTTATGGTTTGGAGATACCCTTGCAAATACCCTTACTTTATCTGTTTTTTTGCTTAAAACATCATCAGAAATTTTATTAAGATCATCACCTGTCATTACTTGATCTTTACTTGTACATATGTTTAAAGATTTAGCAATTGCAAGGGCAGTGTTTGGATGATCTCCAGTTATCATAACAGGCTTTATACCTGCAAGTTTACATTTTAAAACAGCATCTTCTGCTTCTTTTCTAGGAGGATCTATACTTCCTGCTATTCCTATAAAAATAAGATTTTCTTCAATTCTTTTGTCTTTATATAACTTTTCTTCTTTGTATGCTGCTGCAATACACCTTAATGCTCTTGATGACATTGATGATATAAATTCATTTACTTCTTTTTTCTTTGCCATAGTAAATGTTTTAACTCTTCCATGTTCAAGTATGAAACTGCATTTTTCTATTACCCTTTCAGGTGCACCTTTTACGTAACATTTTTCTTTTCCATGTTCTTTTACTATAACAGACATCATCTTTCTTGTTGAATCAAATGGAATATCAAATATACGTTCAGCTGAGTTTATAAAAGTATGAAGAGCTTTTGTATCATTAAAAAACAATCTTATAAGAGCAGTTTCTGTAGGATCTCCATGCAAAGCTTCATCCATATTTTTTTTCGTAAAATCGTAGCTGCAATCATTACAGTATACAAGTGACTTCATAAACATTTTGTAATCTTTAAGTTTCTCATGAGAGAGCCTATAATTATAACCATTTAGATAGACCTCTTTTACAGTCATTCTGTTTTGAGTTAAAGTCCCTGTCTTATCAGAACATATAACAGAAGTACAACCAAGTGTTTCAACTGCAGGAAGCTTTCTTATAAGTGCATTTCTTTTAAGCATTCTTGATACACCAAGTGCAAGTGCAACTGTAACTATTGCGGCTAACCCTTCTGGTATTGCTGCAACTGCAAGACTTACACCTAAAAGAAACATCTCAGTTATATTATTTCCACGAATAATTCCAAGTATGGTAACCATTGCACATACAATAAGGCATATAACAACTAAAACTTTTCCAAGTGAATCAAGTTTTTTACTGAGTGGAGATTTTTCATCATCAATATTTTCAATAAGTCCTGCAATCTTTCCCATTTCTGTTTCCATTGCTATAGAAGAAACGTTAAAAATAGCTTTTCCTTTTACAATTGTTGTTCCCATATATCCTTTGTTATTCTTTTTTGTATCTTTATTTACACCTACAGATTCACCTGTAAGAAGAGATTCATCAACAACAAGACCTGAGCACTCTACAAATATTCCATCTGCTGGTATTCTGTCTCCAGACTCTAAAATAACTCTGTCTCCAATTGTAAGATAAATTGAATTTACAACTTTTATGCTTCCATCTCTTACGATTTTACATGTTGGCGCAGCAAGACTTTTCAGTGCTTCAAGTGATTTTTCAGTCTTAAATTCCTGAATGAAGCCTAAAAGTGAATTAATTATAACTATTACAAGTATAGTTACTGCATCAGCAATATCACCTATTATCCCTGAAATTACTGTTGCAGCAATAAGAACCCATACAATAAAATCATTAAATTGTGATATAAATATTTTTAGGGCTGAAGTTTTCTTTTTACTTCTAAGTTCATTAAGCCCAAATTTTTTAAGCCTCTTTTCAGCTTCAGATGTAGATAATCCTGCTGACAATTCCTTCTTCTCAATCACAATTTTTTTCCTCCTCACAAACTTATATACTTATATATAGTTCTGTATTACTCCTTTTATTACTAAAAAAATAAAAAGGAAGTATTACATAAAATAAAGCATAACTTTATCTTAATATAATACTTCCCTTATTAATTCACAGTTTTTGAAGTTTTCTCTTATAAAACTGTTAATTATTATTTACTGGTTGTTTATTGCATTTGTAAGAGGAGGTACAACCTGTTTCTTTCTTGATAATACTCCTGGTAAAAATGCCATTTTATCTTCAAGCTTTACATTAAAAGCTTGTTCTACAAATTCAGGATTGCTTCCTTCAACTAAAATCTGAGATCCTTCTTTTAATATATCTGTTAATAATAAAAGTGTAACAGAATATCCTTTTTCATTTGCTAGATCTCCCATGTATTTTATCATGTCATCTTTTAAAGGCATAAATCCATCTATATCCATTGTATTAACTTGAGCTATACCAACTTTATGGTCTCCCATTGTAAAAGGCTTAAAATCAGAGTTGAATATTTCATCTACACTCTTTCCTTTAAGAGATGTTCCTGCCTTAAACATTTCCTGTGCAAACTCTTCTATATTATCAATTCTTGCAATATCAGCAAGTTTTTTGCATAAAGTTTTATCTTGCTCTGTGCAAGTTGGGCTCTTAAATAAAAGTGTATCAGAAATAATAGCTCCACATAAAAGTCCTGCAATCTTCTTAGATGGTCTTATTCCATGTTCAAAGAAACATTTTGCAACTATACTTGAACTACTTCCTATTGGTTCATTTCTAAAGTAAATAGGACTATTTGTTTGAATATCTGCAATTCTATGATGGTCAATTATTTCAAGAATCTGTGCTTCTTCAAGTCCATCAACTGACTGTCCTCTTTCATTGTGGTCAACTTGAATAACTTTCTTTTTATAATTTGAAATTAAATGATATCTTGAAATTGTTCCAACAACTTTTCCATCAATATCAGTTACAGGATAACTATGGTATCTTGTTTGTGCCATTACATCCTTAATATCTTCTACTAAATCATCAAGTGAAAATGATATTACATTCTTAGTTACCATTACATAGCTTACTGGAATACTTTGAACGATAAGTCTTGAAGCTGTGAAAGAATCATGAGGTGTACTTATTACTGTAACTCCATTTTTCTTAGCAGATTCTAATAATCCAGGTTCAAGCTTATTAGATCCTGTAATTATCATTAATGATATTTTTATATCAATTAATGCCTTATGTACTTCTTCTCTATCTCCAACAATTGCAATGTCTCCTTCTTCTACGATGTTTTTTAAACTTTCAGGTGTCATTGCTGTAACTGTTATTTTTCCACCAAATACTTTAGTATCTTTATTTATGTATATAGATTTTGCAGATAATGTATCTATTATATTATCAATAGAAGTTTTACTCTTTGCTAATAAATTATTATCCCATATATCCATATATGAAGAAGTTAAATTTGAAACAGATACTATTCCAGTAAGTCTTCCGTTATTATCAGCTACTGGTAATGATTTATATCCGCTGTCTCTCATTATATTCCATGCTTTTTTTAATGAAATATCTGAAGAAATAGGTGCTACTGTATCTATTTTTAAATCTTCAACTTTTTCTCTTAATGTTTCTAAATATTCTGGTGACTTAACTTTAAATCTGTCAAGAATATACTGTGTTTCCTGATTAACTTTTCCAAGTCTTACTGGAACTGCTGTTAAATCAGTAGTATCATTTTTAAATTCTGCATAAGCAATTGCTGCACATATTGAATCTGAATCCGGATTCTTATGTCCAGTAACATAAACTACATCTTTCAATGTAAATCCCCCTTAAATTTTAATTCATTTAATATATTCATTTCTTATTTTACTTGTTAATTATTTAAATGTAAAGAACAGTTCAAATGACAAATTGTTAAAGGACAAATGACAAATCAGGTTTAAATACTGTGCAAATGATAATTAATAATGGATAATTGATAATTTAGGTGGCAATCCAATCTAATTGACAATGGACAATGGACAATTTAGGTGGAAATTCCTACGGAATTTCATTGTATGGTTTTTTTCGATTCTCGCAAAAAACTAAAGCTTTCGCCTGAAGCGAAAGCTCAATAAATTCTACGTTTCTGCGACTGAGCAGAAACCTCCTAATTTGTCATTTGTCCATCGTCCTTTGTTAATTTGAAATTATCTCATATTATTTATCATTCCCCAAAGTTCATCTGCAACTTCAAGTGCTTTAGAACTCATTTGAAATGCACGAGAAGTGGAAACTACATCAGTCATTGTTTCTGTAGTATCAACATTTGAATTTTCAAGCATTCCTTGCTGCATACTATAGTCCGTACTTAATGTAACTTCTGTAGGATCTTGAGGTTTCATATAGCTGTTACCTATTGAGTAGAAAGCTCTATCACCTATTGCAGTAAATACAGGAATTTTTCCTATCTTAACTTCGTCTTCTCCTTGTTTTAATGAAATTTCTCCGTCTTCACTTATTGTCATATCTTTAGACGAAAGCTTAGGCTCACCTTCTGATGCTCCAGGCTCATATTCTATATAAACTCTGCTTCCAATAGAATCAACTAATACACCCGTACTATCTACCTTGAAATTTCCATCTCTTGTATATGCAATAGAACCATCTCTTAATGTAACTGCAAAAAGTCCTTGTCCATCATCATCTAATGCAACATCTGTACTTACTCCAGTTGATATTAAATTTCCTTGTGTTCTTATTTTATATGTATACCCGGTCTTTACTCCTGTTCCATTTACAGCAGTTTTATCAACAAGAGGAGTTCCTCTTCTATCTAATTTTTCCATAAGAAGTTCTTTAAAACCAACATCTGTCTTTTTGTATCCTGTTGTATTCATATTAACAAGGTCATTTGATAAATGATCTAACTCTTCTTGATATGCACTCATTCCACTTTCTGCTGTCTTAAAAATATTAATCATGTTAAGATTCTCCTCTCATAAAATTAAACTCTTCCAATTTGATTACATGCTTTATCAACTGTTTCATCCTGCATTTTTATAAACTTCTGATTAGTTTCAAACTGTCTTTTTACTTCAAGAAGCTTTACAAACTCTTCTGTAGGATTTACATTTGATTTTTCAAGCACATACTGCCTTGCAGTAACCTTAGCATCATAAATAGGATTATCTGAAGTTATAAAATTATTACCTACTACTTTTAAATTATCATAAGACTGAAAATCAGCTGTAAGAAGTGTATCTGGTGTAGCACCTATATCTTCCATTCTAAGACCATTATCTCCATCTAATGTAAATTTATGATCACCCACATATATAGGTTCTATTTCTCCAGTTTGATTATTTCTTCCAAGTACCTCATAGCCATCATTTGTAGTTAAATATCCATCAGTACTAATTTTGAAATTACCATCTCTTGTGTACATCTGCTGATTACCATCTCTTATTACAAAAAAGCCTCTTCCATCTATTCCAAAATCAGAAGGACTCTCTGTGGTCTTAAAAGGGCCTTGTGTATGCATAGTCTTAACTGTATTTACCTTTACTCCAAGATTTAAATTTCCTATGTTATTTCTTACATAATCTTTTCCTGAAACTTTCTGTCTATTTGATAGAAGTACATCGTCAAAACTCTGCTTTGTAAGCTGAGATTTTTTAAAACCGTTATTATTTATATTAGCTAAATTATTTGTTATAGTTTCCTGTTCATTTTGAAGTGTAATAAGTCCAGAAACTGTTGTATAAAAACTTCTGATCATTAGTTACTCTCATCTCCCTTTAATACTGCTTTAAATTCACTTTGATAATTCATTCCAAGATCTCTTGCCCTCTGCTCTATTTCGCTGTCAGATAAAGATATCTTGTATTTATAAAAAGTCATGCACAAAGTTGCAATAATAATTCCTATTCCTATCCCAAGCAAAACTCTTTTATCAATAAGAAGCTTTATAAGCTTTGTTATTTTTTCAATAATCCTTTTACTAATAACACTTCCCCCTTATCAACTTTAAGTTTTCTACATATATCATCATCACTCATACCAGAAATAATAAGTTTACTTATTTTCTGTGATTTAGATGAAAATTTTATTTCTGATATAACTCCACTATCATTATTATCGTCTTTTTTATCATCTTGTTTAATATTTTGTGGCATATTTATAAATTTTTTTATGCTTTCTATTTCCATCTGAAGTTCAGTAAAACTCTCTCCAATATCTCTTCTTAATATCCCAAGCTCAAACTTATCAGAAGATATATTATTTTTAGATTCATTAAGAGTTTTATCAAAAGACTTTACTTTTTCATTATTTTTTATAGATACTTTTTTATCTCTATTTATTGAAATACCTGCATATACAATAAGAAAAAATCCTATAAGTATTAAAAATACTGGCAAATAAATTCACACCTTTTCTATTAAAAATTAAATATAATGAAGTTTTTTCATACAATCTCTTAAATTTCTTATAGCTCTACTATGAAGCTGACACACTCTTGATTCTGATACCTCAAGAATTTTTCCAATCTCTTTTAAAGTAAGTTCTTCATAATAATAAAGATTTAAAACTAATCTGTCTTTTTCTTTAAGCATTGAAATTGCCTTTTCTAGTATCTCTGCTTTTTCTTTATCTTCTATTATATTATCTGGATTTGGACTCCTCTTATCCTCAATTACACCCATTAAATTTACATCATCATCATCAGTAAAAATAACATTTTCAAGTGAAACCATAGAAATATAATTTATATTATTTTCAATTTCTACAACTTCATTAATATCTATTTTTAAATATTTAGCAATTTCTAAAGTTGAAGGTTCTCTTAAAAACTTTGATTGTAATTCTTCAACCGCTTTATTGTAAGCATTAAGCCTGTCCATAGCTGTTTTAGAAAGTGGTCTCATCTTCCTTAATTGATCTATTATAGAACCTCTTATTCTAAGAGCTGCATATGATGAGAATTTCATTCCTTTTCCTGCATCAAATTTATTTACTGCATCAATAAGGCCAATCATTCCGTAGCTTACTATATCTTCAAAGTCAAAATTATTATTTTTACCGTACATTGTTCTAGAGGCTATATATTTTACTAGAGGAATATATTCCTTTACTATCCCTTCATCGATTGATTTAGCAAACTTTGCTGCCATAACTATAAGCCCCTCCCTTTTTATCTAAAGATTTGCTCTCTGTTTTCTCATTATGCAGAATAATTCCTCAATAATTTTATCACTCTGACACTGTGTTATATCTATAAATTTAATTCCACACACTCTTTCTTTATATTCAGAATATTCTAATCTGACAACCTCTCCTTTAAGCTCAAGTTCAGTATTTTTAACCTTAAACTTTATCTGGATTTTTTCTCCCTTTTGTATTTTTTCTTTTATTTTTATCTTTAATCCTCCACCACTTAAATCTATTAAAGTAGCATGTCTATATTGTAAATCATTAATCTCTTCTTTATTTAAATTAGTAATTATCTTATATTTTACTTCTTTTATAACACTAACTCTAAAGAAATTTCTTCTTTGAATCTTTCTTATGTTAAAAGGAGTACTCAATCTATAATATAAAATATTTCTCTCTTTTCCTTTTCCTGTTACCTTAGAAAAGAAATTATAACATCTCCCATTTTCTAAATAGCAGTTAATTTCAACTTCTTCCCCAATATGCAAAAGCATATACTCTCCATCTGAAACTGGAATATTGATCATAAAGTTTTCATCTGAAACATCTAAAACAATACTTTTATATCCTTTTTTTTCGCCTTGAATTTCAAGCTTTGTATTTACTTCTAACCCGATACCTTCCATTTTTGCCTCCTAAGATTATGAAAAAATATTAAATAATTTTCTAAAAACACCTCTAGCCCCTTGTGTATTTTCTGATTGCAATCCTAGTATCTTATTTGAAATGTTATCGATATCTTTTGATGCTTCACACTGTGGATAAGACATAATAAAAGGTCTTTGCGCTCTAACACTCATTACAAGCTTTTTATCATCTGAAATTGCTCCTAAATAATTCACTTTAATATTTAGAAATCGTTCTATCGTTCTATTGAGTTTAGAAAAGGTATCTAAAGCTTCTTTATACGAAAAAGACTTATTTACTATAATATCAGCAGAAGTTTTAAGTTTAAAATAATCAGTAGCTTTTATAAGACTATATGCATCAGTAATTGAAGTAGGTTCAGGAGTAGTAATTACAATAAGTTTTTCAGATGCTTTAATAAATTCAAGTACATCTTTATTGACTCCTGCTCCTGTATCCATCAATATATAATCGTAATCATCTAAAACATCAAGTTTCTTAAGAAATTCATCTCTTTGTTCCGGTTTTAGCTGCATGGCTTTATTAAGACCAGAACCAGCCGGCACAAGATTTATACCTTCAGGGCCCTCTATTATTATATCTTTTATATCCATATTAGTAAATATTGCATCGAAAATATTATATTGTGGGTAAAGTCCCATTAATACATCATCATTCCCCATTCCTAGGTCAGCATCAAAAATTAAAACATTTTTTCCTTTTTTCTGAAGAGATATGGCAAGATTAACAACAAAATTGCTTTTTCCAACTCCACCTTTTCCAGAAGTTACTGTAATTACTTTTGCTCTTTTTTTATCCTCTTTAGCCAATTTTCTTAATGATTCTGCCTGATCTATCATATTGTTTCTTCTCCTAATATTAAACGAATAATTTCATCTTTTTCTGGTACTTTCATATCATCAGGAACATTTTGACCTATTGTCATATACTGTATAGGTTTTTCAGCTTCCTTACATATATTATATATACATCCATATGTGGTAGTTTCATCTAATTTTGTTATGATTATGTTGTTATAATCAAGTTTTTCGTAACCTTTAAGTATTGATTTAATATCACTATTTTTAGTTGTAGAACTTATTACCATTTCAACTTTTGAAGGATTAGTTTTTGTAATAAATGTACGAAGTTCTGATATCTGCATAATATTTTTGCTGCTTCTTCCAGTTGTATCTATTAAAACAACATCAAGATTTGACATCTTCTCTACAGCCTGTTCCATCTCTTTTGCAGTTATAACAACTTCAAATGGTATGTTCATTATCTCAGCATAAGTTTTAAGCTGATCTACTGCTCCAATTCTATAAGTATCAACTGTTATAAGACCAACTCTCTTTTTTTCTACTAAAGAAAGTCTTCCTGCAAGTTTTGCTATTGTTGTTGTCTTTCCAACACCTGTAGGTCCAACAAGCACTACATTTCCTTCTAAATCATCAGATGATATATTTATATCTTCTTTTAAAGCTTCACTTAATATCTCTTTAGGATCTTTTTTTTCTTCAGAATTTTCCTTAATATTTTTTACTTTATCAATTAAATCATTAATATATTCTTCATCAATATCAAGCTTCTGAAATTCTTTATAAAGAGAATTATTTTCATCTTTATCTTCAGATTTAATTTGATTGCTATTTTTCTCAACTATAGCTTTATTTAGAAGATCCTTTATTTCACTAACTTCTTTATGTACCGACTCTATGTAAGATTGAGACTTATCATCATTTTTAGCAGTTATTTCTTTTTTTTCTGTAGTTTCTTTTATTGCTTTATTATTATGCTTTTCAATCATTTTTTCAAAATCAGATTTTTCTTTTTCTTTAGCTATCTCTTCCTCGTCATTTTTTGAAAAATTATTTTTCATTATTTTTTGAAAATTAAGTACTGAATCTTCAAATTCTTTATCACTAGCTGCTTTAAACTGATACTTCTTTTTCTTTTCTTTATTAGAATTTTCAACGGCAGCTGTTACTTCAATTAATTTTCCTCCAAAGATACCTTTTATTCCTTTTTTTCTAATCTTTCTCTGACTTATTATAACTGCGTCTTTTCCTAGTTCACTTCTTATCTTAAGCATTGCTTCATTCATTTCATTTGCAACATATTTCTTTATAATCATATTATACGGTAACAACTCCTTCACTATTTATTTGAACATCGTTTGGTACTTCATTTAATGAAATTACCATAACTTGAGGGAATACCATTTCTATAAGTTTTCTAAATACTAATCTTATATTAGGTGATACAAGTATGACCGGCTGATTATTATAGAAATTAACTCTTTCAATAGTATCTTTAATACTCTGAAGAATCTTAGTTGTAGTATCTGGATCTATTGTAGGGAATGAACCCTGAACTGTCTTTTGTATATTAGAGCCTATAATTTTTTCAATTGAAGGATCTAATGTGACAACTGTTACTTTTCTATCTTCATCTACTATCTGATTACATATAGTTCTTGCAAGAGAATATCTTACATACTCAGTAAGTACTTCAATATCTCTTGTATTTCTTGCATTATCTGCAAGTGATTCCATTATTGTCACCATATCTTTTATTGGAACTTTTTCTTTTAAAAGATTTTGAAGTACTTTTTGAAGTTCTCCAATAGTTAAAAGATCCGGAATAAGCTCTTCAACTACTGCACTATATTTTTCTTTCATATTATCAACAATAAGCTTAACTTCCTGACGCCCAAGTAATTCAAATGAATGATTTTTAATTGTCTCTGTAAGATGTGTTACCATTACAGTTGTAGGATCAACTACTGTTAATCCTTTAATCTCAGCGTCTTCTCTTTGATCCTTATTAATCCAAACAGCTTCAAGTTTAAACGTAGGTTCTATTGTTTTTATTCCAGGAATATCAGAATGTTCACCTGTAGGGTCCATACATAAAAGCATATTTGGCATAAGCTCTGATGATGCTATTACTGTACCTCTTATTTTAATAACATATTCATTAGTTTTAAGCTGAAGATTATCACGAATTCTTATAGGCTGAACAACTATACCCATCTCAATAGCACACTGCCTTCTTACAGATGCTATTCTCTGAAGAAGATCTCCACCTGTAGCTTCATCTGCAAGCGGAATAAGTCCATACCCTATTTCAACTTCCATAGGTTCAACAGATATAAGATTCATTACATTTTCAGGCTCTTTCTTTTCTTTTGCCATAATCTTTTCTTCTTCTGAAACTTCTTTTGGAGCATTCTTTTCCTTTTCATCTTTAATAAGAAAATATGTAAGTATTCCCATTGCAACTGATGCAACTAAAAATGGGAACATAGGCATATTAGGTATTATTGAAATAAATAGCATTATAACACTTGCAATTCCTGTAGCAATAGGGAATCCTGTAAGCTGCTTTTGAAATGTTTTACCAAAGCTTTCAGAATTTCCTGAACGTGTTACTATAATACCTGATGCAGTAGAGATTAAAAGTGCAGGGATCTGGCTTACAAGCCCATCTCCGACTGTTAATCTTACATATGTCTGTGCAGCTTTTGCAACATCCATATTCTTTACTAAAACACCTATTGCAATTCCTGCAATTATATTTATAACTGTTATTAATAATCCTGCAATAGCATCACCTTTTACAAACTTTGACGCACCATCCATAGAACCATAAAAATCTGCTTCTGTCTGCAAATCTTGTCTTCTCTTTTTTGCCATTACATCATCTATCATACCTGAATTTAAATCCGCATCAATTGCCATTTGTTTTCCAGGCATAGCATCAAGTGTGAATCTTGCAGATACTTCAGCAACTCTTCCAGCACCATTTGTAATTACCATAAACTGAATAATAACAATTATTAAGAATATAATTATTCCAACTAAGTAATTTCCATTTACAACGAATTCACCAAATGCTGTAATAATAGTTCCTGCATCTGCTTCTGATAAAATAAGTCTTGTGGACGATACATTTAAAGCAAGCCTAAACAATGTAGTTACAAGTAAAAGAGATGGGAATATTGATAACTGAAGAACACTTGTAGTGAACATTGTTATAAGAAGTATTACTATAGAAAGGGTTATATTAAATGCTAAAAGTACATCAAGCATAGCTTTTGGAAGCGGTATAATTATCATAATAACAATAAAAATTACTCCAAATGCTACTATTACATCTAAATTATTTTTTATATCAAGTTTTCTTAAACTAAATTCCAATCAAATCACCTTTTCTACTTTTTAATTTTCATTACAACAGCCAAAATTTCTGCAACTGCCTGATACATATCTTCTGGTATTTCCTTGTTTAATTCCACCTGCTTGTACATAAGCCGTGCAAGTGGTTTATTTTCAACAATAGGTACATCATTTTCTTTTGCTTTTTCCTTTATTTTAAGTGCTATGTAATCAGCACCTTTAGCTACAACTTTTGGAGCTTCCATTTTACCTTTTTCTTCATACTTTAAAGCAATTGCTATATGAGTAGGATTTGTTACAACAACAGTAGCATCTGCAACAGCATTCATCATTCTTCGTCTGCTTATTTCTCTTTGCTTCTGCTTTATCTTTCCTTTAATCTGTGGATCTCCTTCTTGTTCTTTATATTCATCTTTTATTTCCTGTTTTGTCATCTTCATATCTTTAGAGAACATCTTTCTTTGAAGGAAATAATCAATAGCTGCTATAACTACAAGAACTATGCATATTTGAGAAAATATACCCACTACTAAATTTCTTATTTGAATTCCCATATCTGGAAGATATAAATTTACAAGATTAAGTATATTTAAATAATTTTTTTTGATATACTTATACGCTATTAAAGTTACTATAGTAATTACTATTGAATTTTTTAATAGATCAACAATGCTTTTTTTAGAAAACATATTTTTAAATCCAGATATTGGATTTAATTTTCCTAAAGAAGGCTTAATTGGTTCTTTAGTAAGTAAAAAACCTGTCTGAAGAAAACTAGCAAATACTCCTGCAACCATTATTGATAATGCAAACGGAAGTAAAATAACAGCTGTTTTATAAATTACAAAAAGACTTAAATATCCTAAAGTATGAATATTAAAATTATTAAGTGCTGGTAATCTTAAGAAATATATTATTACATCTTTAAATCCATTCGTAAGGCTATCCCATAATACCAAAATTAAAAGTGTACATGCAAGCATTGTAATCGCAACATTTACATCCTTACTTCTAGGAAGCTGTCCTTTTTTTCTTGCATCTGATAATTTCTTAGGTGTTGCCTCTTCTGTCTTATCTGCATCAGCAAATATACACATAAAACCAGCTGCTGGTATGACTTTTACAAGATTTTCAAATAACTGAGGTAAACCATATATAGCTGAACTTACTATTTTTGTAATAAGCGGCATTATAATTAAAAATGTTACAAGACCTAATGCATTTTTAATTGGCATACCAAATATCATTATTGGTATTGTAGGAACTGTTCGTGATATAAGTCCAAGACATACATCTATCATTACGATAATAAGTACAACAGGTATCGCGATTTCCATTCCAAGTGCGAAAAAATGAAAAATAGTTTTTATTATTGCTGAAAGAGTTTCACTATAAACTATCGTATGTCCTAAAGGAACTATTTCAAAAGATTTTGCAAGAAGTCCTAAAACAATTTCCTGTCCATCTACAATAAAGAAAATCATCATTGCAATCATATACGAAAAATTTCCAAGAAGTGTAGAATTCATCTGTGTAGTTGGATCAAGTACACTTACCATGGAAAATCCAGCATGTATATCCATCCAACCTCCTGCAAATTTAACAGAAAGGAAAATTATATTAGTTAAAAATCCTAAAATAAGACCGCTAAGTATTTCACTTACTGCTGAAAATATTAGAAGATAATTACTATTTATAGAGTTTACAACTGATGCATCTACTCCACCTATTATTCCATATGCTATTATAATTCCAAGTACTCCTTTTAATACTTTTGGTGTTCCACTTGGAAAAAATACATCGACAACAATAAAATATGATGTCAGCCTTAAAAAAATTAGAAACAGGGCTAAAAAATAAGTAGAATCTACCATTTATATACCCCTTTCTACGTTGTAATATTAGCTATGTATTCAAATATTCTCTGTGTAAATGAAATAAGTGTCTGAAGCATCCAACTTCCCAAAAAAATTCCTACTATAGCTGTAACTATAAGCTTTGGTACAAAAGTTAAAGTCTGCTCTTGAATCTGAGTAGTTGCTTGAAGGATACTTATAATAAGTCCGACAAGAAGAACAACAAGAAGAAGTGGTCCTGCAACTTTTGCAGCTGTTACAATTGTATCTTTTACTATAGCATTTAACATTGTCTGTGACATAGTATCCTCCTAAACAAAACTCTGTACTAATGATGAAACTAGAAGACTCCATCCATCAACCATTACGAATAAAATAAGCTTAAACGGAAGTGATACCATAGTAGGTGGCAGCATGAACATACCCATTGACATAAGTACACTCGCCACAACCATATCTATTACTAGAAACGGAAGATATATCATAAATCCAATTTGAAAAGCTGTATTTAATTCACTTATTGCAAATGCAGGAATAACTACTGTAAATGGAATATTATCTCTATCTAAATTATCCTTATTTTCTATATCACTTATATCAACAAAAAGCTTAAGATCTTTATCTCTCGTTTGTTTAAGCATAAATTCTTTAAGCGGTTTTCCAGCTTTTTGTATAGCTTCCTGTTGAGTTATTTCATTATTAAGATAAGGAATTATAGCATCTTTATTTGCCACATTATATACAGGAGTCATTATAAATAATGTTAAAAATATAGAAAGTCCTGTTAAAATTTGTGTTGGTATTGCCTGCTGAACTCCCATAGCAGTCTTTAAGAATGAAAGAACAACTACAATTCGAGTAAAAGATGTCATCATTATTATTATTGAAGGCAAAACTGCAAGTATTGTAAAGAATACTAATATCTTTATATTAGATACATAATCATTTGGATTCATATTTGCACCATTTCCAAGTGAAACATTAACATTTGGCATAACTCCTGCATTATTTACAGATGCATATACGCTTTTAGGAATAATCATTATAAATACAAATGATAAAAATATAGTTAAAAATACTTTTTTTCTTTTAATATTCATTCTTTTGGTCCTTTTTTCTTAAACTTAGTAATAATCTTACTGTCCTTCTGCCCAAATTCATTAAAAATTTTAAATACAATATCATCTTGCTTTATTTTTTCTTTGTCTTTTTCTATATTTTTAACTTCTTCTTCAGAAAGCTCATATAATTTTTCTATACCTGCATGCGATGCTGCAAGTACACATCCTTTATCTTGAATTTTTACAATTAATAATGTACATTCTTTAGTAATCTGCATTCTTTCTAAAATTTCCATATGTCTATAACCATTAAATTTTATAGCACCTTTTCCAATAGCTTTTGACATAGCATAGATAAGAATAAGTGTTATTATAAGTGCAACTATTAATTTAAAACACATCATAAAAATTTCAAAGTTCATAATCTTACCTTACTTACTGTACAATTAAATTGCTAAACTTTACATCATCTATTCTTCCTTTAGTAAGCTGTTTATTTATTGATGTAATCATATCTTTTTTCATTTCTTCTTCATTTGAAGGATCAAGGACAAAATCCGCATTCTTACTCTTCATATAAAATGTAACAGCATCTTTTACTACTGCTATGTTATTTTTTAATTCATCTGGAAGTTTTTTATTAGATTTATCATCTGAATTATATCCTACAGAGACCTGAAATTTAGCATACCTTTTACTATTCTCATCTAATAAATTTACAGTATTTTCTCCAAGGTCTACATATACATTATTAGGAACTGCCTTTTCACTTGAAGACGAACCTGAATTTGCAAATATCATATAAGTTGCTCCAAATGTTACTCCCGCAACAACAAGTAATCCGAGTAAAAACATCAATACAAAAAGTATCTTGCTTTTACCTTTTTTTTCTTTCCCTTTTTCAACATTATCTGCCACTACTCTCACTCTCCTCATTTTCTGAAATAATTAAAATATTAACTCTTCTATTTTTAGCTCTGTTTTCATCACTATTATTCTCACAAATAGGATTGAATTCTCCATATCCAGATACTGCAAATCTTTGAGGTATCTGTCCTTTTTCATCTACAAAATATCTAAGAACACTTGTAGCTCTCGCACTTGATAATTCCCAGTTGCTTGGATATCTGCTGCTACTTATAGGCACATTATCTGTGTGTCCTTCTATATTAATATTGTTTGGCATTGTTGATATTAAAGTATTAACTTTATCTAATATAGCAATACTTGAAGGTATTAGATCAGCTTGACCTGATTCAAATAATACATTATCTCTAAGCTGAAGTACAACACCTTTTGAATCCATAGAAACTGTCATAGCAGAATTTAAATCATTCTGATCCATATATTGTTTTACATTTTCATACATTTCCTTTTTAGTTTGTTCTTTATTCGTATTATATTTTGCTTTCTCTTCTAAATCTGCCTCAGCTTCACCGCCTATTATCGGAGCTTTTCCATCATCTGAATCATATTCAAGGATAGAAGTTGACGGATTTCCATTCATTACATTAAATGCATTAGATATTGCCCTTGTCTTTTTTAAATCTACTGTCGACATTGAATATAGCAAAATAAAAAACGTTAAAAGAAGAGTTACACAGTCTGAATATGTTCCAAGCCATTCATTACCTGTAAGTCCTCCTCCTTCATTTTTCTTCTTCCTAGCCATATTTTAAGCAACTCCTTCATTTTGATTTCGGTCACCATTACTTGCAAATTCATGTCTTTCCTTTGGTGAAAGATATGATATAAGCTTGTCTTCAATAATTCTTGGATTAACACCTGATTGAATTGCAAGAACTCCTTCAAGCATCATTTCCCTTACAGTTACTTCTTTAGCACCTTTATTATTAAGATTTTGTGCAATAGGTGATGCAAGCATATTAGCAATTAATGATCCATAATATGTAGTTATAAGAGCTTTACTCATACCAGATGCTATCGCACCAGAATCACTAAGTCCACCACCAAGCATTTGAATAAGACCTATTAAAGTTCCGAGCATTCCAAAGCCTGGTGCAAAAGCACCCCATGCAGTAAATATTCCAGCTCCACTTTTATGTCTTGCTTCCATCTCACTTATATCAAGTTCTAGCACTTCACGTATAGAGTCAGGTTCAATTCCATCTACAACCATCTGAAGACCTTTTTTCATAAATGCATCTTCTAAATTATTGATTGCATCTTCAAGAGAAAGTAATCCTTCTTTTCTTGCTTTTCTTGATAAATCTCCAAACTGTGTTATTATTTCCATTTTTGATATTTTAGGTTCCTTAAAAGCTTGGCCAAATAGTATACCAAATTTTTTAAAATCATCAATAGGATATATTATAAGTACGGCTGCAATAGAACCTCCAAGTGTTATCGCAACAGATGGAAGATCCCAGAAAAGTTTTAAGTCTGATATTCCATTACTTCCCATTCCATACATCATAAGTCCAATTCCTAGTAATAATCCCAAAGCAGTTAAAATATCTGTCTTTTTCATTTATATGCCTCCTAAATTCTGTATGTAAAAATTTTATTTTTATATTCTAAAACTCTATTTTTTACATCTTCAGCACTTTCAAGTACAATATACTTCTTACCATTTGTCAATGTGATCACTGTATCAGGTACTTCCTCAACTTTTTCAATATGATCTGCATTAAGAATAAATGATTTATTATTCATCCCTGTTAATTCTATCATAAACTCTCCCCCTATAATTTTCAACATTTTTGTAAGTCATTTTACATTTTTAGCAAAATAGGGAGGATAAATATCCTATTTATCATCCCTTTATTTTATTTTATCTAATTAATGAAACTATAGTATCTAATATTTCGCTTCCGTTTGATATCATCTTAGCTGATGCTTGGAAACATTTTGTTGCTGTAATCATATTAGTAAATTGTTCTGTCATATCAACATTTGAAGCTTCAAGACACCCTTGAATTATACTACCAAATCCGCCTTGATTTCCTGTTTTTTTAGTAGTAGTTCCTGTTGTAGTAGCAGTTTTTCCTGTCATGTACATAACTGCACCTGAGTTTGCAGAAGATTCTAAATAGTTTCCTCCAACTTGTGCAAGTCCTTCAGGATTTTTAAATGATGCCATAGAAATTTGTCCTAAAACAGTTCTCTGGTTATTTCCAAGTGTTGCTATAATAAGACCATCACCTGATATTTCAAACTTATTAACAGGTTCTTCTTTACTATTTACTGTTACTGTATCAGGAATTGCAAGAGGCTTTAATGTAGTATCAGCTTTAATATCTTTTTTTTCAGCATCAACAAAAGATGCTTTTAAAACCCCACTATCGTTTTTTAATGAAGGTGTTGAACCATCTAACATGTAATATCCCATTACTCTATGTCCATCTGATGTAACTAAATTCCCATCTTTATCTAAAGTAAGGTTTCCGTCTCTTGTATAATATGTTTGTGAAATTGTTCCTCCTGAAGTTGCTGCTGTTCCTGCTCCAGTAGCTTGATCAACAGTAATTCCTCCATCTATGTCTCCTTTGCATACTACAAGATATCCATCACCATCAATACATATATCTAATGCTCTTTGAGTTGACATAGCATTACCTTGGCCTGTACGTCTATTAATGCTTGATACCTGTGCACCTAAACCAACCTGCTTATTGTTTGTACCTCCAAGAGATTGTGTTGGAGATGATGCATATCCTGAGTTTTGATAAAGCATATCTTTAAATCTTACATCAGAATCTTTAAATGCTGTTGTTCCTGAGTTTGCAAGGTTATTACCTATAACATCGATTTTTGTCTGATTAGCTCTCATTCCACTAATTCCTGAATACATTGATCTTAACATAAATTCATCCTCCTATTTTCTATGTCCTGCCTCTGTCGCTTAGCAGGTTAAAGCCTCCTTATTTAAGGTCCAGCTTTTATAAAATAACTACGCTGTCTATATTAGTAAAAATATTTTCTTTTGCTCTGTCTTTATCTACTGCTGTTATAAGAGTTCTATTTTCAACACTAGCTATAAGCGCAACATTCTTATAAAGCATAAGAGTATTTTTTGAATTCTTATTTTCAGCAATTTTAAAACCTTTTTCAATTTCTTTCATATCATCACTGCTAAAATTAATATCATTAAGCCTTGAAGCTGCATGCTTTGAAATTTTAACATCATCTAAAATATCCTGAAAATTTTTTTCTTTTGGTTTAAAATCATTTTTTATATTCTGATTAACATTGTCAAATGAGTAAGATAACTCATTTACAGCATATGGTTTACCATTTATTATTCTATAACTCATCTAATCGCCTTGTATCTGCTTAAGTTTTTTAATGTCTTCATCGTACTGATCATTTACTGTAGAATCATTTAAACCATTTTGACCTGTAACAACACTAACTTTAGATGAGGCAAGCTGTGCTTCTTTTGCAGCTGCATCATAATTTGGATTAGTTGGGTCATTTAAGACATCAGCGCTATCTTGAGCACTTTCATTTTCTATGAAATCTTCAGCCTTTACATCCATATCCTCATCTGTAAGATCTCCAGCTCTATAAAGATATCCATAAGGGAAAACCTGCAAATCTTCTTTTTCATTTCCATTTTCATCAAACTCTGAAACTCGTACCTTTACTACACCGTTGTCTAAGAAAACACTTTTTACTCTTCCCTTTATGACTTTTACATTTTCTGCATCAGATTTATCGACAATTACAGCTTTATTTTCCTTATTAGCTGCAAGTGATGATGCTGCAGAGAAGTCTGAATTTATAGCCATTGCATTACTTGTATAATCAGTTCTTTCTATTGTTCCATTTATAGAATCTGCTGAAAAAAGTTTAATCTTATTTTCACCATTTTCACACACTTCAGCTGAGACATACCATGTATTATTTTGATAAGATGTTCCTCTTATAATTCCTACATAATTTTCTCCATTTGAATCTAATGTAGAAAATGTTGCAGCTTTTCCAATGAGATCCTGATATGAAAGCTGTGTCATTGTATTATTAAGCTGACGTGTCTGCTCCATTGTAGAGAATTGCGCCATCTGTGTTATATACTGCGTATTATCTGTATTTTCAGACGGATCAAGATTTTTCATCTGAGCTGCCATAAGCTTTATAAATGAATTCTGATTTAAAGTTGCATTTAAATTTCTTGACGAAACTACTAATGTTCCTCTGTCAGTAGTCTGCTGTCCTATTTTTTGCGATGCCTTAGAAGCATTATAGACAGCTTTAGCCTGCTCACCTGTAGTAACATTACTGTTATTCATTGAAGTATCTATTGCCATTACTTAACCTCCTTTATGCAAAATAATTTATACTAGAATCTTCTTTTGCAAAGTTTCTAGTGTCATCGCCTTCTTGATTATCATTTCCTGATATATTACTTTCTGAATATGAATAATTTTTTTCATCAGCTTCTTGATTTCCATTATGTGAAAACATAGAATTAAATTGTCCATTTTTATAAAATGTTGTATCTTCTTGGTATAGTGATACATTCACATCATTAATTTTTATATTTTCTCCATTTAACTTGTCTTTAATATCGAAAAGATTCTGATTTAATAAAGTATAAGCATCCTTTGTATTTGCTTTTATTTCTGCCTTCATAGCCCCATTATCCTGAGCTATAAGCTTTATAGTAATCTCTCCAAGTTCTTTTGGATTAATCTTTACTGTTAATTCTTTTAAATCAGTTGTAGACATGAATTTTACATCTTTTATTATGTCATCTACTATAGTAACTTTATTAACTATGTTTCCATCTGTTTTTACTACAGTTTGAACATTTTGTGTCTTCTGAGCTGCCTGATTTATTTTGCTAAAAATACTGTCTGATTTATTATCATCAAGTATTCCCTTTAAGACCTTACTATCGCTGTCACTATCAGCAGATGATGATTTATCATTAGATTTTGACATATCACTCTGAGATTGAAAGCTTTGATCCTTACTGTCATCATTAACTAAAGCTTGTTCATTATTATTTAGATTAATAACAGTATCTTTTTTTGAAGAATTATTATCAGTTAATTTAGATAAAAGATCTGATATTTTATCTTTAATGTTATCGTTTTTATTTTCTGAAATCATTGAAGATATTTCTTTCATTTCTGATGTTAAATCCTTTAATGATATTAAAGAATCATCACTTTTAAAAAGATTCATTAATTCATTAAGTTTATCACTGTTATCAGAAACATTAAGTATACTTTCTACTAATTTTGAAAAAGATTCTTTAATATTTTCTGAATTTTCAGAAGTGTTATTTTGCATAAGCTTATTTAAAATATTAAGTATCTGATTTAAAAGTTCTGCAAGATCTGTATTTTTAGACTTTTCAGCTTCATCTTTTAAATCCTCAATTTCATCTTTAAGTTCAGATAAGCTTTTACTTTTATCATCTTTTGAAACTTTATCTGAAGCATTTGACATATTGTCAATCTTTTTATCTTCTTTTTTTGTTTCAGATTTTAAAACTGTACTAAAATCCTTATCTGATGACACACTTTTAGCTTTATTTGAATCGGTTTTTTTATAGCTCATTTTTAAAACAGTATCATCTGTTTTATTTTTTATGCTATCCATATTAAAGCTCATATTTCCTATCATATTTCTCACCCCCTTCCAAATACTTTATCTATCTTTTCTATTTCTGATAAATGCATATAAGCCAAGCTCGTCAGTCACAATCTGCTCTGCTTTATTTTCTTCTTTTATAAATTTATCATATTTCTTATTTTTCAATGTTTCAACTGTTTTCCTATCAATCTGTTTTTCTATTACTTTCTTTCTATTCTTTTCTACTTCTTCCTCTTTTTTGACTAAATCTTTTTTAGTTTCTTTTATTGAAGACTGAATACCTGTTAAGTAATATCTTTTTAATTTTTGATAAGTAACATCTTCATTTGCATCTATAACCTTATATTTCTCATAATTATCATGAAGATTTTTAAGTTTTTTTTCAATCAAATCTTTTTCAGCCTGAGCTTTTGTAAAAACTCTCTTACTCTCTTCTTCTTTGTCACGCCTTATTTCAAGAAGTTTATCTAAACTAAATTTGAACTTTTTAGCCATACTAAAATTTCCTCACTAATTATTTTTAAACATACCTTTAAGTTTTGCTTCAGTTTCATCAAATGATGTTTTTTCGTCTACTTTTTGACACAAAAATTTATTTATAACATCATTATATTTAATAGCTTGATCTATCTTTTTGTTGCTTCCTTTTACGTATGCACCTATATTTATAAGATCCTCTGAATCTTTATATGTTGCTAAAAGATCTCTGCCAATAGATGCAGCTTCTTTATGCTCTTTTGATGCAATAGAACTCATAAGTCTTGATACACTATTTAAAACATCAATTGCAGGATAATGATTTTTATGAGCTAAGTCTCTTGAAAGAACTATATGTCCATCAAGTATACCTCTTACTGCATCTGCAATAGGTTCATTAAAATCGTCACCATCAACAAGAACTGTATAAAATGCAGTAATTGAGCCATTAATAGATGTTCCTGAACGTTCCATAAGCTTTGGAAGCTTTGCAAAAACTGAAGGAGTATATCCCTTAGTTGCAGGAGGCTCTCCTGTTGCAAGTCCAACCTCTCTTTGTGCCATAGCAAATCTTGTTACTGAGTCCATCATAAGAATTACTTTTTTTCCTTTATCTCTAAAATACTCTGCTATAGCTGTTGCTGTAAGAGCACCTTTAATTCTTATGAGTGCTGGTTTATCTGATGTAGCACATACTACAACTGATCTTTTCATTCCTTCAGGTCCTAAATCTTTTTCTACAAATTCAAGAACTTCTCTTCCTCTTTCTCCAATAAGAGAAATTACATTTACATCAGCTTTAGCTTCCCTTGCTATCATACCAAGAGTTGTACTTTTTCCAACTCCACTACCTGCAAATATACCAATTCTTTGTCCATCACCAACAGTTAAAAACCCATCAATCGCTCTTATTCCTGTTGGCATTATGTCTTTTATTCTTTTTCTTTTAAGTGGATCTGGTGCTTCATTTTCAAGTGGATAATCTACTCCATCAACTGATAGATCTGAATCATCAAGAGGTTTTCCAAGTCCATCTAAAATATGACCTAACATATTATCTGAGCAGCGTACACTTAAAGGTTTATGCTGGGCAACTACTTTGCATCCTGGTGAAATTCCTATAAGTTCATCAAGCGGCATAAGTATTACAAAATCCTCTTTAAATCCAACAACTTCACAGTTAATTGGCATATTTCTCTCATTATAAATTATGCATAATTCACCAACAAAAGCCTTTATTCCTGTAACTTCAATTGTAAGACCTATTACTTCTCTTACAATTCCCTCACTATATATTGCAGATACATTATTTACTTTATCAGTCAGTTTCTTAAAATTAAGCCCTAAATCCATATACATACCTCTTAATCTAACCAATAAGTGCTTTCTTAATTTCAGAAAGTCCACTTTCTATGCCAACCTTAATAATTCCGCTAGTCTTTTCTATAACTGCATTTCCAGGTTCTAAGAAAGTGTCTTCAAGTATAAAAATTTCGTTTTTAATATCATAAGTTACTTTCCACTTATCTATATTTTCTTTTAATTTTTGAATATGAATCTTGTTTACTTTAATCACTATACTTTCTTCACCTTTTGAAAGTTTAAATGCTTCTTCTACAAGATTATTCATTCCATCATCAGTAGTTAATTTTTGTCTTACTATAGTGGATGCTATAGTAAGAGCAAGGTCAACTACATCTTTTTTCTTTTCGTTTAAATACTCACCATATTGGTCTTCTGCAGACTTAAGCATATTCTCTGCTTTTTTAACAATTTCAGAAGCTTCTTTTTTAGCTTTTTCTATATTTTCAGCATAAACTTTTTTAAAGCCATCATCATATCCATTTTTTTCTCCCTGATTATAGCCTTTTTCATAAGCTTCTTTTTCAATATTCTCAGCATTTTCGTATGTTTCGCTGAGTATTTTTTCTTTTTCTTTTCTAGCATCTTCTACTATTCTATCTGCTACAACCTGATATTCTTTTATCATTTCTTCAGGATCGATAACATTTTCTTTTTCCATATATTCAATAGTGTTTTCTGTTTTTTCACTATTATCTTCTATATGATTATCAATATTATGGGGAGTATATTCAGTAGTTATTACTTTTTTTTCACCACTTTTAGCTATATCCCATTTTATAAGTCTAGACGATAATTGCATCTTCGCCACCTCTTGATATTACGATCTCATTAGCATCATCTAATTTTCTTATAACTGCAACAATCTTCTGCTGTGATTTTTCAACATCTGATAATCTTACTGGTCCTAAGTATTCCATATCTTCTTTTAATGAAGCAGCAGCTCTCTTTGACTGATTTCTATAAATACAGTTTGCAACTTCTTCAGAACATCCTTTAAGTGAAAGTGCAAGATCACTAACTTCAACTTCTCTAAGTATTCTCTGAATTGAAACATCATCAAGATTAATGATATCTTCAAATACAAACATTGAGCTCTTAACTTTATCAGCAAGCTCTGCATCTTCTTTTTCAAGACCTTCAGTAATATTTTTCTCAGTAGTTCTATCTACTGCATTTAATATATCAACTAATGTTTCTACTCCACCAAGTGATGTCATTTCTGTTCTTACAACAGATGAAAGCTTTCCTTCAAGAACACTTTCTATTTCTTTTATTACCATAGGTGATGTATTATTCATAGTTGCGATTCTAAATGATACTTCACTTTGTACATCTTCTGGAAGTTCAGCAATAACCTGTGCTGCCTTATCAGCTTGAAGATAACATAATATAAGTGCTATTGTTTGTGGTTGTTCACTAACTATAGCATTTAGAAGCTGCTTAGCATCTGCTTTTCTAGCAATAGAAAATGGTCTATACTGCGAAGTAGCTTCAGAAACCTTCTCTAAAATTTCACCAGCTCTTTCATTTCCAAGTGCCTGTGATAAAAGCTGCTTTGCATATTCCATTCCGCCTTCTACTATATAATCTTTAGCTTTATTTATCTGTAAAAACTCATTTAATATATCTTCTCTCTGCTGAGATGTTACAGATGTTATATTAGCAATTTCATATGTTATTTTTTGTATGTCATTTTCAGGAAGCTTTTTTAATATTCCTGATGAAGCTTCAGGACCAAGAGTAATAAACAGTATTGCAGCTTTTTGTACCCCTGTTAATCCTTTTTGTTCTCTTGCCACTTATATCACCTCTCATTTTCAGCTAACCACGATTTAATTATTTCAACAACCTGCTCTGGTTTTTCCTTAGCGTATTTCTTGATTTCTTGCTCTAAATGAGTTTTCTCAGATTTCTCTTCAAATTCAATAGGAGCAAACTCTTCTGGTTCCTTTGGAATAATTGTATCATCTATTAATGTATCAATATTTTGAGCTTCTTGTTTCTTCTTCTTTCTATTTGCTATAATTTTTCTCATTATCATAAAGAGTGCAATTAATAAAACTACTGCACCTATTGCTCCAAGAATTAACATTCTTGTTTGCTTTTTCTGTGCTTCTTCTGCATTCATTGCATCTATTTCGCTCTGTGCTTCATCATTTATTGATGGATCAAATGCCATTCCTGCTACTGTAAGCTGATCACCTTTTGTTGCATCAAGCCCTACAGCATTAGATACAAGATTTTCAATCTGAGATTGAGTATCAGCATCAAGATTTCCATCTATAATTACAGAAACTGTTTTTCTTTTAACTTCTCCTGGAGCAACTATGGTTTTACTTTCGCTCTTTCCAGAATCATAATTAGTTTTCTGTTCTTCTTTAGCTGATGAATTAGTATCATTTGTTCCATCAGTTATCTGGTTTGACATATTATTGTCAACAGGACTCTGACTCTGATTCCCTCCATTAGTAGTATTTGAAGTTTCCTTTGAAGAATCCTGACTTACAATTACTTTATTTGGATCTATTGTTGTTTCTGTTACCTGTTTAGAATCAAAATCAAGATCAGCACTTACAGTTGATTTTACTTTATTCTTTCCAACTACTGGCTCAAGTAATTCAACTATAGCTTCTTGAAGTTTTTCTTCATAATCTTTTTCCTGTGCATGCTGTTTTCCTATGACTTCTGTATTTGCACTGCCATCATCTGAATTTTCAAGATCTTTTGTTAAAAGATTCATTTTATCATCTATTACACTTATGTTTTTTTCTGGTATATTTTCAGTTGCACCAGATACTAAAGCAACGATAGCTCTTACCTGATCTTCTGAAAGCTTTTTTCCAGGTTTTAATGTAAGTTTTACAGCAGCTTTCCCTTCCTGCTTGTCCTTTGCAAAAACAGAATCTGTTGCCTGTGTTATATGTACTCTAGCGTCTGATACTTCATTAAAACTCTTAAATGTTTTTTCAAGTTCACCTTGCTGCATTCTTAATTTCTTTATTTTAAATTCCTCATCTGTCATTCCAAATGAACTTCCACCATCCATGAGTTCATAGCCTTTACTTCCATCTGTTAAACTTGGTGCAAGCTTAAGACGAAGTTCATCTACTTTATCTTTTGGTATTAAAATTGAATCTCCTTTTATTTTATAATCAATTTTTTCATCTGTTAATGAATTAATTACGACTTGAGAATCATCACCTTTAAGGCCAGAAAACAATACCTGATATTTGTTTGCCTGTGAATAGTATATCAGACTTCCTATTGCTACAATTACAGCAATAAAGGCAACCGTCATTGCTATTTTAACTTTTTTGCTCTTACTTTTAAATTTATTTAAAAGTCCTTTAGCTTTTTCTAAAAGTTTTTTCATCTTCTAGCGCCCCTTACTATAACTGCATTTTTGTTAATTCCTTATATCCTTCAAGTAGCTTATCCCTTGTTGCAGTTAAAAACTGAAGTCCAAGCGATGCTTCTGTGTTATTTATCATTGCTTCACCAATATTAGTCTTTCCTCCACTTATGAAATCTGTCATTGATGTGTCTGCTTTAACCTGCATACCATTTACATTATCTAAAGTTCCTTTAAGTACATCTGAAAAACTTAATTTTTTAGTGTCTTTAACATCATTATTTTGATTTCCATTTATTTTGTTATTAAAACTATCTATTCTCGTATTAAAATTTTCAATTCTATTAGCAAAGCTATTATTTATTTCCAATTCTTTCACCTCTATTTACCAATTTCTAATGATTTTGAAAACATACCTTTTAATGCATTAAATGTATCAACATTAGCTTCATACGATCTCGTTGCGACCATCATATCAGCATATTCATTAAGTACATTTACATTAGGCATTGTTACATATCCATCTTCTCCTGCATCTGGATGACTTGGATTATATACTTTTCTAAGTGGCGATGGATCATCTTCTATTTTTACTGCCTTAACTCCTGCTGCATTTCCTGCTTTATCTAATGCTTCCTGAAATACAGCTACTTTCCTTATATAAGGCTGTTTTTCTCCTGCTGCATTTCTTGTTGTTGTAGCATTTGCCATATTTGATGAAATGGTATCCATTCTTAAACGCTCAGCAGACATTCCTGTTGCGCTAACTGCCATTGAACTAAAAGCTCCCATACATTTAATCCCCCTAAATTTTAATTATTTAAGAACTGTTTTTAAATTAGTAAACTTATTATTTGCTGCAGCAACTAATGCATAATACTTTAGTGTATTTGCTGCCTGATTTGCTTTCTCAACTTCCAAATCAACATTATTACCATCAGTTCTCATACTCGTAGACGTATCACGAGTAACAGATATTCCTCCATTTTCTTCACCATTTGATGTAAAATGAGCATTTTCTGTTCTCTTTAGTGAAAGACCTGAAGCTTCATTTTTATAATGGTTTTCGTTTGTTGTTTTTAATTTAAAATCGGAATCATTTTGTTTTTCAAGATTTTGTTCAAATATAACATTAAATCTTTTATAGTTTTTTGTATTAATGTTAGCAATATTATTCGATATTGCATTTGCTCTTACATTCGAAGCATCCATGCCTCTTTTTATAAGATTATACGTATTATCTGATACCATTGGTATACTCATTAACTCATCCCTTTTCCAAAAGTTATTATTTTACATAAAAACACTTTTATAATTATTATAAAATAAAATATCACATTTTACCATATGATTTTGAAATTCTTTTCAATATTAAGCTAAAAATATATACGATTATATATTTTTTCTAATTATTCTATAATAAGAGAATATTTTTATACATAAAAAAACTGCCATAAGCAGTTTTTAGCTGTTTTTTGGCAGACTCTTACCTCTATAAAAATCATCACTACTTTACAGCCGATAAAATATTTAAAGCTTCTTTAGGGAATTTATTACTTTGTGCCATAAGTGCTATTGATGCCTGATACATTATCTGTGATTTTGATAAGTTTAATGCTTCTTCTGCAATATCAGCATCAGCTAAATCACTCTGTGCACTCTGAAGATTCATGTCTATAGAACCCATATCAGTATATGTATCTTCAAGTCTTGACTGAATAGCACCATATTTACTTCTAGATATAGATACTTTTTGTATAGCATCATCTATTTTTGATAAATCTGTAGAATTTCCCTGTAAATCCAAACCATTTTTTCCTGTTGTAAGATTATATCTTTGTAATTTTACATCATCTCCTACCATATCTCCTATAGTAGATTTTATTATATTACTATTTGGATCTTCTTTTTCACCTGCTTCAAGTGATAACTTTGTCCCATTAAATTCTGTATTGTTTGAAATATCATCTATTCCTTCTAGAATTTGATCTATCTCTTTTTTTATTGTAGCTTTATCCTCATCATCATTTGTATCATTATGAACATTAACAACAAGCTGCTTTAATCTTACAAGCTGATTGTTAATCTCCTGCATAGATCCATCAAATGTCTGAATCATAGAATTTGTATCCTGTATATTTTCTTCTGCTGCATTTCTACACATAATCTGCATTTTCAAATTTTCTGATTCACTTATTTTGCTAGGATTATCTTTTGCAGAATTAATTTTAAGACCAGAACTTATATTTCTAATAGATTTAGAATTATCTGTTAATATAGATTTATATGTTCTATATATTTTTTCAGAGTACATATTGTGTGCTAATCTCATATCTATTAATATCCTCCTATCTTATCTTTTAAACTGTCGTATCAATATTTGTGCCTAAATTAGGATCAAGTGACATATTATCCATCATTTCAGTAATCTGTGTACTTGTATTTTCTGCATCATTCATCGAAATCTTCATAACAGAAAGCGTAACATCATTTTGAAGCTGAGCCTGATGCATTCCAATTGAAGCTGCTGCTACATCCATAATTCTCACATCCTTAACATATTTTGTTTATTATCGAACTTTTTTTCATTTACTTTAATTTAATTTTATTTATTTTATCAACTAAAAGTTTGGCACCATTTATATTTACTATATTTTTCTGATTGTTAAAAATTTTTAACCTTTTACTTTTATTATTTAAGAGGTTATTTAAAAAGTTAATTAAATCATGACTATTTAAATTTTGAGCATTAAATATTTTAGCTATAAGTTCATTACTTTTCATAAATTCAGCTGTTTTTCTCTGATTTTCAGCTACAATAATACCAATTGGTATAACATTCATTGAACATAGTTCATATATTGTTGAACCACATGATGATATGGCAACGTCACATTTTCTCATAATATCTGCCATATTAGCATTCTTATATAAATAAATATTTTCATGCCCTATGCTTAAATTTTCTATACTTTTAATAGTTTCTTCACTAAATGCAGAACCAATTACAACATGAATATTTTTATTGATGTCTTTAATCATTTTTAATATCTTTCCTGTATTATTATCATCATCCATGCCACCTAATGTAAGCATAATATCACTTACTTCATCTTTAACCACTTTTAATTTAAAAGCCTCTTTAAATTCTTTTCTTATCATGCAATACTTTGGGCCTAAAAATAGCTTAGTTTCAAGATTAATATTACTACTATAATCAAGTTCTTTCGCATTTATATTCTGATTTATTATAAAATCAACATTCATCTTCATCTTGTTAACATCATCAACATACCCTGTAAATCTAAAATATGGCTTTAATACATTAAAATAAGATTCAGAAACATCATAGCTATCAGTAATAAGCAAATCTGCTTTGTATTCTTTTTGTAAAGAAATTATATCGTTAATATAATCTTTTTCTTTTATAAATAGTATTTTAAAATCATTCTGATAAATTTTTTCAATTCCTGCTTCAAACTTATTATTTTTTGAATTTCTGCAGATAAAAATAACTTCATTCGATTTTCTCAGTTCATCTGCAAGGACAAGCATTCTCATAATATGCCCAAGACCTATTTCTCTTCCACCATCTGTACGAATAAATATTTTCATTTCTATCACCTATTCATCAACTAAAAAGCTCATCAAATATCTCTTTTTTCTAATATATTTTTTACTCTTTCAAAATCTTCAATTCTATCAACGCTATAATTTATATCTTTGTTTTCAAAATACTTTCCTTCGCCTTTTACAACGCCTACTTTAAAATCATCTTTGTGATTATAAATATAAAATGTAACATGCTCCCTAAACGGCTTAAAATCTTCTCTATCTATATTCTCTTTTGAGCATACTATGTTATACACTTTAGCAAGTGCTTTTTTAGAAAATACTTCTGTATCAAACCCTCTCTGGAATGTATTTGGTACATCAAGTCTTACATAATCGTAATCGTACATAAGATATTTTGTAATAGTATTATCTACAATTACAGGATTTATAAGAGGACAATCTCCAGTAACTCTTATTATCACATCGCCTTCATATTTATCTGCTACATCCTTATATCGTTTAAGAACGTTGTCTTCAGATCCTCTAAACACTTTAAAGCCTGCTTTTTCTGCGTATTCTGCAAGCTTATCATTTATTTTGAGTGTAGAAGTTGCGAGTATAATATCATCTATGTATCTGCTTTTTTTTAGAGCATTTAGCGTATAATAAATCATAGGCTTTCCGTTAATTTCTCTCATAACTTTTTTAGGCAGTCTTTCAGAACCCATTCTTGCCTGCACAATACATAAAATCTTCATTTTATTCATCCCTCTCAATTAAATTCCAGCTCATTGGAGTTCCTTTTTGTATATCTCTATCTGATTTTTTTCCTAAAATATCAGTAATGTATTTTGTTTTAAGTCCAAAACCTGGTCTTATACTTTTTACATTATCATTTGTAAAAGCTTCACCTTTTTTTATATCTTTAACTACAAAAAGACTTCTTGAATGTTCTCTTTCTTTTTGCTGTTTATAAGAAAGATCATAAGTAACAGAGCCAAGCGCTTTTTCAACCGTTCTTATGCTTTTAACCATATCTTTAAATTCGTGAGGCTCCATAGAAAACTCACTATCAGGGCCTTTATCGCTTCTTTTTAAAGTCATATGTTTTTCTATTATTGTAGCTCCAAGTGCTACAGCTGCAACTGAAACTGAATTTTCTAAAGTATGATCTGAAAGTCCTGACGTAACATTAAATGTCTCTCTCATATTCTCCATGGTCTTTAGATTAATTTCATCTACAGGTGCTGGATAAGCTGATGTACATTTTAATAATGCTACATCATAATTGTTCATCCTTTTACATGCGTCTAATGCATTTTTTATATCAGAGATCTCTGCAATTCCTGTTGACATTATAACAGGCTTTCCTTTTGAAGCAATATACTCTACAAATGGAATATCAGTAAGTTCAAACGATGCAATTTTATATGCAGGAACAGATATGTCTTCTAAAAAATCAACTGCCGTATTATCAAATGGAGATGAAAAAAATATAAGTCCTAAATCCTCTGCAATCTTTTTAAGCTTAGGCTGCCACTCCCATGGTGTATATGCTTTTTCATAGAGCTTATGAAGTGTTGTTCCATCCCATATAGTTCCTTGATTTATCTTAAAATACTTGTTATCACAGTCAAGTGTAATTGTATCTGGAGTATATGTCTGAAGCTTTATCGCATCTGCACCAGCTTTTTTTGCCTCTTCTATAATTTTTACTGCTCTTTCATAGTCTTGAAGATGATTTGCTGACATTTCAGCAATTATAAATGTTTTTTCACCTTCTCCTACTTTTTTATTTCCTATATAAAATGATCTATTCATAAATTCACCTCAACATAATCATAACTTATTTATAAATTCCTCTAAAGTCATAAATTTAGTTCCTTCAATTGCGGCTCCTCTGCTGCAATTGATAAATTCTATATCTTTACAGTTATGTATGAAATATTCTACTTTATGCTTAAAAACAAGATAACCATCAGATGTTTCAAGATTATTACCTAAAACACCTTGAACTATACGCATTTTATGCCTTGTTTTCTCACTATCTTTAAACCCATACATTTTCTCATATGTTGCAGTATGAGATTTTTCACCAAGATATGCAAAATCTTGTCCAATAAAAATTATCTTTTTTGCACAACTTTTTTTTGCAATATCAAGTGCTGAAAGTGCTACTGTACCACCAACAAGGATTTGCGTATTTTCTTCACATTTATTAAACATATATTTAGGTCCATTATAGACTTCTACTGCCCATTTTGATGCTGATGCTGGAAAACATAATGGAATAGACAGATTTTCAAAACCTATAAACTGTTTTTCTATAATTTGTTTTGGATCTATAATAACTATTGCATCTGGCAGAATATTGTTATTAACCAAAGTCCTAAGTGAACTTCCTACAGAAATAACTGTAAATTCATCTCTATATTTTTCTAAAGTTTTAAGTTCATAATCAAGCGATGGTCCTGCAGATGCAATTATAAATGGCTTATTATTTTCACTTAATTTATCAATTAAAATACTTATATCAGGATATTCTTTAGATATATTGACTTTTCTATTTGCTTCTCCAAGCATATAATTTTCATTATGAAAAGTGGAAAAATTTCTAATGCTAGAAAAATCATTTATAACATTAAATAATTTAGGAAAAGATTCTCTTATCATTTCTAGTGATGGTTTATGTACAACTAAGTTTCCAGCTTCTTCAATTGCGCTTACTAACTCTTGGTAAAAATTTATGCTTTTACCATCTATTATTTTTATATTATCAGAATTAAAAATATCTGGATTAACAATTTTTGCTTCTTTAATTAATTCATCGCTCATTTCAAAAACATAAACAGCAGAATCTTCAGTAATTAATTTCAACATTTCTTTTATATGATATCCTAAACCAATACCATATAAAGCAATAGTTTTTCCATTAAAATATTTAATATTATTCTTAACAAAAACTTCGGCTTCTCTTTGCGGATTATATCTGCTATGAATATATTTTCCTTTATATTTAGCAGTTAAAAGTCCATTTTCTGCTTTTTCAAATTGAATTGGCATATATTATTACCTCTTATTCTAAATAATTTTAAGACTTAGATTTTTTATATTATTTTTTTCACAATATCCTTAATAAATAATATTTCAACTCTTTATTTTTTTAAGTAAAATATTGCATATTAAATCTGATGCATTTCCATATCCAAATATATTATGAGTAGTACCATCTGGATTGAAGTTTTGTATAGCATCTAAAATTTTATTGCTATTACTTCCAACAATCATGTTCCAGCCATCATTTATTGTTTCTATCCATTCAGTTTCGTCTCTAGCTGTAATACATGGCTTTTTTAAAAAATAAGCTTCTTTTTGAACGCCACCACTATCAGTAACAATCTTTGAAGCATTTTTTTCAAGTAAAATCATCTCTAAGTATCCTACTGGATCTATTATTTCTATATTATCTGCTAATATAATATTATATTTTTCTATAAATTTTTTAGTTCTGGGATGAAGTGGAAAAATAACTCTTTGTCCGCATTCATTTAATGCATAAATTATTTTAGATAGCTTTTGTGGATCATTTGTATTTTCAGCTCTATGTATTGTTGACAAAATGTAATCTTTTTTATCAAGATCTAATATTTGCTTTATTTGAGATATATTTTCTGCCTTATGATTAAAAAAATTAATTGCATCAAACATCACATCCCCAACATTATAAATACCATTTATAATATTTTCATTTTTTAAATTTGATACAGCTGCATTCGTCGGAGTAAAAAGAATATCTGATAAATGATCTGCTACTATTCTATTCTGCTCCTCTGGCATTCTTTTATTAAAACTTCTAAGACCTGCTTCTACATGAGCTACTGGAATTAAAAGTTTACTTGCACAGAGTGCTCCTGCTAGTGTTGAATTTGTGTCTCCATAAACTAAAACAGCATCCGGTTTCTCTTTTAAATAAATATCTTCAAGTTTTATAAGCATATTCCCAGTCTGATGTCCATGCATAGAAGAACCTATTCCCAAATTATAATCTGGCTTTGGAATTCCAAGTTCATCAAAAAAAACATCTGACATATCAGCATCATAGTGTTGCCCTGTATGAACTAAAATTTCAGTGTTTTTCTTTCTGATTTTGTTTGATACCATAGCTGCTTTAATAAACTGCGGTCTTGCTCCAACTACTGTTAATATTTTCATATTTATCCCTCTCATTTTAAAATATAAAATTAAGAATATATTTTCCTAATCTTTTTTCGGTACATGCATCGAAAAAAGCATTATAATAATCTGAAACACTTCTTATATCTTTTTCACCAAGATTAAGAATTTTTATATATTTATAAAATTCTTTATTTTTAAGATACTCTGTAGCTTTTTTAAAATCAGATATGTTACTTCTTGTACTTCCTGTAAGTACAAGACCCTTTTCAAGTATACTTCTACTATTTATTAAAAGTTTTTCTTCACTTACACCAGATAAAACAATCTTTCCTCCAGGATTTATAACATCTAAAATACTCTGCACTGCACTATTCATACCTTTTCCGCCAACACATTCAACAAAGACATCAATCTTTTGATTTTTTAATTTTTCTGTTTTATCTATTTTTAAATAATGCTCACATGGAAATTTCATCATTTTATCTTCGTGTTTTCCTACTATAATTACTTTTTTCTTATAAATATTATGTAATATATTTGAAAGTATAAATCCTACAATTCCATCTCCAAAAATACATACAGTTTCAAAAGAACTGTCTATATCTTTAATTCTTCTTAAAATAGATTCACAAACAGATATAAGTTCTGAAAATACAGCAACATCATCTGATATACTTTCGTCAATTTTTATAATATTACTTTTAGGCCAGCTAATTATTTCTTTTGAAAATCCATCGCAATTGCTAGATGCAAACTTTGCATATTTGCAGTAATTTTCACCTAAAAACTTATTTTTGCAAACTTTATTTTTACATTTTTCTTCATTAACGCATCTACATAAATTGGGAATAAGAATAACTCTATCCCCTGCTTTATATGTATTATCATAGCTTTTTAAAACTGTTCCAATAGCTTCATGAATAAGACTCATTGGATATTTTAATCCTAATATCTTTTCTTCACGTTCTCCTTTATAATAACGAATATCCGCTCTGCATATAGCACCTTTATTTACTCTTATAAGACACTGCCCCTGTTTAAGAGTTGTGTCCTCAACATACATTTCAAATATTTCCTTGGAAACAATTTTTATATTTCTGGAGAGCATATTTTAGCCTCCTATTCTACCCATCTTAAGTATAGCTTTAAAAAGAGTTAAATCTTCAGATCGTGTAATCTTTAAGTTTAGTTTATCACCATCTACTAAAAATACCTGTTTATTAAGCTTAAGAACAAGCTGACAATCATCTGTAGCATTATAAATACCATTCTTTTCTGCTTCTATATGAGCATTTTTTATAAGTGAATATTTAAAACTTTGTGGTGTTTGTCCTAAATATAACTCTTTTCGTGTTGGTACACTTTCTATTCTTTTATCATCAATACTTCTTATTACAGTATCATCAGAATGAATTACTGTATCAACAGCATCATACTCCTTTGACATGATAACATTGTTTTTTATAATTTGTGGTGTAATAAGAGGTCTTGCAGAATCATGAATAACTACAATGTCATCATCACTTAATTCTTTATCAAGGCATTTTAATGCATTATATGAAGATTCCTGCCTTGTATTTCCGCCTTCTACTATATATTTTACTTTTGTAATCTCATATTTTCTGCACCATATTTTAACATTATCTATCCAATCCTTATGGCATGATATAACAATTTCATCTATGTATTCATTGTTTTCAAAAGCTTCTAATGTATAAATAATAAGTGGCTTTCCATAAACATCAATAAATTGCTTTGGTTTACTCTGATTTCCCATTCTGGTTCCACTGCCACCTGCCAGAATTATACCTATATTCATATGCTAAAATCTCCTTTACAATTTTATTATATCTTTAATTTCTTCAAGATTTTTAATTTTTTTATCTGCCTCATGCTTATTATCTTCTATATCAGACACATGATCTCCTTTTTCTCTTATTATTCGTACAGTTTTCATACCAATGCTTTTTGCTCCTATAAAGTCCTTTTTAGGATTATCTCCAATATAAATACATTCCTTAGGATTTACTTTAAAATATTCTGCCATTTCTAGATATGATTTTGTAGAAGGCTTTGAAAAGTTTCCATCATAATCATCTGTTACAATTACCTTGTCCACTTTTTTATCAATCTTTAAAGATTTTATTTTGTTCCATTGAACTAATGCACATCCATCTGTAATAATGCCTGTTTTTATATTGTTATTTTTTAAGTATTTAAAAATTTTAATACTGTCTTCATATAAAGTTAAAGTCGGTTTTGTATTTCTATAAATTAAAACGAGATCATTTATATCTTCTTTAAAATTATTTTTCTTACATAAAAAATCAAAAATCTTTCCTCTTCCGTCTTTATCTAAGATATCTATTGTATCTTTATAAAGCTTGTTTAAATCTTTATTGTATTTTTTGCTTAAATATATACAAACATTTTTAAAACCACATAAAACAAATTGTTTTTCATAGTAAAGGGTGTCATCTAAATCAAAAATTATAACTTTTATCATACTATTTCTTCCTACCACTTAATAATATTATTAAGTATCTCAGTAAACTTTAACGCTCCATCATTATTAAGATGAGATACATCATAAAAATCGTCATCAGTAAATTCATCGCTATCAAAATAATCTATCAGCTGAAAATCATAATCTTTTCTAACTTCATTAAGTATGTTTTCAAATTCATTTTTCACTCTTCTTGAAAAATATTTTGAATAGTATTTTGAAACTGGGAAAACAACAACAATAGGTTTTATATTATTATCTTTTAATAATGTAAGATAATCTTTAAAAATTTTTGTATTTTCTTTAACTGTCTCTGGATAATTTTTATTGCAGTCACGCTCAGCCTGCTCTTTTCCTTTTTCATCACTAAGTAAATAAATTCTTTTCTTAGTAAACATAAAGTCAATCTTATCTAAACGTCCATCTTTATCATAGGAGAAAATATTCTTTGCTATTTTTTTAGTTATATTCATTCCTTCTAATAAATAATCTGTATTTTTCAAGTGATGACTTTCTTTAATAGCATCATAATATAATAACGTCCTATATTTTTGAGATGATAACGACATATCGTATTCAAAAGAATAATAGGATAATCCGATTATTACATATTTAAGATTCTGAATATTATCACTTAAATTATTAATAATCCACTTTACTTGAGTATAATCATAAAATAAATCCTGACTAAAACATGCAAGTGAAAAAGATTTTTTTCGAAGTTTATCAGTTTTTATTCCCTTTTGAGCATATGATATTCCAGTAATTATAAGATTAAGTTCATCTTTATTCATATTTTCTATTGTTTTCATTCTATAACATATATCATTCCATATTGACATAAAAAAAATATTATGCTGAAATATCTTTTTTATATCTACTCCTAAATTAATAAGCTGATTATAAATTATATCATTATACTGGCTTGCTATTATCACGTAATCATATTCCATATTTTTTATATTTTCAGGATTCAAAATATACTTGCCATTAATTTTTTGATTCCACTTGTCAGTATTATTATCTAAATATGCAATTACATTAACATCATCATTAAAACCGCTTTCAACTATTTTTCTACTCTTTCCAGTTCCAAAAATAATTACATTAAACATTTCTCCCACCACTTATCTTTTGGTTTATTTTAAGTTCTATAATTCTATACATTAAATCTATAATGTACCCTGCTGTTATAAGTATAAATAGATTTGTTAATGATATTAATCTAGTTATTAAAAAGAAAGTAAGTAAAAAATCTACTGTGCCAAGATCCATTCCAATTATGTATCCCTTACTCATCATATATTTTTTAAAGCCAAATCTCTTTATATTTTTTAACTTTCTAAGATTAGGAACTATGTAATACGTTGGAATAATTGCATATAAATTTACGCATACTACTACTGCTAATAATAATAGTATATTAACTCTACCATACCCTATAGAAATAAAAATCAAATTGTAAAAAAACCTATCACTCCAAAAATCTAGCTTAGCTCCAAGTTTAGATCTAGCATTTATATATCTTGCTAAATTTCCATCTAAAACATCAAAAAATAAATATAACTGAATTAAAACTGCAACAATCGTAAGATTATTCATAAAAGCTAAATAATAGATAAAAACTGAAATTAATATATTAGAAATAGTTATGTAATTAGGTTTTATAGGCGTTTTAGCTACTAATGGAAGTATCGGATTTACTATTACATTAGTATAAAAAGCCTCTGCTAGATGCATTATTTTTTTTTCTCTTTTATAAATTATATTACTCATATAAATTCCTCTTTTCCATATTATGATTCTATAAAGTATATACTTTAAACTTATTAAATTTCTTACTTATAGAATTTTTAATATCCTCAGCAAAACTAAAAGACGAAATTAATATATTTATACTTTGATTTTTATACATATCAGCTATAAATTCTGCAGATTTAATTGGTATTCCAAAAATTTTAGTATCCCATAGCCATGATTTACTATCTATTATATATCTTATATTTATATTCTGATTTGTAAATACATCTATGCACACTTTACCAACTTCTCCTGCTCCCCATATAATAATATCGTTAATTCCTTCTTCTTTTATCTTTAATGCAGTAATTAACGCTTCTTTATAATATATTGGAAGGGTGTTGCTACTAATTATAGCTTTATTCTGCAAATACTGTGGATACTTCATTGTAATTACTGCTTCTGGCCATTTTACACCAATTTCATTCTGCTGTGTAATAAATTCATCCAAATCCATTTTTTCTAAAAAATTAATTTCTGTTTCTTTACATATTTTTTCAACACAAGTACTTCCAAAACTATTTTCATGAGATAAATTTCCAAGCCTGAGGCTTTCCTCTTTAGATGGTACAGACATCACTCTTGCTAATATTTTTAAAATATCCTTCTTTTTAAAATATAAATTATTTATAATTCTTTTTTTATTTAAGCTCTGATAATAAATCTTCTGAAAACACGATATACCTTCTCTCAAAATTTTCTTTAATTTAAGTTCCAATTTTGGAACCATATTAATTCCAAGATTTGGTGCTATTTTATCTGCTGTATCAGTATATCCAACAGTTGAACCTTTCTCATCCATCATTATATCTTCAAATACTACCAATTTAAAATTTTGAAGAAGATTAGTAGATAATTCTAAATTTTCATCATATGAACCTAAGAAAGTATTAATGTTTATTCCCTTTTCCAATTTATCATATAAATGCTCACTTGATATCATTACAATATGCATCATGCTTTCATTATCCATTAAATCTTCTATAATTTCCTGTACTGTACCTTTTACACCAAAGTCAACTGTAATCAATTTTCCTTTATTCATTTTTTCTTGGTATAAGTATTCTTTTAATATTTTTCTTGACTTATAAATTTCTTCATTAATTTCCTTTTTATAATTATTAAGTATAAATGACGATATTTCATTTAATTTTTCTTTATTTATATCTCGAATAAGTTTATCATAATAACATATATATTTCTTAATATTTTCTTTATTTAAACCAATTAAATCTATTACATCTTTAAATGAAATATTTTTAATATAAAAAATTTTGTTTAAATTCTGCTGATTAATTTCTTTAAATGATGGTAAAATTGTAACTTTTCTTGATATATATAATGGTTCAATATCACAATTGTAGTCTATATTACTAGCAGATTTCTTTAAAACATCTATTAATGTTACAGCCTCTCTCATAAATGGTCTAATCATTTTAATATCATTTTTCTTTGCTTCATTTATTACATAATCACAAAATAATGTAATAACAGGTCCAAATATTTCAGCCCCAAATTTAAACCAAAAAATTTCATCTTTATCATACTTCGCTGCTAAATTACCAGCTACTTTCCTTAAAGATTTTATTTCAGGTAGCACGTCTCTATAAATATAATTTTCAAAATCTATTGTATTATCTTTTCTAGATACAGGATTATAATAAATAGTCTTTATTGATTCTTTTTGTGCTCCTTGGATATCTTTACTATAATTATCACCAATATGTATAATATCAGAAGCATTAATTTTATATTTTTCTAAAACATATTTAAATAATTTTCCATTACTCTTACTCAATGAAACATCACAAGAAACAAACAATCCATCAATTTTAGTATAATCAAAATTATTATAAAGAAGAATTTCTTTTATAATTTTTGCATTCAAATACATATCAGAAATAAGAAAAATTTTTTTACCCTTCTGTTTTAAAAATTTTAGAAGGTCATATATAACAGGATTTAAATATGTCAATTCTTTTTCTTCTTCGATTTCTATTTTCATAATCTCTTTCATATTTCCTATATTATTAGGCATTTCATTATAGATATCTAAAAGAGTAATTTCTTTATCTATTTTTCTGCACATATTACGTACTTTCTTTTGTGCTAAAATTCTTATTCTATTGAACTCATATTTATCAATGTTTTCATTTAAATATCCACATTTTCTAGCTTTACTTCCTACTTTTAAAAAAATATCAGTAGGTTTTGATAAGTTTCTTAAAAGAAGTGTATCAAAAATATCAAAGCTAATATATTTATACTTTTTAAACTGTTCTTTATATTTTGATAATGTTTGATCATTCTGCCACATTTTTTATCTCCTAAAACTAGTTATTTATTCAACACATATTCCAAAATTATAATTTTTATTAATTTTCTTATCAAGCTTGTCCATAAGTTTTATTGCATCTTTTTTCCCTGGCGAAGTACAAATAAAAACATAATTAAAATCATGTTTTTGAAGATATGAGACATTCTTAACTTGTAAATCTTCAAAAATACCTTTTTCTTTAAATTTGTCTACTACATAATCTATGTTTATATCTTTATATAATTTTCTTAATATTTGTATTGTTAATTTCGCAGATGTTCCTGTTCCCCATATAATTAATGATTTTAAATGTTTATTTCGTAATAATTGTTCCATATTATTTAATCTTAAAATAAATCTGTATATTTTATCGTCGTTAATATAGTAATTATACTTTTTTGCTATATCATAAATTATTGGTCTATATTTTTGCAAATTAATATTTCTATATTTTTTCATTAACATTTCTTTCCAAACAGAACTTAAAATAGAACTTTTTTCTATTTTTATTTCTTGATTATTTAAGCATTTACTATATATATTCTCATAACTTTCTATTTCATCATCAATGCTTTGAATATGCTGCTTGTTAATATTGGTCTTTAAAAATTTAATAACGTTTTGATTAAGATATAAAAATTCTATAATTCTAGCTAAATCTTTATAATTTCCAACTTCAAACGTAAATCCATTTATACAATTTTTTACAAGTTCTTTCATTCCGCCTTCATTACTAGCAATTACAGGTACATCATTTGCTAAAGCTTCTGTAATAGTAAATGGATAATTTTCATACCAAATTGATGGACATAAAACAAAATCTACATTTTTTAAAATTTTTGAAACTTCACTATTATTGTATTGACCTTTAAATATAACTTTATTTCCGCTTAACAGTCTTATCGAATCATCACAGTATCCATAAACATAAAGTTCAGCATTAATATTTTTAGTAAGACTATTAAATGCTGCAACAGCTATCATTAAACCTTTATGTGCTTCGCTATTTGCAGTAAAAGAAAAAATTAATTTTTGTTTTGGATAATCATCCAGTCTTATTTCTTTATTTGGTATTAAATTTCCATGGTTTATAACAATAAATTCTTTGTTAAAATATTCTTCATATATTTTCTTTTGAAATTCAGATGGTGTAATAAGTGCAGATGCATTTATTACATATTTATCAACAATTTTTTTATTTTCAGATATTATTTTTGATGAATAATTACATTTTTTAGAACATATTAAATCTTTATGCCTTTCATTACAAATCTGACTATCTTTAGTAAATAAGAATAGATTGGGACATACAAAAAAATTATCAGTAAATGTAATTAAATATTTCTTATTTAAATCTATTGCTGCTTTTATAAACGACGCTACTCTCCTTGTATGACAAAAATGAATAATGTCTGGATCAATTTTGTTTATTAAATTTACAGCAAATTCATATATTTCATTATTTAATAATTCATAATTAATATACTTATTATTTAAATAAAATTTTATGCAACTAATTCCATCAATCTGCTCCTTCCAATATAGTATTTGCGAAAACTTTTTTGCATCAGTATGTATATTCTGAGAGTATGAAATTATAATTATTTCATTGTTATTTGCAAAATGATTTATAATATTTTCTGCAAACTTTATAGCACCAGAATAATATTCTGGTTTATATTGATCTATCAAATATAGTATTTTCATAATAACCTCTCTTTCATAACTTATTCTTCTATTTTAGATACCAATTTTTTAATTGATTCGTTTCCATATATTTAACTTGATTCTTTATTCTATTAGGTAGTGATATATCATCTGCATCCATTCTAGCAATATATTTTCCTTTTGCAGTACTTATACCTTTGTTTAAACTATAAACAATTCCATTATTTTTTTGATCAATTACTCGTATCCTATTGTCCATACTCTTAAATTTGTTAATTATACTTAATGATGAATCTGTTGATCCATCATTAATAATTATAAATTCAAAATTTTTATAAGTTTGATTTAAGACACTTTTAATACTCTCTTCTAGATATTTTTCAGCATTAAATACAGGCATAATAACAGATACTTTAAAATTCATTATTAACCTTCTTTCTTAAGAACATTATTTATATTTACTATTTTAGTTTGATTTATGTTTTGCATTAAAAGTATAGAGTAAATTCTTTCATATGCATGAATAGGGATAATAAAAATAATGTCAGATATATCAAAAATGTCTTTATTATTTTGAATATTTATAACATTTTTGCAATAAGTATAACCATCTGCAATCCATACATTTTTTATAAATTTATATGTTTTAATTCTATTTTTTAAATATAATGCTAAATTTGAATATCCATATAAGATTATATTTTTAATATTATTTTCCTTAAGATATTCTTTTAAAATATCATAAGATTCCAATTTAAATATACTTTCATACAAATCATTATACATTTTTATTCTTTTAACATCATTTACTCGATGGCTATCATTTTCAATAGATAATCTTTTTGCATTATTTGCATTATTTTGAAATATTAATTTATCCATTTTGTATCCTAATTCAAAATCTATATTATAATAAAACATTTTTTCAATTAATTTTGAATCATAAAACATTTTATACTTTTTAAATAATCTATTATTTTCAATATTAATCTTTTGTTTCATCCACCATATATACACTTCTTTTTTCACACTATTATTTTGCTCTAATAAACAATATGGAACAAAAGTTTCATTAAATTTAAAATATTGATATACTTCTTTATACATCTCAATTTTATCTAATTTAAAATTTTCATCTATATAATTAAATATATCTAATATTTGAATCTTATTTTTCCCGCTTCCTGTTATACTATCGCTATGCCTTACATAATTATATAAACATTTATTTAAATAATATACTTTTGGTTTATATAAACCTAAAATAATTGTGTCCAAAAGATCTTCGCCCATACTGTAACTAGATGATAATATATTTATCTTATTCTTTATAATAAAATCTTTTTTTATAAATTTACAATAAAGTCCATTCTGCATACTTTTTGATGACATATAGATTTTAAGAAAATCACTGTCAATTGAATTTTTATAATCTATCTGAGCAACATATTGTTTTTTTTCATTATTTTTTATAATATTAATATTATAGTAAACAAAATCATATTTATTATCTGATACACATTTAACTAATTCTGCTATACATTCTTTTTCTAAATAGTCATCTCCATCAACAAGTAAAAAATACTCACCATTTGAAAATTCAAATCCTTTTTTTCTAGCAGCCTGTACACCTTTATTCTTTTGTGAAATCATCACAATTCTTTTATCCATAAGTTGCATTCTTTTTATTTTTTTATATGTATTATCTATTGAGCCATCATCAACTACTATAATTTCTATATCTTTATATGTTTGATTAATCAAGCTTTGTAAACATTTTTCTATATAATTCTCAATATTATATGCAGTTACTACTATACTAACTTTCATAAATACAATCTCCTAAACAATGATTTTATTTTCTAAATAAAATATTGCACGTTGAACTTCTTTAACATATATATCTACAATAACATCAATTAAATTACTATTTAACATATTATTTCATTAAATATATCTGCTAATTTTCTAGTTAAAGTTCTTCTATCATAATTTAATATTTTATCTTTATCATACCCTATATATTCTTTATTTTCTTTCCATAACATATACTGATTATATATGTATTCCTTTATTCCCTCTAAATCTTCATATTTAAAATTTTTTCCAGATTTTGTCTCTAAAAGTAATTTTTCAACTAAACTTCCTTTAGGTGATAAGGCTAATATCGGTTTATATAATCTTAAATATTCAAAAACTTTTCCTGTATAAATAGATTTAAATTTATCTTCTTTGCCTATTGGAAGTAATAATAAATTACTTTTAGAATTTAAATAAATAGCATCCTTATGTGCCAAATATCCTCCTATCTGGCAAATATTATTTTTATCATATTCTTTTATTCTTATAGAAGTATCTCCTAATAATTTTCCATAAAATTCAATGCATATGTTATCTGCACTAATTTTATTTTCAGAAATTAAATTATTAACTGCATTAAATAAATTAGCACATAATCTATTTTGAAATAATGTTCCTGTATAAGTAATTTTAAATTTATTATTTTTTGTCTTACCTATATAATTATTAAAATCCTCTTCATCATATCCATTAGTTATAGTTAAAACCTTTTTTCTATCTAATGAAAATACATTTATATATTCTTCTGTTATTAATGGTGTGACCTCAATAATTCTATCCGCATAATTTACAATTGCTTTCTCTATTTCCTCTTCTAGTTCTTGTCTTTCTTTAGGCATCTTGCTTTTATATGGATCTCCTATCCATGAATCTCTATAATCTGCAACCCATGGGATTGAATACTTATCTTTAATAAAATACGCTGCTATATGATCTGAATATGGTGCCGATGTAGAATAAATAATATCTATATCATTCATATTTACATAATTTTCTATATTTTGTATTACCTCATAAGCCCAAAATACAAATGGATCTGGTATAAGAACATTTTTTCTATTACCATTAAAATCATTATTTAATAAATTAATAAAATTAATTAATTTTTCTTTATTAGCAATCATTTTATTAATTATATTTAAATAATTAGTTATTTTTCCATTATCAAGCTGTTCTGAATATACAATATCACATTTAATTCTAACTATTTTTATACCTTCATCTAGTTCTTGTAGTAATGATTCATCATTACTCTGCGTTCCATAATATTTATCTGTAGTTACTATTATAGGATTCCATTTATAATATTTTAAATATTTAGCAAATTTCAGTACTCTTTGAACACTACTACCAGCAGTTGGTGGAAAATCATAAGCAATCATCAAAACATTTCTACCAATTTTATTGTTATTTTCTTTCAAAGTAATTTTATGTTTATTAATAGTATCAGTTTCCAACTTAATATTATTAATTATTCCTAAATCAACTGCTTTATTTATAAAATATTTTTTCTTATATGTTATATCATTTATATCAGCATACCAAAATACATATATATTTTTTAAACCATAGCTCTTCAATTGAAATGATATTTCTCCATAATATTCACTTGTAATTATAATTTTATCTTCCTTATATTTTAAAAGTTCATCTGTTGAAATGATTTTTTTATTGCAAAAATATGTATTCCATTTGTTTTTATCATTATCACAAAAATAGCATATGTCATATTTTTCTTTTAAAACATTATATGCTATTTTGCCTTTTTTTGATGCTCCAAATAAAATTATTTTTTCCATAATAATCCCCTCTACTTTTTTCTATTAAATATTTACTATTCTAAAAACTTCATTTTCACATTAATTTATCAAAAAACATTAGACTCGCTTTCTAATTTAAAGATTTCTAATCACTTCTTTTATTCTTTTCATAGTTTCTTCAATTCTAAAGTTATCTTCAACAAATTTCCTATATTTGAAACTTTCTATTTTCTCTTTTTCAAATTTATCAACAAAACCTCTTAATGAAAAATATGTATATTCTTCCGGATATAAGCATTCAATTCCTGGAAAATAATTAATTACTGGCTTTAATCCACATGCCATTCCTTCAAGAATATTTAATCCCTGAGATTCAACTATAGAACCACTTAAAATATATTGTTTATCTGAAAACCAATTTGATAATTTTTCATGTGGAATTTTACCACATAAAATAATACTTTTTTCTAGATGTAATTTTTTTATAATTCCTTTAATATATCTATAACTCAATTCCTCATTTTTATAACTTGCTATATATAATTTATAATTGTTATTAATATTATATAATTCATAAAATAACTGTATTACAGCAGGTATATTTTTCTTAGCTATGATGGAGCCAACAATTGCTATATTATACCCTTTTTGTTTTTCTTTAAATTCAAATTCTTTATAATCAAATATATTAGGTATAACAATAGTTTTATCTTTCTCAATTTTAATCTTTGTTAAAAACTCTTCTTTTACCCAATCAGCTACAAAAATTATTTTATCAACTATATTCCAGTTCATAGAATAAATTTTTTTTTCAAAAATCTCATATAAATGTAATCTTACTATAACTTTCTTACTTTTAATTATTTTCAGATTGCTACAATATTGAAATAATATATCACACCATTCAAACCAACATAAATCGCACCAGTTTAAGCAATCTAACACATCTTTTTCATCATTAATATTACAAATTCTAACATAATATTCTTTTTGCAAACTATCTATTATTTTTTTACAGAAATCGATATTTCCATTAACAAAGAACGCAATTTTTTCTACTTTTTTATTTTTATTATCTAGCTGTTTATCACCATCAATATCTTTCAGGGTGTATCTAGTATCATTAAAAATATGTATATAATTAAAAACATCAATTTTTTTTATATGCATTTTTTCTAACTGTGAAATTATTTGATTTGAGTATATACTCGTTATAATAACTCGTATACCTTCAAAATTGTCTTTTAATTGCATTGGAGAAATAATTTTTATATTGCAAAATTCTGTATTCCATTTTTCTTTAGAATTATCACAAAAAAATAATATTTCATATTTATTCTTTAACTTTTGAAGTGCTACTTTACCAAGATTTGAAGCTCCAAATAAAATGACTTTTTCCTTCATACGTATTATATTCTCCTTTAATCATATGATTATTTTTTTAATATCCTCTCTTTTTAATATCTAATTTATAATATAACGAAAATTATTTCATATTTTTCTAAAAATATATGTAGCACAATTAAAACTAAATACTTTTTTATATCCATATTTTTTCAAATACTCAGTTATCTCTTTATATTTAATTTCTGTCAAAATTTCTACACATAAAATAGGTCTATATTTAGCAATAATTTTTTCGGCACCTTTTAAGACTAAATATTCCATTCCTTCAACATCAACTTTTATTAATCCAATTTTTTTGTTCAAAGGTAACATAATATCATCTAAAGTCTTAACTTGTATAAAACCATTTTTATCATATTTTATTTTATTTGATCCCCAATTATTTTTATCTATTATTTCTAAATTTCCATAACATTCTTCATTTGAAAGTGCACAATTTTTAAGAAATACTTTATTATCTATATTATTAATTTTCATATTCTTCTCAAAAATTTTTCTCAATTTAATATTAGGTTCAAATGAATATACATTTAAACTATCTATAACTTTAGCAAAATACAAACTATGATTACCTATATTTGCTCCAACATCTATTATGACTTTATCTTTTAAATCAAATTCTTTAATTTTTTCCAATATTTTTATTTCATAAAACATAGAATAATCATAAATTAAACCTTGAATATATTCATCTCGATTTGGTAAATAAAATTTTATTTTTCTGTTATTATACGTTATTGAATATACATCCTTTTCCTCTTCTTTTTCTCTTGTCCTTATTTTATATGTGTCATCATTAACTAGTAAAAAATATGAAATTTTTCTTAACTTTAATTCTTTTAATTGCTTACTTATTTCTTTAATATACATACTAGTTATTATTATTTCATAATCCTGATATATTTCTTTTAATCTATTAAAAGAAATTATTAAAACATTGTTAATCTTTTTGCCTTGTTTAGCGATATCATTATCACAAAAATATACAATTTCATATTTCTCTTTTAACAGATTAACTGCTTTTTTACCAAGTTCTGAAGCACCAAATAAAACGACTTTCTTTTTCATAATTCTAACATTCACCTCTATAACATAATTTTATATCTCAGTTCATATAAGATATAAATACTTTCTTATATAATAATTATATATTGTATAACTTTTATTAAATTACTTTTATGAAATAATTGCTTTCTAATTTTTTAATTTAAAAATACAGCTTCCTCATACCTAATCATAATCTTCTCATTAAAATCTCTGCAGTATTCACTCTTTTTTTCCATTACCATATCAAATATCTTTTGTCCATAGTTAGCTCCCGCTTCAAAACTAAGTGGTACTCCACCTCCAAAGCGTGGATTTATTTCCAAAAGAAATAACTTTTGATCAAATGTCTTTATAAACTGTATTGTAAGAGGGCCTACACTAGATACTTCATCTTTATCTCTTAATTCATTTAATTTTTTTATAACTTTTAATGTCATATCTATTATCTGTTTATCTTTTATAGTAGCGCTCTTTACAACTTCACCGCTTCTTATTTCAATTCTTTTTCTTGGAACAATATAAATAGGATTTCCTTTAAAATCTACAAGTACATCAACAGTATATTCATCCCCTGATATAAACTCTTGAACAATACAATTTTTTACATAATTCTTGAAGAATATCAGTTCAGTTTTATTCTCAGCTTTAAAAACGCTGCTGCTTCCCATACCATCTCTTGGCTTTATAATAAATTTTAATTTATCAAAATTATTATTATGTATTAAGCCTTCTATTTCTTCATCATTATATACTTTAGGTAACTTTATATCTGAATTTTTAAAAAATGTATATGTCTTCTTTTTATCTTTACATATATCTAATATTTCTTTACTACTTAATAAAAGTAGTGTTCCTATATTTTTAAATTCTTTTCTAGCTTCGCTAAGTTTTTCAAATTCTCCTTCATATAAAGGTATCAAAACTTTTATATCTTCTTCTTTGCATATTTTTAAAAGCATATTTATATATGTATCTTCATTTGCTTTTGGTATTTTATAAAATTTATCTGCAAAATATCTTCCTGCATTCAATTCTCCTGCATCAGCACCAATAACTTTAAAATTTTTTTTTAAATGTTTTATAAGCTGTACCCTTTTTCCTATAGAAGTTAATAGTAAATTCATCTCTTTATTCTCCAAATATTAAAAATCACTGTCATTTAAAATCTTTTTTAAGTCAGCTACAGAAAGCCACTCTTTATTTGTTGCTGAATTATATTCAAATCCCTCTTCTACAGGTTTTCCACCAGGTGTCATATTTTTCTGTGAATTCCACCAGTTAAAATGTGGATAAATTATATAATGCTTATCATACTCATAAGTCATTCTTGAATCATCCCTAGTTATCATGACTTCATGAAGCTTTTCACCTTCTCTTATTCCAACTTCCTGCATATCCCCATCAGGATTCATAGCTTTAGCTAAATCTGATATTTTAAATGAAGGAATTTTTGAAATATAAGTTTCTCCGCCTTTTGACTCTTTTAAAGCTTTAAATACCAAATCTACGCCTTGATCAAGTGTTATAAAAAATCTTGTCATTCTATAATCAGTAACTGGCAAAACTTTTTTTCCGCTTTCAAGAAGCGATTTAAAAAATGGTATTACAGATCCCCTGCTTCCAGCAACATTTCCATATCTTACAACAGAAAATACTGTTCCATGACCTGCTGAATACGCATTTCCTGATATAAATAATTTATCAGATACAAGCTTAGTACCACCATATAAATTAATAGGGTTAACAGCCTTATCTGTTGAAAGTGCAACTACTTTTTTTACATTACAGTCAATTGCAGCATCAACTATATTCTGAGCACCATGAATATTAGTTTTTATAGCTTCAAACGGATTATATTCACATGCAGGAACCTGTTTCATAGCTGCTGCATGAATTACATAATCTACATCTTTAAATGCCCTATAAAGTCTTTCTTTATCTCTTACATCACCAATAAAAAATCTTAATTTTTGATATTTTTCAGGATATTTAAGTCTAAACTCTTTTGCCATATTATCTTGTTTAAACTCATCTCGTGAGTAAATTATTATTTTTTTAGGGTTATATTCCTTTAAAATTCTTTCAGCAAACTTATGTCCAAAAGAACCTGTCCCACCTGTTATTAAAATAATTGAATTATTAAACACATTATCACCTCAATTTATTTTTTCTAAATCTTTTATAATATTTTCTATTTGTGGTGAATATTTTTCTATAACTTTCTGTACATTGCTATATAAATCAAATGCCATATTATATTTTTTTTGAAATTTTTCTATAGGAGAATCACTAAAAATAACTGCATATTTATTATTTCCTTCAACCTCATATATAACCTTTGATAATAGAGCATCAAAAACTATTAAATTGTGAATCTTACTTTGAATTTTTTTATGGAGTAATAAAAATTTTTCTTCATACTTTTTATATAAATTATTACCATACATAACTTTACACTTGTTTAAATTGTTTTTGCCATCTTCACAAAGTTTATAAAATTCTGTACATTCTTTTAATGTATTTTTTAAATATTCACAAATCATTTTAGAATAATCTACATCATTAATATTATCAAGATATTGATCTATCGAAATAATCTTCTCTTTTTTTATTTTTTTAAGTACTTCAGATAGTGTATGTATCTCAGTACCCTTTATATTAGATCCACCTTCTGTTGCATTTATAAAACTTATACTTGGATTCTCAGAAATTATTTTTTCTAGATTTTCTCTATAAGAATTAAGAACCAAACTTGTCCTTACCTTGTTTCCATATATATCGTCAACATATATATCATCATTTCTCTTATAAATTCTATGTTTCGCATCACTTCCTGGATTTCTTGCCGAATTATCATGTTCTAGATCATTTGTATATGCTAAATCCTGTCCTATATAAATAATAGGATTACATCCAATATATAACGCCACTTCAGTAAGACTATGTGCAATAGATCCACCTCCATAAAGAGATGGTATATCTTTTTTCAAAATATCATTTAAAAATTGATTCTGTAATGAATATATTTTTTTTCTTTTATGATGAAGCAATACATATGTAGGCGTAACATCATTAAAATAGAGTGGATAATCTACTTTTTCAATAACATCTTTTACAATTTCATATGATTTGTCTGTTGGATCAACTATTCCTAAAAGGCTAGGATGTATATTACGTTCCATAAGTGTCTTTATTGTTCTTCCACCTGTTAATATAAGTGTATTATCTATATTCCTTAAAAGATTAACATTTTTACTTAATGAAGGACCTGCTGAAACAATTACTGCAGGTTTATTCTTATATTTATCTTTAAGAATATTTATTTCAGGATTTTTTGCAATATATTTAATATTTCCAAGAAAATTTTCAAAATATTTATTTCCTAATATATTTAATGTATTTCTGTTAATTACAATATTAAATATAGAACTTTTTATATGACTATATATATGTTCATATTCATTCCAAAAAATATTAGCATATTTACAATATGTATTAACTTTTACAAAATTAACATTTGATTTATTAACATAATTTTGAAAAAAATCATCTACTTCTTTTATTGAATTAGTTATTTTAATTCCAGATTTATTTAAAATCTCAGCAATTTTTTTATCACTTCTACAATACTGTATAAGTTCCTTATTAAATTCTACTATTAATATTTTTTGATTTAATTCAGTATATTTTTGAATTTCTTCTATATGCTCTCCTAAACTTAATCCCAAAATAATAAATATATCATTATACGTTATAGGCCACACTGAGTCTACAAATTTTTTTATCTCTCTTTTTTGATTATATTTGCTTCCAATATAAATTTTTTTACCGCATGAGTCTACTCTTAAAATTTTATAATTATCTTTAGAAATTTCTATATCTAATGCCATTTCTCAATTCTCCACTTATTTATCTATTATCTAATGATCTACGAAACGAAATCTGGATATCATTTATTATAGGTATTAATTCATAATTTATTAAATCTCCTAATAATACATAATCTTCATTTTCAAATGAATCTATAATTTCTTTAAGCAAATCATTTAATTTATTTATATCAATGTGATCTTTTTGAATATCTTTTGTAAGTTCAGCTACCTTTATTATATATTCTATTCCATCTAATGAAGGTATAAATTTTTTTATTCCCTGAATTTCATTTCCAGACTGAATCATATTAGATACATCTTTAAGTCCTTTTTTTAAATTATTAATATACTTATAGACAGATTCCATCACTTCATATTTTTCTTCTATCATATGTAGCTTTTATCCTCCAAAATTCTTTTATTTATTTAATTATCGATAATATATATACTTTCTTTAATATATTTATGGATAAAAAAATCGGATTCAAATCATTGAATCCGATTTTTTTATTAATGACTACTGTAATAATTGAAGAACACTCTGTGGTGCTTGATTTGCTTGTGCAAGCATACTCTGTGCTGCATTTGTTAAAATCTGAGACTTAGTATAGTTCATCATTTCTTTTGCCATATCTGTATCTCTGATTCTTGACTCTGCTGCTTGAATGTTTTCTGATGTATTATCTACAGATTTGATTGTATGTTCAAGTCTGTTCTGAACAGCTCCAAGTTTTGCTCTCTGATCTGATACATTCTTTATTGCAGTATCTATTGTATCTATTGCCTCTCCTGCTTTAGTTTCATTAGAAAGATCTATGTTGTTTACAGTAATTCCTGAAGCAGTCATATCAGCTAAGCTAATTGCTATTGTCTGACCATTTTTATTACCAACTTGAATATTTACTGCCTTAGCATCTTTTAATACTTTTGTTCCATTAAAGTCTGTTTGTGATCCTATTCTGCTTATTTCTGATTTTAATTGTTCAACTTCAAGATTAATTGATGCTCTATCTCCATCTGAATAAGTTCCATTAGCTGATTGTACTGCTAATGTCTTTAATCTCTGAAGCATTGAGTGAGTTTCTGTTAATGCACCTTCTGCTGTCTGTACCATTGAGATACCATCTTGTGCATTTCTTGAACCCTGATCAAGACCATTTATCTGTGCTCTCATTTTTTCTGAGATTGCAAGTCCTGCTGCATCGTCTCCAGCTCTGTTAATTCTGTATCCAGAACTTAACTTTTCAATTGACTTTCCTTGTTCTCCTGTAGAGATTTTCATCTGTCTGTGTGCGTTCATTGCATTTAAGTTATGTGATATTACCATAATATTTTCCTCCTTGATTTTAAACGGACATCCATGTCCAAAAATTTATTTATATAAACTCTTAAGAGTTATACACTTATAAGCTTTACATTTATATATTCGCACTTATCTTTTAATACTTTAGCATTTTTTAGATTTTTTTATTAAAAAATCCAGAAGATATTTTTGAAGATGAATAACATATTCTTGCCTGTTTACGTTTCTTTAAAGAATTAATTTTATTTAAAAGATTATTTTTATGATTTTTTAAAGATAAAGATAATTCTTCATCCTTTTGTAATATCTCATTTTTTAATCTTTCATCAACATTTTGTGATTCCTCTAACTTATACATATTTATTTTATCAAGAATATCTTTTCTTTGCTTAAGAAGATTAGAAAGTTTATCTTCAGCATAAATATTCTGTATTAATTTTTTAGTTATATCTAAATACTTATTTAAATATTCATGTAGATTCATAATAATCTCCTTTTATCTAACTTGATGTTCCAAACCATGCTGACATTGAAGACTGCTGAGACTGAGCTTCAGCCATAGCTGTTTCAAGCTTAGAATATTTTGTATAAAGATCATTTTGTCTATCTGTATAATCATCATTTAAATCCTCAATTAAATTTTTCTTTTCAAGTATTGATTTATACATATCATTTGTTACTGCATAAACTCCACTTTTAGCTGCTTTCTTATTAAATACAGAATCATACTTTTCAAAATTATTATACATTATTTTTTGAACTTTTGGGATTATTCCTGCATTTGAAGTATCATCAGATGTATAATTTTTCATAAATAAATCTTTTATATCATCAAAATTACTTTCGAGTGCAGTTTTTAATTTATCTTCATCAATATCAAATTTACCATTATCTTCTTTATAATCATTTACCGCCTTAAATCCAATTCTTTCAAGAGAAAGTCCGCTGCCTCCCATAAATGTATTCATTGCATCTTTTAAACTGTCTGATAAATTTCTTAAATCTTCATCTTTTCTAAGAAGTCCAGTCTGAGCTTTTGTCTGCCAATTTTCTATCTGCTTATCTGACATAGCATCCATTTGATCATCTGTAAGTGGCTGATAATCGGTGTCATACTCTTCCCAAAGCTTTGTATTTATGTCTCCTATAAGATCATTATAATCTTTTACAAAACTTACTATTGTATCTTTTAATTTGCTTACATCTTGAGAACCTGTTATATTTACAGTATTTGTTGCACTGTTATCTACAACACCAGTATCCTTAGTAGAATCCAATTCTGTTGTTGAACTATTAAACTTAAATGTTGTTCCATCAATAGTTACGTTATTCTGATTTATTTTGATATCAGAATTATTTACTATTTCTAATTTAAATTTAGAATCATCATCGGGATCAGCAACTTTCTTATATTGCTCTCCATCTTTTATATATATTGTATTAGATCCATCTGAAATAGTTGCATAAAGTCCATTACCTGGTTTTGCCATTTCTTTATCAGTACCATTTATTTTTACTGATAATGTCTCTGTTCCAGCTTCCTTATTTTCAATAATAAGTCCGCCAGCACCATTATTAGCAAAATCACTATATCGTGCAGATACATTAAAGCCTTTTTCCTGAAGAGCTTCATTTAATTTATCAGCAATTTCAGAATCGCTCAATCCTGTTAAATCCAAATCCTTATCACTATCACTAATAATTGATGTATTATTAATACTTAATGTATTAATATTATTTAAATCATCATTACTTATTGTTGCATATGCCTTTGTAGCTTTAACAACATTACTTACTGTATAATTCTGAATATTAGCATCAGAACTTCCAGAAACTGAAACAGCACTATTATCTGATGTAAACTTAGTTTCATTATAAGCACTCATCTTAAACAAACTTGATGAGCCAGTTGTTGTTAAATACTTAGTATAAAAAGTATCAGCTTTTTTCATAATATCTTGATACTGTTCTTGTTTCCATTCTAAAATCTGTTTCTGCTGCTTTGCTGTATCAATTTTAGTCATATATGGTTTTAAAGTATCTGTAACTATTGAATCAACATCAAGTCCACTTGACATTCCTGTTATTCTCATTGTCATGGTTTATCACTTCCTTTTTATTTACATACTTTGTTTTGACTTTTTATAAGCATCATTCCACATATTGTTAATATCCTCTATAAGAGGAATGATTTCATCCATAATCTCTTTATTTTTCTGCATATTAGCATCAGCAAGTCTTCTTTTTATAAAATCGTAAACTTTATATAAATTTTCTGCCCATTCTCCTGCATTTTTATCAAGACTTACCATAAGCTCTGTAAAAATGTCCTGTGTTCTTAAAAGACTTTTATGTGCTTTAGATATATCTTTATCTATAATAGCTTGTCTTCCTATTTTAGAAAACTTAACAGCACCTTCTGTGAGCATTAATAAAAGCTGATCCTTAGATGCATAGTTTACACTGTTATTCTTATATACGTTATAGCCATTTTGATACATGATAAATCCTCCTACTTTTTCGTATCTAGAACTGTTCCTTTAATATCATCTTCATTTAGATTTTCTAATTTTTGTGCTTCGATTCTTATTGAATTCTTATTCGGTATAAAACCGTCCACTGTAATGAACCTTTTTCCTTTGTTTTCATTTTTTCTGTCATTACTTTTACTTTCGTTATTTTTTCTTTTATCTTTAATAATATTTCCTTTTCCATCGGAATCTTTTGAGGAATGCACCTTGTCTTCCTTAACTTCCTCCTGCATCTTTCTTCTTATATCAGTATCTATTTGATTTAATTTAAATTCCATATCTATGCTTTTTTATCAATTATTCCAAATTGTTCGCACATACTTGCAACCATATCTAATATCTTCTCTGGTGGGACTTCTAATAATACTTTTTTTGTATTTTGATCAACTACTTTAACCATCAATGTACCTAACTGTTTATGATAAGAAAATTCAGCCCTTGTATTATCATCTTCTAAAAATTTATTTAATTTATTTACCGCTTTTTCTAAATCTTCTTTATCATATTTTTTAGAGTCAGCAGCATTAATTTTTTTATCAGTAGATGTTTTATCATCTACTGAGCTTTCTTTAGCTAAATCCCCAGATGAAATATTATTTTGATTATTATTATATGTGTTTATAGCAGCTACTGAAGACTTTGCAATTGAGTTAACATCCATGTTATCATTCCTCCTTGAAATTCACAAAATATTCTTTTACTTTTTACTAATATTTTTTAACATATTAAGATCCACTTTTACTGCATCCTTATTTTCTTTTTGAACCTCATCATAAATTTCTTTTCTAAGAATCGAAACTTCTTTTGGAGCATTAATTCCAAGTTTAACGCTTCCATCATCTATTCTACTTACTGTTATTTCTATATCATCACCTATTTTTAGTGATTGACCTTTTTTTCTAGTGATTATTAACATCTTATCACCCCTTTATAAGGGACTCTTTTGTCTTAAACTTTGGATTATCTAAAATAATCTGTTCGCCCTTCTTCTCAGAAATATTTATTATTATAGGTCCCTGAAGATTTGTAGTAATTTTCTGTGCATCTGAATTTAATGTAATTGTTGTAATTACAAATGCATCTTTTGCAGACTTTAATTTAAGATTTTTAACTGTTTCTTCATTTAATTTTATATCGTAGTCTTTAAAAAAATCATATGTAGAAATTACTATCATTCCTACATTTTCATCGTCTATAGATTGAAGTATTTTAAAAGGTTTATACTCATCTAAGTCTTTTAAAATATATTTTTTACATTTTTCAAAACCAAGTAGTCCCTTTTTAAAATAAATTATTTCATCCTCATTATATTCGATTTCGCCATCAATTCTCGAAATTAACTTCATCGTGTAAAAGCTCCTCTCATAATCTTTACTCTAGTTTAAATAGTCCATAAGTGTATTATTTAAAACTTTAGAACTTGTTTGAAGAGTTGCTGTATATACTGTCTGCAAAACAGCATACTGCATTGTCTTTTCTGTAACATCAATATCATCAGTTTTTGATAAAATATCTGTCATATTATAAGTTTGATCTTCATTATTAGTTTTTGCAGAGTCCATTCTGTTTTGCATTGCACCTACAGTCGATCTTACTGATAATATATTTTGCGTAAATAAGCTCATATTTTCATTTATATCTCCACTTATTTTATCTAATGCCTCACTTGAACTTGATACTACGCTTCCATCAGATAATGATACAGAAGAAGATTCACCAGACGCTACACCAAGACATTTAGATAAATCGGAAAGTATATTTGATCCATTAAGAGATTTATTTTGACTATCCTTAAATTCTAAAACATCTACTGCATTTTTATTATAGTCAAGAAAAATTCCATCAGAAATTCCAACACTTACTTTTGATGCTATCTGATCTTTAATCTTTCCATTAGGATCAGTTGTAGAATCTAGTTTATTACCATTTTTATCAACATAATAAATCTGACCATCTTCAACTGCTACAGGTTTTGAAGTATTCTTTGTACCTCCAAAAATGTATTCACCATTAAACGAAGTATTTAAAACTTCACCCATCTGATTTATTCTCTCATCTACTTCATTCTTTATTGCTGTAATTTCATCTTCTTCATATGTTCCGTTTCCAGCTTTAACCATAAGAGTTCTTACTCTCTTTACAATGTTAGTTACCTCATTCATAGCTGTATCTGTTGTATTAAGCCAGTTTGTTGCATCATTTATATTTGTATTATATGTTTTATTAGAATTAATTTCTGCATTAAGCTGCATTACTTTAACAGCAGCTGAAGGGTCTTCAGAAGCTCTTTGAATAAGCTTACCTGATGACATCTGATTCTGTGTAATGCTCATGCTATTTAAATTTCTCTGCATATTATTCATATAATTATTAATAAGCATTGTATTTGTTATTCTTGGCATAAATTTTCTCCCCCTTTTAATTCATAAGTCCGTTTACTACTACATCGAGCAATTTATCAACTGTATTTATCATTCTTCCATTTGCCTGAAATGCATGTGTAAACTGTACAAGGTTTGCCATTTCTTCATCAAGTGAAACTCCTGATTCTTGAAGTCTGCTATTTTTATACTGCAATAAAAGATCCGATGATGTTGTTGCATCAGAATTTGCAGATTTTGCATCATTTGCAATAGTTCCAATAATATTTTGATAATAATTAAACATATTAGAGCCTGTTCCATTTTTAGTATTTATAATATCTACACAGTCAGCATCTGAAAATTCTATTCCTACATCTGTCTTAGAATCAAAGAAATTCTTTCTTGTATCAATAGTATTATCTTTAATGCTTCCATCGGCTGCATTAAATAATGCGCTCATATCAACATTTAAATCTTTAAGCTTATACATAGCCTGTGCTCTTTCATTATCTTTAGTTCCACTATAATCATCTACATGATATCTTCCTGAATTTAATATTGAAAGGTCAGTTTGGATATTTGTATTTACAGAAATATTTTTAGCAGAAATTCCATCATCAGTTCCAGTAAGAGTACCGTCTGACTTCTTTACTGTAAATAAAACTTCTGTAGTAACTTTATTTCCATCTTTATCAACTATTCCTGCTCCATTTCCATCTCCTGTATCACCAGTTTGAATTGCATTTACTGTATACGCAAATGAAGCCGCAAATGCATCAAGTCTATTTAAATATCCCTGAATATTATCCTGAACATTTTCTCTTGCGGCAACCTTTCCTTTTTCTATATTATTTACAAGCTTTGAATCAAGATTTGCAGCTGTAACACCGCTAACTTCTCCATCTTTATCTGCAATAAGCATTCTATTTTTTAAAAGCTTATCTACTGTATCTTGGTCTCCTGTTAATGTAAATGTCTTTTTATTATTTTCATCTCCAAGTGCAGAATATGTTACTGTAATTGTACTCCCTTTAAGCTCAGCTTCTTCAACATATGAAAATCTTGTATAATCCATATCTGATGGAGAAGCATTAACTAAATTATTTATTCCGCTTATTTCACCTGCTGACACACTTATTGTATCGTACTTATCTCTTTTTACAGTTATTCCTAGCTGCTCACTTAAATCATCTAAATACAAATCTCTTGTATCCATATAATCATTTGCACTCATTCCAAGTGCAGAAATTGATGATATCTTTTGATTTAACTCATTAATTTTATCTAAAAGATCATTTATTGTTTCTGTAGAATCTTTTAGCTGTGCCTGTGCATCTTCTTTCTGATTCTCAACTTCTGTGTATTTACTGTTTATTTGTTCAGCAAGCGCCTGAGATGCTTTATATACTAAACCTCTATTTGTATCTGATGAAGGTGTTGTTGCAAAGTCATTATAAGCATTAAAAAATTCAGTAAGACATTTCTGAATTCCATTATCACTGACTTCATTTAAAATATCATCTACACCTGTAAGATATGTATTTCTTTCAGATGCATCTGCATTTACCCCCATCTCATTTCTTACCTGATAATCAAGAAAAGTATTTCTTATTCTCATGATATCTGTAATTTCTGCTCCAGTTCCAACTTGACCATATGTGCAAAGTTCATATTTTGAATTTGCTCCAAATGGTATTGTAGTCTGAACAACTGTCCTCTGCCTTGAGTATCCATCTGTTCCAACATTAGCAATATTATGTGATGCTGTACTTATGTTCCCTTGCTGAACATTAATTCCTCTTACGGCTGTTGTAAGAGTTCCTAATAATCCTGACATTTTAATCTATCCTTTCGTAATTACTAAACTTCCCTGTAATATATTTTAACTTCCTTATTTTCTTTTTATATTTCCATATGAATTATATACATTTGCTTCTCTGTTTGGATTCATTATAGATAGCATTTTATTCGTAAATAAAAGTTTCTGCTTAACTAATACATCATTAGTTTCTTTTTGCATATTTGTTTTTTCAAGCGTTTCTTTTACTTTTTCATAAGATTCTTTAAGCTTATCGCTATTAGATGAAGCTACAAAATTCTTAAAGCTCTGTTTTCCTAAAAGGTTTCTTCTATCTAATTCATATTTAGCTAAAACTTTGCTTGATGCATTTATTTTCTCTATTATACCTTCAAGACCAAATACATCCTGTTTCATTAAAAGATCATATTGCATTTTTAAAAGCATTAGTAAATCTTCTAAAGCTTTGCTTTCATCATTTATTATTCTTATAATTTTATCAATCATAAAATTTTATAAGCCCTTTCTTTTATTTATCTCTTTAAGTATACTTTCTGCTGTAAGCTTTGCATCAACATTATAAGTTCCACTTTTAATCTTATCTTTTATTTCAGAAATTTTCTTTTCATTATTAACGTTATTACTATTTTTATAATCTGAAAGTGTTTTTGCAAAATTTGAAATTTCAATAGTATCCTTTGAACTATTTTCATTTTGAGTTGATTTTTTAGCGCATACATTTTTATTATATGAATTAACAAATGATGCCCCATATATTTTATTGATATTCATAGATACTCCTCCTGTTATTTATCAATAACTTATTATCGTAAATTTTTATTTTTAATTAATAGTAAAAATAAAAAAAGGCTAGCCGCGTAAAAAGCGGTTAGCCCATAATTTCACGAATATATTTTATTTGAACTTTATTTTAATGATTTAACTCTCTCTGCTGTGTCTATAATATTTGTTATTCTAACACCAAAGTTTTCATCAACAACAACAACTTCACCTTCTGCTATTGTCTTTCCATTAACTAGTATCTCTACAGGTTCTTCAGCAAGTTTATCAAGTTCTATTAAAGAACCACTTCCTAAATCAAGAATATCCTGAATACTCTTTTTAGCTCTTCCAAGTACAACGGATATATTAAGAGGTACATCCAAAATCAAATCAATATTCTTAATTGGTGGTACCACATTTTGATTTTGATTCTGATTTAATGGAGCAAATGATGCTTCATGTACTTCAACAGGTTGCTGAGGCTGACTTTGCATAACATTATTACTGTAACTAGCATTACTTTGTCTATCGCTATCAACTGCTGCAGTATTTTTTATAGCAGGTTCTTCTTTTGGCTGCATCTCTGGTTTAACTACTGTTTCAGCAGGTTTTTCAGTAATTTTATTATCCTTTAATTCCTCTTTAACTTCTGTTCCTGTCATTATTGCTACTATGTTCTTTGCTGTTTTAATTGGGAATATCTGCATTATATTACTATCTACAATATCTCCAATTGTCATCTTGAATGAAACTTTAACAATTCTTTCATCGTCTGAAATGGCATCTGATAAAGGTTCATCCTTACTTGTTACAACTTTTGAAGTTGGAGGTGATATATCAACCTTTCTCCCAAACATTGTTGCCATCGAAGTAGCAGCTGATCCTATCATCTGATTCATCGCTTCTGAAACTGCACTTATTTCAATTTCAGATAATTCTGTATGATCACTTACTGAACCATCTCCACCCATCATTAGGTTTGATATTACAAGACCATCTTCAATTTTTATTATTAATATGTTTCTTCCTACTATTCCATTAATATATTTTATGTCAAGAACAATATTAGGAGTTTCAAAACTCTTCTTTATTTCGCCAAGTGTCGTTACACTTACTACTGGTGTTGTAATATTTACTTTTTGATTTATCAGCTGATATAATGCGGTAGAGGCAGATCCCATAGAAATATTTCCTATTTCTCCAAGTAAATCTTTATCTGTCTCATTTATTAATTCTTCCTCATTTACTTCATCTTTCTCATTTACTTCATCTTTGTTTGGTGTATTTTCTTTTGATGAATCTTCATTATTTCCAGCTAATAATGCATTTATCTCATCTTGAGATAAAAAATTATCACCCATCTACTCTCACTTCCTTATCTGTAACATCTAGTATCATTACGCCCATATTCTTGCCAGTAGTTCCAGGTTTTGCGTAATAACATTCCTGATCTCCAACATAAACCTTTATAGGTGATGAAGCTCTTTCATCTAGTTTTATAATATCTCCAACTGTAAGTTTCAAAAAATCATAGACGCTAATATCTGTCTTTCCAAGTTGTGCCAATATATCAACATCAACTTTTTTAATTCCATTTTGTACCTTATTTCTTGAATCAACAAGAGCCTCTTCATCTGAACTCTGAAATTTATATTGTACAACCAAACTATCCAGCTGCTTTTCTATACATAAATATGGTATACACATATTTACAAAAGTACTTGTCTTACCCATTTCAACAGAAAATGTAATTAACGCAACTGGTTCATTTGGAGCTAGTGTCTGATTTAAAGCAGGGTTAGTTTCTATTCCTACAACTTCAGGTTTAACATTTAAAACACCGTTCCATGCAAGTTTAAGATTCTGAATCATACCACTTGTAACATGAAGCATTATATTTTTATCTATATCAGTAAATTCTTTTACTTCAATTTTTCTATCACCATTTCCACCTAATAGAATATCAATAACTTCTAAAGAAAACTGTGGATTAGTCTCTAATATAATATTTCCTGTAAGCGGAGGCATCTTAAATAATGTTATTATTGTAGGATTTTGAACAGAATGTATAAATTCTTCATATGGAACCTGTTCAACTGTTTCTACTTTAATTTTTATATTCTGACGTACCTGAGCTGTGAGATAATTAGATAAAATTCTTGCATAATTATCATGCACTACTTCAAGCGTCCTTATATGTTCTTTTGAAAATTTCTGAGGGCTTCTAAAATCATATACTTTTACTTTATGTTTTTCTTCGTCTTTTCCAACCTCTTCTGGTTCCAGCTCTCCTGTGGATAGAGCTGATAACAAGGCATCTATTTCATTTTGTGATAAAACATCTGCCATTTTTCTACCTCATTTCATTCATTATTTATTTATCAGTTTATTGATATCAATAACTGTAAGAAGCTTGTCTTCATAATCTAATATTCCTTTTACATATGGCTGATTACTATTTTCTTCTTTGCCTACTCTTTGAAGATCTTTTTCATCAACGTCAAGTACTTCCTCCACTTCATCTACTGAAATTCCTATTTCTTCATCCTCAATATTAAGGATAATTATACTATTTTGTTCATTATCTGACTTAACATTAAGTAATAAATTAATATCTACAAGTGATTTAATACTTCCCCTTAAATTTATAAGGCCTTTTATATATACAGGAGCTTTAGGTACTCTTGTTGTTGGCATCATATCATTTATACTCTGAACAATACTTGTTTCAACTGCAAAATGTTCATTACCAAGTCTAAATACTACAATCTGCATAAAATCCTCCTCCTATTCTTTAATAAAAATAATTACCCTACAACTTTTTTTATTGCTTCTAAAACTCTGTCAGCTTGAAAAGGTTTTACGATAAAATCTCTTGCTCCTGCTTTTATTGCATCCATTACCATTGACTGTTGTCCCATGGCAGAACACATAACTATCTTAGCATTAGGATCAAATGCTTTTATCTGTTTTACTGCTTCTATACCATCCATATCAGGCATTGTGATATCCATTGTGACTACGTCTGGTTTCTCTTTCTTATATAAGTCACATGCTACTATACCATTATTAGCTTCTCCTACTATTTCATATCCATTTTTTTCTAGGATATCCTTTATCATCATTCTCATAAAAGCTGCATCATCTACAATTAATACTTTCGCCATTTTGTTACCTCCAAAATTAATTTATTCCTATAGATTTTAATATTTTATCAAGCGAACCAGGCTTAGGAATATAATAAAAATGTCCTCCAATATTTTCTTTATTCTGATTTAAAAATACTGTTTCAATATCTAATATCTGTTCATCATACTGATCTGCCTCTATAAAAGAAGTGCTTAATATTGCTCCGAGCATATCATAACTTACAGCAGGCACTGATGGAGTTATTAATAAATTCGTAAGCTTAGCAATTGCATTCATATATGAACCTGATATAATATTTGCTATTTCACATAATACCGATTGACCCATGTCACTTGTAATTTCACTTTCCCCATTAGTAAGCCTCTTTACAATATCTTCTGCTGTCTCTTTATCAAATACTATTAGAACATTTCCTTCAATACTTCCGAGTACTCTTACTATTATGCCACAAACAAGGTCTTCCCCATTTTGATCAAAAATGTCTTGAAGAGAAATAATATTAACAGCTGGAACAGTCATATCAATTGTTTTTCCAAGAAGCATAGAAAGCGATGTAGCTGCATTTCCTGCTCCTATATTAGATACTTCTTTTAAAGCATCAAGCTGCATTGTATTTAATTCTATATTATCCATATATCCTCCTCTAGTATTATCCTATAATAGTGCACCCACATCAAGAATTAATGTAACTAGTCCATTGCCTAATATTGTAGCACCTATGTACTCATCAAGATTCTTTAATGTCTTTCCTAAAGGTTTTATTACTATTTCCTGCTGTCCCATAAGTGAATCAACTAAAAGACCTATAGTTTTATCTCCTACATTAACTATTATAACAAATTTCTTGTTTGTTTCACCAGATTCTATGTTAAGTCGTTCATTTAATCTTACAAGTGGAATAACATTTTCTCTATAAACAATAACTTCTTTTCCATTTGTTCTCTTTATATTTTCTTCTTTATAGTCTATTACTCTATCGATAAATCCCAGTGATATTGCTAAAGTATCTTCTCCAACTTTAACTAAAAGCGCTTGAATTATCTGAAGTGTAAGTGGGAGTTTTATAGTAAATGTAGAACCTTTTCCTTCTTCACTATAAAGATCAACTGTTCCTCCAAGAGCTGCAATCTTTGTCTTAACAACATCCATTCCAACTCCTCTTCCAGAGATATCTGTTACAACTTCATTTGTACTAAATCCTTGTGCAAAAATAAGATTTTTAATATCATTATCTGACATTCCATCTGTATTTATGCCCTTTTGTTCAGCTTTTTCCTTTACCTTTTCAAGATTAATTCCAGCACCATCATCAATAACTTTTATAAGTGCCTTAGTTCCTTCTTGATAAGCTACAAGTTTAACTGTTCCAACAGGTGTCTTTCCTTGTGCAAGTCTGTCTTCTTTAGACTCAACACCATGATCTGCTGCATTTCTAAGAAGATGGATTAAAGGTTCTCCAATTTCATCTATTACTGTTCTATCAAGTTCAGTATCAGCACCTTCTATAACAAAGTTAATCTTCTTATTTAGTTCTACAGATATATCTCTTATCATTCTTGGGAATCTATTAAATACTATGTCAAGTGGAAGCATTCTTATCTTCATTACTAAGTCTTGAAGATCAGAAGTAGTTCTTCCTATCTGCTCAAGAGTTTCACTAAGTTCAGGTGACTTATGATCAGATACTATTTGTTCAAGTCTTGTTCTATAAATAACAAGCTCTGATACCATGTTCATAAGATTATCTATTCTTTCAAGATCTACTCTTACTGACTGATGAACTTTCTTTCCTGATTTTTTAGATGGTTTCTTTTCAACAGGTTTCTTAGCTTTTGTGACCTTTGGTTTTTCTTCCTTTTTAGGTTCATCAGCTTTTTTATCCTGTGCTTCAGCTTTAGCTTTATCACTTGCATCTTTACGCTGTTTTTCTATTTCCTCTGCATTTATTACTTCTACTTTTACGTTTGTTACTTCAGAAATACCTTCTACAACTTGTTCAATTTCCTCTTTAGTATTCTTAGTTACTAGAACAAATTTTAATTCAAATCCAAATTCTTCATTTTCAATTTCTTCTGTTGGTGGATCTGATTTAATTATTTCTCCAGTATCTTCAAGATCTTTAACGATTAAAAATGCTCTTGCAGATTTAAGGAGTGTGTTTTTACTTATGCTTACATCTACACTTAATGCAGTAAAGCCTTTTTCATTTGCCTGCTTTATTACAGAAATATCATACTCATTAAGTACAAAATCATCTTCATCTTTCTTTTCTTCCTGTACAGCTTCTTTTTCAGGCTCTTTTTTATTTTCAGGCTTTTCTCCTCTTTGTCCTTTATTATCATCTGCTATTTTTTCAAGCTTTTTCATTATTGGATCTATATCAACTTTATCGTCTGATTCTTCTTGAATATTATCTATCATTTTTTCAAGAGTATCTAGACAATCAAATAATACAGTTACAACATCTTGAGTTACTTTTAATTCCCCTGATCTAAATTCTGCAAGTACATCTTCCATTTTATGTGTTAATTCAGCAACATCAGTGAAACCCATAGTTGCAGCCATACCTTTTATTGTATGAGCTACTCTAAAAATTGCATTAACTTTATCAATATCTTCTGGATTTTGCTCCAAATCAAGTAAAGATTCATTAAGAGTTTGAAGATTATCTAATGATTCTTCAATAAACATTGACATATATTGAGATGTATCCATATTTATTCCCCCTTATATTTTTTTATAAATAAATGTAGAAGCTTTTTCAAAATTATAATCTTTATAGTTGTAAATACTTTCAGTTGCTCCTACAAATAGCATTCCGCCTTTTTTTAAAGACTGTGAAAATCTTCTATAGATACTTTCTTTTGTATCATTATTAAAATATATAACTACATTTCTACAGACAATAAGATCAAATTCTTTTTCATACTGATCCATTATAAGATCTTGCTTCTTAAATGTAACCATTGACTTAATTGAATTGTTCAAAATGTATTTATTATCTTCTTTATTAAAATATTTTTTTATGTAATAATCATCTGTTGATTTTAACTCATTTTTTGTGTATTCAGCTTTTTTAGCTTTCTTAAGTATTGTGCTGTCTATATCAGTAGCGATAATAGTATGTTTTATATGTGGTGTAAGTTCATTTAATATCATTGCAATAGTATATGGCTCACATCCTATAGAACATGCCGCGCTCCAGATTTTTAAATTTCTGTTTTTTACTAATAATTCATCTTTAAGTAGTTTTTGAAGTTGCTTAAATAGTTCTGGATTTCTAAAAAACTCAGTTACATTAATAGTTATAAAATCAAGAAATTTTTGTTTCTGAACTGGCTCATTTTTTATAGCTTTAGTATAATCAGAAAGACAACTTATTCCATTTCTCGTCATTATGCTATTTATACGTCTATTAAGCTGTTCTGGTTTGTATGCAGAAAGATTAATTCCAAGTTCTCTCTGTACCCATTTATGAAATTCATTAAAATCCATAGCCTACCTCCTATCACATACAATACTTGTTATTGTCTTTGCTATTTTATCAATTTCTAATACATAATCAACCTTTCCAGTTTCATATGCAGCTTTAGGCATTCCATATATTGTACATGTAGATTTATCTTCTGAAATTGTAATCCCACCATTATCTTTTATAGTAGAAGTACCATTTGCTCCATCTCTGCCCATTCCTGTTAGGACAACAGATAACAATCTATCCTTATAAATATTAGATGCTGAATTAAATAACTTATCAACTGCAGGTTTTACTCCCCATATCGGAGGCTCATCATTAAGTGAAATCATTTGTTTATTTTTAATCACCATATGATTTCCACCTTTAGCTATATAAATATTATTCTTTTCAATCATCATACCATCTTCTGCTTCATGTACTCTCATTTTGCACGACTTATCTAGTCTTTCAGCAAAAGCCTTTGTAAAATTAGCTGGCATATGCTGAACTACAAATACAGGGACATTTAAATCATTTGGAAGATTAGGTAAAACTACTTGCAGAGCTTTAGGTCCTCCAGTAGAAGCTCCTATGACAACAGCTTCTATATTTGAACTAATTAACACTCTTTTCTCTATTTTAACATTATTTTCAATATTATTATAGCTTTTTTGCACTATTTTCCCATCAGTTTTTATTTTTTTTATATTTAATTTATTTTGTTTATTAATTCTTTTCTTATTTACTATCGACATAATTTCAGCAAGCAAACTGATTTTTAACTTATTTACATCAAATGAAACTTGATTATTTGGTTTTTTTACAAAACCTGCAGCTCCATTTTCAATATACTCAAGTGTAGAATCAGATTTTTCATTTGTTAAGCTAGTGAGCATTATTACAGGATAATTCTTCCCCTTTTTCTTTAGTTCTTTCAACGTAGAAAGTCCATCAAGTTTTCTCATATTCGCATCTAATGTGATAATATCTGGATTATACGAATCAACTTTTAATAATAAATCCTCACCAGATCCAAATTTAGCTATTAATTCTAAACTAGGTTCTGACTCTATAATATCTGCAATCATTTTTCTCATAAAAGCAGAATTATCTACAATAATTATTTTGATTTTTTCCATATAGTATCACCTTTTCTTCTTATAATTCAATAGTACCCTGACCGACAACATTTAAAGTTACTCTACCACTATTGGAATCTAAAATCATTGTTCGTCCTTTGTTTCCTCCAAGTTCCTCTCCAATAATTCTTATGTTTTCTTTTTCAAGTGCTTTTTTTACAGCCTCTCCATTCCTTTTTCCTATATCACTTATTATGCTCTTATCACTAAAATTAAACATAGATGCTCCGCCAGCTATCTTGGCTACTATATTTTGTTTTCTGCATCCTTTTAATTCCATTTTTTTAAGCAAAAGCGGAACAGCTGAGTCTGCAAATTTCATTTCATTTTTTACATTTTTAAACTGAGTACTATCTGGTAACATTATATGAGATAAACCTGCAATCTTTTTTATTCCATCATATAAAGCTATACCTACACATGATCCTAATCCGATTGTCATTATAACATCAGGTGCAAGCACTATATTTAAATCTGCAATTCCAACTTTAACCTCTCCCAATTGATTCATCTCTTCCCCCTTTAAAGATTTTATCCTCATCTCCACTTGAGAGAAGTTTTTCTAAGTCAAGTAATATTACTATCTTTTTATCAAACCTTATAAGTCCCTTTATATATTCCCTTTTTGAATTTTTTGTAATTTCAGGTGCATCTTCAATTAATTTTTCATCGACATCTTTAACTTCAGAAACATTGTTAACCACTATTCCAAATTTCTTTTTTTCTCTTTTAACTACTATTATTTTTTTTGCACAATTTTTCTCATGCATATCTGTTGATAATTTAAATTCCTTAGAAATATCTATTATAGGAAGTATACTGTCTTCCTGATTTATTACTCCTTCTACAAAGTAAGGAGCATTAGGTAGCTCTGTCGGAGTTTCATATCCTAGTATTCTTTCAACATTTTGTATATCTGTTGCATAGTACTCCTTATTTAAATTAAAAATTAAAATCTTCATATTTGTATTCTCCATTACCTATTTCACCTTCATAGTAATAATTTATCGATTTGAATATCACCTGTTTTATCTAGATATGCCTCAAGATTTTTTGAGGAAACATCTAGTACCATTCTTTTTTCTCCAAAACAAAATTCCGTATTATTATACGCAACTTCAGCTTTAATTCTACCATCTTTAGGAACTATAAGTCTTGTTAAAACTCCAGCAACACTTCCTACAGTTTTAAGATTTATTTGTCCACCAGCTTTTAAAACTCCACCTCTGCATACAGAACCATTCTGAATAAAATTAATATCATAAAGTGATGTTATATTAGATACATATTGTCCTTTTCCTGTAATATTAACATTTCCAGAAGAATTTATATTGCACGCTTGAATATATGAAAGATCTATGTCTGACGGATTAAATGCAAGTTCTTTTATTCTATCAATCTCTTTTTGAATCTTACTATTAAATTGAACAAGTTCTGTTCCACTCTCTATTTTAAGTGGTCCATTTCCAATAAGTTTATTATAAGCAAAAATAGAAATTACATTTTGATTATCATGTTTATGAATATTATACTCAATAATCTTTTTACATATATCAGGTAATTTCTTTAGTTTTGTTTCTATTAATACCTTTACAATTTCGCCTACTCTTTTATCCTTAAACATATTTGTTTCTCTTATCTGTTTTAGCGATAAAATAATCTCCTCAACTGCCTTATAAAGTATAGAGAGGTTGTCCAAATAATTTTTATTATAAACATCATTTATTCCTGAATTCACAGTAGAATTAAGAAGGCTTCCAAGTATTTCTACTTTCCCTCCAGCTTCAATTTTACATGAATCTGCATTTCCATAAAGCTTTACATTACTATCAGCTTTAACACTCATTCCTATACTTACATTTCCAAGTATATTTACATCACCTATAAAATCAATATTCCCTGTCTTTAAATCAACATTTTGAACTTCGTATATCTTTTTTACAGAAAATACATTTCCACTTCTTTCTGGTCTTCCTTCAAATATTGCAATTATCTTATCTTCTTCAAGTTTTGTTCCAGGACCTGCTACCATTTTTATATCTGTTGCAGGTTTCCTCTTTATTACATTTCCATAAACATCGAATCCATCAGAACCTTCTTTTCCGTGTACCTTTTCAGCCACTATGTCACCTTTTTTTACTATTCCAATCTTATGGATTCCTTTAAAATCTATTTTTTCATTATCTGCAATATCATTTATAATATTTCTATCTTCATGGATCATTTTTACTTTTATAGGTTCATCATCTATCTTGGGTGTGCCTTTTGCAACTAAAACATGATTAAAAGTGTAATCTTTAGAATGGGCAATACCTGAAATTTTATCTTTTAATATTCCATTTTTTATGCCACTTTTATTTAAAAACTCTTCAATTTCTTTATTATCATACTTTTTAGGATATTTTTTTTCAGTAATAATAAGTTCAAGTACGAGATCTTTTGAATATGATGTATCTTTCAGTTTATACGTTTTTGATGGAATATAATTTAACGTGAGATAAGCTCCCATATTGTTTTTCTCAACTGAAACTTTTTTTGAAATCTTTTCTTCTAGTGAATCTTCAATTTCATATCTTATATTATCGCTGCCTGTAACTTCAGTCTGATTATCACATTCTTTATCATTTATAAAGAGTTTTAAATTTTCACATGGTTTTATTTTGAAAAACTCATTCCCCTTATTTGGATCATTTTTTACAATTATTTGTCCATTTTTAACTGTAATTCCATACTTTTCTTTATTGATAATCTTTACATTATTTTCTTTAGTATTTACATGCTCATCTTCTATAATCTCTATCTCTGCACTTTTTTTAAAAAATAACTTTTCTTCTTTTAGAACTTTATATTTTAAATCATTCGTACTTATATTAAGTTGAGCTGAAGCTTTATTTAAACATTCGTTTACTGTTTTCCCTTTAAATATAAGTGACATATTATCCTCCCCCAAAAATTAACTTAATTTTAGTATACCACACACCCTGTTATTTTTAAATTAAATATTCTAATTATTGGACAAATAAGTATTTATTGCATTATCATATGCTTTTATGACTTTTCTTAAGACAGAATTATTCACATCAAATTTTTTATCTCCTAATTCATTTATTGGAAGAACTTTAGGTGATGTCCCTGAAATGAACATAGCATCAAGTTTTTCTATATCTTTATAACTATATTCTACTTCCTTAACATTTAAACCTGCTTTTTTAACAGCCTTAATTATTTCATCTCTTGTAACTCCTGGAAGAACTGCTTTTACAGGTGATGTTAAGATTTTCTCTCCTTTTATCATGAACATATTTGATTTGCTGCCTTCTGTTATATATCCATTTCTGTCAATAAGAACAGCTTCAAATGCATTATTTTTTTCTATCTCTTTTGTAACTTTATCTCTAAAATTTTGATTTATTATCTTAGCATTAGGATTTTCTCTTTCTCCAAAATATAGAATGGTTTTTACTCCATTTTTATACATATCATCTGAAGGATAATAATGATCTATTTTAAAAATATCTAATTTTTTTTCTGATACATCATAAGTAAGTTTTATATTTTCATTATCTAAATTTTCTGCATCGATTTTATCAAATATTTTTTTCTTAATTTTCTCATATTCCATTGGGAATTCCATATTTATAAGTTTAAAAGAATTTTCCATCCTTTTTATATGGCTCTCTAAAAACAATGGCTTTTTATTGATTATTCTTATTACTTCATATACTACCTTGCTCTTCATTTAAAAAGCATCTCCTTTTTATAAAAACTTTTTCATTTCCATTTTAACACATTAAAGTAACTTTTTCTGTTAAAGTTTATCAAATATGAATTTCCCGTCATATCAAGAAGCGGTTTATCTGATAGGGAATCTGAAAACATATAAGACTTTCTAAAATCTACACATATATTATTTTCTGTTAAATATGTAATAAGTCTTAATACTTTTTCTTCACCTTTACAATTGTTTCCTTCCATTTTCCCAGTAAATTCATCCTTATCTGTATATGAAAATTTAGTTCCTATTACTTTATCAACTTCATTAATATTATAAAATTGATTCATATAAAATTCAGGAGATGCAGTAATAAGATAAATTTCATAGCCCTCTTTTTTTAATTTTCTTATCATATTAAGTGCATCTTTATATAATATATTTTTTAATACATCTTTAAAAAATTCTCTACTTAATTTTTCTATTTTTTGTTTTTTAATTCCTTTTAAAAAAGATAATGTTTTCTCTTTTACTTTTCTTTCATCATATATCTTAAATAAGTATAAGATTCCTGAAAAAGCACCAATTATCAAATTTTTTAAATATTTAGTCTTATTTTTTTTAAAGATGTATAAAATAAGCTGCATTAATGATTCTTTTTTTATTATTGTATAGTCAACATCAAATATAGCAATCTTCTTCAATATATTCTCTTCTCCATTATATTCTTTCTAAAATATAAACTTTACTTTATTTTGCTTAAAAATACAGATATTCTTTCTATTCCTTTTACTATTGTTTCCATTGAAGCTGCATATGATAATCTTATATAATCATCATTACCAAAACCTGCACCTGGAACAACTGCAACTTTTTCTTCTTCTAAAAGTACTTTTGCAAAATCTACAGATGTATTTATGTTATAATCTTTAAATTTAGTATTTAGGTATGCTTTTATATTAACCATGATATAAAAAGCACCATTAGGTTTTATTATTGAAATCTCATTTAATTTTAATAATTTATCAATCATAAAACGTCTTCTTCTATCAAATTCAGCAACCATCCTTTTTAAATCATCTTCAGGTCCGTTTAATGCTGCAAGTGCTGCATATTGAGCTATTGTATTTGCTCCGGATGTCATGTGACTCTGAATGCTTGTCATTAATTTTATTATTTTTGAATCTGCTGCTGCATATCCAATTCTCCATCCTGTCATTGCATAAGTCTTTGAAACACCATTTATTACAATAGTTCTCTTATATGAATCTTCATTTAATGAAGCTATGCTTATATGTTTTTCTTCATCATATATAAGTTTTTCATATATTTCATCTGCAACTATTAATAAATCATGTTTTTTAGCAAAATCTGCAATCATCTGAAGTTCATCTTTAGAATATACAGTTCCTGTAGGATTATTAGGGCTATTAATTAAAATAGCTTTTGTTTTGTCAGATACACTTTTTTCTAAATCCTCTAATGTATATTTAAAACTATTAGCTTCTGATGTATTTACTATAACAGGTACTCCATCAGCAAGTTTAACAAGTTCTGGATAACTTACCCAATATGGTGTTGGAATAAGCACTTCATCTTTTGGATTTAATATTGCCATGAATGTATCTGCAAGACATTGTTTTGCACCAGTTGAAACGATTATTTGATTCTGCTGATATTCAAGGTTATTGTCCTTTTTAAATTTCTCGCATATAGTTTTTTTAAGTTCAGCAATTCCACCTGTTGGAGCGTATTTTGTTTTTCCTTCATTCATTGCCTTTACCGCTGCATCTATTATATTCTGCGGAGTATTAAAATCAGGTTCTCCTGCACCAAAACTTGCTACATCTACCCCACTACTTTTAAGTTCATTTGCTTTAGCAGTAATTGCAAGTGTAATTGATGGATTAATATTTTCGGCTTTCTTTGAGAGTTGCATTACTTTTTTTCCTCCTAAATACTTTATATAAATTTTAATCTTTATTTTATAAAAACGCCTCTTTTTTAAATTGCGCCTTATCATATATTATATAACTAATGATAATAAATTTGTATATTTAATTACAAAAAATTAGTCCAAACGACAAACTTTAAAAGGGCAAATGACAAATGAGGTGAAAATCCTATGCAAATGACAAATAGTTAAATGACAAATGACAAATGAGGTGGAAATTCCGCAGGAATTTCATTGTATGGTTTTTTGCGATTCTCGCAAAAAACTAAAGCTTTCGCCTGAAGCGGAAGCTCATATATTTTGGTTTCTGCGACCTAGCAGAAACATCCACATTTGTCATTTGTCCTTTGTCCTTTGTCCTTTAACATTCAATTTGTTAATTCTTAATTTGCACATTATCAATTTTTACAAAAAGGGTACTGCACTTTATTTTATGCAATACCCTCAATTTAAAATTTATTTCATTTCGTTCTCATAATAATGCACAACTTTATTAAACTCGTCTTCATCAGGAACTATAAGATCCTCATCTGCGACTTTAAAAAGGTATGTAGTATTTTCTTTTGGATTTTGAACAAGCATATATTCATTGCCTTCAAATTTAAATGCGTCTACAACTTTACATGTAAGCTTTTCCCCATTTTCATCTTCAAGATCAATAACAAATTCTTGCTCTTTTTCTTCTTCACATCCACAATTGCATTCATGTTTTTCATCATGATTGCAATTGCAGCTGCATTCTTCACTTTCTTCTGTGCAATTACATTTTTCTAAATCTTTATCTTTGTCCATATATTACCTCCAAAACTTTTATATTTATATTCTACCCTTTATTAACGGATTTTAAAACAACTTTTTTTCGAAATAAAAAAAAGAACCTGCAGCCAGCAGTTAAAAACTACTGACTAACAAGTTCTTTATATAAATTAAATTATAAATTTAATTTTACTGTTCAGAAAGTTTCTTGTATCCTTCATATCTTTCTTGAGCATCTTTCTGAGTCTTAGAATATAATGCTTCTGCAGCTTCTGGGAATCCCTTAGCAAGTGAAGCGTATCTAACTTCACCTAATAAGAAGTCCTTGAATTTGCTATAATCAGGTGCTTTAGAATCTAATACAAATGGATTCTTTCCTTCTTCTCTTAATTCTGGGTTGAATCTGTACATCTGCCAATATCCGCATTCAACTGCCTTCTTAGCTTCGATCATACTCTTACCCATTCCGATTCTGATACCATGATTGATACATGGTGCATAAGCGATGATTAATGATGGACCATGGTAAGCTTCTGCTTCCTTCATAGCCTTTATAACCTGGTTCTTATCAGCTCCCATGTTGATCTGAGCTACATATACATAGCCATAGCTCATAGCCATCATACCAAGATCCTTCTTCTTAGTCTTCTTACCACTTGCAGCGAATTTTGCAATTGCAGCAGTTGGAGTAGACTTAGATGACTGACCACCTGTATTTGAGTAAACTTCTGTATCCATAACTAAGATATTAACATCTTCGTTTGTTGCAAGAACATGGTCAACTCCACCGTATCCGATGTCGTAAGCCCATCCATCTCCTCCGAAGATCCATTGAGATCTCTTAACGAAGAAGTCTTTATCTTTTAAGATTTCCTTAGCAAGATCTGTTCCTGATTTTTCAAGAGCAGCAGTAAGCTTTTCAGCTCTATCTCTAGAACCTTCGCCTTCGTTCATGTTATCTAACCAATCTTGTAATTCAGCCTTAGCTGGATCATTAGCTTCTATAGCAGCTTTAACTGTTTCAGCTACTCTTTCTCTGTTAGTATGAACTCCTAAGAACATTCCAAGTCCAAATTCAGCATTATCCTCAAATAATGAGTTTGCCCATGCTGGACCGTGTCCTTCTTTGTTAACTGTGTAAGGAGTTGAAGGTGCTGAACCACCCCAGATTGAAGAACATCCTGTAGCATTTGCTACCATCATTCTGTCTCCAAATAACTGAGTTACAGTCTTAGCGTAAGGAGTTTCTCCACAACCTGCGCAAGCTCCTGAGAACTCAAGTAATGGTTGTTCAAACTGACTTCCTTTAACAGTTGCCTTGTTCATTGGGTTCTTCTTAGCAGTTACATCATTGATTAAGTAATCCCATACTTCCATCTGATCATGCTGAGTATCCTGTGGCTTCATTGTTAAAGCATCTACTGGACATATTTCAGCACAGCTTCCGCATCCACAACAGTCAAGAGGTGTAACACCCATAGAGAAGTATAATTTTTCGTCTGATTTAATTGCCTTAGCATCAACGATCTTAGTATTCTTTGGAGCCTTAGCTTTTTCATCTTCATTAAGAAGAATTGGTCTAATTGTAGCATGTGGACATACCATTGAACACTGGTTACATTGGATACATTTATCTTTATTCCATTCTGGAACATTAACTGCGATTCCTCTCTTTTCGAATGCTGCAGTTCCTGCTTCGAATGTACCGTCTTCCATTCCATTGAATGAAGATACAGGAAGGTTATCTCCCTCTAATCTGTTCATTGGAACAACTACGTTTTTAACGAATTCTGAAGCATGCTTAATTGGAGCCTTAGGTGCATCCTTAGCATCTTTCCAAGAATCCTTAACTTCGATCTTAACTATTGATTCGATTCCCTTATCAATAGCAGCATTGTTCATGTTAACTACCTTTTCACCTTTTCTTCCATAAGAAGTAACAACGGCTTGTTTTAAGTATTTAACAGAATCATCTAATGGAATTATATTAGCTAATTTGAAGAATGCAGACTGCATTATCATATTAGTTCTTCCACCAAGTCCGATTTCCTGAGCAATCTTAACGGCATTAATTGTATAGAACTTAATATCGTTAGCTGCCATAAATCTCTTATAAGAAGCTGGTAATTTTTCTTCAACTTCTTCTGGACTCCAAATAGTATTAAGTAAGAAAGTAGATCCTTTCTTTAATCCCTCTAATACATTATATTTGTAAAGGTAAGCTTGTTGTGAGCAAGATACGAAATCTGCTTTGTTTATTAAGTATGGTGACTTAATAGGTCTCTTACCAAATCTTAAGTGAGATACTGTTATACCACCTGATTTTTTAGAATCATAGAAGAAATATCCCTGAGCATACATGTCTGTGTGGTCTCCGATAATCTTAATAGCACTCTTGTTTGCTCCAACAGTACCATCTGATCCAAGTCCCCAGAACTTACATGCTGTAGTTCCTTCTGGAGTAGCATCGATATCTTCAGTAACTTCAAGTGAAGTATTTGTTACATCATCAGTGATTCCAATTGTAAATCCGTTCTTTGGCTTATCTTCTGCAAGGTTTGCATAAACTGCAGCGATATGACCTGGGTTTGGATCCTTAGAACCTAATCCGAATCTTCCACCATAAACTTCTGGAGCATCCTTAACATCGAAGTAAGCATTTCTTACATCTAAGTATAATGGTTCTCCAGCAGCACCAACTTCTTTAGTCTTATCTAAAACAGCAATCTTCTTAACTGTCTTTGGAACTGCTTTTAATAATTTTTCAATTGAGAATGGTCTATAAAGTCTTACTTTAACAACACCGACTTTTTGTCCATGTGCATTTAAGTAATCAACAGTTTCTTCACAGACATCTGTTACAGAACCCATTGCAATAACTACTCTATCTGCATCTTTTGCACCATAGTAGTCGAAGCAGTGATATTCTCTTCCTGTTAATTTAGTGATTTCTGCCATATAGTTTTCAACCATATCTGGAACTGCATCATAGAACTTGTTAACTGCTTCTCTTTCCTGGAAGTAGATATCAGCATTCTGTGCAGTACCTCTTGTTACTGGATGATCTGGATTTAAAGATCTTTCTTTGAAAGCCTTTACTGCATCCCAATCAAGTAACTTAGCTAATTCATCATATTCAAGTACTTCTATCTTTTGAATTTCATGAGAAGTTCTGAAACCATCAAAGAAATTAAGGAATGGAACTCTTGACTTGATTGCAGCTAAATGTGCAACTGCTGAAAGATCCATAACTTCCTGAACTGATCCTTCTGCAAGCATTGCGAATCCAGTTTGTCTTGTTGCCATGACATCCTGATGATCTCCAAATATATTTAATGAAGATGTTGCTAATGCTCTAGCTGATACGTGGAATACTCCTGGTAATAATTCACCAGCAATTTTATACATATTAGGAATCATTAATAATAATCCCTGAGAAGCTGTATATGTAGTTGTAAGAGCTCCTCCTTGTAATGATCCATGAACTGCACCTGAAGCTCCTGCTTCTGACTGCATTTCCATTACCTTAACAGGCTGTCCGAAAATATTTTTTCTACCTTGTGCTACCCATTCATCAACATGTTCAGCCATTGGTGATGATGGAGTAATTGGGTAAATTGCTGCAACTTCTGTAAATGCATATGAAATATGAGCTGCTGCAGTATTACCATCCATAGTTTTCATTTTTCTCATCGCGTTGACCCCTCTTTCTAAAATTAAAAATTAAAGCTTTATAATTTAGAATATTTTATTTTTATATAAGTAAGTCTCTTGACTACCTAATAAACTAATTTTATTTTGCAAGTCTTTCACCGAGTTTTTCAATTAATTCAATGCTTCCTTTTCCTGGTGATTCTTTAATCACAACAGTATCTAAAACATTAAAACCGATCTTTTGCATCTTTTCTTTCCATATATCCATAAATGTCGTCTCTATCCAGCCACATGTTCCAAACAAAATACAGTCTTTGGCTGTCTGCTCTTTTTTAAGCTTATTAAGACTTTCGATAAATGGAAGCATATCTTTTTTTTCAATATTCATAGAATCATATGCTGGGCAACCAAATGCTAAAGCATCCGCTTCTATGACATCGTTTAATGATGCATCCGTAACCTGCAGAGTATTTATTTTTGCGCCAAACTTTTCTGCTGTTTCTGCTATTTTATTTGCTAAAAACTCAACATTGCCTCCAAGGCTCCAATAAATAATATTTACTTTTTTCATCTGCAAATAAACCCTCATTCTTTCGTTAAATAATTAACTTACTTTTTTATAATAAAAATGACTTACATATTTATTATATATCAACTATTTTTTTTTGCAATATTTCTTGATGATAATTTTTCGTCAAAGTGCTCTATTTGTGTAGTTTGATTATTCTGACTATTCTATTTTATACTCTCTTTTATAACCTTTACTACATTTTTTACACCGTTTTTTGAATCGCTATTTTCCATATTTTTGATAAGTTCATTTTTCCTATTTTTAAGTTCTTTTAATTTATTCATCAATGAATCTTTAGAGAGCTCTTCTTCTTCAATCATTAAAGAATAACCTTCTTTTACAAATGATTTTGCATTTAGGATTTGATCTCCCCTGCTTGCATTTTTAGATAAAGGAATTAAAAGTGCTGGCTTTTTTAAAGCTAAAAATTCAAAAATAGAATTTGAACCCGAACGAGATATTATATAATCTGCTGCTGCAATTAAATCTTTAAGCTCCTCTGATACATATTCAAATTGTGCATATCCTTTAGTTTTTTTTAATAATTCATCTTCATTTCCTTTTCCGCAAATATGAATTATATTGAAATCTTTTAAAAAAGTATTAAGATTATTTCTTATCTGAGTATTTATAATTTTTGATCCAAGGCTTCCACCCATTATAAAAATTATTTCTTTATTATCAGTAAATTTGCATATTTTTTTACCTTTTTCTCTGTTTCCTTGCATGATTTCACTTCTTATAGGACTTCCTGTAAGAACGCCTTTATTTCCTTTAATATATTTTAAGCTTTCTCTAAATGTAACACAAAGCTTTGTACAAAAAGGTGCTGATAATTTATTTGCAAGGCCTGGTGTTATATCAGATTCATGAGCTACAACAGGAATTTTTTTGATAGATGCTGCCATAACTACAGGAACAGAAACAAAGCCCCCCTTTGAAAATACAACATCTGGTTTTTCCTTAGATAAAATCCTTAAAGCTTCCAAAAATCCTTTAAAAACTTTAAATGGATCTGTAAAATTCTTTAAATCTAAATATCTTCTAAGCTTTCCAGAAGATATACCATAATAAGGAATGTTATTTTTTCTTATTATTTCTTTTTCTATACCTTTTTTACTTCCTATATACTTGATTTCAAAACCTGATTTTTTAAGTTCTGGTATAAGTGCAAGATTTGGAGTAACGTGTCCTGCTGTTCCTCCACCTGTCATAATTATTTTATGCTTTGCCAAATTTAATTCCCCCTATAGTCATCAATTATTATCTGTACTGAACTATTCCCATTATATTCATTAATTGTAGGATAATAAACAAGATCTAAATATACGTCATTTATAAAACCATTATATAATTTATTAAGTTCTTCTTTCCCAAAAGACTCCTCAATGACTTTTTCAAAGTCTTTTACATCTCCAAAATGAATAGCATCTATATAAAGTCCATTTTTCATCTTTATTTTAAGTTTTATTACATTTTTATCTTTCCCAAAAACATGCATGTTTATAACATTAACTCCTTTTACCCCAAATAAAGGTTTAGAGTTTCCCATTCCAAAAGGTTCTAATGATTTTATTTCATTTATAAGTTTATAGTTTATATTTTCAAGTGGAAGATTTTCATCTATTACAATTTTCTTTACCACGTCTTTATCTGTAAGAGATGTATTTTTATTTAATTCTTCTCTTAATTTATCTATATTTTCTTTATCTAGTGAAAGTCCTGCTGCCATTTTGTGTCCACCAAAACTGCTTAAAAGCTCTTTACATTTAGACAATTCTTCAAACATATTATATTCATCTATTGAACGTGCAGAACCTTTAACCTTGTCTTTTCCATCAGTAAGTATAATGGTTGGAAGATTATATTTTTCCTTTATCCTTCCAGCAATTATACCTGCTAAGCTTTCATGTATATTATCTACATAAACTACAAGTACCTTATCTTTGTCCATATTATTTTCTTCAATTATTTTTACTGCTTTATCTACTCCGGAAGACGTCATATCTTTTCTCTCTTTATTTAAAGAGACAAGTTCTTTTGCAATATTTTGAGCCTTCTTTAAATCTTTTTCAAGAAATAAATCCAAAGCAATTTTAGCAGATTCAAGCCTTCCTGATGCATTTATACATGGGCCTAAGACAAACCCTATATGATATGTATTTATCTTTTTATCTAAAATATCACATTCTGCCATAAGACATCTTAGTCCAACGTTTTTTGTATCTGAAATTTTTGAAAGTCCATTTTTTACGAATATTCTATTTTCTAAGATAAGTTCCATTACATCGCATACAGTAGCAATTGATAAAAACTCTATATAATTTAATATTTCTTTTTTATCTATATTAAATTTTTCAAATAAAAGCTGAACAAATTTAAATGCAACTGAAGCTCCACATAATGCTCTAAAAGGATAGCGTGATTCTTTTATTTTGGGATTTATTATAGCATCAGCTTTTGGCACAGTATATATTTTTTCTCCATCCTCATCTAATGAAAATGGAATATCATGATGATCAGTTACTATTACAGTCATTTTATTATCTTTAGCATATTTTATTTCTTCAGTTGCAGATATTCCATTATCACATGTAAGAATTGTATCTACATCATCCCTTAAAGCATCATCAATAATGTTTTTATTTATTCCATACCCATCTTTAATTCTATCAGGAATTTCATAATCAACATCCTTTGCTCTGCACTTTTTAAGTGCTGTATATAATATATAAACGCTCATAACTCCATCAACATCATAATCTCCAACTATTCGTATTTTTTTCCCTGTTTTTATCTTTTCTTCTATAATAGATACACCTTTTTTTATATCTATTATAGAATCAGGATTATTTAAATTTTTATAAGTTGGATTTAGAAAGCTTTTTATCATGCTATCTTTATATATTCCTCTATTAAATAAAATTCTTGCTACAACTTCTGATATATTATACCTTGCTGCTACTTTTTTAAAATCTGCTTTAACATTTCTAACAAGCCATCTACTTTTCATTATTAACTCCTATAAAGCATTCCTTTTGAAATTTCCTCTGATTCTTTTTCATATCCTAAAACTTCAAGAAGCTTGTATGCAAAAGGAAGTGCAGTTGCAGGTCCTCTGCTTGTTATAATATTTTTATCTACACAAACTTTCTTATCTTCTACATATGTGCATCCTTTCATATATTTTGAAAAGCCTGGATAAGATGTCATTATCTTTCCTTCTGTAAGATCAGCTCTTCCAAGTATAAGAGGTGCTGCGCATATTGCTCCTATAAATTTATTTTCTTCATTCTGCTTTTTTAATAATTTAATAACTCTCTTATCATCTGCTAAATTTGTAGCCCCTGGAAGTCCTCCTGGAAGAACAATTAAATCATAATCCATATTATTTTCATCAAAAATTTTATCTGCGATTATCTTTACATTATGAGCTGAAACAGTTTCTTTTTTATCACTTATTGAAACTAAATCGCAACTTATTCCTGCTCTTCTCATTACATCTGATACAGTAAGAGCTTCAACCTCTTCAAATCCTTCTGCTAACAAAACACATACTTTTTTCACAGTAAATTCCTCCCTAAAAAAACTAATTTATTGTAATATTTTTCACCTTATCATCTAAATTCAAAAGCATTATACTGCTTCCTATTCCTGCTCTATTTTGAAGTTTTATATCAAAAAGCATTATTTCTTTTTTTTCTTTAGATGATAATGCAATCTCTGCTTTTTTATTTTCTGAAACAAATACTGCATTTATAACTTCGTCTTCATCTCTTAAACTTATTCCAGTTACACCTGATGCTCCTTTTCCCATAGGGCTTAAATTTTCACATGGAAATCTTATAGCCATTGCTTTAGAAGTAAAGATAAGAACATATCCTGTCTTTTCTCTTCCTATATCTACAGATACAACCTCATCATCATCAGATTTAAATTTAATAAATACAGCATTTTCAAAGTTATCTTTAAATTCATCTATATATGTCTCTTTTACTATACCATTTTTAGTAAAAATATAAAATGAATTTCCTTTACTATATAGCTTAGAATCAGCAGTACATATTCTTATTATCTTTTCATCACGTAAAAGTTTTCCAATAAACTTTTCCACAGATATTTCTGAATTAATCACATTTTTTAACATAAATGCTTTTATTTTGTGGATTATTCCTTTACTTGTAAAAATAAGCAATTCATCTGAAGAAGTTATTTTTGTCTTTAAAGGACTGTTTTTAATTTTTGAATATGATTTTAATATTCCCTTTTCAGTTATTCCTAAATTCATTTCAAAATAATCCATAGTGCTAACATATTCTACTGTATTTATATAATCATAACTTCCAAAATTAAATACTTTCTGCGGCATTATATTTCTAGCAGTAATAGGAATCTTAGGAACATCTGCTGTAAATTCAAGTCCACTTAGTGTATTTATCTTTAAGAAATTATATTCTTTATCATCTTCTTTTAAAATTACGGAAATAAGAATATCATCATCTTTTAATTTTATAGCCTGAATTTTTGAATAATTAGTAGCAAACATATTAAGGCTGCTCTCTTTCATAAATCCATTTCTAGTTATAAACTTAACTACCATATCTTCTGATAATACATCAGTAGAAATTACACCAATTATATTTTCTTTAGAGAGTTTTAAAGTCTTTATTATTCCGTCAAGTTTTTCTCCCTTTTCTTTCCACTTCATCTCTGGTATATTTATTCCTTTTGTCTGATACATAGATCCTTTATCTGTGAAGAATAAAAGATTTGATACTGTATTTGACTTAACTACAAATTTAAGATAATCTCCCTCTCTATAATCTATATCAGACTTATCCTTATTTACTTTATTATAATTTTTAAGCGGAATTCTCTTTACAAAACCATCTTTAGATACAGAAATCACTATATCTTCAGAAACTATTATGTCTTCTATCTCGATTTTTCCTTTATCATCATCTTTAACGATTTTTGTTCGTCTATCATCTTTATATTCTTCTTGAATTTGTGAAAGCTCTTTCTTTATTACTTTTAAAAGCTCTTTTTCACTGCTTAAAATCTTTTCGAGTGCTTTTATTTTCTTTTTTAATGACTCATATTCTTTTTTAAGAGTATCTATTTCAAGACCAGTAAGTCTATAAAGCATAAGTTCAAGTATTGCATTTGCTTGATCTACTGTAAAATCATACTTATTTATGATATTTTCCTCGGCATCTTTTTTAGACTTTGACGCCCTTATAATCTTTATAATGTCATCCATTACCGATATTGCCTTGATAAAACCTTCAACAATATTATATCTTTTCCTGCACGTTTGAAGTTCTTTTTTAGTTCTCCTTTTAATAACGTCTTTCTGATGCTCAACATAATATTTAATTATTGTCTTAAGCCCCATTGTTTGAGGTTTTCCATCAGCTATCGCAACCATATTTACACTTAAATTGCATTGAAGGTCTGTCTTTTTAAATAAAAACTTTAAAACTTTATCGCATATCTGTTCATCAGTATTCTTTTTAAATTCTATTACTGCTCTTATTCCGTCCCTATCTGATTCATCACGAATATCTGATATTGAATCAAGTGACTTTTGATATCTCTTATCAGCTGTCATTTCTGAAATAGTTTGAAGAATTTTTGACTTATTTCTCCTATATGGGAATTCAGTAATTACAATGCCGAATCTTCCATTTTCAAGTTTTTCAATAGATGTCTTTGCTCTATAAGCTATTTTTCCTTCTCCAGTTTCATACGCTGAGAGTATTGAATCCTCACCTATTAAAATTCCTCCAGTTGGAAGATCAGGTCCTTTTATGTATTTCATAAGCTCTTTAGTCGTAATATCATTATTATCTATATAATTAAGTGTTCCATCTATAACTTCATGAAGATTATGAGGAGGAATATTTGTTGCAAGTCCAACAGCAATTCCAAAAGCTCCATTAACTAATAAATTAGGATATCTGCTTGGCAAAACTACTGGTTCAAGCTCTGAATCAGAATAGTTAAGTGTCATATCAACAGTATCTTTATCTATATCACGAAGCATTAATAAAGCTTCCTTTGTGAGCCTTGCCTCAGTATAACGCATAGCAGCTGCACTATCTCCATCTATAGATCCCCAGTTTCCATGACCGTCAATTAAAGGAACTCTTGTTGTAAAATTCTGTGCTAAAATTACCATTGCATCATAAACAGAAGTATCTCCATGAGGATGATATTTACCTAAAATATCTCCTACTATTCTTGCTGACTTATAATACGGCTTATCTGGAAATGCCTTAAGCATATATGCTCCATATAAAATTCTTCTGTGAACAGGCTTAAGTCCATCTCTTACATCTGGAAGTGCTCTGTCTTTGGCAACTTCTATTGCATACGGAAGATAATTTTCAGGCATAGCATCTTCAAGTGAAACATCTACTATGTTATTATCTTTAGGTATTTTTGCGACTATCTTTTTCTTAGCCATATATCCTTTGTCAAAACCTTATGTAAAATCTATAATACTTTTTTAAATTTTTGCAGTATTTCTAGTTTTGACATACTCCTTTCATTTCTTATTTATTTTTATTTATTAAATCTTATTAAAATTCTCCATACTTATACATATACTTCTTTCTAGGTTCAACAACATCACCCATAAGAAGAGAAACCATTCTCTCTGCTTTTGCAGCATCTTCTATATTTACTTTAAGAAGTGTTCTTGTTTCTGGATTTAGAGTTGTTTCCCAAAGCTGATCAGGATTCATCTCTCCAAGACCTTTATATCTTTGAATTAAACTTCCCTTTCCAACTTTCTTCTTAGCTTCATGAAGATCATCATCACTATAGGCATACTTTACTATGTCTTTGCCCTTTGACTTCTTATAAACTCTATATAAAGGAGGCTGTGCTAAAAATAAATGTCCATTTGTAATAAGTGGTCTCATATATCTATAAATGTATGTCATCCATAAAGTCCTTATATGATAACCATCGACATCAGCATCGCTCATTATTATTATCTTGTCATACTTTAAATCTTTTTCTTTATAATTATCTAAAGTTCCAGTTCCTATTGCTGTATTAAATATTTTAAGTTCTTCAGATGCAAGTACATTTTCAAGTTTTTGTTTTTCAGTATTCATTATTTTACCTTTTGAAGGCATTATTGTCTGAAATCTTCTGTCTCTTGCCTGTTTTGCTGAGCCTCCGGCAGAATCTCCCTCAACTACTATAAATTCATTTACTTCATTATCCTTTAATGTACATACTGCAACTTTTCCAGCAAGAGGTGAAGTTCCTTTTCCAACCTTTTTTCGTTCAGCATCATTTATTTTTTTTATTTTGTCTCGCCTTTTTGCTGCTTCTAGTGCATTATTTATTATTATTGTAGCAACTTCTTTATTGTCTTCAATCCACTCTAAAAATTTTGTATATACAAGATCATTCATCATAGTATATGCTTCAGAGTTTCCAAGTTTTGTCTTTGTCTGCCCTTCAAATATAGGATTTGTAATTTTTATTCTGACTATAGCTGTCATTCCTTCACGAAGGTCATCGCCTTCAAAATCCTTATCTTTTTCTTTTACTAAAGAAAGCTTTTTTGCACCTTCTTTAAATGCTCTTGTCATTCCTGTCTTAAATCCAGTTTCATGAGTTCCAGCTTCTGTAGTTGGAATATTATTTACATAACTTGATATATATTCTGTAGTTGAATCTGTAAATTGTACACAGATTTCACCATACATCTTTATATTTCCAATCTCTCTTTCTCCATCAAATAAAATAGGTTTCTGATGAAGAACAGTTTTACTTTCATTTAAATATTTAATAAAATCAAGAAGTCCATTTTCAGAATAATATTCTTTTTTTACTTCTTCATCTTTTCTTCTATCAATAAGTTCAAGATACATTCCCTTATTTTGAAATGCAAGTTCCTGAAGTCTTTCATCTATTACATCAAATTTAAAGTCAGTAGTAGAAAAAACTTTAGAATCAGGTTTAAATGTAACTTTTGTGCCTGTACTTTTAGACTTTCCTATAACTTCTAGTTCTGTAACCTTAGTACCTGGCATCTTCTTTTTAAGCTTTTTATCATACGCATATTCAAATCTTTGTTTATATACATTGCCATTTTGCTCAACTTCAACTTCAAGCCATGTAGAAAGTGCATTTACAACCGCAGCACCTACTCCATGAAGACCTCCTGATGTCTTATAATTTTTATTATTAAATTTTCCACCAGTATGAAGTTCAGTAAATACCATCTCAACTCCTGTTTTTTTCTTTATAGGATGTATACCTGTAGGAATTCCTCTTCCATTATCTATAACCGTAACGCTTTTATCTGCATTTAATATTATTTTTATTCTGTCTCCATATCCATTTGTTATTTCATCTATAGAATTGTCTATAATTTCCCATATACAATGATGAAGCCCTTTGCTGCCTGTTGAACCTATATACATTCCTGGTCTTACTCTAACCGGTTCAAGTTTTTCTAAAGATGTAAGTGACGTTACGTCGTATGATACATTTTGTCTTTCTTCCATACTTTTCCTCCTATAATCTATTTTGTCTTTCTATTTCAAATATTCATTATATCATAAAATCCAAATTAAAAATAAAACTGGTGAAAGTACTAAAACATTCACCAGTATATTAACTATTTTATATAATTATAATTCAAATATTTTTAGACATCACATATTTCTATATTTCTAATATGCTTTGTGTGATTCCAGTCTTTATTGTTTTTATTAAGTATGCCTTGAATTGTTATTGGAATCCATGTTAATGTATAGAATCCATAAAGAAGGAATCTAAAGAATAACATAAGATTTTTCTTTCCAAGAAATACTAAAGTAATTACAAGGAATAAAAGATTAAATCCAATTACATAAAACCAATAAAATTCTGGCTCATTTATAATCTGAGCAAGATATGGTATTAAAAATACATTGCTCGAATATAAACCCATTATTATAAACATAGGAATAGAAATCTTCTTTTCAACAACAAGTATTAAAGGTGTAATTAAAAATTGTAATAATGCAAATGCTTTCCACCCAGCATCACTAAACAAGTAATTTATTACAAATATATTAAGACCATGTGCACTATTTAGCTGCACAATTGTTAAAATAGCTGAAACTGCAAGCATTAGTGTTATAAATGGCTGCAAAACATATAATGCACAATCAAACATAAAGAATTTTCTCTTTACAATTGATTTTTTTAAAAGTTTGAAAAAATATCTTGATGCAACATCTGTAAATCCTTGCATCCATCTCTTTCTTTGTGTCCATGATTGAGCAAGTTTTAAAGGCTTTTCATCATAAATTATAGCATCATGTGCCCAGCCAACTTTTCCACCATTTAAAACAAATTTACATGTAAATTCAAGATCTTCAGTTAGACATGTTGCGCCCCATCCAAGTTCCTTTAATGTTTCAGTCTCAATTGCAAAACCAGTTCCTCCAATTTGATTTGAAAGTCCTACATTAGCTCTTGCAAGCTGGAACATTCTATTTTGAGTCCAAAAAGCAATTGAATACGCTGTTGCGATCCAAGAATCATCAGGGTTTTTACTATCTATATAGCCTTGTACAACTTTATATCCCTGCTTTAATTTTGAGTCCATTTCCTTTAAAAAGTCTTTATGTACAAGATTATCTGCATCGAAAATGGCTATAGCATCGTATTTTTTATCCATCTTAAATAGCTTAGAAAACATCCATTCAAGTGCATATCCTTTACCTTTTTTGTCTGCTACAAATCTTTCACAGACATTTACCCCATATTCTCGAGAAACTTCTGCTGTCTTATCATCACAATTATCTGCTATAACATATATATCATATAACTCTTTCGGATAATTCAATTTCTGCATACTCTCTATAAGGCTTCCAACTACTACCTCTTCATTATGTGCTGCAATAAGCAGTGCAAATCTATTTTTAGGATTATAGTCTTTTTTTTCATTTTTTCTATAAAATCCAAAAAAGCCTAATACTAAATAATATAATGATAATCCAAAAACAAATATCTGAAAAATAGCAGTTATGGTATAAATGTATTTTCCCATTACATCCACTCCTATATTTTTATGAACAATCTTATTCATTTTTTTAAGTATTAATAATCATACCTAATTAATGATATTTCAAATTTTGATAAAAATCAAGGATATATTTCTTAAATTTAGATTAATATTATTCAAGTTTTAATTTCTCTATTATAATTTTCCCATCTTTTGACATATAAGCTTTTACATTTCTGGAAGCTTCATCAAGTCTTAAAGACTTTCCATCAAATGAAAAAATTGTATTAGGATAAGCAACATCAGCAGTTATTATAGAATCTTTTGATGCTTCAATTTTTGTAATAACTCCAGCACTACTTCCTACAGTTTTAAGTTCTACATTTCCTCCAGCAGAAATAACTCCTCCTCTTGATACTGCATCTTTCATAGTGAATTTTACATCATTAAATGCAATAAGCTTTGATACAAACTGTCCTCCACCTGTAACTACTATATCACCTGTTGATTTAATAGTCGAATTTTGCGAATAACCCACCTTAGTATTAAGATTTATTATTACATCATCGTTAAAATCTATTTCATTTTGAAGAAGTTTTGAAAGTTCAATAAGTTCACCAATCCTTCTTATTTTAAGTGCATTTATTCCAACTATCCTATTTCTTATGATATTCATAAGTTCACTATCAACAATACCCTCATGTATATTATACGTAACTATGTTAAGTGATAAACGTGGTATATTTTTGTATCTTTTTTCTATTAATAATTTTATAACTCTTCCCACATTTTTATCTTTTGAGTATTGTGTGAGTTTTCTTGCAGCATCAGTCATATTATCTATTATTATTTTATACTCTTTTAAAGTATTTATATAATTTTTCTTTTCCATATCATATGCTCCAGCAAGAACTATTGAATTTAATACATTTCCATTAATTACAATATCTCCTTCTGATACGATAGTCGCAGATTCAACATTTTTTCCTATTGTAGTTGTGTTTCCTGATTTTACCTGCATACCTTCTGTAACATTTCCATAAATCTGAACATCACCAACAAAATTAATATTTCCAGTCTTCATATTAACTTCAGTAACCATATACATATTGTTAACAGTCAATACTCCGTTTTTTACATTTCTTCTTCCTTTTCTTGTAGCAAAAACCTTATCACCATTAATTTCACAGCCTTCTCCAACTTTTACAGGTCTGTTTTTTATTGTTTTTTTCTTAATTACATGTCCATATACATCCTGACCATCATGTCCTTCAATTCTCTCTTTTACTTTTGCTAAAAGATCTCCTTTTTCAACATTTTGTATGCTGTGAAGATTTTTATAATCTATTCTTCCATTCGTATTTTTTATACTTGGAGCAGTAAGATCATCATTTTCATTAATATTAAATGTATATTCAAGTTTAGATGGTATATCATCCATTTTTTCAATTCCTTGTGCAATTAAAACATCATCTGCTCCATCATAAGCAATTTTGTTAAAATCATCTTTTATTATTCCAAATACAATTCCATTATCTTTAAGATATTTTTCTATTTCATCATATGTATATTTATTACTATCTTTGTTTACACATTTTTCAGATTTTAATGCCAAATGTCTTCCGCTTTTTGCATCTTGAAGTTTATATATATACCCTAAAAAATATTCAATTTTTATATAAGCTTTCATTCTATCATCGCTTAATCTTATGCTCATATTTCTTTTAGGTTCTGTAATTTCAGATTCATATTTTATTTCATCAAGTCTTGTAATCGAATACTTTTTGCTTTTGTCGCATAGATTTCCATTTATATATAATTTTCCATTTTGAGGTGATTTTATAACAAATGACTTTTCATCATCTATATCTCCAAATATAGTTATTATTTGATCTTTTACCTCAATGCCTGATTTTATATCATCTACACTATCTTCCTGTTCAATTTTCTTTGAAAAAATTTTTCCACCTTTTAAATCTTTTTCTTCTTTTTCATAATCTACTATAATCTTTATGATTTTTTTAAAAAGTTTTCTTTTTATATCTATTTTGTATGTAAAATTTTTTCTAGGCGTATTAAGCTTTTTTTCTGCTTTTAAAAGACATTCTTCAAGTGTCTTTCCAATAAATGTTTCAGTCATATTTTCCACCCCTTTAATACTCTACTATATACACATTATAACATAATTTTACAGACTATACTTAAATAATACTTATAAAAAAAGTCTCATATCCTTATGGATATAAGACCTTTTTTAATTCTATTTTAAGTAAATGCTTATTAGCAGATACCTTGAGCCATCATAGCTTCTGCAACTTTCATGAAGCCAGCAATATTAGCTCCTGCTAATATATTTCCTTTAACTCCATATTCCTCTGCTGCATTCTTAGAGTTATGATAAATATTTTTCATTATAACTTTTAATTTGTTATCAACTTCTTCAAATGTCCATGAATATCTTATGCTATTTTGAGACATTTCAAGTGCTGAACATGCAACTCCACCAGCATTTGCAGCCTTTGCAGGTCCAAATAATATTCCATTATCTTGGAATACTTTAATCGCTTCAAGAGATGAAGGCATATTAGCTCCTTCTGAAACAACCTTTACTCCGTTTTTAACTAAGCTTTCAGCTGATTCCTTATCAATTTCATGCTGTGTAGCACATGGAAGAGCTATATCACATGGGATAGTCCAAATTCCTTTGCATCCTTCGTGATATTCTGCAGTTTTAACTACATCAACATATTCTTTTATTCTTCCTCTTCTAACTTCTTTTATTTCTTTTACAACATCTAAATTAATTCCATTTTTGTCGTAAATATATCCGTTAGAATCGCAAAGAGCAACTACTTTAGCTCCAAATTCTTGAGCCTTTTGTGTAGCATAAATTGCAACATTTCCTGCTCCTGAAATAACAACAGTCTTTCCTTTAAAGCTCATGTTATTATCTTTTAACATTTCTTCAGTAAAGTATACAAGACCAAAACCTGTTGCTTCTGTTCTTGCAAGACTTCCTCCAAATGTTAATCCTTTTCCTGTAAGTACGGCCATATCACTTAATGATCTAAGCTTTTTATAATATCCATAAAGGTATCCAATCTCTCTTCCCCCTACTCCGATATCTCCAGCTGGAACATCCATGTTTCCGCCTATATATTTATATAATTCAGACATAAAGCTCTGACAAAATCTCATTATTTCATTATCAGATTTTCCCTTTGGATCAAAATCTGATCCACCTTTTCCTCCACCTATTGGAAGTGAAGTTAATGAATTTTTAAATATCTGTTCAAATCCAAGGAATTTTACAATACTTAAATTAACTGATGGATGAAATCTAAGACCGCCCTTATATGGTCCTATAGCACTATTAAACTGTACTCTAAATCCTCTATTAACTTGTACATTTCCGTTGTCATCAACCCAAGGTACTCTAAATATAATCTGTCTTTCTGGTTCTACTATTCTTTCAAGTAAACCTGCTTTAACAAATTCAGGATGTTTATCAAATACTGGAACTAAAGAATTTAAAACTTCTGTTGCAGCATCTAAGAATTCCTTTTCATGTGGATTTCTATTGCTTACTTTTTTTAAAACATTTGAAACATATTCTTTTCCGCTCATTATTACATCTCCCCTTATGTTATTTACATATGTTACGATATAATGATACACTAATTTTTTATTCAATACTATAATTTTTTTACACAATATTCTTATATATGAAAAATTTTTTACATTTAATATTTATTTAGTTTCATTTTAACGTTTTAATTATTTAAGCATATATTTTTTATTAATTTAATAAATATATATCTTTATTTATTATTCTTTTGATTATTTTTCATAAAATAATTGCATTTCTATTTTTATAACAAAATAAATTATAAAATAAAAATGCAATTATTATATACATATATAAATTTTTATATTTTTCTTCTTTTATATAAAATGAAGCCTAATATTACTCCTCCTATAAGTCCTCCTATATGTGCAAAATTATCTATATTTGATGCATTAAATCCTATAAATAAGTTTAAAGCTATAATTACTATTATATTCATAATAACTGCTTTATTCACTCGATTACGCTCTATTATAACCACAGAAAGCATTGATCCTAAAATTCCAAATATTGCACCTGATGCCCCTATTGACACCTGATAATTATTATTATTTAAAATAAGTCCTAAAAATGATGCGCTTACTGCTGTTAATAAATATAGAATTACGTATTTAACTTTTCCAAATAATCTTTCTATTTGCGGTCCTATTATGTAGAGAGAATACATATTAACTGTAATATGAATAAGTCCTCTATGTAAAAATGCACATGTAATAAGCCTATAATACTCATTATAATAAAAAACCCTTATTCTATTTAATGCACCGTAGCTCAAAAGTACAGATGCATTTATATCTAATATGCTTTTAGACTTAATAACCGTCAGTAAAAATAACATTATGTTAATAATAATTATTGTCCATGTAATATTATATTTAAAAGCACTATTCTTTTTTTTATTATACTTTTTAGAAATTATAGAATTTAATATCTTTCTTAATGGCTCACAATTACTATCGCATGATATAATATTGCCATTTTCAGAATTAATAACAAGTCTTCTTACTTTATCATTTTCTATATACACATAATCATGATCTGTAAGAATTACTGCATTTAAAATAAACTTCTTCTTATATGATTTCATAAATTCTAACGCTTCAGATACAGCTACAGATTCGCTTTTATCATCCGAAACGATAACAACATAGAGCCCTCCCTCTACATCTTTTATTGCTACATAACAGTTCTTTTCTAAAATCTTACTATAATATTCTTTTATATAAAATTTATTCGAATTTATAAGTCTGTTAAAAAATACTTTTTCAAAACTTTTCATAAAACACCCCCCTTTTTTAATTGACAATTGACAATGGACAATTGACAAATTAATTTATAATTGATGATTTAGGTGGAAATTCCAATCCAATTGAGAATTAATAATGGATAATTGATAATTTAGGTGGAAATTCTTCCAGAATTTCATTATATGGTTTTTTGCGATTCTCGCAAAAAACTTAAAGGTTTCGCCTGAAGCGAAATCTAAATAAATTCTACGTTTCTGCGATTTTGAGCAGAAACAACCATCTTTGTCATTTGTGATTTGTCCTTTGGTATGTCATTTAGATTCATATTCTCGCAAAAAACTAAAGCTTTCGCTAAAAAGAGCGAAAGCTCATAAATTTTGGGGTTTCTGCGATTTTGAGCAGAAACTTCCCCATTTGTCATTTGTCATTTGTCCTTTGTCCTTTGTCCTTTGTCCTTTAGTATATCCTTTTTACTGTATTTCCTTCTCTATCATAGAAAGAAGTTCATTAAATCTTGATATAACAGCTTTCATAGGTGCATCTTTTGTCATATCAACACCTGCTTTTTTCAAAATTTCTATAGGATAATCACTTCCACCTGATTTTAAGAATCCTTTATATTTAGAAACTGCATCCTTTTCTCCGTTTATTACTGATTTTGCAAATGCTGATGCTGCTGCATAGCCTGTTGCATACTGATATACATAAAAATCAGAATAGAAATGAGGAATTCTTGACCATTCTACATCAATTAAATCATCAACTATTATATCATCGCCAAAATATTTAACATTTAAGTCATGCCATATTTTATCATAATCCTGTGCTGTAAGAGGAGTTCCTTCAGCAATCTTATCATGGATATAAAGTTCAAATTCTGCAAACATTATCTGTCTAAATACTGTTGTTCTTATCTGCTCAAGCTCTTGATTCATTAAATAAAGTCTCTTATTTTTATCTTCCTGTTTTGAAGTTAAATAACGAACAAGTATAGACTCATTAGTAGTTGATGCAACTTCTGCACAGAAAAGTGTATAGCCAGAATAAATATAAGGCTGCTCTTTTCTTGAATAATATGAATGGATTGAGTGACCCATTTCATGTGCAAGTGTAGAAACATCATTTAATTCATTGTTGTAATTTAGAAGAACATATGGCATTGTATCATATACACCCCATGAGTATGCTCCTCCTTTTTTACCCTTATTTTCATAAATGTCTATCCAGCCGTCTTCAATTCCTTTTTTGAATATTGATAAATATTCGTTTCCTAAAGGCTTTAAAGCATCTAAAACAATATTTACAGCTTCATTAAATTCAATATTTTCCTTAGGTGTATCTATTACTGGTACATAAAGATCATACATATGAATCTCATCAAGTCCTAAAAGTTTCTTCTTTATCTGAACATATCTCTTTAAACTATCTAAATTATCATTTATAACCTTTATAGAATTTTTATAAACTTCAACTGGTATATTGTTAGGATTTAGTGAAGCTTCTATAGGGCTATTATATTTTCTAACTCTGCTATGCATATTAAAGTTTTTAACTGAACATGTAAGAGATGTTGCTAAAGTATTTTCAAACTTTTTATATTCAGAAAATAATGTATCAAATACATCTTTTCTTACTCTTCTGTCCTTACTTTTAATAAATGATGAATAGTTTCCTTCAGTAAGTTCTACTTCTTTTTCTTCTTCATTTTTTATCTTTCCAAAATGCATATCTGCATTAGTTAATACATTGTGGATTGCATCTGGTGCATCTAAGCAATCAGAAGCAGTTGCAAGAAGTTCTTCCATTTCTTTTGATAAAATATGAGGCTTTTCCTTTAATATATCTTTTAAAAGAAAATCATACTTCTTAAGCTCTTCATTTTCTTCTATTTCTTTTTCAATAAATCCATCCTCAAAAGATAATATCTCTGGAACAAAAAATGATGTGTAGCTTGAAAATTCAGCCATATAAATATCTATCTTGCTCATAAGAGACTGAAAAGTATTATTTGATGTATCTTCATCAGATCTTAAATGCGCATATACGTATAGCTTTTCAGCAAGTCTTGAATATTTTTCATCTAACTTTAAATATTCTAAAAGCTTATCTACATCTTTAAGCTTTCCTACAAAATCTTTAAGAGATGGTGCTTTTTCTTTTAAAAGCTTAAAGTCTTTTTCCCACTCATCGATATTTTTATATATTTTGTCTACTCTCCATTTATATTTCTCATTTATGTCTTCTCTTTTTCTTACTTCTATCATTATAAAAGTCACCTTACCTTATACCTTATAAATTTTTATATTCTTCTTCTTTTCCTTTAATATCATAGAATACTTTATTAAATGCATTATAAATTAAATCTATGCACTGATAAAGTTTTTCCTTTGTTAATTCATAGTCATCTTCATATTTAAATTTTGCTATGTATGTTGGATTATATTCTTCTGTCATCTCTTCTAATTCAAATCCTGCGTCTAAAAAACTCTTCTCATCAAATAAATCGTATATTGCAGAATATTCCCATTCTTCAACATCTTTATTCGTATCAAAGTAAACATATACTGTTTCATCTAATAAATATAGTTTTTTTATATATAAAGCTTTTTCATCAACCTCAAAACTTCCCTTTTCTGCTTTCACATATCCTGTTTCTTTATCTTTTTCCATTAAAACCAAACTTGAAAAATCCATTTAACTACCTCTTTTCTAAAATAAATCTTTAAATTAATTATATCAGATTAGTATAAAAATTAAAATTTAATATTCATTATTTACATTTTATGGTAAAATTATATATATCTTATTTTATGGAGGTCTTATTTATGTCATCTAATTTAGCTTTAAAAAAGTCATTAGACCAATCTATTACTTCAGGAAAAAAAACACATTTTAAACACTTAAAAAAAGTAAATAGAAAAATAAACATAAGAATTTATATAACTCTTCTCCTTTCATCTATTATTATTTCTTCATTATATATATCTTATAACATATATAATAATTTTGAATGTAGAGATCTTTCATATTCAATTGAATATAATTTTACACATGGTATATACTCTGAAGATAAATTTTCTTTTATAGAAAAAATTTCACTTGTTCAGTCTTCTGAAAATAGGGCTATTGTTAAAATAACAGGTCTTGATAAAAAACCGCCTCACAAAAGAAAAATAGTAATATCAAGTTTTATAAAAGATGACCACAATATATGGACTTTAGAAAAAATATATACTAGTACCAATTATTTTAATAAATAATATTAACTTGCAACTCATTTGCAGACAAGTGTATAATAATAAAGTGTTTGTGAGGAGTTGATTTTTTTGATTAAAATAGAAAATTTGTCCTTTTCTTATTGTAAAGGACAAAGATTACTTAACAATATAAATATTAATATACCAGATGGAGTGTATCTATCATTTTTAGGTGAAAATGGAAGCTGTAAAAGCACAATTATTAAACTTATATTAGGTATTTTAAAACCTGACTTTGGAAAAATTACAGTGAATACAAAAAAAATTGCATACGTTGCACAAAGACTTGATAATTTTAATACAGAATTTCCAATTACAGTTAATGAGCTTTTAAAATGCCACGCAAAAATTTTTCATATAAAAAGTGAAAAAGTAATAGACGATGCACTAAAAAAAGTATCTATGACAGAATTTAAAAATAATCTCATAGGGAAATTATCAGGTGGTCAAATGCAGCGTGTATTTATTGCAAAAGCTTTAATTGGCGATCCAGAATTAATACTACTTGATGAACCCTCAACAGGAGTTGATGAAAAAAATCAGAAAGAAATGTATAAAATTCTTCAAACTTTAAATAAAAAATATAAGAAAACAATAATTTCTGTAGAACATAATAAAAAAATAGCATTAAAATATTCAACTCATATTTTAACAATTAAGAATTCTGTTCTTTCGCTTTATAAAAAAGACGATTATGAAAAAATGCTCAAGGGGGATTCTCTATGTTAGAATTATCATTTATGCAGAACGCATTTATAGCTGGAATATTTATTTCTATTTTGTGTCCTTTTATAGGTATTTTCATTGTACTTAGACGATATTCTATGATTGGTGATACTTTATCACATGCATCATTTGCAGGAATTGCAATAGGACTTGTATTTGGATTAAGTCCTCTATTTACTGCATTTATATTTACTACAGCTTGTGCATTAGTAATTGAAGTACTGCGAAATTATTATAAAAAATATGCAGAACTTGTTATGTCTATAGTCCTTACTTTAAGTCTTGGTATTGCAATTATACTTATAAGCAGCGGAAAAGCTTCCGCAAAAGTAGATTCATACCTTTTTGGAAGCATTCTTACAGTAAATAAAAGTGAGCTTATAATAATGGCTATAGTTTCAACTATATGTATAATATTGCTTATACTTTTATACAATAAACTCATTTATGTAACATTTGATGAAAATTCGGCAAAGACATCAGGAATAAATGTTAGTCTTATAAATTATATTTTTACAATACTTGTTGCATCTACAATCTCAATGTCACTTAAAATAATGGGAATACTTGTAGTGTCATCAATAATAGTAATCCCTGTTGCAACAGCTATGCAGCTAAAAAAAGGATTTAATAAAACACTTATTCTTTCCATTATATTTGGATTTTTTGATGTAATATCTGGTCTTGTTCTTTCTTATTATATAAATAGCGCTCCAGGAGGAACAATTGCACTTATATCTGTAATTCTCCTTTTAATCGTTCTTATAATAAGAAAATTTTTAGGTATTGAAGATTAGAATTTTTCTTTTTTCTTCTTACAGTCGCTACATATTCCTTTAAGAATAAGTTCATGCTCTGTAAGTGTAAATCCAGTTTCGTCTTCAACCATTTCTTCTATCTGGCTCATAGGGCACGGAATTTCTACTTTTTTGTGACATATATCACATTGTAGATAATGCCTATGGGCATTTTTTATAAGTTTATATGCAGAAACTCCATCTTGGAGCATAATCTTTTCAATAATAGATTTTTTCTCAAATAGTTCTAAAGTTCTATAAACTGTGCTTAAATTTATATTTATATTTTTATACGTAAATATGCTATAAATGCTTTCTGCAGACATGCTCTTATCTGATTCAAAAAGAAGATTTAAAACTTCTTTTCTAGCTTTTGTAACCTTAATCTGCTTCGACTTTAAGATTTTAACGGGCTCCATAACATTAATTATCTCCTCACATAAAAAACTAAAACAATTATAGCATAAATATTTAAAAGAATATCATTTTTAAAGCAAAAAATACAAGTACTCCCCCTCCAAAATAATCAGCATATCTGCTTATAAGCTTAAACTTTCTAAGATTTCTTGACAAGAAAAATGCTACCGTACTCATAAATAATGTTACAAGTCCTATAAATACTGTGTCAGTTAATAAAAGAACATTACTTGCTATTTTATGAAGTACCGTAAAGCCTATAACAAGTGCATCTATGCTTACAGATATCCCTAAGATAATTAACATTCCTCTTTTTATAAATATCTTATCTTCTTTTTCTTTAAATCCATCTACTATCATAAAAATTCCAACAATTAAAATCACAATTCCTCCTACAATAGATGGTATATTCATTATATATATATCAAAAAGGTGTCCCGCTATCCCTCCTATATATGAAAAAAGGAACTGAAATATAGCAAAAGATAAAATAAACTTAATCTTATTCATTTTTTTAATTGACTTATTTAAACCTATGGCAAGTGAAACTCCAAACGCATCCATTGAAAGTGCTAGAGCTATAATAAAAATATCTTTAATATCCATAAAAACTCCTGATACTTATTGTTCTATTATTAATACAAATATTTAGAAAATAATAGAACCTTTATAATAATATTTTTATTAATATAAAAAAAACACTTTATAAATTATCTCTTTTATTGTATATTGTTATAGAATACTATAAATACGTAATTGTATATCACATATAACCATATATATATCAAGGAGGATTTTTATGTCAAATTGTATAGTTGCTCAATCCGGAGGTCCTACTTCAGTTATTAACTCAAGTGTTGCTGGACTTGTAAATGCAAATATCGAAAAAAATATATTTGAGAAAGTTTATGCAGGTTTAAATGGAGTTGAAGGTATTTTAAATGAAGATATTATAGACCTTTCTTCTATTTCAAAAGAAGATATAGATACATTTAAATTCACACCATCTTCAGGGCTGGGATCATGCAGATACAAATTAAAAAATATAGAAGAATCTGATGAAGAGTATAAAAAGCTTATAAATATATTAAGGAAATATGATATAACATCATTTTTCTACATAGGCGGAAATGATTCAATGGATACAATAGCCAAGCTCTCTAAGTACGCATCAGAAAAAAATATACATATTAATTTTATTGGAATTCCAAAAACAATAGATAATGATTTAATGTATACAGATCATACACCAGGATTTTCAAGTGCAGCAAAATTCATAGCTACATCTACACTTGAAACATATTTAGACGCATCAGTTTACATAAATAACGGAATATTTATTTTAGAGACAATGGGAAGAGATGCAGGATGGCTTGCTGCTTCAGCATGTATTGCTAAAATAAATAATAAAAAAGTTGCAGATTTTATCTATCTTCCAGAAGCAGTATTTGATAAAGATAAGTTTATTTCAGATGTTAAAGAAAAATTTGAAAAACAGAATAAAGTATACATAGTAGCTTCAGAAGGTATAAAATACAAAAATAGTCATTTTGTTTCTGAAACTGAATGTACATCTCATGATAAATTTGGACATATACAGCTTGGTGGTGTCGGAAATTATTTAAAAACACTTATATTAGAATCAGAAATAACTTCAAGAGTAAAAGTTCTTGAACTTGGAATACTTCAAAGATGTTCTATGCACTCAGCATCACTTACAGATATTAATGAATCTTTTGATGCAGGATATAATGCTCTTTTAGCAGCTAACAATAATGAATCTGGGAAAATGGTTTCTATAGTACGAGAATCTGAAAATCCATATAAAGCATCATATTCTTTAATAGATGCAGATAAAGTAGCAAATAAGATACGCTACTTCCCTAAAGAATGGATAAATAAAGATCAGAATAATATTTCAAAAGAAGCAGAAGATTACTTCATTCCTCTTATTAAAGGAAATGTAAATGCTAAATTAAATAATGAAGGTCTTCCAAAATATAAAGTATTTCATAATAGATAAATTTAAGTCTTAAGAGGACAAGCACTTATAATTCCATTTTGTAATTAAAGAATTTAAATTATAATCATGGGGTGTTTCACAAAATAAAGTGTAACACCTCATTTTAATCCTCTTCAAAATAGAATTTCATTTACTTATAAACGTATAGTGAAAAATTATTTTTTGAAATATCTTCAACAGCATTTAAAAAAACATCTATTTCTTCTTCTGTATTGTATGGTGCAAAACTAAGTCTTATCATTCCATACATCTTTTTATTTTTATCATATAAATATTCAGAAGCTTTACTTTCTGAAATATTCATAAGTCTTCTGCAATACGGGTGTGCACAGAACCATCCATGCCTTACTTGAAGCCCATACACTTTTGAAAGATATTCTGAAACATCTCTATGATAAATTCCATCAATATTAAATGTTAATATTCCAAGTCTGTCGTCAATTTTATCACAATCGCCATAAAGTATTACCCGGGGAATACTTTTTAGCCCATCAAGTGCTCTTTTTAGAAGAATACTCTCATGATTTTTTATAAAATCATAGCCTATATATTCAAGAATATCCATTGATTTTATAAGAGACATTGCCCCCATAAGATTTTGTGTACCAGCCTCATGTCTTTCATATCCAGATAGTGAAAAATCGTGATTATCTAAAACAAGTTCAACTGTACCTCCACCATAATAATCTGATTCTACTTTATTTAGTTCTTCTTTAAGTCCAATTATGACACCTGTTCCAAAAGGTGCATAGACTTTATGAGCAGAAAAAACTAAAAAATCTATCTGCTCGTCATCATATTTTTTCTGAATAATAACCTTTCGATGTGATACTATCTGCGCACCATCTACTATAATTTTAGCATTATACTTATGCACAATTTTAGCTATTTTATTTATGTCATTCACATATCCCGTAACATTAGAAGCTCCCGTAAGCGAGACATATTTGACTTTCCCTTTATGCTTTTTCAGCAGGGTTTCAATTTCATCTATTTTTAATCTTCCATCTTTATCCACTTCAATGTAATCAACCTTACCAGTTTTTCTCCAGGGGAGATCATTTGAATGATGTTCCATTCTAGATAATAGTACAATTTCATCTTTTTTTCTTTTTAATATTTTTGATAATTTGTTTATTCCTTCAGTAGTATTTTTAACATATATAACCATATATTTATCTTTATCTTTTATATTAAAAAAATTCAAAAGATATTTTTTTGACTCTTGATACATTTTAGTAGATAATTCTGCCTTCTGTCCTGTTCCTCTTCCTATAGAAGCATAATATTCACACATATCCTCGATATACTTTAGTTCAAGAATAAAAGGAGGAGTAGTTGCAGCATTATCAAAATTTATGCAATCTATATATTTCCCCTTATAATCACAAACTTTCGTATTTACTCCTGCGAACAGGTTTCTTATTTTATTATTATCCTTTATATTCATCACACATCTCCTCCAATATATCTTATTCCTATATGATATTTATTGTTAATACTCTTTATTAAGTGTAGCTGTACTATTTTTATTTTTTAAACATATAAATAAAAGTAGCAGAAAAAATAGACCAGCTAATAATAGTCAAGTAAATTTCTAAAAAATATTAATTCTAAAAAAGTGCATAGCAAACAAACCGTTCAAAAACACGAACGATTACAAAAACAGGAAATAAATTAAGCTACCTTATGTAGATGCTTATTTTCTAAAAACATTTGTTTATGTAGTTTAGGATCTCTTTGTTCAAAGGGCGTTTGATCTCGAAGAACAGCAAAAATATAATTCAATATTTTGTGCATTATAGCAACCAAAGCAACTTTAGCTTTTTTGCCTTTTAGATTAACTTGATAGTATTCCAATAAAACTTTGTTTATAGGGATTCCATTACGATTACGCCTAATTGAGGCAAGAGCTACAGCATACAATGCTCTTCGACCGATTCGAGTTCCACGTTTGGATATTTTGCATTGGTCACCTTGAAATTTACCAGACTGATTAATAGAACTGTCTATACCAAAGAAAGCTACAAGATGTTTAGGCTTAATAAAGCCGTTAATATCACCTATTTCAGCTATTAAAGTAATAGCTGTTAAGCGTCCTATTCCTGGAATTGAATTTATTAATTCAATATTATTTCTGATAGATTCAGGAAATTCAGATGATTCAATCAGTGTGTTGATTTCATTTAATAAGTTATCTATTTGTTCTTCAAAAGCTTTTATTAATGCCAAAGAACTAGATATTTTAACAGACAAACCGCTTAGCGGAACGCCAATAGTCGCAGCTTCTTTTGCAACAGCAATTAACTTTGAATAGATGTTTTCAGACCAAGTTAAACCTTTTTTAGATTTTTCAACAAGAATTTTTAGTATATCTTCTTTTGAGGCATCTATTATTGATTTTGGAGTTGGATAGTTACTTAAAATTTCAAGTGATGTATTAGATGTGGAATCTGAAAATACAGTATTGTAATTTGGAAAGATAACTCTCAAATCAGCAGATAACTTCTTTTTATAAATAGAACATGTATCTGTAAGCTTATAGTATTCTCGCACGATATTTTTCAAAAGAAAAATATCAAGATCATTTGGCGTAGATAACTTAATATTTTGAAATTTTCCTATGTTCGCAATAGATAAAGCATCTTTTTTATCATTTTTCACTTTTCTTATATCCACATTTTTGTTACACTTAGTAACGAGTGGATTGATAACAAATGTGTTATCAAAATTATTATTAAGATAGTGGAAAAGAGATAAGTGGTACACACCAGTGGACTCCATGAAAATGCCAGTTTTCATGTTAAACTCTTCTTCCACTTTTTTTATTTCATTAACTAAGTAATTGAAGCCGCTTACGTCATGCTTTATCTTAAATGATTTTTTATAAACATCACCATTAGGTGCGAGTATTGCAGCATATGAAAAATCAGCTGAAACATCAATTCCAACTACAGGACTATTAAAAAATTTAGACATTGTATATATCTCCTTTAAATTAAATTTGAGATAGAATAGAACTTCCAATCTATCAGATAGCTTATAACCTTGTTTGTGACACGGGTAATTCCCAAAGGGAAACCCAACCAGCTAAACATAGAATTCTACCTGATGGAATGATACGCTAACTTACGGGTATAGGTTCTAAATAAACCTCCCAGGAGGGATACATCTATCTTCTATTCAGGAGTATTATACTAAACTATATTAAATTTGGTTAGATTCCTTTTGGAATTTAAATAAAAAACTATTTTAAGTATGAAATGCATATTCCCTATCGGGGCGTAGGCAGAGTAATAAATAAGAATATTAAGAATAATTAGAAATGTAATGTTCGTTAGTAGACTAAATGGTTTTCTATCAAATGTTACAACTAGATTATACAAGGAGGATTATAATAATGAAACCTGATCAAAAATATATGAATGAAGTAATTATAAATAATAAAGAAAATAACATTAGATTTGTACCACCTTCATTTAATAGACCTTATAGTGAAGATGATAATAAATTTCCGTCAGAAACTAACGAATCAGAGATGCATTGCTATTATAATAGCATTACACCTTGTCCAAATACTGTTGAAGAAAACAGAATTCCTTCACCTTCTGATGTATTAATGAATTTAAATTTCGATGTTGATGAGCTTACTTCTAATACTAGAAGTAAAACATTTATCCAATCAAATTTAATTTTAAAATCACTAGAAAAAAATGAACCAAACATAATTGCAACATTTTCTTCATATAAAATTCCATATCCAATTACAAAAATACTTCTTCAAAAAATCATAAAATTATCATTAGATTATTACGATAACAAGTAGGTGAAAAAATGTTATTTAGAGAATTTAATTCAAACTCAAATATAAGATTTTTAAATGCTCTTCCATCTGATTTTAATGTTGATATATATGCAAACGGGAAAGAAATATTTAATAATCTTTCTTTCCCAAAAGTAACTGATTATATTGAATTTACTCCCGGTTTTTATAAATTTCAACTTTATAAAAGCAGTCAGTTTGATTCTCCTCTTCTTACTGAGAACATAAGTCTTCTGCAAAATTCAGTAACTACAATTGTAATTGCTTATGAAGATGATAAAGTTTCATTTTTCTTACTAGATGATACAAGCTTAAATAAAAATCCACTCCTTGCTCATGTAAGATTTATGAACTTTTCTAAAAATGCTCCAATTTTGACTTTATCGCTTCCTGATGGAATAACTTTATTTGAAGATACATCTTACCTTGAAACTACTGATTATTATCCTCTTTCAGCTGGAATATATAATTTTATGGTTTCATCTTCAAATAGCTCATTTGTAAGATATATATCTGATATAAATCTTAAAAAGAAAGATTTTATTACAATTTATATAGTCGGTCTTTTTAACAGAATGCCTAGAATTGGATATGTTCTTCTAAATGATGGCAATTTCATAATTTAAAAACAAATTCTTATATAATAAAGCAAGAAAATTATATTTTAAGATTATATAATTTTCTTGCTTTTTCTTTATCTTTGTTATTTATAGTTTAAAATAGTATAATAATAGTATCTATGCTTATAGTTAAATGGAGGACGAAATAGAATGATTGTTTTAAGTTGCAAAGATATCAGCAAAAGTTATGGTATCGATACGATATTAGAAGATATAACATTTTCTATAAATGAAGGCGATAAAGTAGGAATAATAGGTGCAAATGGTGAAGGTAAAACTACACTTTTTAAAATAATTTCAAAAAAGATAAGTCAAGACGGTGGTGAAGTATTCATAGATAGAAATAAAACTCTTGGATATTTATCACAGCATTTAAACCTTGATTCTGAAAATTGTATTTATGATGAAATGTTTCTTGTATTCGATGATCTTATAAGAATTGAAAAGAAAATATCAGATCTTGAAGTTAAAATGAATGAACCATACAATGAAGAAAATGCTGCTTTTCATGAAAAAGTAATAAAAGATTATGGTACATATCAAGATCTTTATCAAAACAGAGGCGGCTATACATATAAAGGAGAAATTTCACGTGTTCTTAAAGGACTTGGTTTTTCTGAAGAAGATTTTGAAAAATCAATACAGACATTAAGTGGTGGTCAAAAAACAAGAGTTGCTTTATGTAAACTTCTTTTATTAAAGCCAGAAATTCTTCTTTTAGATGAGCCTACAAACCACTTAGATCTTGATGCGATAGAATGGCTTGAAGAATATCTTAAAAACTACAAAGGAACTGTTGTTGCTATATCCCATGACAGATTTTTCCTTGATTCTGTAACAAATAGAACATTTCAAGTTATAAATGGACATATTAATTTATATAATGCTCCATATACAAAATCACTTGAACTTATGAAAAAAGAGCATGATTCAAAATTAAAAGCATTTAAACATCAGCAAGCTGAAATCAAAAGACAGGAAGAAATCATCGAAAGATTTAGATCTTTTAATAGAGAAAAAAGTATAAAAAGAGCTGAAAGCAGAGAGAAAGCTTTAGACAAAATAGAAAGAATAGATGCACCTGATGAAGAAAAAGATGCATCTAAAATAAAATTTGAAGCACAGACTCAGAGCGGATTTGATGTACTTCATATAGAAGATCTTTCAAAAAGTTTTTCAGATAAAAAGCTCTTCTCTAATCTATCTTTTGAATTAAAACGTGGCGAGAAAATTGCACTTATCGGAGAAAATGGAAGAGGAAAAACTACTTTATTTAAAATAATAATGGATAAAATAAAGCCTGACTCTGGAGTAAAAGTTTTAGGGAAAAATGTATCTGTAGGCTACTACGATCAGGAGCAATCAGATCTTCATCTTGATAAGACAATAATCGATGAAGTGTGGGATGACTTCCCTGACATGGTTACACGTGAAGTTAGAAATGCACTTGCTGCATTCTTATTTTTCGGCGATGATGTCTTTAAAACAATAGATAAATTAAGTGGTGGTGAAAGATGCAGAATTAATCTTTTAAAGCTTATGCTTTCAAAACCAAATCTTCTTTTATTAGATGAGCCTACAAACCATCTTGATATTCCATCAAGAGAAGCTCTTGAAGATGCTATTTTATCATATAATGGTTCTCTTATCGTAATATCGCATGATAGATATTTCTTAAACAAAGTAATTCATAAAATCTTAGAACTTAAAGAAAACGGCGTTTCTGAATATCTAGGAAACTATTCATATTATATGGAAAAGAAAAAAAATCCTAACAGATATGATACTTACGAAGAGATAAAATCAGGTAAGACAAAAACACAAATAAACGAAGAAAAGAAAAAGAAAAGAGCTATTAAAAATCAAGAAAAAGAAAGAAAAAAAGAGCTTAATGATATTGAAACAAATATAGCAGTAAATGAAGAAAATCTTAAAAAACTTGAAGAAGACTTATGCAAAGAAGAAGTCTATTCAAACCCTGCTGAAAGTGAACGAGTAAATAAAGAAATAAAAACTCTACAGGATAAAATAGATAGTCTCTATGAAAAATGGGAAGAAATGCAGGAATAGAAATTATTTTAATAATATTTTTATCCCTGCTGTTATGACTGGAAGAGTCACAATTGAACATATGGTTGAAAAAGAAATTATTTTAGCACCATGCTGTGCATCTATTCCAAAAGATGATGGTACTAATGTAATTGAAGCAGCTGCTGGACATGATGCACATAAAATTGATGCTATACATACATCTATCATGCTGCCTTTAATATTTATTAGTTTAAGAAGCAATATTAAAGCTATAAATACAGCTGGTGCAAATAAATTTCTTATAAATGTAACAAACATTATTTTAAAATTAAAAAACTCTTTTAATTTTACATCTGATAACATAGAACCTACAACTATCATTGCAAGCGGGGTATTTAAACCTGCAAAAAAGTCAATAGAGTCATTTATAACTACTGGATATTTTATTTGAAAAGCATATGTTATAATTCCTAATAAAACCGCTATACATCCAGGATTTAATACTGCTTTTTTTAAATTAAATCTACTACCTTCTGTAATTATTTTTATACCATGTGTCCATAAAAACACATTAAATACAGCAACAAAAGCTGAGCCGTAAAATATTCCTTTATCTCCAGAAATTGCAGATAAAATTGGAAAAGCCATAAATCCACAATTAGAATAAACTACTGCAAGCCTATCAATTTTATAATCTACATTCTTAGATTTTTTTATCATTATATTTGAAATAAGTATTGCTACTATATGAAAAAGTATTGCTAAAATAAATGATATTATAAGATATAATGATTCTTCTTTATTATTTTCCCTCCCATATGCTTTTATCATAAGCGAAGGAACTACAATATATAATAATATATTTGATATATCTGAAACTGAAGACTTTGATATTAGCCTTTTCTTAACTAATATAAAGCCTACAGCAATAAGAATAAACATTATTTCAACTTGTGATAATACTATTTTATAAGATTCCATAAAATCTACTTAATCTCCATTAACGTTTCCTCAAATATTTTAAGAGCTTCATCCATCTCTTCTTTCTTTACAATTGTAGGTGCAATAAATCTTATTACATTTTTATAAGTTCCACATGTTAAAAGTAAAAGTCCTTTTTCAAGTGCTTTTTCTTTAATTTTTACCGTAAGTTCCATATCTGGTTCTTTAGTATCTCTATCTTTTACAAATTCAAGAGCCTGCATAAGACCAATTCCTCTTACATCACCTATAAATGTATATTTTTCTTTAAGTTTCATAAGCTTTTTATTAAGATATTCTCCCATCTTTGCTGCATTTTCAATTGCTCCATCGTTAAGAACATCAATAGTTGCAAGAGAAGCTGCGCAAGAAACAGGATTTCCTCCAAATGTACCACCATGTGCACCAGGTATCCATTTCTCCATAATTTCTTTTTTAGCAATTATAGCTCCTAATGGAAAGCCTGAAGCTATTCCTTTTGCACATGTAAAAATATCAGGTTTTATATTAAAATTTTGCCATGCAAATAATTTTCCTGTACGTCCAAAACCAGTCTGAACTTCATCAAATATTAACATTATACCATATTTAGTACATATTTTTCTTACATACTCAAGAAAACTTTTTGGTGCAGCTATATATCCTCCCTCACCTTGAACAGGTTCCATAATAATAGCTGCTACTGAATATGGATCTACAAGATCGTGGAATAATTCATCAAATTGCTTAAAATATTGTTCTGGACAATCTTCCCCATCTTTAATCTCATATGGTGTACGATAAAGATTAGGATATTCCAAAAAATAAACACTTGGGAGCATTCCCTCATAATTTTTTCTATATTGTGAACTTGAAGCTGTTATAGATGCTGCTGCAAGAGTTCTTCCATGAAATCCTCCTTTAAAAGAAATAATCGCAGGTCTTTTAGTTACAAACTTTGCAAGTTTTAAAGCTCCTTCATTAACTTCCGCGCCTGAATTACTAAAATATGCCATTGTATCAGATCCTGTAAGTTCTACAAGTTTTTCTGCAAGTTTAACATATGATTCATAATATACTACATTATGTCCACCATGTATAAGCTTGTCTATCTGTGCTTTAGCAGCTTCTACAACTTTTGGATGATTATGTCCTATGTTGCATACTGCAACACCACTTGCAAAATCAATTATTTTTCTTCCATCATCTGTATATAAATATATTCCTTCACCTTTTATGACTCCAAGTGTTGTTGCTCTTTTAGCAGTTGGAGGCATTACTTTCATACATCTTTCATATAGACTTTCCATTTTTATTACTTCCCTTCTATTTATTCATACTAGCCCATAGTGATTTTATATCGTTTTTACTTAATTCTCTTGCTGTATTTTTTATGCTCCCAGTTTGAAGCATTGTAAGAGATGTATACATTTCTATTTCTTCATCTGTAATTTTAGGTGCTTTGCCAATAAGTTTTTCAATAAGAGACTCAAACTCAAGAACGTCTTTGCATCCTAAAATATTTAATACATTATCAATTTTTTCTTTTTTAACATCGTATATATAGTCAATATAATTTTTAGTTAAAAATCCATTTGCTTTTCCATGAGCAATGCCTTTAAAATATGTATAGCAATAGCCCATTCCATGAACAATAGTAACACCAGTATGTGCAATTACTATTCCTCCTATCATAGATGCATACATAAGTTTTTCTCTTATATCTTCACTTATATAATAAGATTTTAATTGCTTAATAGAATCTGCAAAATTTTTAATTCCCTCTATTGCAAAAGCATCTGTAATAGGCGTTGCACGATTGCTTAAATATCCTTCAAAAGAATGTGTAAAGGCATCGATTGCTGTATCTATTGTTGTATCTATCCTTAAAGACTCTGTATACTTAGAATCAAGCAACGCATATTTTGCAAAAGTATACTTGTTTCCAAAGCTTACTTTAGTCTTTAAATCTTTTCTTAAGAGCACACTATATGGAGTAACTTCACTTCCTGTTCCTGATGTTGTTGGAATTGCAATTATTGGAAGTGCTTTTTTAAACTCCATCTTAAATATTTCAATAGGCTCTATATTGCCTGCTGCAATTACTGCTATTGCTTTTGATGCATCAAGTGGAGATCCTCCGCCTATTCCTATTACAAAATCTGCTCCAAATTTCTTTGCCCTATCTGATGCTCTTGAAACAGTTTCTAAAGAAGGATTATTTTCTATTTCATCAAAAATTTCATATTCTATATCTTGAATTTTCAAAACTTCCTCAATATCGTTAAGTGCTCCACAGGCTCTAGCTGAATGTTTTCCTGTTACAATAAATGCTTTTTTCCCACATTCTTTAAATATTTCTTTATGATTTTTTATACATTCCGATTCCTGAAATACATTTACAGGAATCTTAATTGAATATTTCATATAATTTCCTCCTAAAATATATTTAATTCAAAAAATAATCTAATGTTTTTAAAATTAGTCTTGGTAATATATTAAATGAATAAGGCATATAAACTCTTTCAGTCCATTTGTGAGCGTCTTTTCCAAAGCATCCAAAATTTATTCCAGGAACATTAAACTTTTTAATTTCTTTTAATGGTAAATTATATATTTTTTTATATTCAGGGAAATTGTTTATAAGACTTTCAATAGATTCATAATCATCATCTATCTTAAGATAACTGCTATCACTTAAACTTGGGAAGAACTGACACATTTTATATTTTTCATTCGTTTCTTTTGAAAATTCATCGATAACTTTGCTTAATTCTTTATAAAGTTTTTCTTCTTTTTCTTCTTCAGACTTTAATGTATTATGTGGACAATATGGTGCTGCAAAAAATATTACAACTGTAACTTTTTTTATTTGTGAAATACTGCATAATTTTTTTACAATTTCTAATGATATTTCTCTTTTATCCAAATTTTCTTCTAAAAGTTTTTCTGTTTCTTTATCTATATATTCTTCCAAATTTCCATCATATTTTTCTTCTGCCATTTTTAATAATTCTTCATATGATAAAACCTTACTATCAAAATTAATTTCACTATAATCTGTATTTGAAAGCATGCAATATTTTTTATACCTATCATTTATAGTTGATTTAACTTCAGCTATAGATTCTTTTGTTGCTTTTTTTAATGTATTCATAATTTCAATTATTGATTTATTATGAATAAAATAATTAAAATATAAAAAACTATCAAATGAAGTCTGAACATTATATTCTTTCTTTAAATCTTTTATTTTCAAAACAGATGGTGGAAGTGTATATTCTCCATTATACTTTTCAGAAAACTCTGGATTAAGATCTATCTTTTTTACGATCTCAGATGCAATAAGAGATGCATCAACACCTTCAAAGCACTGTCCCACATGAGTTTCTTTTCCCATTATATAAAAACATGGTAATATTTTTCCAACAGATCCTGTGTATACATATCTTGTTGTATCATTTTTATATAATGGACATATATAGTCATTATTTATTGCAAATATATATTTAAACTTGTACTTATCTGATATTTCTTCTAAAACCTCTCTTGATTCTATCATTCCAGTATGAAGATTTTCCTCAACAGGATTAAATGATACAACTATATTTCCTTTTAAATCTTTAACTTTTTCTGAAAGATTTTTTAAAAGAACTAGGAATACAGCGTCTCCGCCTTTCATATCACAAGCTCCTCTTCCAAACAAGTAATCATTAGATTCTAAATCTTCTTTTACTTCTAAAGGAAGCTCAATCTCGTGAAGTTTTTTCATGAGTTCATCGCTTGAAAATGCGTACTTCTCAAGATTATGATAATCTTTAACATCTACTGTATCTGTATGACCATGAAGCAAAATACCTTTATCTGATTTTTCTTTTTCTCCTATAAGTACTGCAATAACATTTCTTCTACCTAGTTTATCATTTTTTAATCCAGATACTATTACTCTGTCTTTATGTTCTTTAAAATAAGGTATGTTTCTTAAATATTGCTCTATAAAACATCCAATATCTTTTTCTCCACTTGTTCCATTAACACTTTTTATACTTACAAGTTTTTTTGTAAGATTTAAAATTTCATCAAACATTTTTATCACCTGCTACTTATTTAACATTCTTTTATTAACATTTGTAAGATGAGTATTCATCTTACTCTGTGCAATATCATAATTTCCTTTTTTAAGCTCTTTATAAACATCTTCATGTTCTTTTGCGGCAAGTCTTGAATATTTTTCAAGAGTACCTGATAAAATTAGAAACCGTCTTATAATAAGATTTGCTGATTCAATAGTTGAAAGTAAGAATTTATTTTCTGTAAATTCTGCAAGCTTTACATGAAAGCAGAAATCACATTCAAGAACTTTCTCCATATAATTATTTTTTAATGCATCAATATGCTCATTAATAAGGCTATTTAATTCTTCAAATTTTTTATCATCCATTTTTCCTTTAAGAAGAGTTATTGAAAGTGTCTCTAATACTGTTCTTACCTTTGTAATATCTTCTATCTCATCTGTTGTAATATCTGCTACAACTATACTGTTATTTGAATTAACCTTAGCTATATTTTCATAAACAAGCCTATTTAAAGCTTCTCTTATAGGTGTTCTGCTTATGCTTAGTTTTTCAGCAAGCTGCTGTTCTGCAAGTACTTCTCCAGATTTAATTTCATTTTTCATAATTGCATCTTTTATTATCTTATATGACTGTTCTTTCAGTGTAGCTCCTTTTTTAATTTTCCCAAGACTTACCATGTTGTTTATCACTCCAAATCAATTAAGTTTTTTAGTTTTATTTACCCTTAGCGTTATTAGCTGCGAGTTCACTATATTGTTTTATCCATTTATCTATATTTCCATTATCCATGTTTTCTTTTATAACTTTGTTTACAATTTCTTTAAAGTCATCATTTCCTTTAGAAAAAGCCATAGCTGTTGGTTTTAACTTATCCTTAAATTCAGCATCACTTAATGTTAAATCATCATTTACAAGCATATACTGCTGAGCAACAACACCTTCAATTACGAGACCATCAATCTTCTTGTTTTTAAGTTCAAGAATAACATCTGGAACTTTTTCTATTGCTAAAACATTTGCATCTGTAATTTCAGAATTTGCAAGTTTTTCTTGACTTGTTGCTTTCTGTGCTCCAACACTTTTTCCTTTAAAATCATTAAGTGTTTTTAGTTTATCTTTATCTTCTTTTCTTATTAGAATTTTCTGTTCTGAATTTAAATATATATCTGAGAAATCAACCGATTTCTTTCTCTCTTCTGTTTCACATATTCCAGCAATTGCAATATCAATCTTATTTGTTGGTATCGAAGCTAATACTGCACTAAAAGTCATGTCCTGAATTTCAAGATCAACTCCTATTTCTTTTGCAATAGCATTTGCAAGTTCAATATCAATACCTACAATCTTATTTGTTTTAGGATCTGTGAATGTATATGGAACATATCCTGTACCTGATGAAGTACCTACAACTATCTTACCTTTTGATTTAATCTGACTTAAAAGGCTTGAACTTTCTGATGCTGAAGAAGATGACGATGACGTCTTCTCCCCTGATGTACCACAACCAACCATACCAAATGCACATATAATGCAAAGTGACAATGAGATAATTTTTTTAATTCCTTTTACTTTCATAGTTAATCTCTCCTTTTCATCTTTAATTATTTATTTTATTAAAATTTTTATCGTGTACTCTTTCCCATTCTTCTTTCAAGAAGTTTTATAAAAATTGAAATAGTAAATGTAATAACAAAATATATTACTGCTATAATTATTAAAGGCTCCATAGGCCTAAATGATGTGCCTCTTATTGTATCAGCTGCATACATAAGTTCTGATACACCTATAATCGAAACCTGCGATGTGGTTTTTATTATTGTTATAAATTCATTTCCCATTGCAGGAAGTATATTTTTTATAGCCTGAGGAAGAATAATCAGAATCATTGATGATGATGCTGAAAAACCTATTGACCTTGATGCTTCCATCTGGCCTTTATCAATTGATTCAATACCGCTTCTTATAATCTCACATATGTATGCTGCAGTATTAATCGTTAATGCTATAACGCCTGAAACAACTCTGCTTATATCAACATCACCAAATCTTATTTCTGGAACTCTTATCCCCATCATAGGAAGACCATAAAATATTATTGCAATTTGGACAAGTACTGGTGTTCCTCGTATAATTTCAACATAAATATTTGCTATTATATTCAATAATTTGAATTTTGAAATCTTCATAAATGTCATAACTATTCCAAATATAAAACCAAATATTATAGTAAGAACTGACATTAAAATAGTAATTTTAAATCCTTCAATAAGTATTGCTTTATACGTTACTGCAATTTCAAATAACTGTGACATAATATTCCCCCTTTTTATATGCTGTATACTGTATACCGTATACTGCGTAAAAAATAATTATATAATTCTGCTTAAAAACTTTTTTACTCTCTCATTGCTGCTATTTTCAAAAACCTGCTCTGGCGAACCATTTTCTAATATATATCCACCATCCATAAAAACAACCCTATCTGCTACTTCTTTTGCGAACCCCATTTCATGTGTAACAATAACCATTGTCATTCCTTTTTCTGCAAGCCTTTTTATAACTAGAAGCACCTCACCTACCATTTCAGGATCAAGTGCTGACGTTGGTTCATCAAATAAAAGCATATCCGGTTCCATAGCAAGCGCCCTACATATTGCTATTCTCTGTTTCTGACCTCCTGATAATTTTTCAGGATATTCATCTTTTTTATCTTCAAGTCCTACTTCTTTTAAAAGTTCACAGCCCTTTTTTAAAGCTTCACTTTTTGACATTTTCTTAAGCTTTATTGGGCCCAAAGTAATATTCTGCATAACTGTAAGATGTGGAAATAAATTAAAATGCTGAAATACCATACCAACTTTCATTCTAAATTTATTAATATCCTTATCCCCATATATTATTGAATGTCCTTTAAAAAATATATCCCCTTTTTTTATCTTTTCAAGACCATTCATGCATCTTATAAGTGTACTTTTACCAGATCCCGATGGACCAATTATTACAACAACCTCACCCTTTTTTATATCAAGATTTATATTTTTAATAACTTCAAGTTTCTTATAACTTTTTGCTATATTTCTAGTAAAAAGTATCGGCTTAACCTTATCATTAAACTCTTCATCATATGTTTCTTTCATTAAAAATATTGACATAAAAATCGCCCCCTTTTTTATATTTTTTACAAATAAGTAATTATATGTCTTATAAGATATAAAGCTTCACCAATTTTAAATACACGCCCTTATATATTTAAAATAAAAAAAATAAAAGGCAAAAATATCTTTTTTGACATCTTCGCCTTTTATTTAAACTGTATTCGCTTTTCTTGTTTATAGTATCGCTTATATATTCTTCTTTGTCAATTAATAATTCTGCTTTTTATTAATTACTTATTTTCTTCATGTTTTTATGTTCTAATCTTTATTATAAAAGTTTTTAATATAATAATCCTACTTTTTTAAATACTCATCAATAGCTTTAGCAGCTTTCTTTCCTGCACCCATAGCTAGTATTACAGTAGCTGCTCCTGTAACTGCGTCTCCGCCTGCATAAACAGCTTCTTTTGTTGTAAGGCCTGTTTCTTCTTCAGCTATTATACATCTTCTCTTGTTTATTTCAAGTCCTTCTGTTGTTGAAGAAATTAAAGGATTTGGAGATGTTCCAAGTGACATTATAACTGTGTCTACATCCATAACAAATTCAGATCCTTCTATAGCTTCTGGTCTTCTTCTTCCAGATGCATCAGGCTGACCTAATTGCATTTTAACGCATTTCATTCCTTTAACCCATCCATTTTCATCAGTTAAGATTTCAGTAGGATTTACTAAAAGATCAAAGATTATTCCTTCCTGCTTCGCATGATGTACTTCTTCTTTTCTTGCTGGAAGTTCCTCTTCTCCTCTTCTGTATACTATATGACTTTCTGAGCCAAGTCTTAATGCTGTTCTTGCAGCATCCATAGCAACATTTCCTCCACCTACTACTGCAACCTTCTTTCCGACTTTAACAGGTGTGTCATAATCGTCAAGTGCTGCTTTCATTAAGTTTACTCTTGTTAAGAATTCATTAGCAGAATATACTCCGTTAGCATTTTCTCCATCTATTCCCATGAATCTTGGAAGACCTGCACCTGAACCTATAAATACAGCTTTAAATCCTTCTGTTTCAAATAATTCATCAACTGTAATTGTTCTTCCTATTATAACGTTAGTTTCAATCTTTACTCCAAGTTTCTTTATGTTTTCAACTTGTTTTTTAACAACTTTTTCTTTTGGAAGTCTGAATTCTGGTATACCATATTCAAGAACTCCACCTGCTTTATGAAGTGCTTCAAAGATTGTTACATCATATCCCTTTTTAGCTAAGTCTCCTGCACATGTAAGTCCTGATGGACCAGAACCTATAACTGCAACTTTCATTCCATTTTTAGGTTCAGTTTCGCTTAAATCAACATTATGCTCAGCTGCATAATCTGCTACGAATCTTTCAAGCTTTCCAATTGAAACAGCTTCTCCTTTTATTCCAAGTACACATTTTCCTTCACACTGCTTTTCCTGTGGACATACTCTTCCACATACTGCAGGAAGTGCACTATACTTAGCAATTTCTTTTGCTGCTTCTTCAAATTTTCCTTCTTTTACATAAGCTATAAAATCTGGTATCTGAATTGATACAGGACATCCTTTAACGCATTGTGGATTCTTACATGTTAAACATCTTGATGCTTCTTTTACAGCTTCCTCTTCATTATATCCTAAACAAACTTCTTCGAAATTTGTAGCTCTTACTTTTGGATCTTGTTCCCTTACTGGTACTTTTTTCATTCTATCATTATTCATTACTTATTACCTCCGCATCCGCAGCCACCATTTTTATGAGTGTCTCCTTCTTCTGCTTTTAACATTGCTCTTCCCTCTTCAGTTTTATACATTGTCTGTCTTCTCATTGCTTGATCAAAATCAACTAAATGTCCGTCAAATTCTGGTCCATCAACACATGCAAACTTAATTTCCCCTCCAACATTTACTCTGCATGCTCCACACATTCCAGTTCCATCTACCATTATAGTATTTAAACTTACAGTTGTTGGTATTTCTAACTTTTTAGTAAGCTGTGCCATGAATTTCATCATTATCATAGGTCCTATTACTACTGCATGATCATATTTCTTTCCTTGATTTTTTACTAAATCAGTTAAACAGTCAGTAACTCTTCCATTAAATCCGTAGCTTCCATCATCAGTTGCTACATAAAGATTTTTAGAAACTGCCCTTAGCTTATCTTCAAAAATAATTAAATCTTTTGTTCTGCTTCCCAAAATTACATCTACATCAATTGAATGTTCTTTCATCCATTTTACTTGAGGATATACAGGCGCAGCTCCAACTCCACCAGCTATGAAGATATATTTTTTCTTTTTAAGTTCTTCTATATCTTCTTCAATAAATTCAGAAGGTGTACCAAGTGGACCTACAAAATCACAGACAGATTGATTAGCTTCAAAATTTGAAAGTTCTTTAGTGCTCTTTCCAACTGTTTGAAATACAATTGTTATAGTTCCTTTTTCCTTATCAATATCTGCAACTGTTAAAGGTACTCTTTCACCTTTTTCAGTATTTTTTACGATAATAAACTGACCTGGCTTTGCTGCTTTTGCTACTCTTTCGGCTTTAATATCCATTAAAAAGATATTGCTCGAAAGCTCCTGTTTATTCATAATTTTATACATTTGTTAGCACCCCTTAAATCTTAATTAATTTATTACTTCAAATATAATAGTACACTATTTTTGAGAATTTTTGAAATATTTTTTTTATTTAAATTAAACTATCAAAATATTATTTTAAATATCGTTCTTTTTTCATTACTATCTACTTTAATTTTTCCACCATATGCCCTTAAAAGATCTTTTACTATGTTAAGTCCATACCCATGTTCAGTGGATTTTGCCTTCTTTGTAGTAAAACCTTTTTTAAATATTTTTTCTAATACATCATCAGGTATTTTAGGCCCATTATTTTCTATTTCTATAATGTTTTTATCAGATAAATTATATGCAGATGCTCTTATAATTCCTTTTCCGCCCATAGCACGTACTGCATTACTTACTATATTACTTATTACTCTGTGAATATATATATATGGAACTTTCACTTTCTTATAATCAATTGTATCTTCTACTATTACATTTATTCCTTTTTCTTTTTCAGCATCTCTTAGTGATGTTGCAAAAATCATACTATATTTATTAACATTAGTTTCAATATTAATAAGTTTATCTTTATCTTCTATTATTCTTTTAAGTGCGTCTCCTATATCATCATATCTTTTCATTAAATAAAGACCATATATACAAGAAATCTGAGAACCATAATCATGTTTTATTTTTCTAAGTTCATCATTTTTTCTCTGAAGCTCAGTATTTAAAACACTTATCCTATAACTGTTAAATTGTATTTTTAAGAAATGAAATATCATTACAATTGAAAATACAAATAATCCTCCAATTAATATATTTGTGCTAAGTCTACTTATTTGTCTCTGCTGATGAATATTAAGGCAGAGTATAAAATCTACCAATATCGATACCACATATGTAAAATTATCATATTCCTTATTTTTAATATTAGCTGTAACCTGTAGGAATTTATTTTTCATTAGAAATATCATTATATCAAATAATATAGTTTCAAATATAATAATATTATTAGATAATATTAAATCTACATCAAAAAGAAGTAGTAAATTGTCTATAAGAATTTTATTTAACTGACATGCAACATATAATATGCTGAGTATAATACTTCCAAGAAGCCTCGTTTCTTTTTGCATGAATATCAAAATAGATATGTATATAAAATGCAAAATAAATACACTTATATATGTATTAGTTATAAAGAATCTATTCATTACACTAAAAAGAGACAAAAATAGAATTATAGATATTATTCTTAGTCTATTTGTATTAAATTTCTTTTCCAAACAATAATCTGTTGTAATTACAAATATAACTATATTAAATATGTCTAGTATATACCCACCAAAATGCACGGAATTCATACCCTCTTTTAATTTTTTTTACATAATATACCTTTACGTATTACATACTTATTATTATAAGTCATATAAGTATTGTTTTCAATTTTTTATTTAATAAAACTCAAATTTTATATCCTTTAATGAACAAATTGAACTGAACGCTGAACAATAGTAATATGTACTTAGTTCAAATATTGAACGAATTGTTTTTAGGAGGCTTATGATATGGAAGATATGTCGTATTGGAAAGAAGTATGGGAACGAAAAGGAAGAGGTAACACAAATGATCTAACAGAGCTTGATGGATATGAAGATACATGTGCAGATGTTAGTGAGATATGCGAAAAAATAACAAAAGAAATTGATATAAAACCAACTGATAGAGTTCTTGAAGTTGCCTGTGGTGCAGGTGGCATTGCTCAATATTTAAAATGTGGATTTTATGTAGGAGTTGATTATTCATCTACACTCGTCAAAAGACATATAGAAATTCTACATAATTCGGTTATTCAGGGAGAAGCTAATGACTTAATATTTAAAGACAATAGTTTTGATAAAGTATTCTGTTTTGGTGCTTTTCATTACTTCCCAAACATGGATTATGCAAAACAAGCTATAGCTGAAATGAAAAGAATAGCAAAAGACGCAATATTTATAGGAGATCTTCCTATAACATCTCACAGAGATACACATCTTTTATATAAAAAAGAAGACTTTAAAGAGTACAACATAACTCCTGGGTTTTACAATCCTTGCAGATTTAACGTATCTTTAAAATTAAACAAACGTTAATACAAAGGACAGTGCAAAGGACAAACTTTCAAATGACAAATGACAAAGTAGGTGGAAACCAATACCAAAGGACAAATTGTTAAAGGACAAATGACAAATGAGGTGGAAATTCCGCAGGAATTTCATTGTATAGTATTTTGCGATTCTCGCAAAATACTAAAGCTTTCGCCTGAAGCGAAAGCTAAATAAATTTTGGGTTTCTGCGATTTTGAGCAGAAACATCCTGATTTGTCATTTGTCATTTGTTCTTTGTCATTTATCAAATTCTTCTCTTAAAGTCCTCATATCCAAATGTCTTTATAACCTTAGGTCCATTTTTCTCTGTATTATAAACTATAGATGGAAGATTAATTCCATTAAATGTATTATTCTTAACCATAGTGTATATTGCCATATCGCAGAATACAAGCTTATCTCCTGCCTTTAGAGGTTCATTAAATGAATAATCTCCAATTACATCACCTGCAAGACATGTTGGTCCGCCAAGCCTATACGTAAATTTTAGTTCATCTTTTTTACCGCTGCCTATTATATTAGGTCTATATGGCATTTCAAGAACATCTGGCATATGACATGCTGCAGATGTGTCTACTATTGCAAGATTCATTCCATTTTTTATAGTGTCTAAAACAGTGCATACTAAAAATCCTGCATTTAACGCAACAGCTTCACCTGGTTCTAAATATACATCTACTTTATATTTATCTTTTATAAACTTTATAGCTTCTATTAACTTTTCTAAATCATAGTCACTTCTTGTAATGTGATGACCACCGCCAAAGTTTATCCACTTCATTTTAGATATGTACTTTCCAAATTTTTTATCTACAACTTTTATAGTTCTTAAAAGAGTATCTGAATTTTGCTCACACATAGTATGAAAATGAAGTCCATCTATCCCTTCAAGATCATTTTCGTCAAAATTATCTAAAGTAACTCCTAATCTTGAATTTTCAAAACATGGATTATACATATCTGTTTCTATCTCTGAATATTCTGGATTAATTCTTATTCCACATTCTATTTTCTTAGACTTTACGCTCTTTACTTTATTTTTATATTTATCCCATTGACTGAATGAATTAAAATCAATATGATCTGCATATTTTAAAATTTCATCAAATTCATCTTCTCTATATGCAGGAGAAAAAATATGCACTTCTTTTCCCATCTCTTCAGCGCCAAGTCTTGCTTCAAATAATGAACTTGCAGTAACTCCATAGAGATATTTTGATATAATAGGGAATGTTTCATACATTGAAAAAGCTTTAAGTGCAAGTATGATTTTACATCCTCCCTTATCTTCAACATATTTTAATTTTTCAAGATTTTCTTTTAAAAGTTTTTCATCAACTACATAACAAGGTGATGGAAGTTTTTCTAAATCAAAATTAATCATTCATTTACCATCCTATTTTATTAATACTGGTTTAAAGTCTTCTTTCCATGGTAGACCGAATTTTGTAAGCTCTTCCATGAATGGATCTGGATCAAATTCTTCTATATTATGAACGCCAGGCTTATTCCACACGCCTTTCATAAGAAGACTTGTTCCTATCATTGCTGGAACTCCTGTTGTATAAGAAATTGCCTGTGAGCCTACTTCTTTATAACATTCTTGATGATCACAAACATTATAAATATAATAAGTTCTAGGTTTTCCGTCTTTAACTCCCTGAAAAATACATCCTATATTTGTTTTTCCTTTTGTTCTAGGACCTAGTGATGCAGGATCTGGTAAAACTGCCTTTAAGAACTGAAGTGGAACTATTTTCTGTCCTTCAAAATCTATTGGCTTAATTGATGTCATTCCTACATTTTCAAGAACTTTTAAATGAGTTAAATAATTCTCAGAGAATGTCATCCAGAATCTTATTCTCTTAATTCCTTTTATATTAAGTCCTAATGATTCAAGCTCTTCATGATGAAGAAGATAAATATCTTTAGGTCCTATTTCTGGAAGATCGTAAACTCTCTTTAATTCTAATGGCTCTGTTTCAACCCACTTTCCGTCTTCTAAGTAGCTTCCCTTTGCTGTAACTTCTCTTATATTAATTTCAGGGTTGAAATTAGTTGCAAATGGATATCCATGATCTCCAGCATTTGCATCAACAATATCTATATAATTTATTTCATCAAAATAATGTTTCTGTGCATATGCACTAAATACTCCTGTAACTCCAGGATCAAATCCACTTCCAAGAAGTGCTGTTATGCCAGCTTTCTCAAATTTTTCTTTATATGCCCACTGCCATTTATATTCAAATTTTGCTGTATCTTCAGGTTCATAATTTGCTGTATCAACATAATTAACTTTACACTCTAAGCATGCATCCATGATTGTTAAATCCTGATATGGAAGCGCAAGATTTAAAACAACATCTGGCTTAAATTTCTTAATTAATGCTACTAATTCCTCTACATTATTTGCATCTACTTTAGCAGTTTGAATTTTAGTCTTTCCGCCTTCAAGTTTCTTTTTTAATGCATCACATTTAGATAATGTTCTACTTGCTATACATATCTCCTCAAAAACATCAGAATTTTGGCAGCATTTGTGGATTGCAACACTTGCTACTCCTCCAGCACCAATTATTAAAGCTCTTCCCATTTTTCATTCCTCCATACTAACTTAATTATTTTTATTTTTCTCAAGCAGCTCTTTTACATATGTTGGTAATGCAAAAGCACCTACATGAAGCTCTGTATTATAGTATTTTGTTTTTATGTTTAATTTATTCCATAAATCACTTTTTAAATCAGAAACAGGATCGTATTTCTTTGATCCAAATCCAAAAAGCCAATGACCTGATGGATAAGTAGGTATATGAGCCTGATAGACTCTGTGTATTTTAAATATTTTTGATATTTTATCATGTGCTGATGCCATTGAATCCCTATAATAATCATAAAAAGGACTTTCATGCTGATTTACAAGTATTCCATCATCTTTTAGAGCATTATGACAATTTCCATAAAACTCTCTTGTAAATAGTCCTTCTCCTGGTCCAAATGGATCTGTTGAATCTACTATTATAAGATCATATTCATTTTCTTTTTTTCTAACAAATCTTAATCCATCTTCATAATAAATGTTCACTCTTTTATCATCTAATTTACATGCTGTCTGAGGGAGATACTTTTTGCACACTTCAACAACTTTTTTATCTATTTCAACCATATCTATATTTTCTATAGTTTCGTATCTTGTAAGCTCTCTTATTGCGCCACCATCTCCTGCTCCTATAACAAGTACATTCTTAATATTTGGATTTACTGCCATAGGTACATGGACTATCATATCATGATATATAAATTCATCTTTTTCTGTAACCATCATAAGCCCATCAAGAGTTAGTATCTTTCCAAATTCTTCTGTGTCTAATATATCTATTTTTTGAAATTCACTTTTATCACTATAAATCTGTTTTTTTACTTTAAGTGAAAATCTTACATTGTCTGTATGCTCTTCTGTATACCACAATTCCATATTCTACACTTCCTTTACAACATTTATATTATCTACATTTATATCTTCTGTTCCTGTGAGAAAACATCCCTTTTTCTTTGCATATTCTATATATTCAATTATTTTTTCCGTTATTCTCTCACCCGGTGCAAGAATAGGAATTCCAGGCGGATAGCACATTACAAATTCAGCACATACTCTGCCTCTGCACTTTTCTAATTCTATCATCTCTTTATCTGAATAAAATGCTTTTTTAGGTGCAAGAGAAACATGAGGAGGTATATACTCATCCTCAAACATATCATTTTTATCTTTTTTATATGTTCTTTTTATATCATAAAGTGCTGATATAAGCCTCTCTATAGACTGCTGCCTATCTCCTACAGAGATTATCGCAAGAATATTTCCTATATCTCCAAATTCTATCTGTATTCCATATTCATCTCTTAAAATATCATATACTTCAATTCCTGCAAGTCCTATATCTCCTGTATAGATTGAAAGCTTTGTATCATCAAAATCATACACTTCATTTTTATCAATAAGTTCACGTGAATATGCGTAAAATCCACCTATCTTATTTATCTCATCTCTCGCATATGAAACAAGCTTCTTTACTCTTTTAAAAATTTCTTTTCCGTTCATAACAAGGTCTCTTCGTGCGAGGTCTAATGATGACATAAGAAGGTATGAAGCACTTGTAGTCTGAGTAAGATTTATTATCTGTCTTACGTACCCTTCACTTATATCACAATTTAAAAGAAGAATAGAACTTTGAGTAAGAGATCCACCTGTTTTATGCATACTTACAGCTGACATATCAGCACCACACTCCATAGCAGATGGCGGCATATCATCACCAAAATAAAAATGAGCTCCATGTGCTTCATCAACTAATACGTACATACCATTTTCATGAGCTATTTTAGTTATCTCTTTTAAATCTGAGCATATTCCATAATATGTAGGATTGTTTACTAAAATAGCTTTTGCATCTTTATTCTCTTCAATTGCTTTTTTTACATCGTAAGCCGACATTCCAAGAGAAATTCCAAGCTTTTTATTTACTCCTGGATTTATATATACAGGTACAGCTCCGCTTATTATAAGAGAATTAATAGCACTTCTATGAACATTTCTCGGCATTATTATTTTATCGCCTTCTTTACAGACGCTCATAATCATTGCCTGTACTGCAGATGTTGTTCCATTTATCATAAAAAAAGCATGTTTAGCTGAAAAAGCATCTGCTGCAAGCTCTTCTGCCTCTTTAATTACACCTACAGGATGACATAAGTTGTCGAGCGGTTTCATAGAGTTTACGTCTACACAAAGACATTTCTCTCCTAAAAATTCTTTAAGCATAGGATTTCCACGTCCTTGCTTATGGCCTGGTACATCAAATGGTACAATCCTTGCCGCTTTATATCTCATAAGTGCTTCATAAATAGGTGCTTTTGAGTGATCTAATTTTTTTTCCATTTGTCTTTCTTCCACCTCCTAATAAATATTTGTCCCACTAAATATTTCAATCATTTCTTTTCTAAGGCTGTCTGTAATTGCAAGCCGTGTTTTAGGCAAAAGTTCATACACATCTGTATTAAAAAGATAATTTTGAAGTTCAATCTCTTTAATAAGCATCTTTGTATGAAAAATATTCGCCTGATAAACGTTTATATCCATGGCATCATATTTTCTGAGTGTATCATTATCAATATAATCCTGTATTGATGTTATCTTATGATCCATAAAAAGTTTCTTACCATTAACATCTCTTGTAAAGCCCCTTACTCTGTAATCGATTGTTATTATATCAGAATCAAAGCTTCCAATAAGATAATTTAAAACATTAAGAGGTGATATTTCTCCACATGTTGATACATCTATGTCAACTCTAAAAGTTGCAATTGAATTATCAGGATGATACTCAGGATAAGTATGCACTGTAACATGGCTCTTATCAAGATGAGCAAGCACAGTATCTCTTTTAGATGCTATGTCAAATTTGCCAAGATTGCATGACTTATCTATCTCGCCTTTTTCAAGATTCTTCTCAGATACAAGAATTGTAACACTCGCTCCTTGAGGATCATAATCCTGCTTTGATATATTAAGAACATGTGCACCAATAATACTGGTAACTTTACATAATATTTTCGTCAGTCTTTCAGAATTATACTGTTCATCTATATATGCAATATAATCCTTCTGTTCCCGTTCACTTTTCGCATAACAGACATCATAAATATTAAAACTAAGAGTCTTAGTGAGATTATTAAAGCCATACAGCTTAAGCTTGTTCTCCACCCTTAACATCACAGCCTTTCTATAATAATAGTATTAAATAAAATCTTACAAATACTTAACTCACAGTTTACTTTTAACTAATTCTAATACATTTTACTATACTATTAGGAAAAATAACAGTAGTATTTTAATAATTATTATTTTGGAATAAAAAAAAACAGCTTTCGCTGTTTTTTTTACTTATAATTAGTTTATTTATTAATAAATATTTAGTATAAAGTACATACTATTTGCATAAATCAGCAATAGCCTGAGTAAACATCTTTGCACTTAAAAGAAGTTCTTCTACAACTGCAAATTCATTATTTCCATGCATATTTGTATCAGTTCCAGGCATAACACATCCAAAAGCAACTCCATTTTTTAATTCATGGACGTATGTTCCTCCTCCTATTGCTAAACATTCTCCCTTTTGTCCTGAATACTCTTCATAACATTTAAGAAGTGTTCTTACAAAATCAGAATCAGAGCTTACATGATGTGCAGGTACCATTTTATCATCGTCCATTACGATTCCTACATCTTTCATATTTTCTACAAGTACCTTTGTAAGATTTTCATCATCTGCACAGATTGGTGCTCTTGAATCAAAAGTTCCTTCAAATCCTGTAGAATCAAATGAAAATACATCAAGTGTCATTGTAAGGAAGCCAGAAATTTCATCTTCCATCTTAGCTCCACATTTTTCACCTAAATAATCTCCATGAGGGAATAATTTAGCTGCTCCACATAACTTTTCAAATCCTTCACTTTTGTGAAATGGCATTGAAGTTAAAAGTGTAAGCATTCCTGTAAGTGCATTATTTCCTTTTTCAGGAGTTGACGCATGGGCATCTATTCCTTTTGCATTTATTTCTATTTTTCCATCTTTTTCAGAAAGATTAAATTTAATCTTTATTTTATCTTCACATTCTTTTGCATACTTTTGAACTTCTTCCATTGAGAATCCATCAACTAAAGCATAAGCTTTTCCAGGAACTACATTTGACTTTGTACCAGAAGTAAACTTAACTATTCTTGGAGTCTTAATATCTTCTTTATATTTAGCTCTAAAAGTATTGCTTAATCTTCCTTTTTCTATATTTATTATAGGAAACTCTGCATCTGGTGAGAAAGTCATAGGAGCTTCCTTTTCAACCTTATAATAATGAGCAATATCAGAACTTCCACATTCTTCGTCTGTTCCTAATATAAGTCTTACATTTTTTGATACAGGTATATTTAAATCCTTAATAGCTTTCATTGCATATAATGCAGCTATTGCAGGTCCTTTATCATCTGAAGTTCCTCTTCCATAAAGTTTTCCATCTTTAACTATAGGATCAAATGGCTTTGTTACTGTCCAGCCGTCTTCTACAACAGGTACTACGTCTAAATGTGCTAACATATCAAGTGATTTTTCACTATCATTTAAGTCAACTGTTCCTACATAGTTATCGTAGTTTTTTGTTTTGAATCCCATTTTTTCTGCGATTTCAAGTGCTTTTTTAAGTGCCATAAAAGGACCTTTTCCAAATGGCATATTTTCCTCTTTAGGACCTTTTTCACTATTAATTTTAACTAAAGTGCAGATGTCCTCTATCATATTTTTTTCATTTTTCTTAAAATATTCTTCTATTTTTTCTTTATACATAGAAATCTTGTCCTTCCATTTTTAATTTAATCAGATATTTTACTAGAAATTATCTTATAATATTCTGGTCTTCTATCTCTAAATACTCCCCAGCTCATTCGCATTTCATAAACCGCATCAAGATCAAACTGTGAAACTATATATCCCTCCTCTTCCCTTCCTAAAGATTTAACAACTTCACCTGTCTCATCTGCTATAAAAGATGAACCGTAAAATGTTAATGATGATTTTTGATAATTATTGTCCTTAGAAGGTTTTACTTCTTCATAGCCTACTCTATTTGCTGCTGCAAGAGGTATTATATTTGAAGCTGCGTGGCCCACCATACATCTTCTCCAGTGCATCATACTATCTACTTCGAGTATAGGTTCTTTCCCAATTGCTGTTGGGTATAAAAGTATTTCTGCGCCTAAAAGTGCCATGCACCTTGCAGATTCAGGGAACCACTGATCCCAGCATATCCCTACTCCTATTTTACCATACTTTGTACAAAATACCTTAAATCCTGTGTCTCCAGGAGTAAAATAAAACTTTTCTTGATAAAAATGGTCATCTGGTATATGTGTTTTTCTATATGTTCCAAGAAGCTTTCCATCAGCATCTATTATAGCAACAGTATTAAATGTATTATTCATTGACTTTTCATAAAAGCTTACTGGTATAACAACATCAAGCTCTTTTGCAACTTCCATAAATCTTTGTACTGCCTTATTTTTCATAGTTTCTTCTGCTAAGTTATAATAATCATAATTTCTTTCCTGACAAAAATACATATTTTCAAAAAGTTCAGGTAAGAGAATAATATTTGCACCATCTTTAGCTGCTTTTCTAACAAATTCTTCTGCTTTTTTTATATTTTCATCTCTATCTTTTGAGCAGCTCATCTGAACTGCGGCAATTTTTACATTTCTCATATTTTTCTTCATCCTTTTTTATTAATCGTAAGATGGAATCTGCTGCGTAATGCAGTGGATATTTCCGCCGCCTATTAAAATATTTCTAGCATAAACTTGATAAACTTCTCTATCTTTAAAAATGCTTTGAAGTGTCTTTTTCGCTTTTATGTCCATAGGATCATTAAACCCCGGCATTATTATAGCTCCATTACATATATAAAAATTAACATAAGATGCAGCAAGCCTTTCATTAACCTGCCTTACAGGAAGTCCATCCATAGTATCAAGTCCTTCACATTCCTCTTTTGTTACGTATACAGGAGAAGGCTGATAAAGCTTATGTACTTTTATTTTTCTTCCCTTTGCATCTGTTTCATTTTCAAGAATTTCAAGACAGCTTTTAGACATATTATATTGAGGATCGTTTTTATCATCTGTCCATGCAAGAACAACCTCTGCAGGTTTTACAAACGCACATATATTATCAACATGCTCATTTGTTTCATCATTATAAATACCATGCTTAAGCCATATTACTTTTGAAACTCCAAGATAACTTTTAAGCTTTTTTTCAATCTCATCTTTACTCATATTAGGATTTCTTCCTTTACTTAAAAGACAGCTTTCAGTTACAATACACGTTCCTTCACCATCAACATGTATTGAGCCTCCTTCAAGAACAAAATCCTGAGCATCATAAACATCTTTATCATAAAGATCACATAATTTTAATGCCATTTTATTATCTTTATCCCACGGAAAATAAAGCCCGTCATAAAGACCGCCCCATGCATTAAAATACCAATTAATTCCTCTTACTTTCCCATCTTTATTTTTAACAAAAGTAGGAGCATAATCTCTCGCCCAAGAATCGTTACTTGACATCTCAACTAATCTTACCTCAGGTGAAAGATATGCTCTTGCATTTTCATATTGACTTTCGCTTACGCAAACTGTTACTTTTTCATGTTTTGAAATATTTAAAATAACTTCTCTAAACGCTTTTCTCGCTTCATAAGCACCATACTGCCATGAATCACGTCTTTCTGGCCATATCATCAAAGTTTCCTTATGTTTTGAAAACTCTGCTGGCATAAAAAATCCATCTTCTGCAGGATTAGATTTAAGTATTTTCATAATTTCATCCTTTCTTACATTTTCAGTAATATTTTAGGCTAATTTTATCATAAATATTCACGCATAACAAGTTAACCCAAATACTTAAATATAAGCATTGTCATATCATCTTTCTGCTTTTGTCCTTTTGAAAATTTACTTACATCTTCTCTTACTTTATTTGCTATATTCTGATTTGACATCTTTTCTCCTATAGATGAATTAAAAAACTCTTTGAGCCTGTTTGCTCCATATAAATCTCCATTTATATCTATAGCTTCTGTAATTCCATCTGTATATATAAATAATGTATCATTCTTTTTAAGCTGGATTTTCTGCTCTTCATATTTTTTATCTGGCATAATAGCAAGTATACAGTTTGTTTCTACATTAAGAAAATCGTAACCCATATCTTTCTTCTTTAAAAGAGGAGGGGTATGTCCTGCATTTACATATGTCATAACTCCTGTTTCTAAATTTATTTTTGCTATAAATGCTGTCACAAACATTGACATCTTATTGTTTTTAGATAATTCATTATTTATTTTTTCAGTTATATCTGAAAGACTTTTATTTAACGAAAAACTATTTTTTACTGTAGATTTTGCTTTCATCATAAAAAGTGCTGCTGGAATTCCTTTACCCGATACATCAGCAACAAGAAAAATAAGTTCATTCTCATTAATAAGAAAATAATCATAAAAATCTCCACTTACTTTAAGTGCAGGGCTTATATTAGCATATAATTCAAACCTATCTTTTTTCTGAAAAACGCCTGGAAGTGCTGATGTCTGTATTTTCTTTGCAACTTCAAGTTCTGTAGCTTCCTTTTGAATACTTGCAGTTACCTTTTCAAGTTCATTTATATTGTTTCTAATCTCATTCATCATTCTATTAAATTCAATTGCAAGCTGCTCTATCTCATCGCCTGTATTTATTGAAAAACACTTTTCACGAAGATAATTCATATCTTCATCAGTATACTCACGCCTATTTTGTACAAAATCAGCAACAATATCAAATAAAATCTTTATAGGTTTTGTTATTCTCTTTTCAACAAACTTAATAACTTCTATTATAAAAAATATAACGAGTGAACTGAATACACCTATAACTGCATATACCTTTACATATGTATTAATATTTCTACATGAATAAAGTGCTATGTTAGAAATAATATCCATAATAACAATAACAATAATCCCCAAAAATAAAAATGTTAATGTAACCTTACCATGAATTGATCTTATCCCTTTAGCCTGTTCAATATTTATTATATTTTTCCCATTACTTATTGGACACAGAAGAAATATTAATATAAGTAAATATGTGAGTATAACAATTCCTATATTTAAAACATTATTATAAATATTAAATTTATTAATCACAATTCCCGCTATTCCTACAATAAAAAGCAGATAAAATATATACTGATAATTTATATTTTTCTTAATTTTCGTATGTCTACTTGGAACATGCGGTCTTATAAGCGTTAATGATAAAAACATTAAAATAAGTGCTCCTACTATCACTTCAAAATTGTAATTATTTAAAAATTGAAGAAATAGAATCTTTATATCTATACTTTTTTCATTAGTGCTTAGAGAATATATTGAATTTTGGCTTATCCTATATGCAAGTGAACCTACAAAAAGGATATATCCAAACTTTATTATAGAATGTGTGTCATTAAGATTTGGTATCCTACATTCTTCATTTTTCGTAAACGTATACCACAGCTTATATGGAGTATATGCATAGAAAAAGTTTAAAATAAATTTAGATAAAATTAATAGAATATTTCCATCTGAATAGATATAATCAAAAATTAGACCAGCTATTGATGAACCTATTGCGCCGCTTGGACCAAAATATAGTCCAAGAACAGGCGTAATAACTTCATATGCTCTAAAATCTATGATGCTACTAAAAAAATTTTTTATATATAGTCCTATTATCGAAAATATAAATACTATAAATGCGCTAAAAAATATTCTTTTTATTTCCTCTTTTTTAAGTATCAACGAATAATTCATATTACTATTTACTGCCTTTCAATAAATATAAAAAGTGCTAGTCCTATACCATACAGTATTTTCTTATAGTTAAAATGTTCATATCCTTTTTTCTCTCATAGCCAATAGAATCAGAAATCTCTTTAAGCAAAAATATTCCAAGTCCTCCAACATCACGCTGCATTATATCACATGTAATATCAGGATTTTTTTCATTTATAGGATTAAATTCAATTCCATAATCGCACATCTTTACTGTTATATAATTATTTTTTTTATCAAATTCATAGCCAGCTATTATAATACCATTTTTAGAAGGATATGCATGATTTATAATATTAACAAATGCTTCTTCACAAAGCAGTCTTATCTGCATCTCCATATGATATGAAATATTTGTATCAACTTTTAAATTATCCAATATGAAATCAATCATTTCGTTTAAATTATTTATTGTAGCTTCTTTTTTCAGCCATTTCATAGATATCCCCCTCTCATAAATATTTAATTTTAAAATTCTCTATTTACCAATTACAATGATGATACTTCTAGGATTTACTACAATCTCACTTTGATTTTCAATAAGTATATTAGAAGATTCATCAAAAATATCTTTTCCATCGCAACACGCCGTATTACATAATATATACCATTTCTTTCCTTCAGGAATTACAGGAAGTTCAAATTTATGCATTTCCCAGTGCATATTTATCGCCATATATATATATTTATCTGTCCATATACCATATTTTTCTCTTTCTTCAACAAACATAACTGCTAAAGATAGTGTATTATTTATATTATACGTATCCCATGGCTTTTCTGTATGCCATGAAACTTCAGGATACCCTGTCCTGTTTTTTTCCGTATCATAATTATTATTTTTAAGTACAGGATTATCTTTTCTAAACTTTATCATTTTACTAAAGAAATTAAATATATCTTTATTTTCATCTAGTTTTTTCCAATCAAGCCATGAAATTTCATTATCCTGACAATAAGCATTGTTGTTTCCAAACTGTGTATTAGAAAATTCATCTCCAGATAAAATCATTGGAACTCCTCTGCTCATAAGAAGAAGAGTAATAGCATTTTTTATCTGTTTTTTTCTAAAAAAGTTTATTGATGGATCAGGAGTTTCTCCCTCTACTCCACAGTTCCAACTGTTATTATCTTCTGTTCCGTCCTCATTATTTTCTCCATTTGCCATGTTATGCTTTTTATTATATGAAACTAAGTCATAAAGTGTAAAACCATCATGTGATGTAATGAAATTAATAGATGCATTTGATGTTCTTCCCTCGTAAAGATCTTTTGAGCCTTCAAGCCTTTTTATAAATTCTTCAGAAGTTCCTTCATCACCTTTTAGGAATTTTCTAATATTATCTCTATATTTGCCATTCCACTCCGCCCATCTTCCCCATGAAGGGAAATTTCCAACTTGATAAAGTCCACCTGCATCCCAAGCTTCTGCTATGAGTTTGCATTTTGATAAAATTGCATCATGTGCAAGTGTTTCTATTAAAGGAGGATTCTGCATCGGAACTCCATTTTGATCTCTTGATAATATTGATGCTAAATCAAATCTAAATCCATCTATATGATACTCTGAAACCCAGTATCTTAAACAATCAAGTATATAATTTCTTACGATAGAATTATTACAATTTAATGTATTTCCGCACCCGCTGAAATTGTAATAATAACCTTTCGGTGTAAGAAGATAATAAGTTTTATTATCTATTCCTCTATATGAAATGTACGGTCCATTTTCATTTCCTTCTGCTGTATGATTAAATACGACATCAAGTATTACTTCTATACCATTTTTATGAAGAATCTTTATCATATTTTTAAGTTCGTCAGTTTCCATTCCATACTTTCCAGTAGCTGCATATCCAGCTTTTGGTGCAAAGAAATTAACCGTACTATATCCCCAGTAATTATATAATCTCTTTCCATTTACAGTTTTAGAATTTTCAAATTCATCAAATTCAAATATAGGAAGAAGTTCAACACAATTTATTCCAAGTTCCTTTAAATAAGGAACTTTCTCGACAACTCCTGCAAATGTTCCCTTATGTTTTACATTGCTTGAAGGATCACTCGTAAAACTTCTTAAATGCATTTCATATATTATGAGATCATTCATAGGAAATTCTAGCTGCTTGTCCCCTTCCCAATCAAAATCATCATAAACTATTCTTCCTCTATGCTGAAATTCATTACTATAATCAGGAAGAGTTCCCCATACATTTCTTCCAGATACAGCTTTTGCATATGGATCAAGGAGATATTTATCTTTGTTAAACCATAGCCCTTCACTAGGAGCAAACTTTCCATCCATCCTGTAACCATATTCTACATCATCGTAATCTATATCAAACACAATCATAGAAAACACATCGCCAATTCTAAACTCATCAGGAAATGGTATTACAGCATATGGTTTTTTTTCTCTTTTCTTAAAGAGAACCAGTTCACATGAAGTAGCATATTTTGAAAATATAGAAAAATTAACCCCATTTGGAACAATAGAAGCTCCATAAGGGAGAACACTACCAATTCTATATTTTATCCCATCTGTCTCATGAGTTGGATAGCTATCCACTCTTATCATAATAATCACCCTTTTCTTTATACCATATATTAATTATTATTTTTCAAAAGACTTAAATATACTACTAAATCCTGTCATCTCCATAATTTCTTTTACATCATCCACAAGATTTATAATACTCATATACCCACTTTTTAATTTTATTGTCTTTCCAATAGTTAAAAGTGTTCTAAGTCCCGCGCTTGATAAATAAGTACAATTTTTCATATCAATTACTATATTAGGATTTTCCCTAACAGTATCTAATATTTTTTCAGTAACTTCATTACTACAGTTGCTATCAAGCTTTCCAGTTAACGTTATATATTTTTTATAATCTACATCTTTTATATCGATTTCCATAATTACATCCCTTTATCATCACTACATTGTTTATTATCTATATTATATCATAGATTATTGACGATAATGCTAATTTTTATACGTTCATTTTTCGTAAAAATATCCATAATACTATAATATTCCTAATTGATATTTTGGTTTTATTTTTAAGATATATTTTTATCTAATGTTAAAATAAACAGAAAAAAATTTATGAAATATCAAATTATAAAATTATATTATTGAAAAAATTTAAATTGCGTATTTTTTAGTCTGAAGTATTTATATATATTTAATATGATTGAATTTCATATTTTAATTATCCCAGGGAAAAAGTACGCTAAAAGTCCATCAACATAAGTGTTTTCAATGGATTAGAGAGATAAAAAAAGCAAAAATGAAAAATAAAAAAATTCCAGGGATAAATTTAAAAAAATGTGACAATTACTAGCTTTAAGGTGTATAATGATTTTAAGGAATGGCTATTTTACAAGTATTGAACCTTAACATGAGATGTATTTAAATGCTCTTTTATTTTTACTTAAAGGAGGAATTTAGATATTGAACCTTAACATGAGATGTATTTAAATTCATAGCGCTTTGAGCTTCATTTTCATTAGAACTCTATTGAACCTTAACATGAGATGTATTTAAATTAAGCAAAATGATGGAAATTATTATCTTGAGTTATGATTGAACCTTAACATGAGATGTATTTAAATATGCAATATTGTTATTATGATTATACTATTAAGCCATTGAACCTTAACATAAGATGTATTTAAATTTTAGGTGAAGCGTATGTTTATGGAGGGAATTCTCCATTGAACCTTAACATGAGATGTATTTAAATAAAAGAGCCTAGAAGCAACAAAAACTGGGATAGTAAATTGAACCTTAACATGAGATGTATTTAAATAGAGATTTCTATAAAAACGCACAAGAAAAGATGTTAAATTGAACCTTAACATGAGATGTATTTAAATGCTATATGCATTAAATCCCTTTCTTCAATAGCTTCAATTGAACCTTAACATGAGATGTATTTAAATAGCAGTGGCTTATAGCGTTCCTCGTCTTTTTTTATTTATTGAACCTTAACATGAGATGTATTTAAATGAAGATAATAATTTGTTTGGTATAAAATTTGGGGGATTGAACCTTAACATGAGATGTATTTAAATTTTAATATATTCCTTTTTAGCTCCTCCAATTCTTGATTGAACCTTAACATGAGATGTATTTAAATAAATCAAAAATATCAATATATGAAGCTGGCAAATCATTGAACCTTAACATGAGATGTATTTAAATATCATTGGAAACTAGGTTTAAAGTTAAGCGTGACGATTGAACCTTAACATGAGATGTATTTAAATTTATCAGATATTTTATAAACATATCTGATTAAATTATTGAACCTTAACATGAGATGTATTTAAATTTGTTATACTGATACTTTTTACTATTGTATAAATAAATCGAACCTTAACATGAGATGTATTTAAATATTTGAATATTAGTTATATTCCCATCCCATACTATAATTGAACCTTAACATGAGATGTATTTAAATCAACATTTTTGAATATATTTGCATTTCGCTCAGCATATTGAACCTTAACATATGATGTTTTTAAATTGTTTAGATAATATTTATTTGTGCTGTTAAATTCGAAATTGGAACTTACAATCAATATTCAAATATAAAATTTGTCATTTGTCATTTTTCATTTGTCATTTGTATATGCCTTAACATGAGATGTATTTAAATTTGGGATTGAAGTTTCTTTTAAATCATACATATTATTGAACCTTAACATATGATGTTTTTAAATTGTTTAGATAATATTTATTTGTGCTGTTAAATTCGAAATTGGAACTTACAATCAATATTCAAATATAAAATTTGTCATTTGTCATTTTTCATTTGTCCTTTGTATATGCCTTAACATGAGATGTATTTAAATGCTACAGTTTGAAAATTAGTAATAATTTTTGTTAAGATTGAACCTTAACATATTATGTTTTAAATTGTTTAGATAATATTTATTTGTGCTGTTACATTCGAAATTGGAACTTACAAACAATATTCAAATATAAAATTTGTCATTTGTCATTTAACACTTTGTCATTTTTGTCTGTCCTTTGTATCTGTAATCCAATTTTTATTTCACCATATAAAAAAATCAGATCCAGTAAAAATTAATCTACTAGATCTGATTTTTTTATGTTTTTTAATTATATATTTTCTTATGTATTTTATGTTTTATAAAATTAGTCTTCTTTACTATCAGCAGTTCTTGCATAGATATTCGCTATAATAGCACCTGAAATATTATGCCATACGCTAAATACTGCTCCTGGTATTGTAGCTAGAGGATACTGTGCAAAATGTGTTGCTGCAAGTGAAGTTGCAAGTCCTGAATTCTGCATTCCTACTTCAATTGAAACTGCTTTACATTTAGTAAGGTCAAGTTTTAAAACTTTTCCAATAGTAAATCCAAGTACATATCCACATACATTGTGCAGAATTACAACAGCAAGTATAACGAAGCTACTTGTAAGTATCTTTGCAGAGTTTGCTGATACTACCGATGCAACTATTGCAACTATTGCTGTAACTGATATAAGTGGAAGTATTCTTACTACTCTCTGAGTAAACTTTTCAAAGAATTTATTAAATACAAATCCTAATGCTATTGGAACTATTACAACTTTTACTATCGATAAAAACATACTAAGCATATTAACATCTACACTTTTTCCTGCTAAAAGATAAGTTAAAAGCGGTGTTAAAAATGGTGCAAAAACTGTTGATACACCTGTCATTCCAACTGAAAGAGCAACATCTCCTTTTGATAGATATGTCATAACATTTGATGATGTTCCTCCAGGACATGTTCCTACAAGAATTACTCCTACTGCAAGTTCTGGTGGAAGATTAAATATCTTTGTAAGTAAAAATGCTAAAAGCGGCATTATTGTAAACTGTGCTATACATCCTATAATTACGTCCTTAGGTCTACTAAACACTACTTTAAAATCTTGAAGCTTTAATGTAAGCCCCATTCCAAACATTACAATTCCAAGAAGTGTACTAACATAGCTTGTCTTAATAAAGCTTACAGATGATGGCGCAAATAGTGCAAGTGCTGCAACTAGTATTACTAATACCGCCATGTATTTACCAACAAGATCACTTAATTTTTCAAAAAACTTCATAATTTTAGCCCCCAAAATAAATTATTTTATTCTTTTGTTTTAATATATTAAAAATATGGTTTACCTCTAAATTTATTCATCCATATTTTTTATACAAATAAACTATTTTCTTCACTTTCCATTATCCTCCTTGTGTAATGTGTAATAAAAAAACGCCCTGACAAACATCAGGACGTATATTATACGCGATACCACCTAAATTCAGAATAAAAATTCTGCCCCTTTAATAAATCAAACAATTTACTTCCTCTAACGCAGGATTACGTCTTAACCTACTAATTTAAAATATTCAGCAAGATGCTCCAGAGTGATTTTCTATAAAGTACGAATGCAGCGTTTCACCTTTTTACTGCTCTCTAAAATTCATTAATTTATATACTCTTCTCTTTCAACGCTCTAATTAATTATTTTTCATATAATATCATTATATTAAATACTTGTCAAATGGATATTTGATTAATATCTGTTATTTATAATTTACAGCCTCACCTTTTTGACTTCTAAGCACTGATACATTATCAGCTAAAACTCCTACTACAATTCCCAAAAATGCAGGTACTACCCAGCATAATCCTTGATTAAATAAAGGAAGTTTTGTACACAATTCAGTAACTACTCCTAATTTTATATTTACTCCATTTAAAGCATCAACAACGCTTGCAAGACCTGTAAACAATATAGCTGTTTTATAAACATAGTAATTACTCTTAAAATATTTATCAATCATTGCAAGAAGTATAAGCATTATAGCTATTGGATATATTGCTGTAAGTACTGGAACTGAAACAGCAAGTATTTTAGTAAGTCCCATATTTGCAAGAACCATGCTCCATACTGATAAGATTATTGTCCACATTTTATAAGACACTTTACTTGTAAGTGTTGAAAAATAAGCACTACATGATGTTACAAGACCTACTGATGTTGTAAGACATGCGAGTGTAAATACTACTGCTAAAAACATTGCGCCATATCCACCAAAGATATAATTAGTAACATTTGTTAAAGTTTCTGCTCCATTTTCTGTCATTGCAAATTGTGCTCCTGATGATGCACCAAGATGACATAATACTGCATATATAGCCATAAGAAGTGTACCTGCTGCGATTCCTGCTTTTATTGAATAAGATACTACTGCATTTTCGTTTTTTACTCCTCTTGACTTTATTGCAACTGAGATTACTATTCCAAAGTTTAATGCGGCTATTGTATCCATTGTCTGATAACCATCTAAAAATCCTTGAGTTAATGCATTTGTCACATAATTTCCTATAGGAGCATCATATGCGCCCATTGGTTTTAATATAGATGCTACAAAAAGTAGTGCTATTAAAACTAAAAGTAATGGTGTAAGCACTTTTCCAAGCCTGTCTACTAATTTTGATGGAGTAAACGAAAGCCATAATGCAACTGAAAAGAATACTAAAGTATATAAAAATCTTGCAAGAGATACTGAAAATCCTTGTGATAAATAAGGAAGTACAGCCATCTCAAAAGGAAGACTTCCAGCTCTTGGGATTCCAAGACATGGACCTATTGATAAATATATAAGTACAGTAAATACTAACGCAAATACTTTTGATACTCTAGCTCCAAGGTTCATAAGTCCCTTACTTTTTGCAACTGCTACAACTCCCATAACAGGAAATCCAACTGCTGTAACGAAAAATCCTGCTAAAGCTACCCATGAATGTGTTCCAGCCGATTCTCCTAAAAACGGTGGGAAAATAAGGTTACCTGCTCCAAAAAATAGTGAGAAAAGCATTAAGCTTATTAAAACCATGTCCTTTTTTGATAATTTATTCATAAAAATCTAACCTCCATTTGTTTATAACTGATATTATTTTGTTATAATTTAAATTTGCAATTATATTTTTATATAAAGTGTGCACAAATGTATATAAAAAAATCGCCCCTCATATATAAATGAGGGACGAAAAAAGTTCCGCGTTACCACCCTAATTCTACAAATATAAATCTGTAGCTCTTAAGTTACGTATCTATCAATACGCTACTCTTATAACGGTGAGAGCTTCCGGAAAGACTTACTGTAATTTCAGCCTTACTTCTCAGAGATGATATTCAAACACAAACTTACCATCGTTTTTCAGCAACCAACGACTCTCTTAAGATAGTTTCATATTTTACTTTTTCTCTTCATCGAATTTAAATTATGCTCTTATAGTACATCTTTTAATTTTGTATGTCAATATTAATTTCTATATTATTTAATCAAATTAATAACTATTAATACCATTTTTATATTATACTATTATTAAAATCAAATATTTGTTACACTTTTATTAATAAATATATATTAATATTTCATATTTAATAATTAAGCATACAAAATTTCTTTTAGTAAATTATATATATATGTTATACTTTATAAAAAATTAGATTTGTGAGGTGTCTATTTTTATGGCAAAAGAAACGTATATAAAAATCTTTTCTTTTTTTAGCAAATCAGAAAAGAGAAAAAATTTTCTCATCTATGCAAATAAAGTTCTTACATACATTGTTTACATAATGTATCCTTCTTTACTTATTTACTTATTTTTATCTAAGGATACACGATTTATAAAATGCATCATAATACCTGCATTTTCTTTTATAATATTAACCGTTTTTAGAAAAGCTATAAATGCAAAAAGACCATATGAAGTATTTAATATAGATCCAATTATTAAAAGAGACAAAAAAGGCAGCTCATTTCCAAGCCGCCATGTTTTTTCAGTATTTATAATTGCATTAATGCACTACTACATATTTAAACCTATTGGAATATTTCTATTTATAGTAGGAACACTCCTCGCTTTAATGCGTGTACTAGGGGGAGTTCATTTTTTAAAAGATGTATTTTTCGGTGCTTTGATAGGAATTTTATTTGGATATATAGGGCTTATAATTTAAAAGTCTTTAAGATTTTTTACTCTTAAAGGCTTTTTTATTTTTATTTTTTAATCTCTTCACTTTCATCTTCTATCTCTATTCCAATTGCATTTTTAGGACACGATAATTCACATCTTAAACACTGAATACAATCAGGATCAGTTATTTCAGAGCCTTTATATTCATATGCACTTATCCCCATAGGACATTTTTTCTCACATATTCCACATGAAACACATTTTGAACTAACTTTAAGATTCTTTTTATTCTTTCTTAATTTTGTTATAAGCGCTGCTATAGTTCCCATAGGACAGAAATTACACCATGTCCTCTCATTTATAAATAACGCAAGGACTAATCCAATAACTGTTGTTATAACTATCATTCTATAAAATACCATGCCTATTCCATAGATATTTCCTAGATTTTTTCTTATTCCTAAAGTAAAAATTGTCATCATAACTATTATCACTAAAATTCTAAAATAATATGATTTTAAAAACGAAGGTACTTTCTTATGTTTGCTGAATTTTTTAACAATGTTATCAAAAAAACTTCCTCTTGGACATATATTTCCACACCAAAATCTGCCTCTAAAAAGTGAAACTATAATAGGACCTACCATACATATTGTAACTACTAACGCTACTCTCGAATCAAACATTCCTGCAATTACAACTAAAAAAAGAAAAATATAAGAGTACTTTTTCCAAATGACTAATAATTTATTCATGCTCCAAACCCCTTAAAATAATATTTTTTACTACTTGCTTTTGAACCAATCATACATTATTTAAAAAAATTTTTATGTATCTTTATCACAAATAGTAAAAAGGAGCTAGACTTTTACTCTTTTAAGCGCCTATACTTCTCATATATTCTTTTAAAAGTTCTACAAATTTTTGCATATCCTCTTCATATATCTGACCTATATTAGCAACTCTAAATGTGTTTTCAGCTGCAATTTTACCAGGATATATTGTATATCCCCTAGAAATCATATAATCATGCATTTTTTCAAACGAATATCCTTTTATTTTCGGCTCTATTATAGTTGTTAAAAGCATTGATGAATCTTCTTCTGCTATAAGTTTTTTTAAATTTAAATCTTTTAAGCCTTTCCATAATATTTTGCAAAGTGATACGTATCTTTCATGTCTTTTTTCAATAGTTTCATCCTTTGCTTCTTTAACAGCCTGTTTTAAAGCATATAAAACCTGAACAGGCGGAGTAAATCGCATCTGATAATTTTCTTTAAAAAATTCATACTGTTTATATAAATTTAAATAAAGATTTCTCTGTCTTATATTTTTAATTTTGTTAAGTGCTTCTTTTTGTGCTACAACAAAGCTTACTCCTGCCATAGATTGAATACATTTATTAGAACTTGATGCTAAAAATTTAATATTCATTTTTTTCATATCTATAGGGATTCCTGCAAATGAACTCATAGCATCAACTATCATATCTATATTATATTTATTGCATATTTCTCCAACACTTTCTATATCATTTAAAATTCCTGTAGTAGTTTCATGATGAACTATTGCAAGTTTTGTTATCTGTCCATTATTTTCTATAATAGTATTTTCAAGCTTTTTTAAATCTATTTTTTTTGTCATATCCGATTTAAATCTTACAAAATCTATATTATAAATCTGTGCCATATCGCACATTCTCTTTCCATATGCTCCATTATCAACTATCAGCATTTTAGAATTTTCATCTGCAATAGAACTTATCATAGATTCAACTGCCGCAGTTCCAGAGCCGCCAAAAAGTATAGTTATATACTCATCATTATTTCCTACAAAATCGGTAATTCCTTTTGATATATATTCCATAACTTTTCCAAATTCATTCTCTCTTGGGCAAATATCAGGAACAACCTGTGCATTTTTTACAGTATCAGTTGTTGTTGCAGGTCCTGGATTTAAAAGAATATTTCTCTTCATTTTTTTCTCCTTTCACATAGATAAAAATTTCATAAATGAATCTTTATTTTGAATAGGTGATGTTGTAGGTCTTTTAAGATCATATCTCGCACCTTTTTTTACTTTAACTTCAATTAAAATTGGTCCTTCAAGATTATTTGCCTTTTCTATCGTTTTTTTAAGGCTTTCTTTATCTTTACACGAAAATACATATTTATATCCACACGATTTACATATAGAAGGAATATCTATATTAAACCCTTCTGTTTCCTGTCCCCCTACAGAATCATGTGCCCCATTATTTATAAGTATATGCTTTAAATTTGTTGCACCGCTATTTCCTATAATGCTTGCACTTCCCATATGCATTATAAATGCACCATCTCCATCAATTACATACACATCTTTATCTTTCTTATTAAGTGCTACTGAAAGTGCTATTGATGATGCGTGTCCCATTGAACCTACTGTAAGAAAATCTCTCATATGTCCTTCATTTCTTTTTTCTCTAAGTTCAAAGAGTTCTCTTGACGCCATTCCTGTTGTAGAAACTATTACAGAATCATTTTTTATGTTATTTAAAAGTATCTCTATTGCCTCTTCTCTTTTCATTTCAAAATCGTATGCTTTATTATTTTTAAGCTTATACTCATTAAATGTTCCTTTTTTTATAACAAGAGCAAATGCCCTATTTGTTTCTGTCATATATTTATATGCTGACTCAATTTTACATTCTGCCTCACTACAAGTAGTATCTTTAGAAAGCACAGCATATTTTATATTAAGAATATCTAGTAAATCAGTTGTAATAAGCCCTTGTTTTTTATGCTGCGGCTCATCTTTTACACCTTTTTCTCCTCTAAGTCCTATTATTAAAAGAAGAGGTATGTTATAAACCATTTCATCAGTAAGAGAACAGAGAGGATTTATACTGTTTCCTATTCCAGAATTTTGCATAAACACAGTTGCAATTTTACCAGTTGAAAGATAATATCCAGCTGCCATTGCAATAGCATTTCCCTCATTTGCTGTAATAATGAACTTATCTTTTTTTGAAACATCTTTTAAATATGCACATAATGATTTTAAAAGTGAATCTGGAACTCCACAAAAAAAGTCTGACTGTATATTTTTTATTTTTTCATAAAATCTTTTAACATCAATCATCTTATCATCTACTTTCTACATACTTTTTTAAATAAGTGTGAGAATTTCTTTTATAGGCATACACTTTTCTGATGCTTCTTTAGATCGTCCATTTTCTAAAATACTTTTTGCAGTTTCAGCCATGGCAGGATAAGCACTTCTTATAAGATGGTTTGCATAAATTACAACATTTGCTCCTAAATCTTCAAGCTCTTTTTCAGTCATAAAATTATATGATGTAGGAACTAAAACTAAAGGAACTTTATTTTTAAATTTATTATATTCTTTGCAAAAAGCTGCAATCTCTTTTCCATCCTGCTCTTTACTATGAATCATAATACCATCTGCCCCTGCATCTATATACTCTTTTGCACGAGATATTGCATCATCTATTCCTTTTTTAGCAATAAGACTTTCTATTCTTGCAATTATCATAAAATCACGCGTTACTCTTGCCTCTCTTCCTGCTTTTATCTTCTGCGCAAAATGCTTTTTAGTATCTTGAGTTTGCTTTACGTCTGTTCCAAATAAAGAATTCTTTTTAAGTCCAACCTTATCTTCAATAATAATTGCTGAAACTCCAAGTCTTTCAAGTGTCTTTACTGTATAGACAAAATGCTCTATAAGCCCACCTGTATCGCCATCAACTATTATAGGTTTTGTTGTAACTTCTAATATATCATTTATAGTATTAAGTCTTGACGTTAAATCAACTACTTCAATATCAGGCTTTCCTTTTGCTGTAGAATCACATAAAGAACTTATCCACATACCATCAAACTCTTTTATCTTGCCGTCTTTTTCTATTTTAGTTTTCTGTGCAATAAGTCCTGTAAGACCATTATGTGCTTCAAGTATTCTTACTATTTTCTTTGAGAAAATCATTTCTTTTAAGCTTTTTAATCTTTTCTGAGGAGTTATACCTATCTTTTTAAGTTCATCATCAAGCTTTGAAATAGATACTCCTTTTGTATAAGGAACTTCAATGAGTTTTCCTCCAAATGTCTTTAATACATCAATTACTTTTTTTCTATATTCTTCTTGAGGTCCATTAACCCAGTCATCTCCATGAAATACATACTGTGGTTTTATTTTAAGTAGATTTTCTGTCTGATCAAGAGAATCCTGAGGAATAACTTTAATAACACCTTTTATATTTTCAATTACTTCTTTTCTTTCATCGTATTTCATTATAGGATTTCTCCAATATCCACGTATAACATCATCAGTATGAAGTCCAACTATTATATCTCCATATTTTCCAGCGTTTTTAAGCACATTAAGATGTCCTTGATGAATTATATCTGCACTCATAGCAACATACACTATTTTCTTCATTTTGTAATTTCCTCCTTAATATTTTTATTCTCAAGCTTAGGTATTATAATATTTTTTATTCTATTAAGATGACTTTCATCATCTATTTCTCCCCATATAAGATTATTTAGTTTTAAATACCCTATTTTTCTTTCCTTAGCAGAATCAAAAATTGCATTTTCATAATCATATTTATCTTTATAATTTTCTAAAAATAAATCAGCTTTAAATCTCTTATACTGCCTTATTATTTCTTTAAAAAGACCAATAGATATTTTTGATATTCCAACAAGTTCTCCATAAACTTCATCAATATCTTCTATATTTTTAGAAATTTTATATAGATTGTTCTCTTTTACCTGAACATAACATTCATCACCAGAATTTGTCCTGCCACTTAAAAGTACGCAGTCATCTTCTTTATAATTAATAGTTTCTATAAGAGCATAAACTTCATAGATAATATCACTTTCAAGTAAAATAAAATCTTCTGAAATTTCATCTTCTAATACAGCTAATGAAGCCATGCTTCCTGTTTTTCTATAAAACCTATTATGTCTTGTTTTTATGAACTTATATTTTTCACAAAGCTTATCATAATACGTATTTAAATGACCTGTAACTATATATATTTTGCGTATACCAACACTTCTTAATTTATTTATTGACCTTTCAATAAGAGTCTGTCCGTTTATCTCTAAAAAGCCTTTAGGAATCTTATCTTTTGTGACACTGCTAAGCCTTGTTCCCATTCCCGCAGCTAAAATTACAGCTGTACTAATACTCATAAAATCACCTCATATAATACATTTTAGGTTCATTTTTTGAACAAAATTATATTAACATCTTTCATAGTTCATAACAATATGTTCATTATTAATTTGTTTCTGCACCATACCCATTACAAATGACATACTAAAGGACAAATTTTTAAAGGACAAAGGACAAATGTGGTGGTTTTTTGCGTTTTTACGCAAAAAATAAGCTTTCGCCTGAAGCGAAAGCTCATAAATTCAACGTTTCTGCGATTTTGAGCAGAAACATCCTTCTTTGTCATTTGTCATTTGTTCTTTGTCATTTAATTTTCTATGCTGCTATTTTAGCCATTGCTTCAGTCTGTTCTACATTTTCATTCATTAACTTTGAAAATTCTTCTTGAGTCATCTTTACAACTGACTTAGGTAATTCAAAGTGTCTCTTTGCACATTTTGTGCATTTTGAAGTAGTATCTACAGTTACTTTTGCAATATCTTTAACATTTAAAGTAAGAGCTAAATCTTCAGTATAAGAATCATCTGTAAATGTATCTTTTACTTTTAATGAAGAACCCTTTATCATCTCTTTTACCTTACTAATACCTGCAAGATAACCATCAGATGTTATAGCTTCTTTTGCATTTGCTATATCTTCATCTTTTAAATTTAATCCAAATTTTTCATTAATGCTGTCAAGATTAGAAGTTCCATCGCTTATAGCTTGTACTATAAAGTCAACCATCTCATCTGAATTCATATCTAAATTAAATTCTCTTCCATTTTGAACAAATGGTAAATCAAATTTGCTATCTTTTCCAAATACAGTCTGCATCATTTCAGCTAATGCATCAGGATCTAACTGCATAGATTTAATCATTTCAGCACTAACTCCTGAATCGATTCCTATATACTGTGCATCTAAATTCTTTAAGGAATCAGGAACAGCTTGTCCATTCATACTATAAATTCCTGTGAAATAGCTTTTATTAATATAGAATGTTCCATCAGACATATATGCTTCTATTTCTGGAATATTTATTAATCCTGTTGGATCTTCAAACTTTATTTTTGCATATGAATTTCCATCATTTGAAGTATATCCATTTGCTTTCACATTTATATTTAAATTTTGTCCTTGAGCTTCAACTGAGATCTTTCCAGTTCCTTCAGATTCATAGCTTTCAAAGTTTGATATCTTATTTACTTCACTAACATAATTTAAAGTAGTTTCACTACATCCTGCTAATGTAAACACCGATACTGCTCCAGCAACAAGTGCTACAATTTTCTTTTTTAAATTCATTATAAAATCCCCTCTCAAAAAAATTTATTTTAATTTTTAACTAATAAAACGTTAAAACGTTTTATTAGTTATATTTTAACACATAGTAATATGAAAGTAATCTTAATTTTTGCTTAATATACCATTATATCTCTTTGTTTCCACACACTTTACATGAAATAATATATGAAATATATAAAGATAGTATGCTAAAAAGCATTATAAAAATTGCTGTCATTTGGATATTGCCCATTGTAATTTCAAATATTTTAAAACTATTTTTTCCTGAAATACTAATAGGAATAATAAATATAAATATTGCAGGTAGTATATATATAAATCTTGCTAAAAAGTTTCCTTTTTCAAAACCCATTTTATAATATATTGGATATTGAATAGCAACAGCTAAAATACTTAATAAACTTAATATTATTAGTATATAAAAATCTTTTCCTTGCATTACACCCATAGTAATAAGTATTATATTTAAAATACTTTCTATAATAAACGAAACAATCCACAAAGCAATCATATATATATATCTTCCTTGTACCATTTCATTTCTTTTGCCTGGAAGAGTATAATAATATTGTTCACATTTTAAAATTGAAGATGCTGTAAAAGGCTGCGCTGCAAGTGTAATTACCATAAATGACATATAATTTATACCATACATAATATTTTTAGTTGAAACAAAGAATATTGCCATCGCAAGTATGATAAGTAGATATTTTATTGAATTTTTAAATGTAGTTACTAAATCAAGTTTGGCATATAATAAACTATTCATATTCATCTAACCTTCTTTCCTTTTACTTATTTAATCCTTTTATATATAAAACAACTATATCTTCTACATTAGGTTTCTCATATAAAAAATTATTAGAGAAATATTTTTTATCGTCAGTTTTAATAAGAGCTCTAAAACAAACATCATTAATCTCATATCCTATGACTTTCTCCTTAATTTCGGAAGTCATCTCAGAACTTCCTCCTTTAATTATCATATGATTTTCTAATATATCATCTTTTACACCATTTAAAATTATCTTTCCATCATCTATAAAATAAATATAATCAGCTATCTTTTCTATATCTGACTCTATATGTGAAGAAAATATTACGCTTTTTTCTCCATCTTCAATATAATCTTGAATCATTTTAAGTATTTCATCTCTTACTACAGGATCAAGACCACTTGTAGCTTCATCTAATATAAGAAGTTTTGTCTTTCTTGAAAAAACAGAGGCAAAAGATAACTTAACTTTCATTCCTTTTGAAAAATCCTTTATTTTTTTATCTTTAGGTATTTTCCATTTAGAAAGCATTGAATTATATTTTTTCTCATCAAACTCTTTATAAAATCCTTTATTTATTTTTAATATGTCTTTTGTAGTTAAATTTTCCGGGAAATAACACTCATCTGCTATGTATCCTATCATATTTTTGTATTCAGATTCATTCTCGCTATATTCTTTCCCAAATACTTTAATTATGCCTGAATCCATTTTTAAAAAATTCATAATAAGCTTAATAGTAGTTGTTTTTCCTGATCCATTTTGACCTACATATCCTAAAATATAGCCTTTAGGAAGCTCAATTTCTATATCTTTTAGGCTGAAATTCTTAAATTTCTTATTTAGATTTTTAATATCTAACGCATTCATCTTAAACACTCCTAATCTGTACTTATTAAGTTTTGAAGCATATTTAAAAGTTCTTTATCATCTATTGATGCTAATTTTGAAATCTTAATAGCCTCTATAAAGCAGTTTTCTATATTTTTTAGATACTGTTCTTTTAAAAATTCAATATCTTTTGGAAGTACATAGCTTCCTTTTCCTTTAACTGTTGCAATGAATCCTTCTTTTTCTAAATCCCTATAAGCTCTAGTTGTTGTTATAACGCTTATCGAAAGCTCTTTTGCAAGATGTCTTATAGACGGAAGGCTTTCTCCTTCTTTTATATCTTCAGATATAATCTGCTCCTTTATCTGAGATTTTATCTGCTCATATATTGGAACATCTGATTTATTCGATAATAATATTTTCAAATACAAGATCACCTCCTATACTGTATATATATAATATATACAGTATGAACAGTATTGTCAATATTTTTTATAAAAAAATAGCAATTCGAAAATTCGAACTGCTATTTACTAAAATCATTAATGCACTTTGCAAAATTCTTTATCGCTTGTAAATCAAGCTTCTTTATATCTTTTTTGCCATCTATTTTTTGTGATTTATCATTTTTATATATCTGCTTTATTATAAACTTTTCAAAAAAATTCATTCTTAAAAAATGAAACTCACCACCAAAACTTGATTTTATAAATGCTTTATCTAAAATATCTTTTGAAAAATTCTGCTCAAACTGCGAATTAATCTTTTCTTTATCTGACATACAACATATATAAATTCCTAAGTTTTTCTTAAGTAAAATTTCCTTATTATCCGATATAAATTTTTTTAATTTTCTTGAAACCATGCCGCCATATATAGCCCCTCCAAGTATTACATTATCATACTCATTAATACTGCATATTTCATCTTTTTTAATATCAATTAATGAAACCTCTCCATTAATTGCTCTTTCAAGCCTTTTTGCACAATCCTTAGTCGTCCCATGCTTAGATGCAAAAACAATAAGTGTTTTCATCATATGCCCCCTAAAATATTAAACTTATTTATTTTTTAAAGCTTTTTCTCGTACAAATTTATTGTATTCCTCAATAGGATAAAGTTCTGGTTCTCTAACTTCTTCCATTAAATGAGCTGCTTCTGCATCTGATGTACTGAATGCTAAAACAGATTTATACATCTCAACTGCCTTGTTAAAGTCTCTGTATTCATCTTTTGGTACATAAGCTCCCATATGCCATCTTACCATGAGACATTCTTCAAGAGAAAGCTTTATAAACTGCTGAATTAATATAACAGATTTTTCACCATGTCCTAAAGGTACATTTTCAACTATGTCATAACCTCCGCAACCTATCCATTTTCCTGTTATCTCATCTTTTTTAAGTTTCATTGTTCTGTGGTACATATTGCATTTGCATAGATCATGAAGATACCCTGTAATAAACATAGTATCATTTGTAAGACCTATTTTATATTTTTTATTTTTTTCCATAAGTATTTCAACTAAATTGTCTGAATGAACTGCAAGACCTCCTTGAAAATTAGAATGGAATCTTGTTGATGCAGGTGCTTCAAAATAATCAGTCTTTTCTAAAAGATAATCTATAAGGTTATCCATTCCTTCTCTTTTTACTGATCTTAATCTTTTTAAGATTTTATCTTTTAATTCATTAATTTCCTCATTCTTTTTTGCTTCAGTAAGTTCTTTTAGATCACTTAAATCTCCCATTTGTACATATCTCCTAACTGTGAAAATAATATATATATTTATATTATATACATAATTTCTCTATTTAACCACATCATAAACTGCAATTAATAATTACTATTTTACTTTACCAAATAAAAATGTACCTATTTATAGATTTGAAAATAAACTATATTATAGATAAAACTAATGAGGTGATAATTATGAATCCATTATTAAATATGATACTTGGCAGTCTTTTTGGCAATATGGGAATGAATCCTATGATGGGTGCAAATCCTATGATGAATAATCAAAACATGATGGGCAATAATCCAATATTAAATATGCTTATGGGAAATGCAGGAGGGATGAACATGAATCCTATGCAGAATGCAGGGAACATGAATCCTATGCAAAATCAAGGAAATATGAATATGAATCCTATGGCACAAAATCCACTCTTAAGTATGCTTATGGGAAGCATGGGAGGTATGATGGGGGGCATGAACATGGGTAATATGAATAATATGAGAAACATGAAAATGCCAAATCCAAATGGCAGTAGAAACAGGAGAAGACCTCCTGTAAATAATATGAATATGAGAAGACAGCAAAGTAATCAATCTATGAATAATATATTTTAAAGATATTTTTAATATCTTTAAAACAACCTGGGAGAAAATAAACTTTCTCTCAGGCATGTTTATTTTAAAATTATTAATTAAAGATTCTGTTCATAAAATTTAAATACTTTTTCCATATATGGTTTAAGTATGCTGTCTTTTTCTATAAATATAGAATGTTTTGCATCTTCTATCTTTATAGACAAACACGTCTTAGAACTTTTTATAAATTTCATCTGTCCTTTTTCACGGACAAGAGTATCATGCCCTGCCTGAAACATCAAAATAGGAATTTTTATTTTTTTAACATTTTTATCTGATATTATTTTTGATGTCATATTAGTTGCTGCATTAAGCCAGCCATATGAAATTCCACCACGATGAAGCTGTTCATTTGAAGATGTACATTTATATAAATAATCATATCTTCCCTTAGAAGTTGTTGACGCATTTTCAAAATCATATTTATCTTCATATGGTTTTTGATTTATAACGTATCTTCCACCTTTTTTTAACTTTACATTTAAAGATGAAAGAATAGATGCTACCTTTACAGGTACAGAGCCAGTTTCCATCATAAGCATCGGTGCATTTAAAACTGCACATTTAAAATAATCAGTATATTTTTCTAAAAAACGTACAGCTATAGTACCTCCCATCGAATGTGCATATAAAAATAAATCTTCATTTTTAATACTCTTTTTTACAACATCATCTATAAATTTTTTAAAATCATCAACATAACTGTCAAAATTATCAACATATACTTGACACTTGTCCACTTTTCCCAAAAATCCAGAACGTCCATAACCTCTATGTTCAACAAAAAATACAGAATATCCTTCTCTTAAGAAGTAATAAATAAGTTCCTTATATTTTTCTACGCTTTCCCAGTTTCCATGAGATATAACAATAGATGCTTTAGGTTTTTTTAATATAAATGTTTCATAATAAAGTTTTATTTTATCATTAATTTTTAAATAACCACTATTTCTAAACTTCTTTAAGTATGGTTCAACTTTATTTTTTATGTTTTCTATATAATTATCTTCTGTTATAAAATATTTATCAAACATCTTTCTCTGCTCCTCTATTAATTTATATAAAAATTATAAGATATCTATTTTTTTTAATCAACATTTGTTGACTACGAACATATGTTTGTGTATAATAAATTATAAATTACTCTTAATATTATACTATTTAGGAAGTGCGTATATGGATCACAATATATTTGAAAAATTAAAAATATTATCAGATGCAGCAAAATATGATGTATCGTGTTCTTCTTCAGGTTCTAAAAGAAAGAATAAAAAAAATGGTATAGGCGATGCTGCAAGCTACGGTATATGCCATAGCTTTACTCCTGATGGAAGATGTATTTCGCTTTTAAAAATACTTTTTTCAAACGACTGTGTTTTTGACTGTAAATATTGCATAAATGCAGCATCAAAAGATTTTAAACGTGTAAGTTTTACTCCAGATGAAGCTTCTGACCTTACAATAAACTTTTATAGAAGAAATTACATAGAAGGTCTTTTTTTAAGCTCAGCTGTAATAAAAAATCCTGATTATACTATGCAGCTTCTTATAAAAACAGCAGATAAACTCAGAAATGAATATAATTTTAATGGATATATACATCTTAAAGCAATCCCTGGTGCTGATAAAGCTTTAGTTAAAAAAGCAGGTCTTTTATGTGACAGAATGAGTGTAAATATAGAGCTTCCATCATCAGAGAGTTTAAAACTTTTAGCTCCTCAAAAAAGCAAAGAAAAAATATTAACCCCTATGGGAGTAATAAAAAATTCAATAATTGAAAATAAGGATTTAAAAAAACATATTAAAAGTTCTCCCCTTTTTGTTCCAGGAGGACAAAGTACACAGCTTATAGTAGGTGCATCTAAAGACAGCGACTCTAAAATACTTAAATTATCTGAAAATCTATATAATAGATATAATTTAAAAAGAGTTTACTACTCTGCTTATGTTCCTATTGTTAAAAACAGTAAGTTTCTTCCACAGATTTCTCATCCACCTATTATAAGAGAGCATAGACTTTATCAAGCAGACTGGCTCCTTCGTTTTTATGGCTTTAAAGCAGACGAGCTTTTAAAAAATGATACAGATAATTTTGATATAAACTTTGATCCTAAAACATCATGGGCAATTAATAACTTAAATGAATTTCCGGTTGAAATAAATAAAGCGCCGTATGAAAAGCTATTAAGAGTTCCCGGAATAGGCGTAAGTTCTGCTATGAAAATAGTAAAGATTAGAAAATTTCACTCATTAACATTTGAAGATTTAAAAAAGCTTCGTATAGTTTTAAAAAGAGCGAAGTATTTTATAACATGCAGCGGTAAATATAAATCTCATACATCTTTTGATGACACTTCAATAAAAGAAAGTATTCTTAATGGTAATAATAAGAATGCAGATGAAAATCAGATTTCATTTTTTGATAACATAAAATATGAAAAAACAAATTCAAATATCTTTCTGCCTGCAAATTAGATAAGGGGTGATTGTGCTTGTACTATTTTTTATATGATGATACATTTGAAGGTCTTATTACATGTATATATGATTCTTTTTACTCAAAAGAAAAACCTTCTTCTATAATAAGTGTTAAAGATGATTATGCACCTCTTCTTCTTGGTGAATGCAGAGAAATTAAAACTGACTTAAAAAAATTCAGCAAAGTAAAAAAAGCTATACTAAATAAAATAAACTTCTTAGTATTTAAGCAGGTTTATCTGATTTTTTTAAGCTGTTATAAAGAAAAAGGACTTCTTATTTATGATTATCTAAAACTTGCTTTTAAAGTAGGTCCTGATATTACATGCTACCTTCATAATAAAACTGTACATCTTATCTATGACACTGTAAAAAAAGTAACTTATGAATCTCATAAATTTGAAGGCTTTGTCAGGTTTTCATATATAGATAATAAATTTCTCTACTCTTCAATTGAACCAGATAATGATATATTAGAGCTGCTTTCAAGCCATTTTGAAAGTAGATTTTCAAATGAATATTTCATTATTCACGATATAAAAAGAGAAAAAGCTCTAATTTATAATAAGAAAAATTCTGAAATAGTTGAAATGGAAAAAAGTTTTTATAAATCCCTAAATACGTATTATGATGAATTTAAAAAACTTTGGGTTTTATATTTTAAATCAACAACAATTACTGAAAGAGCAAATCTTCGTCTTCAACTTAGAATGATGCCGAGAAGATACTGGAAACACATCTGTGAAAGCCAGTATAATTGAGAATTGATAATCCAATTGACATACTAAATGACAAAGGAAAAAGGACAAATGACATACTAAAGGACAAAGGACAAATGACAAATCAGGATGTTTCTGCTCAAATCGCAGAAACTTTATATTTAGCTTTCGCTTCAGGCGAAAGCTTTTGTATTTTGCGAGAATCGCAAAATACAATAAATTGAAATTCCGTAGGAATTTCCACCACATTTGTCATTTGTCCTTTAACAATTTGTCATTTGTACTGTCCTTTGTACTGTTCTTTATTTAAACGCTTTGTTCCAATCATTTTTAAACTTTTCGATTCCCTGATCTGTTAATGGATGTTTTATCATCTGCTTAACTATCTTGTATGGAACTGTTGCAATGTCTGCTCCTGCTTTGGCTGCTTCAAGAACATGGATAGGATGTCTTACGCTTGCTGCTATAATTTCAGTTTTAATGTTGTAAATCTTAAATATTTCAGCAATGTCTTTAACTACATCAATTCCTTCCATTGAAATATCATCAACTCTGCCGATAAATGGACTTACATATGCTGCACCTGCGTTTGCTGCAAGCATTGCTTGAGTTGCTGAAAAGACTAAAGTAACATTTGTCTTTATGCCTTCTTTTGCTAATACCTTAACTGCTTTAAGCCCCTGTTCAGTCATAGGAATTTTAACTATCATGTTCTTATGAATTTTAGAAATTTCTCTTCCTTCTTTTATCATGTTCTCAGAATCATCGCTTACTACTTCACCGCTTATAGGTCCATCAACTATCTGAGTGATTTCCTTTATTACTTCTTTAAAATCTCTTCCCTCTTTTGCGATAAGAGAAGGATTTGTTGTAACCCCACAGATAACGCCCATATCATTAATTTCTTTTATTTCCTCTACATTCGCTGTATCTAAAAAGAATTTCATTTTTTTGCCCCCCAAATATATTTTTATTTACATCATTATACCATTTAATACTCTACTTACAAAGCATTTGTACATAATTTTAACTTATCTTTTATTTTTTGAATACATTGTATTTACAACTATGCCATCAATCATTCCAAGCTTTCCTGAAAGAGAACTTATAATATTATTATCAGCATCAATAACAACACTTATTATGTTCACATTCTTCTTATGATATGGCACTCCCATTCTTCCTACTATGTACTTTCCATATCCATGAAGTATCTCATTAAGCTTTAAGACAGCCTCTTCATTTTCAACTATTATTCCTATAAGAGCTATTCTTGTTTCCATAATACGCCTCCAAAATTAAAATAATTTTCCACCTAAAATATTATAAATAACTTCTGCAACTCCGTGCTCATCATTAGTTTTTGTCATATATTTTGCTATCTTTTTTATCTCAGGCATTGCATTTGCCATAGCAACAGATGTATCTTTAAATTCTGTAAACATAGAGTAGTCATTTAAACTATCGCCTATTACTGCTACTTCATAATCTTTAAGATTTCTCTTTTTAGCAATTTTCTTTAAAAGAATTCCTTTTTGAGCTGTAACATGAGTAATCTCTATATTATCTTTAAATGATGATGATACTGCAAGTTCTTTTATCTTAGAAACTTCTTTTGCAAGTCTTTTTATCTTTTCAGTATCTGAATTGAATGCTACAAACTTTCTTATTTGAACATCATCTCTTCTAAAGAATTCTTCATAATTATTATCTAAAAAATGAAGACTTGTGAAAAATGGCTCTTCTGCTGCTTTTTTCATAGCCTCTTCAAATGTTATTCCTTTTGAAAAAGTAACTGTCCTACATGCAACTTCACGAAGTGCCTCTTCTCTTGTATTGATTGTGTATGAGCCTTTATTTGTAAATATTCTTGATGATATATCATGCTCTCTTAATACATCAATTACTCTTAATGCTAGAGATGGTTCCATATTTATTGATTCTAATATTTTTCCATTTTCATCTCTATATTCTGCACCATTCATAAGCGAACATTCACATACAATATTCTGCTTTTTTAAAAGAGGAAGTACCATTTCGTAATCTCTTCCTGTCGATACTACAAATATAAGTCCTTTCTCTTGAGCTTTCTTTATTGCTACTGTACTTTCATCATCTATAACATGCTCCGAATTTAATAATGTGCCATCTAAATCAGATGCTAACATTTTTATCATTAAGTACCACCGTCCATCCTTTTTAATAATTAGTATTAATTTTTCCCCATCTATTTTATTATACAATAAAATATTTTTACATAAAAAGAAAAGTTTAAATCCAAAATACTTATATTCTGTATATTTTTGATTAAACTTTTTAATTTACATAGCGTATTCTCTTACTTTTCTGTTTTCATTTACGTATACATTATCAAGTATCATGTTAATAACATTATCACATATATAATATGAGAATTTAAGATCGTTTTTATAATCTAACTTTCCAGCATACATATGCTGAAGCTTTACAACAACCTGTCTTACTGAATGATACTTAATATTAATATCTATAGAACTTTCTGGTCTATATCTTTTAGCTACCCCTGCAAGTCTTTTTTCATAAACCATATGCTTCTTTACTGCAGCTGTGCTCTTAAACTCCCATCTATAATAATGAGGTGCACAAAAAAAGTCACATAAGAAATGACATATAACGCCAAGCTCTTCACTAAATTTTTCAACTGATATATTATATAATATATCTTCAATTGAAAGTGATGATACATATGATATCTTAGATAATATCATCTCTATACTTTCGTTATAATAATGTTTCTTAAATTTATACTTAGGAACACAATCTGGTTTAACCGCTCCCCATATGAACCTATTATGATTTATAAGATAAACTTTTTTACTGTTTGCATTTTTTAAAATATTCTGAGCAACTATTCTATGAGTTGTCATCATCAAATCTGCATCACACCTTTATATTTATTTGCAATAATCCTTCATATCCTTATAATAATACTATATAGTTATAAAAACAATAGATTTTTTAGAAAGGTGATAAAAATGATTTTCTCAACTCTTACACTAAATAGTGACAGTCCTATTTATATCCAGATAGTCAATCATGTGTTAAATTCAATAAAAACTGGTGAACTAAAAAAAGGTAGCAAACTTCCTTCAACAAGAGAAGCTGGAAAGTTTTTAAAAGTAAGCAGAAACTCTGTTTTAACAGCGTATGAATATCTTGAAAGCAGAGAAATAACAGCAACTAAAAAAGGTGTTGGTACATTTGTACTTGCAGAATCTAAAACTGAATTTACATCAAAGAATATCGATTATCTTTCTAATATAAACAGTTATGCTAAAAGCCTTAGAGATCTTGATATAATGAAAAAAGATCATAAATACAAAAAGGGAATGATATCTTTTAAGTCAATAGCTCCAAATTCAGACCTTTTTAATACTGATGATTTTAAACGTGCACTTATGGATGCTTGGACTTTTGAAGAAAACAACCTTTTAAATTATGGATATGCTAAAGGATATAAGCCTCTTATAGATTATTTTTTTGAATATATGAACGAAAAAAGAGCTGACAAAACTAACAAAGATATACTTATAACTAACGGATTTACAGAAGCATTTGATATACTTATAAGTTCTATTACAAATAAAGGTGATACAATTTTATGCGAAGAACCTACTCATAATACTGCTCTTAAAATCATGAAATCATATGGACTTAATATAGTCCAAATTCCTATGGACAAAGATGGTATTATAATAGAAAACCTTGAAGAAAAAGTATCTTTAGAAAATATAAAACTTGCGTATCTTATCCCCTCTTACAACAATCCTACAGGAATTGTAACAAAATCAGACAGAAGAAAGAAGATATTTGAAATCTTAAATAGAAATAATATTCCTATAATTGAAGATGGATTTAATGAAGAGCTTTTATATTCAAGCTCACCAATTGATCCTTTAATATCACTTTCTGGCAGGGGAAACGGAGTAATATATATAGGCAGCCTTTCAAAAATATTATTTCCAGGTCTTAGAATAGGCTGGATATTTGCAGATTCAAAGCTTATAGACATCTTAGAGAGCGTAAAAAGAGGAAGAACAATACACTCTTCATTTTTAGACCAAAGTGTATTTTACTATTATTTAAAAAGCGGTGCATTTAATAGATATTTAAAACAGGTAAAAAAATATTATAAAGATAAATTTACGCTTGTAACAGATATGATAAATAAATACATTCCTTATGAATATATGACAGGTGAAGGCGGGCTTCATGTATTTTTAAAGCTAAAAAACAACATAAGTTCAGATAAACTTCTTGATATGTGCTATAAAGATAACGTAATATTTATGGCTGGAGATATATTTTTTGCAGATACTTCAAAAGGAAAAGATACATTAAGAATAGGCTTTGGACATGTAAGTGACGAAGAGATAAAGCGTGGAATTAAGATAATAGGAAAAAACATTAAAAAAATCAGCAGTTTACAATAAATAAATTGTCAGCTGCTGATTTTTTATAAAATAATATTTTTTAAATTCTTTTAATTCTAGATCCAATAAAACCAAATCCTAAAAATACTGCGCCTGTAGTAATTAATTTTAAAGATCCTTCTTTAAATATAAGACCAATTATCTGATATATAGATTCTGTTCCTTCATTCATTAGAAGCTTTGAAAACACATATAAACATGCAAACAACGTAATAAATATTATTCCATTTTGAATACATACAGATGAAAAACTCTCTACAGCATTTAAAAGACTTCTAGACACTGAATATAAAACTAAAATAAATATAATAAGAGATGCTATCGAAATAATCATAACTTTATGAAGAAAATTTATAATAGATGAAATCTTATGAAATTCCTCTGTCTCGATAATTTCATTAAATATATTACTATTTAATTCTTCATTTATTATTGTAAATACCTTATCTGACACCTGTGTAAGACCTTTTTCAAGTACATCATTTCCTGATGCAGCATTTTTTACATAATCATCTAATCTCTTTTTATATAAAGAAGTATCTATTGACGGTTTATTATAAGTTCCTTCTTTAATATCATTTAGTAATACACTTATTATATCTTCTGCAATATATTTTATATCATCCCTTGTTATGATAACATTTTTAACTGACTGATCTAATTTAATTCCAAGTGATGAATCCATTTTTTTATAAATATTCTGAAGAACTTCGTCATATACTCCGCTTTTCTCCATAGAGTTTGTATATATTTTTTTGTCTAAAAGAAATACATTTACAAAAACTGATAACGTAGTAACTATTAAGTTTACAAGAAGTATAAAACAAACAAGTACTTTAAGCAGTTTATTTCCTTTCATATTTCCACCCTTTCTAACTTTATACAACTTATTATAACGTATTAATTTTGGGAATTAAATATATAAAACCACTAAAAGTTATTTTTTCCTTATCTGTGGTTCTTTAAAGTTCGAGCCTTTTTGCATAAAATATATACTATAAACAAATAATTTCTAATAGAATTTAAAAAAGGTGAGGTTTTAATGAATAGATTACTTAGATCAGTATGGGCAGAAATTGACCTTGATGCTATAAAATATAATATAAAAAATATAAAGAAAAAAGTTTTTGATAAAAAAATCATAACAGTTGTAAAAGCTGATGGATATGGACACGGTGCTTTAGAAATTTCAAAAGTTCTTCTTGAAAATGGTGCTTCAATCCTTGCAGTTGCAACATTTGGTGAAGCAATGAAACTTAGAGAAAATGGAATTGTCTGTCCGATTATAATACTTGGATACACACCTCTTACTGCTGGATATTGGCTTATAGAAAATAATATTGAGCAGACAGTATATGATTATGATTATGCTTATAAACTATCAAAAATAGCTGAAAATTTAGGCAAGAAAGCAAAAATCCACATAGCAGTTGATACGGGAATGGGCAGAATAGGCTATTTTCCAGATGAAAATTCAGTAAATGAAATAAAAAAGATTAAATCTCTTAAAGGTATAGAAATAACAGGAATATTTACACATTTTTCTACTTCAGATGAGAAAGACAAAACTTATACAAAAATGCAGCTTGAAAAATATAATAACTTTATAAAAATGCTTGAAAAAAATGATATTCATATTCCTTTAAAACACGCTGCAAATAGTGCTGCAATAATGGAAATGCCTGAAACATTTAAAAATCTTGATGCTGTACGTGCAGGAATAATACTTTATGGATATTATCCTTCAGATGAAGTAGATAAAAATACTCTTTCTATAAAAAAAGCTCTTACTTTAAAATGCTCAATAACCCATGTTAAAAAAATTGAAAAAGGAATGTCTGTAAGCTATGGAAGGAAATTTATATCTACAAGAAAAACAAAAATCGTAACTCTTCCAATAGGCTATGATGACGGCTATACAAGACTTTTAAGTGGAAAAGCAAAAGTAATAATAAATGGAAAATTTGCTCCTGTTGTAGGAAATATATGTATGGATCAATGTATGGTAGACGTCACAGATTTAGGTGAAGTACAAGTTAATGATGAAGTAATACTTCTTGGTGAAAGCGGCAATTTAAAATATGATGCTGATGATATGGCTTCTGATATCGGAAGTATTAATTATGAAATTATCTGTATGCTTAAAGAAAGAATTCCTAGAGTATATTTTCAAGATAATAAAATAGTAAAAGTTGTTAATTACTAAAATAATCATTTCAAAAAAAGCTGCACTTTTTTTACGTAGTGCAGCTTTTAATTATATATTAATAGATAATTCTTTTAAATTTATAATAGCTCCTAATTTCATCAATATATCTAATCCTAAAAGACCATTTATTTCACCTCTAGAATCTATTATTCCAAAATCTATTTCTAAATCTTTTATAATTGATGATTCTAATTTTATATTATCAATTTTTTTCACAAAAGAATTGTGCATACTTCCGCCTACTCCATAAAAAGATACTATTTTATCTCCTAATTCCGCATATATACCTATATCATCTACTGCATCTGGTGAAATTATACTTGATGCTGCTCCCGTATCTAAAACAATATTATCTATAACTTTAGATTTTCCTTTATAGCATATCTCAATAGACGTAAATAGTAACCCATTTCTGAACTCTATATCCATCACACTACTCCTCTGTATCCTTTTATATTTCTTATCTCTACTACTATCTTTTCATTTCCTGTATGATAAACTAGTACATCTCCAGTTGCTCTAACTAATTCTTTTGTTGCTTCTCTAGGATCTTTAATTGCGTCAATTACTGCCATATTATCTATATATTTTTTATTTCCTTCTATATGTGCTTCTAATATCTTTATTTTTACATATTGGTTTGGATATAAATTTCTTACTTCTTCCCACTTCATAATTAACCTCCTCTATAATTTTATTTATTAGATTTAGGCAATTGTTTATAATAATATTATACCATGTTTTATAGGACTATTTTAGATTCTAAAATAATCATTTCAAAAAAAAAGCTGCACTTTTTTTACGTAGTGCAGCTGCTAATTTAATTATAAAAATTTATTAAATCTACTCTTCTTGCCAAGCTTATTCAGAAGATGTTTAATCTCTTGGTCTTTATTTTTATCCATTACAAGAATTACATCTCCAGCGTCAACAACAACAAGATCTTTAACTCCGAAACCAATTATAAGATTTTTATTTGCAAAAATAGAACAGTTTTCACATTCATCAACATATACGTTATCAGATATGCTATTTGAATCATGCATCTCACCTAAAAACCTGCTTAATGCTCCAAAATTCCCGATATCATCCCATTCAAAATCACATTTTACTACAAAAGCTTTCCTAGTTTTTTGCATAACTCCAAAATCAATAGATATTCCATCAATAAGTTCGTACTGATCTTTTATAACTTTTTCTTCATCATCTTCTCCTATGCTTTTATAAATTTCCATAAGAGATTTGTATAAAGGCGGAAGATATTTTTCTATTTCTCGTAAAATCACATCAGCCCTAAATACAAACATACCTGAATTCCAAAGATAAGTCCCTTTAAGAATGAAATCTTTAGCTACTTCTGTATTAGGTTTTTCAGTAAACCTTGCAACTTTATAAACAGATGGATTATTGTTTAAATTTTGGCCCATCTCAATATAGCCATAACCAGTTTCAGGCCTCTGTGGTTCTATTCCAAGCGTTACTATACATCTTCTTCTATTTGCAAGGTCTATAGCAAGCTTTAATGTGTCAGTATAACTCTTTTCTCCTACAATATGATGATCAGATGGAAGGACAACCATGCATGCATCAGCATCCTGCTTTAAAAGTTTTACAGCTGAAAGACCTATACATGTGGCAGTCCCTTTTTAGACAATACGTATCTTTTTTCATTTAATCATTTTGCGAACTTAAAATATACTGATACTTTTTTCTCTTTAAGACCTTCAATTTCATCTATAACAATTTTTTCAATCAAAGTTTCAACTAATCGTCTATCAATTGTCTTTCCTTCTAAAAGATTATCTACTTCTACTTTATATTTTTTTAACAAGTCATTTTCAGTATTATTTTTATTAAGCATATTTACTAATTGATTTTTTTTTTCAATAAGTTTATCTTGCTTTTCTTGTATACTAAGAAGCATATGATTGAAGTTTCTTTCATTTATAACTCCTTCTAACTTATCTTCATATATTTTTTTAAACCTATTATCCAAGGTATCTAATTCTTTTTCTACAGATTTTAATTCACTCTCAAAGTTATTTTCTATTTTTATATTATTGTAACTATCATATACCTTACCTTTATCTATTGTTGCATCTATCATGTTCTTTATTTCATCTGAAATAATTTCTATAAGGCTTATCTCTTTAATGCTATGCGGTGAGCACCTTTTTGCACCCTGTTGACTATTTGTGCATTTATATCCTTTATATTTTTTTCTATAGGCCATGCTCCCCCCACATTTTCCACACTTAAGAACACCAGAAAAGGGATGTATAACTCCATTTCTATATCTGTAATTACTATTAGAACGATCTGTTATCATCTGTTGAGTTCTTTCAAAGATATCTTTAGAAATTATCCCTTCAAATTCCCCACCATAAACCCAATCTTCTGATGGCATCAAATTAATTTTTTTCACCTTATAACTAACTTTCTTATATCTCCCCTGAACCATATACCCCCCATATTTAGGATTCCTTAATATGCTCATAATAGTGTTATTACTCCACTTTCCAAATTTTCTTCTAGCAAAATTTTTAACCCTATTAGAAGGCGGTTCAACTTCTTGTTTGTTTAGATAACTTGCTATTTTTCCTGCACCCCATCCTGACAAGTATAAGGTATAGATTTCTTTCACAACTTGAGTACTATCATCTTCGGCTGGAACTAATTTTATATTTTTTTGATTTCCCTCAAAAACTTCTTTAAATTTATACCCATATGGTGGTTTACTAGCAATGCTACTACCTCGTTCCATACGTGTCAGCAATGCAGATCTAACTCTTCTGCTGCAATCCTTTATATACATTTCATTTAATATATTCTTAAAGGGGATAATATCATTATCAAACTCTGATTCTGTATCTACATTATCTAAAACTGATATAAATCTAATATTGTTAACTTTAAAGTAATCTTCCAGATAGTACCCAGCCAGAATATAATTTCTTGAAAATCTCGACAAATCCCTAGTTACTATCATGTTAATTTTCTTATTTTCTATATCCTCTTTCATTCTAATGAAAGATTCTCTATCAAAAGAAGATCCTGATGTTCCTTGATCCTCATAAACATCAATCAAATTATATATTGCATTTCCATCTTCCTTTGATTTATTTAATATCCATTTTTTCAAATTTTCAACTTGTACTGGAATAGATTCACTTTGATCTTTTTTATCTGTAGAAACTCTAGCATAAATTGCTATGTTCCATATTTTATTCATCTTTTTCATCCACCTCACCTTTTTTAGCGCTCGTGGATGGATAGTATTCCTCTTCATTATAACTTATTAATTCATTATCTTGTCTTATTTTTTCTTTAATTTCATTCATTTTTTCTTGTATTAATATCATAAATAATTGTTCAAAGTTCCTTTTTCCATAATGGATATTTACATCTATTTTTTTCATAAATAACCTTCAAAAACTTGCTACATTATAATTTTATTTCATTATTAAATTTTAATAACAGAATAAATAAAAAAAAAGGCGAAAACTAATAATTCTAAGTCTTCACCCTTAATATTTCTAAAACTAATTATTTAATGATTTTCAAAGAATAAATGAAAATTGCAATACCTATTCAATGAATTTAGTCCAATCTTTATATATTGCCATGTAGTTTTATAATCTCCTTGAACTGAAAAAACACTCTTTTTCAGAAACTCTATAAATTCATCTTCTTTTCCATCATACCTTTCAACAAAATCATCTGAATATTTATCTTTTAAATTATCCTCTACATTTTGTTCATTGTGCAAAACATGTTCTAAATTACAAGAAAAATAATACATATAATAGTTTATCTTGCATATAGCCATAGTAGTAGATAATTTATCTAATATTTTTGACTTTCTTTCATTTCTATTTTTAACTTTATCAATATCGGAGGCTATAATGCAATCTGAATTATATATAAATTTATCTGTATTTCCTTCTTTTATTGCTGTTGAATCAACATATGCTCCATCCATATCTACCAAATGTATAATTTTTAAAATATCTGATTTTCTAAATCTAGTTGCTTTTAAAAATTTATTTACTTCATCATTAATCTTCGATATACAATTTTGAGAATCATTGTATTTGTTAGATGTAATATCTCCTCCTACAATATGAAATTGTATATTCTCAGTTCTTATAAGTCTTGATAATATTAAAGCAAGAGAGTTTTTATCTGAAATTCCTTCCACTATAAATAAAATAACTTTTTTAGTTTTCATTTGCTAATTTTCCTGCTTTCTTAAATGCATATCCTATTTCAAAACTATTAGTTTCCTCATATATGCACTCTTTCTGACCACCCAACGAAATTCCTCTTAAATAAAAATCTCTTAAATTATTATTGCTTTTTACATTAGTTAATCGTATATATCTGTTTTGAGCATTTGTTGTTGTAAAAATAACAGAATCCTTATTCAGTTTTTCCAAAGCCCTCAAATTATGTGAAGTAAAAATAAATTGCCCTTTTGCATTTTCTTCTAAAACATTAAGTATTTCTCCCAGTAAATATTCAAATATTCCAGCATCCAATTCATCTACTACTAAACAAATACTGCTGTTATTATACATTGCTATCATTGCACTTAAAATAGAGATTATCTTCTTTATTCCATCCGATTCATATTTCAAAGGAATTGGTCGTTCATTTCTTCTAGCAGATGTTAATTCTATTTTGACTCCTTTTGAACCATCTTCTAATAATTGATCTCCATAATTTATCATCTCAATCTGCAATCCAGGTATTATTGCATTAATAACAATATTAATTTGTTCTATTACCCTATTGATAAGAGTATATGATTCCGTTGGAATCACAGAAGTCTCAAACAACTCTATTGCAACATTTCCAGCAACTACTCCATCAGTATTTTCTAATCTAAAACTAAATGGCATTAATTGACTCATATTAATGATTCCCAAATGATCATTTTTTATTGTAAATAAATTAACCTGTGCAAAATAATTTAGACTTTTTATAACATTAGTATAATCTGTAGTACTTTTAAAATTTTCAAATACTTTTATACTTTCCTTATTAAATATAAATGAAGTACTGTCTTTTTGTGCAAATTTCTTTGCGACTCTCAAGTTAATTCCATTTTCCTCATCTAGATTTATTAATTCATTATATCTGCATATAGGTTTAAATACACTATTATCATCAACATCATACTCAATAATTTTTATTTTGTTCTTCCATTTTCCATCAACCAAACTTGAATAACATAAACTTTCTTTACTTATTTCTATAGATATTTCTTCTGCCTTATTTGTATCTACTACACCATCTCTTTTACGTTTTCTTATTTCAAAAGTATAGTATACTAAAAATTTTTCATTCTTATGTTTTATCAAAAATGTAAATTCTAATGTTGCAGCATCACTCTTACTATTTATTAAATTTATTATATTTTTATTTAACTTGTTTCCAGACATAACTTCTTTTAATAATGCCATAGAGTCCACTAATGCTGTTTTACCAGATCCATTTTGCCCGTATATTCCCAAAACATCTGATAGATAAGTCTCCATATTCTTCTTTATATTATTAAAGTTTTGAAATGCTATAGAGCCCTTTTCTACATTTTTAAAATTATTTATTTTAATTTCTTGCAATCTTATAAATACATCTTTCATAGCAAATCCTCCATTAATAAATATATATCATTTTTCATAACATTTATCAAGATATAAATATTAAAATCGATACATTTTGTTTCACTTTTATATTTATTTCTTGTATTTTTTCCACTTTAAAGTTTTTTATACCTGCAATCATATTAGTTCAATTCTTAAAAATATATATTACAATTTAATGTTTTTATGATAAAACATTAGAATTACAAACTTTCATTTAACATCTCCAAATCAATTCTATTTTATTATCTTGATATACCTTAATTTCTTTAAAAAACAATTTAACAATAAAATTTTCTCTTTTAATATATTCACCTATATTGTTTAAAATTGATAACATGCTCTCTCTCATTAATTCATCTTCAAGTATCTTTTGTTTTAATTTATCATTTTGTTTTTGTATTTTGGTAATTTCCTCTTCTATATCTTTTATTAGTTCGTTTATATACTTATTCTCTTCTTCAAAATATAATTTTCCCATTCTATGATTTGCATTACCTATTTTTTTATTATTTTTTTCTATTAATTCATACTTTTGTTTAACACCATTATCAATTTTAATCATCTCGCTTACATTTTTATTAATTAATTCTATGTTTCTTTCTATTTTTTGATTAATTTTATCTAAAGTCAAACTCCACAATTCATCTTCTTTAACAAAATGAGTTGAACAATTGCCTTCTTTGAATTGACTACCAGAGCACTTATATCCTTTCCACTTTTCCTTATATTGTAATGCTCTACCACAATCCCCACATTTCAATACTCCTGTAAATGTTCTTTTTTTAGATTTATTACTCTTAGTACTTTTATTTTCATTTAACATGCTTTGAATTGTATTATAAGTTTGGATATCAATAATTCCATTAAATTCACCACATTTTATCCATTCTTTTTCTTCTGTTCTTCTAACTTTTTTTCCATCTCCATAATACACATACTCTTGCTTTTTATAACGCATGTGATATATTTGTCCAGCGTATAATGGATTTTTCAATATACTTTCTATAGTAGATTTATTCCATCTACTATTCCCTGTAGGACTTGTTATTAATTTATTCATTAAATCTCTTGCTATATCTCCTAATGTTTGTCCACATAAATAACTTTCAAATATATGTTTTACAACTTCAACTTCTTCATATTTTCCAAGAACATATTTTCTTAGTCCTGTTATCTTATCGTATTCTATTTTATAACCATATGCTGGCTTAGAACTAATGGTAGATCCCTGATACACCCTTGTTTCTAAACCTCGTCTTGCTTTTTCACTACAAATTTTAGCATAATCATCAGCAGCCATGGCTTTTTGCTTTATATAATGCATATTACCTGGTGCATTAATTACTTTATTATCAAGGCTAATATAAAGATATTTTATAATCCCTTCAGGATAAATATCCATTATTATATTCTCTGATGCTCTTCCAAACCTGTCTATATTAGTTGTTACAACAACATTTATTTTTCCTAATTTCAAATCTCTCATCATATTACTATAGCCTTCTCTTCCTCCAGAAGTACCTGAAAATCCATCATCAAAATATTTTATTATCATAGTTTCTAGATCCAACTTCACTTTTTTTTCTAAAAATATTTCTATTGCTTTTATTTGTTGTTCAATCACCTCTGAATTCTTCTTTGATATTCTCGCATATATTCCGATTTTAATATCACTTTCATTATTATCTTTATAATAGGAAGAAGTGTAAAAATCACTTGTAACAAAATCCAATTCTTCTAACTTATTTAGTAATTCTTTCATCTTCATGCTTCTTTTTCCCTTTCTAAACATTCTCTACTTTTTATTTCTTCTATTATTAGGCTATATATTATTTTTTCTATATTAATTTCTAATGTGCTATTTTCTACAATTTCGCACTTATCAATTTTTATCCTAGCCAAAATTAACACCTCTCTAGATACTCTTATGATATTTAGAGATAGTCTAACTTGATTTTTATATTTTTTTAGTTTTAATAAAAATTTTTTTTATTTTTTTTTAGGATGCTAATGAAAAATTGATTTTAGTTAATTTTGACCTATAATCGAGGAAATCGAAAGGAGGTGAAAATTTGGACACTCTTGTTATCGGATTACCATTATATATTCCAACGACATACTTTAAAAAATGCGGCTTAAAATGGAGAAGTTTTAAAAACAAAAAAAGATCCAAGGGTTTTTTCTTGAATTATAAGGGCATTCATTTTCAATATTGTTATTCACCTTATTTTTGTTATTTTACAATCTCTGTATCTGTAACAAAATTTTTATATGGAGCAAACTTTATGGTTTTAAATTCTTCTGACATTGAAAAATTATGTTTAGAAATTAATTATATACTTAAAGAAATTTTTATTTCTCTAAATGATAAAGACAAAGTTGCTGCTTTAACAAACATTAAAAAATGGAATTTAACTAGAATTGACCTTGTAGCAAATTTTACATGTGCAGATGATAATGTTAAAAAAAACACTTTAGATATATTAAAGAAATTAGATTATCCTTATTTAAAAAAGAAAAGTTTTGATACTGGGTTTAGTGCTAGAAATAACTCTATTTGTCTAAATGTTTATAACAAAAATGCAGAGGTTGCTTACAGAAAGAAAACTCGTAATATGAACGATAAGAATAATATTTTAGAAAAGAATTTGCTACGCTTTGAAATACAATTAAAGAAGAATAGCATAAAATCTTTGGTTAACAAGGGGCTTCTTCCTGGAAAGAAACTTGAAGACCTTTTATGCAATTTAAATAATCTAAATCATATATTCAGGCACTATTTGGACAAATATGGTATTTCAAAAAAATTCCTTTCGAAATCCGGATTAAATTTATTTGTAAAAAATTTATTAAAAACAAATAAAATAACTTCTAAAGAATTTAATAACATTAACTCCATATTTATAGATCAAAATAAAGAAGTGTGTAAAAATACAAAAAGAAAATATATAAAAATACTTAATAAATACAATATAAGCCATATATTTTCAGACGTTTCTTTAAAAAACAAATTGGTTTTTACTAATTTTGAACTTTTTAAAAACGACCAGTTAAAAAGTCCTTCTAACCATAAAATAAAAATCTTAATTTACTTTTATTATATAAATTTATTTGCAAAAAAATATTATAGAAAAACACAACCGAAAATTTTAATTAATTTAACTCGACCATTTAAATTAGTTGAAATTTTCGATGATAGTTAAATCGTAAGTAACAGTTGCTAATAACATATGAAAATTTTGCGCAAAATAAAACATTTCCGGAAACGATAATTAATAAAATTATGTTAAAATATTATAAAAATTTGCACTGGATATTAGTTTTTAAAAATTTTTTAGAACTAATATCCTATTCGTGCTTCTCTTAATTTTATGTTAACTAAATGTTATTTTTGTCTCTTGATATATGACATATCAGTAAATCTAACTTATACAAATATCTTATAACACAATTTCTTTTAAATACTTCCACATGATATAGCATGAACAGATATACATTCTTCTCAATACGTTCCACCTAACCACGCAATTTTATGAAAAGCATATGTAGTACCATATGGAGTTCCATTAACTAAAAATAGAAATGGGAATGTTGTAGACCCTTATCAGCAAGTGGTTATTAAATTACAATATACTAATTATATATACGAAGTTATTGTTAAAACACATATAATGTTAATCCATTGTAAATGCAAAAAAAGAAACTCCCACTTAAAACATTTAGGAATTCCTTTTTTATTAGATATTTTTTATGATATCAAAACACCTTTTGAGTTTACATTATAACCATCAGGTGTAGTTGTATCTTTTGCCATCAAGCCATCCGAATATATATAATACCAGTTTCCATTATAATTTAGCCATCCTTCTTTTATTGAACCATCTGGATAACTATAACGCCATTGGTCATCATCATCTCTCCACCAATTTGTTTTTAAATAACCGTTTATGTTGTCTCCATTTTTTTGTGAAAAGTAGTATTTTAAGCCATTAATAGTTTGATACCCATGTACTGCTTGACCATTGGAATCACGATATCGCCAGCGATATTCATTTTTTCCTGGCAATCTAACATATACCCATTCGTTATACGCCACACTTCCATCTTCTTTACAATAAAATCCACCTTTTGCTCCACTATTTTTACTTTTTGACAATCCAAATTTATTTGTCATTACTGTACCATAATACTTACCATTTTTTTTATTGTAAAATATGAACTCATTATCTGTAGGCGTACATTCGTTTTTTATAAAATCAAGATATGCCTTATTTTCTTCTTTCGTAAGAGAATCTTCTAAATATGAAGCCCATACAGTTGTTGCTGGAGTTACAGCAATTAGCGATAATGCCATAAATAAACTTGATATTACTTTTTTTGATTTTTTTATCATATGCATCTTCCACCTTTTTCTCTTAAATTTACATAACAAAATATCGTACTAATAGTAAAAAAACTAAATCCATTTTTCAAATATTTAACATAAAATTTTATTTAATTCAATACACATATTATTTTATACTTTAAATTATTTTCTTATATATTAGCCAGTAATACATAAGAACGCAGACCAGAATTTCCTGTTGTTAGATTTATTGTACTTATCTATTTTTTGATACCCATTTTCGATTTTTGGGCGATATTTGCGATATTTGTGAGCATTTTTTGATTTTATAGGACAAAGTCCACATTTGCGACCCTACAGATGGAGCGAGCGTACCAAATTATCGGAGCGTTTGCAAGTATGTTCCCTACAAGAAAAGCGTTTTTTGGTTTGCTTTTTTAATAAATAATTTCTTATACGTTAACTAATAATATATAAGAAAGCAAACCTCAATTGCCTTTTATGGATTCTTTACTCGACATCTTTACGAAAACATAATAAATACTCATCCACATTATTATTGCTATAACTCTTTCAGGTAAAATAATTTAAAAGTTTTTAATTTTTTCAAATAAATTTTTGGTATTGTTAATTTTCTATAATTTTTCTTAAAATAATCAAATGTTTTTTTATAAAAATTAGATTCCCTCAATATTCTTTAAAAAAATAAAAATAATTTAAAAATTTCTCAACATCTTTAAAGTTTTTCTAAAACTTTTTAACTATCTGAAAATTAATTTAGATTATATAAATTTTCTTGAAATAATTCTAAAAAATATAAATTCTTAATACAAAATGAAATAAATCTATTGTTAGATATCTTAGTATCTAATATTAATATCTTCTTATGTACGAAATAATAATATATAAGAAAGCGGGCCAGATTGTCTTTTATTTACACATTTGCCATCTGGTTTCCTTTCTTATATATCTAATAATGCTACATAAGAATACACTTAGGTATGCTATAATGCTATATAATAATTAAAAACAATAGATTAAGGCGTACTTTTTGATATGAAAAAATAAAGTTATATATTCTCTAAAATTAATATATCTTGAAAATCACATACCTAAGATATACCTAACTTATACCGAAGTAATTTATTAATCAATGTTTTTATTACATTTATATACCGAAATCATACCAAAATAAGTTTTAAGTTTGTTTTCAATTAATGTAATTGAAAACTTCTATCACTGAATATTTAATTTCATTTGCCTTATCAAAAACATGGTATTATATTAATAAACTAATTGTAAAAATAACATATTAAGTTGAATTAGAACTGTCTTTTTATCTTATATATTAAAAAATGATATATAAGATAGTACGGATATTCCTATACTAACGTCCCCAAAACACTACTTTCTAAAAAACACCCTCCTGTTTTCGATTTTTGGGCGATATTTGCGATATTTTTGAGCATTTTTTGATTTTATAGGCTAAAGTCCATATTTCCAGCCCTACAGATGGAGCGAGCGTAGGAAATCGTCGGAGCGAACGCTGTTGTCCTCCCTACAAGAAGAGCGTTTTTTGGTTTGCTTTTTAAGATAAAAGTGCCCTAAAAAACGTATATTTAAGAGTGGAAAAATCTATAAGACTATTGCAATTTAAGCCAAATAATTAATTTTTTATACTTAACGAATAAGTTGTCGTTATTACTTAAATATAAGCCTTAAATCACCTTCTGGTGAGTTTAAAAAGCAAAATCCTTTATTAATTAGAGGTTATATATGAACTGCATGTGTAGGCAGTATGCTTTATTTATGCTACTCCCCTATTTTTCTTTTATAATACTACTACAAGAACCTTTTGCTATTGATATTTAATCTTCTCTATGTGGATTCTATCTCCCTTATCTTGTAGATTATTATCCATAGGAAATGCTTGAATGCTAGTTTATATAAAATGTTAATCTTATATATTAAATAATAATATATAAGAAAGCGAATCCCGGTTGGCTTTTATTTACAGTAATTCCATCTGGTTTCCTTTCTTATATATTATAAATTAATATATAAGAGTGAGTTTAAAATTAAGAACATTGTATGTTTAAGTTTGACGGATAAGCATGTGATATTTGCGAATATACCTCTAAGATTTAAATACGTTGTATATTTATATTTAACGTAATTTAGATTTTCTTATATATTAGTATGCAATATATAAGAAAGCGGATCAGGATTTGCTTTTTACGGTTTTATGTATATAAAACGTCATTAAAATTATAGTGTCAATACTGTTAATTCATGATACCCATCAAATGTATCAATAACTGCTTCTTTAGTTATTATCGTTTTATTTATAATTTCTACATGCATTTTCTAAATATTTAACTATAACAACATTTTAGGAAATAATTTAATTAAGGAACTCAGTCCTTAATTAAATTAACCTTTGTGATCATATTTATTAATAACATAAAGAAATAGTAGTCTCTTGCGTTTGGAAACAAAAACTACTATATCTCAAAACATAGTGGCAAAGTGCCAAAAATGATTGTATATATGTTATTTGCAACAACATTATAACATATTTTAGAATTAACTACACTATCTCAATGATTTAGCCATCAGATCGTTTTTCTTTATATGATATTGAGTACTTTTTTTGCTTTACCATATAATTTTGTGAGCGAATCCTGGTTGGCTTTTTTTTTGAAATAATTCCAACAGGTTTCCTTTCTTATATATTATAATATGAAAAACCAGTATTCCTATTTTTTGCTAATAATTCCGATCATAACAGTTACTTTATCTCTAAAATAACTACCGTAATATTTTACTCTTTTTACTTTCTTTAAAGCCTTATCTCTAAACATCCTCTAGGCTAATTTTATTTGATACTACTCCTTAGTATAGATAGTAAAAATAGACTTACCTCCAAGAAACATAGTTTTCTTTGAACTCTTTCTTTATATATTTTATGATTCTATTATACAATTGCAAATCCACCTTTTGACAAATAAACAATAAATTTTTACACCTTTTAGTTATAGTAGGTTCATAAAAATCACCATTAAATATAAAATCATCGCCTCTGTAAGCATAATAGCGAATAATATCATTTGAATTTAACTGAATTAGAATGTAAGAAACATAGTAAATAATATCAACTATTTCTCCCTCAATTCTTGCAATAAAATAATCTTTTTTTTGAGTACAGGCTTTTTTCCAGATATCCAAATATGGAAATTCCCTAAACTTATATATATATTTATCTATATCTTTTTTTAACAACATACTTTCGTAATATTCTAACTTACTCTCTATACAATCAATATTTTCATGTTTTTTTGTTTGATATCTTTGTTGCCAAGCAATCTCATAAAGTTTAAATAAATTTTCTGTATCCATAAATAAAGTTCCTTTCTAATTATATATCTTAAAATTTAACTTAAGTTGCTTTATAAATTCCATTCATCCTTAAAATAGCAAGAATTACTTATTGATATAACATAATTTGATTTATAACCGTATAATGTATAAAATCACCTCCCTCGATTTAAACAACTCATATTTGTATTTTAAGAACATAACAACTTTGATTTTAAGTGTTTTTAAAGCATTCTAAATGTATTATAGAACACTTATTGTCTTTACAATACATTTTAACTATGATAATATACTGGTAAAGGTGGTGTTTAAATTGACTTTAGGTGAAAGATTAAAAACTGCTCGTAAATTCAGAGGTTTAACACAAGATGGGCTTGCAGATAAAATTGGAACATCACGAGGTGTAATTACCAATATTGAACATAATAAAATTGAAATGCCTCAGTCTTTAATTATCAATGCTTTATGTGATACTTTAAAAATAGATCAAGAATGGTTAATTAAAGGAATTGGCCAAATGGAGAGTTCAGAATCTATCAGAAGTTCTAAAGTTTTGTCTGAAATATATTCACTTGCTAAAGAATTGTCAAATGAAGAGCAGTTATATATCCTTGATGTAATAAAAACCTACAGAAATCATTTTAATCCAAAAGTGTGTGAATAAAATCCTTTCCTTTAGTATTTTAACTAATGTTGTTAATATATAGATTTATTTTTTATGCCAAGTGTTACTACAATATGTACCTAAAGAATAGTAATACATATATAATATAAACCATCATAAAAGTAAGATCATAGCAATATGTTCTTACTTTTATATCAGAATATTTAAAAGAATAACTACAGTATTATTTTTTCAACCACTTAGATTTTCTTCTGAATAAGTATCAAGTTTCATTTATTATCTATATACAATCCCACCTATAACATAACCTAATAAACCAGCATTAATTATTAATAAAATCATTATTACTGCCAATAAAACGAACATATTACAAAATTCTATTTCAATTTCAAATTTTGAATTATTAATATATATTTTTCTTGTCTTCTCTAAAAATTTCATTGTCTTATCTATATAGTATTTCATCAATTACTATACCTCCTTATATCATCTTACTTTTATTTCTTAGCCATTTAAATAGTTTTAAAATCTATAGATTTAGAACTAAAAAGTTAAGCGCTATTTATATTCATTCAGTAATAAATATAATCTTCTAATAATAAGACATTAATTAATGTCAATTTAAGTACCACCTTTACAAGATACTACCATAGTATATTTGTATTGTAAATACATATTTGCTTTAAAAATATCATTTTATGTATTGACAACACACGAAATAAAAAGTATTATGGATTTATAATACAATAAAAAGTCTTTTAAATACAGTAGAGGTGATTTTATAATGGAAAGTACAGATATTTTAAATGAAATAATGTTAAATGCGAAACAAGTTCCTTTAGAATGTCAGGAAGGTATTCTTGCGATTTTGAAAGGAATGGAATTCACAAAACAATGTTTACTTAATCGTCCCTCTCAAATTCCAGATCAAGAAAAAGACAATAAAATAGATTGATTTTTCTGGACAAGTTAAAGAATACATTCAATATATATTCTCTCAATAGATTAATCTATCAAAAGAAAGGATGTTGTTTGTGAATACACTTAATGTATTTAAATTATATTATATTAGTTGGCATCAAAAAAATAGAACTCGCAAATACATTGAATTTGGATGCTTAGAAAGCCATTTGAACAAGTACGAATCTATTCTGAAAAAAAGTAATATTGAAGATTATATATCTAATTTTAATTCTTCCATGTATCTAGATATTTGGAGAAAAGTGTGTACTAAGAAAAGAGAATATTTCCTTACAAAAATTTACGATAATATATCTAATATAGTAGAAGATGCCTCTAACATATTATTTTATTTATCTTCTCAAGATATTTCAGATTATTATGGATATACAGGTGCTGATTTCAATTATTATGGGGAAAATTCAGAACCGAGTCTAACTAAAATTTATAAAAATTTATTATTAATTTCTCAAAAATTAGATTTTCAGTTATACAACAATATAGTAACTGATATAACCAGAAGCGTTAAGTCAAAAAACTCCAACTCTGCTTTAGAAAAAGATTTATGGAATACTTTAAAAATTGATTCTTCTGGAAAAGTTCATTCCACTCCACAATCTTATATATCTTTACAACATCTATCTAATAATCCGGATATTATAAGTGAGATAAGTGATTTTTATAACGCTTTGCTTTATATTGACATTGATAAAAATAAAATTAAATTAAATAATTATTAATCCAATATAACAAAAAACTTCCTAGTCAATTTAATAATAGGAAGTTTTTCTGTTATTTAAGTTTATTATTTTCAATTATTATTAATATTTTTTTCAATAAGATTTAATTGCTGAATTACACATCTAATTTTATACCATTATTTTTAAGCCACTCTTTTCTATATTCATAATCATTTAATACAGAGCACACATTATCCCAGAATTCCTTAGAATGGCTCTTATAGTGCATGTGGCACATTTCATGAACTACTATATAATCAAGTATGTTTGAAGGAGCCATAACACATCTCCAGTTAAACAGTAACTCATTATTTTTTGTACAACTAGCCCATCTCTTCTTTTGCTCTTTAACTCTTACATCAGTTACTTTATCTTTAAAATAACTTCCATAATATTTTACTCTTTCTTTTACTTTTTTTAATGCCTTATTCCTGTACCAATTCTCTAAGGCTAATTTTATTTTATCCTGATCTTTAGTATAAGTCGTAACAGTAAATTGTCCCCTGAGTAGCCTCACATTAATGTTTTCAGCATTTTCATCATAAATCAATTGAAGCGAATAGGCTCTTCCTAGATATAAATAAGATTCTCCATTTACTGCTTCTCTTCTAATCTTATTAACATTAATATTTTTCACTTCATACTGCTTCTGAACTATCCACTTTGCTTTTGATTTTACTTTTTTCAATATAATTTCTTCTGTTGCATTTATAGGAGAAATAACATTAACTTCTCCACTTGGTTCTACTTCTATTGTAATTGTTTTTCTGTCCCTATATGCAACATTAAAATTTATATACCTAGTTCCATATTGAAATCCTAATTTCATGTTTTTTCACCTCTAGGCGATTAAATTAATCTATGCTTGCATAATGTATCTTTGCAAGATTAATCAGTTGCTTTCTTAATTCTTGTATCTTACTTAATGTATCTGCACCATAGACTTCTCTTATCTTTTGATTTTTGCTTAGTAAAAACATATAAATTTTATTTTCTATTTCTGACACCTTTGTTTGGTTTTCTGTCCAACTTTTCATATACCATTCTTTAGTAATCTTATCATTAAATTCTTTAGCAAATTCCTTAGTAAATTCAACTGTATTATCATTCATATAAGTAACAGAATCTTCTTTAATCACGTCACTTGCTTCTTCCCCATCTTCTAGTAATTTTCTAACAGTTTCAAAAACAGCAAATTCTTTAACATTAAGTCCTAATTCATTAGCCATGTCTTTTTCACCACTGCCAATATCATTCTTCATGAATTCCTTTAATCTCGCCTTTTTTTCCACCCAATCATTCTTTGTCTCTTCTAAAATTTGTTGAAGTTTTTCAAATAGGCTTGTATAATACACAGGATTTTCATCCATCTTTAAATGAATAGCATTTTTAATAGCATGTTCCATGGTAGATGCTACTGCTTCATCACTCATATTATTTTTAATTTTATTTTCAAAATCATCTTCAAATAATGTTATTGGCTCAATCCAACTTATAACTCCATTAGATGAAAGATGTTCTGATATTATTTCCTTAACCTTTTCACCGCAATCACCTATATCTAGTTTCTTTTCTGGATTATATCTCATCTTTGCTGCTGCTCTAATATAGGATAACCATTTTACATCATTTAATATATCTTTAGATACAGTTGGCATTAATGTTTCTACTGCACCTGCGAATTTCTTATATGCAACTTCAAATTCTGCTCTTTTATCTTCTGGTTCAAGTATTTTAACTAATGCGTCCAAATTATCTTTATCTACACCGCTAAACATTCTCATTACATTTTCTCTTAAAGAAAGCATTTCATCATAAATACTAGCCATAGATTCCATAGGTCTGCCTAAATCTTCTTTATCAAATATTGCTAAGGCTTCATCTAAAAAATCCAAAACTCCATAGTAATCAACAACATAACCACACTTCTTTATATCTCCACAAGTTCTATTTACCCTTGCAATGGCTTGTAATAAAGTATGTTCTTTTAGAGGCCTGTCTAAATACATTACTTGCTCTATTGGAGCATCAAAACCAGTAAGCAACATGTCTTTAACTATAATAAAGCATACTTTACTTTCAGACACTTTTTTCTTGTATTCATTTATTATTGTCTTTTGCTCTTCCTTAGTTGTATAGTGCTCTTTTAAACTTGCATCTTCATTTAATTCGCCTTTTGAATATATTATTTTACATTCTAATTCTTCACCAATAATATCTTTCATATACTTATTTAAAGCATCATAATATTTAACACAGGCTTCCCTTGATACACATACTATTTGTGCCTTAAATCCATTTGGATAAATATAGTCCTTATAATGTTTAAGTATATCCTTGGCAACTTCTTCAATTCTTTCATCAGATTCTACTACTGTTTTTTTGTTGGCATACTTTTGCTTAATTGCTTCTTTTTCTTCCTCTGTTCTATCTTCAAATGCTTGTTCAAATAGTTCTTCTAAATTCTCACCAGAAATATGTAAATCCGGTTTTCTGCCTTCATAAACAATCTTAACTGTTGCTCCATCTTTTACTGCATCTTTTATAGAATATTGATCTATATAAGAACCAAAAGTCCTAGGTGTAGATTTATCTTGTTTATCAATAGGAGTACCTGTAAATCCAATAAAAGTTGCATTAGGCAATGCAGTTCTCATATTAGCAGCAGTACCTTTATATTGACTTCTATGCGCTTCATCAGTCATAACTATAATATTATTTTTAGTGGATAAAATTTCATATTCCTTTTCAAGAAATAGTCCTTCTATATTGCTTTCTTCCTTATCACTTTGGAACTTCTGAATAGTTGTTGTAATTACTTGCGCATTTGACTGTCTGAGCAGTTCCTTCATCTGTTCAATTTTTTCAGCACGAACAGGTATTGTATTAGTAAGTGTATTTTGAAGAGTTTCAAATATCTGTTCATCAAGATCAGTTCTATCTGTAACTATAATAATTGTTGCATCGCTTAACTTCTTTATACTCCTTATCTTTCTAGATAAGAAAACCATACTTAAAGATTTTCCACTCCCTTGAGTATGCCAAACTACTCCACCTTTTTCTAAAGGAGTTTTTCCTTCTTCAAGTCTTTTTATACACTTTTGAACTGCTCTAAACTGTTGGTATCTACATACCTTTTTAACTTTTCTAGAATTCTCCTTGTCCATATCATAAACAATAAAATTCTGCATTATGTCAAGTAAATTTTCTCTTTTAAAGATACCTTGTAATAGAATATTTTGAGGAGTTTCCTTATATTCAAATACATCAACATTATTTACTGGATAAGCATCCTTCCACTCAATGTAATGCTTGTACCCACTAGAAATAGTCCCAACAAATGCAGTATATTTATTTAAAATTCCAGTAATAAAATTTGTATAAAATAATCTTTCTGAGCCTTCTATAAAATTAGCATCACGCCCATTCATATATCTTCTAAGTTGTGCATAAGCATCATGCTTACCTACATTTTCATTAGAATCTCCATCTTTAAATGGAGACTTACATTCTAAAACTACTATAGGCATTCCATTAATAAAAATAACTATATCAGGTCTAATTGTCTCTTGTGATCCTTTAACAACAAATTGCCTACATACTAAAAAGTCATTATTATTAATATCTTTAAAATCAATCAAATGAACTGTAGGCGTTTCTTTTCTTCCATCAATAACTTGGTCCACTGTCAATTTAAGATTAACTATGTATTCATATATCTTTTCATTTATCTCTAAAAGCCCACTTCCTAGAGATTCTGCTCTTTCAAACTTTCTAATAATCTTATTAGCATTTTCATCAGAAATCCAAGAATTAAGTTTCTTTAATGATTTCATCATTCTTCTATTTAAAATAACATCACTTAATGTATCACGTTCTCCTAATTCTGGAGTTAATTTATCTCCATCTATATATTCATAACCTAGTGATTTAAGATATTCTACTGCTGGTTCTTCTACTAGAGTTAATTCATTACCTAAATAATTATCCACTAATTCTATCCTCCTTAATTGATTTATCAGTTGTTGCATTTTATACAACAACTGATTATCAGAAATATTCAATTATTTTACATTTTTTTATTTATTTACAATTGTTCTTTTTCTTAAACTAGTGTATAATTTGATTAAAGAAACATATATTATGGTTATAATGCTTAAGAGAGGCGAGTGATTCGCTCCTTGCTATTCAAACTAGGCATTCAGCATAGGTACAAGAATCTTAGAAACTTGGTGAGTGATTTGCTCCTCACTTGGACTAGGATTCTTTTTTATTTATAATATTTTAGCCAGTCAAATATTTTTATTAACCTTCTATAGTTAGTTTTAATTGTGGAATTTCCATTTTTGAAAATATCAATGTGACTATTATAAAAGTTTTTAAGAAAAATATTAAGTTCATCTATCTTTATGTTATCTTTGGGTAGCATTGCAATATACTCTAGCGCCTTTTCTTCACCATACCCTTTAATAACATCATCTATAGTCATATTAACTAATTCTGGCATTTTGATTTTTTTACTTATAATAGTTCTACTAAGCAATTGTTCAAAATTATCCTTAATCTCTTTTTTCACTTTCTCTGGTATTTGACATTTACAAGTTGAAACATATTTATATATAGGAATACTATTACTGTTATGTGATAATAATGCTGGTAAACTTTGAGCCACTACTAAGTTAGCATCAAATTTCCTATCATCAAATATAACATCAAGAAATATTTCTTCTGCTTCCAGCCCCATATACCCCTTATTTCCAAACTCAGATAATACACCTACACCTAAAACACATTCTATCTTTTCAAGATTATCATCATCCTCTAATCCAACAACCTTCATCTTAGTTCCTGGTTCATTAGTTAGAACTAAATCATATATATCTTGTTTTAAATTTCTTAGTATTGGTGCTGAATATTTTGCTTTATTTTTTAACATAGCATTATATAATACTTTATAGTCTTTTATCCTAATTTTAGTCATCTCAATGCTTTTCTTATCTTCAAATGTTATAGAGTGTGTTGATATACCTTCATCATTTCCTTCTCTATCCCATTCTATAAATATTAGCCTATTTTTCAATTTCAATAAATTTTCCTCTGATAAGCATCTTACAATATCTTTTAGTATATTCCTTATATTTTCATCACCTATTGAATAACCTATAAATATTATTGGGTGTTCTAAAAACATTGTTAAAATTTTCGCTGCTAAATACTGCTCTTTGTCATTGAAATTTTTATAATCTTCTTCATCTATAATAATTGATTCAGGTTTAGTGCAACATCCATGAATTTTATAAATTTCTCCGATTCCTTGTAATTGTGAAAATATAAGTTCTTCTTGCCCTACATAAACTTTGTATTTATCCATTAGGCTTTCTAACAACAAATCATAATTAGTTGTTATTACTCCTGCTACACTCTTTTTAGATACTTGCATCAATAATTCTGCTTCATCTCTTTTATCGTCTAATATATCTTTAGAATTATCCTTAATATAATCGGCAATTTCTATCTTTAATGGTGCAGTTCCTTTCATAATATCGTCATTATATTTTTCTCTAATATTCTGAAACTTATCGTCAACATACCATTTTTCAGATAAATCTTTTCCTATAAGTTCTGCTACTTTTTGATACAGACCAATATCAAAACCTTCATTTTTCGCTTTCTGAATATACATATTAAACGCATAATCACTATCTACGTTTTTTCTTGCCAGTACCTTTAAAAGCCCTTCCCAATTTTCTAGTTCAAGATATCTTCTAGATAATCCTGCCCCTACAAATAATATTGGAACTGTATTGTGTTGTTTTAATATGCTTAATATCTTACTCTCCATAAACTACCTTTCCATAACTATACAGTCAAATATCCACAAATATTCTTCCATAATTGTTTTGCAATCTCCTCAACAGTATCGCCATTAAAACCCAAAACATTCATTGTCATTTTAAGTTTTAATTCATTATTCTTTACTTCGCAAGTAATCATTTCATTAAATGAATTGTTACTAAAATTATATTTGTCATATGATATAAAAATAGAGTGTTCTCCAAATCCCATCATATTTCCTAACCAAAATCTTATACGTGTTCTTTCCAATCCATTTAAATAGAATGTTATTCTATAATCAAAATCTCCATTTTGCTCTAATTCAAACCCAAAGTTATTGTTATGTTTTTTCGTAGATTTAGACAAATTTAATAACTCTTCTTTAATTTTTTCATAAGAAATTTTCATGTATTTTTTCTTATCTAAATCCGTTATCTGTTTCAAATTAGGAATTAGATTAATATCTGGAACAGTAATATCATTATCTTCATTTTTATATTGAACCTTCCTTGGTGTTAAATCTGGTTTTTCTCCTAAAGGCTCTAATTGAAATTGATTTACCCCATAAATTTTATACAACAACTCATTTAGACTACCTTCAAACTTACTATCATCAGAAAAATCAATATATACCAGCCCATTAAGACAATATGGTATTACTTCTGAGTCATTGCCTTTACTTCGTTTTATTGGAATTATCTTCTTTGTATTATTTAATAACTCATTTTCTAAAAATGTAGTTTCAAGCCCTACACCTCCCTTATGCTCATTTGCTCTTTGAGCATAATTTTCTGTAAGAACTACAATTATATAATCACTTACCCTAAAATTTCCAACCATCATCCTATTTAAATTTACTGTTCCTTGCTGAGTTATATTTCTATCGAAATCTGCGTTAATTCCTTTTTTTCTTAGTTCATTTACCAAATATGCAACCCATTCCATATGACTTGCATTATCCCAACTATAACTAACAAATACATTTGGTGTACTCATTAAAATCACCCCATTTTTATTTAAATTACTCTAAGTTTTCCAGTTAAAAGTTGCTGCATTAATCCTTTTTTTACTTCTTCTAATTTGACTCTTTTATTTTCATATTCTTCTATTTGAGAGTCTATTGATGATAATATTTCCTCTATCTTATTCTGCTCACTGACACTTGGAAGTTGTATCTTAAATTTAGAATACTCTGCGCTATTAATTCCTGGTTGACCACTCCTAGTTGACATTACTTTAACCCAATCCCAATATCTTTTGCTTTGTACTATATATTTCAAAAACTTTACATTGCATTTCAGAGGATCAATACTAAACTTAATTAAAAATCCTGCATACACTAATACTCCATCATTTTTATTGTATACATAACTTTTTCCAGTTGTATTTCCAGTCCTTGCAAATACAATGTCATTTTCTTTTAATAAATAGTCACTAAATTTTTCATCATTTACTCCTTTAATATCTTCCATTAATAAATCACATGAATCTCCTATATCAGTTATTCTTAGATATCGTGGCCTTCCATTTTCATATTCAGTTGCTGCTGCTCCAATTCCATATTCACCTTTTCCTAATGATATGTCTATAAGTTCCTTAACATCCCAAGACTTCGGAATCTCTCCAACTTCACTCTTCTTAAATTCCTTATGTCCAATTCCTTTAGTTAAAAGCCTTTGCATTAATCCTTTTTTTAATTCCTTAGTTTTCTCAATAATTTTATCTGCATCTTCTATTTGACTATCAACACTTGAAAGAATATTTTCTATTTTTTGTTGTTCTTTTAATAATGGTAACGGGAACTTAAGTTGCTTTATTATTGTTGAACTTAATCCTTCCATTATTCCTCCAACTGACAGTTTTTTTATTTGATTTTTTACTAAAGTTGAATTTTGAATTATTTGCTGGAGTAATTTCTTATTATAAACTTTTTCATCAACTCTTAACCTTATAAGATGTGAATCCATAATCCCTTTCTTTATATCATTAGGAATAATTGCTGTTTTTCCAACCGTTCCCATCATGCTAATTACTAAATCTCCGGGTTTTAAAGAACTACTTTTTAATAAATCATATCTCTCTTGATCAATATACCTATCGCCTAAATTAAAGTCATTTCTAAAAACATTTTCTTGTCCGTATACCTTATATCCACTATTAGTTAAATACTCCTTTTTGAGTTGACTACCAAATGGTCCAATTTTAATAGAGTTTTTTTCATCAATTAGTATTTCTTCTGTTCCTATAACTCTCCATTCCCTAGGTATCCACCCTAATTCAGTCTTCTTATATCCTTCTTTCACCTTCTTCACCACCTTATATTATGTCAAATCCTAATTCTTCTAAATACACATTCAACTTTTCTTCATTATTAGCAATTTTCATTTTTAATTCTCTAATATCCTGCAACACTAAATCTATATCAACAGTTTCCTCTTCCTCTGTAGTATCAACGTATCTAGATATATTTAAGTTATAGTCATTTTCCTTAATAGTATCCAACTCAACTACTTCTGCATATTTTTCTACATTTTCAAAATTATCAAATGTAGTGATTATCTTTTCCACATCTTCTTCTCTTAACTTATTCTTATTACCATCCTTAATAAATCCTTGTGATGCATCTATAAATAACACTTTATTTTTTCTTTCTTCTGTTTTATCTTTATTTATAATAAGCAATGCTGCTGGTATGCCTGTTCCATAGAATATATTTTGTGGTAATCCTATTACCGCTTCAATTAAATCATCATTAAGAATTCCTGTTCTAATCTTTCCTTCTGAACTTCCTCTAAATAATACTCCATGAGGTAATACCGTTCCCATTCTTCCCTTCGAATTTAAAGAAGATATCATATGCTCAACAAACGCTAAATCACCATATGATGTTGGTGGGATTCCATATACAAATCTTCCAAATGAATCTGCTTTGGCTTCATCCATTCCCCAATTCTTTAATGAAAAAGGAGGATTTGCAAGTACTACATCAAAGGTTTCCAATACTCCACCTTTAGTATGTTTTGGATCTCTTATAGTATCGCCTTTTTTTATAACTGCTCCCTTAGCATCATGGAATAACATATTCATTTTACATATTGCCCATGTAGATAAGTTTATTTCCTGCCCATTAAGTATTACATTCTTAGGATTTCCTCCATGTTTTTCTATATAATATGTAGAATTAATAAGCATACCACCAGAACCACAAGTAGGATCGTATATTTTCTCACCTTCTTTAGGCTTTACTATCCCAACTAATGTCTTAACTACACCTTCTGGCGAATAAAACTCTCCTCCTTTAGTACCACCTTGATCAGCAAATTGTTTTATTAAATATTCATAGGCATTTCCTAAAACATCTTTGGTTTCTAAATTACCATTTGCTAGATTTATACCACTAAATAGAATCAATAGTTGCGATAATTTCTTATCTGGTACTCTTTCTTTATCATTATAATTGGCTGTAGTAAGAACCCCCATAAGTTCACTATTCTTAGGTTCATCTTCTATTGCTTTAAATGCTTTATCTAATTCAGGTCCTATATTCAAAGTTAAATCTTTTAATTTACTCCATCTTGCTCTTTCTGGAACATAGAAATTTTCATAAATATTTGGATCTTCTGTTAATGTATCTATTTCTTCTTCTGGTAAACCCATTTGTTTAAATTGTTCTTTCTTTTCTTCTTTTTCTATTTCAAATTGATCATTCATTCTTTTTAAGAATAACAATCCAAATATATAATCCATATATTGAGCAGCATTTAACTCTCCTCTTAAAATATCTGCTGCATCCCATAAAGTTTTCTCTAACTTTTGTAATGTTAATTTTTCCATACAGTCACTCCTAAATTATTAATAAATTTTCTAATTTTCGTATATTTATATTTTATCATTTATATTGATTAATTTCTCATTTTTATTAATCTGAATTTTAATTTGTTTTGTATTAATCTCTATTTTAGTAATTAATCGAGTAGGAGCTAAATAATTATTTTATTTAGCGTCCTCTCACACCACCGTACGTACCGTTCGGTATACGGCGGTTCATCAGAAATTAATGTATCATTTGATATGTTTGTGTTAGACTAATAAATCCTAGAGATTCTAGGTATTTATTATTTAGAGAGTTGTTTAGTATAGGGCTTTTGGAGATTCTCCAATAGCCTTTTCTTGTATTTGCATATTCCCATGCTTTGTATTTATTGATTCCTAGTTTAGCTAAATTTCTTTGTTTAGTGCTAATCTTCTTCCATTGTTTCCATATGCAAGCTCTTAGTCTTCTTCTAATCCATTTGTCTAGTTCTACTAGCTTTCCGCGAGCGTTAGCAATTCCATAATAATTAATCCACCCTCTTGTGATTTGATTTAATTTTAATAGTCTGTATTCCATGCTAATTCCTTTATTTCTATTAGTATAGAATTTGACCTTCTCCTTAAATCTCTTTAGGGATTTCTCATGGATTCTTATTTCTGCTCCGCTTCTCGAAAAGTAAAACGAAAATCCTAAAAATTTTCGTTTAGATACAAAGTCTACTGCACTTTTATCCTTATTTACTTTAAGCTTTAAATTATTTTCAATTATATTTGTCATAGATTTCATTACTCTAAGTCCTGCTCTTTTACTTTTGACATATACATTATTATCATCTGCATATCTGCAAAATTTGTGACCTCGTCTTTCAAGTTCTTTATCTAATTCATCTAACATTATATTAGCTAATAATGGACTTAACGGACCACCTTGCGGTGTTCCTTCTTCACTTGTTACTGAAACCCCATTAATGAGAATTCCGCTTTTGAGGTATTTTCTTATTAATGCTAACAATCTTTTGTCTTGTATCTTCTTTTCAAGTTTACTCATAAGAATATCATGATTAACTTTATCAAAGAATTTCTCTAAATCCATATCTACAACCCATCTATTTCCTTGATTTATATATTGTTTTGATTTTGTTATAGCATCCTTTGCTCCTCTACGAGGACGGAATCCGAAACTATTTTCAGAAAATAAAGGTTCATATATTTTAGATAAAACTTGAGCAATAGCCTGTTGAATCAATCTATCTTGTACAGTTGGTATCCCTAATAATCTAATTCCACCATCTGGCTTGGATATTTCTTTTCTCCTTACAGGTGATGGGTTATATCTATTTTCTAGTAGTTTAGCTTTAATTGTTTCCCAGTGTTTCTTGATATGCTCACGAAGTTCATCGGTCTTCATTCCATCGACACCATGGCTACCTTTATTGCTAATTACTCTTTTAAGTGCTGAAAGCATATTATTTCTTTCTAGAACTTCTTCAAGTAATCTACTAGTATCAAATGCTCCATCGTTTACGCTTTCTCTATTTGGTAAAACCATAGGATTGCTCGGCACCTTTGATTTACCTTGAAGTTCCACTTCTACTTCCATCAATTGGTCTCTATATTGAGTTTTCTGCTTTCTTTGCAATTTCTTTGATTTATCCAAAGTTGTAAACCTCCTAACGTTCAGTCCTTCATCCGCTATCGCGATTAGCGGAGTTACTATGACTTCTGCTGACTTCTGATAGTTCAGCTATATATCACTATATAGGTTGTACCTAGAAACTTAATTTCTTTAGGCACTTATCTATCAGACCTCCCCAGGTAAGAACACGTACTTTCACCTCATCTATCTGCCACATTTACTCTTTCCGTTTCGGATAGTTATTGGGCTTTACTTTGTATAGCAAGTTCACCCACGGAATTGAGCCTCAGATGTGGTTCGTATTCCTCAGACCAAGGCTTTGCCGCCGACTTCCTTCAGATTCCACCTTGCGATGGACACCCTTGTCTTAAGCTAATGGTTGGCACTATCAGCCCCCATTACGGACTTTCACCGATTAGCACGTGCCCATGCTGGGCACACTATAATAATGGAACTCTTGAAAATGAGTTCCATTATTATATGCTATATTATCAACACTGTTCATTAACATAGCCTTTTAGTAAGTAATTGAGCGTAGTTTTTACTTGCATATTATCCCATTGATCCTGTAGATTAACAAACCTTCTTTTGCTCTAGTTCTTCCAATTTTCCGTTCCACATTTATAACATATCAATTAGTTATTTCCGAAACTCTCTATTAATCTTTCTTTCCATAATTTTTTAATTTCGTTTTGCTTATTCTTTTAATAATTCATTGATATTTCTTTGTTTGACAAAATTATAAAGGCTAATCTACTATTTTTATACTTAACCATTCTATACTCTGCTTTAAAAATATCTGTTTTTATTTCACAATTAACACAGGACATTGAACTCTTTTCGCTATTTTATGACTAAAACTCTACCAAGTACCATTTCTTTCAATGAATTAATACCACGACTACCTACAATAACTAACTCAAACTTCTCTTTATTTGAGTAATCTACAATTGTTGGTCCAAGTTCTCATGCAATATCTTTATTTTATAAGATAAATTATTTACTTTCAATTTCTCTTCAATAGGTAGCAATTTCTTTCGTATTGATAATTCTTCTTTTCCTTTCTATTGTTATTTATCAAAGTAAGAAGTATAGTTTATCTGAAATAAAAGATAAAACCGAAATTAGCAAATCTACACTATATAGATATTTGGAACATTAAAATATAACCTATTCTTTCAATTCACTATACGGAAGAATAGGTTATTTTACATTTCAGTAATCACTGGTAAAATCATAGGTTTTCTTTTCATTTTTGTATATACAAAAGTATCTACTTCTCTTTTTATAGTATTTCTTATTTCTAACCATTGAGTTTATTATTATCAAGACGCCTCTCGACACTCTTAGTAACTATTCTTCTAATCTCCATAATTAATTGCTCAGATTCTCTAACATATACAAATTCTCTGGTAACTATATCTGGTCCAGATATTATAATTTTATTTACTCTATCTATAGCTATGACTACTGTTATAATACAATCTAATGTAGCTACTATAATTCTTCCATTTCCCTCTGATTTCCTAAATAGATTATCTAAAGATTCACCCACGGTCTTTTTCGACATTGTATAACCCGAACGAGTAGCATTAGTACTATCCATCCATTAGAAGTAGTACACCTTTAATAAAGTTTCTTTTTCATTTATATTATAATCTCGAAGTATTTTGTTTACTTCATTTTGGGTAAATCCAAAATATTCATCTATTTTATATATGCAATTGGTCAATGCATTCACATATTATATCCGTTAATAAATATAAAACTCTATAATACGCTAGATGGTAACACAACATCTAGACTAACCCTTAATGAGTGGCTATTTTATATTCTTGGTATCATATCACCTAATATATTTTTCTAAATACCCTCATCATTCGGCTTATATACCTAAAGTATATCTATCTCCTGATAGATTGAATCAGCCGTATAAATATTTAATTAATTTGTATCTTAATAATATTATTATTATTATTGTTTACAAATAAATTTAGCCTTAGTATATTTATTTTCTTCGTTCGTATGTACACATTTATTTTATTCGTTGAAAGAACTAAACTACAACTATTATGCCATGTCTTTCAGCTTTGTATATAATCTGTTCTTGCAAATTATAATAATTCCAATTAGATAAAGCTAATTTATTAATTATATCCTTATTTAATTTCTCCAAATATATATATTCACATCTGTTTTCAAATGCAAATTCAATTATATTTTTAGATAAAAAATGATTATATGTTTTTGTAAAATTTCTTTGTTTCTCTCTAAACTGTTCAATGGATTTAAATTTATCCTTTTTACCTCTTCCACCTTTTGAAAATTTTAATTGCCTATAGAGTCTTTGACTTCTAGCTTTAAATTGTAATCTCATTCTATTAAATTCTGAAAAATCACCCAGTATCTCTTTTATATAAGGTTTATCACTTATATACATACAAATAGGAACTTCCATTCCAAAATTAACTTCTAGTGCTCTCTCTTTTACAGGTATATATTTTTCCTTTTCAATTGGAATTTTGAGTGTAAGCATTAATATTAATTCATTTTTATCATTAAAATATAATGAACTTTGTGAAATACTATATTCTTCATTTATTACTTTACTTAGAATTTGTTTAAGTTCTAATGAATTTTTCTTTTCTCCCAATATACATTTAAATTGAATCTTATTTATCCAATCAACTAATATATCTTTATTATTTTCATCATACTTAAATTTTAAGTTCCTCCCTCTTGTCATGAGTGGAGATGTTCTTTTATAATTATTTACACTTCGTTCTCCATTAGCCAAACCATTTTTAATGGCAATGGCAAAATCCTTCTTAATCTTTTGGGTTATTAAAGACTTTGTATCTATGCCTGTACCAAAATTAATTCCTTGAAAAAAACTAGCACTATTAATAATTGTTTTTTGATGTTCTTTAAATCCTTCACTTTTGAAATCCATATTATTAGCATAGTATCCCATAACCAAATATCCCATGCATCTATTAAGTCCTTGATATTGAGCATATTGGCTATCACTAATAAACTTATATTGATTTTTTCTTGCTTCATAAATATCATTATTTACTATTATTTTTATTTTTATAACCCTATTCATATCCCCAATACTCCCTACTCAACTTATATCAGCTTGTATAATTTCTTTTTCTATTTAATACCTTCTTTCATAGATTTGTCATGATATTTATTAAATTTAAAGCTATAATAGTGTAATTTTGAACTATTATAGCTTTATCTTTTAGATTTTAAAATCAAGTTAAATATTTAATTTTGAATATTGTTCCTCTGTTATTTCACTAAAGAAGTTAATCACAAAATCTTTATAATGATTAAGTGGTTGCTTTATTTCCTCTTCTTCTTTTACTTTTATAAAATAATCTACAGGGTCAACATTTATAGCCTTGCTCCAAAAAACTCTATTTCCACTAAGCGTAATTTCTGCACTATAAGTAATAAGATAATATTTCATATTCACACTCTCCTTTCAAATTATTAATTGCAATATGCCTAAATATATTTAAAAATCTGATATATATTTTGAACAAATCTTCTACTTAATTATGATTATTTTCTTTTTGTACTTCTGATTTTGACTTTTAGTCCACATTATTATAGTAGCTTTGTATTATGATTTCTGTGTTACTTGATATAAAATAGTACTGATACTAAGTGTAACTATCAATATTTTAAATACTACCAACATCTTTTTTTGATATATTATAAGTTTTTTCTTTCTCACAATAATTGCTAATAGAATTGCTTGTAACCCAATTCCCAACACTGAAGAGAAAAATAAAATCAAAATAAAATCATTCATAGCTCCACCTCATATCATTAGTCTATTTACACAGCATAATTATAAATATTTAACATTAATAATTATAGTACCATGATTACTTTAATTATTGAATTTCTGTATTCTTATTATAGTTAAAATACTTTCTTCCCCAATACAACGCTACATTTACTAATGCAATCATTACTGGTACTTCAATTAATGGTCCTATTACTGCTGCAAAAGCAACCCTTGATTCAATTCCAAACACTGCTACTGCAACAGCTATTGCTAGTTCAAAGTTATTACTAGCAGCTGTAAATGATAATGTGGTAGTTTTGTGATAGTCTATACCTGATTTGTAGCTGATATAGAATGATATAGAAAACATTGCCATAAAATAAATTATAAGAGGTATTCCTACTTTAATAACATCTAAAGGTAGATCTACAATATATTTTCCCTTAAACATAAACATTACTATGATTGTAAATAATAAAGCTATTAAAGCTAATGGGCTTATTTTAGGAATAAACTTTTTTATGTACCATTCAGTTCCCATTTTAGGTTCTAATATTAGCCTAGTAAGCATTCCAAGTAAAAAAGGAATTCCAAGATAAATTGCAACTGACGTTGCTACTTCTCCCATTGAAATATGAACTTCAAACCCTGTAAGTCCAAATACAGGTGGTAATACTGTAATAAAAATATAAGCAAATACAGAATAAAAAACTACTTGGAATATAGAATTAAATGCTACGAGTGCTGCTGCATATTCATTATCTCCATCTGCTAAACTATTCCAAAGAATTACCATAGCTATACATCTAGCTAGTCCTATAAGGATAAGTCCAGTCATTAATTCTGAATCAGATTTTAAGAATACAAAAGCAAGTATAAACATCAGAATTGGTCCAATAAACCAATTTTGAACTAATGATAAACCTAAAACCTTTGGATTTTTAAATACTTTTCCAAGTTCCTTATAATTTACTTTTGCAAGTGGTGGGTACATCATAACTATTAATCCTATAGCTATTGGAATTGATGTTGTTCCAACAGATAAACTTGCGAGTGCCTCTGATAATGATGGTACACCCCAACCTAATAATATTTCCCAGTGCCATTGCTGCAAATATCCACAGCGTTAAATACCTGTCTAAAAATGACAGTCTTGATGATTTATTACTCATCATAATTCCCCTCTTTTCATTTTTTATTTATAATAAAATAATAGTAACCAGATTTATCATTGTACTTAATTTAGAATGTATAATTAATATTATTTATAATTGCATCTTCTGGATTACTATTAAATTATTCATTAATTAAATATTATTTATTACTTCCTTTATAGAACTTGTGTCCCCCTGAAAGGTTATACACTTTTTTATAGCCATGATTTATAAATATATTTTGTGCAGCATTACCTGTAACACCCTTATTGCAATAAGTTACTACTACTGAATCCTTATCTAAAGTTTCCATAGCATCTCTTAGGTTTTTATGAGGTAAATTTACTGCATTCTCTACATGAGCTTCATCATATTGTTTACTTACTCTTGCATCTACTATTTGAACTTTCTCACCGCTTTTCACAAGATTCTTAAGTTCATTTGAAGTTATAATAGGTCTATTATTATTTAATGCATTATCTAATATCATACCTGTATAATGAACTGGATCTTTTGTAGTTGAAAACGGTGGTGCATATGCAAGATCTAAATGAAATAACTCATCTACCTTAGCTCCATAAGTTATTAAAGTAGCAAATACATCTATTCTTTTATCTACTCCTTCATATCCAACAATTTGAACACCTAATATCTTTTCTGTCTTTTTATCTGCAATAGCTTTTATAACCATCTCTTTACCATGAAAATATGATGGCTTATCTGGTTTTATATTGTGACATACTTGAATGTCATAGCCTTCTTCTATTGCTTCTTTTTCAGATAATCCAGTACTTGCAATAGTCATATCAAACAACTTAAATATTCCTGTGCTTAAATTTCCTCTATACTCAATATTTCCACCTGTTATATTATCTCCAGCAATTCTACCAGTTTTGTTTGCAGTAGAACCAAGTGGTCTATATACTGGCTTTCCTGTTATAGTAGAAAAGGTTTCAATACAATCACCACAAGCATAAATATCAGATATATTAGTTTGCATTTTATTATTAACTTTAATTGCTTTAGTTACACCAATTTCTATTCCTGCTTCTCTAGCTATTTCAGTATTTGGCCTAACTCCTGTTGCCATTATTACCATATCGCTTTTAAGTACAGTATTATCATTTAAGGTTACACTTCCATCATCTATTTTTGTAATAGTTGAATTTTTAAGTATGTTTATTTTCTTTTTTATGAGTGCATTTTCTAAAAACTTGGCCATATCTTCATCAAGATTTGGAGTTATTTTGTTTTGCATTTCAACTATAGTTACATTTACTTCATCATTCATTAGATTTTCTAGCATTTCAAATCCAATAAATCCTGTACCTGCAATTACTGCATGTTTAGGTCTTTTATTATCTATGAAATTTCTAATATTTTTTGCACTTTGAACATTTCTTAAGAAGAATACATTATTGTTATTTACACCTTCAATTTGTGGAATGAATGGTGCAGCTCCAGTTGCCACAATTAATTTATCATACTTATCTTTAAATACTTCATTTGTATTAAGATTTTTAACTTCTACTTCTTTCAATTCTGAATTTATATTTAATACTTCATATCCTGTAAGTACATCAATATTATATTTTTTCTTAAAAAATGCCGGATCTCTAGGAGTTAGTTCACCAATATCTTCTATTTCTTTACCTATATAATAAGGTAATCCACAACCTGAGTAAGATATATCCCTATCTTTTTCGTAAATTACAATTTCTGCATTATCATCATTTCTTCTTGCCTTCGCAGCTGCTGATGTTCCCGCTGCCACTGCTCCTATAACTATTAATCTCATCTTTTCATCCTCCTTGTTTTTTTAATAAAACACACTACTCACATGCATTCGTAGCGTAAGCGATTCACACAAAATACAAGATTGCACTATGTGAAAGTTCGAGAACCCAAATACAAGATTTGGACTCTTACTTTTGGTTCACTGCTTATAATATCTAAATATCAAGTCATTTATGAATTTACTTAACCTTAACAAATTGTAATCTAATAGTTAACGTTGCTCTTTAGGAAACCAATTCGTTGTTTTGTTTGCTATTTTCACAAGTATTAGCATAACTGGGACTTCGGTTAATACTCCTACCACCGTAGCTAGGGCTGCAGGTGAGTCCATACCGAATAGTGAAATTGCAACGGCAACTGAAAGTTCAAAAAAATTTGATGCTCCAATCATCCCAGCAGGTGCAGCTATATCATGACGTAATTTAAGTTTTCTAGCTGCTAAATAAGCAATAAAGAAAATTAAAAATGTTTGAATAGTTAATGGCACCGCAATCAGTAAAATATGCAATGGATTGTTTAAAATGGTTTCACCTTGAAATGAGAATAACAATACCAGCATTAGTAGTAATCCAATTATAGTTGCATTATCAAATTTACTTAAAAATGTATTTTCAAAATACTCTACTCCTCTTTTTTTTGTTACCATAATTCTAGTTAAAATCCCTCCAACCAAAGGAATAACAACAAATAAAATCACTGATAGAATAAGTGTGTCCCAAGGAACAGCAATATTGCTCACACCTAAAAGTAATTTGACAATAGGTATAAAGGCAACCAGTATTATTAAATCATTCGTAGCTACTTGCACAACCGTGTAGGCAGGATTACCTTTGGTTAGAGTGCTCCACACAAATACCATAGCGGTACATGGCGCAGCTCCGAGCAAAATAGTTCCTGCAAGATATTCTGTAGCTAGCTCAGGTGTAATAAATGTTTTGAATACGACAAAAAAGAAAAATGATGCTATTGCATACATGGTAAATGGTTTTATAATCCAATTTGTCACCCATGTTACATACAAGCCTTTTGGTTCCTTCCCAACATTCTTAATACTTTGGAAATTTACCTTCATCATCATTGGATAAATCATTACCCAAATAAGTATAGCGGTGGGTATGGAAACCTTGGCATACTCAAACTTATTTAAGAATTCCGGTATCCATGGAATAAACTTGCCAATAACTACTCCTACTATCATACAAATTGCTACCCAAACTGTTAAGTACTTTTGGAAGAATCCAATCTCAGGTGTTTTAGTTTTAACTTCACTCATAACTTATCACTCCTTAATTACATTCAATTTTGATAAATTCCTAATTCTAAAATTTTGTAGCTTTTAATATAATCAATATCACTACTAATTTAGTTGTAATAATTGGTAGTGATATTAAACTTATAACTACTCTATTAACTCAGTAAGCTTATCTCCTGTAACTTCATCATCTTTCCACTCAATAACAGCGAAATTCCCATTTGAAATTTCATCAACTTTATTTATCCATTGAATTTCATTGCTTGCTTTTGCCTTTAAAATTTCATTAGTTGTATTGGTTGCATAAAGGCTTGAGTTTATCACCCACCATTTACTATGAATCTTTGCTCTATCTAAATCCTTTTGAAGTCTCATAGCTTCATAAACTGGAGTTGTCTCAGCTAAAGTTACTATAATAACCTCTGTTTCTTTTTCATTTCTTAATGTAGGTAATAACTTTATAACCGACTCTGGTATATCTCCTTCTGATCTAGAAATTTCTTTATTATAGCTTTCTGTTGAATCTAAAAGTAATAAAGTATGACCTGTTGGTGCTGTATCTATTACTACTACTTCATTTTCTGACTTTTCAACGATTTCTGCAAAAGCCCTAAATACTGCTATTTCTTGAGTACAAGGTGATCTTAAATCTTCTTCAATATATTCAATATCTTCATCAGTCATATTATTCTCTCTTGCTTTGCCTAATACTTCTTGCCTATATTTCTCTAGTTCTTCTTTTTCATCAATATTACTTAAAGAAATACCATAACTTTCATCTAATACAAACTTTAAATGACCGGCTGGATCAGTAGTTGTTAAATGAACCTTCTTACCTTTTTTAGATAAACCTATTGCTATTGCAGCAGCTATAGTTGTCTTACCTACTCCACCTTTACCCATAGTAAATATAACTTTTTTATTACTATTATAAAGATCTTCTATAACACTTTTTAGTTTTGGTACTGAAGTCATGTTTAAAGTATCATTACTAACTTTAATATGGTTTTCATTTAGTAAAGCTCTTACATTTTCAAGTCCTGTTATATTATAAGGTCTTAGTGGAATTTCAAAAGTATCAATATTTTTAAGTTTAGCTGGCATATTTTCTAAAGCGTTTTGTTGCTTTTCATAAATAGCAGTTGAAAGTTCATCATCATGATTTTGAAGTACACCATTTACAACTAGTATTTGATTTTTTACTCCTATTTCTTGAAGTTCACTAGAAGCTCTTTCAGCTTCCTTTAATGGAGAGTTTTCAGGGCGAGATACAAGTACAAGTATCGTCTTATCTTTATCTGCTAAAGTATTTACTGCATTTTTATAGATTGCTTTCTTATCTTCAAGACCTGCAAGTTGACCAAGGCATGATGCTCCATGAGTGCTTTCATCAATAAAATTACTCCAAGCAGAAGGTAGCTGTAACATTCTTAAAGTATGACCTGTTGGCGCTGTATCAAATATTATATGATCATATTCATTAAACACTTTTTCATCGGTTATCATAGATGAAAATTCATTAAACGCTGCAATTTCCACAGTACATGACCCAGATAATTGTTCTTCCATATTCTTTAATACTGCATCTGGTAATTTTCCTCTATATGGTCCAATAACACTTTCTCTATATTCAGCAGCTGCAGCTTCTGGTTCAAAATTTGCAACTACTAAGTTTGGAACTTCCTTTATTTGAACTCCCTTATTATTTAATTCAGTGCCAAATACATCTTGAAGATTTGAAGCTGGATCAGTACTTACAAGCATAATCTTTTTTCCTTCATCCGCTAGATTTAAAGCTACAGCACATGCTGTTGAAGTCTTACCCACTCCACCTTTTCCAGTAAAAAATAAATACTTAGTTAAGTTCAGTTCTTTTATATCAAATGCTTTAAACATAATTTCTCTTCCCTTCTACTTAAAAATAATCACTTTTTCTTATGAATTCAAACTATCTTTTAACAACATCCATCTTTACATCCACAACCATTGCTAGGTTTCTTTATAGTAGCCTTTTTTATATTAACTGCTAAATAGCTTGTTGGTATTTCTAATAATTTGCAAAACTCTTCATTAGTAGGATAGCTACCTTCTTTAACGACAACTCCATCTACCATAATTACAGGTAAACTTTCAACACCTTTAGTATTTAATATTTTATTTATTTCTTTATTATCTACAAATATTTGTGGATTACTTGTAAGATTATATCTTTCAACTAGTATTCCCTTATTCTTTAATGTGTTTAGAACAGTTGAAACTCTTAATAACTCCTTATTTACAGATGGGCCACAAACACCTGTTGAACAACACATAGCTGGATCAAATATTATCATTTTTTTCATTTATATTCACTCCTTCTAATATATCATTTAGCATATGCTAAACTAATTGTTTTTATTTACAAGTACATTTTAATTTATCCTTACAAACACAGTCATCTGTTTCTGTTACTAGATTCATTAAAGATAAACTTAACTTATTACAATTATTAATATTTAAATAGTAATAACTCCAAAGGCCTTCCTTTCTAGACTCTACAAGTCCAGATTCAATTAATACTTTCATATGATGTGAAAGTGTTGGCTGGGTAAAATCAAAATGTTCTAGAATATCACATGCGCACTTCTCACCACAAGATAATATATCAATTATTTTTAATCTACTTGGATCAGATAGTGATTTAAATATTTTTGCATTTTCTTCATAATTCATCTTCATTCAGAACCTCTCTATATAGACTTCTATCTATATATAATATAAAACATCATCTATATATTGTCAATAGAATTGTTGTTTAAAAACATTTTTTATCATCACTATATATATACTTAACTATCTACATACTTATTTTATGCAAGAATTTAATTATTGCCACAAAATAGTATTATGAAAATTTCCTAATAACTATACATGATTTTTAAATTTTCTAAACTAAAAAAACAAACCATTAAATAATTAAGTAGTTTGCTTTTTCTTTTTTTATATCCCTAATTATATAGTTTTCTTCCTTTGTAGTATTGGGTTAATTGATACATAAAGCTAACGATATTTAATACTATTTAAATAAGCAACAGCATTAAGAACCGCCACCTGACCTTCACCTGCTGCCTTAATATATTGATAAGGTTTTCCTGTACAATCACCCGCTGCATAACATCCTTTAATGTTTGTTTTCATTGAACGATCAGTAGCTATATGTCCATCTATTATTTCAAGGCCTGGAACAAGTTGTGCTGGAGGTAAGCTATCTTTTAAAATAAATACTCCATCAGTTAATATTTCTCTATTTTTAAGTTGAATACTCTCTACAATATCGCATCCTTTGATTTCAACAGGCATATCATTTACAATCTCAATATCAGACCTAAGCTTACCCGAAATATTTTTCATCGGTACATAATATAGTTCTTTAACAAGCTCACTTAAATAATTTGCTTCCTCCTCAGCCTCCTCATTATATCCTATTATTACTACAGTTTTATCTCTATAAAGTGGAGCATCGCAAGTAGCACAATATCCCACTCCTAATCCTAAAAACTCAGTCTCACCTTTTATAGGTTTTGTAAATTCCATACCCGTAGCAAGAATAACTGCTGAAGCAGCATATTCTTTTTCATTTACCATAATTGAAAAAGACTCACCCATTGCATAAATAGCATTAACCTTTTCTTCAGTTATTTTTATATCCATATTTGCTATATGTTTTTTAAACTTTTCCCCAAGTTCAACTCCGGATATACTATAAAACCCAAGATAATTATTTATTTCTGGTGCTTTTTGAAGTTTGGTTGTAAGGTCACCGTTGCCAAATAATATAATGTTTTTATTTCTTATGACCCCATTGATAGCTGCTGAAAGTCCTGCTGGTCCTGTGCCAATTATTGCAATATCATATATTTTTTCCATAAACTACACCTCATAATTTCTTTTATCACTTTGTTAAGTAGCTGTTATTTATCCTTATCCAGCAACTATAATAATAACTATTCTAAATTTTAGGCATTTCCAGTTCTTATGATATTTGCAAACTCTTTTGGTAATTCATTTTCTTCTATTGCAGCTGCTATCTTTTCAAAGTCATATTCAACTTCAATTATTTCCACTTTAACCTCTTCTAAAATTTCAATAATTACATAATTTGATTTTGGATTTCCTGTTTTGGGCTTACCTGCACTACCTGAATTTATTATCATCTTACTTATAGAATAGCATTTTATATGATGTTAAAAAATTTAAATATCTTCAAAATAAATAAAGAGCAAGCATTATTTGCATGACTAAATTTTAGTCAAAGTATTTAATGCTTGCCTTTTTTAGTATATTATTATTTTATATTATTCTTAGAAAGGAAAAAAGCAGAGCAACACCACCGACCAAAGTTTTGTTGCTCTGCTAACCATAAATTCTATGATAACTAATATTTATGATACAAAAATCATATCTAATTTAGATTCAAAAATCAAGTCATTAACGCAAAAATCCTATGATAAATTTATTAAAGACATAGATTTTCACAAACTTACTTGTTCCTGCGGAAGGTCCGGGCAGCTTGTAAAGCATGGTTATTACAAGAGAACTGTTAAAAACAGTGATGGCAAGATATCTATAACAATTCTTAGAGCAAAGTGTACATGTTGCAATAAAACTCATGCTATATTTCCAGAGTGTATTGTACCTTATTCTCAAATTCTTTTATGTGATCATATTTCAATTATTAATGCTTATAATTCCAAAGCTTCTTTTGAACCCATTATGATAGCTAATGAATTTATCGATGAAAGCAATATTTTTTATATAATAAAACAATATCTAGAGCATTGGAAGGAACGTATTACTTCATTTAAAATTTCATTAGATTTAAGTATTTCAAAGCAATGTTTAAAAAACTTTAAAAGACAATTTATGCAAATTAAATGCATCAATAATATTTTATTTTCGTAAAACCACATAACTTAGTTTTACTGTTAATTTATGTAGATATAAGCTTATATTGTAATAAAACAAAGGAGGCTTTTTCAAAATATGGACGAAAAAACTAGAAAAGAAATAGCACTTTTCAGGTACGGAATCTTGGCTCCTCTGATAAGTGGTACTTATGATGAAAATAAAAGTGTTAAACAATTTTTCCGAGATGCCGCAGGCAAAGTATATCAGACTCCAGATGGTGAAGATACTAAGGTAGCTGCTGCTACTCTTGAACGTTGGTATTACAATTACAAGAATAAGGGCTTTGAGGCACTCATACCTGTAAAACGATGCGACACTGGAAGAACACGTAAATTAGATTCTGATATTACAGAACAGATTAAATATTTAAAACAAGAATATCCAAGAATCCCAGCAACACTTATCTATCAAAAGCTTATTAACAATGGAACTATTGTTAAAGGAGATATTTCACTTTCAACAATTAATAGGTATGTTAATGTTCTTAAGCTTGAGAATAAATATTCTAAAAATAAAGATATGAAAAGATATGAGCGTGCTCATATAAATGAAGTATGGTGTGGTGACAGCAGCGTTGGACCTTATTTGAAGGTAGATGGTAAAAAGAAACGCGTTTACATAATAGCACTTATTGATGATGCTTCAAGATACATAACAGGAATAGATGTATTTTTTAATGATAATTTTGTAAATCTTATGTCTGTTTTAAAATCTGCTGTTACACGATTCGGGAAACCTAAAATCTTAAACTTTGATAATGGTGCTTCATATAAGAACAAGCAAATGGAACTTTTAGCAGCTAGAATAGGTACAACTATTAGTTATTGTGCACCCTATACCCCACAATCAAAAGCTAAAATTGAAAGGTGGTTTCGCACATTAAAAGATCAATGGATGTCCCAGCTTAATATGAATGATTTTAATAATTTAGATGAACTTAGGATAAGCCTTATTTCATATGTTAATAGCTATAATCAGCATATACATTCTTCTCTAGATGGACTATCTCCACAGGACAGGTTTTTCAAGGAATCTCACATGATTAAAAGGCTTACAGATGAACAAATTGAAACTTCCTTTTTACTTGAATATGAAAGAAGAGTATCAGCCGATAACGTAGTTATGATAGATGAAACAGAATATGAAGTTGATTATAGATACTCAAAACAAAGAATAACCCTAAGATATTCACCTGATTTAAGCAAAATTTATGTAGTTGATAAAAACACTTCTGAACTTACAGAAATAAAGCTTTTAAATAAGCATGATAATTCTGTTATAAAAAGGGAAAAAATAAAACTTACTGGAGGTCAAGAATAATGGATTATATAAGTAGATATGGAATGGATTTTAATCCGTTTATAAAAAATTCTAAGGAAATAGTAGTAGAAACTTCTGACTATAAAGAAGTTATTTGTAGACTTAATTATTTACTTAATAATAAAGGTTTCGGAATCCTGACCGGAGGTCCAGGGCGAGGTAAAACTACAATAATAAGAAACTGGTCTAATAGCCTTAATTCATCACTTTATAAAGTTATTTATAGTTCCCTTTCTACACTTACTGTTGCAGAATTTTATAAAAATATGGCTGCCCAGCTTGGACTAGAGCCAATGTGCAGAAAAATTGATAATTTCAAAATTATCCAAAATGAAATAACTAGATATTCAGTTGAAAAACGTATAACTCCTGTAATAATTATTGATGAAGCTAATTATGTAAGTAATGGAATACTTAATGATTTAAAAATGCTTTTTAATTTTGACATGGATTCAAGAGATCGTGCAATAGTACTTCTTGTGGGGCTTCCTCAGTTAAATAATACCATGAGGCTAGTTGCTAATGAGCCTTTAAGACAACGTATAACAATGAATTATAATTTAGATAATCTCACAAAATCAGAAACTAAAGACTATATATTAGCAAAGCTTACTGGTGCTAAATGTAATACTGATATTTTTGATGATACCGCTCTTGAAGCAATTGCTAACGCTTCGAACGGAGTTCCTAGAATTGTTAATAAAATCTGTGATTCTAGCCTTATGATAGGCAATACAAAAAATATGAATACAATTGATAGTGACATAATAATGCTTGCTGTTAATGAAACTGAACTTGGATAAAAGTAAAATCTGCAAATATCAATAAGGTATTTGTGGATTTTTTTGTAATATTCAGAATATTTATCATCATAAACCGTAACGAAGTAGCCTCATTTTCATTGAAGATTTTGAAGAATATATTCATTTTTAGCATCAAATAAAGTTATGATATTAGCATCAAATAATTTGACGTTCAATACTTACTACCATACATTTTATAATACGGCTTATGAGTATGTGTTGTGATAAAGTAAAGTTGTAACATGAGTACCTAATAAATTATAATTTTATTAGGAAAAGGGGAATAGATTATGGTACAACATTTTGAGGAAGAAGTAAAAAGAAAAATAGTAGCTCTTCATGTTGAAGGAAGAACAATTAAAAGTTTAGTTGATGAATATAAAGTATCAAAGGCTAGTATTTCAAATTGGGTTAAGCAATACCGCAGCGAATGCCAGACAAACCAGGATTTAAAAAGCGAATATGATTATCTTACTGAAAATAAGAAGCTTAAGAAACAGCTTCAGGAAATGCAGAAGGAAAATGATTTCTTAAAAAAAGCAGCGGCATTCTTTGCAAAGGAAATCGATTGATGGTTTATCGATTTATTGATGATAATAAACAGCACTTCGGTGTACGATGGCTGCTTAGACGATTTAGTATCTATCCTAATGCATATTATAACTACAAAAAAGCAAGAAAACAGGCTTATAATGATAAGAAGAAGTCTATATATTCTACAATAGAAGAAATCTATCATGAAAATAATGGTGTATTAGGCTATAGAAATATGAAAATATTCTTAGAACGTAAGCATATATATTTAAGCTGCCAGACTGTCCATAAATACATGAATACTGACTTGAAGATATATTCTATAGTTCGTAAAAAGAAGCCTTCTTACAAACATGGAAAAGCGTACAAGAAATTTCCTAATTTGTTGAATCAAGATTTCACAGCTGCAAAAATTAATGAAAAATGGTGCACTGATTTCACATATATTACACTTGCTAATGGTCAAAAAAGATATAACTGTTCAATCGTAGATCTGCATGACCGCTCAGTTGTTGCATCACTTAATGGTAAAGAAATCACGTCTGATTTGGCTATAAAAACAGTAAAAAAGGCATTCGCCGCGCAGCATATTACTAATAATGGTAATATATTACTTCATAGTGATCAAGGTACTCAATTCACGTCAAAGGAGTTTGTTAATTTCTGCAAAGGTAACGGTATAACGCAAAGTATGAGTAAGGCTGGTTATCCCTATGATAATGCACCTATGGAACGATATTTCAACACTCTTAAGAATGAATTGATAAATCTAAAATATTATCATAATGATAAAGAGCTTAATTCAGATATCGATAACTTTGCATACGTCTGGTACAACCACTTACGTCCACATACATTTAATAATGGTCTAACGCCATTTGAAGCAAGATATAAAAAAAATTAGGTCAAAGTGTTACAAAAACACTTGACCACAACACAGTTACCATTTATATTACCTCCCCAACAATCCTTTTTATACGCCTGTATATATTAGATATAATCCCAATATTAAAACAAGTATTGCCAAAATATATTTTAGTATCTTTCCTATAAATAGCGATTTACTTGAATTACTTAAGGCTTCTACAAAACCTACAGAAGTTCCAGAAATTAAAATTAATGTACAGTGGCCAATAGAATATAAAAATAACATAAGAATACCTAATGCAATATTACCTTTACCAGAAACAAAGGTTAATATAGCTATAAGCACTGGCGTTGAACAGGGCGAAGATAAAACCCCTCCCAATATTCCAAGAAAAAAAGCTCCTATAAGACCAGTACGTTTTGCAGGCATCTTGCAGCTGTTATTTTTAAATTCAATAACTCCAAGCATCTGCATACCAGCCACAAGCATAATGATTCCAAGTACTATGTACCACCATTTTCCAGTACCTGTCATTAGTCTTCCAAGTATTGCAGAAAGTGCTCCAAACGCAGTAAAGGTAATAACTAAACCTATACAAAAGAATAAAGAGTATTTAAAGGCAAGTTTTTTATCTTTACCGGCATATCCACCAACATAGCCTACAACTAATGGTATTGTAGATAAAACACAAGGGCTAAAAGATGAGACTATACCTGCAACAAATGACATAACAAGAGCTAACCATATATTGTTTGAAAGCACAGTTGTAAAACTATTAAGTATTTGTTCCATATTAATTCACTCCCATTTTCTCAAACACTTTTACAATTTCCTCTTTTGAGAAAAAGCCTTCATGTCTAAAAAATTCCTTACCATCCTTATCTAAAAACACTTGGGTTGGAATAACTCTTATACCATATTTATCCGCTTCCTCTGGATGATCATTAACATCAATAACATTTACTACAGCTTTACCCTCATATACTTCTTTTACTTCAGCAAGCACGGGAACCATCTCCTTGCAAGGCATACATGTTCCTGCTCCTAAATCAATTAGCATTGGCATGCCTTTTACCACTGTGGTTTCATTTGTTGTTTCACTTTTTATTGCTGTCTTTTCACTTGTAGTTCCTACATTCTCACTATAAAGTTTTTTTATGGAAACTACTCCCAAAACTAAAATAACTATAACTACACTGATTAATATTTTTACATCTTTTTTCATTTTACACCTCTTAATTTAAAGTTTTAGTTTCTAAAAAATTTCTCCTTTCGTATTTGGTATTAATTTACATTTATATGATAACAAAAATTTATGTGAAAATCTTGTTAAATTTGTGATGAAATTGTGAATATTTATTTTATTGGTGAATTAATACTTTTATACCAATCTAAATGATAATTATATAAAATGTATAACTTTGATTTATATTCAAAGTATTTATAAAAAAACAAAATGGGGGTTGCAAAATTATTAATCTGTAATGGGTAATTGTGCTTTTAATTGATTAAATCCACATAAATATATTAATTCTGGTATAAATAATATTATGTTTATCATTATATCCTCTCCATTTTATTTGCTTTTTTACAATAACTTAAAAATATAAATATTATCGAAAGTAAAATTCCACTTAAACTAACTAATTGAGCCACTCTAATATTTCCGAGCATTAAACTATCTGTCCTCATTCCTTCGATTATAAATCTACCTATAGAATACAAGCCAATGTATGTAAAAAATACAATTCCATTTTTTTTGCTTTTCCTTAATATAACCATTAATATTATAAATACAATTATGTTCCAAGTAGATTCATACAGAAAAGTAGGATTATAATATATGCCATCTATGTGCATACCTTTTTGAATAAACATAGGAAAATGTTTAATAAATTCATAACTAACAGAATCTCCATGTGCTTCCTGATTGAAAAAATTTCCCCATCTCCCTAAGGCTTGTGCAAAAATAATAGAAGGGGCTGCTACATCTGCAAATTTAATAAAGTTTAATTTTTTAATTTTTGTATATATTAACGCTGTTCCTATTGCAAAAATAAGACCACCATGTATAGCAAGTCCACCTTGTCTTATATTAAATGCTTCAATAATGTTGCTTTTATAGTTTTCAAATTCAAATACTACATAATATAGTCTTGCACCAACAATACCAATTGGAATAGACAGTAATACGATATTTAGTAAATTATCATAATCAACTTCTCTCCATTTACAATTATAATTTGCCATTAATATTCCTAACATCATTCCAGTTCCAATTAATATTCCATACCATCTTACATCAAATCCTCCAATTGAAAATGCTGTTGGATTCATACTTTCACTTCCTTCTTTCTAATTTTGTAATTTTATAAACTCTTCATAAAGATTCACTATCCATTCTAGATTTAAATTCATCATAGGATAGTTCTCCTTTTGCAAGCCTCGCACTTATAAGATTATCAATGTTATTGCTTTCAATTTCATTTTTAATATTTAAAAATTCTTTGGTGCCTATGGTACATTGGGCATATCTTTCAAGTAGTATAGGTATATATTGACTCGAATATTTTATATCTTCAATAATAGATTTTCTTTCTATATATTCATCAGCTGTAATAATACCCGAAGCATAGTTTCCTTTAAGCATATCAATTAAGCTTATTACAAATAAATTTAGAGATTTCTTACTTTTTAATAGTAAAAATATTAGCATACAAAAAATCACCAAAATAAATATTAAAATATAAGAACCATAATATCCCATTCCCATATGGTAACCCTGTCTCATAATTTCATCTCCTCATCCTGTTTAGACATATTGAAAAAAATAATTAATCAGTATGCTAGTCTATTTTCTTTCATATGCTTATTTAAATTATATCATTGATAGTAATTAAACTTGTGTCCTGATTGTGTCCTATTATTTTGCAATTAAGACACTTTTATATAATTTATTGAGGACTTTGCTTTGAATTGAAAGGAGCGTCGCTTATGATTAATTTCTTTTAATCGTTTTTCGGCACTCCCTTTAACTCAAAATCAGATATTAACAACTAATTTCTTATGTTTACTAATTAATTACTCTTCTTGCAGCGTAAAATTTATTCACAGGCGCCCAATGTCGTCAACTTAGTAGATTAAGCTATGCAAAAATAAATTGAAAGAAATCATTTTTGATGTCTATTTTAATTTATCTTAAAAAATGGTACACTAAATAAATCCACTGGATAAAGTGAATTTTAAATATGTATTTATTTATATTTAATATTAAAAACAGGATTTAATATTATGATGGTGCTTTTTTCTTGGATGTTTGTTTTTGCGCTCACAAGATCGGTTGCAACGTATTTGTGAGCGTATTTTTATAGCTTTTTCAAGTATTAATTCTAACAGCTTATTTCTTAATCTAGATTTAACTAATAAAGCTATAATTCGTTTGAATACCTGTCCCAAAATAAAATTCCTATTTGATTGATATATTGAATTTAAATCTTTATCCTTATTATCATTTGATATCGCAGCATCGGCATCTTTTTTTATAAGAGCTGCAATCATCGATAAATAAATAGAAACGTAAAAATCTTGCTTTATGGCAATTGGCTTAGTACCTGAAAATTCTTCGATTTTAAGACTGCATTTTAATTCTTTATATTTAGATTCAACGCCCCATCTTAAGAAATAGAGTTCTTTGAATTTTAAAGGCGTAATAGTATCATCATAGATGTTAGTCACTAAAGTTTCTGTCACCTCATCTGACAGCTTAACTTTTACTACTCTTATTTTTTTTATTTCACCTTTAACTTTATATTTTAAAATAAAGTCAGGGGAATCTATTGATTGTGCAAGTTTAAAAGATGTTGATACTCGCATTAAAAATAGTAATTCCTTGGAATTTAAATAATCAAACATATCATATGAAGGATAGCCTCTATCAAAAATAACAATGCTTTTTCGAGGACAGAATTTATCTCCTATTGACTCTATATGTTGTTTTGCAATATGTCTTTCACTTGTCTTATATTTAGTAATTCTAGAATCTACAATAATGTCATTTAATACATCATATAAGGCTGACGCCGTCGCAATAGCAGTTCTTGTCTTATTTTGATTACTGCTTAATCCAAAATATTCACCACATTCTTTTGTATCTGGCACTTGTAGACTAGTTCCATCTACAGCTAGAATATTAAAACCATTCCAAGTGTTTAAATTTTTATTTATACTATAAAATTTATCAACAAAAAGTCTGCATAATTCATTAAAGGCTTCTGGTGATATATTTTGTCTTGCCTTAGAAAATGCTTGTTTTGTTATTGACGGAAATTTTAAACATTTATGATCTTCAATAAAATTATCAATTTCAGAAGAGATGGATTTTCGCAATGCGGAGCAAATAAAATGAACCGTATTTGAAAAGGATAGTTTTCTATTCCTTGAGAATGAGTTACCTAAGCTGTATGCTTCTTTGTACTCACTTGAAGTAATTAAATCGTTTGTTTCTTTTAAAATTAAAGATAATAATCTAGTATTTTTCATAATGTAAAACCTCGCTATAAATTTATTTCTCTATAGCGAGGCTGCAAAATTTTCCACTATTGTCAAGTGTTTTTTTTATTAAATTATCATTTTCTCTTAAGTTGACGACATTGCACAGGCGCCACCTTAACTACATCACCTGTTTGTGGTGCATTAATCATTTGCCCGTTTCCAACATATACTCCAACATGACCTGCATGTGTAAATACTAAATCTCCTGGTTGAAGTTCATCTTGACTGACAGGTTGTCCAGCATTGATTTGTGTATATGTTGTTCTTGATATATCTACTCCTGCAGCATTTTTATATACATATTGAGTAAATCCCGAACAATCAAAACTATTTACACCAGTTGCTCCCCATACATAAGGCTTTCCTAATTGTGCATATGCTGCATTTAAAATAGCCTGAGCATTTCCTGCTGATGGTACAGATACTGACGAACCTGATTTACCTCTACTTGGGCTTACAGCCTTTGTTTCAGCTGTTTTTTTTTGCAGTTACTGCTACCTTAGCTTTCTCTATTTTTTCATTTATTTCTGCAGTAACAATTTCACTTTTAATTTGATTATCTCTAAGGCTTCTTAATTGAGTAATCGCATATTGAAGTTCTGACACTGAACTATTAGAGTTATTTATAACAGAAAATTGAGATTGTACAAGTTCTCTCTCTAATTGTGATAAATATTGTGAGTCAAATTTACTCTTTTCCTCTTTTACTTCACTTGCTAAAGCTTCTGCTTCCTTTTTCTTCCCATCTAATTGACTTAAATTATCTTCTATTTCTTTATTAAGTTTATCAATCTCAATTTTTTTATCTTCTAAAGATTGTATCTTATTGTCTAATTCTTGTTTTTTATCAGTAATATCTTCTATAGCAGCTTTGTCTTTACCTACAATCTTACTTACTGCCTCTGCTCTAGAAAAGAAATCACTTGTTGATTCTGATTCAAGTATAAAACTTAAATAACTGAATTCTAAATCCCCTGACATATACATTGCTTTAACTCGTTGTCCTAAAGCTAAATCTAATGTGTAAATTTCTTTTTTGCATTGTTCAATATCTTTTGTAGTATTATCAATAACTCTATTAATGCTTTTTATCTCTTTTTTATTTTTATCTACTGTTACTTGTAGTGGCTCTATTTGCACATCTAAATCATAAATTTTATCCGATACATATCTTGTAAGAACCATTGAATATCCGCTCGTACAATGTCGTCAACTTAGTAGATTAAGCTATGCAAAAATAAATTGAAAGAAATCATTTTTGATGTCTATTTTAATTTATCTTAAAAAATGGTACACTAAATAAATCCACTGGATAAAGTGAATTTTAAATATGTATTTATTTATATTTAATATTAAAAACAGGATTTAATATTATGATGGTGCTTTTTTCTTGGATGTTTGTTTTTGCGCTCACAAGATCGGTTGCAACGTATTTGTGAGCGTATTTTTATAGCTTTTTCAAGTATTAATTCTAACAGCTTATTTCTTAATCTAGATTTAACTAATAAAGCTATAATTCGTTTGAATACCTGTCCCAAAATAAAATTCCTATTTGATTGATATATTGAATTTAAATCTTTATCCTTATTATCATTTGATATCGCAGCATCGGCATCTTTTTTTATAAGAGCTGCAATCATCGATAAATAAATAGAAACGTAAAAATCTTGCTTTATGGCAATTGGCTTAGTACCTGAAAATTCTTCGATTTTAAGACTGCATTTTAATTCTTTATATTTAGATTCAACGCCCCATCTTAAGAAATAGAGTTCTTTGAATTTTAAAGGCGTAATAGTATCATCATAGATGTTAGTCACTAAAGTTTCTGTCACCTCATCTGACAGCTTAACTTTTACTACTCTTATTTTTTTTATTTCACCTTTAACTTTATATTTTAAAATAAAGTCAGGGGAATCTATTGATTGTGCAAGTTTAAAAGATGTTGATACTCGCATTAAAAATAGTAATTCCTTGGAATTTAAATAATCAAACATATCATATGAAGGATAGCCTCTATCAAAAATAACAATGCTTTTTCGAGGACAGAATTTATCTCCTATTGACTCTATATGTTGTTTTGCAATATGTCTTTCACTTGTCTTATATTTAGTAATTCTAGAATCTACAATAATGTCATTTAATACATCATATAAGGCTGACGCCGTCGCAATAGCAGTTCTTGTCTTATTTTGATTACTGCTTAATCCAAAATATTCACCACATTCTTTTGTATCTGGCACTTGTAGACTAGTTCCATCTACAGCTAGAATATTAAAACCATTCCAAGTGTTTAAATTTTTATTTATACTATAAAATTTATCAACAAAAAGTCTGCATAATTCATTAAAGGCTTCTGGTGATATATTTTGTCTTGCCTTAGAAAATGCTTGTTTTGTTATTGACGGAAATTTTAAACATTTATGATCTTCAATAAAATTATCAATTTCAGAAGAGATGGATTTTCGCAATGCGGAGCAAATAAAATGAACCGTATTTGAAAAGGATAGTTTTCTATTCCTTGAGAATGAGTTACCTAAGCTGTATGCTTCTTTGTACTCACTTGAAGTAATTAAATCGTTTGTTTCTTTTAAAATTAAAGATAATAATCTAGTATTTTTCATAATGTAAAACCTCGCTATAAATTTATTTCTCTATAGCGAGGCTGCAAAATTTTCCACTATTGTCAAGTGTTTTTTTTATTAAATTATCATTTTCTCTTAAGTTGACGACATTGTACGGTCGCTAACATAATAGCTATAATTCTACTTTTCATTCACTATCGGCCTTTAAAAGCCTTCCCTCCTCCATTGATCTATAAAGTTCTCACATAAATTCGTCAGAACCTATAATTAATCTCTTGTGCTTTTTAATTTATCTATAAATTTTATTTTATACTTAAAAATTACTACAATATATAAAACATCTTAAATCATGTTTAGTTCTTTAATATAATATTTAATTGTATTTACTTCAGTCTTACAATTAAAACCCTAAGTAAAACATATAAAATGAAAGTAACAACATTATTAAGCCCATAAGTATTTTTAATATAAAACTTAAATTTCCATATTTATTTGAGCTTGTAATTTTACTTACAAACCCTATAGATGTCCCTGCTATAATAACTAGAACACTATGTCCTATAGAATAAAGCAATAATAACAAGGTTCCAAATATAATATTCCCTTCTTTAGCTACAAAAGCCAATATAACTATTAATGCAGGAGTTGAACAAGGTGATGAAAAGAATCCACCTAATATTCCTGCTATAAATGCACCAATATATCCTGTTTTCTTATTTTTACTTATTGCATAAGAAGATGGTATAAAATTAAACAACTCCCATGTTTGTAATGCCATAAGAACCATAAGTACACCTAATATTAGATACCACCATGATCCTGTACCTTGCATAAGTTTTCCCATTAGAGATGCAACAACACCTAAAGCTGTAAACGTTGATGCTGTTCCAATTGCAAATACTATGGATAATTTAAAAGCTTTTCTAGTATCGTCACTTTTAGTACCTCCAACACAGCTTATTACCAGTGGCACACTAGAAAGTGAACATGGTGTAAATGATGTTAAAACTCCTGTAAATAATGCTAAAAGTGGTGCAAGCCACATTCTTTGAGTAATTAAAGTAGATAAGGATTCTAACCATTCATTAATCATTCTAATCCAATCTCCTTTAATACTTTTAGTATTGAATCTTTATCCATTCCACCTTCATGTACTGTAAATAGATGTTCTCCTGTGGCTTTGTCGCTATACATTGTAAATCCACTTTGAGTATCTTTGGGAACATAAGGTTTTCCATTCTTATCAAAGAAAAATTGTGTTGGTATAACTTTTAATGGTAAATTTTTTGCAGCATCTGCATTCTTCGACACATCTACAAACTTAACTATAGCTTTTCCATTTAATTCTTGATTAAGCGCTTTTAATGTAGGTGCCATTTCCCTACATGGTATACATGTATCTGATCCAAAATCAATAATCATAGGCAGTCTATATGATTTCAATTCATTAAGATTAAAATTATTAGTAGCCTCTAAATCAAATTTACTTGCAACCCCTGAACTAAAGTCTTTTGAACTCTCAGCTTTATTTTCACTTACATTTTCTGAGTCACTTTTAATTTCTGAATTAGAATTATCCCCTTCATTTAATACACTTCCTGCACTATCTGCCAGCTTATCATTATTTAAAGTGTTATTTTTTATATATCCTATACCTGCAATTGCACCAATAATTACAATTACAATCATGCCTTTAAGAATATTTTTTTTAGTAAAATAAGATCCCTCTTTATTTAGTAATGACATATTTTATCACTTCCTCTTTTATAATCTGCTAGTGTTAAGGCAGTAAAGTAACTTCTCATGCCTTACTGCCTTATCAGCTCAATCAATTATTTATTCTAAATATAAATTTCTCCATACTTAAGTATTAGCAACAATCCCCAGAATCGTCCCCACCGCAGCAACATCCGCAATCACTTTTCTCTCCTACATCTCCAACATACTCTATAGCTCCACTTGGGCAAAGGTTTCCACAACCTTTACATCCTTGTATGCATCCATCAGTATTTATAATTTGGGGAGATGGATATTTACTTTTGTCATATACTCCATGACCACACTTGTTTACACAAGCTCCACATTCTAAACATAATTCATAGTTTATTACTGGATACCAACTTTTTGACACATAAATCACTCCTAAAAATTTAATATTCTAGGGTTAATCATATTTATTAACCCTTCTATCAACACACGTAGCTTGAAAAATCTCCGAATCTGATGCTTTTACAAAATTTACTCCAACTGGTTCCCTTTTTTAATTTAAAATATCTTTCATTTTTGTTGAAATTTCATTTAAATTTATCATTATTAGCCCTCATTTTTATTTATTTCTTCCACACATCTTATTAGTAGAAATCTTTTTTCTTAACTTTTCTACATCATTATAAATAACATCATACTTTAAACTATTGTCGTTAATATCCTTTATAAAATTTAACATTTGTTCATCTTCAATATTTAAATAATAGAATATCCACTGATTTTGTCTTTCATCTCTAACAAGCCCCATGTCTCTAAGCTTTGAGAGATGTCTTGATACCTTTGGCTGTGGTAATTCCAGTATTCCACACATTTCACATACACATAGCTCTTTATTATATATGAGCATAATAATTCTTAATCTTGTTTCATCTGATAGTGCATTAAAAAAATTCATAAGATTGTTCATTTATTCTATTCTCCCCCCTAAAGTAATTATCAATTTTCTCCTTAACTGTTTCTTCAACATTTTCAATATTAGTTTCGTCTTTATAATTCTTATTTTTTCATTGTCTACAAACTCTAAAGTTACTTCTCCTGTCATCCCCCAGTATTGCAATCTCCATTATATGGTAAAATTCCTAATTTCATAACCTCCCGCTCCTTAATACATCCATATTCGCATATGCATATATATCCATGTAAATATATTACACTTCTTATTTGCAAGAGTCAATATTTTATAAAGAATCTTTTCTGCAATGTGAAAAAATTTTAGTTGCCATTGGAAGAAAACTTAATTCTGATTCAGAAGCATTTATAAATTTAGGACTTGCCATTGAAAATGGTTCCATTGTAGTAAATAAAAATATGGAAACTAACATAAATGGAGTTTATGCTGCTGGTGATGTTATTGGAGGAAAACTTCTTGCTCACCTTTCATTTATTGAAGAATCGAGTACAGAACCGTTGATGAAATTAGAAAACACAGAGGTGTGGATGCAGGTACTGCTACATCACTTACCGATGATGGCTGGAAAATTGTAGATGAGTTATGTGAGAAAATTTGTGCAACTGTTGATGAAATATTAAAGGAGGACAAATAATATGGCAGATTCAAAAGTTGGAGTGTTATCCTGTAATTGCAGTAGATGGCTGTTCTAAATAGTGTACTAAAAGAGCTACAGAAAAATATAGTGGTGACATAAGTGCTACTGTTGTAGTTTCAGACATATTAGGTGAAGATGTTGCACTTAATAAAACTGTTTCAACTAAAGATTTAACTGAAGAACACTATAAAATGGTAGATAAAGTTGCAGAAGAAATATGTATGAATTTTGATAAGATAATATCAAAGTAAAAATTTGTTGTAAAACTATAAAGGGATGCGTGCATCCCTTTATTTCATTTAATAACTTGTTCTTTCTTTTTATCAAGATCAACCATGAATCCGAACAATGAAGAGATGTGCATGTACCCCTTTATTTTTTACTAATTCATTTATTTTCTCTATATCTTCATCTCTTAATTATATAATTAATTGCTAACATATAATTCCATCTACAGATGCAACTTTACGATAATTCACCATAATATTGACTCCTATTTATTTGTGGAAAAATATAATCTTTATTTTTTAGATACTTTATAGCTTTTCTGCATTCTTGTAAAGTTTCTCAATCTCATCTTTAGACGCAAATGCTGCTAATATATAAGCAATTATTATGATTCCTGGAATATCAATTAATAATCTAGTTATTGCAAAGGTATTTCCAAGTGCTGACATTTCAAATAGTAACATTGGAATTTTCGTAGTAGACCAGGCTCCTATAAATATAAGAATATTGGTAAACTTCACTCCTTTTTTCATAAAAACTGCTGCAACTGGAAATGCTCCATAAAGTGGTCCTGCCGCTGCTGATCCTATGATTATAGATAATATAATCCCTTTGATTCCAGATCCTTCTCCCATGTATTTGATCATAATTTCTTTTGGAACCCATACATCAAGTAATCCGAGTAGCATAAAAACTGGTGGTATAACTAATGCCATTTCTTTAAAACTAAAACCTGCAATACCTAAAGATTTAAGTCCTAATTCTTTATTAATCATAGTGATAATTCCTACAATAATTATTGTTCCAAGAAAAAATCTATATTTCTTAATTAAATTCTTCATATTCCACTAACCACCTTTCCAATAATAAATGCAACTAAGAATGAAAATATAAATGCAAATACATTTCTTAAAATAGTTAATTTCTTGCCAAAATATTTTATTTCAACTGGCATAGTAACAATCCCTACCATCATTAAAGTTGATAAGAAAGCTGCTATTTGCATAATTCCTGCTCCATTTTGTACAAGCATTGCTGCTGTTGGAAAAGCTACAAATCCAGGTATTAATGTTATTGCACCAACTAATGCTGCAGCTATAACTCCAAACCATCCAGAATTACTTCCAATAATTTTTGATATTACCTCTGCATCTAATACAGCTAATAATACACCTACAAGCATTATAACTCCTAAAAACTCAGGTAAAATATTTTCAAATGACTTCCACGCTTTTTTAAGTGCCATTTTAGTTTTTTTCTTATCTTTATAAAATGAAATAATAAATAAAATTATTGTCATTCCATATAAAATATAATTACTCATTTAATATCACTTCCTCTTTTATTCATTTTCAACTATTCCAGTATTATCGCAACAGTTATATTCAAACTGAATTGTAATATGCTTAATTCCAAAATGCTCTTTTAATTCATGTTCAATATCTTCATAAATACTTGTTGTTTCGCTTACTAATATATCTTGTTTCAAGTTAACATGACATTCAAAAAATATATTACTATCATTTAATCCCCATATATGTACATGATGAACATTTTTTATCCCTTCTATTTCTTCAAGTTCGTGAGCAAGTTCATTTATATTTATATTTTCCGGAACTCCCTGCATCAAAATATTAATTGCTTGTTTTAGTATTTCATAACTTTCTTTAAGCACATATATTGCTACAAGTATAGTAATAAGTGGATCAACCCAATAAATATTAAAATAATAAATAATTATTCCACATATAACTACTCCAACTGAAGATAATGCATCACTTATAAGGTGAAGATATGTAGATTTCATATTTATATCTTCCTTTGAACCTTTGCTAAGTAAATATGCTCCTAAAGCATTTGCAATAAGACCTATTAGTGCTACCCATATAACTATTACACCATTTATTTTTTCTGGCGTTATAAATTTAAAATATGCTTCTTTAAAAAGAAATAATGAAATAACAATTAAAACTGTAGAATTAATTAATGCTGCAATTATTGTAGAACGTTTATAACCAAAAGTTCTTTTTTCATCATTGCTTTTTTCTGATATCTTAATTGCAAAATAACTTACTACAATAGCCAACATATCACTAAAACTATGAAGTGCATCAGACAGCAAAGACAAACTTCCTGAATATATTCCACCTATAACTTCTGCTACTGTTATAGCAAGATTTAAGATCATTGTTATAATAAGATTACTAGTTTTTACATTACTTACATCATGTGAATGGCTATGATTATGATTATGATTTGACATAATTTTCACCTCCGATTTTCAATAAATCTTATACATCTCGTATTAATAAAAAACTCAATATTAGAGTTACAATTAAAGCAAGCCCATATATTATAAATAAACTATTTAAAGAGTATGCTATAATTATTTTTCCACCAATGGCAGTTCCAACTCCACCGCCACCCATGAAGCAAAATGCAACCAATGACATTGCTGCTCCTCTTGCCTTTTGTGCAAATCCTGTTGCTCTTGTAAGCAGCGTTGAATGTGTTAAAATAAATCCTAATCCAAGTAGTGATACTCCTAAAATAAGCAAGTAAATATTACTACCAAAATAGAAAATTATCATATCTGCAATTGAAGCAGATAGTAGTCCAAAACTTAAAACCTTCTTCTTACCAAATTTATTAGCTAGTTTTCCACTTAATCTTCCTCCAATAACAGACATTATTCCAAAAGCAGTTAATATCATACCTATGCTAAAATAATTAAAATTATATGTTTTAGCTATATACGAACCTGTATATGAAAAGCTCCCTACTATAAATATTCCTTCAAGCAAAACTATTAAATATGTAAATAAGCTCTTTGAATTAGATAAAAGTCTAATATATGGTTTTAATATTTCACTATTGGGATTTTTTTCTGATGGTAGTTTTTTATAATTAGCTATTAAAAGTATAGTTGGTATTAATGAAAGAACTGCATATGCTATAAATACACCTCTCCAATTTAAGAAGTATGCTATTGTTCCTCCTATGGCCATACTTAAACCTTGACCTAAAAATGATATCCCCATAAATGTTCCAATAGCTTGTTGCCTTTCTTCCATAGGAAATATATCACCAATAAGTGCAAGGGAAATTGGCATTACTGAAGCTGCAAAAATTCCTGTAAGTGCTCTATAGATTGCTAGATTAGTCAGTGAAGATCCTAATGCACATAGACCAGTTGCAATTGTAAACATAATTATAGAAAAAGTTATAACTTGTTTTTTACCGTATCTATCTGCAAGCGGTCCAAATATTATTTGAAATATCCCAAAGGGAATCATATATGCAGTAACAAGCAACCCGGCTTTCGCTATATCAATGTTTAAATTTTCAGCTACGGCAGGTAGTATAGGTGATACCACCCAGTTATCTGCCATAACTATAAATCCTGCCAAACCTAATAACAAAATAATACTGTTTTTATTTATATTCTTTTTTTCCATATTAAAATTTTCCTTCCTTTTTTTAATCTTTTGTAAAGTTCCATGTTTTATAATGCTATTTTCCATAGATATACTCTACATGTTTTATCAAGTATTTTATTTATATTTTGAGTTAAAAATATATTATAAAGGACTATCTCAAAGTTACATTTTAATCTTTTGAGATAGCCCCTACCTTTTTTAGATTATAGATATTTTTTAATTTCTTCCGCTGTTGGAACTCTTCCAAAAACTTTAACTTTTTCATCTACTACAAGACCTGGTGTCTTCATAATTCCATATTTCATAATATCCTTAATATCTGTAACTTTTTCAATTGTAGCATCTAGACCTAACTCTTCTACTGCCTTTTTAGCATTTTCTTCTAATCTTTTACAATTTGAACATCCTGTTCCTAATATTTTTATTATCATTTTTATCAAACTCCTCTTTTATATTTTTTATTTAAATTATGCTTCTTTAGACTTACATAAATAAAAATCCAAAAGCATTAAATAAATATCCAATTATTAATATTCCTGCTGATACAATAGCAACAAATATTGCTAATAATTTAGTTTTAACTACTTTACTTAACATTATTATTGATGGAAGAGAAAGGGCTGTTACTGCCATCATAAATGAAAGTACTGTACCTATTCCTACACCTTTTCCAAATAACGCTTCTGCAATTGGAAGTGTTCCAAATATATCAGCATACATTGGTATTCCAACTACTGTTGCTATAAGAACTGAAAATGGATTGTTTGCTCCAATAACATTTTGAATTATGGACTCCGGAATCCAATTGTGTATTGCTGCACCTATTCCTACTCCAATTAGTACATATAACCATACTTTTTTAAATATTTGCATTACTTGATCTTTTGAATATGATATTCTTTCATCCCTAGTTAATTCAATTATTTCTGCATCTACATTTTCAATTTCTTTTACATAGCCTTCTACATACTTTTCAAGTTTTAATTTATCAATAATTGTTCCACCTATAACTGCAAGTATTAATCCTACAATTACATAAGCTGCTGCAATTTTTGCTCCAAAGAAAGACATTAATAAAAGAAATGATGCTAAATCTACAAGTGGTGAAGAAATTAAAAAGGAAAATGTTATTCCAAGTGGCAATCCCGCTGAAGTAAAGCCTATAAATATAGGAATACTAGAACAACTACAAAATGGAGTGATTGTCCCAAGTAATGCTCCAAGTATATTTCCTTTTATACCTTTTATATTACCTAAAATTTTTCTTGTTCTCTCGGGTGGAAAATAACTTTGTATATAAGATATGATAAAAATAAGTACAGATAACAATATAAATATTTTTACAGTATCATATATAAAAAAGTGAATACTTCCTCCAAGCCTTTCATTAATTGGCAAACCAAAAACATTTTCAACTAATTTTTTTACTAAATTAGATAGCCAAGTCATCTTTAATAATTGATCATTCAGCCATCCAAATATTATTAATATAAATTCCATAACTTATTACTCCTTTCTTACTTTGTTTAATTGCTTACGCCTCTTTATTTCTATTTTCACACATTTTTCTTTCCTTAATTTCATCAGCGTATTTTAATCTTCCTAGATCATCTTTTATTACTTCATACTCATTAGAATTTTCTATTATGTCTTTTAAAATATCCTTTAACATTTGATTATCATTCAAATAGTAATATATAAATTTCTCTTTTCTTTCATCTTTTACAAAACCCATATCTCTAAGTTTTGCTAAGTGCTTTGAAATTTTAGGTTGTGACTCTTCTTCTAATATGCCTTGCAGTTGGCAAACACATAATTCCTTGTTATACAGCAATACTAAAATCCTTAGTCTTGTTTCATCTGATAGTACCTTAAATAAATCTGTAAGTTTATACATTTTTACACTTCCTTTTGTTAATATCTATTAAATTTTAACACTCATATACTTGTATGAGTATATGAGTATATTATTCTTTTATATTGGATTTGTCAACCTATAAAATTAAATTTTTATTTATATTTTTGTGTTAGTGACAATAGTAGAAGTTTTTTATTCTTTAATTAAGTAGCTTATGATGATACCTTCTCACTAAAAATATTAACAAGAAAATCTGCTTCGCAGACTGTGTGTTTCTATTACTTTCAAAAGTTATCCATAGATTTTACTTGATTATAACTGGTCTAAAGAATAAAAAGAAGAATCCTAATTACCATAGAATTCTTCTTTTTTGATATTATATTTATTTTGAGTACCATTAAAATCAACGCTTTTAATATTTCATATATTTAAATTATTTATTAAAATTTAAATACTTTTATATATTTTATTATCTCTAATTTCATATCCATTCTTTTGATAAAAATGAATTAATCTATCTCCATGATTCTTTAATTCATTAGGAGACAAATCTCCTTTAATTTGTTTTACATTATTCTCGACTATTATTTCTTCTAAATATTTCAGAGCTTCACTCCCTATTCCAATATTAACTTTAATTGGCACAATATCTATTATTTCTACATAAGGCTCTTTATTATCACTAAACAAGTCCTCCTTTATTGAATAATATAGTTTCCCATAATCACCCAATTCAGATATAAAATATATACTTCCATTCCTTCCAAACAAAGAATCTTTTTCATCTGATAAACTATTTACAAAATATATTTCATCTCCATTTTTTGTTTTTACAAGCTTTTCTCCTGAATAATATGAAGCTAAATTATACTTCATTTTTTCTAAATAGTATTTTAAATTATCAACATTTTTAAACTTTTCATATGGTAGAATTCTTGTTTGAATTTCTAGTTTATTGCTATTTTTATTATAGACTTGTATCATTTATCTTCTTCTGTATTTAAGTAAATTTTATTATTGTTGTCGGAACAATTTTTCATTGTTAATAACCATAGTAAATTAATAAGAATAATTCCAAATTATTTACTTTTTTAATAACTCTTCATCACTAAAACTACCAAACTCTTCAATATATTTTTGATTTTTTCACTCTTAATCTATTATTAAATGTAAAACACTTTTTATTCATAAACTTCAACCTCCCATCTATACTATAGACAGAAAAATGAAAATTCAAATTTTCAGTCTCTAAAGTTAAGTAATATTTAATAGTAAACTTGATTATCTTCAACAATTTTAATGTACTAATTCAATATGTACTTTCATGAAAGTCTCCATCTCTAAATCATATTTATACATTTTAAATAAAGTGTTACTTAATTATTTAAATTCGAAAAAAATCCTGATTATTTATATAATCAATATATATTTATTAATATCAACTCAATTTCAAAATAAATACTATCCATCCCAATTTTTCAAAAAGACCCTTATCGTCTATAAAGCAGTCTCTCTATTAAGTGGTTCAACGAAAATATTATTTTCATCTATATCTTTAAGTTCTTCTTTTACTTTATCTTTATAAAAAGTATTAGTAACAACGTAGATATTTTTCTTATCAATTATTGATTTTACCCTATCTACAGTATTTACTAAAAAGCTTTTACCATTAATTAGTTTTAAAAATTGTTTAGGGAGATTTGCTCTTGAAAGCGGATACAGTCTGCTGCCTTTTCCTCCAGCTAAAATAAGCCCGTATATCACGTATTTTCAACTCCACTTAATAATATAATTTATTATATGTATTTTTTTTACTAATTGTGAGGATTTATAAATTTAAAGAAAAAGAGCATTTTGACAATTATATCTATTATCTATTTTGCTTTTTTATTTATAAACATTAATTTAGATGTAACAAAAGCATTAATAGGTATAATAAGTATAATTCCTACTCCACAGCATATAGATTGAAAAACTTCTGAACAAAATACTTTTGCATTCATAATTGTACTTAATGAGTAATGAAGCTGGTTAAAATATATCATCAAAGTCATAAAACCGCTTATGTATGCAAAAAATAATGTATTAGTCATTGTACCCAAAATGTCTTTTCCTATATTCATACCTGATTTAAATAGTTCATGCTGCGTTATACTAGAATAGCTTTTATAAATTTCATTCATAGATGATGATATTGATATAGATACATCGATAATTGCACCAAGTAGTCCTATTAATATTTCACAAATAACTATTTTAGAAAAATCAATTTGAACATATAAAGAATAAAATGATACTAAATCTATCTGCTCATCACTAAAGCCTTGTATATTTGCATTTATTCCCATCTTATATGTGACAGCCATAACTAATGTTATTACTATGATAACCGATATTAATGAGGATATTGTCTTTTTATTATATCCATTAATAAAAAATAAACTGAAAAAGCTTATAATCATAGCACCTATAAATGTAACTTTAATTGGATCTATTTTAGCACCTATCAATATAAGCATAAAAAACAGAGTAAAAAAATTCAAAATTAATGTTGAAAATGACTGAACTCCTCTTTTACCTCCAATAGCTCCCATTAGAATTAGTAGTATTATGAGTAATATTAATATAATATTCATAACTTAAACCTCTCCTATCTTACGATTCTTAAGAATTAAAATAGAAGTATACATAGTAATAGGAATGCTTAATACGATACCTATACTTCCAACAATTGCCCTCATATATTCTAAAGAAAGATTAAAACTTATTATATACGTAATTGGCACACCATCTCTTAAATAGAGTAATATAGTTGGAATACTCCCACTTAAATATGCGAAAACTAAAGTATTAGCCATAGTTCCCATAATATCTTGTCCAATTTCTCTTGAAGATTTAATTATATCTTTTTTACTAACATTAGGATTTTTATCATACAATTCCTGTACTGCTGAAGAAATTGAAATTGCAATGTCCATTATTGCACCTAATGTACCTACCATAAGCTCAATATAAAATATTGTCTCTGGTGGCAAAGTAAGAAAATCCATCTCTTCAAAATGAACTCCGCTCCAATTATTTAGCTTAATAACTATTCCTGCAATGAGCATTGATGCAAAAGTTCCTGCTAAAGTTCCTGTTATAGCTGCAAACCCTTTCTTATTTTTCCCACATACTATTATTATTGAAGAAACAATAAATAGTATGCTGGCTATTATAGAAAAGAATATTAAGTAATCTCCTTTAGTAAATAATTTAATCATAATAAAAGAAATTACTATATTAATAAATAGACTAGCTATGGACTTAAATCCTTTTGACTCTCCTACTAATAAGATTAACAGAATAAAAATGTTTATTATGTATACAATATACTTGTCTCTTTTAAATTCAGTTATCTTTGCAGATGTTATCTGATTGTTATCATCATCCACAATTGATAAGAAAACCTCATCATTTATCTGTAAATTCAAATCATTAGCACCAGAAAACGAAGCCACATTATGAAGATTAACTTCTTCACCTTTATGAATACCATTCATAATAATAGCTTCAATTTTTTGATTTTTCATCGGTTCTATTTTTCCATCATTAGTTTGCTTGCTTGATTCTTCTTCACTTATCTCAATTATTTTAGCTATAGGTTTATTATATAATCCTTCATTATTTGAAATAAAAATCAAACTAAATAAGGATAGAATTATTAATCCTACCCATATCACTAATTTTCTTTTATTATTTATTATCTTTTTAATAAAATCATTAATCATTTTTGCCTCTATAATTCTTGCATTAAATTAGTAAATTTGTATCTTAAGAATTATACTACTATGGGTTATTTAAGCAAATATAAAATTACAATCCTTTGTTGCTTTTACAAATAAAGTCAGTATAATTATATTTATACAGTCTTATCAAAGGAGTTTATAGATATGAAAAAAATCCTATCTTCATTATTAATAATATTTGCATTAATTTCATCCATTTCAGGATGTACGAGTAAAAACAAATCCCAATATAATTACAAAGGCGAAAATGAAAATTGGTATGCTGAGTATACTGTATCTAAATTAAACAATAGAAAAACAAGAAAACTTACGCTTACTTATAAAGGCAATTTATCAGATTTGCAATCTTCCAAATGCTTAAAATATTCATACAAAACAGATATTAATCATGGAGAAGGTGAAATATATTTAGATCCTTCAATTGATTCAAAAAAGTTTACCCATGAGGTTTATTCAGAAAGTTCAAATATAATAATAAAAAAAGCTTCTTCAGTTTCTGTAGTAATTTCTCTTGATGATAAAAGCGAAAGTATAGAATTACATTAAATAATGTAAAAAGAGTTTATTATTTTACTTACCATCACCTAATTGTTTTCTGTTTAAGTCTTCTAATTTTTTAACACTCTTATTATCTAATAACGATTTTAACTGTGTTCTTGCTATCTTATTTAATTCTATAAGTCTTTGTTTTTGATCTAACCCTTTTCCAATAAAATTGGCATTCATGTTTTCAAGATTAGCCATTACAATAAGCTGTTCAATTGTTGCATAATCTCTTATATTACCCTTCAAATCTGGATTTTCATCACGCCACTGCTTTGCAGTTTTCCCAAACAAAGCCATATTTAACATATCTGCCTCATTTGCATATGTAAATCCTATTTGCTTATTTGTTAAATCATTAGAAATTAGATTTTCTTTTATGGCATCTGTGTGTATTTTATAATTTACTTTAGAAAGCACACGATTTACATTCCATTCCAATGATAGCCTACTATTTTCGTCCTGCTTTAACCTTTGATAATCTTTAATTATATACAGTTTAAATTCAGGTGAAACCCATGATGCAAATTCAAAAGCAATATCTTTATGTGCATATGTTCCACCATACCTACCTGCTTTTGAAATAATACCAATTGCATTTGTTGCTGATATCCATTTTTGTGGTGACAATACAAACGCATTTCTTCCCGCCTCTTTTTTAAACCCGTCGAATTCGACGGGTTTAAAATCTGGATTACTCATCTTCTCCCACAATCCCAAGAATTCAATAGTATCTCTATTCCTAAGCCAATTACGAATGACATCATTCGGTTCATCACTTTTATGTTTTGCAATATCGGTTAAACTAATATAATCATCTTCGTTTCCTTTTGAAACAACAGAAATATCTGCTCCATTTGCATGTATAGTTGCTTTATATTCTTTCTTTTCAGGCATTAATTAAACCTCTCTTATCATAATTTAATACTATTATTTTATCACATAATAGTTTAGCTTATCTTATTTCTTCTTAAAAATCTATCATGTGCTTTTCTTACATTATCTCCTAACGTGGTAGTTGTAAAACAAATTGTCGCAAAAATTTATAAGTATTATCTTTCCACTTTGAAATTAAAAGTTCTAGCAGATTTATAAAATTTAATTCTATCTTTTCAAAATCCCCTCTATCTCCTCTTTAATCTCAAACAAATCCCTAAAACTTTTATAGCTGTATTCTAAAATTTCTTTGTTAGGTTTTTTTAAATCAACGACATGAAAAGCTGTAATATTTCCATTATATGCAGCTTTTATTCCAGATAATGAGTCCTCAATAACTATGCAGTTTTGAGGTTTTTCAAAAAGAAGTTCTGCTGCTTTTAAAAATATTTCAGGATCAGGCTTTGCATTTTTTATATCATCTTTACATACTACAGTATCAAATAAATGCTCTATATGTGATAGCTTAAGCTGCAAAGTAACCCTCTTTTTTGTAGCTGATGTTGCAAGTGCTATCTTTATGTTATTTTCCTTTAAAAAATTTAGTATTTCTAATGCTCCATCTTTTATAGAAACCTCTCCATTTTTAATGCTCTCTTTTATCATTATGTCTTTTTTTAAATACATTTCTTCTATAGGAAGAGAGTCTCCATATATTTTTAAAAATGTTTTCTTAACATTATCCCTGCCAGAGCCCATTACAGATGTGTATATTTCTTTTGTCATGGTATATCCATATTCATCAAATATTTTTTCCCATGTTTTAAGATATAACCTTTCCGTATCAAAAATAACTCCATCCATATCAAATATTACTGCTTTTATATCCTTCATCTCAATCTCCTAGATTTATTTTATATTGAATTATAATAGAGATTATCTGTTTCAATCGTAAATTCATCTCCATTTACATCTGTTCCAGAAATTGTAATATTATCTGAATAAAAATCATACTTAACTAAACATTTTTTATCAAGAGTATCATTTTCTGAAACACATTCAATACTTATTATACTCCTAGATAAGCTTCCTAAGGAATGTGAAAACATATTTTCAATACGTATTTTTTTCACTTTATAATGTGTACCTTTGCTGTGTCCTACAGAGCTAAGAGCCTCACATACTCTTTTTAAATATATTTTTGTATTTTCTTCACATTCCTTAAAATTATAATTTTGAATAAACTCCTTATAATCAAAGAAGTTACATCCAAGTATTTCATTTTTTATTGTATAGTTTCTTTCCTCATTAAGTTCTAATATCTTTTTATCCATAATTCTCCACTCCTTTTATCTAAAAAAGAAGCGAAACAGAAAAATCCATTTCACTTCTTTGTGACCGATAATATAGTATTTATTTTTAGTATACATTAATGTTATATCGTTGTAAATATGAAAAAACTGACGCAGAAGTTTTCTTATGCGTCAGTTTCATTTTATTTACAATATATTGATAATGAGAGAGCGATTTTTCTTTAGTTTAATGGTGGGAAATAATCTTTGTTTGCTTCTATTAGCTTGTCTAAAACTTCTTTAGCTTTTTCAGCATCATTGATTAATCTATTTAAAGTTAATGCCTGTAATGCCTTTACATATGAATGTTCATAGTAAGCATCTATTAAAAGTTTTTCTGAAGCAACTTGTTGTTCTAAAAGACCTTTGTAGAATGTAGGAATCTTTCCAACTCCAAGTGGTCTAGGTCCATTAAATCCTAATTCTGCTGCAACTTCAACCATTGCATCATCATCCATGTTGCTTATTGCACCATTATTTTCTACGATAACTATATATCTGTTATTTCTATTATAAGCAATTGACATTGCAACTTCTATCATAAATTCTGCATGTGCATCTTCATGAATATCTAAAATTCCTTTAGTTGTTCCTTTAGCAATTACTTCTCTTGCTTCTTCAAATACTCTCTTTTCTCTTCCTTCCTGGATTTCATTTGTACGTGTGAAATCAGGGTTTAAGATACTTAACTTATGATTCTGGTATAAGTAATACTGATCATATGAGTTTGGAAGGTAATCTGGGAAGTCTTCTAACATCTGTTGAACAAATCCGTATGTATCAAGCCATGACTGATCTCTTTGTTCTGCATCTTGTGGAAGGAATCCTCTTTCATGGATTATCTTCTTTAATTTTGGTAATAAATCTTCTCCTGTTTCTTTGTTATATAAATGAGTGAACCATCCATAATGGTTAAGTCCAAAGTAAACTGGATCTATTATATTGTAGTCGCAATTTAATGAACGACTTGCTGAACGTATGATGTTTTCTGGCTGATCACATATATTTAAAATGTGTGTATCGTTAGGGAATTCTCTTCTAAGTGCTTCTGCAACAATTGCAGCAGGGTTAGAATAGTTTAATACCCATGCATCCTTTGAATATTTTCTTAAGTCATAAATAGCTTTTATCATTTCCTTAGTAGATCTAAGTCCATAAGCAAATCCACCGGCTCCAACTGTTTCTTGTCCAATAAGTCCCATCTTTAAAGGAATCTTTTCATCCTTTTCACGCATTGCATATTTTCCAACACGCATCTGCATGAATACGAAATCCATATCTGTATATGCTTCTTTAGGATCTGTTGTATATGAGAATTCAACTTCTGGTGCATATTCTTTAAATAATATCTTTCCAGCTGCTCCTATTGGTTCTTGTCTTTCTTTATCAATATCAAAAAGGACTAATTTCTTTAATGGGAATTTATCCTTAATTCTTACAAATGATTTTAAAAATCCTGGAGTAAATGTACTTCCTCCACCAACTATTACTACATTAAACTTCTTCATAAATATCATCCTTTCTTAACTTCATACTCTTATTATAATTTTATATTCAATCTTTTAAATGCTTTTTAATGATTTTGAAACAATATTCATATTATGAAATTTATTAGCTTTGCGATAATTTTTTCTTATATCCGATAAATGACTGTACTATCATCTCTCCTGCAAGCAGAAGCTCTATATGAGAACTTATACTTCTTTCATTTAACTGATACGTAGTAACTCCTGTGTAAAAACTTATATCAGCTAAACGAGATATTGTATTATTAGATAAACCTGTTATTGAAACAATCTTTACCTGCTTCTCTTTTGCTACCATTAGAGCTTTTATAACCTGACTTGTCTCACCTGACACTGAAAATACTAAGATAAGATCGCTTTTATCTAATGTTTCTGCCTGCATTGTCATCATAGAGTTGTCGTCATAACTAAAAGCCATAAGACCTAGTCCTCTTAATATTTTTGCAACTTGATGACAGACAAAGCTTGTAGCTCCTGTGCCAAAAAATTCTATACGTCTTGCACTATCTATTAATTTTGCAACTTCTTCTAAAGAAGACTGCTTCATAAACTCAAATGTTTTTTCAATATCTTTCTCTATACATACGTCAATCTTTTCTTTATGCATTTTCTGAAACTGAAACTTTATATAATTTTTAAATTCGAGAAAGCCATTAAATCCTAGCTTTTTGCAAAACCTAACTACAGTAGCCGATGAAACAAATGTAGCACTCGCAATATCCTTAACTTTAAGATTTTCAATATCTTTTATGTGTTCGAAAGAATAATTTAATATTTCCATATCATTTTTATTCAGATTCTTTACATTTTGTATCATCTCGTTTAATAAATCCATAATAACCTCTATCATTCATTAATTATTCAATTTGCATAATAACTGCATTATTATCTATATAATCGTCTTCCATTCTACTTTTTATAAAATGATTATCTTCGTTTCCTTCATCCATACATATAATCATTATTGTTGAATCTACATTCTTTTTCTTTAAGAAATCAAGATCCATGCTTCCTATTAAATCTCCATCTCTTACATTATCACCTTCTTTTATATTTATTTCAAATGGTTCACCCTTAAGCGAAATAGTATTTATTCCTAAGTGCAAAAGTAAATTGAACCCTTTTGTGCTTTTTATAACAATAGCATGCTTTGTTGGGAAAACAGTCTGAACTGTTCCATCTATAGGAGAATATATCTTCCCATCTTCAGGTATAACAGCTATTCCATCGCCAATCATTTTTTTTGAAAAAACTTCATCGCTAATTTCTTCTAGCTGTCTTACCCAGCCTGCTGCACATGTTTTTATATCTATATTTTTCTTTTTAAACAAATTAAACATCTATCTACTCCATTCCTAGCATATTTTGAAGTCTTGTCTTATATACATCTGCTTTACTTCCATATATAATCTGTACTCCATCACTAAGACGGACAACTCCATTTGCTCCTGTTTCTTTCCATTTATCATCGCCAGCAACTAAAGTTTTATCTTTTACAGCAACTCTAAGTCTTGTAAAACATGCATCAACATTTAAAATGTTTGCTGCTCCACCTAATCCATCAATAATAGCTGTTAGAATTTTATCATTATCAACTTTCTTTACTTCTGCTTTTTCATCTGATGTAGCATCTTCACGTCCTGGAGTTTTGTAATTAAGTTTTAATATTACAAACTTGAATGTGAAGTAGTATAAGAAGAAAAATATTATTCCTATTATTGGAATCATAATCCAGTTAGAACCTTTTCCTGACTGCATTATTCCATTAAATATAAAGCTTAAGAAAGGTCCTCCAAATGAACCAGAGCCTGGTACATTTACTTGTAGAAGATAAGTTATTAAATATGCAAGTCCTGCAAATCCTGCATGGATTGCAAATAGTACTGGTGCAACGAATAAGAATGCATATTCTAATGGTTCTGTAATACCTGTGAATATTGCTGGAATTACTGCAGCTATCATAAGTGCTTTTACTTTCATCTTATTTTCTGGTTTAGCAGTTCTGTACATTGCAAGTGCAGCTCCTGGAAGACCAAACATTGCAAATATAACTTTTCCATTCATAGTAAATCTACTTATGTTTATATCAAACATTGCTGTTTTAGATGCAAGCATAGCTTTGTAAATATTTAAAGCTCCTTCTTGCTGTACCCCATCAATAGCCATTGATCCACCAAGATTAGTGAAGAAGAATGGTGTATAAATAAAATGATGAAGTCCAAATGGTACTAATGCACGTTCACATGTTCCGTAAATTATACTTCCAAATGCACCTGTCTTATATATTAGTTCACCAATTGCTGATATTCCTGTCTGTACTTGTGGCCAGACAAATGCCATTACTACTCCTAATATAGAACATCCGATAATAGAAATCATTGGAACAAACTTTGTTCCTGAGAAGATTCCAAGAACTGGTGGAAGTTCAATATTATAAAATTTATTATGTAACCATACTACTATTAGGCCAACTATTATTCCTCCAAAAACTCCTGTATCAAGACTTGGAATTCCCATTACAAGTGCTTGTCCTGTTTTTAATGCTTTTGGATCAAGTTTACCTAATGCAGATAGTAGTGAATTCATTACATTATGCATAACTAAGAAACCAATCATTGCTGATAGAGCGGCAATTCCTTTTTCTTTCTTTGCATATCCTACTGCAACTGATACAGCGAAGATTATTGGTAAAAATGTAAATACTGTATTTCCTATCGCTTTTAAGAGATTAAAAATGAAAACTGAATTTGCTAGAAAAGGCATTGAAGCGATTACATTCGGTGATGAAAAGGCTGAACCAATTCCAACTAAAATACCTGCGATTGGAAGTATCATAACTGGAGTCATTAATACTTTCCCTAACTTTTGGAAACCTGAGAAACTAATTCTTTTTTTCATAAAATTCCCTCCTTAAGTGTTTTTGCTAACTAATATGTAAATATATGCTTTCTTACAAACATTTACTTTAAGGTCAAAAATAAATATTTTCCTAAATAAGGACTGTTAGACTATTCTTTTATCTAATGGCCATATATATTGAATATTGTAAATATTCCTGTTAACAAATATAATTATATCATAAGAATGCTTTCTGAAAAGGTTTTAAGACGAGTTAGAAAGCGGTTTACTCTATTGAATTTTTTTCATTTTATGAAAATTTTTTTATCAAATTAAGAAAGGTATGTTAAACTATGAGTTTATCTAATTTTACGCTAAATTGCAGCAACCTAAATAAGAAGGAACTTGAGATTTTAAACTACTGTATAAAGCACAGCAGTGAAATATCTTCTATAAAAATTATAGACTTAGCAACAAAACTCAAGTCATCACCTGCTAGTATTGAACGATTTTGCAAGAAGTTAAATTTCAGCGGATTTTCAGAATTCAAAGTTGCACTCAATTTCAAACTAAAAAATGATTGTGAAAAAAATGAGTACAGTTCAGATATATATTTAAATGACATAAGAAAGAGTATAGATATAATTAATCAAACTACTATTGAAAAGGTAGCAAAACTAATACATGAAAAAAACAGAATACATATATTTTCACTCGGAAACAATTCATTAATATCTACTGACTTATGCCAAAAATTTCAAAGTATAAATAAGCATTTCTTCTCATATAGTGATAGTTCTTCTATGTATATGTGCAGCAGTAATGCGAATTCTTCTGATTTAATAATTGCAATATCATCATCTGGTGAAAGAGAGCAGATACTATCTGCAATAAATGTAGCCAAAAGCAAAAATATAAAAATCATCTGCATAACAGACATAGGAAATAACACTCTATCAAAATTAAGTGACATATCACTATACATAATATCAAGCTCTTTTTTGAATCATAATATAGAAATAAAATCAAGAGCACAGCTTTTAATACTATGTGATTACATATTTTTTAAATATGTTGAACTGTTTTTAAATGATACTTTATAAAATCAGATATAAAGAAGGCTACTTATAATAAATTATTAATCTATTATAAGTAGCCTTTAAGTATACTATCTATTTAAGGAATCCATTTACTATCTGAGATTCTGCTTCTTTTTCTGTAAGACCAAGTGTCATTAACTTTATAAGCTGTTCTCCTGCAATCTTTCCTATAGCAGCTTCATGGATAAGGTTTGCTTCTACATTGTTTGCAGAAATAGTTGGAATAGCTTCAACTCTTCCATTATCCATTATTATTGCATCACACTCTGAATGGCCCATACATTTTGAATTTCCATTTATATCAGCTGAAAATCTCTGTCTTGAATCATCCTTTGCAACTGATCTTGAAATTACATTTGTACTTGAGTTTACACCATTTAAATCAACTTTAAAACTTGTCTGTGCAAATTGACTTCCATGAGTAAATATCTTCTCTTTTACTACTAATGTAGCATTATCAGCAAGTGTTCCTTCTGTGTCTCTCTTTGTTGAATCGACACCTTTTATCTGAGATGTGTCCATCTCCATATATCCGCCATCTTTTATATGCACGATAGTTTTAGGATTTAATATTTTTTCTCCTTTTCCATCGCCTTCGCCATAATGTTTTTCTATATACTTTACTTTTGCATTCTTTTCTATATAAAAAGTATGTATTCCATCATGCTCTGAATCTTGATTTCCGCAGTTATGAATTCCACATCCTGCAACAATTGTTACATCAGCATCTTCTCCTACATGAAAATCATTATAAACAAGGTCATTCATACCTGTTTTAGTAAGAATTACAGGTATATGCACACTTTTGTTTTTAGTACCAGGCTTTATATAAATATCTATTCCTGGCTCATCTTTTTTAGGCACTATCTCTATATCAGATGTTGAATTTCTCATAAGAGGCTGGCCATTTACTCTTATATTATAAGCACCTTCTGGAATCTTATGAAGATCTGAAATCTCCTCTAATAAATTTTTCTCTATATCATCCATCGTTACTTCTCTCCTTTGTAACATTTAACACTATCTGCTGCTGATAAAAGTTTTGGAAGTATCTTATCCTTGTCACCATGAACTTTTATCTGGCCGTTTTCTATAAGAATTATCTCATCTGCAATGTTTAAAATTCTTTCCTGATGAGAAATTATCATAATTGAACCGTCACTTTCTTTTCTCATTTTCTCGAATACTTCAATCATATTCTTGAAACTCCATATATCAATTCCAGCTTCAGGCTCATCAAAAATTGAAAGCTTTGTATTTCTTGCAAGAATAGTTGCTATTTCTATTCTCTTAAGCTCTCCCCCTGATAAACTTGAGTTGACTTCTCTTCTTAAATAATCTTTTGGACAAAGACCTACATCACGAAGATATGTACAGACATCTTTTTTCAAAAGATTTCTGCTTTTAGTATTTCCTGATGCTATATTTAAAAGATCTTCAACCGTAATTCCTTTAAATCTTACAGGCTGCTGAAAAGCAAAACTTATTCCCTTTTTCGCTCTTTCTGTTATATCAAGGTCAGTTATATCTTCACCATTTAATATTATTTTTCCTGAGGTTGGCTTTTTTATTCCACATATTATCTTTGCAAGAGTAGACTTACCTCCCCCATTAGGTCCTGTAATAACTATAAACTTTGAATTGTCAATTTTAAGATTTATATTTTTTAATATATCTCTATTTTCATCGTCTACTTTGAAGCAAATATCTTTTAATTCAAGCACATCTTATCGCCGTTTAAACTTAGTTTTAAACGACTATCTCCTTCCTGTATTAGATTGTATTGCATACGTCATGTATATATTTTATACTAATACTTTGTTTAAATCAAATACTAAATACAAAGGACATGCAAAGGACAAATTGTTAAAGCAATTTGGTAATAGGTCAAGAGAAAAATGAAAATAATTTTGAATAATTTTTATAAAAAAAGTCAACACTAATAGACATACAGTCTGGCGGGAATGTATGTTCGCCAAATTATGTATTAAGTTATCTATCTACACTATCTGCAGAATAGAGTTGATTTTTAGCCAGCAATCCAAAAATCAAACGAATTAATTTACGAGATGTTAACGCAAGTGCTCGTTTATGTTGATGAGTAGTAACTTCAGCGTATTTCTTTTTATAGAATTTTTCATATTCCGGAATGTGTCTTATGACACTTGTAGTAGCTTCTATAAGATAATAACGCAAATATCTGTTACCAGCTTTGCTCATAGGTGTTTTTTCAGCTTTAAAACTACCGGATTGATTTTCCTTCCATACGATACCGGCATATTTTGCAACGGTATCATTGTTAGGAAAGTTTTTTATGCTACCTAGTTCGGCGATTATACCACTAGAGTATACAGGACCAAATCCAGGGATTGACATCAAGATTTGATATTCGTTAGCATTTAAACCCTTTACAGTTTTTTCGATAGCTCTGTTAATAGTTTTTAGTTGATTTTGAAATGCCTGAATACAGTTAAAAGAACAGGCAATAGAAGTTGTAAGGGGTTCATATAAACATTTATCAAGCCGATACGAGTTTCGCGCCGCTTGCTGCAGAATTTCAACAGTAAGTTCAGGATTAGAAATTTGTTTTCGGCTTTTTTTATTTACGAAATTCACAAGCTCCTCCATGGGAGTATTTGCGATATCTTCAGTAGACAAAAATTCTGTTAATATTGATGATGCAGTTGCTCCAAATTTGTCTGAAAAAGGATGCTTTTCATCATCTAATAAAGCAAATTCACTAAATTTGAGAAATACATTTGAAAGCATATAGGTTTTTTCTCTTGTTAAGGAATTTGCTATATGAAGCCTATGTCTTGTAAGTCTTTGCAAAGCAAGATATTGAGAGCCATGCCATGGTTCGATATGTATTCTCCCAACCCTTGCAAAATCAGCAATTACAAATGAATCTATACCATCATTTTTATTGAGGTCATTAAATGATTTTTTGTAGTTAGCAATCTCCTTTGGATTTAAACAATAAACATATGGTTTATATGGCATTAATATTTCACTTGTTGATAAAAAATTAGCGATGTGAACTCCGTAAAACGAAGTAGATTCTAATCCAATTATTACAGATCTATAAATATTATTTTTTAATACATCAACAAGCATAGTTTCAAGCTGCTTTGCACCGGTCTGCGTATTCGCGACCGCTTTCATTTTAATTAAAAAATCTTGATTGAAATTTAAAGCAGAAACAACATTTTCTCGTGAACTTATATCAATTCCTACAAATAGCGTTGATAAGTAATTTATATTCTTCATAAAATCACCACCTTTCAAATATAATAAGGAAGTTAAAAAGGAATTATCCTAATTCAGAATATTAACTGAACCCTCGCGTAATCAGCATTCATCCAAACCGAAATACCTTGCTGGCGGCTACGGTAGGAGATGCAACATTTGTGTAAGCAGAATTTGATATTCTGATTAGGCAGCAAGCTTTAAAGGCAATAACATAATGTTTTGCAGGACAAATGCGGCTGTAACCTTTGTTAATTTCCATTACGGATATTTTAACATTAGGATAATTCTTTATAAATATTTTTTTGAAATATAGATTTAGAAAGCAGATAAGAATGAGTAACAAAATATCGGGAGAACTCCCATAGGAAAAAAGACACTTTCTTTATTCTATATAATAAAAATAGGTTTATAATAAGAAAATTTCTTATTACAAACCTATTATACGAGGACAAATGACAAAGTAGGTGGCAATTCCTACGGAATTTCAATTTATTGTATTTTGCGATTCTCGCAAAATACTCGAAGGTTTCGCCTGAAGCGAAAGCTCATATATTTTAGTTTCTGCGACTGAGCAGAAACTTCCTAATTTGTCATTTGTCATTTGTGCTTTGTCCTTTGGATTAAGGTTTTCGCAAAAAATAAAGCTTCCGCCTGAAGCGAAAGCTCAATAAATTCTACGTTTCTGCGATTTTGAGCAGAAACATCCTGATTTGTCATTTGTCCTTTGTCCTTTGTCCTTTAGTCCATGTCTTCTCCATTAAAATTTTGAAAATGGGACTTCACATTTTTATCTCCAACATTATTTTGCATCTCGTGAAGTTTCTGCCTTCTTTTGCCTTTCTGCATTGGATTGTTTATACATGGTCTTCCTTTTTTCATAAACAAACACTCCCTTCACTTTTTAGTTTCCCTCTGCAAAATAAAAAGATACTCGCAAATAAAAACCAATCTTGTCCTATTCTTCCTCGTCTTCTGTTTTCAATTCATCTATGTGAATTGTTGTATACCCATTATCTTCAATCGCTCTTACTATCTTCTTTAAAGGTGACTTTTCATCATATTTTATATTCATCTTATTATTAGAAAGAGAATAATCTATATAATCAAGCTCAATCGATGGATGATAGTAAAGTGCATGAAGTTTATCTTGATCATCATCTTTAAATCCATCTAAGATCTCAGACATATCATTAACATCTTTAACACGTCCTAAAGGTGCAGGAACGTATAAATTATTTGTATCTGTCTTATAAATATTTTGATTATGCTCCCAATCATAAGGTTCAAATGAATATTGGAAAAATTTATTTACAACACTCTTTTGAAGATATGTTGAACTATAATGAGGGCTTTCAAAAAATGTATATGGAATATTAAGTGCTGATGCAGTGTTTATAGAATTTTTAAGTATTCTTTCAACATCTTCTTTAGTATTATTAATATCCTTCGACATTTCTTCACCTGATATACTCTTTGTATCTCCATCTTGGTGAGTATATCCATGAATTCCTATTTGTCCACCTTTATTTATAATATAGTCAAGTACATCTATAAATCCTACATTTGTAATGTTCTGTATAGTAAGCAGATCATTGTCTATATTTTCAGAAGGATCTACAAATCTTGGAACCCAGCCTACATGGAATTTTATATTGTTATTATAAAGAAAATTTACCATTATCTTAGTCTTTGTCTGATTCTTTGATGATGTGTTTGTATCTCCACATCCAAAATCTTCAAGCCTTATAAGCGCAACTTTCTGATCAGGCATAAATTTGAGCTTTGTCTGCTTTTCAATATCGTTATCCTGCTTAGGCACATTTTGTATAAGAGATATGCTCTTATTATCAAAATCAAATACAGCAAAAAGATTAAAAATCTGTTCAATATCTGAAATAGCTATAAATTTATGCTTTCCTTGAGTTAATAACTTTCCTCTTAACTGTCTTGTTGTAAGACCATCATTATATGTATCATCATTTAATATTATTTCTTGTCCATCTTTACTTAAAAGAACTGAACTATCTTCTTTTATCATATTATATTTAAGTTTATTACATATAACATTTAAAGGAATATAGTACCTCTGCGATTTAAGAAGTATTTTTTTAAGTTTTAATTTTTCTCCAAAAAGTGATATAGATACATCATTAATTTTAGAAACATTAGTATCCTCAAATTTTAACTCTGGAGTATAATATTTACTAAAACTATCTGTCGGAAGCATACTAGAATATATTTTATTGTTAATAATCGTTATATTCTTCTCATAAAGCAAAGTGCAACGCAGTGCTGTTACTGCACAAACTGCAAATACTACTATACACGATGTAATAACTATAATTTTTTTTGAAATATTTTTTGACATTATCTTCACCTTCATTAAAATATTACTATTCCACAATAAAATATACAATCATTTTATGGCAATTTTATGACATATCATAACAATATTATAATTTTTCTCTTCTTTTAGTTGATTTTATAAAAAGTTTCTTTAAAGCATCTTTATCATCTTTTTTAATAGCGTCTTTTAGTTTATTAAGTTCGATTTCAAAATTATCAATTGAATTTAAAAGATTATCTTTATTTCCAATAAAAAGTTCTGACCATAAGTCTTCATTTATATTAGCTATTCTTGTTAAGTCTCTATAGCTATCTCCAATAAATTTCCCAGTATCTCTTCCTTCTTTATCGCTGTTAATAAGCGCTACTGCGATTGAATGTGGGAGCTGACTTGTATAGCTTATAAGTTCATCATGCTCCTTAGGTGTAATCTTTTTTACACTTTTAAAACCAAGCTTAAAGGCTAAATTTTCTATTTTATCAATATTTTCAGATTTATTTATTTCTATAGGAGTTATTATATAGTTTGCCCCTTTAAATACATTACTACTCGCAAAATCTATTCCTTTTTTTTCTCTTCCTGCCATTGGATGGCCAAAAACAAAGTCTATATTTTTGGGAAGAAGTTTTACTATATTATCAATAAAAGGTCTCTTTATTCCTGTTGCATCAGTTATAACTGCTCCTTCTTTAAAATTATTTTTATTATCCTTTATAAACTTTTCAATAAGTTCAGGATAAAGAGCAATTATTACAAGATCACATGAATTTAAGATATCTTTTCCATCTTGATATCCTTTTTTTATTATTTTTAAATCTTCTGCTTTTTTTAAAGTTACCTTATCTATATCAATTCCGTATACATCACAAAACCCTGCCTCTTTTAACGCCATTGCAAACGATCCGCCTACAACCCCAAGACCTGTAACAGCAATTTTCATTTTATTTCCCCCTATTTATTCATTTCTAATGCTTTCATCGCAAGAATATATCCATTTTCACCAAACCCGCATAACTGTCCTATACATGCAGGTGCAGTAACTGATTTTCTTCTAAAATCTTCTCTCTTATGTATATTAGATAAATGTACTTCAACTGTATCTATATTTATTCCTTTTATAGCATCATGGATTGCATAGCTATAATGCGTATACGCTCCTGGATTAATTACTATTCCATCATACTTTTCATAATATGCCTTCTGGAGCTCATCTATTATTTCTCCTTCACAGTTGCTCTGAAAAAGAGTAACCTCATGCCCCATTTTTTCTCCTTCTGACTTTATAAATTTACAAATCTCATCATAAGAACGTGTTCCATAAATTTGTTTTTCTCTTACCCCTACCATATTTATATTAGGTCCATTAATTACAAGTATCTTCATATATATTACGCCTCTTTTACTTTTACTATTGCTTTTTTTAATTTGCTTATTATCTTATTTATTGTCCCATCATTTTTTACAATTACATCAGAATAATTGACATATAAATTATAACGCTCTTTATATAGATTTACTATTTTTTCTCTTCCTTCTTTAAGCAGCGGTCTTTTATCTATATCAACATCATTAATTAAAATATCAAGTGGTCTATCAATGAAAATCACAATACTATTTTCTCTAAATACATCAATATTTGATTTTCTCTTAATTGCTCCTCCACCTGTTGATATGATTGTGTTTTTAGATAATGAAAGTTTTTTGCACGCACTACTCTCTAAGTCTCTAAAATACTCTTCACCTTTTTCAAATAATTTTGGTATACTTGTGCCCGATTCTTTTTCTATATAATCATCCATATCTATAAAATCCATGTTAAGATATTTGGCTACTATCTTTCCTACTGTACTTTTCCCGCATCCTGGCATTCCTATAAGTAAAACATTACTTTTTTTCATAATTAAAACCTATCCTTAAACTTCTTATAAAGATTTTCTACATAAGAATCACTAAATTCTTTTTCCTGCCATATCTCTTCAGATTTAATAGCCTGACCTATTAGCATTGTCATACCGCCATAAACCTTTTTATTAAGTTTTTTTCCAATCTTTAAGAATTCAGTTTCTGCTGGATTATATACAATATCAATAAGCACATCAAAATTACGTATTATGTCCTCATCAACTACGCTTTTACCGCAGTTTGGATACATTCCTACAGGAGTTGTATTTATTAAAACTTTTCCTTTAATATCTGAAATTTCATCATACGTTTTAAGTATTACTCTATTATCATCAAAATCATTTTCAGTATTCTTTCTTCTTGAAATTAAATATACTTTTTCTATATTATTATCTAAAAGATATGTAATTACAGCTTTACATGCCCCACCATTTCCAAGAACCATTGCTGTTTTTTTATCTATATCTATATTATTCTTCCTTATTATATCGCTAAATCCAAAGTAATCTGTATTATATCCATAAAGCTTTCCGTCTTTAAGGCAGACTGTATTCACAGCTTTTATTTTCTTAGCTTCGTCAGATATAAAATCAAGATATTTCATTATCTCAACTTTATAAGGAATTGTTACATTAGCTCCCTTTATCTTTAATGCTTTAAGTCCTAAAACTGCATCTTTAAGATTTTCCTTTTCTACTTCAAAAAGCTTATATGCACCTTCAATATTGCAGATTTTAAAAAAAGTATTATGTATTTCAGGTGAAAGGCTATGCCCTAATTTCTCACCAAAAAGTCCATAAAAGTCCATAATATATCCCCCTTTTTACTGCTACTTTTTATCTATTTTCCTATGCTCTATACCCTTAGCTATATCCATAAGAGATACATAGAATTTTTTGATATCAGCTTCATAATCTTTATTATGAAGTCTATCTATATTCTTTCTTATTACTTCATCTTCCCTCTTTGAATCTGTAACAGGAATTGAATTCTTCTTTTTATATTCTGATACTTTAAGAACAATCTCCATTCTCTCTTCAAATAGTTCTGTAAGTTTTTTATCTATTTCATCAATTTTTACTCTAAGATTATTTATATCTGACATCTAAAAATTCCACCTCTAAATTATTATTTATTTAATAAAATCTGATCTAAAATACCGATTGCAGTAACTGCTTCAATTACTGGAACTGCTCTTTGTACAATACATGGGTCATGTCTTCCTTCTACTTCAAGATATGAGTCTTTGTTTGTACTTATATCTACAGTCCTCTGTTTTTTTGCAATTGAAGGAGTAGGTTTTATCGCTACTTTAAATAGTATCGGCATTCCATTTGTTATGCCTCCTAATATTCCCCCATTATTATTAGTATATGTTTTAACTTTTCCATCATTATCATAATAATATTCATCATTTGCATTAGAACCATGCATCTTAGCCATTTCAAAACCAAGACCAAACTCAACACCTTTTACTGCAGGAACAGAGAATAAAAGATGTGAAAGAGTTGATTCTATAGAATCAAAAAATGGATCTCCTACTCCTGGTTTTATCCCGATTACAGATGTTTCGATAATTCCACCTACTGAATCTAAATTATTTTTAGCTTCAATAATTTCATTTCTCATTTTTTCTTCTTTATCAGAGCTTAAAAGAGGAAGTTCAGACAATGAAAGCTTTTTTAAAAGTTCTTTTGTAAGTTCTACTTCATTAAAACTTTTGTCAGCTACACTTCCAATGCTCTTAATATGAGCACCTACTGTGATTTTCTCTTTTTCTAATATTTGTTTTGCTATAGCTCCTGCAAATACGAGTGGAGCAGTAATTCTTCCTGAGAAATGTCCTCCTCCTCTATAATCGTTAAACCCTTTATACTTAACAAAACCTGTATAATCTGCATGACCAGGTCTCATAAGATCTTTAAGCTTTCCATAATCTTTTGAATGCTGGTCACTATTTCGTATTATCGCACAAAGAGGTGTTCCTGTTGTTTTTCCTTCAAAAAATCCACTTAATATTTCAGGAGTATCGCTTTCATTTCGCTTAGTTGAAAGAGCACTTTTTCCTGGCGCTCTTCTTGCCATCTCTTTTAAAATTTCTTCATAAGAAAGTTCTATACCAGATGGAAGGCCATCTATAGTAATTCCTATAGCGACCCCATGCGATTCCCCAAAAATTGATATTTTTAATTTATTTCCTATCATTCCACTCATTAATACAACCCCCAAGACTTATATAATCTTTCCAAAAATCTGGATAAGATTTTGATACACATTCATAATCTTTTATTACTATCTGCTCACTGCATACTGTAGCTGCAACTGCAAGAGTCATTGCAATTCTATGATCTTTATGACTCCATACTGTAGTTCCTCCTTTTAAAGATGAAACCCCATTTATTATAAGTCCGTCTTCTGTTTCTTTAATATCAGCCCCAAGTTTATTTAATTCTTCAGTTACAGCCTTTAATCTATCACATTCTTTTATTCTTAATCTTTCTGCATTTATTATCTTAGATTTTCCTTCTGAAAGAGCACATACAAGTGCTAAAACAGGAATTATATCAGGACACTGTGAACCATCAATGACAGTTCCTTTTAAAGTGCCACTTACTTTTCCTATTAAAGATGAATCTTTATAAGAAAACTTAACTCCCATTCTCTCTAAAACATCTATAACTTCCTTGTCTCCTTGAAGTGAATCTTTAGAAAGATCATCTGCATATACTTCATTATTTAATGCATCAGCACAGAGGTAAAATGCAGCTTGTGAATAATCTGCTTCAACTTTATAATCTTTATTTTTGTATTTTTGATTTCCTTTTATTATAAATTCTTTATAATCATTGTTTACAATAGTAACTCCAAAATCTTTTATAGCTTTTAAAGTCATATCTATGTAACCTTTTGATTCCATGTTAGTTGTTATCTCTATTTTTGAATCTCCATCTAAAAGTGGAAGAACAAAAAGAAGTCCTGTTATAAATTGAGAACTTATGTCTCCTCTTACTTTAAATATACCGCTTTTAAGCTGTCCTTCTGTTTTTAAATCAAGAACGCCTTCTTTATGAGAATACTTTATATTTTGTAAATCAAATATATCATAATATGTTTTAAGCGGCCTTTTTCCTAAATTTCCTCTTCCTATAAACTTAGTTTTTCCATATCTCATAAGTGCTATAGGTACAATAAATCTTAAAGTTGAACCTGATTCATTACAATCTATAACTACTTCTTTATCGCCTAATTCTGAATCTTTAGATATACCTTTTATATAAAGTGTATCTTCTTTGACACTCGCCTTTGCACCAAGCTTTATCATAGAATCTAATGTTGCCTTAATATCATCTGAAAAATCTACATTTTTAATTATGCTCTCGCCTTCAGATAATGCTGCACAGATTATTGCTCTATGAGCCATGCTTTTTGATGGTGGAACTTTAACTTCACCCTTTAACTTTTGTGGATTAATTTTATATTCTCCCATTTTTCACCCCATATTAATTAAAAAATTCGGTATCTGCATCGTAAATTTATAAGCTATAAGCCTCTTTTATGATATAGATTCTCTTTATTAACATTACTACAAAACTATGCTATATTGCAAGATTATTTCTTAATTTTAGATTTCTCTTCCAACAGCGTTTGCTATTACTTTTAATTCATTAAATATCTTTTCGTATCTAGCAGGTTTTATTGATTGTGCACCATCACATAAAGCATTAGCAGGATCGTTATGAACTTCAATTATAAGTCCATCTGCACCAACAGCTACAGCAGCTTTTGCAAGAGGTTCTACCATCCAGTACTTTCCTGTTGCATGGCTTGGATCTACGATTACTGGGAGATGACTTAATTTTTTAATTGCAGGAATTGCACTTAAATCAAGAGTGTTTCTTGTGTAAGTTTCAAATGTTCTTATTCCTCTTTCACATAATATTACTTTTTCATTTCCGCCTGCCATTATATATTCAGCACTCATTAAAAGTTCTTCTATTGTTGCAGATAATCCTCTCTTTAATAAAATTGGCTTATCTATCTTTCCAAGCTCTTTTAAAAGTTCAAAGTTCTGCATATTTCTTGCACCGACTTGAATTACATCAACATCTTCTACGAATCTTTCTATATCGTATGGGCTCATAATTTCAGTTACAATTGGAAGACCTGTTTCTTTTCTAGCTTCTTTTAAAAGATTTAATCCTTCGTATTCTAATCCTTGGAAGCTGTATGGTGAAGTCCTTGGCTTGAATGCTCCTCCTCTTAAGAATCCTGCACCTATCTTTTTAACATCCTCTGCTATTGAAACTATCTGATCTCTTGTTTCAACAGAACAAGGTCCTGCAATCATTGCTATCTTCTTTCCACCAATTTTTTGTCCCATTATATCTATTACTGTATCATCAGGGTGGAATAATCTATTTGCTTTTTTGAAAGGTTCTTGAACGTGCATAACCTTCTCAACTACTCTATTTGATTCTATCTGTCCTGCATCAACTGTGCTTGTATCTCCAATAAGTCCAATAATATTCGTTTCTGCACCGTGAACTATGTTTACCTTTAATCCTTTCTTTTCAATCTGAGCTACGAGTTTTTTAATTTCATTTTTGTCCGCATTTTTGTTAAGTATTATTATCATTTTTTCTTCCTCCTAATTTTTATGTTTTTTATAAAAAAAAGACTCACTATATAAATATAATGAGTCTTAAATATATACTATAAAATAAATTTAATCTTATTTCCTTACAATTTTCATAATAAAGGATCACTCATTAAAAATTCATATTCAGTTTTTTTGCAGAAAAAATAGCCAGCGCAATAATAATAGCCCCAGAACATAAAATAAAAGACATTATAAAATTTTTCTACTAAAACTGATATTTTTTTAATGTTAGATTCCATTTATCTTTTTCCTTTCTGAAAATAATCTTGTTATTATTATATCAAATAAATAACATATGTCAAATTTTTTAACGCTTTTATAAAATTGGCGATAAAAGCCTAACAAGAGATTCTTGTATCCTAAGAAGCCTACTTCTCTTATTATATATATCAATCGTAATTTCTGTTGAATTTTCAATATCTTTAAAAAATTGATCTTCCATATTTATTGAAACTCTATCATCATAAATGACTGCGTTAACTTCAAAATTAAGCTTAAAACTTCGTATATCAAGGTTTGCAGTTCCAACACTTGAAATTATGCTGTCAGAAACTATTGTTTTCGCATGTATAAAACCATTCTCATAGCTGTAGATTCTTACTCCAGCATTTAGAAGGTCTCCTATATATGAACTTGCTGCCCATTTCATAAAGAAATGATCAGGATTTCCAGGTATAATAATACGTACATCTACTCCTGAAAGTGCTGATATCTTTAAAGTTTCAAGCATGGTTATATCTGGTACAAGATATGGAGTCTCAAGATATAGATTTTTTTTAGCATTATTTATAATCTTAAGATAGGAATTTCTTATATATTCTTCATTGTGGTCAGGACCACTTGTTACGATCTGAATTCCTGTGTCCCCTACAATGTCTATATCCTTATTAAAATAATTTTCATATTTATCTATCTTCTCTCCTGATGCATAGCACCAATCAAGCAAAAATCTCTCACTTAAATCACTTACAGCCTCTCCTTGAATTCTTACATGAGTATCTCTCCAAAAGCCTATTTTAGGATCTTTTCCTATATACTCATCTCCAATATTAAAGCCTCCTACATAGCCATATTTTCCATCTATTACAACTATTTTTCTATGATTTCTATAATTTATTCGTGTATTTATATGAGGAAATATTCCTGGGAAAAATATAGAAAACTTTCCTCCTGCATTTAAATATTCTTTAAGACTTTTTCTAGTTAATTTATAAGAACCCATACTATCAACAAGAATTCTTACTTCAAGACCTTCTCTAGCCTTTTTTGTAAGTTCATCTATAATCTCTAAACCTAGATTATCTCTTCTAAAAATATAATATTCTACATGAATAAATTTTTTAGCATTTTTTATATCCGATATAAGTTGTTTAAATTTTCTTTTTCCATCATAAAACAACCTTACATTATTGTTTATTGTATAAAGAGAGCCATTGTTTCTATAATTCATTCTTCTTAAATCAATATACTTAAAACCACCATCATGACTATGATTTATACTGTAAAATTTTGAATTAGGTTTTATCCTTCTTATCTCATCTATTTTTGTTTTCTCTTTAAAAAGCTTCTGACGACTTAAATTCTGTCCTAAAAGAAGATATATTATAAATCCAAGCCCAGGCATCAAAATCATTATAAAAAGCCATGCCCATGTTGTGGGTGGATCTCTTCTTTCTATAAAAATAAGAGAAAGAGAAAAAATAATATTAAGTACAACTGTTATAAGAACTAAGATAAGTAATATAAACACATTAACTCTCCTTTTTATACTATAACGTTTTTATATATTATACTAATATATGAATTTTATTTCAAATATCAATTATTTTCTCAAGTTTAATTATTCCGTATTTAGTAACTATCGATTTATTTTTAATAGCATTTTTTATGATAAACTTATCAATTCTTATTTCTAATGATAATTTATCTATACTTATTTTTTTTATTTTATCTTTACCATACATAAAATATTCTTCCTGCGAGTTTCCAATATATTTTAATATATTATATAATATTCTTCGTCTATTTTTTATATCGCGTATAATATCATAAGCCATATTTATTTCATCTTCTACTTCATAATATTTTTTATTAAAATTCTTTTTTCTCGTCTTTAAAACCTTTTCATAGGACTTATTTATGCTAAGGGACGGAACCGAATCATCATTCATAACAATATTAATTTTTCCATTAACAAATTTCATTTCTGCATCTGGTATTATAAAACTTGCTTCTTTACATGTATAAAAGCCTCTTGATGGTTTTGGTTCAAGAGTTTTTATGAATTCCACATATTTTTTTACTTCACTACTTTTAATTGAAAGATCTTTTGCTATTAAATCAAATCTTCCACTTCCTACATCTGAAAGGTGATATTTTACTATCTTTTTTATTTTATCATTATTAACGCCAAGTTTTTTCATCTGAATAAGAAGACACTCTTTAAGATTTCTTGCTCCAATACCATACGGTTTAAGTGACTGAATTATATCTAAAGATTTTTTTAAAATATCTAAAGGTATACCAATTTCCATATTTATATCTGTAAGTTTCACATCAAGATATCCATTTCCATTTAATAGCTTTACTATATATTTACATGATTTTAAATATCTTTTATCAAGATTAAGTTCTCTAAGTTGATCAATTAAAAATTTCTTAAGTGATCTATGCTGTTCTAAAAAAAGGTATGGTTTAATATTAATCTCTTTCTCTTTAGCTGATACATTCTCTTTTTCATATATTTCAAGTGCGGGATTATTAATATACTCTAAATTAACGTATACTTTTAAATCATACATAGACATCTTGAGTATTTTAATTGACTGCTTTATTTTTGCAGAAAAATTCCTTTTCTCTATTTTGTCTAGTTCTATTTGTGATTCTAATTCCATGCCGCTCCTCCGTAAACAGTACTTTTTATTTACACTATAGTATATTATTTACTTACTTAATTTAATAACCTAAAAATAAAAAAAGGCATGCATAAGATTTATCGTATCAAAAATTATAATAGCAAGAATAAATGTATAAAAAAGGAGCATGCCGATAGCAATTTTTAATTGCTAGTACGACAGCTCCATGTTTTTTATTCTATGCTTCTAAAATTTCAGTATCGTTTTTTTCATCTTTAAGTTCTTTAAAGAACTTTTCAGTTTCACTTATTATTACTTTTCTAAGTCCAATAAGTCCGATAAGGTTTGGAATAGCCATACATCCATTTACTATATCTGCTACTGTAAATATTAGCTCTAATGATAAAAATGGTCCTATAGCAACAAGAATTATGTATATTATTTTATATGGTTTTATAGACTTTGTTCCAAGTAAATACTGGATACATTTTTCTCCATAATAGTTCCATCCAAGTATTGTTGTAAATGCAAAGAATAAAAGTCCTATATTAACAATGTATTTTCCAAAAATTGCAACGGGTATACCAGCTTCAAATGCTGCTGTTGTAAGTCCTGCTCCTTCAATTGTAGCACCAACTTCAAACACTCCTGTAGTGCCGCTTGTTAATACTATTACAAGTCCAGTCATTGTACAAACTATTATTGTATCAAAGAATGTTCCTGTCATAGAAATAAGTCCCTGTTTTGCAGGTGATTTAATTTTTGCTGCGGCTGCTGCTATTGGTGCACTACCAAGTCCTGATTCATTTGAGAATACTCCTCTTGCAACACCACTTTTTATAGCTACTGAAATTAATGTACCAGAAAGTGCTCCTCCTACTGCCTGTGGGTTAAACGCACTTCTTATTATTAAAGAAACTGCAGACGGAACGTTTGAAATGTTAAATAAAATTACAACAAAAGCACCAAGTACATAAGCAATTGCCATAAATGGAACCATCTTTTCTGCAACTTTTGATATTCTCTTTATTCCTCCAAGAGTAACAAGTGCAACTAGTAGCGTAACTACAACTGCTGTAAATATCTTAGGTATATTAAAAGTTTCAGCTGCTGCTGAAATAGAATTTACCTGAGTAAATGTTCCTATTCCAAAAAAGGCAACTCCTATTCCAAAAAACGCAAATAATTTTGCAAGCCACTTCATTCCAAGACCGTTTTGTATATAATACATAGGTCCTCCACACATTTCTCCGTTTTCACCTTTAACTCTGTATTTAACTGCAAGAAGTGATTCCGAATACTTAGTTGCAATTCCAAAAAAGGCTGCAATCCACATCCAAAAAAGAGCTCCAGGTCCTCCGAGTTTTATTGCTGTTGCAACTCCTACGATATTACCTGTACCTATTGTAGCTGAAAGTGCTGTACATAAAGCTGCAAAGCTTGATACATCACCATTTTCTTCATCAGTTTTTCTACTGTCTTTTCCGAATACGTATTTTAAAGCAAGTGGAAGTTTGAAAATTTGTAGAAGTTTAAGACGAAGTGTAAGATACACACCTGTCCCTACTAATAGAATTAATAGCGGCGGTCCCCATATAAAATCATCTATTGCACCAAAAAAAGACTGTGCAGATGACATTATGCTCGCTGATAAAAATGAATTTGTTAGTGTCATAAAAAAATATCCCCCTAAAATTTATTTTGGAGGAGAATAGAAAGCGAACGCTTCTTAAAAATAGCTTCCTATCCTCTGTCCTTTTACCTGAGAGTTTCAGCATATAAAAAATATGCCTTGCTCCTTCGGCGCTTAGAAAACCTAAGTCTCTCCAGAGTTTCGTCCAGAAACGGTCCATCGACCTGAAAGATTTGCTTCTTCGGTGTATTACAAAATAATAACTCTCCCGCTTCCTTCACACGAACATTAGTATTAATTTTCTATTTAAAATTATATATGCATTTTAAATTTTTTTCAAGTGTTTCTGTTAAATAATTAACATTATGATAAAAAACAATGCATATTTTTGTTAAATATTATACTCTTTTTCTTTCATGGGAAGATTTTATCAAAAGCTGCTCCCTGTATTTTGTAACCGCTCTTCTTGATATTTTTATATTTTCCTTTTTTAGTATATCTGCTATTTTTTGATCCGAAAAAGGCTTCTTTATATCTTCTGAATCTATAATGTCCTTTATTCTATTCTTTATACTATTTTTAGATAAATCAGCTTTGTTATTAAAACCTTGTGCAAACAAATATTTTATTCTTATTGTTCCAAATTCAGTCAAAATATATTTATCTTTAATAGCCCTACTTACAGTAGATTCATTCATACCTATAGTATCTGATACATCTACTAAATTGAGTGGTTTTATGTATTTTTTTCCTTTTTTAAAAAAGTCTCTCTGCTTTTTTAAAAGACATTCTAATATCTTATAAACTGTTGTCTTTCTATCATCTATCGCTTTCATTAAAAAAAATGCTTTATTAAGATTCTTTTTTATGTATTTTTTTGTCTCATTATTTTCTTTTTCATTCAAAATACTTTTATAAGTTTCGTTTATTGATAAATGCGGAATAAGAGAATCGTTCATTATTATTATCAAATTTCCATCTAAATTTTTTATTTTCGCATCTGGAATTACAAATTCTGTTTCATCACCCGTGTAAAATCCTCTTGCAGGTTTTGGCTCCAGCTTTTTTATCATGTCAGAATATCTTTGAACATCTTTTTCTGATATCAAAAGGTTTTCTGAAATCGGTTTGAATTTAGATTTTGATATATCTTCAAGATAATTATTTATTATCTTTCTCATATTTTCATCACATATTAATAATTTTTCTGCTTGAATTATTAAACACTCTTTTATGCTGCGAGCTCCAATTCCAAAAGGCTCAAGATTTTGAACTATTTTTAAAGCATGTAAAACTTCATCCTTACTTCTTTTTGTTTTTTCTGCTATTTCTTCTAAAGATGTTTTTAAATAGCCATCACTATTTATTGAATCTATTATGTATATGCAAATTTTTCTATATGTTTTCTCTATGTTTTCCTCATATATCTGTTCATATAGATATTCAGACAACGATTTCTTTTTTTCTATAAAATTAAATGGTGACACATATTCATCCGTTATTTTTTCTGACATCTTCATGAAATCATCATTTTTTTTATAATTTTCATCTATCTCTATTACAGGATTTTCCTGAAATTCAGCATCTATTTTTTCGCTTAAATCATACATTGACATTTGAAGAATTTCTATCTTCTGTTTCATCTTAGGTGTAAGAGTAAGTTTCTGTTTCTGGACTATTTTCATATCAAAAGATAAATCCATTTTTTATCCCCCTTGTTCATATATTTACCCTTCCATATTATATCAAAATATACAATATTTCAATTATTATGTATTTTAAAAAATATAATAAATAATTTGACTTTTGTTATTACATTAATATATAATATGGTTAAATTTAATATAAAGCTATGATTAGAAGTAGTAATATTCTAAAATAGTTTCAGAGAGCCGGTATAATGCTGTGAGCCGGTACTATTATTATATGAACTTATCTTATGAGCTTACTTGCAAAACAAGTACGGTAATACCGTTAAAATTTTTTAAGTGGGAAGATTTTTCTTCTAAATTAGAGTGGTACCACGGAAATTACGCTTTCGTCTCTTCAATTATGAGATGAAAGCTTTTTTTATATTATAGGAGGTTTTTTAAATGGAAAAATACGGAACTAATATTGATGCTAAATGGCAGAAAATATGGGAAGAAAACAAAACTTATAAGTTTGATCCTAGTAAATTAGACAAAAAATTATATACTCTTGAAATGTTCTCATACCCATCAGGAGCTCAGCTTCATGCAGGACATTGGTTTAATTATGCACCTGCTGATACATGGGCAAGATTTAAGAGAATGCATGGATACAATGTATTTCAACCAATGGGCTTTGATGCTTTCGGACTTCCTGCTGAAAACTATGCAATAAAAACAGGAATTCATCCAAAAGATTCAACTCTTAAAAACATTGATACAATGGAAAAACAGTTAAAATCAATGGGTGCAATGTTCAACTGGGAAAATGAAGTTATAACATGTATGCCTGAATATTATAAATGGACTCAATGGTTATTTCTTCAATTATATAAACATAATCTTGCATACAGAAAAAATGCACCTGTAAACTGGTGTCCTTCATGTAACACAGTTCTTGCAAATGAACAGGTTGTTGATGGATGCTGTGAAAGATGTGGAACAGAAGTTGTACGAAAAGATCTTACTCAGTGGTTCTTTAAAATAACTGATTATGCAGATGAACTTATAGATAAACTTGATACTTTAGACTGGCCAGAAAAAACTAAAGCAATGCAGAAACATTGGATTGGACGTTCTTATGGTGCAGAAGTTAAATTTAAAGTTAAAGATTCAGATTTAGATTTTTCAGTATTTACAACAAGAGCAGATACATTAAACGGAGTTACATATGTAGTTCTTGCTCCAGAAAATAAATTAGTAGACAAATTAACTACTGACGAAAATAAAAAATCTGTCGAAGATTATAAAGTATATGCTGCAAAACAGTCAGAAATAGAAAGACAATCTATAACTAAAGAAAAAAGCGGTGTATTTACTGGTTCTTATGCTATAAATCCTATAAACGGACGTGAAGTTCCAATATGGATTTCAGATTACGTTCTTTCTACATATGGTACAGGATGCGTTATGGCTGTTCCTGCTCATGATGAAAGAGATTTTGCATTTGCTACAAAATTTAATCTTCCAATAGAAAGAGTAATAACAAATAAAGACCATACTGATCCTGAGCTTCCTTATTGTGAACATGGATATTTAGTTAATTCAGGAAAATTTGATGGACTTGAAACTACAGAAGCTAAGAAAAAATTAATTGAAGAACTTGAAAAAGAGAAAAACGGAAAGATGAAAGTAAATTATAGACTTCGTGACTGGCTCGTTTCAAGACAAAGATACTGGGGAGCACCTATTCCTGTTATACACTGTGATCACTGTGGAATAGTTCCTGTACCTGAAGATCAATTACCAGTTGAGCTTCCATATGATGTTGAATTTACTCCTGATGGAAAATCACCTCTTAGTAAGTCAGAGAAATTTATGAATACAACTTGTCCTGTTTGTGGAAGACCTGCAAAAAGAGATCCTGATACACTTGATACATTTGTATGTTCTTCATGGTATTACTTAAGATATCCTGATAACAAAAATGCTGATATGCCTTTTGATCCTGAAATAATAAACAAGATGCTTCCAGTAGATAAATATGTAGGTGGACCAGAACATGCATGTATGCATTTATTATATGCAAGATTTGTAACTAAAGCTTTAAGAGATATGGGATACTTAAAATTTGATGAACCATTCTTAAGTTTAAGACATCAAGGCTTAATTCTTGGACCAGACGGACTTAAAATGAGTAAATCAAAAGGAAATACAATTTCACCTGATAAATATATAAAGATGTATGGTGCTGATGTATTTAGAATGTACCTTGAATTTGGTTTTGCATATTCAGAAGGTGGTGCATGGAGCGATGATGGAATTAAATCAATTTCTAAGTTCGTTGACAGAATGGAAAGAATTATTGAATCTTGCAAAGAATTAATTGATCAAAATAAAGGAAAAAATGATTCAATCTCATCTGATGAAAAAGAATTAAACTACTGGAGAAATTCAAGCATAAAAGGATGCGGCGAAGATGCTGAGAAGATGCAATTTAACACATCAATCGCAAGAATAATGGAATTTGTAAATTCATTAAATAAATATACTCAATCAAAGAATATAAACGCATCACTACTTACTGATACCGTTAATGATCTTATAAAGATATTAGCACCATTTGCACCTCATTTTTCAGAAGAAATGTGGAATCTTATGGGACATAATACATCAATCTTTAATGAAAAATGGCCTGACTTTGATAAAAAAGCACTTGTTAAAGATGAAGTTGAAATTGCAATTCAGGTAAACGGAAAAATAAAATCAAAAGTAACTATTGCGTCAGATGCATCTGAAGATGAAATAAAAGAAATTTCTCTTAAAGATGAAAATATAGTTAAAGCTACAGAAGGAAAGAATATAGTTAAAGTTATTGTAATAAAAGGAAGACTTGTTAATATAGTTGCAAAATAATTTCAAATGACAAACTTTCAAAGGACAAATGACAAATGAGGTGGAAATTCCGCAGGAATTTCAATTTATGGTTTTTTGCGTTTTTACGCAAAAAATAAGCTTTCGCCTGAACGCGAAAGCTCATATATTTTAGTTTCTGCGACTTTGAGCAGAAACTTCCCTCTTTGTCCTTTGTCCTTTGTGCTTTGTCGTTTGTCAATTAATTTAGTATTTTTTTAAATTTCATCAACACATCTCTTACTAAATCCGCATCAAGTGGATAGTAATAATCTAAATATCCGTGTGATTCAAGTTCACCATACATGAATTTTGCCATATATGCCCATCCTTCTGGAAGATATACAAACATTATATCGTTATAATTACAGCTAAGTAGAAAATGTTCTATACCCCAAAAAGAATATTCTTCAATTTGATGAAGTTTATTAAGTTTTTCATAATCATAAACTACTTTATCTGATAATTCATAATTATATATATCGACATAATAAAAATCAAAATGTTCTGATTTCGCTTCAAAAGCATCTATGTTTATAATATCTATTTTAGGATTATATTTAAAATTTCTATTATATAACTCTATAACGTCTTTATTTTTCTCATAAACTATTACCTTACTGACTTCTTTTTTAAGAGCCATAATATAAGGTACATATCCAAGACCAAGTCCTGCAACAGCTACTTTGCCTTTAGCCATCTTTATAGATACAAATGCACCTTGAATTTCTTTTTTGCAAAGATCCATAAGAACTTCTTCACCATTTTTTAAAATTATATGGTTAGACTTGGTTTTCTTATGTATTTTATACATATATCCTTCATCTTCTAAAGCGTATTCAGTCTTTTTCTCAATTGAACATTTTCCAAAAGACTTTTCTTTTATTAAACTATTGAATAATTTCATCTGCTCTAATGCATAATCATAACTGTACGGTTTCATTGCTTCTCCTTAAATGATAAAATCTCTTTTTATTTTTAATTATATATGATATACTGAATTCAGTAAATCAAGATTAAAGAAAGAGGTGTACTATAATGAGTGATATTAAAAAAATTACAATTAGTGAAGAATCTTATAACGAATTTAAATCTTTTCTAGAAGAAAATAATATTAGCGACTTTAATATAAGAATAAATTTTGCAGGAAATTCATGCAGTGGTCCAGCATTTAACATATCTGTTTCAAAACCATCAGAAGATGATGTAACAGAAACAGTAAATGATATAACATTTATAATGCAGAAAGATTTAATTGATGAATTCGGCGGATTTATCATTGATAACAACGAATACGGTTTATCATTAAAGCCAGTTATCGCTCCTCCATCTTGTGGATGTAGTGGAGATTGTTCTGGATGTCACTAAAATAATTAACTAAAGATTATTAAATTTATATCTATAGGCTGACTTAAATTAAGTCAGCCTTTTTATTTTTTATTTTTCACTACTCTCTTCCTTATTAATTTCTTCTTTAAGTTTCCATTCAACATTTCCATATTTTTCATTTATATTACTCATTCCATTAATCATATCTATCCAATAATGTTTATTTATTATAATCTTTTCTCTCTTTTCAGCTGGAATATTCTGAAGATACTTATTATCAAAATCTTCAAAGTAAGTTTTAAGTTCAGTTGCCATCTTAGATAAAACATCAGCATAATAAGTTTCATTACTTCCTAAAGTAAGACCTTTTTCTTCAGTTTCCATTGTTTCATTAAGATTTGATAAAATATATTCTGTAATATTATCATATTCTAATTTATCAAACACTTTAACCTTGTCTATCTTTTTATAAAAAAATGGGATTGATTCTTTTACATGTTCAGAATACTGCTTCCCTAGTAATACTAAATCAGAATCTATACTTTCATAATTTTTATATAACCTTAATAAATTCGTATTGCTTATAAAACCAGCCTGTATTCCTTTATTAATAATATTATAATTAATTTCATTTTTATCACGTATATCAGTTATTGCAGTATATGCATATTTCTCAGATTCATATCTATAGCTCCTATTTATAACAAAATAATAAATATTCGCAACTATGCTTATTACAAGCAGAATACTAAGAGTGAATTTTATATCGACATATTTATAACTTTTCATATATAAAGTCACCTAAATAATCCATGTTACTTAAAACATAAGAATTTTCCCTTTCCAAATATTTGAAGTAATATAAATTTTTTTCTGTATCTATATTATATATAATTATACACAAATTTTAATTAAATTTAAATACTTTTATCGTGCCCAGTCATGAATAACAGAATTAACCATTTCAAGACTTATAGAGCCTTCTACTTTTTTCTTATCTTTATTTATTCTTTTAACTATTCCATATGATTCTTTTAAAGAAAATTCTTCAGATCCTGAAATAACCCATATTATTTTCCTATTTACAGGTTTTATAGAAAGTTTCTTCTCTGAAACTCCATCTGTAAAATAAATAACTAAATAATCTTTCATTCTATTCTCTTTTAAATACTCAAAAACAGGTGAATAAAGTGTACTTCCATTATTTTTTGATCTCTTTTTTATATCATTTTCATCTTTTAATTTATAAACGCTTCTTATTTTATCATCACATTCTATAACTGTTATCTCTGACTCATTATTTTTTACAATTGATATAATTTCAATTAAAAACTTTTTCATCTCATCTTCGCTTATACTTGCACTTATATCTATAACTACAGCAATCTTTGATTTTTTCTCTGGAAGATTTCCTCTTAAATCATAACGATTAGGCTGTCTTCTATTAAGACGTGCTGTTGTCTTTTTATAGCCTGATTTAACTTTTGTTATCTGCATTTTAAGTACGTTTTGCCATGGAATTTCAGGAGTATAAATAAGCGCTTTTATAGGCTCTTCAAGACCTTCTGGTATATTTTTTATTACCTTTGAAAAAGCTGTTTTCTTTATAAGAGAACGTATTTCATCGTAATTAAGATTGCTCTCTTCCCACAATTTATGACTGTCTTTTAATTCAAAATCATTTATCTTCTTATCATTATTTTTATCTTTACTATAATCTTTAGACTTTTCTCTTAATTTAATAGATTTATTTATTATCTTTCCATACTCCTCTGCAGTTTTGTCAGGCATAAGAGATACGTTATATTCACGCTCTACTTTATTTAATTTTCTACTCCAAAGCGGAAGATTATTTATATACTGATTTATAGAAATATCAAGTGCCACTTCACAGGCTTCCTTTGATATACTCTGAAGCATCTTCTTTGCACGTGTATAATGCATATACATAATATGATATATCTCATGCTTAAATAATGCTGCCATTTCTTTTTTTGTACACTCAAGAAAAATATGCGGATTAAAATACATGTTAAACCCATCTCTTTTAGGTATGACTGCTATAGGAGATTCTATATCACATCTTATTTTTCTCTTTATATTCATCATAAAATATCCAAAAAATGAATCCTCAGATGATGACATATAAAGCACAACATCTTCTATAAGTGAAAAGAAATCAAAAGTAAACTGTTCATCAAACTCTTTATTATTAGAATTTTTATATGCTCTTTGAAGAAGTGAAACACGCTTTGACTTAAAATCCATTATCTTCAATCCTCTTTACTACTTATAAATATTAAAAAATGATTCTATAAATCTATCCTCATCAAGAAGTTTATTATATAAAAAAGTATAATCTCTCTTTATTTCTTTCATTATTCCAAGCCTTAAATCTCTTGGATAGCAATCTAAAAGTTCTGAGAAAAGCTTATAATCAGAAGAGGCTCCATTTTCCATAAGATATTTTACTGAATCTTTAAATAATATGTAAAGCCTTGAGTGGCTCTCTTTTAATAACATATTCTTTAAATCATCACTTATAACTCCATACTTAAATATCTTCTTTGCAGTTACAAAAGGCTTTTTTAAGTTCATTAAAAATGTAGCTAAATCGTTTGCTATAGAAACTCCTACATTTCCTTTTACAGTATTTAAAAATGTATCAAATGAATATTTCTTTTCTGAATTTTTATAAACTTTATATGATTTAGATACCCTCTCCCAGCTTCTTGGTGTAGGCTTTATAGTTTCTTCTATTGTAGGTTTATTTAAATAATCAGGAAAGTTTGAAATAAATTCGATAATATCTAAATCTATATTTCCACTGCCGCTCATAGCCCATTTAATCCACTCGTGTACATCTGAATCAAGCCTTATAAATACAAATCTATCTTCCTGAGCTGGATCCAAATCTGATACTTCGTAGCTTGTGTCATAAAAACCATCATTTCTATTTGAAGGGTTCATAGCGGCTATTACCTTTACTCTATCTGATAATACATACCCGTTTATCTCCCTATTTAAAATAAGATTCATAAGCTCCTGTGCTACTGCATGATCACACCTATTTAATTCATCAATAAATAATATTAAATCCTTATCACTGCTTTTTAATAGCTCACTTGTCTTTCTTAATTTACTATGAACTGCATAGACTGTCACACCGTTTTCTATCATTGGAAGGCCACCTATCTCACCTTCCTTTAATAAATTAGCATCTATTGTTACAAGCATATAATTATTATCATCTGCAAGCTTTTTTACAAGAGAAGTCTTACCAATTCCACTATGTCCTATAATAAGAGGAACATCATTCGATTCTATAACAAGACTTACAGCTTCATAAGCATCTTTAAAGTTCATTTTTTCCTCCTAAAAGATTATATTTCAAGTTCATAATCTACTGTTAATTTCTTTACATTTTTGCATCCATAATCATTTATAAAATTAATCTTATCCATATCGAGAATCTCAAGTTCTAAAAAATTCTTAAGATAATCTTTATCTAAATTTTCATCTTTAAGTTTTTCTTTAAGAACGTCAATAACAATAGATATATCTATACTTTCATAAACATATTTAACTACGTTTATGTTAACCCTTATAAAATCTTTTAAATCATCTAAAGTATATGAAGGTATATAATTTATTGCCTGTGCATCACTTTTAACTGCTAATAGAACTGCTTCTTTATTTGGATTTTTTATATACTTTATTGCAAGATAGTAGTTTTTAACTGCTTCTAGCTGTACTAAAAGTGATGGATTTTCTATATATTTTATTGCATCATAATCGTTTTCTACTGCATCTATCTTTAGCTTTTCAGATGGATTTTTTATATACCTTATAGCCCACCCTTTTGCATTTACTGCCTCAGATAAGACTTTTTCTGAAGGATTTTTTATATATGAAAGTGTATTCCATGAGCTTTTAACTGCAAATATAGCTGCATTCTCAGTTAAATCATCTATATATTTAACTGATATTGGCATTTTTCTTATAGCTTCTATCTGCATCTGTTCAGTAGGATTTTCTATATATTTAATAAATGCTCCATCTTCTTTTATCATTTGTAAACAGATTTTATAATAATCATCTCTGTCTTTTATTTCTCTAACAAATGATGGATTATCTTTAAGCTTTAATAAGATGTCTTCTATTTTCATAATAAGTCATGCTCCTTAAAATATTAATCCCTATACTTTTCTATTTCTTTTTTTACATCAGTTAAAAGATTATTAAGCTCCCATACTTCTCCTTCATCTATTAGCTTGTTTAAGATTTTCTGATACCTTGCCGCATCAGCATTTTTACCTAAAGATATTAAAGTTAAAAGACCATTCATAATACTTGAAATAAGATGAGACTTAACTTCAAAAAGCTTCTGTGCATCTTTTATTTCATCTTTTATTTCGAGCATCTCTTCATCAAGTTTAAATGCTGCATCAGCAGAACTTTTAAGTTTTGTCTTTAATTCATCAGGTATATGGTGTTTATATTTATAATTAAGCGAATGTTCAATTGTTGCCCAGAAGTTCATAGCAAGAGTTCTTATTTGAAATTCTGCTAAAATAAACTTAAGTCCTTCTGCCATATTAACAGGATACTTAATTAACATATGATAACTTCTGTAACCACTCTCTTTAACATTTGTTACATAATCCTTTTCATATAATATCTGCATATCTTTTCTATTTCTTAAAAGATTAACAACAGTATCAATGTCATCAACAAACTGACACATTATTCTTATTCCTGCAATATCCTCAAGTTCATACTGTATTCTATCAATTGGTATCTCAAATTTATTTGCTTTTTCAAGCATACTTGATACTTCTTTGACTCTCCCCGTAACAAACTCTATAGGTGAATACTCATTCTTTTTTCTATACTCTTTTCTTATAGACCTTAATTTTACTTTTAGTTCTTCAACTGCCTGTTCATAAGGCATTAAAAAATTTTTCCAATCTTGTATCGCCATTTTGCTTCATCCCTTAAATTCTTAATACATCACTAGTATTATAACAAAAAACAAACTTAATTTGTAAAAATAATATATATTTATGCTATAATAAATACATATTATTAATTTTGGAGCTGACAATATGTATGATACTAACATTTTAAATCACTTATTTGACAAAGAAGTTGTTTGTCCTGTATGTGGGGCAAAATTTAAAGTAAAAGTTGTAAAATCTAAATCACCTCGTATATTATCACGAGATAGTGATTTTTTTATGCGCTATTCAGTAATAAATCCTTACTTTTATGATGTATGGATATGCAATTCTTGTGGATATTCAGCAATGAAAGCTGATTTTGAAAAGATAAAGTCTTATAAAAAACAAGATGTATTAGATAATATAACTCCTAAATGGTCTCCAAGAGAATTAACTGTAATTTCAAATGAACATATAGCAATAAAAAGATATAAATTAGCGCTTCTAACAGCTGTTCTCGCCAATTTAAATGATAGTACAAAAGCAATGATACTTCTTAAAATGGCATGGATGTACAGGCTTTTAGAAGATACTTCAAACGAAAAGCAGTATATAAAACAAGCAATCGATTGTTTTAGCAGTACATACTACAAAGAAGATCTTCCTGTATATGGTCTGCAAAGAGATTCTCTTATATACCTTCTTGGAAATTTAAATTATAGAATAGATAATAAAGAAGAAGCTTTGAAATGGATTTCAAAAGTTTTGACAAGCTTTAATTCTTCTTACAGAGTAAAAGACATGGCTAGAAATCTTAAATATGAAATAAAAGGACAAGACAAATGACAAAGCACAATTGACAAATGACAAAGAGGGTTGTTTCTGCTCAGTCGCAGAAACTAAAATATATTGAGCTTTCGCTTCAGGCGAAAGCTTTTGTATTTTGAGAGAATCTCAAAATACATAAATTGAAATTCCTACGGAATTTCCACCTTCTTTGTCCTTTGTCCTTTAACAATTTGTCATTTGAAAAGTCCTTTGTCATTTAACAATTTGTCATTTGTCCATTAAACGTTCTAAATCTGTTCAAACATTTTCTGAGTATATCCTTTAATATCATTTGTATTAATCATATTGTACTTTTCTTTAACAGCACTAAAGTAAGTTCCTATAAGTTCTTTCTCAATAATTTTATCTGATGCTGTAGTAAGCGAAAGTTCTCCTCTAGTTGAAAGCCAAGGAGTTTCTGAATGTGTAAATGCTTCAAGAACTTTTCCACTATAGCAACAAATATTCTTTATCACACTATCTAAAATTGCTTTTTCAGATGAAGAAAATACTGAATCATCAAATTCGTCATTTCCTTCAATAGAATCAAATCTATAATCCCGATACCTATAATATATATCTCGATAGACAGGCCCATGAACCCATGCTTCACACTCCTCAGAAAAAAGAAATGTTTTGTAAAAAGCATAATAAAATCCCTGAATATAATATAGTGCTTTCTGTAATGCTAATGGCGTGATGTCTTCACATTGACTCAACAAATATTCAATTGCTAAATCTATCTTTGTCTTTGTATTCTGAGTTCTTCCAAGAAGTTTATTTACTGCTCTTTTGCTCTTCTCATAAGATGCAGTAGTTTTCAAATTTCCTTTATTATTTTCTAATATTTCTGCATAATAAGCTGAATCATCATAGAGCTTTTGCAGAATTTCAGAATACTGCTTTGTTGGCATATCTCCATCGCAATATCTAGAAAATGTCTGTTCTCCCCAACCAAGTAAAAGGGAAAGTGGTCTTTTTCCAATCGAATATTTTTCAGGAATTGCTAAAATCACCTTAAGCGATACGATATTATTCTTTTCTCTATATGCATCATATAACTCTTTCAAATTAAAATCATTTACCTCTGCAACATAAATCTTTGAGCCGCAATCTACACAACGTGCTTCTTTTCCAATATAAGAATATTTTTCACCTTTAATAGTACCTTCCATTTTCTTTTCATTAATAGTAAAAGCAACATCATTTCTACATTCTTCGCAAAATACTTTTCTTTCACTCATAATAGCGTCTCCTTTCAATTTCCGACTTACTTAAATAAGTAATCAATCGGCTTGTTTAGTTTATGAAAAGATATTACAACTGTACGGCTTCCATTAGACATATCTATCACATTAAATTTGGTGTAAATATCTACGGTTTCTTCTTCTCCATCAGCATTAAATAATTGAGCCTTCGGAACAAAAACATAAAGAACTTCATATTCAAAACCAATTTTTATATTCTGCAATGTATGACAAAAATCTTCTGTTTTTATCTGTAATAATATTGATTTTTGTTTATCACTTCGAATATTATATTCATTAATAAAGTCTAAATTTTCCTGTCTATTTTTGTTTAGTGCAATCGTAAATTTATTATTCACCACACAATTTTTTATTTTATTAAGAATAGCATCTATCTGCTCTCTTGTGTAGTTCTGGTTATAATATGGATTCATTGCATCACCTCTTTGTAATACAAAGATACTTTATTATATGCTATTTGTCAATATAAATGTATCAATTAGTGCATTTATATTTATGAATTTTTTATATTATCTGCAAACATGCATCAAATAAGAAAAAGAACATACTAAATGACAAATAGGGCTCTTTATACTTAGGCACAGAAACTTGGAATTTGATAAAATTCATAATGTGCTAATGTATAATTGATAATTGTAGAAGTTTCTGCTTAAAGTGCAGAAACAAAAAATAAAAGCTTTCGCTTCAAGCGAAAGCTTTATTTTTTGCGAAAATCGCAAAATACATACAATGAAATTCCGGAGGAATTGCCACCTTCTTTGTCCTTTGTCATTTAACAATTTGTCATTTGCACTATCATTTTCCTTAGTCCATTATTTTTATAGGATCAAAATCTATATAATCTGATGATGTAAGCATATATTCTATTCCATCTATCATTCCTTGATATAATTTTCCTTTTAAAACTGCTCCGTGAAGATGGCCATATATTACTTTTTCAACATTGTACTGTTTAAAAATTTCAGTGAATGCTGAATCCTCAAACTTTTCATTAACTGGTGGATAATGAATCATAACTATTATTTTATCATAGCCATTTTTTTTAGCTTCATCTAGTGATAATTTGAGCCTTATCTGCTCTCTTAAGTAAATCTTTTCGTCTTTAGATGTAAACTTATCACTTCCTGGACATATCCAACCTCTTGTACCGCATATAGCATAATCTTTATATGTATAAAAATTATTCTGGATAAACTTCGTATTTTCATAAAGACTATTTAGTTTACTTATGCTCCCCCACCAATAATCATGATTTCCCTTGCTTATTATTTTTCTTCCTGGAAGATCATTTATAAAATTCAAATCATATTCACTGTCTTTTTCTTTAAGAGACCATGAAATATCCCCTGCAATCAAAACAGTATCCGTATCCTTTATTTTTTTTAACCAATTGCTTTTTATCTTAAACGCATGATCTTTCCATTTCTCTCCAAATACATCCATTGGTTTCTCCACATTAAAACCAAGATGAAGATCTGAAATAGTGTAAAGTGCCATATATAATTTCCTTTCGGTCTATAATTTTTTATCAATATCTGTTACAAAAGCTATAATATGTGCTACAGCTTCATATAGTTCATCAGGAATTTCGCTTCCAACATCAACGTTACATAATAAATTTGTAAGTTCCTTATTATATACAACAGGAACATCATTATCTTTCGCTTTTTCTATTATATTATCTGCAATTTTTCCAATACCATAAGCTGTAACTACAGGAGCTTCATTATTAAATTCATATTGAAGAGCCGCAGCTTTTTTTCTCTGATTCATAACTTACCCCTTTCTTAAAATAATTATACCATTGTGTCAATTACTGATATAGTAAAATCGTTGAAAAACTTTCTACAGTTTGTTATATCTGTTTCTTCAACCTTCGGATTTACAGAAACATTAATATTTAATCCTAAAGTGCTAAGGCCATTTATAAGATTTATTTTTTTATTTTCTATCGTTCTAACAAAATTAGGTTCACACTTTATATTTACATCGAGCCTATTCTTATTTATAATTACATAATTATCTACTTTTCCCATATTAGCTGTATCTATTGTAACTATCATTCTTGCATTTGTCTTATCTATTTTCTTTCCATCTTTTCTTTTGTCTTTAATAATTACTCTACATGGACATTCACTATCTTGAGCCTTTATAGGAAAATTAATATAATAATATTTATCATTTATAGAATTAAAGACTTTTATATCACTAATATTACTTTTTATTATTGATATTATCTTATCAGTAATATTCGAATCAGACTGAAGATGCTTTATTATATTTTTAACAGCATCCTTTACTTCATTAATATTATTTTTTATATTATCTTTTATATCTTTATAGTCAGTTTTTAATAGATTTTTACTCGTATCATTTAAAGTATCATTCTTTACTGCACTATTAGATATCTCTTCTTTTATTAGATTAACTATCTTTTTATATTCACTATCAGTAAGATTTACATCTTTATTTTGCGATTTTGAAATAATATTTTCAAGTTTTGCTTTATTAGCTTCATCTATAATTTTTGAAGCTTCTTTACTTATATTATTTTCATCATAACTACCATCTATATTAAGATCATTTATTATATTTTTTATAGACTCATCATCTAAATTTTGTATTATATTTTTTATTTCAACAAATTCATCGTTTTGCTGAAATTTTGTATCATTATCATAATTTTCCGAAAGAGTCTTTAAAAGATCCATAACATTTATCTTTTTGCCAGGATCATTTGAAACGTATGTTTCAGTTGCTTTCATCTGGCTTTGAGGCGAAGATATATTTTGCTTATCTTCTTTGATAAGATTTTCCGTATCATTTGAATTATCCATAATCATTTTATTAAATAACTCAATATCCTTATCTGATGGAAAGTCAGTTAAATTTTCTCCTTTAGATAAATTTTGAATTTGATCATTTATATTCTTAACCACATTTTCAATAGTTTTCTGTGGGGTACTCGAATCTACACTGTTTTTAAATAGACCTTCAAAGCTTTTTATATTTTCTTCAGAAAAATCTATATTATTTTCAATAAATGTTAAAATATCTTTCTCTGACATACTTTGAAATTCGTTAAAAAATTTAGTTAATATTTCTTTTATTTTATTTCCTTCTGTAGAATCAGAACTTACTCCTCTACTATTTAAAAACTTCTGAATAAATTCATTTACCTCTTCATTATCTAGCGAAATTTTTCCTTTAAACTGTAAAAGACCTTTAACAAGATTAATATTTTCTTTAGTAAGGCTCATACCATGATCTACCATATCTTTTAAAATACTAATATCCTCTTTTGAAAGTCCTTCTTTTTCAATTATATTATTAAAATTTTCATCACTACTTAAATCCTCAGCATTTGCTGATGATTTTATAAGTTTTAATTTAAGCTTTCCATTACTATATCCATCTACCTGAAACTGTACTAGCTTAATATCATCAAGATTTACATCTGGTCCATCGTACTCTGCAATAAACTGCCATCCATCAGAAAGTCTTACTGTGATATCATTTCCATCACCTTTATCTACTATTCTTCCTGTAAATTTCTCTCCAACTTCAAATGTAAGTTTACTTGATATTTTTTTATTATTAACTTTGTATCCATTGTTTATATTATTAATACTTGGCATTATTATTAAACTCCTATAAAAAAAACTTCTGAATTAACTTTACTATATTATATATCGAAATAAATACAATAAAATTAATAGAGAAGTTTTCCTTTAAATTATTTAATAACTATTTTGTTATAATTTTTCTTTCCTCTTTTTACTAAAGCAGAACCATCTTTAAAATCATCTTCTGTAAGTGTTCTCTTAACATCTGTAACTTTTTCATCATTTAATGATAATCCATTTTGCTGAATTAATCTTCTTGCTTCAGATTTTGTAGATACAATTTTAAGCTTTGCTAAAACATCTATAATAGGAAGACCTAAATCTTCTTTTCCCATTTCATTTGTTGGAACACTACTCATATCAGTTCCTCCAACAAATAATGCTTTTGCAGCCTTATCTGCTTTTTTAGCTTCTTCTTCACCATGAACAAGCTTTGTAACTTCATATGCAAGAACTTCTTTAGCCTTATTTATTTCAGCTCCTTCAAGTAAGCCTAATCTTCTTACTTCATCCATAGGAAGGAATGTTAAAAGTGAAAGACATTTCTCTACATCTGCATCATCTACATTTCTCCAATATTGATAGAAGTCATAAGGAGATGTCTTTTCAGGATCAAGCCATAAAGCTCCACCTACTGTTTTTCCCATCTTCTGTCCCTGACTGTTTGTTAAAAGTGTACATGTTAATGCCATTGCCTGACCTTGTGCCTTTTTTCTTACAAGATTAACACCTGCAATCATATTTGACCACTGGTCATCTCCACCAAGTTCAAGCTTACAGTTATATTTCTGATTTAATACGTAAAAATCATATCCCTGCATAAGCATATAGTTGAATTCTAAGAATGAAAGTCCTTTTTCCATTCTCTGCTTAAAACATTCAGCAGTAAGCATCTTATTTACTGTAAAATGTACTCCTACTTCTCTTAAAAAATCTACATAATTTAAATTAAGTAGCCAGTCTCCATTATTAACAAGAAGTGCTTTTCCATCTGAAAAATCAATAAATCTTGACATCTGCTTCTTTATATGGTCAACATTATGCTGAATCTGATCTTTAGTAAGCATTTTTCTCATATCAGTTTTTCCACTTGGATCACCAACCATAGCTGTTCCTCCACCTAAAAGTGCTATTGGTCTGTGTCCTGCTCTTTGCATATGAGCCATAAACATAAGTGCAATAAAATGACCTACATGAAGACTATCTGCTGTTGGATCAAATCCTATATAAAAAGTTACCTTTTCATTTTCTAATAATTTTCTTGTTTCCTCTTCGTGAGTAAACTGTTTTATGTAACCTCTTTCTAATAACTCATCTAAAACGTTTGACATTATTAAAACCTCCGTACTTTATGTTATAACTATTTAAATATAATATCATTATCCTTTAATTTTATCAATACTGCCCTTATATTTTCTACCAATCATAAATGGCAGAAACTTATTAACAATAAAGATAATAGGCACTTCAATAAAAGCAATTACAACTAAAAATAGTGCCATTTTTCTATGTCCTGAAATGACAAAACCATAATTTTTAAATGCTCTTATTATAATCTGATGTGTAAGCATTATTAAAAGTGAATTTTTTCCCAAAAATAATAGAGCCTTATTATTTTTTTCATTTTTAAACATGTTTATAAGAAAATATGTACCAAATAAAGATGTAAAAATAAAAATAAATTTATTATTAAGCTGAAGTGCATAAATTTCAACATCTCCATTATACTGTGAAGCAAAATATACTATTATCATTCCTACAATTGAAAGACTAAGCGGCACATCATATTTTTTTATAACTTCAAATAAATAATATCCAAAAGCTATAAAAAAAAGAGCAACAAAAACTCTGAAAAGTATTAATAAAAATATGCTTTCCATACTATTTTGTGTTAAACCTACAATAAATAAAAAAATACATGAACCTGCTATAATAAAATCATTTTTTATATATTTTTTTAATACCATAAAAATTATTATAGAAAAAAACATAGATGGTAGAAACCATAACGCATCAAATCCTTGCAGCGTTAAAAGTCTTTTAATATAATAAGAAAATGTTTCATCATTAAATTCACTAAAATTAAGCTGTATTAATATGCTTAAAATTCCAAATGTAAAATATGGAACAATGAGTGCTTTAAATTTTTTTATTAATCCTTTTTTTAAATCCGAATCAATACCTATGTATCTAATTAATGCACCTGAAACTATAAAAAAAAGAGGCATATGAAATGAATATATAAACATTCTTATATTATCATTACAATAATTTAAATGTCCCCATATAACGAGTAAAATCGCAATTCCCTTTACATAATCAAAGTAATCTATTCTTTCCTTAGACACCTATATATCACCTCTTAATTTATATTTTGTTCCAGGAAGTATTACTTTAAAACTATGTTCAACTCTTGAATTTATAAACTTTACTCTTCTTCCCTTAAAAGAATTCTTTATTCTCTTTAGCCCATTTCCATTATTCAAAAAACCTTTTCCATCATCTAAAGTAATCATCTTCTCATAGAGCCATATATTTCTTCTGCTGTAATTAGTTTTTTCACCATTTATGTTCTGATTAATAAATTCACCAGGACTTGTTACTATTATATCATCATCAGATATAAATACTTCTATAATTCTGTTTAATGCAAAGTATTCCCTATATAAAACTGCATTTTTTATAGCTTCAAGAACTGAAGTTATAGGATAATCTGACGGAAGAATTTTCTTTAAAGTATCCATACACTTTTCTATCATTGATAATAAACTTCCTTGAATTACTGCCACTTCACTTTTTCCATTATTTGAATAAACTATCTTTATTATGTTATTTGGTATGCTCAAATAATTTTCATCTGAAAATACGAGAAGACCTCCATAAGTGCATTTATACTCACAGGTTTCTCTCTGTTTTGAAATAATTCCTGCACTTACTAAAAGAAACTTCTCATTTTTTTCATTAAGCTCAATATCTTTCTTTTGAAAATATTTTTTCACAATATCCATGTTTAGCATTTTTATATCACTTTGAATAACAGGACACGTTTCTATTGTAAGACTAAGTTCTGATTCCAAAAGTGATATAAGCTCTTGCTTTCTCATTACATCTGTAGTTGATCCACGTCTTATATAAAAAGCCCCATTATCTCTTACCTGATAAGGTCTTTGCTGTGCATCAAATATTGTAATTACTCCAATAACCTTCTCTTTATAATTTACAAAATCTACCTTTATAGGAATTGGAGGTTCACATCTACTTGTTATTATCTGCTGAACCTGCTCTTCCTTAAACATATTTTCATCATCAAGACCTATTATTTTTTTAGTCTTGTCCTCAACACCTATTACAAGGTAGCCTCGTCCACCATTTGAATTTGCAATAGCACATATGTCTTTTGTAAGTTCTTTTTTACCTGTCTCACTAGATAATTCAAGCTGCTGCTTAAAATCTAATTTAACTCCTTCATCACCTTTTATAAGAAGCTTTAATTTTTTTATATTCATTTTAAATAAAGAGCCTCCTTAAAATTAATCGAAGTTACATATTTTTTTTATAATTCTGATACAACTACCCTGTTTTTTCCCAATTCTTTTGCTTTGTAAAGCATTTTATCTGCGACTTTTACAAGTTTATTTGCACTATTTATACTTTCTGAATAAAATACAATTCCAAAACTTACAGTTACTTTTCTTGAACTTTCTTGATATTTTACATCAGTTTCTCCAACTGTTTTTCTGATATTCTCTATAATTTTATATACGTCATTTCTATCTTTATCACGCATACATATAATAAACTCTTCTCCACCATATCTTGCAAGAATATCTTCTTTAGTAAGTCTGCTTTTTATAATACTCGTAATTACTCTTAAAACTTCATCACCAAACTGATGTCCAAAAGTGTCATTAACATTCTTAAAATCATCTATATCAAGCATTATAATAGACATATTCTTTGTCTTTCCAATAATTTCACTATTCATATATTCAAAAAAGTATTTTCTATTGTATATTCCAAGAAGTGCATCTTTTTTAGTAATGTCCTCAAGTTTTTTATATAATTCAAAATTATCAAGTGCAACTGCTATTTGATTCGCAATTGAATTTAAAAACTTTTCAAGTTCAGCATTCATAAAATTATATATATAATGCTCTACTATTACATACCCAATAAATTTTTCTCTAAGCTTTATAGGCATTCCCATTATTGATTTTATTTGAGTTCTATTTTCATTTTCAGGTCTTATTGGCTTTTTAGAATTTATAATAAATCTTTCGTATTTATTTATTTTATCAATTTCCTGTGGAATTAATGCATTTTCATTTTCAGGAACATTTGTGCTCTTTATTAAGAGCATGTCCCCCTGTTTTACTAATATAGTTGAATACGTAACCCCTAAAATACCTATTATCATATCATTAATCATCATTGTGAGATTATCATTGCATAAAAACGTATTTATATATTTACTTATTTCAACTATATTACTGAGCGAACTTATATCTTTTTCGAGTTTTGTAACTCTGTTGCTTAATTTTTGCAAATTTTTTTCTGAGGAAAGCTGATATGATTCATACTCTTTTTTTAGATTCAAATATAATTCTTTATAATTAGGCATCTAGATTATTCACCACTTTCGACTCACATATTAAAATATTATTGCTTATTCTTTTGTTCGCATTCTATTTTGTCCCATGGTTTGCTACTTAAATATTCAATAAATCTATCACGTAACTTTGGTTTTCTAAGTGCATATTCTACTGTCGCCTGAAGAAATCCCATTTTGTCTCCTACGTCATAACGTCTTCCTTCAAAACTATATGCATACATAGCTTCTCTTCCTATAAGTGTATTTAATGCATCTGTAAGCTGTATCTCTCCATTTTTACCTGGCTTTGTATTTTTAAGTACATCAAAAATTTGAGGCATTATAATATATCTTCCAAGTATAGCGATATTGCTTGGTGCTTCTTCAATTTTAGGTTTCTCAATAAGTCTTTTTGCTTTAAATACGTTTCCTTCAATATGAATTCCTTCAACAATACCATATTTAGATACATCATTCTTATTTACATGCTGCACTCCTAGTATTGTTGTATTGTATTCATCAAAACAGTCAATAAGCTGCTTTAAGCATGGCTTTTTACTATGAACTACATCGTCTCCTAAAAGAACTGCAAATGGTTCATTTCCAACAAATGTTTTAGCACAATAAATTGCATGGCCTAAACCTTTTGGCTCTTTTTGTCTTATATAATGTATATCTACCATATCAGAAATCTTTCTTACCATATTAAGCATTTCTGTTTTACCTGACTTTTCAAGTTCAAGTTCAAGTTCAATTGATTTATCAAAATGATCTTCTATACATTTTTTATTTCTACCTGTTATTACAAGTATTTCTTCTATTCCCGATGCAACAGCTTCTTCTATAATGTACTGAATAGTTGGCTTATCAACTATTGGAAGCATTTCCTTAGGTTGTGCTTTTGTTGCAGGTAAAAATCTTGTTCCTAGACCTGCTGCAGGGATAATTGCTTTTTTAACTTTCATAACTCATACCCACCTTTTATCTTTTATTTTCTATATTTTTTTCTTCCTTCAAATGTATCTTCCATGTCTGTTGTTTTAAAGTTTGTAAATGGAAATTTTACTGGAAGTCCTGTTTTTCTTGATTTATATGCTGCAAGTATAATTGACATTGCCTTTATTCCTTCTTTTCCTGAAACAAGAGGCTCTGTATCATTATTTATAGCATCTATTACATTTTTAAATAAAGGAGTATGTCCTTTTCCATAAACGTTATCTATCTTTGTATTAACTTCGCCTTTTACTTTTTCTTCATCATCACCTTCAAATCTCCAAGTTTCAAGCTGATTTACTGCAAGACCTCCGATAGATACTGCTCCTTTTTCTCCAAATACACTTAAAGTTTCTTCAAGATTCTTTGGATATACGCATGCTGAACCTTCAACAATACCTATTGCACCATTTTTAAATCTAATTAAGATAGTTCCAAAATCTTCTGCTTCAATATCTCTTAAGAATGTATCACACTCTGCATAAACTTTGTCTATCTCTCCTCCCATCATCCATTGAAGAAGATCTATATTATGAATACACTGGTTCATTAAAGTTCCTCCATCAAGTTTCCATGTTCCTCTCCATGGAGCCTGATTATAATAATCCATGTTTCTATTCCATAAAATTCTTGCTTCTCCATTTACAAGCTTTCCGAACTTATTGTTTTCTATTGCTTCTCTAAGTTTTACTACTGGTTTATTAAATCTGTTCTGATGACATATACTTAATTTTACATGGTTCTTTTCTGCTACTTCTATCATTTTATTAGCATCGTCAATTGACATTGCCATAGGTTTTTCTACAATAACATTTATTCCATGTTCCATTGCATAAATAGCAATTTTTGCATGATATCCACTCTCTGTAGCTACTGTAACGACATCTAAATCTTCATTATCTATCATGTCTTTATAATCAGTATATGTAGAGACTTTTTTGTCTTCGCCCATCTTTTCTAAGTATTCATCTCTTTTTGATTCAGCCTTTTTTAAAATGACGTCACAAACTGCCTTTAAAACTGCTTCTTCTCTATTATTATATAATGCTTCAACATGTTTATATGATATTCTTCCACAACCAATAATCGCAAAATTTAATTTTTTCATTTCCAATTTACTTCCTTCCATCAGTACTATACTGCTCTTAGATACATTTTATTATTGTTTTTATTATTATATAAATATCAAAAATTATATTACTTTTCTTTATATATTCAAGATTTAATGCTAATTTATCTGGCATTACCTTTTTTATGTAAAATTCTTCAGGATTATCTGATTCTCCTAAAAGATCATTTTCATCTTTATATCTTAATGACGCAAGATCCGTAATTCCCGGTCTTACCTTAAAGACTTTTTTTTGTTCCTTATTATACATTTTAACGTATCTTGGAACTTCAGGTCTTGGTCCAACTAAACTCATATCGCCAATTAACACATTAAAAAGCTGTGGGAGTTCATCGATTTTATATTTCCTTAAAAACTTTCCAACGCCTGTTATTCTGTTATCATCTCCAACTGTTATCTGCTTTCCAACTTTTTCAGCATCAACAATCATCGTTCTAAACTTTAATATTTTAAAATTTTTCTCATTTTTTCCAACTCTTATTTGCTTAAAAAACACAGGACCATCAGAGCCTATTTTTATAAGTATTGATATAATTATAAGAATTGGACTCAATACAAGTATTCCTACTGCTGAAAAAAATATATCAAATATTCTCTTTAATATTTCATTGAATTTATCCATAAGTCACTCCTGAATGTAATTTATAATATACGTTTATATTATAACATATTTAACGCTTTTCATTATAAAGATTTACTTTTTATTTCGTCTGAAAATTTTTGAAAATTTAATTTTCCATAAAAATTATTTTCCCATATTTTTCTGCACTTTTCTCTAAGCTTGAGCTTTTCTTCATAAGGCATTGATGCCATTTCTTTTATTCTTGAAGCTAAAGCAGATAGCTTAAAATCTGCATCTATAAGATATCCTGTTTCACCATTTTTTACAATTTCTGATGTTCCACCAACATCTGTAGCTATAGATGGTATTCCAAAAGAACAAGCTTCCATTATACTTACAGGAAGTCCTTCAGAACTACTTGTATTTATAAATACATCAGCAGAATTATTTTTATAGTACTTCATCAAATCAGCATTTTTTATAGCGCCATAAAAATTAACATCCATAAAGCTTAAATTCTCTTTGGAAAAAGCTTTTAACTTTTCAAGTTTTTCACCAGAACCAAAATGTGTCCATTTAAGTTTTAATCCTGAATCTTTAAGGCATTCTAAAGATTTAGCTAAAAGATCAACTCTCTTTACAGGTGAGATATGGCAGCAGCTTACGATATTAAATACATCTTTATCTTTAATAGAAGATACTCCAAAATCCTTAGTTCCAAGATATCTTGTCTCTACGTTTTCAGTACACTTTGGGTATAGCTTTTTTAAATACTTTGTTCCATCATCTGAACAAGGGTATACCATATTGAGATTTTCTAGAAGATAATAACGCATTGGAAGATACTTTAAACTGTTTTTGTCTGCATAAAGATCATATCTATGAGTTCTACTTACAGCGCATGAATTTTTAATGTTATAATGTTTTTTTAAGCTTAATATAGCAATAGCTGTATCAAAAAGCCAATAACTATAAAAAGTAACTGAATCATATTTAAGTATATCTGTCTTATCTACTATTTTTAAACATTCCTCATAAACAGCATTTGATTTTGAAAGAAAGTAAGTTAAAAACGCTCGTTTTTTAATAGAACCTTTTATACATTCCTTCTCTTTTTCAGATACCATTTTATTATAATCTATATACGGAAAAAGTTTTATTGTTTCTTTAAGAAGATTCTTCTTTACTTGTGAAGCTTTAATTGAAAATACAGTAACATTTTCAGGTACTGTTCTTGTTTTTTTAGAATCGTCTATTACACTTGTTGCAATAAGTACAATCTTATCAAATTTTTCAGAAAGACTAATTATTTCATCTTCAATAAATTCCTCACCTTTATCAAAAGGAAAGTTCTTTGTAAGAAATAAAAGCATACTTTTCACAAAATCACCTCTTTTGTCAAAATATTGTTAATTCGTTATAACGCAAACTAACGGCTACATAAGTGCAGCCGTCATTTTTTAATTATCTAGACATTTTTTTGTTTTTTTCTTCAAGTTTAGAACTCTTCATCATATAAAAATTTATAATTCCAAGAAGGAATCCTATTCCGTATGATAAATGAAGAATTGGGAATGTTACTATAAGATAACATAGATAGCTCCATTTATTTTTAAGCGAAATTTTTATACTGAATATCAAGTCTAAAAGAATATATAAACTTAATATACATAAATAAGGTATTCTAAGAAGTTTAAATATAAGACTTAATATTCCGATAGGTCCTAAAAATAATACAAACATCATAGGAATAAGATGTCTTAAAGCTGCAGGTTTCTTATGTTTTTGAATAACTCTTACTTTCCAAAAACCATATTGAAAATACTGTCTCCAGAGTTTCTTAAAATCGCTTCTACCATAATATGTAGATTTTATTTTAGGTGACAAAAGTATTTTTGCACCACTTTTTATAACTCTGTAATTTAATTCATCATCTTGATTTCTAACTAACTCATCATCAAAATATCCAATTTTATTTAAAACTTCTTTTTTATATGCTCCAAAACCTACTGTATCAACATAACATTCTTTATCTGCAAATCTAAATAGAGCGTTTCCTACTCCAAATGGACAGCTCATTGATTCTGCTATAGCTGCTCCTTTATTTGTTTCATTTATAGTAGTAATAACTCCTCCTGCACAGCCTACGTTTTCTTTTACGACTGCCTTTACGCTCTCTTTTACAAAATCCTTATCTGCAAAAGCATGTGCTCCAAAAATTATTACTATTTCAGAATCAGAATATCTTATTCCAAGGTTCATTCCTTTAGGTGCAGTAAGTTCTTTATTTTCAAGTAAAATAACGTTAGAATTATCTTTTTGCAATTTCTTTATTATTTCTCTTGTTTTATCTGTAGACATTCCATCTGATACTATTATTTTAAGTAAATTTTGTGGATAACTCTGATTTGAAAATGAAGTTATACACTTTTTTATATATTTTTCCTCATTCCTGCATGGAATAATTATGGAAACTGTCTTATCCATTTAATATTCTCTCTCTTTCAATTTTACTTTTATTTGTAAAAACTAAATTCCTTAACTCTGCTATATAATAAATTGTTATTATCTTTTTTAGCTACTTGAATTGTTGATATTGCAAAAGCCATAAGTATCCAGTATGAAAATACATATGTAATTGAACTTGGTCCAAATGATGCAGGTGCAAAAGCAATAAGCCCAGTTGCTGCTGCAAGACAATAAATATTATCTTTCTTTATTCCAAGTATTATGTTTGATATTAGAAGATATAAATAATATATCGCATATATTATAATACCAATAACTCCGAAATCTCCAAGTATTTCAATTGGGTAGCAGTGAGGATTATATACACCGTATGTATTTCCTTTATTATATAAAAGCTGAAATACGTTTCCTGCTCCATTACCTAAAAGCTTCTTGTTTTCAATTGCATCATCAACTACATCGTGAATTATTGTGATTCTCTCATTTATAGAACCGTCTCCACCAATTATAACCTGATCATCTACAAGTTTATCCATCTTGCTTAAAAGATCATTGCTTTGCTGTTCAATTTTATCTTCTCCATGTACATTTAACATTCTGTATCCATTAGTAACTGCAACTGCAAAAGCTACAATTAAAATAATGCTGTATGCTATATTCATTAAACCATCTTTTTTTATAGTAATTAAGCTATATAATACATAAATACCTAATGATGCTCCAATTGCAACTATTCCTGTTCTTGATGTTGTAAGTGAAACTATTAAAAATGATAACGAACATATTATAAGAAGAAATATCTTTAATGATATATACCTTGTTTTATTAATTGTAAACATAAGTATAGGAATCATTATAGCTAATGTTGCTGCAAAATTATTTATATTAAATGAAAATGCAAGAGGTCTTGCCATTAATTTTAATACATCATATGTAACTGTAAGTCCGTCATAATGATGTTCTACAGGAAGCTGATATCCAATAAGAGCTTCTACAAATCCTATGATAATTATAAGAGATGTAAGGCCTATAATAAGCTTTACAGTTTTAGAGAATCTCTCTTTTGTTATATTATAAATTGCAAGATTTGCAATAAAACAGAACATAAGAACATATATCATTATGTACTTCATTGCAAGAGATTTATTAAGTGCCCAGAAAAAACTTGCACATATATATATAAACCATATAAATAAAATTAATGCTGCAAATTTATTTACTGATAAAAATATCTGTGGATCCTTAATAAGTTTTATTAAAGTTCCTAAAGTAAATAATGCAAGTGCTATATGAAATATATAAATATTTTTTATTCCAGGAACATATAATACATAATCATATACTACCGAAACCATAAGCACTCCATAAAATAAATCATATAGAGAATCATTTTTAAACAATAAATATATAGCAAATAAAGTTACTACATACATAGAAGTTACAATATAGCTCTTATTTAATACCCCCATAGCTACCGCTAAAACAATAAATATAAAAAACAGTATGTTTTTCATATTATTTTCTTTTGTCATAAACATAATTTACTCCTTATCCGCATTCTCAGCTGCAATTTCATCTTCTTTTTTGTAGTGATAAGTAGGTACAATTTTCTGCATTTGATTTTTCACTTCAGCTATATCATCAACATTAATAAGTCCATGAAGTTGATCAAGCTTTACCTTTAATGTATCCATACTCTCAAATGTAGGTTTCCCAACATAAATTTTCTTATGATTTGTATCTTTTAATCCTTCTTCGCTCATAAGAAGTTCTTCGTAAAGTTTTTCTCCAGGTCTTAGTCCTGTAAAAACAATCTTAATATCTTTATTAGGTTCTAGTCCTGAAAGTCTTATTAAATCGCAAGCTAAATCATATATCTTAACTGGTTTTCCCATATCAAGTACAAAGATTTCTCCACCCTTTGCGAATGCACCTGCCTGAAGTACAAGCTGTGCTGCTTCTGGAATAAGCATAAAGTATCTTACTATTTTTTTATGTGTAACAGTAACTGGGCCGCCATTTGCAATCTGTCTTTTGAAAAGTGGAATAACAGAACCGTTGCTTCCAAGGACATTACCAAATCTTACTGCAACAAATTCAGTCTTTGACTTCTTATCCATTGCTTGAATTATCATTTCACATAATCTCTTTGTTGCACCCATGATGTTTGTAGGGTTAACAGCTTTATCTGTAGAAATCATAACAAATCTTTTAACGCCTGAAGCATTTGCCTGCATTGCAAGATTTAATGTTCCAAAAACATTATTCTTTATAGCTTCTTTTGGACTGTCTTCCATTAAAGGAACATGCTTATGTGCTGCTGCATGGAAAACAACATCAATCTTATACTTTGTAAATATCTCATTAAGTCTATCTTTATCACGAACAGAACCTATAAGAACAGATAAAGGCATATCAGGATAATTTTCTTTTAACTCATTTTGGATATCATATGCATTATTCTCATAAATATCAAAAATTATAAGTCTCTTTGGATTAAAGTTTGCTATCTGTCTACATAGCTCTGAACCTATAGAACCGCCTCCGCCTGTTACAAGAATAGTTTTGTTATTTAAATATTCAGAGATTCCCTTATTATCAAGAACGATAGGATCTCTTCCTAAAAGATCTTCTAAATCAACATCTTTAATTCTACTTACTGTTGCATCGCCATTTAAAATTTCATACATTCCAGGAATTATTTTAAGTTTACAGTTTGTGTTTTTGCAGATATCTATCATTTCAGATTTGTTTTTAGCATCTAATGAAGGAATTGCTATTAAAATTAAATCTATCTGCTGTTCATTTACTATGTATGGGATATCATTTCTATTTCCCATTACCTTAACTCCAGAAATTCTTTTTCCAAGCTTACTTTTATCATCATCAATAAGTGCAATCGGATTATACTTAAGTTCTCTTCTTGCCATCATTTCATTTATTATCATGCTTCCAGCCGATCCTGCACCTATTATCATAACTCTTCTCTGATCTGATGAATATTTGTAAGGAATATATAAAAGTGCTCTTCTGTATACTCTATATATTATTCTGTATCCAAGGACAGAGAAAATTGTAAGAAGCACTCCTACAACTGATACATTAAGTGGAATTGTAGCTCCTAATATTCTTGTATATGCAATTGAAAAAACTCCTGCAAGTATACTTCCTCCAACGCCCATCAAAAATTCATCTGTTCCTGTAAGATGCCAAAGGCTCTCATACATTTTAAATAGATAAAAACATACTAAATATATTAAACTTACCGCTATAGCATCATGAGAATATATTTGAGCTATAACGCTAAATGCTCCTGTATGTGTAATATTTATTGCAAATAAATATGCCATATTTACCATAAACATGTCTATCAGTATGACTATTATGGTTTTTATATTCTTCACTATATTATCCTCCTTAAAAATCATCTAAGTTTTCTTAATACTTTTAGAAATAACTTAGGACAAAATCTAATCATTTTATTTTCTATAAAATACTTTATATGATATTTGTTTATCGTCTGAATTTTATATTCTTTTAAATTCTTTTGTACATCTTCTTTATCTAAAAATTTGAAAAGATCATTAAAATATCTTTCATCTCTTGAAAGCATAGAAAAAATATGAGCAACCGAATACGGAATTTTATGTTCTCTAACTATCTTTTCTATTTTTGATAACCCTTCTATTTTAGATTCCTTAAGACTTTTTATATACATGTAGAGTTCTACATATGAGTAGTAGCAATCAAGATGTTTTAAAGAAGGTACTTGTGTTACTGCACTTTCCCATATTACATAATAAGCTAGTACTTTATTTACACTACATACTTTATAAGCGTAGATAAGAGCTTTTATTACAAAAACCATATCTTCGCCGTATTTTCTTTTAGAATCAAACTTAATATCATTATTTTTTATAATATATGACTTATACATAGTATTTCTCATACCTATTACTATTTCATCAAGCAGCTGTCTTTTTGCAGCCTCTACTCCGCTTATTGAGCCTTCTATCCATTTAGTTCTGTTATATGTAATAACATTTCCCTCTGCATCAACTTCGCTATATCCTGAAAATAAAATATCACATGATGTTTCATCTATTTTATCTGCCATTTCCTTTAAAAAATCTTTATGTATATAATCGTCTGAATCTAAGAAAAATATATACTCGCCTTCTGACTTCTCAATGCCTCTATTTCTAGCAGCACTTACTCCTGAATTTTCCTGATGTATGACTTTATACTGTACATCTGTATTTTTTAAAGTATCTTCTGCTATCTGAATGCTTTTGTCCGGTGATCCATCATCTATTAAAATAAGTTCAAAATCCTTATATGTTTGATTTATTATTGACTCTATTGTCTTTTTTATACACTTCTCTACATTATAAACAGGAGTAACTATCGATACTTTTACCTCTGCCAATACTCAATCACTCCATTCATTAATATTTTGTCATTCTTGTTTTCCCTTTGAATTATACTAACAATATAATATTTATTCAATATTATATCTACTATAAAAACACGCTCTCCGTTTTATTATATCATAAATAAAATTTTTGATAACATTTTAAATTCTTAATTTAAAATTAAGAATTTAAATATCTATTTTACTTTTTCTTTTATTATTTTTGCATGCCATACTCTATCTTCTTCTTTTGGAAGTTTCATATAGTCTCCATAAAGCTTTGTTAAAACTCTATCATAATTTCTAGGTGCATAAAACTTTTCGCCTTCAAAATCAAGTTTTATAAGATCAAAGAAATCTTTCTTTTTATATATATATTCGCTCCATATTGTATCAACCCCATAGCCCATATATGGAGAATTTTTATCATTTAATTTTATAAGAAAATCAAAAAATTTATTTCTTCTTTTAGTTGTAAAGATAAGTGTTACTATTTTATAAATTGTATGTGTTATCTTATTTTTTATAGTAAGCTTATCAGGCTTTTCTCTAAGTCTTATAAAGCTTTTTAAAATAAAAGTGCTTATCTTTCTTTGAATTTTATAAATAAGTCTGCTCTTAGGCATACTATCATATGGAAGTATATCTACAAAGAGACCATTATTCATCTTATCATTCTCTTTTATATTTGCCTCTATAAAAAGAGTATCATTAAGTCTTATCTTGCAAGGGACTTGATAAATATCGTATTCTTTTTCATTCTCATGAGTTTGAAGAAAAAGGTGCTTTGGAAGCTCTTTTTTTGCTACCTCTATAAATTTATTATAGTCTTCTCTAAGCATTCCAATATCAATATCATCATCCCATGGAATAAATCCTTTATGACGAACTGCTCCTATTAAAGTTCCTGCATCAAGAAAGTATCTTATATTATGTCTATCACAAATTATAGATATATCTTTTAATATCTTAGTCATCATAAGCTGAGCATCTCTTAAGCTTAGATCTTCATAACCTAAATATTTATTATTTTTCATTTTTTTCTCCTTAAAACTTTTAAAATTGTAAAAACTATATACATTATATCAATATAGCAAAAAAAGTTCATCCTAAACTTTACTTATGGTATAATTTATAGCGTGTAAATTCTTATAGATTAGGAGAATAATATTAATGAATAATGAGAATAAATTAATAAGTATTATAGTCCCAGTATATAATGTAGAAAAATATTTAGAGAAGTGTGTTAATTCACTTATAAATCAGACGTATAAAAACATCGAAATAATCCTTGTAGATGATGGTTCTAAAGACAGTTCAGGAGAGATTTGTGAAAAATTATCACAAAAAGACAGCCGTATATTTGTAGTTCACAAAAAAAATGGCGGCTTAAGTTCTGCAAGAAATGAAGGATTAAAATATGCAGAAGGAAGCTACATAGGGTTTGTTGATAGTGATGACTGGCTAAGTCCTAATATGTATGAAACTCTTTATGATATTTTAATTAAAAATGATGCTGATATATCCTACTGTAAATTCTTTAAAACATCTAACGAAACTTCAGAAATTCCTAAAGAAAATGAAAATAAAATATCAGTTTTTAACAATAAAGAAGGAATGAATAATTTTTATACTGATCTATCAGTATATACAATAGTTGCTTGGAATAAGCTCTATAAAAGAGAATTATTTTTAGACGTACGTTATCCTGAAGGAAAAATCCATGAAGATGAAGGAACTACATATAAACTTTTTTATAAAGCAGAAAAAACAGTTTATATAGATAAAGCATTTTATTATTATAGAGTCAATCCTGAAAGTATAACTAATAGTAAGTTTAGCAAAAAGAATCTCGATATAATAGATGTATACGAAGAAAAAATCAAATTTATAGTAGATAAGAATCTTACTTATCTATATTCAAAAACACTTAAATGGTATATGTTTAAATTAATATATTGTTTTAATGGATGTGCTGTTTCTAAAAATGAATGCACTATTTATATTGATTCAATAAAGTCAAAATTTGATGAAGCTTATAAAAAATACTTAAAAAGTAGTGAAAAACAGATGCATTGGATAATACTTTTCAAAATATTTAAAATAAGTCCTTCATTATATAACACAATTTTAAAAGTCTTAAAATAAAAAACAAATCAAGGAGGAAACTTAATGAATTTTAAATTAATAAAAAAACTACTGATTTTTCTTATAATATTTCTTTTAAATTTAAGTATCTTTCCAATTAGGTCTTATAGCGCAGAAAAAACTTCTGCTTCTATAACCATACAAAATGAGGAAAAATCTTTAGAAACAAATAAAGATAAAACTTCTAAAGACGGAAAAAATTCCGATAAAAATATTGAAACAGACTATGAGAAAGATACGGAAAATGAGAATGAAGAGAATAAAGAAGAATTCATAGAACATGGATTTAAAGATATAGATGGCAAAACATACTATATTGTAAATAATGAAATCCTCAAAAAAACAGGCTGGTTTTATGAAAAAGATGAAAATAAAGATCTTGATGCTGAATCAGATGAGTACAATTATAAATATTACCTAAATGATGATCATTCACTTGTAAAAGGATGGAAAGACATAGATGGTAACTGGTACTTTTTCAATGCAAATGGTGTTCTTCAAACTGGATGGTTTGCAAATAACAGATGGTACTATGCAGATAAATATGGAGTTATGCAGACTGGATGGAAAGATATCGATGGATACACTTATCACTTCGATAAATATGGACAAATGGCTGTACAAAAGAACTTAATTGATGGGATCTGGTATTTCTTTAATGATAAGGGGCAGCTCCAGAATGGTTTTTATGAATATAATGGCAAGACATATTATTCTGATGATAATAATGAAATGCTATTTGATAAATGGATTGAAAAAACAAATGGACAGTATTATATAAAATCAGATGGTTCTATTGCAACAGGTCTATTATATTTAGATGATCTGCTTTACACATTTAATGATGATGGGATTTTACAAAATATATCTTCTACAATAGATAAGGATATTCTTACTGTCACTTCTTTAAATGTAGGTACTGCTGACTGCCACTATATAAAACTTCCAGATGGAAAAGTCGCATTAATTGACACTGGTGATGTCTCTACAGTAGACAAGCTTTTATCATTTTTAAAAAGTCAAAACTTAAAGAAAAAAGATGGAAAGCCATTTATTGATTATATAGTTTTAACACATCCTCATTCAGATCATATAGGAGGAATTTCAGCTCTTATTGATAACTTTACTATAGGAAAATTATTTATTCCAGATAGTTTTTATGATATGAAGGACTGGACTATAGGAGTAGCTGAAACTGAATCTAATAAAGAAGAATTAAGTCTTCTTAAAACAGATTATAAAGTATATAAAGATGCTATAGATAAAATTAAGAAAAACGATATAGATGTGCTTAATACTGAATCAGGCTCATATGTTGATGATGAAAAGATATTGCAGTTTGTAAATTCTAACAATGACTTTACAAATGAAGGAACACTTGATAGAATATCAGAAAAATATTGGGCTCTTAATGATAATAGTGACATCGTATATTTAAAATATGGTGATCTTGATGAATTATTTACTGGTGATATACAGTGGAACGCAGAGAAAGATTTCTTCGATAATAAAAGACTTGGCGATAGTTGTTCTATAGATGTATTAAAAGCACCACATCATGGAATTGATACATCATCTTCATATGAATTTGTATCATATTTAAATCCAAGCATAGTAGTTGTGCCAAGAAAAGATGATATACCAAAACATAGTAATCCTGATGACGTTTATAATACACTTGGAGTTAGAAGATATTATACATATTCAAATCCTAATGGAATAACAATAAACGCAACTAAGGATAACTGGACAGTTTATTTAAAAAATTAATAACAATTTAATACGCACTGGGGTGAAGTTGTATTGCAAATACATGAATTTTTAAAAGCAAATATGACAAAAAAGATAATTGCATTTATTATACTTGCCTTAGTGGCATTATGCTTAACACCATTTAAAGATATGCTGCTTTTGACATTTATGATTTCTTATATTTTTTGTCAGATAGAAAATGCTATAAATTATTTTATAAATAAAAAAATTAAACTCAACATAAATAATAAGATAATAACATACATTGTACTTTTAGGTATACTTTTATTATTTATTATATCTGGCTACATATATATTCCAAAATTAATAGAAGAACTTTTAATTTTACAGCACCAATTATTTAAAATGCTCGATAATATGCAGATGGAAAATACTTTTTTAAATCATTACATATCAAAATTATCAGACTCAGAGTATTTTGTAAATTGCTTTAAAGATAATACAGCTGACATATTAAAAACTATTTCAACTTTTAAAGATGGAACGATGACACTACTCTCTTCTATCATATTAAGTTCATTATTTTTATTAAGTAAAGACTCTATGATAAAATATTGCAGAAAATTTGCTAACAGCAAAGTATCATTTTTGTACATAATATATAGAAACTTCTTCAAAAAGTTTCTTAACTCTTTTGGACAAGTTATGCAGGTACAATTGATAATAGCGATAATAAATTCAACAATATCGGTAATAGGTTTATATTTTCTATCATTTCCTGAACCTATGGCTCTTGGATTTATGATATTCTTTTTATCATTAATACCTGTATTTGGAGTTATAATATCACTTTTTCCATTAAGTCTTATCGCATTTGAGATTGGTGGAATAAAGAAAGTTATTGAAGTTATAATTCTTATTATTGTAATACACGCATGTGAAAGCTACGTTATAAACCCAAAACTTATGTCAGATAAAGCCCATATACCTATATTCATGACCTTTTTTCTATTACTTATGGGCGAAAAACTGATGGGAATATGGGGACTGTTACTTTCTATACCTTTATATATGTTTATTGTGGATATGCTTGATGTAAAATAATGCTAAATGACAAATGGTTAAAGGACAAATGACAGTACAAAGGACAAATTATTAAATGACAAATGACAATGAAGGTGGAAATTCTTTCAGAATTTCATTGTATGTATTTTGAGATTCTCTCAAAATATAAAAGCTTTCGCATGAAGCGAAAGCTCAATAAATTCTACGTTTCTGCGATTTTGAGCAGAAACTTCCATAATTATCAATTATACATTAGCACATTATCAATTATTTTTGTCCTTTGGTTTATTTTCCTATCTTTGATTTTATTTTTCTAATTATCACACCTGACAGTTCAATAAAGAGTTCGTCTTTTCTTATTATCAAAATCAAAAGATATAATATAACGCATGATATAACTTGTATAAAGCAAGATATTATCATGTTTTTTATAAGAAACTTAATAGCTAGTGTTATCGGAATAAATGGAATAGAATATATTAAATACTTCATATTTTCAAATGAAAATAACTTTATGTCAAGTTTTATATCGCATAAAACCATTCTGTATTCAAGTATTAAAATTATTACATTAGCTATAAGGGTTGTTACTATAGCTGAAACTGTAGTTAACATTCCTAAATATAAAAGTGCTCCATTTAATATAAGATTTATTACTCCTCCAATAAGTACAAGCACTGTATCTTTTTTCTCTCTTCTGTGAAGATATATTATCTGCTGGGCTATTACACTTTCTATTCCTGTGCATAGCATATGTATTGAAAAAACAGCAAGAACAGGCACTGCTGGAAGAAATTCAGAGCTTGCAAAAATCACCATTGCCTCTTTTGAAAGACAGCATAAACCTATCGAGACTGGGAATAGAAATAAAAAATATATCTTTATAACTTTCTTAAGCAGTTTTAGATATTCACTCTTTGAATCATTTCCTAGGTAATTTGAAAGTCTCGGCATAGTAACTTGAATTACAGTAAGCATAAGCGTACTTATTATAGTTACAATCCTCTGCGCCATATAGTAAAAACCAACTTCTGTAGTACCAACTGGTTTTAACATTATCTTATCAAGCTGTGTATATAAAAGCGCTGTACTTGATAAAATAGCAGCATAAAACATCGGTTTTATATGTTTTAAAAAATGAAGATCTTTAAAGACAAATTTAATTGTCCTCTTTACATAAATAAAACTTATTATGTTATTTATAAAGTTAAAAATAACTAAAACATAAAGATAGAAAAGATAATCATCTGTATTTCTTACAAATAAAAGTATAAGTGCTGAATAAACAATTCTTACAACCATTGTTTTTACAGCGATAAAGTCATAATTTTCAAGTGCCTCATTTACCCACTCTACGTAAAATAAATTAAAGACAATATTAAGTCCCATTACAAGACATGTATAAAACGCTGGATCATTTTTCATTGTGAAAATGGTATATAAAACATAAACCAGTGTAGTTACAATATTAGTAAATGTAGTGAATAAAAATAAACTCGTAAACGTCCTTTGAAGTTTATTCTTATCTTCTCTTACTTTACTTATTTCCCTAAGTCCATAATTGTACACTCCAAAACTCGCAAAAATAAGAAAATACTGTGTTAAAGAATCTCCATACCCTATGAAACCATATAAATTCTTACCTATTGATCTTGATACTAATGGCGTAACCATTATCGGTAAAATTATATTGAAAAGGTTAAGAATTCCTTTAAATGCAGCATTTTTGGTAATTGACTTTTCCATAAATTGTCCTCCAATATTAAGTTAAATATCTCTGTATATTTTACCTTTAGGATAATTGGTTGTCAATTTTAATAATTATCAATTGATAATTATTAATGGATAATTAAGGTAGAAATTCTTTCAAATGAAAAATTGACAATGGACAATTGACAATGAAGGTGGAAATTCCTTCGGAATTTCATTATATGATTTTTTGCGATTCTCGCAAAAAACTAAAGCTTTCGCCTGAACGCGAAAGCTAAATACAAAGTTTCTGCGACTTTGAGCAGAAACATCCACAATTGTCAATTGTCCATTGTCAATTATTTTGTTCTTTGTCCTTTGGTTTGTCCTTTGGTTTGTCCTTTGGTTTTTCATTTATCCTTTAACTCCTGCGTCTCCCATAACGCCTTTCATAAACCACTTCTGGCATATTACAAATAAAATAAGAAGTGGAAGAACTGTTATTGTACTTGCAGCCATTATTTCAGGCCAGTTTATTCCATATGCTCCACCTTCTATAAAAAATTGTCTTAAGCCTGCTGAAATAAGAAATTTTTTTGGACTTTTTAAAATTAATGACGGATACATATAGTCGTTATAGCATGTTACGAAATTTAATAAAATAAGAGTTATAAATGTTGGCTTTGTAAGAGGAAACATTATCTTCCATAATATTTTAAAATGCGAAGCGCCTTCAATTCTTGCTGCTTCAACAAAGCTTTTATCAACTTGTAAAAACGCCTGCCTCATTAAAAATATTCCAAATATATTAATAGAATTACTTATAATAAGACCTGTGAGTGTATCTATTAAATTTAAATCTGCGAGTAAAATATAGCATGGCACATATGTTACTGCAGAAGGAAGCATATATGTTGCCATAATAATTGCAAATAAAACCTTTCTTCCTTTAAATTTCATCTGAGTAAATGCATAAGCTATCATTGCGGCTGTTATAACTTGAATTGTAACATCTATAGCTGCTACAAAAAAACTATTACCTATGTAAACTGCAAAAGACGAATCAGAAAATACCTTTGCAAAATTTGACCATTCAAATGTAGATGGAATAAGCTTTGGTGGAAAAGAAAATATTTCATCTTTAGTCTTTAATGCACTTGATATCATCCATATAAATGGAAAGAAAGTTATAATTCCAATAAAAATAAGTGTAATATGTCTTAAAATCTGCTTTATATAATGTGTCACTTTATTATATTTTAAATTTACTTGCACCTTTACTTCTTCAAAATCATCTTTTCTACTCTCATTAGCTAAAATATCCATATCTATATTCCTCTCTTCTTTAATAATGAACCCATTTTTTAGACGCTATAAACTGAATACCAGAAAGTGCACCTGCAATTAAAAGAATAATAACTGCAATTGCTGTTGCCTTACCTGTATCAAAGTTTTCAAAAGCCGTCTGATAATAAAAATATAATATGGTTCTTGTACTTCCTGAAGGTCCTCCTTGAGTTAAAACCTGAATCTGATCATACGCCTTAAGAGAATCTATCGTTGTAATAATTGTAAGAAAAAAAGTTGTTGGAGATACTAAAGGAAGTGTTATATGAAAAAATTTATGAAATGAATCTGCACCATCTACAGACGCTACTTCATATAAAGATTTAGAGATTTTATTAAGAGCAGTAAGATAAAATATCATTGCCCAGCCTACACCTTTCCATACGGTAACTATAATTACAGCAAACATCGCAGTTTTAGAGCTTTGAAGCCACTGAGATTTTGGAAGATTTAAAAGATTTAATATGTAATTTGCAAAACCATACTCAGGCTCAAAAATCCAGCTCCATACTATAGAAACTGCAACTGTAGGTGTAATCCACGGAGAAAAAATGATAGCTTTATAAATAGATAAGCCAGCTATCTTCTTTTTCAATAAAACTGCAAGGGCAAGTCCACCTGCAACTGTAGGAATTAAAGTTCCAAAAGTAAACACAAGCGTATTTTTTAAAGATTCAAAAAACATAGAATCATGAAAAAGACTAATATAATTCGAAAAACCTATAAAATCAAAATCCGATGTCATATAATCCCAATCTGTAAAACTAATAAATACAGCCTTACACATAGGATATATCCAAAAAACAAATAAAGGAATTAAAGTGGGCATAACAAAAAGAAGAACCGCAAGCTTTTTCTTTATCTGAATTTTTGAAAATATATTTTGATTCTTATATAACATAAAAAACACCATCCTATTAAACTTCTAATCTTTTAAGTTCATTTTATGAACAAAATTAGAATAGCATGGTTTATTGTTCATTACAATATGTTCAAATTAAGCTATAATGTTCAAGTGCATTATAAATTCCATTTTCTTCAATATCATCTGTTACATATGAGCATATGTCAAATAGTTTTTTATGGCTATTTCCCATTGCTATGCTGTGCTCTGAAAATTCAAGCATTTCAAGATCGTTTGTACTATCACCTAATGAATATGTATTTTCTTTAGGAATATCAAGAAGTTTTATAACATCTCTTATACCAGTTGCTTTTGAAAATCCCTTTGGTACAATCTCATAAAATTTATCATCTCTATGTATAAAATCAAATAAATTTGAAAATTCTTCATAAAGTTTCTTAAATTGTTCTTCTTTCTCATACCAAACAACAAACTTATCAAAATTTATATTGCTATCGTCCCATAATGAACCTTTATAAAATCCAGCTCTTCTATGTTCTTTAAGAATTCTTTTTACCTCGCTTGATTTTATATTTTCTTCTCTATCGTAGTAAATATCATTTCTGCCTTCAAGTATTCCATCTATTTTAAGTTCTTTAAGCTCTGAAGCTACCTTCTTTGAAAGATTATTTCCTAAGCCCTTATAAAAAAGAACCTTTCCTTCATATTCTATATATGTTCCACATCCACATATATACCCATCAAAGTCAAGCTTTCTAAGTTCATCATCTATCTCACTTACAGGTCTTCCTGTATTAATAAATATAAGATTTCCCTTTTCTTTTGCCATCTTTAAAGCTTTCTTTGCACTATCACATACTGTATGCGTTTTTTCGCTTACAAGCGTTCCATCAATATCAAAAAAAATTATGTTTTTATTCATAAGCACCTGCTCCTTTTAAATATTATTCATGATTATTATAACACAAAAATAATTGAGAATTGATAATGGATAATTTAAGTCTTATAGCCCCCCTAATTAGATTGGACAATATTAATTAAAATAATTAATATATAAATATGATAATTAGGAGGTCTTTTTATATGGAGAAAATTAAATTTAGAAGAACATTTACAGAGAAAGAAAGAGTTAAATTTGTTACTGAAGTTTTAGAGTCTGGAAGCAATATACTTATTGCTAAAAAATATGATATTAATGCTGTACAATTAAGCTATTGGGTAAATAATTACCGTAGATATAGGCAAACACTAGAACCAAAAGAACCAAAAGATACAAAATTGATACCTAATTATAAGCGTGAATACAAAAAAGCTCAGGAAAAAATTGAGGAGCAAAAACTAAAAATAGCTATTCTTGAAGATCTTCTAAAAAAAAAACAAATAACACTAGAATATAAAATTTTAAGTGCCCACAAATGGATTAAACTTGGATATAAAGTAACAATAGTACTTAAAATATTACGGATTTCTAGATCCACATATTATTCAAAACAGAAATATATTGTTAAAAGAAGCTACGCTAACGTAGGTAGAAAGGTCCCTGGATACAGTTTAACATTCGATAATATCAAAATATCTGATATAACTATTCAAAAGTATATAACAGAAATTAGAAGTAAGAAAACATCGCGAAAATATGGATATAAAAAAGTTACCGGTGAGTTAAGATTTAGAAAGAAGTACAATTTAAAAATTAATAAGAAGAAAGTTAGAAGACTAATGAAAAATTTAAATTTATTAGGAAACTACTATAAAAGACAGAAAAGAAGAATGTCACGTACCTGCGAAAGCAGAAAAGTTACAGCTTCTAATCAATTATGGCAAATGGATATCAAATATGCATTTATTGCTGGTAATAAGAAAACAGCCTATATAACTTCAATAATCGATGTTTTTGATAGAGAAATAGTGGCATATTCAATTGACTTATCTGCTACAGGTTCTGTTGCTAAAAAAGTTATGTTAGAAGCTCTATATAACAGAGGCTTAAACTATGCTAAAGATAAAACAGTAGTACTTCGTACCGATAACGGTAGTCAATTTATTAGTGGAGTTTTTGAGAAAGGATGCCTTGATGAAGGTGTTCTTCATGAAAGAATTCCAGTACACAGTCCAAATTATAATGCATTCATAGAATCATATCATAGATATCTTCAAGATGAATGCCTTACCGGAATGATATATTGGAATTTAGATCACATAAAAAATGATGTAGGTGATTTTGTTTATAGATATAATCATGAGAGAATACATTCATCTATTGGATATATTCCTCCTCATGATTACTATCTAATGAAATTAGCAGCATAATTACAGAATATTAAGAATTAACGAGTATTAACTTAATATTGTCCATTTAACGGGGAGCCCTCCGAAGTGGAAATCCAAGACAATTGACAATGGACAATTTAGGTGGAAATTCCTCAATGTCATTAAGTTAAGAAAAAAGTATATAAATTAACATTAAAACGAGATATTTATTATAATATCCCGTTTTTTTTACAAAAACTATTGACAAAGTAATAGAAAAATGCGGCGCAGCCCCTTAAATACCAGTATTTTTAAGGGGGAATATAAAATGAACAATTTTTCTAATAAAATGAAATCAGAATTGCTTTCGACAATAAAACAAATGGAGGAAAACAAAAAGTGTTTTGTAAAAAATTCATCAAAAGATTTTATCCGTAATCGAAAATTAAGTTTTTTTAATGTTTTAAAATTATTACTTTGCCTTGAGGGAAAAAATTCATTCATAACTATGGCTGAATATTTTAATTATAGTGAAAAAATGCCTTCGCAATCGGCTTTAATTCAACAAAGGAAGAAGTTAAATGAAATAGCAATGCCCTATTTATTTCATAAATTCACTTCATCTTATAATGCTTTAAAAAATATAAAAGGCTATAGATTGCTTGCCGTTGATGGAAGCAAACTAAACATACACCACAATCCTAACGATAAAGATACTCATGTAAAAACAGTCCCTGGATATAAAGGGCATAATAAGTTACACATTAATTGTATGTATGATTTATGTAATAAAATTTTTGTGGATACTTGTATTCAAGCGGTAAGAAAATGTAATGAATCTCGGGCATTAATAGATATGGTCAAGAGATTTGACAGCAATGAAAAAGCAATTATAATTGCCGACCGTGGATACGAATCTTATAACGTATTTGCAAATATTCAGGAGAAGGGTTTTAAATATTTAATTAGAGTAAAAGACATAACTAGTACTGGCATTAGCAGTACATTTAAATTCCCAGAAGCAGATGAATTTGATGCAACAAAAAGAGTAAACATAACAAAAAGAATGGGTAGAATTCCATTAGATAAGCGACATGAATATAAAAAGCTATGTAAAGTAAATCCCTTTGATTTCATCAAAGAAGGATCGTATGAAACCTACTCAATGGATATACGCTTTGTTAGATTTAAAATTTCAGATAGTAGTTACGAGACAATTGTAACTAATTTAGATGAAAGAGAGTTTGACTCAACAGAAATAAAAGAATTATACCAATTAAGATGGAAAATAGAAAATTCATTTAGAGAGTTAAAGTACTTGACCGGTCTTAACTCTCTAAACTCAAAAAAAGTGGAGCTCATAACCCAAGAAATCTATGCAAAACTCACGATGTATAACTTTTATTCAATTATCTCTACTAATGTTAAAATAAAAGATAAAAATAGAAAATATTCATATACAATCAATTTTTCAAAAGCAATAACTGTCTGTAAGAAATTTTTTAAATGTCCTGCTAATGAGAGACCACCTAACGTTGAAATACTAATCCAACGTTATATTTCACCCGTTAGGAATGGCAGAAAATATCCTCGTAATATAACTACTAAATCCTGGGTGAATTTTATGTATAGAATATCATAAAATATATCAAAAGTAAATTTTTTTTTGACGGCAATAATTCCGTCTTTTTTGCGTGCAGAAAAATAAGACTAGCACAATCAAAAATAGCATTAAAAATCATAAAATATAATTTTCAATGCTATTTTTATTTATGAGAATACTAACTTAATGACATTGGGAAATTCCTACGGAATTTCATTATATGTTTTTTGCGTTTTTATGCAAAAAATAAAGCTTTCGCATGAAGGGAAAGCTCAATATATTTTAGTTTCTGCGTTTTAGCAGAAACAACCATCTTTGTCATTTGTCCTTTTTCCTTTGTCCTTTAGTTTGTCATTTAGTATGTTCTTTTTGAAAATTGTATGCTAAAATATTTTAAACAATAAGTAAAAATGGGGGAAAACAAATGAATAATAAAAATGCGAATGGGCACTTAATAGCTCTGCTTACAATACTACTTTGGGGAACAACTTTTATATCAACAAAAATTTTATTGGTAAGCTTTCAGCCGGTAGAAATTTTATTTTTTCGCTTTGTTATAGGCTTAGTTGCTTTACTAATAATTTACCCACACAGTATGAAATATACTACTTTGAGGCAGGAGATGACCTTTATAGCAGCAGGTTTTTGTGGAATTTGCCTATACTATCTTTTTGAGAACATCGCTTTAACATATACAATGGCTTCAAATATAGCTGTAATAGTATCAGTAGCACCGTTTTTTACAGCAATTTTAAGTCGTCTGTTTTTAAAAGAAGAGGGAAAATTAAGTGCAAACTTCTTTGTTGGATTTGTTCTTGCACTTTTAGGAATTTTCCTTATTAGTTTTAACGGATCAAATCTTAAATTAAATCCTATAGGAGATATTTTAGCCCTACTAGCTGCATTAGTTTGGGCATGTTATTCTATACTAATAAAAAAGATAAGTGCTTATGGTTACAATACTATTCTTACTACAAGAAGGATATTCTTCTATGGCATTCTCTTTATTATACCTGCATTATTTCTATTTGATTTCCGTTTTGAACTTACTCGTTTCACAAATCCTGTGTATTTATTTAATATTATATTCTTAGGACTTGGAGCGTCTGCCATATGTTTTGTATCTTGGAATTTTGCAGTTAAAATTTTAGGAGTTGTAAAAACAAGTGTTTATATTTACATTGTTCCAGTCATTACCGTTATAGCTTCAATACTTATTTTACATGAAAAAATCACAGTATTATCATTTATCGGAACAAGTCTAGCACTAACAGGACTATTTCTATCACAAAACGGTACAAAGAACGTACTACGTACTAAATGACAAATTGTTAAAGGACAAAGGACAGTGCAAAGGACAAATGTGGTGGAAATTCCTACGGAATTTCATTATATGTTTTTTGCGTTTTCACGCAAAAAATAAAGCTTCCGCTTGAAGCGAAAGCTAAATAAATTCTACGTTTCTGCGATTTTGAGCAGAAACTTCAATAATTATCAATTATACATTAGCACATTATCAATTCTATCAAATTCCAAGTTTCTGCGCCTAAGTAGAAACCTCCACAATTGTGCTTTGTCAATTATTTCAATTTATCAAGTTCTTCCTGTGCTATCTTTTGTGCTTCATCTAAAGCTTCTTTTGCATCAATATTTTCAATTTCAACTTTGTCTGCTGCAACTTTAAGAGCATCTAATATCTTTCCATTAGTTGGATCTATAAACATTTCACTTGCGTGCATTGCTTGTTTTAATGGTACTGCTGCTTGTGGATTTTTAGATATAAACTCTTTAAAGTTTTCATCATCTTGAGTATTTTTATTTACTGAAATGTATCCTGATGCAATTGACCACTCAGCGCTTATATCAGGTCTTGTAAAGAATTTTATAAATTCATATGCGCCCTCTTTTTCTTCATCTGAAACATTTTCTGGAACAGATAAAAGTCTTCCTTCTGCAACTGGTTTTGCTTCTTTTCCATCTGTAAATGCTGGCTGCTCTAGTGCTGCAAGCTTATCAAAATCAAGATCTCCTTGATCTCCAGATGAACCTATATAGCCTGCTGCTTTATCATTCATAGCATCATCTACAGTAGCATACCAGTACTCCCATCCGCTTCCACCTGAATGAATTCTCATTGTTTTATCTTCAAAAATAGCTTTTCTGAAATAATTCCAAGACTGAACCCATTCATCTGAATTAATTAATACCTGTTTTCCATCATCACTTAAAATTTTTCCACCATTACTTAATGCTGCATCTATTAAATTATCCTCTCCCCACATAGGTTCCCAGCCATAAAATGATACCTCATCACCATCTTTTTTAGTAAGCTTTTTTAAAGCCTGTGTAAATCCTGTCCATGTTTTTAAAGAATCTTCTGAAACCCCTGCATCTTTAAAGGCTTGTTTATTATAATATAGAACCTGTGTTGTTCCATATATAGGAAAGCCGTATGTTCCTCCATCTTTATTTTTACCTAAAGAGATAAATGATTCAAGATAATCAGATTCTTTATAGTCTGAATCATTTTCTAAATATTTATTTAAATCTGTAAGAGTTTTCTTATCTGAAAGAGCCTTAACTTTATCAGCTTCAAGAAGAGCTAAAGCTGGAGTTTTTTTAGCAGAAATTGCTGCCTGAAGATTTTTAAATGTAGTCTTATAATCTTCCTGTGCTACCCCTTTTACTTCATATTTATCCTGAGAAGCATTAAACTCATCTATTATCTTCTCCATATTGTCTCCAAGTTTTCCTCCAAGACCATACCAATATTCAATTACTACTTTTCCATCATCTGTCTTCTTTGCATTTTTAGAAGAATCTGCACCACATCCTACAAATGTTGCCATCATTGAGCCCATAACAACCGCTGCACACATTCTCTTTATAAACTTATTCATTAAACTAATCCCCCTTGTATTTTAGTTAATTATCATCTTTTAAAGTTCATTTTTTGAACAATTATGATGATATCATTGTTCATAGTTCAATTCAACAAGTTCATGTAAAACAAATGAGAAAGGAGGTAGAAATCCTGTGCAATTGAGAATTAATAATGGATAATGGATAATTTAGGTGGAAATCCAATCTAATTGACAATGGACAATGGACAATTTAGGTGGAAATTCCTCAATGTCATTAAGTTAAGAAAAAAGTATATAAATTAACATTAAAACGAGATATTTATTATAATATCCCGTTTTTTTTACAAAAACTATTGACAAAGTAATAGAAAAATGCGGCGCAGCCCCTTAAATACCAGTATTTTTAAGGGGGAATATAAAATGAACAATTTTTCTAATAAAATGAAATCAGAATTGCTTTCGACAATAAAACAAATGGAGGAAAACAAAAAGTGTTTTGTAAAAAATTCATCAAAAGATTTTATCCGTAATCGAAAATTAAGTTTTTTTAATGTTTTAAAATTATTACTTTGCCTTGAGGGAAAAAATTCATTCATAACTATGGCTGAATATTTTAATTATAGTGAAAAAATGCCTTCGCAATCGGCTTTAATTCAACAAAGGAAGAAGTTAAATGAAATAGCAATGCCCTATTTATTTCATAAATTCACTTCATCTTATAATGCTTTAAAAAATATAAAAGGCTATAGATTGCTTGCCGTTGATGGAAGCAAACTAAACATACACCACAATCCTAACGATAAAGATACTCATGTAAAAACAGTCCCTGGATATAAAGGGCATAATAAGTTACACATTAATTGTATGTATGATTTATGTAATAAAATTTTTGTGGATACTTGTATTCAAGCGGTAAGAAAATGTAATGAATCTCGGGCATTAATAGATATGGTCAAGAGATTTGACAGCAATGAAAAAGCAATTATAATTGCCGACCGTGGATACGAATCTTATAACGTATTTGCAAATATTCAGGAGAAGGGTTTTAAATATTTAATTAGAGTAAAAGACATAACTAGTACTGGCATTAGCAGTACATTTAAATTCCCAGAAGCAGATGAATTTGATGCAACAAAAAGAGTAAACATAACAAAAAGAATGGGTAGAATTCCATTAGATAAGCGACATGAATATAAAAAGCTATGTAAAGTAAATCCCTTTGATTTCATCAAAGAAGGATCGTATGAAACCTACTCAATGGATATACGCTTTGTTAGATTTAAAATTTCAGATAGTAGTTACGAGACAATTGTAACTAATTTAGATGAAAGAGAGTTTGACTCAACAGAAATAAAAGAATTATACCAATTAAGATGGAAAATAGAAAATTCATTTAGAGAGTTAAAGTACTTGACCGGTCTTAACTCTCTAAACTCAAAAAAAGTGGAGCTCATAACCCAAGAAATCTATGCAAAACTCACGATGTATAACTTTTATTCAATTATCTCTACTAATGTTAAAATAAAAGATAAAAATAGAAAATATTCATATACAATCAATTTTTCAAAAGCAATAACTGTCTGTAAGAAATTTTTTAAATGTCCTGCTAATGAGAGACCACCTAACGTTGAAATACTAATCCAACGTTATATTTCACCCGTTAGGAATGGCAGAAAATATCCTCGTAATATAACTACTAAATCCTGGGTGAATTTTATGTATAGAATATCATAAAATATATCAAAAGTAAATTTTTTTTTGACGGCAATAATTCCGTCTTTTTTGCGTGCAGAAAAATAAGACTAGCACAATCAAAAATAGCATTAAAAATCATAAAATATAATTTTCAATGCTATTTTTATTTATGAGAATACTAACTTAATGACATTGGGAAATTCCTACGGAATTTCATTATATGTTTTTTGCGATTCTCGCAAAAAATAAAGCTTCCGCTTGAAGCGAAAGCTAAATAAATTCTACGTTTCTGCGATTTTGAGCAGAAACCTCCCCATTTGTCATTTGTCCTTTGTCCTTTGAACTGATATTTGTAAATTATATCCTCTATTTTCATTTATTTCTTATCTATTTTGCAGATAATCTTAACATAATCTTCCACACTTATTATTATACTTTTTATATTATCATCATATAAACTATAATGTGTTTGAAGTCCTACTTTTTCACTCTTTAGTATTCCTGCATCTTTTAAAATTCTTAAATGTTGTGAAAGATTTGCCTGACTAAAATTAAACTCTTCATTAAGTTTGCAAACACACTTTGGCCCTTCATAAAGAAATTTTATAATCTTGTATCTAACAGGATGTGCCATAGCTTTAAGCAAATTTATTGTTAATTCATCAAAGTTCAAATTAATAGCCTCCCTAGTTTTTATTAAAGATACTTCTTTATTTCATCTGCTGATGGTACTCTGCCCATTATCTTTACTTTTCCGTCAACTACTAATGCTGGAGTTTTCATTACTCCAAATGACATTATGTCTTTTATATCTGTAACCTTTTCTATAGTCGCATCAATTCCAAGTGATTCTACTGCCTTTCTTGCATTCTGCTCTAATCTCTTACAATTAGCACATCCACTTCCTAAAATTTTAATTATCATAATATTTTCCTCCTCTAAATTTTATTTTAATTACATAAAAATATATGCATACATATTAAACAAATAACCTATAAGTATTATTCCTATTGCTACTATCGATACAAATACATAGAGTAGCTTTCTCTTTACAACTTTGCTTAGCATAATTAGTGATGGCAGTGATAATGCTGTTACAGCCATCATAAATGATAATACTGTTCCAAGAAGAACTCCTTTTCCTATTAATGCTTCTGCTATTGGAATTGTTCCAAATATATCAGCATACATCGGAATTCCTACTATGCTTGCAAGTATTACCGCAAATTGATTTTTGCTTCCAACTACATTTTCTATAACAGTTTGAGGTATAAAATTATGGATTACTGCTCCTATCCCTACACCTATTAATATATATAACCAAACTCTGCGAATTATATCCTGTACTTGTCCTTTAGAATACGATATTCTTTCTCTTCGTGTTAATTCTATAACCTCTGCATCAACATTTTCTATTTCTTTAACATATCCTTCTATATATTTTTCCATATGAAGCTTATCAATAATTATTCCACCAATTACTGCAAGTACAAGTCCAACAACAACGTATGCTATTGATATTTTTACACCAAAAAACGACATAAGGATTAAAAATGAGCCTATATCAACTAATGGTGAAGATATTAAAAATGAAAATGTTATTCCAAGCGGAAGTCCGGATGAAGTAAAACCTATAAAAATTGGTATGCTTGAGCAGCTGCAAAACGGTGTTATTGTTCCAAGTAGCGCTCCTAATATATTACCTTTTACACCTTTAATATTTCCCAGGATTTTTTTTGTTCTCTCCGGTGGAAAATAGCTTTGTATATATGAAATAATAAAGATTAGAACTGATAATAAAATAAATATCTTTATAGTATCATAAATAAAAAAATGTAGGCTTTGTCCAAACTTTTCTTCAACTGACAGCCCAAAAACATTTTCTATAAATAAGCGTACAAGCTTTGATAGCCATGTCATTTTTAAAAGCTGATCATTAAGAAAAACAAATATTTTTCCTATCCCATTCATAACTTACCTCCTCATATAATGAAATTAAAATTATATTGCATTTACATAACTATATAATTATATCCTTATATAGTTCTTAATGTAATAGTATAATTATTATTTGCATTTGTCAATATATTATTATTCTTTAATTTCATATATGTGAATATAATTTTAGATAAAAAAATAAGATATCACACTAAATTAAAGTGTAATATCATATTTCTTTAAGTTTAAAAATGTAACGTATATTTTTATATGTTAAATTGTTTTATTCCAAGCTTTAATTGTTCAGCCATCTGCTGAAGATCATCTGCACACTGTGAAAGGCTTGTCATTGTTGCAGTTACTTCTTGAGCTGAAGCGTTAACTTCTTCTGAAATAGCTGCTGTATCCTGAGATACTTTTTCAATACTTTCTATCTGTGATCTAACATTATTTTTGCTTGTATTCATATCAGTATTTAAGCCTTTTATCTTAGATATTGCATCTGAAAGTGATGTTATAGAAGTTGTAATATTTACAACTATATCTTTTGTTGATAAAACTGCTTTGTCCTGAGTATTAAGCATTTCTTTATTTTGTTCCATAGTTGCTTGAGTATCTTTTACTTTTTCATTTATATCTTCTACTATACTCTTTATTTGATCTGTAGAATCCTTAGATGCTTCTGCAAGTTTTCTTATTTCTTCTGCTACAACTGCAAAGCCTTTTCCTGCTTCTCCTGCTCTTGCAGCTTCAATACTTGCATTTAATGCTAAAAGATTAGTCTGTTCTGTTATATCGGCAATAGCATCTGACATATAATTTACTTTTCCTATGCTTTCTGCCATCTCTTTTACTACACTCGCTGACTTGTTGAAACTTTCCTTTGTTTCTTCAGTTTTGCTAATTAAAGCAGTAAGTATATTTGTTCCCTTATCACTAAGTTTTTTTGTATCTGTTGATAAATTGTTTATTAAATCTGTTTGTCTGTCAACATCATCAATCTGAGAAGCTAATGTTTCAGCACTCTGATTTGCATCAATTACAGCATGTGATTGATTTGTTGCACCTTCAGAAACTTCTGCAATTGCTTTTGAAACTTCTGATAATGAAGCTGTTGTTTCTTCAGACATACTTGAAATGTTTACCGCAGATTCTGAGAACTTATTTATCATACTATTAATTTCATATATAAGCTGATAAAGTCCATCCATCATAAGATTAAAATCAGATCCTAATTTTTTAAGTTTACCATTTTCAGGCATTCTTTGCTTTAAATCTCCGTCTGATATTTTAATAATGCAGTCAGTCATCCCTTTTAAATCAGTTCCAGTTAACTTAGATATAACCACTACAAATGTTATTGTAACGATAACAGCTAGTACAACTGTAAGTGCAATCTTTATTCCCATTGAAGGAATTAAAGATAAAACGATTTCTACTGCAGCTATTAAAAAAGCAACTATTATGAAGATTGTAATATTCAAACCAGTAAATATATTATTCTTATCTTTTTTCATGTTCCCATCTCCCCTTCGATTATAAAGTCATATACTATTATATTACATCTTTTTGGTGATTTTATCAATAAACAACCATTTATTAATTATATTTCTTTTTATGAAATTTATATTTTATTTTTCCATAATATAATAACAAGAAAAAGACTTTTACAGTAAGTATTTTTACTATAAAAGTCTTTTTTAACCCCATATTTCTCATTTTCTCTTTTAACTCATAACTGAAATTTGTATTTAAATAGCCCCCAATAATATATTTTCTAAATAAAAGATTTATTTTCTTTAAGTTCTGGTTCTGGTTCTTTTGCTACAAAATAAACACCTGATATAACAAGTATACTGCTTAAAACCGCAATAACACTTGGCATTTCTCCTCTAAACATGTTAATTGCAATTGTCCATATTACGTATGTAATATTTATTCCCATAGCTCTTGTTGGACCTATTTTATATATTGCTGCATAGTAGCATAAATATGAAATTGTTCCTGTAAGTGCTGTTATTCCTATTCCAAAAATAATGTTACTCTTTGCCATTTCAGCTGTAAGACCAAGTCCTCCTACAATAGGTATGATTAAAAATCCATAAGTAAGACCAGATGTAAGCTGTCTTATCTGAAGAGCAAGTTCAGATGTAACTTCCTTATCCTTCATTCCATATGCACATATTACACATTCACTTCCCCATCCTATAACACATAAAGATGCACATAAAACTCCAGGTAAATTAAGACTTCCGTTAGATGGTGTAAATCCAAGTAGTCCAATACCCACTATTACAGCGATAAGACCAATCCACGCTTTTTTATTAAGTTTATCTTTTAAAATTACATATGAAAGAAAAGCTCCAACTGCAGGATATAACGAAGAAATAATTGCTGTATATGAAGGTCCTATAAGTTTTACTGCAAAAAGATATCCTGTCATTCCTATAGGTCCTCCCATAAGTGCTGCTAGAGCTACATATAATGCACTTTTTGTCTTAAGTGCTTTTGTTAAATTTCCAAGCTGTCTTCTAAACAAAAGGTATAAAAATGTCCATACTGCTGAAAAACTATCGTGAAAAAATGTTGTAATAAACGGTGCTAAAAAAGCTGTATCCCCTGGAAGAAATACACTTAAAAGTACCGTATCTGCTCCCCACATTGCAGCAGAACAAATTCCATTAAAAACTCCACTACTATATCCTTTTTTCATATCTCAATATTCTCCTTTAATCATCAAAATTATTAAGTTCATTTTTTGAACATCTTTATAATAACATTGTTCATTGTTCAAAACAACATGTTCAAAACACAAAGGACAGTTACAAAGGACAAATTGTTAAAGCAATTTGGTAATAGGTCAAGAGAAAAATGAAAATAATTTTGAATAATTTTTATAAAAAAAGTCAACACTAATAGACATACAGTCTGGCGGGAATGTATGTTCGCCAAATTATGTATTAAGTTATCTATCTACACTATCTGCAGAATAGAGTTGATTTTTAGCCAGCAATCCAAAAATCAAACGAATTAATTTACGAGATGTTAACGCAAGTGCTCGTTTATGTTGATGAGTAGTAACTTCAGCGTATTTCTTTTTATAGAATTTTTCATATTCCGGAATGTGTCTTATGACACTTGTAGTAGCTTCTATAAGATAATAACGCAAATATCTGTTACCAGCTTTGCTCATAGGTGTTTTTTCAGCTTTAAAACTACCGGATTGATTTTCCTTCCATACGATACCGGCATATTTTGCAACGGTATCATTGTTAGGAAAGTTTTTTATGCTACCTAGTTCGGCGATTATACCACTAGAGTATACAGGACCAAATCCAGGGATTGACATCAAGATTTGATATTCGTTAGCATTTAAACCCTTTACAGTTTTTTCGATAGCTCTGTTAATAGTTTTTAGTTGATTTTGAAATGCCTGAATACAGTTAAAAGAACAGGCAATAGAAGTTGTAAGGGGTTCATATAAACATTTATCAAGCCGATACGAGTTTCGCGCCGCTTGCTGCAGAATTTCAACAGTAAGTTCAGGATTAGAAATTTGTTTTCGGCTTTTTTTATTTACGAAATTCACAAGCTCCTCCATGGGAGTATTTGCGATATCTTCAGTAGACAAAAATTCTGTTAATATTGATGATGCAGTTGCTCCAAATTTGTCTGAAAAAGGATGCTTTTCATCATCTAATAAAGCAAATTCACTAAATTTGAGAAATACATTTGAAAGCATATAGGTTTTTTCTCTTGTTAAGGAATTTGCTATATGAAGCCTATGTCTTGTAAGTCTTTGCAAAGCAAGATATTGAGAGCCATGCCATGGTTCGATATGTATTCTCCCAACCCTTGCAAAATCAGCAATTACAAATGAATCTATACCATCATTTTTATTGAGGTCATTAAATGATTTTTTGTAGTTAGCAATCTCCTTTGGATTTAAACAATAAACATATGGTTTATATGGCATTAATATTTCACTTGTTGATAAAAAATTAGCGATGTGAACTCCGTAAAACGAAGTAGATTCTAATCCAATTATTACAGATTTATAAATATTATTTTTTAATACATCAACAAGCATAGTTTCAAGCTGCTTTGCACCGGTCTGCGTATTCGCGACCGCTTTCATTTTAATTAAAAAATCTTGATTGAAATTTAAAGCAGAAACAACATTTTCTCGTGAACTTATATCAATTCCTACAAATAGCGTTGATAAGTAATTTATATTCTTCATAAAATCACCACCTTTCAAATATAATAAGGAAGTTAAAAAGGAATTATCCTAATTCAGAATATTAACTGAACCCTCGCGTAATCAGCATTCATCCAAACCGAAATACCTTGCTGGCGGCTACGGTAGGAGATGCAACATTTGTGTAAGCAGAATTTGATATTCTGATTAGGCAGCAAGCTTTAAAGGCAATAACATAATGTTTTGCAGGACAAATGCGGCTGTAACCTTTGTTAATTTCCATTACGGATATTTTAACATTAGGATAATTCTTTATAAATATTTTTTTGAAATATAGATTTAGAAAGCAGATAAGAATGAGTAACAAAATATCGGGAGAACTCCCATAGGAAAAAAGACACTTTCTTTATTCTATATAATAAAAATAGGTTTATAATAAGAAAATTTCTTATTACAAACCTATTATACGAGGACAAATGACAAAGGAGGTGGAAATTCCGCAGGAATTTCATTATATAGTTTTTTGCGATTCTCGCAAAAAACTTGAAGGTTTCGCCTGAAGCGAAATCTAAATAAATTCTACGTTTCTGCGATTTGAGCAGAAACATCTTGATTTGTCCTTTAGTATGTCCTTTGTCATTTAGTATGTTCTTAAAAGTATTCTTCAACAACTTCACATACTACATCTGCGAGCTTCTGCTGACTCTGTGAATCTGAGCATCTTTTAGCTTCATCTTCATTTGTGATAAATCCACATTCTATAAGTACCGCTGGCATCTTGGTGTTTCTACAAACTGCAAGATACTGCTCTTTTGCACCTCTATTATTAGTGTTAAATTCATCACTTATCTTAGCGCTTAAATCAGCTGCAATCTTTTTGCTAAGTTCAACTTTATTACTATCTAATGTTTCACCTTCAAAGATACCATTTGGCTTTGCTGTATCATATAATACTTCAACTCCATGCACAGAAGAATTTACCTTATAAGAATTATGATGTATGCTTATAAATAAATCTGCATCTGCATTATTTGCAATCTTTACTCTTTCTTTTAAACTATCTGTAAGTAAACGATTTTGAATTTCTCCAGTTTTTCTTGTAAGCACTACATTATATCCTTTAGATTCTAATGTATCAGCTATCTTTTGTCCTGTTTCCATGTTAAGTTCAAGTTCTGAATAAGAAACTCCATTTATAACATTTTGTGCAGAACCATCACCGCCATTATTGTGACCAGGATCTATAACTATTGTTATATCTTTTTTACTAGTATTGTTGTCTTCTTGATCTTTTTTATCTTCTTCATTTTCTACAATCTCTTTACTATTATCTATAATAGCTTTTCCGTCTTTTCCTATTTTTATTCCAGAAACAACTACATTTGCTGCCATAAGTCCTGAACCTTTATTTAAATAGTATTTGCTTTCTTTATATGTTATCCAGCCTTCTACCATCTGTCCATTACTTCCTACATAATACCAGTTTGGATCTGATCCTACCCATGAAGAAACAAGCATAGAGCCACCTTGATTGAAATAATACCATGTATTATTTACACTTTTCCATCCTGTTACCATAATTCCATCAGGGTTTAAATAATAATCAAAACTACCATCATTAATAAATCCTGTCTGCATCATTCCTGTTGTTTTATCAAGATAGTACCAGTTATTTTTATATTTAAGCCATCCTGTTTTTTTATTTGTATTTGTTTCAAAATAATACCATACATCTTTATCTTTAACCCATCCTGTAGTATTTGAATACTTAAGAACATTTGAAGAAATGATATTTGTATTATTATTTATATTAGTATTTGTATTCTTATTTGTATTATTGTCTGAATCATTATATCCAGGAGGGTTGTCCATTATAACTGCATTTGAAGAATTTTCATTCTTATCGTCTTTAGGAGCAGTATCTTCTATTCCTACTGATTTTTGAAGATCATTATATGAGCTTACTATTTCATCACCATATGATGTATTTGGTGCCCATTTTCCTCCAAGAGATGATACAGTCTCTGCTTTTCCTTTTAGTGTTCTAAAATGTCTTGGATCTTTTGTTCCAGATTTTGGGTAGCCTTCTGCTCCTGCATATAATGCAAGATGATCAAGATGAGCCTTTACACCATCATCCCAGCTGTCAAACTGCTGATGTGCATTAACATCGTCATTAGCTCCACCTGCTGATGTCTTAAGTCCACAAGGATTACAATACTTTTCAGGTACAACGCCATTAAAACGTCCAAAATTTGTTTCTTTAGCTGCTTGTACATAAGCAATAGCAGGATTTACATCACCACATTCTTTCGAATATTTATAATATAAGTCTACAAGATCTACAAAAGTATCTGTTGCTCCTCTTGCTTTAGCCCATTCTTTTAAATCGTTTGCTTTAACTTTTGTATCTGATATTATCTCATAATCACTGCTGTATGCGTATACTGTAACAGACGGCATAACTGCAAACATAACAAATAATGAAAAGACCAAAAGCATCACTTTCTTTACATTACTCAAAGCTTGTCCCTCCTTTAATTTAGAAAAAAAGGACAAAGACTATTTAAAAATTATAAAATTTATTTTTATAATTATCGTTTAGAACTTTATCCTCTAGTTTTTATAATCAAATTATATTTCAAATGAACCACTTATATATTTTTTTGCAACGTCCTTAAAACCAAGTGAATCAAGAACGTCTAATACTACTCCAAAAATTTCATATGATGAAGTATTTCTGTCTTTCCCTAATTTTCCCAAAATATCCAAAGTTTCTTTTCTGACAAGTTTTAAATCTGAATCTGCAAGAGCCTGCTTTGTTTCATATGATGCATTTTTTACAGAAGATGATATCTTATCTAGATTAAAATCTTGAATCTTTCCACTTTTTTTAATTACTTTCATACTCATTCAACCCCTTATTTTTAGATAATATACTACTATTATAATATATATATCCTATTTAATAAACACTATTGCTCACTTTTACCAACAGACGACAAAATAATTCCCTTATTATGATCAAGTGCCCAATTAATTCCCCAGTCATTTTCAAATATAAGAAGGTTATTTTCTTTTAAGTCTTTAACTTTTTTAGTATCTGATGTAAGATTTAATGAATCCATATCGATACCTTCATTTTCTATCCATCTTACAAATCTATATGTAAGTCTATCCATCTTTATATCAACGTTATATTCGCTCTTAAGTCTATATTCTAATACTTCAAACTGAAGTACACCTACAACACCTACAATTATTTCTTCCATTCCTATATGGATTTCTTTAAATACTTGTATTGCTCCTTCTTGTGCAATCTGTGTAACACCTTTTATGAACTGCTTTCTCTTCATTGTATCAACAGGTCTTACCCTTGCAAAATGTTCTGGTGCAAATGAAGGTATTCCTTCAAACTTAAATTTATTTGAGCTGCTGCATAATGTATCTCCTATTGAAAATACACCAGGATCAAATACTCCTATGATATCTCCAGCATAAGCATTTTCAACAATTTCTCTATCTTGAGCTAAAAACTGTTGAGGCTGAGCTAATTTTATCTTTTTATTTTGCTGCATATGGAATACTTCCATACCTTTTGTAAATTTTCCTGAACATATTCTCATAAACGCAATTCTATCTCTATGCGCTTTATTCATATTTGCCTGAATTTTAAATACGAATGCAGAAAAATCTTTATCAAATGGATCAACTTCACCTTTATCTGAATTTCTTGCAAGAGGTGATGTTGTCATCTTTAAGAAATGCTCTAAAAATGGCTCAACTCCAAAATTTGTAAGAGCAGATCCGAAAAATACAGGTGTAAGATTTCCTTTTCTTACCTGATTTAAATCAAGTTCATCGCCTGCTATATCTAAAAGCTCTATATCCTCTTTTAATTTATCGTGAAGAGCTGTTCCTAAAAGATCTTTAAAAATTTCATCATCAACTTCACCTTCAACTGATTTTACTTCAGTCTGACCATGATTTCCTCCATTAAATGCTAAAACTTTTTTGCTATCTCTTTCATAAACACCTTTAAATTCTTTTCCTGAACCTATAGGCCAGTTTATAGGATATGTCTTAATTCCAAGTTCAGCTTCAATGTCATCTAATAATTCAAAAGGATCTCTTGATTCTCTATCCATCTTATTTATAAATGTAAAAATAGGAATTCCTCTTAATGAACATACTTGAAAGAGTTTTCTTGTCTGATCCTCTATACCTTTAGCTGCATCAATTACCATTACAGCACTATCTGCTGCCATAAGTGTTCTATATGTATCTTCTGAGAAATCCTGATGTCCTGGAGTATCTAGTATATTTATACAATAACCTTCATAATTAAACTGCATAACTGATGAAGTTACAGAAATACCCCTTTGTTTTTCAATTTCCATCCAATCTGATACCGCATGTTTTGAAGTCTTTCTAGCTTTTACAGAACCTGCAAGTCTTATTGCTCCTCCGTATAATAAAAGCTTTTCTGTAAGTGTTGTCTTACCAGCATCTGGATGTGATATTATTGCAAAAGTTCTTCTTTTTTCAATTTCATTTATATAATCAGCCAACGCTAAATCCTCCTATTTGTATTAAAGGCGCCACATTTGAAATGACAAATGACAGGTGACAAATGACAAATCAGGATGTTTCTGCTCAAGTCGCAGAAACTAAAATATATTGAGCTTTCGCTTCAGGCGAAAGCTTTAGTATTTTGCGAGAATCGCAAAATACCATAAAATGAAATTCCTGCGGAATTTCCACCTCATTTGTCATTTGTCCTTTAACAATTTGTCATTTATATTGTCCTTTGTCCTTTAACAATTTGTCATTTGCAATGTCCATTGTCAATTACTAATTCATTATCAATTGTCAATTACTAATTCATTATCAATTATTAACATCTTTCTGTGGTCGTCCCATATAAATCTTTAACTAAATAAGTATATCATAACCATACCCTGTCGTAAAGAATCACATTACTAAATCATCTCTACAGAACCATCGCTATTACATCTAAGATAAACCCCTTCAATTAGGACTCCATTTTTCTCCATTTTGCCATCTTCATTAAGATAATAGAGCTTCCCGTCTTTTGAAAGCCAGCCTGTTCTCATAGTTCCACTATAATTTATATAGTACCAGTCATTTGAGTCGAAATACCACTCACCTGATGTCATATTGCCATCAGATTTAAGAAAATACCACTCATTCTTATAATAAAACCAGCCTGTTTTCATAGAACCATCATCATTTAGATAGTACCATTCATCATTATATTCAATCCACCATTTGGCCATTTTCCCATTTTCATAAAAATAATACCATGTACCATTTATAAATTTCCATCCGCCTTCTTGCATATCTCCTGAATCATTTAGATAGTACCAATCATTTTTATAATATAGCCAACCTTTTTGCATCTTTCCATTATAATCAAGATAATACCATTTATCATTATCTAAAACCCATGATGTCTGCATTACTCCATCATCATTAAAATAGTAATACACATTATTCTTGTCTTTATACCATTCAGACTCTTTTTCAAGTCCTGTATCTTCATCTAAATAGTACCATGATGAATAAAGATTAATCCATCCTCTATATAATGCTCCACTTCCATCTAAAAAATACGTTCCTTCATTATCTGATACCCAGTTTTTCTGCATATATCCAAACTCATCAAAATAGTAATAATTTTTAAAATTACTATCATAGATCCATGCACTTTTTGCCTCTTCGCCATTTCCATAGACATATTTCCACTCACTATTTTCTTCATCCTTAATCCAGCCTGTAGTTATGTCAGAATCTTCGGTATCATTTTCAATATTTACCCCTCTATATATATTAATAACATATGTTCTTGTTTTATTAGTTATTTTATTATTTACAGTAATAGGTATTTTATAAATTCCAAACTTACTCATTCTCAAAATAATACTATTATTTGAATTTAAAGTAGTGTTACTTACCTTAATTGTAGTATCACTACTCTCTGGATAAACCTTTAGTAAAAATTTTCCTGAAGGATTATCAATTCTTAAAGTATATTCGCTCTCTATATAAGAAAATCCAATATTCTCTCCATTAATAGTAACATTATTAAGATACGTTGATGCATTATTTTCATCTGAACTGTAAGTTTGAGTTTCTTGTGCATAGACACTTTTAGGGCAGTTCAAAACATTTCCATACATTCCCAAAAGCGAAAATGTAGACGTAAAAATTCCTATTAAAGCCAAATGCTTTAATTTTTTATTCAAACACCTCACCTCAAACCCGTTATTTATAATATTATTATAATTTTAGTGTAGCATGTTAGAACTTTAGAGTAAATTCAAAAATACTTAATTTTTCATTAAAATTTCATTTAATTTCCTTAAATCCTCAATAGAGTCAATCTCATATATATCATCACTGCCTATTTTCTCTATTGTTACATTCATATCTTTTAAATTTTCAACAGCAATATCATCCCAATAAATTTGAAATCTCTTATCATCTTCAACAGCTTCTCTTACTTTTTCACTTAAAAGTTTTCCATCTTTTTCAGTCCAATATGAAGCACCTGACATTATATATTCATTTTTATCGGTATCTTTTGCTATATCTACTTTATATATTTTTTTATTATCATCATATCTTAATATCCATTCGCCTTCTATATTTTCCTTACATGCAGAAAAATACATAGAGTTTTCAGGTTTTTTTTCTTTTAGAAAATTATTTTTTATATAATTATCAGCATCAATTACATATGCATCACTTAAATAATCACGTGCAACATACATAGAATAAATATTATTGTATTCAGCATACTTTTCATTTACAATCTTTATAAGATTATATTTTTTAACAAGCTCGTCAAACTTTTCATTTAAATAGCCTGTCACAACTACAATCTCATCTATTTTATTCTCTCTTAAATTTATAATCTGTCTTTCTAAAAGAGGAAGTCCATTTACATTAACTAAAGACTTTGGTGTATCATTTGTAAGTGGTCTTAATCGTGTTCCAAGTCCTGCTGCCATTAATATTGCTCTCATCTTTGATCTCCTTTATTTGTACTCTGTTTCAAGTTTATTTAAATATTCTTTTGCTCTATTATATCTATCTATTCCATATGTTCCAAAATCATCGCCTTCTGCTTCTTTAATAAGAGTCCATACTGACCATAACATATCTTGGAAAATCATATTCATTATAAGTCTTTTTCTTGTGTTTTTATCTGGATCTTTTCCTTTAAAGTATAACCTAAACATAAGTTCTATATCATCATCTGAAAATTCATTTTCAAGTGAAAGAGCAGCTAAATCCCACATATCATCATTTGTTCCGCTGTATTCCCAGTCAATTAAATAAATTCTTCCGTTTGTATCTTTAACAAAGTTTTCAGAAACAAGATCATTATGTGAAGGAACATGTACTCTGCCGCATTCTTCCATTTCATCTTCAAGAGCAATTACTTTTTCTCTAACTACATCATAGTCACTGAAAAATTCTCCATTATCTTCTCTTAATATATTTTCATATTTTTTAAGTTCTTCAAATACGTTGAACTCATTTTTCATATTAAAATCTTCTGAAGTATGAAGGCTTCTTAAAATATCACATACCTTCCTTAGATTTTCTTCTTTCTTTATGCTTCTATGAGTTAAAGTTTCTGCATTTTCAATAAACTTAGATATCTTAACTCCTGTTTCAAGATTAAAATATGGGATATCAACATTATATCCTTTTTCTGAAGCGATTTTTGAATTAATCATTTCAGTATTTCTATTTATCATGCCCTCTGTGCCGGCCCCTGCAATTCTTAATATATATTTTTGATTATCTGCTGTCACCTTATAATTCTTATTTGTCATTCCACCTGCACGTTCAACATCTGTAACTTTATCTTTAGACATAGAGAAAGCTTCTGCTACTATTTTCTTAATTCCTTCAATCTCATATGTAAGCTCTCTTCTTCTTATAGTTGGGTAAACATAATTCTTAATATTCTTATATTCACTTAATTTATCAGCATCTTTCCATACTAAATCATCTATCTTTACATATCCAATCTTATAATCTCTTGCAGCATCTAATAAAACATACTCATAATTTAAGTATGGATTAACATTAGATTTAAATTCTTCAAGCATCATTTTATAAAGCTTTAATGATATTTTAGTAAGTCCTATCATCTCTCCATCAATTCTATTAAACTGATGAATATCCTTAGACATCTTAAATAAACAATTATTTCTTATCTCTACAAAAGCTTCATCTCCTGAACCGCTTTCATTAGTAAACAATATGCAGTCATGATCATCGCTCTCTACAAGATCCTTTATTGCTCTTTTTTCAAAAACAAGGTCATTTTCTATCAAAAGGAAATCATCATCTACGTACTCTTTTGCTAACGCTAAAGACTGCATAGTTCCTGTCCATTTATACATATCATTTTTTACAATATGTACATTCTTAGATTTTGCAAAATATTCTTCATACTTTTCACCCTTGTATCCAACAACAAGTATGACCTTATTTATTCCGTTTTCTTTTAATATATTAATTGTCCTATCTATAATAGTAAAATCTTCTATCTTAAGAAGTCCTACAGGCTCATCAAAATCCTTAGTTTTCCCAGCGCCTAAGATAACGGCTGTCTTTACCTGCTTCTTTTTGTCTTCATCATGTATCTTAATTCTTGTATTTTTAGCATCACTTATATTCTTTTCTAAATATTTAATTCCCTCATCTGTTACTTTATATAAAACATTCTTACTGCTGCTGCTTATTCTTTCTATAATTTTTTCTTCTGTAAAATTCTTTAATATAGAATTTACCTTTCCTAAAGATATGTCAGTTTTCTGTGCTAATTCCCTCTGATTTATATTGTAATTCTCATTAAGTTCCTTTAAAATTCTAATCTTATCATCAATCATGATAAACCCCCTCAAAATTATTGTTCATTCTATGAACTATATATAATTAGTATAGTTTATAGAATGAACAAAGTCAATTCAAATGACAAATTGTTAAAGGACAAATGACAGTACAATGGACAAACTTTCAAAGGACAAATGACAAATTAGGTGGAAATTCCGCAGGAATTTCATTTTATGTATTTTGAGATTTTCTCAAAATATAAAAGCTTTCGCCTGAACGCGAAAGCTGAATACATTTTAGTTTCTGCGACTGAGCAGAAACTTCCTGATTTGTCCTTTGTCCTTTGTTCTTTGTCCTTTGATATATTGTTTGTCATTTGTTCTTTATCATTTAGATTCTTCTTTGTAATTTGAAGCAAAAAAATATTCTTAAATTATCACCTAGCACATTATTATCATTAAATGTTGGTATGTATAAATAATTTAAAACTGTATTATTGATTTTAATTATCACCAACATTTATTTGAAATAATGATAAAGGTAGTAAAAATCATGTGCAAAGCACAAAGATGGCGGAAATTCCGCAGGAATTTCATTGTATGGTTTTTTGCGTTTTACGCAAAAAATTAGAGCTTTCGCCTGAAGCGAAAGCTCAATAAATTCTACGTTTCTGCGATTTTGAGCAGAAACATCCTGATTTGTCATTTGTCATTTGTTCTTTGTCATTTAATTTGGGTTTTCTGCGACTGAGCAGAAACTTCAACAATTATCAATTATCAATTTGCACATTATCAATTCCAAGTTTCTGCGCTCAAGCAGAAACTTCCTCATTTGTCATTTGTCCTTTTTCATTTGTCCTTTAATATATGGCTCCATCTGGTCCAAATCTATAAGTCATATAATCTACAAACATCTCTTTATTTGTAACAAGTTGTCCATTTGGTGTGAAGTAGTACCAATTATTGTCCATATTAAGCCAGCCTTTGTGCATAACTCCCATATCATCTAAATAGTAGTAGTTATTATTTTGATATATCCAGCCTGTCTTTAACGCACCAGTTTCTTCATCTAAATAATAAGTTTTACCATCTGTTTCAGTGAACCAACCTTTTTTTCTATATCCATCTGAATCAAGATAATAGTATAAATTATATTTTTGCTTTACCCATCTATCTTTAGATTGTCTACCTCTGCTATCAAAGTAAATCTCTTTTCCGTCTATTTTTCCCCATTCTTCATACTTTGATTTATCAACCCATACATCATCTATATCATCATAGAAAACATCATCGTCATCGTCATCATCTTTTATGTCATCTGGAAGTTCTGAATCACTTCTATATATGTCTAATGTATAAACTGTACTCTTAGTTCCATCTTCTGATGTAACTTTTACTGTAACGTTTGTCTTTTGCTCACCTCTTAAGCTTACAACAATAGGGCTTCCTTTAAAGTTTGTACCATCTACTTTAATTCTTGCTCCACTTTCTTCAGGTACTGGAAGAATTTTAATTTCAGATACAGAAGTATCAACTCTTACTATTGTGTTTCTGTCATCTTTATCAGGATTAAATGTATAATAACCTTTATTTAAGATTATATTTCTAAGAGTAGAGCTTGAATTTCTAATATCCTTACTTATTATAACTTCATACTTTTTAGTTGTAATTTTGTCTTCTGCAGTTACTGTAATAACCATTGAAGTTTTTCCTTTTTCATTAAGTGCAATTGATAAACGCTTTCCTGATTCGATATTATATTCTTCACCAGTCTCTCTTATCTTTAAACTGATTGAAGAAACCTTGCTGCTATTTGCTGTAACTGTTAGCTTAGCATCCTCTGTATTTTTAGGAACTGTAACTACATAATTTGTAGAATCGCTGCTAAATCCTGTATTTCCATCAGTATCTCTAAGAGTTCCATCAGGTACTTGTAAATCTAAATCTTTAAGAGATGCATCATCTGATTTAACTGTATCTACATTCTCATCATCATCTATATTTTCAGGAAGATAGAATATATATTTAGGTCCTATTTTACTTGTTGTTATTTGTATACTTCCATCATCTGAAATTATTTTCTGCTCATAACATGCTTGAAGAATAATCTTCTTTGCTTTTTCAATTTTACTTTTTGGAATTACAATTGAAGCAGTTGGATTCTCATCACTTGTTAATAAAGTACCATCGTCACTATCAAGATCTGATCCTGCCCATGCTTTTATGAATTCTCTTCTTTTTCCATTATCCTCTGTACTTGGTTTAGTAAGATTTATTTTTACATCTTCCCCTGTATTTCTATAAAGATTATAAGTACGCCTATCTTGATCAAAAGTAAGGCTCTCACTTATAGGTCTTCCTGGCTGAGTAAGCACTCCATTTGGAAATTCAAACTCAACATCAGAAGTTCCGTTTTTAATTATATTAACTTTTAAATTATATCGTGCAAGTATCTTTCCTGTAGGATTTCCAGCATTTCCTTCATAAACATCAAGCTGTATAGTATTATTTTCACCAGCCATAAAATCAACATACTGTTTTCCATCTATAAGCCTTGACTGTGAAGTACCATTTCCACTGCTTCCCGAATAATTATTTCTTATTTTAAACGCAGTTTCATCTGCTTCTTTACCAAGTTTAGGCTCAAGTGATATAAGACCTGCCCTTGAATCTACATTTATAGTACCATCATAAACAGGATAATCATTTCCATTTACATTATCCTCTCCCTGAACCACTCCTGTATTTTCTTCTTGTACAAATTTTTTGCCTATATATGCCTTAACTGATGAATCATCATTATATTTATACTTAGTAATTCCTGCATTTCTAAGTGTGGCATCATATGTTGTTTTTAATGTTTTAATATTTATTTCCATTGCATATGTCTTAGGGAAACCATCAGTTTTATCATTTGGAAGATATAAAACTATCATTTCTTTTCCTCTTGGATCTTTTATAGATCCTGTAACTGTAGCACTGGATTTATCTACTGAAATATCAATTTTCTGTCCTTTTCTAAAAAACTGTGCATCATCAAAATTTATAGATGAACTACCAAAGTTCATATGATATGACATTTCATCAACTTTATCTGAAGCATAAAGACTATATTTTAATTTACATTCCTCATCTGATATACCAGGAATAGTATATAAAAATGGTACTGTATTATCTGTACTATCTTCTCTATAAGCTGCTTTTTGACCTATATATGCATCAAAATCTATTGAGCTTATCTTATTTTGAACGTAGCTATTACCATGTTCTATATAAAGCTTATTTGGAAGTGGATCTGCACTATTTGTATTTACAGTTGATGTAGAAAACCTATAGCTGTTTTGAATTCCAGAATCATCAAGACCTTCATTTTTTGCCTGTTTTTCCTGAATTACATACTCAATTGTATTCATTCCAAGAGGAAGATTTTTAATTATAATTGTCATCTTCTTATTAGCTGGCTTTTCCTCAATACTGCATCCTATTTCCTGAGCCATCTGATATGTTCCATCTACATTCTGAGTAACATCGATTCCATCTATTGATTTAATTATTATTTTTCTTTCAAGAACTCCAGTTTCACCTACTGCAACCTGTGAGTTAAGTTCACTCTCTGAAAGTACATCAGATGTATCAACACTTACAACAAAACTGTTTGCCCAGTCGTTACTTTTGACAAGCTGTCCTCCATCGTCTGTTACGCTTTGCTCTACCGTCTGATTATCAGCAGTTACTGTTATGTTATCAGGAGCATTCGCTGCTTTTACAGAAGTACCATTATTATTAAACGGTAGTGGCAAAAATGACATTAAACACGCAAAAACTGCTGTTAATGCTATTAATTTCTTTCCCATTTTTTTCATCTTATTTATTCCCCCATTTTCTTTTTATACATACTATAATTTTCGAGTATCTCCTCTCTTTCTTTAAACTTTTCTAAAAACATTTCTAATTAAAATACAATCTTTTTATAAAAATACGGTACTTTTCTCAAATTATGCCTTTCCCTTAAAAGTATGTTTGCATTTTGGGCATGTTATTGTAACCTTTCCCTGACCTCTTGGTATTCTTAATTTCTGTTTGCAATTTGGACATTTAAAATACTTGTATATTTTTCTATCTCTTAAAAGAAATCTTTCTTTTTTAATATGCATTATATAGCTATTTATCTTTTTTAAAAACTTTTCATTTTCCATTCTTCTTTTATAAATATCTCTTGAGAATATGCGATAAAAATAAAATATTAATGGAATAAATGATAACGATAATAAAAAATTCAGACTTTCAGGCAGAATCTTTACAATCATTGATATAAGCGCACACATGAATAAAAGACCTAACGAAAGTGCATCAAATCCATAACGTCCCTGCATAAATCTTCTAAAAAAATTCATAAATACCATCCCTTCATTTTTTATGTCTATTAAAATCATTATAATTAATATAAAAAACTTATTCAATGAAAATATAAAAAGCGACCATATTAAATGACAAAGTGTTAAATGACAAATGACAAATGTGGTGAAAATTCCGAAGGAATTTCATTTTATGATATTTTGCGATTCTCGCAAAAAATTAGAGCTTTCGCCTGAAGCGAAAGCTCAATAAATTCTACGTTTCTGCGATCTAGCAGAAACATCCTGATTTGTCATTTGTCATTTGTTCTTTGTCATTTAATTTGGAGTTTCTGCTACTTTGAGCAGAAACATCCATCTTTGTCCTTTGTCATTTGTCATTTGTCATTTGACTTGTCCTTTGTTAATTTATTCCTTGAGATATAGCATCTGCAATAGCCTGTGCTTCAATATTCTGATAAGACGAATCGGCACAATTTGTTGCATCTGACCAATTTGTTATAAATCCACATTCAACTAAAACTGAAGGAACATTTGTATTTCTACATACATATAAATTTGCATCTTTTGCTCCTCTATTATATGCTCCTGTTTTCGCTGCTAAAGAATTATTTATCGCTGTTGCCATAGCTCTACTCTTTGCAATTCTATTAAAATCGTAATTTCCACCAAACGCTGAATCCTGAGTATAGCTTGAATAATATGTTTCTACACCATGGGCTGCAGCTGTAGCCGAATTGTGATGTATGCTTATAAAGAAATCAACATCACTATTATTATTTGCAACCATTACTCTCTTTCTAAGAGAATTAGAAACACTTACTGTTTCAGTATCAAATGCAGTTCTTGTCATATAAACAGTGTATCCTCTACTTTCAAGCTCATATTTAAGTTTTATTGCAACTTGCATATTAAGCTCTCTTTCATTATATGTTACACCATTTATTGTAGCAATTGCACCTTCATCAATTGGAGTACTGTGTCCTGGATCAACTACTATTACTCCTCTACCTTCATAGCTTGGATCTCTTTCTTCTCTTTTTCCTTCGCTGTCTATAATCCATCCATCAATTTCACTATCTTTAAGCATATGTCCTGATGAATAATCAAAATAGTATGTAGAGTCTCCTATAGTTGTCCAACCTGTTGCCATCTCTCCACTATTTTTAAAATAGTATTTGTTTCCATTTTGATTAAACCAGCCTGTTGCCATGATTCCTGTATCATAGATGTAATACCATGATTGTCCATACATAAACCATCCATTTTTGTACATAGCTCCGCTTGAATCAAAGAAATACCATTTGCTATCAAGCATCTTCCAACCTGTTGCCATAGCACCTGATGAATCAAGATAATACTGCTGTCCATTAATTTCACGAAGTCCTGTTGCCATAGTTCCATTTTCAAACATGTAGTACCATGTATTATATGGCTTTATCCAACCTGTAAGCATTGCTCCACTTGAACAGAAATAATACCAATTATTGTCCATCATCTGCCATCCGGTTTTCATTTCTCCTGAAGATACAAAATAATATTTTTCACCATTTATATCACCGAAACCAGTGAACATTGAACCGTCTTTTTGAAGATAATACCATGAACCGTAATTTAACCATCCTGTAATCATCTTACCTGAATTATCAAAGAAGTACCATTTATTATCAATTTTCTGCCATCTAGTCGCCTTACTTGACTGAGATGTATAATAGTACCAATATCCTCCAACATTTTTCCAGCCAACATTTTTTGATGAAGCTGTCTTATTGTCTTCTTCTGAAGGTTTTACTGCATCGGAAGATTCTGGTTTTGACGTATCTGGCTTTACTGGATCTAAACTTGAAGAACTATCCTCATCTTCTTCTGCCTGATAATCTTCAGCATATTCAGGAGTATATCCTGAATATGATAATAAATCATTATACATTTTGTTAACTTCTTCACCATAAGTTGAGCTTGGTGCCCAGTTTCCACCTAAAGCGTTAACTGTTTTAGCTCTTCCTTTTATAGTTACAAAATGTCTTGGATCATATGTATTTGACTTAGGATATCCTGTTGCACCTGCATATAATGCAAGATGATCAAGATGTGCTTGTACACCTTCATCCCATGAATTAAATTTCATATGAGCGTTAGGATCATAATCATTTCCACCTGAGCTTGTCTTCATTCCACATGGATTATTATACGTTTCGTTTATTACTCCTCCAAAACGTCCATATCCAGTTTCCTTAGCTGCCTGAACATAAGCAATTGCAGGATTTACATTTCCACAAGACTTATAATATTCCCAGTAAATATCCGCAAGACTTATAAAAGAATCTGTAGCATTTTTAGACTTTGCCCATTTAGCTGCGTCTTCTGCTGTAATTTTTGTACTTGAAATTATGTTTATATCCGCATACTTTACTGCAGCACTTATTTTTATAGAGGGTATTAACCCCATAAATAAAACAATTGTAGCTAAAAATGACACGAGTCTCCTTTTAATTTTCAAAACATTCTTTCCCTCCCTACATTATTTTCTCTGATAATACATCAGTTATTATATAATACAATCTAAATATGACATTTTGGGACTTATTATATTATTATTATTATGTAAATTATGGCACTAAATGAATTTAATTTAAATTGCTTTTAAACAAGAGAATGGAATTAAAAATTCATAATGGATAATTGATAATGAAGGTGGAAATTCTTTCAGAATTTCATTTTATGTTTTTTTGCGATTCTCGCAAAAAATTAGAGCTTTCGCCTGAAGCGAAAGCTCATAAATTTTGGTTTCTGCGCCCAGCAGAAACTTCCACAATTGTCAATTGTCAATTGTCAATTTTTACTTAATTTTAGGTTTCTGCGATTTTGAGCAGAAACAACCATAATTATCAATTATCAATTTGCTCATTATCAATTCCAAGTTTCTGCGTCAGCCAGAAACCTCCACAATTGTCATTTGTCCTTTGTCATTTAATATGTCCTTTGTCCTTTACTACTGTGGTGTCATTATTATTGTATAAACTCTTCCACTACTTGAAACTGAATATCCTATCTTAAATATAACAGAATATTTTCTTCCATCATCATCTGAGAATTCATATTTACCACTTGAATCTCCATTAATAACCATAGGTCTTAATGATGGATATGTTGAATATTCACTCCAGTCTTTATCTGCACCTGAACGTGCAAATATCTTAATATTTTCTGCATTTAAAGGGTTAAGTTTAAGATAAGCTTCAGTTAATGCTGTATTATAATAAAATGGAGTTTCTGATCCAAGATAAAGTTTTCCTTTTTTATCAGGATCGGTCGCGTTATTATCATACGTAAATGAACTTATTTCTGGTATTGTTATCTTAATACTGTATGTCTGTTTATTTGCAGAAACTGTCTTAACTGAAAATTCTGATGTTGCATCTAGCGCACCAGTTACATTTATGCTGTTCCACAGATTTTCTATAGCTTTCTGCTTAAGAGCTAGAAGTTCTTTAGCTTTATTTATATAATCATCAGTTAATTTCTTAGCCTGATCATCTGCAAAATATTCATACCCTGTTATTTCAGATATATCATATACATTTGACCTAAAATTATTTATAAGACTCTTATAATCATCTATTTTTGATATATCAATTCCACTCTTTAATACTTCATTGTCATAATCTTCAAATAAACCATCTTTAATCTCATTTGTGTAATAGTTAAGTGCTGCGTCATCATACTTCTGAACATACTCATTTAGATCATTGTTGGTAGCTGAATCATCATTTAAAAGCTTACTTGCTTCATAAGGTTTAGTCATATTAAGACTTTCATCTAAACTTATACTCTTGTCTATAGAATAAAGAGCATTGTCTATATATGTCTTTACACTAGCTATCCTAGATTCATCTATACCTGAAATTAAAGTTTTTTCATCTGATCTATATAAAGCTTTTACAGCGTTTATACCTGATTCAGTATCATTTTTAGCAGTTTCTATTGCATCTTCTGCTGTTAATGATGTATTAACTGCATAGTTTATATCCTGCTGCTTGTCTGCAATTGGCTCATTAATAAAGTCTTCGCTTGGTTTTAAAAGATCTATCTGTACATTAAGTCTCTTTAAAAATCCAGGTATTTTTTCCTGTGGAATATTTTCAATTGTACTTTTTAAACCTATAGCTGAAAGTTTTTCAACCACCTCTTCTTTGGTTGCATTTTCATCTATAGTATTATCTTTAAATTTATATACATTATAAATCAAATCATATTTATCTTTTTCAGCATCAAGCTTTGCTATAAGCTCAAGATAAGTTTTCTCATTAAGTGCTTCTACATTTTTTATAGGCTTATAAGCCTCATTAAATAAGTCAGCGAAATTAATTTCTGGCCTCTTAGGTTCTGTTACTCCATCTGTTTCATTTACAATTCCATCACTGAATGAGTAATCAGCATCTTGTGTAAGCTCACTACACTCTGGATTTCTATATGTTGTTTTGGCTTCTGAAATTTTTGAATCCAGTTTATTTATAAGTTCAAGAGCCTTAGATGTATTACTATCTATTGAATTTCCGTTCTTAACAATTTCAAGTCTATCATTAAGCGCTTTAACAAAATCATCATTTCCAGTATAATTTCCTATTTCATAAGATGAACCTATATACTTACTTATTGCATCGACAGCTTCATTAATAAACTGAGTATCGCTACTATTTTCAGCCTTATCAACTGCATCGATAGCTGCCTGTTTATTTATAGCTACATCTCCATCTTCATTTTTATTATTTATAATTCCAGAGATATTATCTGCTGAATTCTTAAGATATACGTTTGTTGTAGCCTTAGCATCTATACCTGAAACTATTCCATCTCCAGTTATTATTGAATTTTCTGCATCTAAATTTACATTAACCTTTGCAATTTGTGCACTATTATTTACAATAAGTTTTGAAGAACTTTCATTTAAGTTAACTTCAGGAATTGATGTTATAGTCGATCCATCTCCTATATTAACTCTCTCTTTTGTTGATACATTGACCTTTGAAATTCCACTTCCTATAATTGTAGCTTCCTCATTATAAACACTAATCTGTTTAACTGTTGATGCTGCAGAATTTATAGTAAATGGACTTTCTTTTGAATCTTTTGTATTTACTCCAGATTTATAGAATTCAATATCTCCTATATTACAGTTATTTAATTTAAGACTACTTCCACCATTAATTACAATATGATCAGCAGTTACATTATCTAGAACGTAATCTTGATTTTGATCTGTTGCAATAATTCTTATAACGCTATAAGTTTTTCCATTAAGTGCAGAAGCATCGCTCATTCTTGATAAGAATACATCTGATACTTTTGGAGTAACTGGTGTATCAGGATTATCAGGTTCTGTTCCTGATGTAGCTTGTCCTGTAATCTTAACAAGCATTCTGCCATATTCTCCAGATCCATCATTTGCAGTCGCCTTAACTACAACTTCACCGTTATTAACTGCTGTTAATAAACCATTACTATCTATAGTTGCATGACCTGTTGTATCTTCAACTGACCAAGTAACATTTGACTTTGTTGCATCTACAGGTAAAACTTTTGCAGTAAACTGAAGTGTACCCTTTGATGTAGTAATCTTATTATCTGCTGCTGTAACTTCAATGCTTGATACTGGGATTTCAATTTTTTCATCTTTATTATCATCATCAGAAGTTGATTTTTCCCATATTGCATATAAAGTCTTTTTTGATTTTATCTTTATCTTATCACCTGCATCGTAGCTTGTTCCGTCTCCATCATCATCAGTATTCCATTCAATAAATTTGTATCCAGATTTATAAGGAGTATATAATGTAAGTTCATTTGCGTATTTAACCATTGATGTTCTAAGCTTATCTCCATCATCATCCTTAAATGTAACAGAGTATAATGAACTCTCTTCTTCATCATCACTTTTCTTAGGAGTTACATCAGGACCTCTTGAATCATCATCTTCCATAATATGATCTGGCATAATTATAACAGCATTTTCTCCAAGTGCATTAAATGCTCTTTTAGGAGTAGGAAGATTATCACCTTTTACTTCTCCTCTGCTATTAATATTATAAAATTCTCCATCAATTGCAGCACTATTTAATAAAAGCGCTCCATCTTCTCCAAATATATATATTTTTCCTTCAATCTGTATTACTCCAGTCTGCATTTGGCGGTTTTTATCAAAGTAATACCATCTTCCGCCTATATATTTCCATCCTATAGAACTTACGCCGCTTTCTATATAATTCCATGTTCCATTATAATTTCTCATCCATTCTGCTGAAACACCTTTTGGAAAAGCTGTAGTTATAGCAGAAGATAGAAGTGCAAGTGCTGTAAGTTTACTTATAAAATTACGTTTCATAAAAATAAATCCTCCAAATAAATTTTATTCCCATTCTGCTGTAAATGTAATATCATCTGATATATAAAGCTCCTCACCTGCATAGTACATCTTTCCGTCATATTCCCATCCTTCGAATGTATATCCAGATTTTGTAGGTTCAAATAATACAATTTTATGTCCTTCTTGAACTTCTCTAGTATACGAAAAGTCATCATCAGAATCTTCAAATTCTACTTCATAAGTTTCAATATTATCTGTATCACGTCTAACTTTGTCCCAGTTATTCACTCCATAATAAAATGATGTATCTTCAGGATCATCAAAACTTGATGATGAATGAAGCACTAAAGTACATACACCAAATGAATTAAACTTTTTTTTAGGAGTTGGTTTTATTCTACTTATAACCTGCCCATAATCATTTAATGTATAAAACTGTCCATCAATAATTACATTTCCTTTTCTTACTACTCCGTTATCTGAAATTATATAAATAGATCCGTCCACTTCAATAATTCCAGTCTGCATTACACCTTCTGCATCTAAATAATATTCGTTTAAATTATCATATATAAATCCAGTCTGCATTACTCCATTTTTATCAAAGTAATATTCAGAGTCTCCTGAATTTACCCATCCAGTCTGCATTACTCCGCTCTTATCGAAATAATATTCTTTCCCATTTATTGTTTGCCAGCCTGTATAAGCATTATAATATTTATCTGCATAGAAATAATCACCTTCATATCCTTTTCTCCAATAAGCTGATACACCTTGTGAAGAAGCAGTACAAAGTGCTGCAGATAAAAGAAATAAAAAAGCGGTCCGCTTTTTACCTCTCAAGTTCATTAAATTCACCCCCGTTTTTAAATGACAAATTGTTAAAGGACAAATGACAAATGTGGTAGAAATTCCTGTGGAATTTCATTTTATTGTGTTTTGCGATTCTCGTAAAAAACTTGAAGGTTTCGCCTGAAGCGAAATCTAAATAAATTCTACGTTTCTGCGATTTTGAGCAGAAACACCAATCTTTGTCCTTTGTCATATGTCCTTTGTCCTTTATTTTAGTTCCAAGTTTCTGCGCCTTAGCCAAAACTTTCGCAATTATTAATTACCAATTCTATTATTTTTCTCTTAGTAGTTTATTTTAAATAAATGTTGTTTTTTATATACTAATTTTAACCATTTCATATTGCCTTAATTATTACCAACATTTATTTAAAATAAAGAAACATGACAAATGTGGTGAAAATTCATCCCAATTGACAATGAATGTGGAAATTCCTTCGGAATTTCATTTTATGGTGTTTTGCGATTTTCGCAAAATGCTTAGAGCTTTCGCTTTTAGAAAAAGCTAAATAAATTCTACGTTTCTGCGATTTTGAGCAGAAACTTCCTAATTTGTCCTTTGTCCTTTGTCATTTATTTTAGTTCCAAGTTTCTGCGACCAAGCAGAAACCTCCACAATTGTCAATTGTCCATTTGTTTAAAGAAGTATTCCACTATCACTAAAATTATAGCTCTTTCCGTTTATTATCTGTTTTCCAGTAACCATAGCTCCTGAACTGTTCATGTAATACCAGCTGTCTCCTATCTGTTTCCAACCTGTACGCATTGAACCGTCTGAATCCATATAGTACCATTCATTTCCTGAAGGTTTTATCCATCCTGTAGCCATGTCACCATTAGAATTTAAATAATAGTAAGTAGGTCCTATTACCTTCCATCCAGTCTGCATTACTCCATTTTCATCCATATAATAATATTTTCCATTACACATTAACCATCCTGATTTTCTGTCTCCATTTTGATCAGCATAATAATATTTTCCATCAATTTGTATCCATTTATTTATTACAATATTTCCATTTGCATCATAATACCTATATGTATGAGTACTATCATTAAATGCCCATGAATTTTTATTATCTTTTCCTAAATCTTCATCTGTGTTTTCATCTTTTTTATCTTCGTCATCGTCTTTATCTTCTACGGTTCCTCTTGTAACGTTGAGTTTATAAGTTCTAACCTTATCATTTTCTCTATTTTCAACGCTTACTTCTATAGTATTTTCCTCATTTTCTTCAAGATCAACTGTTTTTTCAGAAGTAACTGTAGAATCATTAACTCTAATTCTATAATCATCATTTTCATAATCTTCATCTATATATGGAAGTGCTGAAATAGTAATATTATCTACATCTGAATCAACTTTAAAATCATATGATGTTATATACTTACTAAAATGAATATCATAAGTCTTATCATCAGAATCAGTTATGTTAAGTTCATCTAAATAAACTTTATCCTGCTCGTTATCGATTAAATCTGATTTATCGTTTGGAGCTCCGCCGCCTCTATATATATTTAAAACATATGTTTTAACATTTGAATCTTCGTCTTCAACATCAATATCTATCTTATTTTTTCCAGCTTTTAAATCAACAGTTCCTACATTATCAGAATCAGTAGTGTTTCCATCTATTCTTACTTTATTATCAGAGTTTTGTGGAATAGCTGTAATTTCAATTTGAGATCTATCTTTAACATTAACATCATAGCTTGTTTCATCTTTTGAGAAAGCTATGTTTCCATACTGAACCTGTATATCTTTAAGACTTAAATCATCTTCTGAACTTCTCTTTACATAAATTTTATAAGTCTTTTCAACACCTGTTTTTATATTTTCTCTATCAAATTTTCCATCTTCATAAGTTCTTACATATATTATATTGTCTCCTGATGAAAGAGATACCTTTTCGCCTGAATCATATGCTGTATCTGAATCATTCTTAAATATCTTGACAGTATAACCTTGTTCAGCTTCAGCATCAACTTTTATAAATTTTCCGTCTGTCTTTGTATAGTAAGTCTTTTCACGTCTGCTAAAATCTAATTCATCTGATGAATCGCATCTGCTATTTTCGTATAACTTAAGTTCTGTATCATCATCTTCTTCTTTATCATACTGATAAAAATTCAAATCAGTTATTCCATAAGAATCCTCTGAGGCAGATACAGCCTGAGGCATCATAAATCCGCTTTTTAAAGTCATCGGAGATACTGCAGAAAATGCGCACACTGTAAGTGTCATAGCAATAATTTTTTTAATTCTTTTATTCATTATTAAAATCCCTCCAATTAATTATAAGTTGTTAAAATCTATCCATCTACCATCAACAAAATGCATTCCTTTATACATCATTCCATTACTGTCAAAATAATACTGCTTACCATTTATCCACTGATATCCTATTACTGAAGCTCCGTTTTCTCCTAAATAGCGCCAGCTTGTCCCAGTATACATCCAGCCATATGCCATAGTTCCATCAGATTTTAAATAATAGTAATTCTTATCATAATAAAGCCAGCCTATCTGCATTTCACCTTTTGAATTGAAGTAGTACCAATATCCTTTGTAATATATCCAACCAGATGTTTTAATCTGTCCATATTCATTGAAATAGTGCCATTTTCCATCATATGCTCCCCATGAGTTTGTCTTAGCTGAGCCATCTCCTTGTAGATAATACCAGTATCCTTTGTAATATAGCCAGCCTGTCATCATAATTCCATTTTCATTGAAATAGTACCATCTTTTTCCTATATACTGCCATCCTGTCTGCATATATCCATTTATATCCATATAGTACCACTTATTATTATAATGTACCCAGTCGTTTTTAACTAGAACACCTGCTGTGTTGTAATATGTCATATTGTCGCCGTCAACAACCCAGTCATCGTGTCCTGTTACATCTCCTCTTATGATGCTTAATCTATATTTTGTTGTAGATGTAGAATCTTCTCCAGTAACTTCTACTGTCACAAGATTTGGACCAAGCTCAAGATTTATATAATTAGACTGCTGTCCACTTTCATAAGTTTTATCACCTATTTTAATTGTTGATTTTGTATTCTGAGTTGTAAACTTAACTCTTACCTTACTGACAGCACGTCCAACTTTTACTTTATACATATATGTGTATGGATCAAAGCTTGGAGATAATGTACCATCTGTAACAGTAAGTGATGATAAATTAACGTTATCCTCAGGATACTGTCTTGTAACTACTATTGTGTAAGTAGAATATGAACCTTTACTGTCTGTAACTGCTACTGTTATAATGTTTGCTCCTTCTTCAAGTTCAATAAATGGAGTAGGATTTGCGCTTTGAACTTCTTCCCCATTTACTTCTACAGTAGAAGTTTCAAATTCAGTTGTAGGAGTAACCTGAATTCTATCTGTATTATTATCTACAAGTGCTGTATAGTCATAAATTCCAGGATTAAATTCTGGCGAAAGTTCTCCAGAGCTTAAACTTAAGTCAGATAACCTGCTGCTTCTTTCAGTTTCTGCTCTTATAACAGTAATTACATAAGTTTCAGAATCACCATCTTCAGTTTTTAATGAAACATATATATCATTAGAACCTTCTTTTAATTTAATATCACGGCTCTTTGATCCACTTGGAACATTTACACTATTTACACTTATTGATGAGCTGTTATCAACAGCTGTAGGCGTAATCGCAATCTTTGAAACTTCAGGTCCAACATTTACAGTATAATCTGTAACTGAAGGATTAAATTCAGGATTAATTTCACCGTCTGAAAGTTCAAGAGACTGTAATAATGCTTTTCCTTTTTTATGAAGTATTAATGTATACTTTTTACTTATACCATTACTTGTAATAGAAATTACAAATTCATTGTCTCCACCACTAAGAGGTACAACATTGTTGTTTTCGCCATTTATTTCTACACCATCTTTAATAGTATCACCTGAATCATCAAGTAATTCTATTTTTGCAGACTTCATATTATCAGAAACATTTGCAACATATTCACCATATTTATTCTTATCGTTTGCATAATCTAAGCTAATCTGTTCATTTGCATTTTCATCGTTTGATATTAAGATTTTGCTAAATTGAAGTGATGCATCTACATCAAATCTCATCTTTACAGAATATGTATATGGACCATTTCCGCTATCATCATCAAGAACGACTTTCATTATAAATGTACTGTAATTAGTTATATCAGTAGCCTGAAAGTTTTTAGTTCCTGCAGCTCTAAATGTAACATTTGCACTATCAGTAGTTATGCTTTTTATTGTATAGCCAACTTTTGGCTTTACTATTATAGGAAGATTTCCTACTGGTATATATTCTGCAACATACTGTCCGCCAACTTTATCTACTATCTTTATCTCTTCATCATTTCCAAGAGATACAGTAAATTTATCAATAAGACTTTCATCTTTTTCTGATGTATCTGTGTCATCTAAAGTAGATTCTGATGAAGTACCTGTAGTGTCTCCTGTGCCTTCAGAATCTGCTGCTTTTACACTTACAGTATTTCCAAATTGAACAAGTGAAAATACAACTGCTAAAGATAAAAAACTCGACACAACTCTTTTCAATTTAACATTTTTAAATTTCATTTAATATTCTCCTCCAAGTCTATCAGTATTTTCTGCTTCTAGATATCACAACACTTTTTTTGCTAATCTATAAGTATTATCGTTAGATATACTAACTTCTTTATCTGTATATAATACCAATTTATGAAGATATTATGGTACTTTTTTGCCAATATAGTGTAAACTAATCAGTTTATTTGGTAAAAAAAGCAAAAATTATAAAGTTAGTTTTCCATCTGAATCTAACTTATTAACTCCAATATAACAATCATGTACCATTTCTCCACTATCGTTTAAATAGTACCATACCTTATCTATACTTACCCAGCCTGTCTGCATTAGGCCATTAGAATTGAAATAATACCATTTTTCATTTATCTTATTCCATCCAGTAGCATTTTCTCCAATACCAAGCTTAAATTTCCATGATGTTCCTTCTTTATACCACTGTCCAATATTTTTCCCATAACACTCTTGGCACGCAGGATATTCATTTTCATCAAAACTGAAACCATATTTTTTTAAAGTATTATCATCTTTTAATAAAAAAGCCTCGTTTCCAAAATTAGAATCATCATTTGTGACATCCATATGATACCAAGATCCATCTAATTTCACTAAATTCCATACATGAGCTGTTCCATTAAGATCTCCTGATATAGCCTTATTTTCTATGCCTGCCATATCTAGTAATTTACAAGCTAACATTGTATAACCCTGACATGCTGTTTTTCTTGTAGTAATAGCTGTAAAGGCATTGTTAGATTCAGCAGTTTCATCATATGAAAAAGTATCTACCATAAATTTATTTATAGCTTTAATCTTCTCATAATCAGTCATATTTTCAGTTACTATTTCTTTATATATCCTTTGAACTTCTCTATCAACAAGGTTTTCCTGCTCCTTTGTTGTTCTGTATTCAATAGTTGCATATACCAAAAAACCAAACTGTCTACATTCAAGATATTTAAGATTAAGCTTTGTATATCCATCACGCTTCGAAATTTCTTTTAAATAATCAAGAGGAGATCCACCTGTATATCTAAAATCAAAGCTCGTATCCTCATTTGTTAAATAATTGAAAACTCGATTGTCCTCTCTCTCATCTGCACAAACGGATACTGACGATGTAACAAAACAAGCTGCTGCAATAAAGCTAATAAAAACTTTATTCAAAAATTTTTTCTTCATTTTTTACCCACCTCATATAGATATTTTACTATTTCCCCTTTTTTTCTATTATAAATGAAAATAAGAATTTTTTAAACATTAATTGACGTCTTTACTCCATTACTTAAAAGTCTTTTTACAACATTTTCTGCTTCATTATGTTTAGTATTCGTAAGAAACACAAAAAAACTTCCATCATCATCTATTCCAACACAATCTATAACTCTTGTAAGTTTTATAATCTTTTCATAATCTTTTCTATCTGCTTTTAAAATTACAAAATTACCACTCTTATTTTTACGAATCTCATCAAAATACTTAGGTGTAAGTATCTCAGTATCCTTAACATACTTCTCGTCTTCAATAGCTTTTTCATACAGATATGCTTTAGATAATGCACTTGTTATCAAATATGATACAACCTTAAATAAATTAACTTTATATAAATCAAGCTCATTAAAGTCAATATCTCCTATACTTATAAGCGCAATTACCTCTCCCTTAATTAATATAGGCGACATCATCACAGGTATATTTCTGCCCATATTTTTATTTATAAATATAGCTTTATCTTCTATGCATTTTCTTATATCTTCATGCTCATCAAGATTTATTGATTTATTTATACTACTAAAATATACATCAGATTGTGAGATAAGCCTTAGATATTTCTGACCTTCTTGTACAATATATATACACGCTTCTTTTACCTTCATAATATTACATATTACTTCTATAGATTTGTCCAATATAATATCAGGACTTAAAAGATTAAGCTTTTCTGTAACTTCATAAATTTTTGTAAAGCTATCTTCATTATTAATAATCTGATTTGCAAGTTTTCTCTTTTCCTTCTTATTTTCTTCAAAGATTGAGATTAAAAACTCAAATTCATTCTTTTGACTTTTTATTTCATTTTCAAGTTCCATTATTCTTTGAGTTTTTGAATCAGTAATATAACCAAGCGTAAATCCAGTAAACAAATATGAAATAATTACAATAAACATATCAGCATTATATATAAGCATAATAGGTATTTCACCATTATTAAGTTCAGAGATTATACATAAAACAGATGAAAATGCAGCAGAAATTACTGAATGTTTTGTCCCATATACTATTGAAAATACGACTATATATATAAGACTTAATTCAAACGTAATATTTATCCCATTTTTAACTAAATATAAATTTATTAAATATAAAATTATAAAAGAAAGTATATTTTCAAAATACGGAATAATAAACTTAAACTTAGGTTTGCTCTTTTTCTTTTTAACTTTTAAAGCTTTTATAATATTTCTATTTTCTTTATTCCATAGATCATTTTCCTTTAATCCATCTTCTAAGCTGTACTTCTTTTTCCAGCCTATCTTCTTTAAGTCTTCACATTCTACCATAATATTATCTTTTGAAAGAGAAGTATCATTAATTAAACGATAAATTGCATCTGATACATCTTTTACATAAATATAACCATCTCTTACATTTTGAAAAATTCCATAAGTTCCATTGATTTTTAGAATCTTAACTATCATATTTTCGCAGTTAAAACTTTTAAGATATGAGAAAGCAGCTTCATGATCTGCCTTTAAGCTAATATCCTCATTTTCTGAAGGTACATATAAAGATATGAATTTTTTAACTCCTGATTTTTTAGCTAAATATAATGCATTTTTTAATCCATATAGTTTATTTCCCGTAGCTTGTGCAAGATATATTACACATTCAAACCTATTGCTGTCAAAAACATATTCTATTTTTTTATCACAGACATCAACCTTATAAATCTTATGCTTAAATTTATAATTCGTTACTTTATTAGAAGTCAAATTATCTAAAACATAAATTTGAACGCCTTCTTTATCCAGCCTTTCTGCTATACTGACTCCATTTAGACCGTATCCTCCTATTATGAGAATTTTCATTTCTATTTCCTCACCAACCTTATTTCTTATTATTTATTCAAAATAATAATATGCATCAACTACGTCAAGATATACACCATCAAATCCAGAATCTATTATTTTTGATACATATGAATCATCATTTCCATACAAAATATGATGCCATCTACTATCCCAATAATTAATTATGTAATTGTCACTCCAGTTTTTATTTTCATATAAAATCCATGAAGGTTTAGAATTATCATTTTTCCAATCATTATCAAAATAATATCTATATCCTTCTGATTCACCAATACTCATATAACTTAATACAAGCCTTTTTCCTCCATTTTTTTTAGTTTTAAGTTCCTCTATTTCATCTTTTGAAAAAGTTACTACTTTACTATTAAAAAAACAGTCAATAACTATAACATCATAATTTGTCTTTTTAAGAGCACGTAAAAATTTATTTTTATTTTTATAATTATCTGGATTTACTACATAAAGAAAGTTTTTTGCATCATTAAGAGTATTTATATCATTACTATTTTCATCATTAACTTTTTCAGGAATTGTATTTAAATCAAACGACTCTGCTGCAAAAGATACATACCCATATTTTTTACAATTATCCTGTGCTTTTTTTATATTATTTCCCGAGCAATAATCTATCGAAAAAACAGGTTTATTGTTATTTTTGAATAAATTAAGTTTTGTTATCATTGCATTTTGTGCATTCTGATCCGTAATTGTATCATAACCATCAATACCAAAAAAAGTATCTTCTCTTCCTACAGCATCAATACTTCCCATATACTTTATGTCATAGGAAGGATCATTTAAAAGAATATCTTCTGTATTTTGTGATATAACTTCAAAATCAGGATTTTTTTCTTTTGCATATGCACTTATTCCTTCAACGAGCTCCATCATTTTTTCTCTGTAATTTATGTTATCATCTTCTACAGCATCTGAAAAATTTCTGCTTTCCATTCTTTCATATGCTTTAGTAACTGAGATTGTCACAATAATCACAAGAAGTATTACATTAAAAATTAAAGCTATCTTTCTCAAAAGATTTCCCCCAAATTTCTTATCTTAAATTTTGGATACCATTCTCAAATAATAAAACTAATATATAAATCATACAACAAATGTAAAATAATAACCATAAGATATGTTCTAAAATCACAAAAGGTCATACTTTTTAAAGTTCATAAAAAGTACAACCTTCTTTCTTTATATACTTATTATTTTAAAATTCTTGCTCATAATAACATGAATAATCCCTATTAGAGCCTTTTTCTCTTGCATTTACTCTAATTTTATAATCTTTAAAATTAGGTTTATCTATAGTTAAATCTGTGTTCTCTGAATAATCACTAAGCACTTTTTCTTCCGAATCATCTAAATCTGTCAATACAAATTGATACTCTGGCGAAACCTTTGGTCCATGAAATGAATCTGCCTTTAATAATATCTTGTTTCCATCTTCTTTTTTAGCATCAAACCATGTATTATTTATATAATCTATTGAATTAAAATAATCATCAGGTGTTTCAAACAAATTATCAACATCTTCGCCACAACTTTTTTTATTTAAAAAGTCTGCAAAAAAGTCACTAAATTTTTTTGCACCTTTACCATTTAAATGAAATCTGTCATGAAAATCTGAAATATCTGTCTTAAAAATATCAGATTTTACAAGATTAAAATTATAGTATGGAACATCTTCTTCTTTAGCTATATCACTAATCTTCTGATTAAAATCGAAATAATTTTTTTCTTTAAAGATTTCATAAACTGGAATAGGAAACTGAACAAGCATAAGATTGCAATTATTTTCTCTGCAAAGAGCTGCAATCTTCTTAAAATACTCGATATTTTCAGGTTTTATATCATCTACACCTGTTTCTAAACTTTCCATTTTGCCAAGCTTATTACTATCTAGCCTATTAAAAGATTTACTTGGATCTATATCTATAAATCCTTTTTTCATATATTTAGAGCCTGTATCTTTTCCATCTATATTTCCGTAATGTGGATAATCTCTATACTTAACTGTGAGCTTACTTTTAATATTTCCAATTAGATCTGACACTTTATTACAATGATATTTTGTCCATAAAAAATATCTGCTTAAAAATGAATTATTCTGCTCTGATGAAGCAACATAATATTCAAGTTTATTTAATGATGGCTTCATATTTAAATAAACTCCACCGTAATATTTTTCAGATTCAGCACTACATGTATAGTTATTCCAATCTGTGCTTAAAGCAATAGTTTGTGGCTTATGATACTTAAAAAGCTCTTTTAAAGAGTAATATGTTCCAATATAAATCTGTCCATCAAACGCATAATCTAATGTGTTTTTCTGAAGTTTTTCATCCATTATATCTGTATTAATGCCCCTTGTAGTATATGAAGAGCCTGCAAAAACAACATCTGGATTTTCATTCATACAATACATATCCTTCATGTTACTTCTCTCATAAATTCCTCTAGGACATAATAAGAAAATTAAAGCCTCATTTATAAGAATTAAAACTACAATAAATATAATAGCTTTAGTCCACTTACCTTTAAGAATATTTTTTGGAAAACTCATTAATTTAGCCTCCTTAAAACGCTTAGTCTTCCTTTAATCTTTCAATCATTTTAAGCATTGCATCTGCACTATTAAAGTTCTCTGGCATTATTTCATTTGCTGGTATTTCTATATCATAATTTTCATCAATTGCATTTACTATCTGAATAATATCAAATGATTCTAATATTTCGTCCTCAATTAAAGTTTTGCAATTTTCAAAATCAACATCGTCTCTTATTTCTTCTAATAATTCAATTAACTCTTCCATATTTATTATCTCCTTTTATTTAAATAATTCTTCTTTTAATTTCTTTCTATCAATTTTGCCATTCATATTAAGAGGAATCCTCTTTAAATTTTCATATCTATTTGGAACCATATAGTGTGGCAGCTTATTTTTCATATACTCATGAATATCTTTGGATTCTATATTTCCTGTAAACACAGCAACTATCTTATCCTCTTTTTCATCATAAAGACAGCAACCAGTATTTATCCCATCTATTGAGTTAAGTGCATTTTCAATCTCGCCAAGCTCTATCCTATTTCCCATATGTTTTATCTGGAAATCTTTCCTTGATACATACATAAATTCATCTCTTTCATTAAGGTAGACAAGATCTCCTGTTTTATAGACTATTTCAGGATAGCTATTATTTAATGGGTTTTGAACAAAAGCTTCTTTTGTTTTCTCAGGATTATTATAATATCCACATGCTAAAAATGAACCCCTTATATAAAGCTCTCCAACAGCGCCTTTTTCTGTTACTTCTTTTAATTTATCATCTATTATAAACGCATCTACATTATCACATGCTCTTCCAATTGGAACTGCCTCATCATTTTTTATTTCTCTATCAACTATGTAATATATACCTATATCAGTAATTTCAGTAGGTCCAAAAAGATTAGCATAAAGAGCATCTTTAATATTCTTTCTCCATCTGTTTAGACATTTTGCAGGCATTGTCTCTCCTGCAAATAAAATTCTCTTTAAATCTGGAAGCGGTCCCTCTTCAAGTGCTCCAAAGTTTGAAACAATAGAGAGTGCTGAAGGAACCCAGTAAATTGTATTTACCATATTTTCTTTTAAAGTCTGAAGAAGTTTTACAGGAAATGAAAACATCATTTTAGGAATAACATAAAGTGATGCACCACTTAAAATAGTTGAATAAATATCGAAAACAGACATACTAAAGTAAAATGGTGTCTGGTTTCCAAATACAGTTTTTTCATCTATATTAAATGTTTTAGTAGCCCATAAGGCATAATCAATTACAGATCTATGACAGACTACAACTCCTTTAGGAACTCCAGTTGAGCCACTTGTAAATAGTACATATATAGGATCTGTATCGATCATTTTATTTCTAACAGATAAAAGCTTATCTTCTTGACATGGTATACTTACTATTTCATCATAAGAAAGTTTTATTGTGTCTACATCTATCTTATCTAGATTTTTTTCAGTAGTTTTATCATAAATAATTGCTCCCGGCTTTAATGTACTAACTATCTTATTAATACGTTCAAGCGGCATTTTTGAATCAAGTGAAACATAAAAACCACCAGAATATAAAGCTCCCATAAATGCACATATATTCTTAGGACCTTTTTTCATATATACAAATATAGGCTTTTTATGACCTATTTTATTTAAAATAACACTTCCTATATTTTTTGCATAACATTTAAGATCGGTATATGTTATTTTTGTGTTTTTGTCAAAGAAAGCTACCTTTTCACCAAACTTCTTTTCTGTCTTTTCAAGATAGCATAAAATGCTCTTCTCCACTATTTTTTCCTTCTTTCGTGCAAAGCTAAAATTGTGCGTACATAAATCCACCTGAGGAATCTTTTGAAGCATATGCAAGAGCTACAGTTATAAATATAAAACCATAAAGCACAGCCCATCTAAATACAAGATTCTGCTCTGATAGAAATATTCTTATTTTTATATTATTTTCCTGCATAACGCTTACTGTAAATAGAATAAGTGTTGCAAAAAGTAAGATAATAAAATCAATCTTATTAAGTCCGAGACTTAAAATAGTTCCATTTAAGATTTGACCTAAATTGAATTTAGTTATTGTTATATACATCATGTTAAATGATGCTCTAATGCTATTTCCTCGATCAAAATACCAACCAATATTTACAATAAAGAACGTTCTAAGTATCATAAATAATTTATATGAAAAACATTTTGTATTAACTTTTGTAAATTTCTTTAATTTCTCATAAATCGGTTCTAAAACTGCACTTGATGCAATAATTAAACCATTATATAATCCCCATGCAACATAATGCCAATATGGTCCATGCCATATTCCTACAACTAAAAACACAACTATATTTGCAAAACCAACTGTTGGAATTTTAGCGACATTTTTTCCGAAACGCTTCTTAGTCACACGCCCAATCTTTGAAATTGTCTTTGTAAGAGCAAGTGGATAAAATATGTAATCTCTCATCCATGTTCCGAGAGTAATGTGCCATCTTCTCCAAAATTCTGCAAGCGACACTGAAAAATACGGTCTTTTAAAATTCTTAGACATTTTTATTCCAAAAAGTTCTGCAATTCCAATAGCCATATCAATTCCACCAGAGAAATCAGCATATTGTTGTAGTGAATAAAATAGTATTCCAAATACAATTATAGCTCCACCATAATCGTTATAATTGTCAAAGACTTTGTTGACAACTAAAATTGCTCTGTCTGCAATAACTATCTTTTTAAATAGTCCCCACAATATAAGCTGAAGCGCATATTCTACTCTTGTAATATCAAATTTCTTTTCCTTATAAAGATCGGATGCAATCTTATCAAACCTGTTTATTGGTCCTTCTATAACTTGAGGAAAAAATGAAACAAAAAGTGCAAATTTAAATAAATTTGTCTCTGCACTATATTTTCCATTATAAACGTCTATAAGATATCCCATAGACTGAAATGTGTAAAACGATATTCCAAGAGGAAGCATAAGACCTAAAGATAGTGGCTTTATATAATTTCCAGATGTAATACTCATAAGTGATGCTATATTTATCATTAAGAAATTGAAATATTTTAAAAATGCTAAAATACCAAAATTAAATAATAAAATGCACCAGAAAACTTTTCTCTGCCTGCTTTTTGCTATCTTTTTTATATTCTTTTTTTCCTGCTTATCTTCTGTAATTTTTAAATTGGCTTTCTTCTTTTCACTTATTTTAGTGATTAATAATGCTCCATACCATGTTGTAAGTGTGGTTAATAATATGTATATTGAAGTTTTTACTCCCGCATAAAGATAAAAAACATAACTTCCAATAAGTAATATTACCCATTGATATTTCTTTTTAGGCATAAAATAATATACTGCTAATAAAATGCATAAAAATCCCCAAAATCCAGCTTGTAAAAATGACATAAATGCACTTCCTATCAATTTGTTTCTTTTTTGAAAATTTATTGTACCGACAATATAATATAATTTTGAAATCAATAAGTCAATGTAATAGAAGTATGTTTACAGTAAATTAACTATTCTTAATATTTATGTAATATATCTTATTTTTTTCTACCTACTCCATTTTTTTAATAACGTGTTGGTAAAATAAATTTTGTTATAAAAAATCATTAATCCGTCAATAATCATAAATATAAATTTACTTAAGGAGCTGTACCATGTTAAAAACAGATTTAGATTTTAAAAAATTCAATAACTTAAAAAGAAATCTTCTAAAAATATATATTTATAGAAGTAAAAATGTGAGTACTTACTACTGCTGTCCATTTTGTAATTCAATACATTTTATTAGATATGGTAAATATAATGGAATTCAACGATACATATGTAAAGAATGTAAAAAAACATTTTCTAATACTACAAATTCTGCTTGGAAATATCTTAAAAAAGAACCCGAGAAATGGATTCAATTCATTGAACTTACATTAGAGGGGAAAACTTTAAAAAGATGTTCTGAAATATTAAGTATGTCCATTACTACTGCATTTTATTGGAGACATAAATTTTTTCATGCAATTGAAAAAACTTATAAAATAAAAGCACTTGAAAATAGTGCTGAAATCTGTGTATATATGACAAATAAATGTTATAAAGGTAGCAGAAATAAACATTATACTGTCGAAGAAAAAGAATCTAATAGAATTACTAGAAGGTATCGACTTCCCCATGGAATAGATGTCCTCATGGTTAAAGAAGATAAGAAAATATGCTTTGTAAGAAGAACAGAACCAAGTGAAAGTAATAGTGAAAATTTTGAAAATAATATTCTTAATATAGCAGATAAAAATTGTTATATGAAACTTTATAGGACTAATAGATGGGATCTAACACAAAGTATAAAACATTTTAACGCTAAAGTTAACAAAAAAATAAGGAAAAAATATGAAAGCAAATCTAATATAAATAGTGAATGCAGAAATTTTATAGCATTCTTAAATATGTGGAAGAAGAAATTCAGAGGAATTGCCACAAAATATATTAATCATTATTATAACTTCTTTTCTCTAGTTTATGCTGAGGAGGAATTTGACTACATAGATTTATTTTCTGAAATTTTAAAAAATGGATTGTATATATCAATAAATAATATGAGATTGACTCATGCTGAAAATTATTAATTCAGACATAAAGTCAATCTCATACTAATTTTAATATTTTATCTTACCAACATTTATTAAAAAAAATAGAATAGGTTATAAAATTACTTATGCAAAACTTAAGCAAAACATTTAATTATTCCATCGCATAATCCTTTAGCAAGCTTATTCTGATAATTATCTGTGCTTAAGAGTTTATCTTCTGTTGTATTTGACATAAATCCCATTTCTATGAGAACTACTGGCACTTTTGACCAATTAAATCCAGTCATATCGTTTCTTTTTACTACTCCTCTATTATGCATTCCTACTTCTGAAACAACTGTATTAAGAATTGTTTCACCATATCTATTGCTTAATGATGCAGCATTCTTTACATATCCAATTTCATCAGGTACTAACATTGATGCCCCTGAAGCCTTGGAATTTGTAGAAGAATCACAATGTATTCTTATTTCAAGAGCAGCATTGTTTTTGTTTCCAACTTCAGCTCTTTCTATATTTCCCGGAGCCTCTTTTTCAGTATTTTTAGTCATAACAACAGTCATTCCATTTTGCTCAAGAAGATTTTTCAACTTTAGAGCTACTTTTAAGTTAACTCTATATTCTGGAGTTCCTGTAGTATTCCCTTGAGCTCCTCCAGGATCTTTTATTTTCATTTTATTTGAATCTGGAGACTGCTTTTCCATTCCTTTGTTTCCGTTAACTCCATGTCCTGGATCTATAACTATTACTCTTTTAGAAGGATTATTCTTCTCAGACTTCTTGTCATTTTCTTCTTTTTTAGGCTCCTCAGTAGAGGGTTTCGGATTATCCTCATTAATATTTGCAACTGTAGTTTCTTCACTGCTTGACTGAGTTTCAGTAGTATCTTCTTGTTTCTGATTACACCCAATCATCATAAATGCAAACATAACTGTCATTAAAAAAGCAATTACTCTTTTCATTACTATTTTTTCTCCCATTCAAGTATAAGTTTATAATTTGCTATTTCACGATCATTAAGTTCAGAATCTGTTCCCTTAAAATCAGGATTTGGAAAATACCATGATTTAGCTTCAAAATAGTCCTTGTACTGTTTTTCATTAAATACGTAACCATGTCTTGCAAAAATCTCATTTCGTGCAAGAGCAAGTTCTTCCTTATTTAAATCTTTTAAATCATTGTCAGTTAAATAGATATAATCACTATATGGCAATATATAGTCATTTTTAAAGTTCTCTTTAACATCTTCATTAACTGATTGAGAAGAACTTACTTTACTTGCACGCCCTCCATTTTCATTTATTTTATACCATGTAGTAGTTTCCTTAAATGTAATTGTACTTAATACTAAAGATTTAATTTCATATAGTCCATCATTGTCACAGTCTTGAATTTCAGCTTTATCTTGTGAAAAGACAGTTCCTTTCCAGACAAGAGAATTATTCTCAGAAGGTGCAAATACAGATACCCCTGTTTTATCTCTTTCTTCTGTTTCAAAAGAAATATATACTCCTTTCTTATCTTTTGCATAATCGTAAACACCCTCAATTTTTCCGTCTAAATGTGCATTATCTATTACATTTGTATAATCTAATGTATACTTACCATTACTATACTTATAAAGAATAATTTTAAGTTTGCCATTTGAATTTTTAACTTGAATTATTTGATCATAATCATCATCAAATTTATCAAATACTATATTTCTATCATCTAAAAGTTCAATTTTGCTGTTTACTTTATTACACCCTGTAGCTTTTATTGCTGCATTAATCATTATGTCCTCATAATTTTGATTTTCTCTAAAATCACCATCAAGATTTTTTATATTTTCAAATTCTTTTAATGCATCCTGATACTGATTATTTTTGCAAAGCAAATCAATCTTTCTATTTTCAAGCTTAACAGCTATTTTTTTATAATCATCTGTTTCAAGAACACTTTTTACACTGTCAAGTGTCTCTAAAGCAGCATTTACATCTCCATCAGATCCATCAAGTAATGCTTCTTCTAAAATATCCTTTGATTTCTCATTTTTCAAAAGCTTTACTGCCTTTGAAGCATAATCAATCTTCTGCTCAACTGTGTTAAGCTTATCTAGTGCCTTATATTCATAATAAGTTCCTCTTATTTTATCTTGAAAAATAAATCCTACAACAATTATTAAAACAATTATAAATGAAAAAATTCCAAATAATATTAATGGTTTTTTACTTTTTTTATTACTTTTATGAATATCAGAAGAAGGCATATCATCAAAATCCTCTTCATCATCAAAATCTCTAATTTCAGTATCCTCATACTCTTGTTTCATAGTATCATCGTACTCTTGTTTTGCAGTATCCTCATATACTTGTTTTGCAGCATCTTCATACTCTTTTTTTGCAGTATCCTGTTCAACTTTAGCTCCGCATTTAGCGCAGAATTTAGCATTTTCACGGAGAGGACTTCCACATTTTTTACAATATTTCATACCTTACTCCCCTTTAAAATGCATATCCAAAATCTTGTATTAGCTCATAAAAAGATGCTAATGCAGAATTAATATACTTAATATATACAATACCTATTATAATTGCAAATACTATAAATATTATAGCCATTACGAATAATAACTTGTCCTTATCTAAATCAGATGCATCTTCTAAATATTTGTACATTGATACAAATGATAGAGAATATCCAAAAGCAATCATTATAAATCCGATAATAATGCTTAAAGGTGTAACTAAACAAGAAATACATTCAAAAATTATTAAAGGAATATAAGAAATTGATGATATAAAAACTATATTATTAATACTTATATTATTTTTTAATAAAGTAGCATTTATTAATGCAAGTATTACTGCTGTTATAATTATTGTTCCTGCCATAAGAAAAATTCCATTAATAAAAAGACCTTTCTTATCAATATTCGAATCTAACATTTGTTTTAATCTTAAACTTACTTGACCTGTTTGTAATTCAGTAATTGCATCTAGCGCCTCATTTTGACTAATAATTCCTGCTTTTGCTAATATAGATGGAAACTTGCAGAAAGAACTTACAAGTGAGCTAACAACCAATGAGCCATGAATAAAATTAAGCAATCCACTTAATATTGCAATAATAATTATTGAAAATACTGAAATTGATATTGAATCTTTATTTTTGTACTTTCCAAATGCTGAAAGAGGTTTTGAGAAATATAGCTTAAAGAATTTAGTAATATTATTTTGAGCATAATTTTGATTAAACGGTCTACTATTATTAAAGCTACCGCTACCACTGTCTTCTAATGGTGTCCCACAGTTTTCACAAAATAAGTCCCCTTCCTTAATTTTGCTTCCACAATTTTTACAAAACATTTTATTTTCCCCCTAATTTTTTAGTTTTTACATTGTTTTTCATAGTTAACAGCATTATTTTAATATTTAAATTAAGTAAATGATATTACATGTATTTTTTTATAATACTGCCAATTTAGTGAAACTGGTCTAAGTATATTATAATTTTTTTATACTTATTTTACAAATCATATGTTTATTATCTAAAAAATCCATCAAAATAAATTTATATCATATTTATAGCAAAACCATATTATCTATTACATTAAAAAATCTCAATTTTTGCATATATAAAAATTGAGACAGAAAAATCAAAAATATTCTTTAAAAACTTCCCTAATATATTATAAAAAATCAAATATAGAAAAATAAAACTATTGAGTTTTAAAAATTAGAAGCTCAATAGCTTTATTTCCTATACTCTTTTTTAGGAAAGATATAGGTTGATTGCCTTTGCACCAGAGCAATTTAAAAAAATTCTGGTAGTTTGATTAGCTTACGCAAAAAATAATCATTTATATATCTTCTGCAGAAACTTCTCCTGTTAAAAACTGCAGCGTTAGGTAATATGTATAAATTAGGCGAGTGGCCAATGTCGTCAACTTAGTAGATTAAGCTATGCAAAAATAAATTGAAAGAAATCATTTTTGATGTCTATTTTAATTTATCTTAAAAAATGGTACACTAAATAAATCCACTGGATAAAGTGAATTTTAAATATGTATTTATTTATATTTAATATTAAAAACAGGATTTAATATTATGATGGTGCTTTTTTCTTGGATGTTTGTTTTTGCGCTCACAAGATCGGTTGCAACGTATTTGTGAGCGTATTTTTATAGCTTTTTCAAGTATTAATTCTAACAGCTTATTTCTTAATCTAGATTTAACTAATAAAGCTATAATTCGTTTGAATACCTGTCCCAAAATAAAATTCCTATTTGATTGATATATTGAATTTAAATCTTTATCCTTATTATCATTTGATATCGCAGCATCGGCATCTTTTTTTATAAGAGCTGCAATCATCGATAAATAAATAGAAACGTAAAAATCTTGCTTTATGGCAATTGGCTTAGTACCTGAAAATTCTTCGATTTTAAGACTGCATTTTAATTCTTTATATTTAGATTCAACGCCCCATCTTAAGAAATAGAGTTCTTTGAATTTTAAAGGCGTAATAGTATCATCATAGATGTTAGTCACTAAAGTTTCTGTCACCTCATCTGACAGCTTAACTTTTACTACTCTTATTTTTTTTATTTCACCTTTAACTTTATATTTTAAAATAAAGTCAGGGGAATCTATTGATTGTGCAAGTTTAAAAGATGTTGATACTCGCATTAAAAATAGTAATTTCTTGGAATTTAAATAATCAAACATATCATATGAAGGATAGCCTCTATCAAAAATAACAATGCTTTTTCGAGGACAGAATTTATCTCCTATTGACTCTATATGTTGTTTTGCAATATGTCTTTCACTTGTCTTATATTTAGTAATTCTAGCATCTACAATAATGTCATTTAATACATCATATAAGGCTGACGCCGTCGCAATAGCAGTTCTTGTCTTATTTTGATTACTGCTTAATCCAAAATATTCACCACATTCTTTTGTATCTGGCACTTGTAGACTAGTTCCATCTACAGCTAGAATATTAAAACCATTCCAAGTGTTTAAATTTTTATTTATACTATAAAATTTATCAACAAAAAGTCTGCATAATTCATTAAAGGCTTCTGGTGATATATTTTGTCTTGCCTTAGAAAATGCTTGTTTTGTTATTGACGGAAATTTTAAACATTTATGATCTTCAATAAAATTATCAATTTCAGAAGAGATGGATTTTCGCAATGCGGAGCAAATAAAATGAACCGTATTTGAAAAGGATAGTTTTCTATTCCTTGAGAATGAGTTACCTAAGCTGTATGCTTCTTTGTACTCACTTGAAGTAATTAAATCGTTTGTTTCTTTTAAAATTAAAGATAATAATCTAGTATTTTTCATAATGTAAAACCTCGCTATAAATTTATTTCTCTATAGCGAGGCTGCAAAATTTTCCACTATTGTCAAGTGTTTTTTTTATTAAATTATCATTTTCTCTTAAGTTGACGACATTGGGCGAGTGGCAGCCATAGAGCCTTTAAATGAATAGTCACGGTGGTATTTTGGCACTTTTTTTAAGTGGGTAAAGCTGAGTAAAAATATTAACACTAAAACATCAAGGACAAAATATTGATGGTAAAACTCAGTGCCTTAGAAGGCGTAATGACAGGAGTGTTTACGGGGGTACTTATGCAGTAAACCAGATAAAAAAAATAATTACTTTACCTTAAGTTACATAATTTTTTTATGTAGCTTAGGTAAGGTAATTATATCCTAAAATAGCTTATCAGTTCCCAGATAATACTCTTTTTGGACTGAATGTTGACATAAAATCAATATACGTCCTAAAATATAATTATGAAATTTTTACATAATTATAGAAAGATGTGATAATATGCCTAATATATTTGATGGATTAAACAAACTGGATGATGAAACGTTAAGATATGAAATAGCTTCATTAAAAGTAATAAATTAGAATAACTATACCCTTTGCAGCATATTCAACTGCCACATCAATTTTAGCAGTTATTACTGGACCTTTTGGATGGATTGCTCTTGCAGGAATTGAAGGATTGATGCTATACAAAAATAACAAAAAACTTATCTATAAATTATTAGCACAAATCGTATGGCTGAGCGTAGAAACATATGGCAGAAAATTCACTCCATCATATGAAGAACTTCCAAGCTACCTCCCAGATAAAGAAAGAGATACTGCAGACAAAAATTCAATTAATTTTTTAAATGTTATTAAATATGTTGTTAAAAATTTTCAATATCGTGATTTGAGCATAATTGAAAGTCGCCTAAAAGAATTAAAAGACTCAAAAGATCCATACGCACTTAGAAGTAATCGAGGCAAAATGAGTGATGGGCAGAGAGTTCATATTGCATTCTCAACTAAAGCAGGATTTCCATGCAGAATATTTTATAAAGCCTTAAAAAAGCATGATGATAATAAAAGAATAGAAATTACTGAAATACAAAAACATAATTATTCTAGATATGGCAAATAAATTTTTAAATAATTTTACCTTAATCTACATATTTGTATTATGTAGATTAAGGTAATTATATTTTTATATAAAAAACACTATCTTCTCTTTGAAAAATGCTGTCCAATAAACTTAGCTATAAATCGTGTTGCAAAATCAGGAATAAGTCTTAAAAGAACTCTTATATTTCTTTCCTCAGCTGCCCTTTTAAAAACATATCTTGCTAAATCAAATCCACTTTCGTTACTCTTAAAATTTAAGAAATATGGATTATCTTTAAAAAATATTCCTGTATCATAATATCTCTTAAAAAGCTGCCTAAATGTAAAGTTGTGCGAATGATATACGATAGAGTCTGAACAGTATTTGATTTTATATCCTGCATTTATAAGTTTGTATGCAAAATACATATCCTCGTTAGTTGTCATATTCTTTCCATCATATGCATTAAGCTTTCTATAAATTTCAGTCTTAACAGCAGAAGATGCGTCAGAATAGAAAAATGTCCTTATCTGATACTTTTCTATATCATCTTTAGATACAATTCTCGATTCATTAGGATAATTTCTTTCTCTTGTATATTTCTCAATTCCATTATCAATCCCAACTTGACGACTGAAACTTGCCTGACATTCACCAGATATAATAGGCGAAATCAAATTTTTTAGCCAAAATTCATCTTTAATTTTAATGTCCTGGGAAATAAAAACCAAAATATCGCCAGAAATTTTCTTAGACATCATTTCACGTGTTCTACTATGAGAAAATTCTGATGGCTCTATCTCCACATAAAAAGCTCCAATATCATCTAAAATATCTTTTGTTTTATCCTGACTTTTAGTTAAAACATACTTTATCTCAAGCTCTGCGTTCTCTAATAAATTCTGATTTAAAATGGATTTATTCAATTTTCTTAGGTAGTTTTGCCCATTGTGGAGTGGGCAGATTATTGAAATTTTCATATTTATTTCTTTCTTAAAAATTACAAATATTTCTTTATTTCATCAACTTTATCAAGTTTTTCCCAAGGAAGATCTAAATCATTTCTTCCAAAATGTCCATAAGCTGCAACCTGCTTGTATATAGGTCTTCTTAAATCAAGATCTCTTATAATAGCACCTGGTCTTAAATCAAATACTTTTTCAACAATTGATACAATTTCTTCTTCAGAAATCTTTGAAGTTCCAAATGTTTCAACTTCAATTGATACTGGTCTAGCAACTCCAATTGCATAAGCAAGTTGAATTTCAAGTTTATCAGCTACTCCTGCTGCTACAAGGTTTTTAGCAACCCATCTTGCTGCATATGCTGCAGATCTATCAACCTTTGTTGGATCTTTTCCTGAGAAAGCTCCACCACCGTGTCTTCCATATCCGCCATATGTATCAACAATTATCTTTCTTCCTGTTAATCCAGAATCTCCTTGAGGTCCTCCTACAACGAATCTGCCTGTTGGGTTTATAAAATACTTTGTATTTTCATCTAAAAGATCAGATGAAACTACTTCGTTTATTACATACTGTTTCATATCTTTTTCTATCTGCTCTAATGATACTTTTTCACTATGCTGAGTAGAAATAACTATTGTATCAACTCTCTTAGGTTTATTATCTTCATATTCAATAGTAACCTGTGTTTTTCCATCTGGTCTTAAATAAGGTAATGTTCCATTTTTTCTAACTGCTGTAAGTCTTCTTGAAAGTTTGTGTGCAAGTGAAATAGGAAGTGGCATATAATCGTCTGTTTCGTTTGTAGCAAAACCAAACATCATTCCCTGATCTCCAGCTCCTACCTTATCTACTTCATCTTTATCTCCGCTTCTTGATTCAAGAGCTCCATCAACTCCTTGAGCTATATCTGATGACTGCTCATCAATTGATGTAAGAACAGAGCATGTATCACAATCGAAACCATATTTAGCTCTGTCATAGCCTATTTCTCTTATTGTTTGTCTAACTACTTTAGGGATGTCCACATAACAGTTTGTAGATATTTCTCCCATTACCATGACCATTCCTGTTGTTGTACATGTTTCGCATGCAACTCTTGCCATTTTATCTTCTGAAAGAATAGCATCAAGTATTGCATCAGAAATCTGATCGCACATTTTGTCTGGATGTCCTTCTGTAACTGATTCAGAAGTAAACAACTTTTTCATATATTTCTCCTCCATTTCATACTCTATATAAAGAGTAATTGTTAATTAAATATCCAAAATTTATTTAATAAAAAATTTAACACCATTGTAATAATTAAATTTAAAATTGGTGCAATTTCTTGTGATATGCTCATATATCTAACCATTACCATTAATAATATAATACTTAAAATAAATGTAGCTAGATAACTTATAAAATTCTTTATAAAAGATTTAAAATTATTTGATTTTATTTTTTCGAATACATATTTGTTATTCCAGTAGTATGAATTTACAATTCCTAAAATAAAACCACTAGTATATGATATCATATAATTAATACCAAAATAAATTAATATATAATATATTCCTAAAGTTATTACTGTATTAGTAATACCAACTAATCCAAATTTTATAAACTGAATAATTAAATTATTAAATTTATTTTTTATATTCATTAATTTACCTCATCTAAAAATTAGTTATTTTTTGATACAATAATTAATAGCGAAACACCAATAGGCAAATTAATTTTTTTTAATAATTTTACTTCACTTAAAAAGATAAATTTTAATATACTATTAATAATACCCATATCCGGAGTTTCACTTAAATCAGGTTTATTAATATTTAATATATTTTTAATTTTTCTAATAATAAGAATAGGTAAAAACAATAACGTATTATAATATGTACATCTTTTTATTTTAAACCCAGCCTCTTCCATCTTTTCTATTAAATCAGCTTTTTCATATCTTCTTTTATGTTGAACAAATTCATCATTATAACTCCATAAACATTTTAAAGCTGGAACTGTTATTATTGCAATTCCTTCATCAGAAAGCAAATTATAAATTTTTTTTATTGATTTTTTATCATCTTCAACATGTTCTAAAACATCGCAAGAAACTAATACATCAAATCCATTTTCATGGAAAGGTATATCATCTGGAAGACTTCCTTGTTTAACCTTATCGCCAAAATTTTTATTACAATATTCAACAGCACTCTTTTCATATTCTAATCCTGATACTTGTCCATCTTTTTCTAACATCTCTAATAATGCACCTGTTCCACAACCTAAATCTAAAATTCGTGGATTTTTTAATGTATTATATTTTTTAAAAAAATACTGTACTATTGCTCTTTTTCCACAAAACCACCAATGTGTTTTTTGGGTTCTTATTAATTCTGCATATGCTTCTTTTTTCATTTTTTTTCTCCTTAACTATACCCATTATAAAAATTTATATTTTCTAATTTGACATATTTTCAATCTGGTCAACTAAATTATCAAAATTTTTATTTATCTTATTTTTATAAGTAATCTCTGTTTCTTTTACTATGTAAATAGGACGTTTTTTAGCTTCCAAATATGTCTTTGATAAATATTGTCCAATTATTCCCATACAAAAAAGTTGAATTCCACTTGCAAAAAGTATCATACATGAAAGAGATGCCCATCCACTAACTGGATTACTATAAATTATATTAATTATAATTATATATATCATAAATATAAAAGCAGCAAAGCACAAAAATATTCCAAGTATTGATGCTATTGCAAGTGGCTTTGTTGAAAATCCTATTATTCCTTCAAGAGAGTACAAAAACAGCTTCCAAAATGACCATTTTGTTTCTCCTGCCACTCTTTCAACATTTTTAAAAGCAATCCATTTTGTTTTAAATCCTACCCAACCATATATACCTTTAGAAAATCTATTATATTCTTTCATAGATAAAATAGAATTTACCATCTGCCTTGTCATAAGCCTAAAATCTCTTGCTCCATCAACTATATCTGCATCAGATATTTTATTTATAAGTTTATAAAACATTCTTGCAAAAAAGCTTCTTATCTTAGGTTCACCTTCTCTTGTTACTCTTCTTGTAGCTACGCTGTCATATTCTCCACTTGATACATACTTGTACATCTCTGGAAGTAGGCTTGGAGGATCCTGCATATCAGCATCCATAACAGCCACATAATCACCTTTAGCTGCATTAAATCCAGCATACATAGCAGCTTCTTTTCCAAAATTTCTTGAAAATGAAATAAATCTCACTCTCGAATCTTTTTTATAAAAATCTTGAATAACTTTTTCAGTCTCATCTTTCGAACCATCATCTATAAAAATAAATTCAAATTCCTCTTCTTTCATTTTCTTTGTAACATCACATAATGCATCATATAATATAGGCAAAGATTCCTGTTCGTTAAAGCATGGAATTATAAGCGAAAGTATGTCCATATATATTCCCCCAATTAATTATTCAAATAATGTTTTGTGTCCACAAATTTTTCTTGATCATTATGTGTATAACCAATAATAATTCTATACTTTGAAATATCAGAACCCAAATTAGATAAATCCCCTTTAGTAATAAATCCGCTATTATCATAGTTAGTTCCATCTTTAAAATATGAAGTGACATCTGTTCTTGTTTGTCTTCCTGTATTAATTTCAAATATATTACTATTTTCATCATTTAATAAATATATGTTAATTTTTATGTCATCAGAATCTACTTCTTTATCTATAAACCATCCCCCTATTTTAACTTCATTATTCTCTAAACTAAAACTATCAATAGAATATGTTTGTTTATCTTCAAATTTAATAATTTTATTATTATATTTTGTAGAATATGCTGTAGCCATATCACTAAAATACCATTTATCTTCAGACAATTTTATTATTATAAAATCTCCATTATCACGTATACATCCTTTAGATGGCCATGAAGTCATATTCTGCGCTTCTGTTCTTGCTTCTTGCATTTGATTTACTGATACATTTCTAATGTTTATTCCCAAATTATTTATTGAACTACATATTCTAACAGAACTACATTGATAATGTGGTAATTCTTCTGCATTCCAATTAAATATAGATTTACCAATAGTTTCTCCTTCAACACATGATGCATTAAGTTTTGCATTCATTGCTCCAACAAAAGCTACAGGCTTATTTATATTAGAATTGGTTTCCAAACTAATTCTATCAACTATTTGATTTGCTAATACTGCATCTTGTTCATATCTAACTTGATCTGTATATTCTAATCTTAATACAGTTTGCATCTGTAATATAAATGTTACTGCTATAAAAAAATAAATTAAAATAGGACTATACCTTTTCTTATAAACAAATAATAATATTATAATAATATTACAGGATATAACAAAAGGTAAAACAAATTGTGATCTATATACTGGCTGATTAGCAGTATAAATTGTTAATAAGAAAGGACAAATTTCTAGTAAAATAGTTGATACCAAATACAAAATAATATCTTTCTTCTTTCTATTTATAATAATATAATTAAAAGAAAATATTAACATTATTATTAATGAAATAGTATATGTTATAGAATAAAAAATCCCTTTACCCAAAATAATATTTTTAATATTTTTTAGAATGTTCTTGATACATATTAAAAAATTCTCTTGATTCCATTGAATTTGAGAATTCAAATAAGGAATATCCTTAACAAAAAACATCTTTGTTATAATAGTATTAATTAAAAATGCAACCATAAATAATACTATTAATTCAAATATCAATTTAATATTACATTTATTAATATTTAATTTAATATTATTTCTATAATACAGCATAAAACAAATTATGCACAGTGCTATATATAATATTACAAAAGTTTGATATGTCGAAAATGACCAAATCATTATTATAATTGATAAAAACTTAAATAAATTATTGTGCTTAATAATTGAATAATATGATATACCTACAGCTAATATTGTTAATAACAGTCCAACATTAATCTCTAAAAATTGATTTCTAAAATAAAACTGCTCAGCCCATATTGGATGAATAATAAAAATCAAAAACATAATTATAGAATGCAACGGTTTAATATTTCCAATTTTATCTAATAAATATGACAATGTTATCATAGAGAAACTTAATACTAACAATCCAATACTCATTGAAAAATAAGGATTAAAATTTAATTGATCAAATAATAATTTAGTAAGTGCTATTCCTTGACGTCCAAGCGAACAAAACGCACTCGATTTATTGGGCTGATTTATCATATTCTCTGTATCTATTCTCATATCAATTTTGTAAATTTCATTTCCATAAATAAGAAAAATCAAAAGTGTTGGAATTAAAAATGAAATTCTATTATTATATATATATCTATAAAAATTTAGTGTATATTTTCGTATATTCATATATTAGCCCCCTCCATAAATTATTTTAATAACTTTTTCAAAGCTTTTTTAATAAAAGCAATAATTCCCTCTTCTTTGCATACCTTAATAGACTTTGCGATTATACCACCTGAATTAGTGTTTATATTTAGTTTGCTTTGAAACCATTCATTACTATACTCAAAAGGACTCTCTATACTATATTGTAAATCATAGTCTTTTCTGTATTCTTCTCTAATCTTATTACTTATTTTTTCACCTGAATTATAGTTCTGATAAGTCCATAATGATTTTCCTATTTGAGCTTGTCCTGCATCGGAAAGTTCTGTTGAATATTCTTTATATAAATTAACAAAAGGATTTTTTTCTTTATTAGGTAACCATTTATCTATAGCCCAATCTATTGTTCCTGAATCATATCCTGAAAAATGAATAAATCGTAATGGATCATTTCCTATATATATCTTATTATTTTTAACATTAACATCGCTATTCATAAGAGACCATGTTGCAAAATCATATCCTTTATGTTTAAAGATTTCAACATCAAAAAAACATGGTGCCAAGTCAATCCATTTTTGATCAGTAAAAATTCCTTTTTGAATATCATCATAACAAAACAAATGTAATCTTTCTGCCCACCAATTAATAAACTTCTGTGCTTCTTCACTTCTATTTACTGCTAAAAAGCCAAGATTATATACACCATGTGCTGTACTACTTAGTTCCATATCTACATTCCCAGGCTCTAATAAATGTGGACATACAATTATAGGTCTAACATTTAATAATTCTTTTAATTCAGTAAAGTCATCATATACTCTAACATCTGGGTCCAAATATATAAATTGATTTTCATCAGGAAATTTTTCATATAAAAATCTAAATAATTGTCCTTTTACTGCTGTTGAAGCTTCAACAATACTATGCTTAAATATAAACCTATCAAAATTTCCATATCCCAAATCTTTTCCTAGAACTACATAATCAAACTCTTTATGTTCTTTTGCATACTTTGGAATTTCTCTTTCCACTAATGAAACTACAAAAGTTGCATCTTTTATATATTTTTTTACTGATTTTGCTAGTACTAATGCTTTAGGTAAATAATTAGCACAAATTGAAGTACAAATAACCATAACTTTCTCCTAACTTCTTTTTATTATTTTTTTATATATTTTCTTTAATATTCTTATTTTGCTCATTTTTTCGATAACACATGTGCTTTCTTTTAATAATCTATTAGCAAATATTTGATTAATTAGCTCTTTCCTCAAAATTTTAGCATAAATATCATAATATTTTTTATATAAAATAGGATGATTATCATATATTTGCATATATGTATCAACAACTGTATTTACATTTTTCTGAAATTCAGTTGTTCTAGAAGATTTTTTTATTCTATAATGAAATAATATTTCATGTATTTGATATATTTCTCTGCCTATTTCTAATATTGAAAGCCAAAAATCATAATCTTCCATTCCATGCTTCATTTTAGTATCAAATCCATTTACTGTAACCCAATCTTCTTTTCTGAATACAGATGTAACAAATACAATATTATCTAATAACATTTTTTTTAAAGAATAGTCGGGTAAATCCCATCTACCTTGTTTTTCTCCAAATAAATCTGCTCTGCAATATACTACTCCAACATTATTATTTTCATCAAGTATTTTTACAGCCTTTTCTATATATGTTTTATCAATCAAATCATCAGAATCTAATGGCAAAATATATTTGCCTTCAGATTCTTTTATAGCTAAATTTCTAGCATGAGCTGGTCCTAAATTTTTGCTATTAATTATTTTTATATTTTTTAATTCATCACTCTTTAATAAATTATTTGTATATTCATCTGTACTACCATCATTAACAATTATTAATTCAATATTCTTATATGTTTGATTCTTTACAGAAGCAATACTTTCCAAAATATATTTTCCATCATTATAACATGGCATAATCACACTAACTTTTGACACATACATCTCCTTAACCTCCAATATATTTCTATTTATTAAAAATAGATTTGAACTTACATAAAAGTTTCCATCCTCTACTTTCCTCAATATCCTTAATATATCGAGTTTTTTTATCTAATATGTTATTTAACATTTCAATTTTTTTATTCTGTTCTTCTACCAAATTTACGTTCTTATTTTTTTCTTCAATAGCTTTACTTATTTTTTCTTCTTCTAATTTAATTTTAGTATCATAATTCTCAACTAGTTTATGAATTTGACTATCATAATCTTCGCCTATTATACAAAATAATTTGTAATAATCACCAATTATATCACAATCAAAATCGATAAAATTACAATCTATAACCAACTTATCAATATTCTTTACTATTTTCAAATTAATTTGTGGATCCTCTGTATTAAAAATATATATATTATCATAAATTTTTAATCCATTACCAGTTGTAATCTTCACATCTATCTCTTCGTCATCTTTGAATCCATATATTTTATTAATTTTTATAATACAATTACATGTAAGAGGATCAAATCTTAATTGTTTTATTTTTTTATAATCAGATAAATTGAAACATAACTCATTACTGTTTTTAGGATTTATTAATATGGTTTTAGATTTATCATCTGAATACTGTTCATCATTGTCTTCCATAATATAACACATTGTTTTATATGAATATCTATTTTCTAAGTTAATATCAATATTTATATTTTCTTTCTGTATTATTTCTTTTTTTCTAATTTCAAATACAAACTGATATAACTCTCCATATTTTCTTTTCTTTAATTCTTTTGATATTTGGCGATCAACATCATTATAGGTATTTACAATCTCATTAGTTCCAACACCTGAATATAATGCTTTTTGAATTGTAGCTATATATCCAGCTTCATCAATCATTCTCAGTAATGATTTAATAGTAAAAAATCTTATATGAGTATTATCTAATAAACCTAATTTATTATATTTAAATTCATTGTTAAGTAAATCTATAATTACAGAATTATGTGCTATATTAGGTACAGACATTAAAATAGCTCCATTATCATTTAATACTTTTTTACATTTAAATAAAACTTTTTGAGGATTTCTTAAATGTTCTAAAACATCGGCAAAAATTATATAATCATATTTTTCATTCTTTAAAGAATCAAGCCAAATGTATTTTTCAATATCTCCATTTTCCAAACCAATAAAACTTTTATTACTATACTGTGAAGCTTCCTTACCTGCATTGTTATCTATCTCTACAATATCAACGCAACAGTTCATACTATTTTTTAAATACTTTGTTAATCTTCCATTTGCAGGTCCAAATTCTAATATTTTAGATTTTGGTTTTATAATTTTTATAATAATTGACATTGTATTCGAACTATCTAAATCAAGATCAAAATCATATTTACTCAATCTACATTCCTCCATTTATGTGGGATTATATATCTACCTTCACCTATATATTTTGAAGTAACTAATATTGTTTTTATTTTACTAATATATTGAATTGGTACTACTGCAGTCTGTTCAAATAAAGCAACATCAAAATAATATTTACCACTAATAGCAAGAATTCCTTTTTCATATTCTAATTCAAACATATTTATTCCTTTATGCCATGATATATCAACATTATCTAATAAAGTATTTAATCCACATGTATATTCATCATCAATTCTCTTTAATGCTATTCCTAAAACTGGTTTTTTTATTTTTTCATCATATACATTATATTTAACTCTTATTTTTGTAAACTCATTATATTTTGTTTCCGTTATTATTTTATTATCTTTATTTAATATTTGAAAATCTATTATTTCAGCAATAATATTATTATTTTTTACTTGCTTTTTTTCTATCTTTTCTTCATTTACTTTTTTAGGGATTTCTTTTGTTACCTCTTTATTAATATCCTTATTTTCTATACACTTTAAGAAATCCAAATATTGATCACACACTCTATCAACATCACCATAAGATTTCAAAATTCCTCTATCTAACCAAACGGCTTTTTTGCAAAACTTTTTTATAGAAGTAATATCATGTGATACAAAAAGTACTGTTGTTCCACCTTCCATCATATGCTTCATTCTATCCATGCATTTTATCTGAAATCTCACATCACCAACAGCTAGAGCTTCATCTACTATAAGTATCTCTGGTTCAACATTTATAGCAACTGCAAATGCAAGTCTTGCAAACATACCACTTGAATATGTTTTTACTGGTTGATTTATAAATTCTCCAATATCTGCAAAATCCATTATCGGTTGTACTCTTTTTTTCATTTCTTCTTTTGTATATCCCATCATTGTCCCATTCAAATAAATGTTTTCGATTCCCGTATATTCTGGATTAAAACCAGCTCCTAATTCGAGTAAAGCTGATATTCTACCATTAACTTCAACTGTTCCAAATGTAGGTGTTAAAACCCCAGTTATTATTTTTAAAATCGTAGATTTCCCAGAGCCATTTGTTCCTACAATTCCTACCGTATCTCCCTTTTTTACTTCAAAATTTATATTTTTTAAAGCATAATGATCTTTTCCATATTTCTTTTTAGTTAAACTTAATGCTTCTTTCATTCTATCTATTGGCTTATTATACAATCTATAAACTTTATTAAGATTTTGTACTTTTATAGCACTAATTTGCTCCATAATTATTCATAACCTCCAATTTATCATAGTACATCAGCAAAATGTGGCTTTAATTTCTTAAAAATTGTTGTTCCTATAATAAATACTACAGTAACTATTACCCAAAAATATATTGTTTGAAAATATTTATCAATAAACCATATTTTATTAATAAATGTATCTCTATAGCCTTCAGCTATATAGAACATAGGATTTAATTTTACAATCCACTGAAATTTTTTAGGAACAATCGTATAACTCCACATTAAAGGTGTAGCCCACATTCCTATCTGTAATAAAATACTAATTATCTGTCCTAAATCTTTAAAAAACACTATGATTGATGAAGTAATATATGAAAATGCAAGCGAAATAAAAAATGTACAAAATGAATAATATATCAATTGAATAATATATTTTGTTGGATATATTTTGTATATACTACTAACTAAAAATATAAATACTATAAATGCTAAATGTATAAATAATGCTGATATTATTTTTACAATAGGCAAAATACTTACTTTAAATACTACTTTTTTTACTAAATAACTATATTCCATCAAACAATTAGTTGCATTGAGTAATGACTCTTGAAAAAAGAACCATGGAATTAATCCAGTCATTAACCATAAAATATATGGAACATTTTTTGTCGGAGATCCTGCTTTCAATCCAAATTCAAATACAATCCAATAAAGAACTATAGTAACCACTGGTTGTACAAACGCCCAAGTAATTCCTAAATATGATCCTGCATATTTAGTTTTAAAATCATTTTTAGCTAAATTCCATATCAATCTTTTACTTGTATTTAATTCATTCATTAATGTATAAATACTGTATGCTTTTTTTGCAATAAAAAAACATAGAATATCAACTATTATACATAAAAATATCTTTAAAAGCTTATTTATCAAAAGCATATTTTGCATTACTTTATTCATTGTATCAGCACTAATTTCATATATACAATATGGATCAACTCCATTCGTAATTATATCAAGAGAATTATCCTCTATACTCACATTTTCTATTTGCTCATTTTGATTAGAAAACACTTCTTGAAGATCTAACTCTACGTTTTTACCAAACAAACTCATCTCTACATCTGATATTTTAATATTTGAAGTTTTGCTTCCAAGATCTAATCGTAAGTATTTTATATTTTGTGGAAATGAAAATTTTATTTTCTGTTTTTCATTCGATATTTTGTAATTTTGACTATCTACTTCATTTTCATTCCATTGACCATCTTTACTATAAAATAATTGAAAAGTATCTGAATAATCATCAACTATTTTATAAGTTAAAGTTATATTTGCATTACCTAGATTACAGTATTTAATTATTAAAATATTTGATATTATCGCCATTACAAGTATGATTAATAATTTAAGAGCTCTTTTTTTTCTCATTTTATCTCTCCCAAATAATTTTTTAGTGCATCTTTCCAATCAGGAAGAACCTTAAAGCCATTATCTAAAAGTTTCTTCTTACTCATTCTAGAATTCATAGGTCTTACAGCCTTTGAAGGATACTCACTTGTAGTAATAAAATTAACTTTGCATTTTAAACCTGCCTGATTCATAATCTCACTAGCAAACTCTGCCCATGAGCAGAAGCCCTCATTAGTAGCATTATATATTCCATACTTTTCAGTTTGCACCATATCACATAAAAGATACGCTAAATCCTTAGTATATGTAGGGCTTCCAATTTGGTCAGACACTACATTTATCTCTTCTTTTTCTTTTCCAAGTCTTAACATTGTCTTTATAAAGTTATTTCCATTAATGCCAAACACCCATGAAATTCTTACTATAAAATATTTATCTAAATATTCTTTTACTTTAAGTTCGCCTTCATATTTAGTCTTTCCATATACTGAAAGTGGATTTATATTTCCATCAACTTCAAATGGTTTATCGCCTTTTCCATCATAAACATAATCTGTTGAAATATATACAATCTTTGCATCTATTTTTTTGCAAGCTTTTGCTATATTTTCCGTTCCAGATACATTTACCTTTGCGCATAATTCTTTTTCATCTTCAGCTCTATCAACAGCTGTATATGCTGCACAATGAATTACACATTCTGGTTTGAGTTTTTCTATAAATTCATCTGTCTTTTTAGCATCTGTAATATCAAATTCATCTCTGCCTGCAGCAGTAAATTCAATATTTCTTTTTTTTAATTCTCTTATAACATCATATCCAAGTTGTCCATTAACTCCAGTTACTAAAACCATCTCTATATGATTCCTTTCTTAGCCAATTTTAAAATTATTTTAAATAAAATATCAGGTATAAATGGTAATACTATATCTAATATCGCTGATATTTTATGAAATTTTCTATACTTAATTATTGTTTTTAAATCACTAAATGATACTCTTTTTGAATACCTCTTTCGTGACTCAATCCACAAAATAGTATCATCAATAGTTTTTTTTATCTCTTTATAAGAAGATAATCTTTTTTTATATATATAATAACATTCAAGATAATCATCTATTCTTCTTTTATAATATGACTTCTTATCATATACATCTTTTAAAATCCCTGTTTGATTATTATTATGCTGTCTATACCTTATAAGTGGCGTTTTTATAAATTCTATTTTTCCATTTAATGCTGCAATTATTGCTATCCACTGATCATGAACAATCATTTCATGAAATGGAACAGCTTTTTTTGCCATATCGCTTCTAACCATCATTGCACACCCTGTAACAAAATTTGAAAACAGTATGTTTTGTGCCTGATTAAAACCTGACAAGTAAACAATTCTTTTTCTTATATCAGTAAAGCTATCTGCTATTTTTTTATCATCTTTATCAATTATAGAAAGATCACAATACGCTAAAGTAACGTCTTTATCTTTAAACGCATCTACCATCTTTTCTATTTTTTCAGTTTCCCATATATCATCCTGATCACAGTAAGCAAAATAATCACCATCTGCAATTTTTGTGAGATATTCAAAAGCTTTATTTGAGCCTTTATTTTCTTTTCCTCTTATTAATTTATATTTAAAATTAGTTATATACTTTTTTAAATACTCTTCATCAAAAGGATTTTCAGGGCAGTCATCATAAACATATAAATTAATATTTTTATAGCTCTGATTATTTAATGATATAAGTTGCTTTCTAAACCAGTCATAATTAGGATTATATACTGCTAATAGAATTGATACTTGTTTATTAATCATAAATTGATAATTGATAATGTATAATTGATAATGCATAATGAAATTGCTTCGCAATTTCTTTGAAAACGCAAAGAAACATACAATAACAAATTCAAAGAAAAGCATTTAGCTTTTCCACCATAATTATCAATTATCAATTTTTCATTATCAATTTCCTCCTATCTTCTAAAATACATCTTCTCATAGTATTTTTGATAATCTCCACTAATTACGTTTTGAAGCCACTTTTTATTATCTAAATACCACTTTACAGTCTTTTTAATTCCATCATCAAATTTAGTTTCAGGAAGCCATCCTAACGCATTATGAATCTTTGTAGGATCTATTGCGTATCTTCTATCATGGCCTTTTCTATCTGTTACATATTTTATAAGTGATTCTGGTTTTTTAAGCTCTCTTAGAACTGTTTTTACAACTTCAATATTGCTTTTTTCATTATGTCCACCTATGTTGTAAATTTCACCAATAGTACCTTTATGGATTATTAAATCAATTGCTCTGCAATGATCTTCAACATAAAGCCAGTCACGTACATTTTCACCTGTTCCATATACAGGAATATCTTTATCCTCTAATGCATTAGTTATTATAAGAGGTATAAGCTTTTCTGGGAAATGATATGGTCCATAATTATTTGAACATCTTGAAATTGTTACTGGAAGATTATAAGTTCTAAAATATGCACCTACTAAAAGATCAGCTGATGCCTTACTTGAAGAATATGGGCTTGATGTATGTATAGGAGTTTCTTCTGTAAAGAAGAGATCTTTTCTATCAAGTGGAAGATCTCCATATACCTCATCTGTAGAAACCTGATGGTATCTCTTTATTCCATATTTTCTACATGCGTCCATAAGTACTGATGTTCCTAAAATATTAGTTCTTAAAAAGATTTCAGGATTTACTATAGATCTATCAACATGGCTCTCTGCTGCAAAGTTTACCACCATATCTGGTTTCTCTTTAGAAAACATATCATAGATAGCTTGCCTATCTGCAATATCTATTTTATAAAACGAGAAATTAGGATTATCTTTAACATCAGAAAGAGTTTCCATATTTCCTGCATAAGTTAAACAGTCTACTACGATTATTTTATAATCTTTGTATTTGTTTAGCATATAATGAACAAAATTTCCACCTATAAAGCCGGCTCCGCCTGTTACTACTATCTTCATAATCAATTCAATGGACAATGGACAATTGACAATTAAAAAGAATGTTTTTAATTGCATTATAAATTATACATTGTTTCATGTTTCCTCCTTACTACCTGCTATTTTTTACTATGCTATTTAGTACTCTGCAAATTTCTTTGCACTCATTTATCATAATTTGTAATTTATCTTCATTAAGTATATTGCTATATAATATTAAACTTAACCAATATTCTGTTTCGTCTGCTTCTTTTAATGCTATACTCATTTTATGTCTAAAGTCAGCTCTGCTTATTGCATTAATTGATTCTTTAACATTAGCTCCAATACTTGTTCCCGAACGTAATAACTGATCTGCTATTACATACTGTTTCTTTTCACTTTTAAGATACTCTGTAAATTTTATAATTGATAATGCAAAGCCAAATGATTTTTTGATTATTATATTATTTTCTTTCATAACATTCTCCTTATATTATTAATTCAAACATTATAATATTTTCCAAAATAAATATTTCTAATCACAGAAAAGATGAAATCTTTTCCACCTCAATTGTCAATTGTTCATTGTCAATTGTCAATTTCTACTCCCTATATATAAAACTACAATCACTATCCCTTAATCTCGGTGCTTTTTTATCTTTTTCTGATAAAATCGGATTTTTTATTCCCCAATCTACACCAATTTCAGGATCATCGAACTTTATGCTTCTATCGCTTTCTTTGTTGTAATAATTATCTGTTTTGTAAACAAATTCAACATCATCACTTAAAGTTACAAATCCATGCCCAAAACCTCTTGGAATAAAAAACTGTTTTTTATTTTCTTCTGAAAGTTCAACGCTTACCCATTTCTTGTATGTAGGTGAGCCTTTTCTTAAATCCACAGCAACATCTAAAACTTTTCCTCTTACTACTCTTACAAGCTTTGCCTGTGAATGTTCTCCATTTTGAAAATGAATTCCACGAAGTATTCCTTTTTCTTTAGAGTAAGACTGATTATCCTGAACATAATCAAGTGCAATTTCAGGAGTCTTTATCTTTGAATAAGTTTCCATAAACCATCCTCTGTTATCTCCAAATACCTGTGGTTCTACTATATAAACACCTTTTATTTCTGTTTCTGTTAATTTCATAAAATCGACCTTTCATTCAAAATTCAAATCATTAAAAATATTAAAATTGATAATCTACATTTTAAAGATTATAAAATCGAAAATCCGAAGGATTTTCTACCTCAATTGTCAATTGTCAATTGTGAATTATTAATTGTCCATTGTCCATTGTCAATTGTCCATTATTAATATATTATCTTTCCCTCTGCTACTTTTTTTAAATGCTGTCCGTAAGGGCTTTTACCATATTTTTTCGCATTAATAAGCAGAGTATTTTTATCAATCCATTTATTCCTATAAGCTATTTCTTCAAGACATGCTATTATAAGTCCTTGTCCTTTTTCAATTACTTTTACGTATTCAGAAGCTTCACTTAAACTGTCCATTGTTCCAGTATCAAGCCATCCATACCCTCTTCCAAGAGTTATTACATCTAACTTTCCTTTTTCTAAATAGATTTTATTTAAATCTGTTATCTCAAGTTCTCCTCTTTTTGAAGGTTTAATGCTTTTTGCATATTCTGAAACATTTTTATCATAAAAATAAAGACCTGTTACTGCATAATTAGATTTTGGCTTATCTGGTTTTTCTTCAATAGATACAGCTCTTGCCTCTTTATCAAATTCAACAACTCCAAAACGTTCAGGATCATCTACATAATATCCAAATACAGTTGCATTTTCTGTATCATTAACTGCTTTTTTTAAAAGCTCTGTAAGACCGTTTCCATGAAAAATATTATCTCCAAGTATCATTGCACAGCTATCTCCTGCTATGAAATCTTCTCCTAATATGAAGGCTTCTGCAAGACCATTTGGTTTTTCTTGAACTTTATATGAAAGATGTATTCCATATGAACTTCCATCACCTAAAAGATTTTTAAAATTCGGTAAATCATTAGGAGTTGAAATTATCAAAATATCTCTTATCCCTGCAAGCATAAGTGTTGCTATTGGATAATAAATCATAGGTTTATCATATACTGGAAGAAGCTGTTTAGATGTTACCATTGTAAGTGGATATAATCTAGTTCCATTTCCTCCTGCTAAAACTATCCCTTTTGTCAATTTTTTCCACCTCTCTTACATTCTATTACATATAACTATCTATATCATAATTTATTTGCTATCTTTAGTCAAATTATTCTACTACCTTTATAACGTTGATTTTTTCTATGCTGAATGATATTATATATGTACTTATGAGCAAGATTAAAGGATGGGTATATTATGATAAAAGAGAATCAAGATTTCTTAAATAAACTAAACGCATTTACTGATATTATATTTCTATTTCTTTCAATGGCAGTTGCCTATTTTGTAAGATTTTACATATTTTCATCAGATGCAGCAGATTTTGTAAAACTCAATACATATTTTAAATTTTGTTTTATTATAGTGCCTTTTAACTTAGTGATTTTTCATTTCTGCAGCCTATATAATTCTTTTAGAACTTCACTCTTTAGTGCAGAATTTTCAAAAATAGTACTAGCTAATACAGTCTTAACTGGTGTTGTTTTTTCATTATTATATATATTAAAATTAGTTGATATATCAAGATGGGTTTTAATCTTCTTTTATTTTATAAATATATTGTTGATTTCAATTAAAAGATTTTCTTTAAGAAAAATGCTTTCTTCGTTAAGAGCAAAAGGTTTTAACTTAAAGCATGTAGTTATAGTAGGTTCAGGCAATATTGCAAGGTCATATTTAAATACGATAATAAAAAACAGAAGCTATGGATATGCATATTCTGGATATATTTCAGATTCAGATAATTTTACAGGCAAAAAGTTAGGAAATTATAAAAATCTTTTAAATGTTTTAAATAAAACAAAACCTGATGAAGTTATTTGTGCTCTTGAAACAAATGAATCTGAAATACTTAAAAGTGTTATTTCAGATTGCGAAAAAACAGGTACAAAAGTATCAATAATTCCATTCTGCTATGAATATATACCAGCTCATCCTTACATAGATCAGATAGGAAACATTCCTCTTATAAACGTTAGAAGAATACCTCTTGATAACTTTGGTAATGCAATATTAAAACGAATTATAGATATTTTAGGTTCTTTATGTCTTATAATTCTTTGCTCTCCAATTTACATATGTACAGCAGTGCTTATAAAATTGACATCTAAAGGTCCTATATTCTTTAAGCAGCAAAGAGTTGGACTTAATAAAAAGTTATTTACTATGTATAAATTCAGATCCATGAGAGTAAATAATGAAGAAACTACAGGTTGGACAACCAATAATGACAACAGAAAAACAAAATTTGGTTCTTTTATACGAAAATATTCAATAGACGAAACACCTCAGTTCTTTAACGTTCTAAAAGGAGATATGAGCCTTATAGGTCCAAGACCTGAAATACCTCATTTCGTAGATGAATTTAAAGATGAAATACCCTTATATATGGTCAAACACCAAGTAAAGCCAGGAATAACAGGACTAGCTCAAATTAAAGGCTACAGAGGTGACACATCGATAAAGAAAAGAATTGAATTCGATATATATTATATAGAAAATTGGTCACTACTAATGGACATAGAGATACTATTTAAAACAGCATTTAAAGGGTTTAGGAATAACGAAACAATTGTTAAAGGAAAAATGACAAATGATAAATGACAAATTTGGAGGTTTCTGGCTACGCAGAAACTTGAAATTGATAATGAACTAATTGATAATTGATAATTATGGTTGTTTCTGCTCAAATCGCAGAAACATAGAATTTATTTAGCTTTCGCTTCAGGCGAAAGCTTTAGTATTTTGAGAAAATCTCAAAATACCATAAAATGAAATTCTGAAAGAATTTCCACCTAAATTGTCCATTGTCAATTGTCCATTGGACTGGATTTCCACCTAAATTGTCCATTGTCAATTGTCCATTTGACTGGATTTCCACCAAAATTATCAATTCTTAATTGAGTAATTCCCATTTGTCAATTCTCTTTAGTATTCTCATTCATTATGTTATAATATTAGATATTTGTAAGGTTAATTTGCAAAAATTTTTAGTTAGGATGTGTATAAACTTGGACAAGCTTAAAAAATTATGTAAAGATAAATCTATTGATTTTTTCTTTCCTATCGCATTTATTATTACAATAGTTCCACTTATAGTAAGACAAACGACTATAAAACTCACACCTGCTGCTGAAAAACTTAACGGTGTAGCTACGAAAACAGATTTATTTTCGCAAAAGAAAGCTTTATTTTTATTAATATTTTCTGTAATACTACTTTTACTTATTGCAGTATTTTTCAAGAAAATATTCTCAAAGAAAGATAAGATAGTAAATATAATATTAATATCATCATTTGTATTTTTATTATTAACTCTTCTTTCAGCTATATTTTCATCATATAAAGGTGAAGCATTTTTTGGATTCTACAATAGATCTGAAGGATTTATTACAATATGCTGTTATTTTATACTTCTTATTTACTCTATATATGCTTTTAAAAAGACAGATGATTTTAAATATATTACTGTTCCGCTTATTATAATTGTTTTTATAGATTCATTTTTAGGATTATTCCAATATCTTGGAGAAGATTTAATAAAAACAAAATTAGGAATTCTTTTAACTATACCACTTAAAGATTATAATCCAAACATGAAAATGAATCTTCTATTTGAATCTGGAAAGCTATATGGTACGACTTCAAATTACAACTACATAGGAAGTCTTATTGCACTTATTATTCCAGTTCTTATATTTGCATTTATATATGAACTTAAAGAAGGCTATAAAGCAGGATATAAATTCGCTCTTTTATTTGCAGTTATATTATGTCCTCTTATATTATTAGGTAGTAGTTCAAGAGGTGGACTTATCGGAGTATTTATGTCAATTCTTTTTGCAGTAATAGTTTTCTTTAAACAGATAAAGAAAAAGTGGAAAGGTCTTTTAATATTTATTGCTGTTATTGCAGTTTTACTTGTAGGACTTAACTTTATATCTAAAGGAAAAATATTTAGTAGAATACCTCAGATGGGTTCAGATTTTATATCGCTATTTAAAACTTCAGACAAAACTTATAAAGACACAGTGCCTATAAAAGATATTAAAAGTACAGATTCAGGTATAGAAGTAACACTTCAAAATGATATTTTAAAGATGGCTTTTAATGATGGAAAATGTACATTTACAGATTCTAATGATAAAACTGTAGAATATATTTTTAATTCTAAAAATGGAGTAATTTCAACAACAGATGAACGATTTAAAAGTATTTCATTTAAATATGGTGCATTAACAAACGGAGATAAAGAGACACAAGGATTGGTTCTTTTATATAACAATCAAAATTCTTTCTATTTCAAACATGAAGATGATGATACTCTTAAACTTTTTGATATGGCATCATTTACTGAAATGGAGCTTAAAGATCCTCCTTATATAGGATTTAAAGGAAAAGAAACAATAGGTTCTGCAAGAGGATACATTTGGTCAAGATCTCTTCCTTTATTAAAGGAAAATATTTTGCTTGGTTCAGGAGCTGATACATTTATATACAGGTTCCCTCAAGATGACCTTATAGGAAAGCTTGCAGCTTATAATACAACTAATATGATGGTAGATAAGCCTCATAACCTTTATTTAAAAACAGCACTAGATAGTGGAGTAATCGCATTAATTGCATTTTTAATTATTATGCTTACTTATATAATAGACAGTTTTAAGCTCTATGCTTTTAAAGAAAAATATTCAAGAGAATCCCTTTATGGAATAGGAACATTCCTTGGAATAGTAGGATATCTATTTACAGGAATATTTAATGACTCAGTAGTTTCAGTTGCACCAATATTTTATGTACTACTTGGAACTGGAATAGCAATAAACTACGTTATAAGAAAACAAATTAGACAATAAACATAAAAAAAAGAGAATGTAGAAATATTTGTTTACACAAACTAATTTACATTCTCATTAAAAGAAAAGGCTGATACCAAACAGAAATGGTATCAGCCTTTTTCAACACTAATATTATCCAATATATTTTACGTATGCTCCACTTGCATTTAACTGAAATTTTCCATCAATTATACAGTTAGCTGCCATGCTTCCATCAGAATATAGATAATAATAGACTCCGTTTGAATCTCTCATCCAGCCTGTTCTCATTGCTGCATTACTTGGATCTAAATAATACCAGTTTGCACCATACTGAAGCCAGCCTGTCTTTAAAGCTCCGCCAACTTGGGCATAATAATATGTTCCATTAAACAATACCCATGTGTTTTCAAACATATATCCATTTTGATCAAATATATAATAAGATCCATTTATATATTTAATCTGATTTTTAACTAGGTTTCCATTTTCATCATAGTAAGCCCAAACTCTGCCACCAATTCTAGTCCATTGATTTTTATACTGTAAAATAGCATCGTCTGCTGATGGTGCACCTGTCTGTGAAGTTGTATTTTGAATATTTCCTGCAGTAGAATTTGATGGTATATTCTTATCTCTATATACATTTAGTGTATATTCTCTGCATTCATCATCATCTTCATCATCATTAGGATATACTTTTATCTTTATAGTATTTATTCCATCATGGAGATCTTCATATGTGTATTCATATTTATCATCTCCTTCATCATCAAGAACTTCATCATCTACTTTTACAGTATAATCACGATATTCTGGATGTGCATAAATATCTATATCATCCTGACTTTCATCTACTTTTACATTATATACAGATATATTTTTCTTAAATGTAAGTTTAGTATCTCCATCATCAAGATTTAATGAATCAAGATAAACTTCATGTTGAGAATTATCTATTCCACCGTTTGATTCTTTTACTCCGTTATCAGTATCATCTGTTGAAGTTACTTCATCTGATGTTCCTCTATATACATATAAATAATAAGTTCTCTTATTATCATCATCGTCTTCTACAACGATCTTTATTGTATTCTTACCTTTTTCAAGATCTACATCAGTCTTCCATTTATCCTCTTCATCAACATCTTCACCATTTATTTCAACGGTATCATCATCTTCATCGCTAGGTCTTGCTTTTACAAGTATTGAATCTGTGTCTTCAGATACTTTATAATTATATGATTTTTTGTCTTCATCAAAATTGTCAACATAATACCCATCTACTGATATGCTTGATAAATATACATCATCATCGTCATCATCATCGTCATCATCATCGTCATTATCTGCAGTTGATTTTACCCTTATTTCAAACTCCTCATAATTATCTGAATCTTTTCTTTCTGATGAATCTAAATCATCATAATCCTCATCATATACTCTAACTTTTAAAGTATCTGTTCCAGAGATTGAAATCTTATCTCCTTCTTCATAATCATCACTTCCATTATAGATTCTTACACAGTCTTCATCTGCTCCATCTATATTTACTCTTACTGCTGATTTTGAAGTTTTAGCATAGTATGTTTTTCCCTCTGTAGGATTCTTACCATCAAATTCATCATCATCATCATAATCATCATCTGTATAAAGATCCATGCTGTCTCCAGATGAAGTTTCAATAGAAACCTCTGTAACATCTGAAACAGTATCAGCATAAACAGTTTTAGGTCCAAAAGATCCTAAAACATTTTTTGCTGAATCTACTGGTCCAAATGCAGTAACAGCAGCTATTGTAAGTGTCATTGCTATAATATTTCTAATCCTCTTATTCATATTCCTTCCCCCTTAAATATTTTAAATTGAGTATATTATAAAAAAAGGATGAGGAAAAACCCCCATCCCTTAATCCCAAGAGTGTTATGGATTATCTAACCCAAGCTCCTGAAGCTCCTAATTTATATCCACCAACAGTTGTGTTTGATAACATGCAGCCATTTCCATCAGCATAGTACCAAGTACCTGTTGTATCAACGAACCAACCAGTCTTCATAGCACCGCTATAGTTTACTGGATCCATGTAGTACCAGCTTCCACCTATTAACTGCCATCCAGTTGCCATTGCACCACTTGCATTGAAGTAGTACCAAGTTCCATTGATGCTCTTCCATCCATTAACCATTACTGTAGTTGCAGGATCCATGTAGTACCAAGCGTTTCCGATAAACTTCCAGCCAGCTACAGCTGTTCCGTTTTCTAAGTACTTCCAAGTTCCATCAGCTTGTTGTTCCCATTTGTTTTCAACTACAACTGGTTTAGCTGGTTCAATTTCTTTTCCAGCGTCTACAGTTTCTTTCTTTCCTTCAGTTACAGTTGTGTAGATTTTAGCATCTTCATCGTCAGTATAAGCGATTAAGTTGTCATCATCATAAACATCTAATTTGTTCATTCCTGAATCTACTCTGTATTCTGTAGTCTTGTCCTTCTTGCTGAACTTGATTACATTACCATCATGTAATATCCAAAGAACTCCGTTTGAATCTACATCAAAAGTATCTGCATCTTGATCAGTATCTCCGTCTTTCTTTACAACGTATCCGTCTAATTTCTTTTCTCCATATACAGATTTATCTGCTGGATTTTCTTTAATGCTCTTTAAGTCAATCTTAAGAACCTTAACTTTGTCAGATTTAGCTCTATAAACATATAATGAATTTCCATCAACCTGTATATTTACGATATCTGGATATTCGCTATCACTAGTTAACCAGTTAGATGCATCGTTAACGTCTCCGTTATCATAAAGTTTCTTAGTGTCCATTAAGTAAGATTCAACGCTCTTTGGAAGATATGCTTTATCATCTTTGTCTCCCTGAGCCTTAGAAATCTTCTGTAAGTAGTTAACTGTTACAGTCTTTCCAGCTCCAGCAGTTTCTCCATCAGCTATATCTACATTTGAAGTAGCCCAATCAGCTTTTTCTTCATCAGTTAAGTCTCCAACTGCAGTCTTTGTGAATGAATAATCACTAACATCAAATGTATAACCAGCTATAGGATTCTTTATGAAATAAGAAGCAACAGCATTCTTTAATGAAGCTACATCTGTATAGTCAGTACCATTTACAAATTTTTGTCCATGAACTACAAATTTATCTGTTGCAACACTCTTAGTTCCAGGTATGAAACTAACTCCTTTTCCACTAACTAACTGAGTAGCTTCTCCAGTCTTCTTAGCTACAGCAACAATCTTGTTGTCTCCTTTAATTGTTACATCATAACCATCCATGTCTTTTAATGCATTATATAATGTAACTATGCTATCAGTTCCAGCCTTATAAGTCTTTCCATCATAAGTTACTTCAGAACCTTCAGCTGCATCTGATGTAGTATAATCGATTGTATATTTAGCAGCTTTATCATCAGCAACTGTAGCATTGTCAAAATCAATTGTTACTTTTGCGTTTGCTGAATCATGGTCTGCACCTTCATCAGTAATTTCAACATTAGCTATAGCATATACATAATCATCATCTTGAGCAATTGGAGTTAAGTCTTTTAATGCAGCACCTAACTTACTATTGTCATCAATCTTATCATCATCGTCTTCATCATTATTGAATTCTTCAATTTTTACTACTTTATCTCTCTTAGTGCTATAGTAGTAAAGGTTAGCTGTCTTATCAGCTGTTACATATTTTCCATCTTCATCAGTTAAGATGTACTTTCCATCTTTTTGTACATAATAGTATGGAGCTTGGAATGAACCATATGAAGGAACGTCTTTTAATTCATCAGCATCAACTTCTGCTCCATCAAATTTATCAGTGTTTTTAATAGCTTTTTCTAAAGCATGAGCTGTATCGTCTTTCTTATCTTCTACAGTATCATCTGTAACTTTTCCTGATGATAAATCAACTAAATATTCATCATTACCATCTTTAGCGATACCATATTTATCTCCATAAGTTCCGTTTGTGAAGTCATAATCTTCATCGTCATATGCATCAACTTCTGATTCTTTTTCTCCGTTGTTGTAATATACGGCTCTGTCTTCTTCGTCTCCGTCTTTATCTGTCTTATATCCATCATAGATATACTTTCCGTTGAATGCTACTGCATTATCAACATATCCATCTTTAGTTCCTAATTTTGTAGCAGCGTTTACTGCAGTTGCAGGTGCTACTGAAACAACAGCGGCAGCAGCTACTAATAAAGCTGTGATTTTATTTGCTTTTTTTAACATAATCTTTCTTTCCCTCCTAATAATTCTAAATTCTTATAAATTATAGCATGCTTGTCCAAATAAGTAAATAGAAAAAGTTCTATTATCCATATTTAGTATACTTTTTGCTATAATAGATAAAATTAAGATACTTTGCTTGTCTTTCCTAAGACGCTATAATATACAACATCTAAAATTTCTTTTGGGTACCTTTTTTAGAATTTTTTTAAAAAATTATTTATTTTTCTAATTATTTAATCTTTTTCTTTTGTAGTTATCTCATTCCACACTAGATATTCGTATGTTTTATCATATATTTCTAATAATATATCTCTATAATATTTTCTAGGGAAAGAAAGATTTTTCTCCCAGTTCGATATTGTCTTCTGCCCTGCATCAACTAATTTAGCATATTCACTTTGAGTCATATTATGATGTTCTCTTAAAATTTTAAGTTTCTCTCCAAAGCTCTTCTCTTTTATCATCTTTATATATTCTGCCCACGCATTATCTTTCTTTAAAATCTCTTTGAGCATTTCTTTGTCCATCACACCATCACCTTTTTATTTTATTGTTTCGTTATTGTATTAAATTACATTTATGTAATTTAATGTATGGTTATATGTTAACCTTTTCACGCATTCGTTATCAAGTTCTAAATAGAGCCTTTAAATTTAAATATCTCTAATTATCTTCTATTTTCTAACGTTTTCTCGTTTTTTCCTAACACATATATATTTTTTTGATTTTATTACTTAATTTTTTTATAAAATCCCATATATAAATAGCGGGGGTGACTTTATGGATATGAATGAGTTTGTTTCAATGATGGCGAATGTTGGTTTTCCTGCTGCAATAACGACATATCTCTTAATAAGGCTTGAAAAACAGCTCTCATCATTAAACACATCAATCGCAAATCTTACAACTTTGGTCAATGAACGTGTTACTAAATAGCTATTTTAGTAACTTTCAGAAAATTACTTGAATTTTTTGGAAATTGCCGTATATTAATAGTGTAACGCGCTACAAAAAAATTTTAGGGGGAAATTTTTTATGCCAGATTTATCATTAAAAGAAAGTATTTATGAAACTACTTTATCAATTGAGTTTGTAAAAGAGGTTGGTCAAACAGGTAAGATCTCTTATGCAAAGAAGACTTTTAAGAACATCAAAAATGATGCAGCATCAGAAGATATCTATGAAATTGCAGAAGCAATTAAAGATGTCTTAGCTAAGGAGACTAGATACTTCTTTATAAACAAGACAACAAATATTCAAAGAGCTTAATTTTTAAAAAGGGGGATATAAATTATGCACTATACTTTAACAATGACTTTTTTAACTACTCAGGGGCTTAAAACAACAATATCTGTTACAGATGTAAAGGAAGATGTTACTTCAGAGAAAGTAAAATCTTTAATGCAGCTTATTATAGACAAAAATGTTTTTAATTCATCTAAAGGATCACTTGTTTCAATTTCATCAGCCGCAGTTACTCAGAAAGAAACAACTGAACTTAACGTAAAATAATTAATTTTTAATACTCTTTTTTCATTATCCTTATTCATTTAAATCTTTTTTTCATATTTTAACTCCATTTAAAATAAAGGGCTGCTTTCTTTTAAAGCAGGCAGCCCACTTTACATATCATGGTAAAAAATTATCATGAAAATAATATATATTGGGGGATTAATATTATGAATTATAATGAAATTGAATCAATTGTAAAAAGAATAAAAAATGGTGATAATGATGCAAAAATAGATCTTATGATGCAGTTTGAAAAGAATATAATATGTATAATAAGTAAAATGCATATCCACGGCTATGATTTTGATGATCTTAAAAACGAATGTTACAGCGCACTCTTTCATGCCGTAAAACTTTACGATCCAAAGAAACACAGATTTGTATCTTACGCAACAAATGCGATAAGAAATCAAGTATATAATATAGGAAGATTTAATGTAAGTAAAAAATTTAGAAATGATGATACAGGTATTCTCTTTACTCCATCAATCGAAACAATGCTCACTTCTGAAATAGATTTAGAAAATGATTTTATAAAAAGACTTTCTATTAAGAAGATTCATAAAATAATCTTCTCTCTTACAAAGGAAGAAAGAGAAATGGTCTATATCCTCTTTTTTGAGAATAATACATTAAAACAATATGCCTCTCATAAAAATATTCCTTATTCTGCGGCTTTTTACAAAAAAAATCAATTATTTAAAAAAATTAGGAGACTTTTCTCACTATCTTGTGATATAATATAAATAGATTGAAAGTTGAATGTATATTTTTGAATTTTCCAAGAACTCTCTACACATAAAATAACTTATAAAAGTTTTATTGTTGCTTTTATATTTTCAATTTTCAATTTCTGACCCAAAAAAGCCTGCGCTTTGTGCGCGGGCTTTTTTTCAATGGACAAATTGTTAAAGGACAGTACAAAGGACAAATTGTTAAAGGACAATTGACAAATGTGGTGGAAATCCTTTCAAATGACAAACTTTCAAAGGACAAATGACAAATGAGGTAGAAATTCCTCAATGTCATTAAGTTAGTATTCTCATAAATAAAAATAGCATTGAAAATTATATTTTATGATTTTTAATGCTATTTTTGATTGTGCTAGTCTTATTTTTCTGCACGCAAAAAAGACGGAATTATTGCCGTCAAAAAAAAATTTACTTTTGATATATTTTATGATATTCTATACATAAAATTCACCCAGGATTTAGTAGTTATATTACGAGGATATTTTCTGCCATTCCTAACGGGTGAAATATAACGTTGGATTAGTATTTCAACGTTAGGTGGTCTCTCATTAGCAGGACATTTAAAAAATTTCTTACAGACAGTTATTGCTTTTGAAAAATTGATTGTATATGAATATTTTCTATTTTTATCTTTTATTTTAACATTAGTAGAGATAATTGAATAAAAGTTATACATCGTGAGTTTTGCATAGATTTCTTGGGTTATGAGCTCCACTTTTTTTGAGTTTAGAGAGTTAAGACCGGTCAAGTACTTTAACTCTCTAAATGAATTTTCTATTTTCCATCTTAATTGGTATAATTCTTTTATTTCTGTTGAGTCAAACTCTCTTTCATCTAAATTAGTTACAATTGTCTCGTAACTACTATCTGAAATTTTAAATCTAACAAAGCGTATATCCATTGAGTAGGTTTCATACGATCCTTCTTTGATGAAATCAAAGGGATTTACTTTACATAGCTTTTTATATTCATGTCGCTTATCTAATGGAATTCTACCCATTCTTTTTGTTATGTTTACTCTTTTTGTTGCATCAAATTCATCTGCTTCTGGGAATTTAAATGTACTGCTAATGCCAGTACTAGTTATGTCTTTTACTCTAATTAAATATTTAAAACCCTTCTCCTGAATATTTGCAAATACGTTATAAGATTCGTATCCACGGTCGGCAATTATAATTGCTTTTTCATTGCTGTCAAATCTCTTGACCATATCTATTAATGCCCGAGATTCATTACATTTTCTTACCGCTTGAATACAAGTATCCACAAAAATTTTATTACATAAATCATACATACAATTAATGTGTAACTTATTATGCCCTTTATATCCAGGGACTGTTTTTACATGAGTATCTTTATCGTTAGGATTGTGGTGTATGTTTAGTTTGCTTCCATCAACGGCAAGCAATCTATAGCCTTTTATATTTTTTAAAGCATTATAAGATGAAGTGAATTTATGAAATAAATAGGGCATTGCTATTTCATTTAACTTCTTCCTTTGTTGAATTAAAGCCGATTGCGAAGGCATTTTTTCACTATAATTAAAATATTCAGCCATAGTTATGAATGAATTTTTTCCCTCAAGGCAAAGTAATAATTTTAAAACATTAAAAAAACTTAATTTTCGATTACGGATAAAATCTTTTGATGAATTTTTTACAAAACACTTTTTGTTTTCCTCCATTTGTTTTATTGTCGAAAGCAATTCTGATTTCATTTTATTAGAAAAATTGTTCATTTTATATTCCCCCTTAAAAATACTGGTATTTAAGGGGCTGCGCCGCATTTTTCTATTACTTTGTCAATAGTTTTTGTAAAAAAAACGGGATATTATAATAAATATCTCGTTTTAATGTTAATTTATATACTTTTTTCTTAACTTAATGACATTGAGAAATTCCTACGGAATTTCATTTTATGGTATTTTGCGTTTTAGCGCAAAATACTAAAGCTTTCGCATGAAGCGAAAGCTTATATATTTTAGTTTCTGCGGTCTAGCAGAAACATCCTGATTTGTCATTTGTCATTTAGTATATCATTTTTTAAAATTCCTGTATCATTCTGCATCTACTTAAAATAAGTTTTTTCATCGCATCTGCTCTATACTTCAAAACTTCATAAAAATCAATTTTATTAATATTATTGGCTAAGATATTAGCCCATTTCTTATATTTTTGTGGGTTCTTCTTAATTATTTCTTTAGCTTGAATTTTATTTTCAATATCAAATGTACCAATCATGCTTTTATTATAATCGTAATTAATCAAATCCTGCTCCAGTTCAAAATTTAGAAGAGAATATCCATTATCAAAAATTGGAGCAAGGCTTTTTAATTTTCCTTTATCATTATCAATTAAAAATCCAAAATTACTAAAATGCCTATCTTTGTTCTCAATAATGAAATCAAATACCATAATATCATTAAGCTCCTCTATGAAATTTTGAGGTAGTACACTACATACATCACCATATCTCCATTTTTTTCTACTTCCTAGCTGTTTGCTTAGGTATTCTGTCATAGTAAGGTATCCTGTTTCTTCACTTGTGAAAAGTTTACTTCTTACACAATCTACATCATTCCATTTTTCAATCTCATATTTTACATATGGTAAGTTTAAAATATCTGCTATCTGCCATGCAACAATTTCTGAATACATTTCATTACCAGCATTAGCATATCCATAAGTATTAGCTTTATATAAATACATATCTGTGCCTACCATTCTCCATGCTTTTCTAAGCATTCCCTGTGTTGTTAACTCTGGTGTTTTAATTTTTCCTCCTAATGATGATGTATTTCCAAAAAATGATATAAGTCCCAACTGTTCTTTAAAACCTCTATATAGGCTCACATCTTTCCACTCTAATTTTTCGCCATAAATATTAAGTTCATTTTTTTCTTTTATCCAATAAGTATCATTCAAACTTGCAGCATGATTTACAATTAATAAATTAAATCTTTCCCTGCTGTCTAAATTAAGGCTTAAAAGAACTTTTTCAATATGTTCTCTATTTGTTGGTATTGCTCTATTATTAATCCACGTATCAAGCTCACCAGTATTATTTCTTAAAAGATATGGTGAATTTGCCTTTGTATTTTCACTAACTACTTTAAATTGTCCTTCTAATGTATCTGCTTTTATAAACTCTAAAACTAAAGTATCTTTGTTCATTAACTGATAAACTTGCATAATATCACCTTTTCTTTCATATAAAATACCTTTTTTTAAAATTAAATATTCCTATTTTAATTATAGCCTACTTATATAAAATGACAAATTGTTAAATGACAAAGGACAGTACAAATGACAAACTTTCAAAGGACAAATGACAAATGAGGTGGAAATTCCGTGGGAATTTCATTTTATGTATTTTGAGATTCTCTCAAAATATAAAAGCTTTCGCCTGAAGCGAAAGCTCATATATTTTAGTTTCTGCGCCTACGCAGAAACATCCACATTTGTCCTTTGTCCTTTGTCATTTGTCATTTAGTATGTCATTTTTCATTTGTTCTCTGTCATTTATTTGAGGTTTCTGCGATTTTGAGCAGAAACATCCTAATTTGTCATTTGTCCTTTGTCATTTGTCATTTGGTATGTCATTTTGCTTACAACATATACAACTATTAATGCTCCAAAAAATCCAGGCACTATTTCATAAAGTTTAAATATAGGAAGTGATGAATAATTTTTTATTATAGGCCATAGAGCCGAAATCATTCCTCCTGCAACCATACCTGCAATTGCACCTTCACGTGTCATCTTTTCCCAAAATAATGATAAAAGAATAACTGGTCCAAATGCACATCCAAAACCTGCCCATGCGTATGATACAAGTTTAAGAACAGAACTATCAGGATTAAGTGAAATACTAAATGCAACTAATGCAACCACTAAAATTGTTATACGGCTTAATTTTACAAGCTGTTTATCTGAAGCATCTTTCTTTATTAGCGATCTATATAAATCTTCCGATACTGTAGATGATATTATAAGAAGCTGTGAATCTGCTGTACTCATTATTGCTGCAAGTATTGCTGATAAAAGAACTCCTGTTAAAAGTATTGGAACACATTTATGTACAAGAAGTATGAATATTGTTTCTGAATCTGCACCATTAAGATTTGGGAAATAATAATGTCCAACAAGTCCTATTGCTGTAGATGCAGCAAGTGTAATAATAACCCATACTGCTGCTATTCTTCTTGATATCTTTATCTCTTCAGGGTTCTCTATTGCCATAAATTTTGTTATTATATGAGGCTGTCCAAAGTATCCTAGTCCCCATGCAAGTGATGAAATTATGCTTATAGCTGCAACTGCAATGCTCCCTGAACCATCTGCACATAATATTTTAAGATTTAACGGATCTAAAAGTGCAGGATCAATAGCTGATACAACATTTTGTATCCCTCCACACTTAAATACTACTATAATAGGTATTATAAGAAGAGTAAAAAACATTAAACTTCCTTGAACAATATCTGTATAGCATACTGCCATAAATCCACCTAAAAATGTATAACTAACAACAACTACTGCACATATTACTACTGAAAGTATATATGGAGTTCCAAATATTGTTGTAAATAATTTTCCTCCTGATACAAATCCTGATGCTGTATATGGTACAAAAAATAGAATAATAAAGAATGAAGAAATTAATTTTAATATTCCTTTTTTATCATCAAATCTGTTTTCAAGGTATGATGGAACTGTTATTGAATCTGAATACTTTTGAGTATATATTCTAAACTTCTTAGCTAAAATTTTCCAATTAAAATACGTTCCTAAAGCAAGTCCTATTGCTATCCACACAGAGCCAGAAAGACCTGATACAAACGCTGCTCCAGGAAGTCCAAGTAATAGCCATCCACTCATATCTGATGCCTGTGCACTTATAGAACTTCCTAAAAATCCAAGCTTTCTTCCTCCAAGTGTATAATCAGATATATTTTCCGTTTTCTTATAAAAATGTAGCCCTATCCAAAGCATCATAACAAGATACAATGCAAAGGTCGTTGCTATTATTATCCTTTCATCCATTTTTTATTTACACTCCTTATTTTAAATTAACAATCTTTTTAATTATACCATACTGAATACAAATGACAAATGACAGTACAAATGACAAACTTTCAAAGGACAAATGACAAATTAGGTGGAAACCAGTACCAAAGGACAAACTTTCAAAGGACAAATGACAAATTAGGTGGAAATTCCGTTGGAATTTCATTGTATGGTTTTTTGCGTTTCTCGCAAAAAACTAAAGCTTTCGCCTGAAGCGAAAGCTAAATAAATTCTATGTTTCTGCGATTTGAGCAGAAACTTCCATCTTTGTCATTTGTCATTTGTGCTTTGTCATTTGGTTTAAGTTCTACGTTTCTGCGATTTGAGCAGAAACATCCTGATTTGTCCTTTGTCCTTTGTCCTTTATTTTGGTCATTTGTCATTTGTCCTTTGTCATTTATTTTGGTCATTTATTTTTGTCATTTACTAAGTGTTTTTAATGAAGAACTTAGTATCCTGCAAAGTTCTCTACAATCATTAAGTAATAAAACGCATTCGTTTTTACTTAATATATTGCTATATTCAATAAGTTCTATCCAATATTCTGTTTCATCTGCTTCTTTTAATGCAATGCTTAGTTTATTTCTAAATTCAGCTTTGCTAATTGAGTTTATTGATTCTTTTATATTAGCGCCTATACTGGTACCAGATCGTAAAAGCTGATTTGATAATACATAATGACCATTTTCCTTTAGATAATATGATGATTTAATGATTTTTAAAGCAAAATCAAAAGATTTCGATACGGCAATGTTTTCTTTCATAAAATTTATTTTCTCCTATAATATAAAGTTAGGTATTAGTATTGCCATATTTAGAAAAAACAAACAGTACAAATGACAAACTTTCAAAGGACAAATGACAAAGTAGGTGGAAATTCCGTAGGAATTTCATTATATGGTTTTTTGCGTTTCTCGCAAAAAACTAAAGCTTTCGCCTGAAGCGAAAGCTCATATATTTTAGTTTCTGCGGCCTAGCAGAAACATCCTGATTTGTCATTTGTCATTTGTTCTTTGTCCTTTTATTTGGGGTTTCTGCGATTTTGAGCAGAAACATCCCCCTTTGTCCTCGTATAATAGGTTTGTAATAAGAAATTTTCTTATTATAAACCTATTTTTATTATATAGAATAAAGAAAGTGTCTTTTTTCCTATGGGAGTTCTCCCGATATTTTGTTACTCATTCTTATCTGCTTTCTAAATCTATATTTCAAAAAAATATTTATAAAGAATTATCCTAATGTTAAAATATCCGTAATGGAAATTAACAAAGGTTACAGCCGCATTTGTCCTGCAAAACATTATGTTATTGCCTTTAAAGCTTGCTGCCTAATCAGAATATCAAATTCTGCTTACACAAATGTTGCATCTCCTACCGTAGCCGCCAGCAAGGTATTTCGGTTTGGATGAATGCTGATTACGCGAGGGTTCAGTTAATATTCTGAATTAGGATAATTCCTTTTTAACTTCCTTATTATATTTGAAAGGTGGTGATTTTATGAAGAATATAAATTACTTATCAACGCTATTTGTAGGAATTGATATAAGTTCACGAGAAAATGTTGTTTCTGCTTTAAATTTCAATCAAGATTTTTTAATTAAAATGAAAGCGGTCGCGAATACGCAGACCGGTGCAAAGCAGCTTGAAACTATGCTTGTTGATGTATTAAAAAATAATATTTATAAATCTGTAATAATTGGATTAGAATCTACTTCGTTTTACGGAGTTCACATCGCTAATTTTTTATCAACAAGTGAAATATTAATGCCATATAAACCATATGTTTATTGTTTAAATCCAAAGGAGATTGCTAACTACAAAAAATCATTTAATGACCTCAATAAAAATGATGGTATAGATTCATTTGTAATTGCTGATTTTGCAAGGGTTGGGAGAATACATATCGAACCATGGCATGGCTCTCAATATCTTGCTTTGCAAAGACTTACAAGACATAGGCTTCATATAGCAAATTCCTTAACAAGAGAAAAAACCTATATGCTTTCAAATGTATTTCTCAAATTTAGTGAATTTGCTTTATTAGATGATGAAAAGCATCCTTTTTCAGACAAATTTGGAGCAACTGCATCATCAATATTAACAGAATTTTTGTCTACTGAAGATATCGCAAATACTCCCATGGAGGAGCTTGTGAATTTCGTAAATAAAAAAAGCCGAAAACAAATTTCTAATCCTGAACTTACTGTTGAAATTCTGCAGCAAGCGGCGCGAAACTCGTATCGGCTTGATAAATGTTTATATGAACCCCTTACAACTTCTATTGCCTGTTCTTTTAACTGTATTCAGGCATTTCAAAATCAACTAAAAACTATTAACAGAGCTATCGAAAAAACTGTAAAGGGTTTAAATGCTAACGAATATCAAATCTTGATGTCAATCCCTGGATTTGGTCCTGTATACTCTAGTGGTATAATCGCCGAACTAGGTAGCATAAAAAACTTTCCTAACAATGATACCGTTGCAAAATATGCCGGTATCGTATGGAAGGAAAATCAATCCGGTAGTTTTAAAGCTGAAAAAACACCTATGAGCAAAGCTGGTAACAGATATTTGCGTTATTATCTTATAGAAGCTACTACAAGTGTCATAAGACACATTCCGGAATATGAAAAATTCTATAAAAAGAAATACGCTGAAGTTACTACTCATCAACATAAACGAGCACTTGCGTTAACATCTCGTAAATTAATTCGTTTGATTTTTGGATTGCTGGCTAAAAATCAACTCTATTCTGCAGATAGTGTAGATAGATAACTTAATACATAATTTGGCGAACATACATTCCCGCCAGACTGTATGTCTATTAGTGTTGACTTTTTTTATAAAAATTATTCAAAATTATTTTCATTTTTCTCTTGACCTATTACCAAATTGCTTTGTCATTTAATATGTCCTTTGTCATTTGTGCTTTGTCCTTTAAAAAAATCCCCAAGCAACCGTCCGCTCAATGTCGTCAACTTAAGAGAAAATGATAATTTAATAAAAAAAACACTTGACAATAGTGGAAAATTTTGCAGCCTCGCTATAGAGAAATAAATTTATAGCGAGGTTTTACATTATGAAAAATACTAGATTATTATCTTTAATTTTAAAAGAAACAAACGATTTAATTACTTCAAGTGAGTACAAAGAAGCATACAGCTTAGGTAACTCATTCTCAAGGAATAGAAAACTATCCTTTTCAAATACGGTTCATTTTATTTGCTCCGCATTGCGAAAATCCATCTCTTCTGAAATTGATAATTTTATTGAAGATCATAAATGTTTAAAATTTCCGTCAATAACAAAACAAGCATTTTCTAAGGCAAGACAAAATATATCACCAGAAGCCTTTAATGAATTATGCAGACTTTTTGTTGATAAATTTTATAGTATAAATAAAAATTTAAACACTTGGAATGGTTTTAATATTCTAGCTGTAGATGGAACTAGTCTACAAGTGCCAGATACAAAAGAATGTGGTGAATATTTTGGATTAAGCAGTAATCAAAATAAGACAAGAACTGCTATTGCGACGGCGTCAGCCTTATATGATGTATTAAATGACATTATTGTAGATTCTAGAATTACTAAATATAAGACAAGTGAAAGACATATTGCAAAACAACATATAGAGTCAATAGGAGATAAATTCTGTCCTCGAAAAAGCATTGTTATTTTTGATAGAGGCTATCCTTCATATGATATGTTTGATTATTTAAATTCCAAGGAATTACTATTTTTAATGCGAGTATCAACATCTTTTAAACTTGCACAATCAATAGATTCCCCTGACTTTATTTTAAAATATAAAGTTAAAGGTGAAATAAAAAAAATAAGAGTAGTAAAAGTTAAGCTGTCAGATGAGGTGACAGAAACTTTAGTGACTAACATCTATGATGATACTATTACGCCTTTAAAATTCAAAGAACTCTATTTCTTAAGATGGGGCGTTGAATCTAAATATAAAGAATTAAAATGCAGTCTTAAAATCGAAGAATTTTCAGGTACTAAGCCAATTGCCATAAAGCAAGATTTTTACGTTTCTATTTATTTATCGATGATTGCAGCTCTTATAAAAAAAGATGCCGATGCTGCGATATCAAATGATAATAAGGATAAAGATTTAAATTCAATATATCAATCAAATAGGAATTTTATTTTGGGACAGGTATTCAAACGAATTATAGCTTTATTAGTTAAATCTAGATTAAGAAATAAGCTGTTAGAATTAATACTTGAAAAAGCTATAAAAATACGCTCACAAATACGTTGCAACCGATCTTGTGAGCGCAAAAACAAACATCCAAGAAAAAAGCACCATCATAATATTAAATCCTGTTTTTAATATTAAATATAAATAAATACATATTTAAAATTCACTTTATCCAGTGGATTTATTTAGTGTACCATTTTTTAAGATAAATTAAAATAGACATCAAAAATGATTTCTTTCAATTTATTTTTGCATAGCTTAATCTACTAAGTTGACGACATTGACCGTCCGCTTGAGGATTTTTTGAACTTTATTTACTCTTCTATCATTAAACCAAAATGATCAGAAACTTTTTTATACTTTTTGTCATTGAATATGACGCTGGATTCTTTTACGCTGTCTTCACTATTTTTAAATATGTAATCTATTCTCATTCTGCTCTTCTTGTCAGAATTTCTCCATCCGTCAATTTCTTCTTCTACAGTATAGCCTTCATCGTGATTTTCAGCTAATACATATGTATCTTTAAAATAATTTTCACTTTTTATGAGATCATAGCCTTCATTTTTGTTGTCTGCAGGAATATTAAAATCTCCCATTATATAAATAGGTTCATTCTCTATCTTTTTAGCATTTTCATAGAATGTTTCCCACTGATTTTTAAATGGTTCATCTTTATCATTCCACCATCCAAAATGAAGTGAAAAGAAGTTTTTAATTTCTCCGTTTACTCTGCTCTTTACTTTTAAAATTCTTCTTGTTCTATAATTTGAGTATTCTCTTATATTTGAGATAAAAATTCCATCTGCTTCTAATATTGGAGTTTTACTCAAAATAGCTATCCCTTCATCATATTTATCGTATCCTATATGTGATGGAACCCATGACCAGTAGTATTTTCTTCCCTGCTTTAATAATTCTTCAGCAAGTCTTAATACATAATTATCTTCTTTAATTACTACAGTATCATCAGCTGATATAAAATATTTAAGTCTTTCGTCATCCTTTAATATAGGGTTTGCGCTTATTGACTGATTAACCTCTTGAAGCGAAATTATATCAAAATCTTCCTTTATAATAGCTTCTGCAGATTCTATTAATGTTTCTTTATCATTTCCTTCAACTAAACTATGAGTATTAAGAGTCATAATTTTCATTATTTTCACCTTTACCTTTTATTATAATGCATCATTAATATCTGACTTTAATATATCTGCCTTAGGTCCATATACAGCTTGAATTCCTTTATCCTTTTTGATAAGTCCTAATGCTCCTAATGATTTCCATTCATCCTTATCTCCAACTATTTCAGGATTCTTTACTGTAACTCTTAATCTTGTCATACAAGCATCTACATCAACTATATTATCTCTTCCACCAAGACATTTTATTATGTTTTCTACTAATTCACTGCCGCTTGCTTTTGTGTTTTTAGAAGCATCTTCAGAATCTATATTATCATCTATATAGTTTCCAAGTCTTCCTGGTGTTGCAAGATTGAATTTTCCAATAAGAAAACATGAAATAAAATATCCAAGCACAAAGAATACTACACATGAAATTAATAAATTAATTACATCTGGTAAAAGTCCTGCTTGAAGTGTCATTGGAAGTCTTGTTAAAAATTCTATACTACCAAATGAGTGAACTCTTAAATGAATTATTCCTGAAAGTGCAAATGCACATCCTTGAAGAACTGCATAAACTCCATATAAAAGTGGAGCAGCAAACATGAACATAAATTCAAGAGGTTCTGTAACTCCTGTTAAGATTACTGCAAGTCCTGCTGAGAAGAATACTGATTTGTATTTCTTTCTCTTATCTTTATCTACTTTTTTGTACATTGCAACTGCTACACCAATTAAAAGTCCAGCAGAACCAATCATCTGTCCAACCTTAAAACGAGCTGGAGTAACTGTAGTTAAAAGATTATTATATGATGCCATATCTCCTGCACCCTTGAAATTTGCAAGATCAGTTACCCATGCAAGCCATAATGGATCCTGTCCAAATACCTGTTGTCCTGCATTTACACCTGACATTATTGTATATGTACCACCAAATGAAGTATAGTTTATTGGAATTGTAAGCATATGGTGAAGTCCAAATGGAAGAAGAAGACGTTCAAGTGTTCCAAATACAAATGGTGCAAGTATTGGTGATGTACTTGACGAATTTGCAATCCATATACCAAAATTATTAATACCTGTCTGAACTACTGGCCATATTATTGAAAGAATAACTCCAACAACTACAGACCATACTATTACAACAAGTGGAACGAAACGTTTTCCATTAAAAAATGATAACGCATCTGGTAATTTTCTGAAATTATAGTATTTATTGTATATAACTGCGCCAACGAAACCTGAAATAATACCAACAAATACTCCCATGTTAAGTGCTGGAGCACCTAAGATAGATGTAAAGTATCCATTTACCGCTATTTCTCTACCAAATAATGTATGAGTTACAGCTCCTGCTGTGTTTAGCATCTGTGTTGTAACACCAAACATAGAACCTGTAATTACATTTATTAAAACAAACGCTATTACTGCTGCAAAAGCACCACCGGCTCTTTCTTTTGCCCACGATCCTCCTATTGCAACTGCAAATAAAATATGAAGATTATTAATAACAGCCCAACCTATATTCTCCATTACACTTCCTACAGTAAGGATTAAAGCTATGTTTGCACCTAGCATTTCTACTACTTTTCCAAGACTTATCATAAGTCCAGCAGCTGGCATTACAGCTACTACTACAAGCAAAACTTTTCCTAATTTCTGTAGAAAATCAAACGAAAATATTTTTTTCATTTCATTTCCTCCTACGTAAAAACATATTAACGGATTCATAAAATAAAAGGTTTTCTATTCTATGCAACCGTTTGTATTAATAATATTCTTTTTATAATTTTTTTGCAAGACTTTATTTTATTTTTTTATATTTTACAAAATAGTAATTGACTTTTTTACTTTAATATAATATATTTATATCAATTAGTAGTGTTTATATTAAAGGGGAGTAATCTTAAATATAATATCAACAGTCGCGGCTTTATGTCTGGTATTATATACCCGTGTGGTGATGAGACTTTTAATATAGCTTTCTTATTTTTTTTAGAAAGTTATATTAAAAGTCTCATTTTTTGTATAGCTTAAAATTTAATGCAGACACTATTTATAACAAATACAATTTTTATAATAAATACATTTTAGAGAGGATGATTATTTTGAAATCTTATTACAGTACATCCCCTGATGAAATTTTAAAAGAATTTAATGTAAATTCTTCTAAAGGTCTCAGTTCTACTGAGGCAAAAGAAACTCTAGACAAAGTTGGGGAAAATGTTTTAAACGAAGGGAATAAAAAATCAATATTATCAATATTTTTAGATCAGTTTAGAGATCTTCTTGTTATTATCTTAATAATAGCTGCCTTAATTTCTGCTGTAACTGGAAATATTGAAAGCACAATCGTAATAATTGCCGTAATAACTATGAATTCTATTTTAGGAACAGTCCAATATGTAAAAGCTGAACAGTCTTTAGACAGTCTTAAAGCTCTCTCTTCTCCTTCTGCAAAAGTTATAAGAGATGGAGAAAAGATTGAAATTGATTCTAAATACGTAGTTCCAGGAGATATACTTCTTCTTGAAGCAGGAGACATGGTTCCAGCAGATGGAAGAATTTTAGAGAACTTCTCACTTAAAGTAAACGAGTCTTCTCTTACTGGTGAATCTGAAAGTGTCGATAAGACTTCAGAAACATTACATAAAGAAGGTGTAGCTTTAGGAGATCAGGTAAATATGGTTTTCTCAAGTTCTCTCGTTACTTATGGACGTGCCACTATCTTAATAACTAAAACTGGTATGAATAGCGAACTTGGAAAAATAGCATCACTTATGGAAGATACAAAGGAAAAGGAAACCCCTCTTCAAGTATCTCTTGATAATTTTTCAAAGAAGCTTGCAATAGCAATAATGGCAATATGTATCGTAGTATTTCTTCTTACTATCTATAGAGGAACTCCTATAATTGAAGCACTTATGTTTGCTGTTGCACTTGCTGTTGCTGCAATTCCTGAAGCTTTAAGTTCAATTGTTACTATCGTTCTTGCAATAGGAACACAATCAATGGCAAAACAACATGCAGTAATTAAAAAATTAAAAGCTGTTGAAGGACTTGGCTGCGTTTCTGTAATATGTTCAGATAAAACAGGAACACTTACTCAAAACAAGATGACAGTAAAAAAATATTATGTGAATGACACGCTTATTAATACCGATAAGATTGATATAAATGATGAAAATCAAAAGCTTCTTATGGAAGCATCAATTTTATGTAATGATTCAACCTGTCAAAGTGGAAATGAAATAGGAGATCCTACAGAAACAGCTCTTGTAAATGTAGGACACATTTTTAATGTTGATGAAATTAGTTTGCGTGACAAATTTAAGAGAATATCTGAAATTCCATTTGATTCAGATAGAAAATTAATGAGTACATTAAACGCATGTGATTCAACTAATTTAATGTTTACTAAAGGTGCTGTTGATGTTTTATCACTTAGACTTAAATCAATCTTAACTAAAGATGGAATACGTGACATTACATCAGATGATAAAGAAAAAATCGCTGATATGAATCAAAATCTTTCATCTAAAGGCTTAAGAGTTCTAGCTTTTGGATATAAAATTTTAAATGATTCTGAAGAAATTTCTTTAGATGATGAAAAAGATTTTATATTTATAGGTCTTATAGCAATGATAGATCCTCCAAGAGAAGAATCAAAACTTGCAGTTGCAGACTGTATAAAAGCTTCAATAAAACCAGTAATGATAACAGGAGACCACAAAGTTACAGCTTCTGCAATAGCAAAAGAAATTGGAATATTTAAAGATGGTGATATGGCAGTTGATGGTCCTTCAATTGATAAGATGTCTGATGAATACTTATCAGAAAATCTTGAAAAAATTTCAGTTTATGCGCGTGTATCTCCAGAACATAAAATAAGAATAGTAAAAGCATGGCAGAAGAAAAATAATATAGTTGCTATGACAGGTGATGGAGTAAATGATGCTCCTGCATTAAAACAAGCTGATATAGGAATTGCAATGGGTATTACAGGAACTGATGTTTCAAAAGATGCTGCATCAATGATTCTTACAGATGATAACTTTGCAACTATCGTAAAGGCAGTAATAAACGGAAGAAACATATATTCTAACATTAAAAACTCAATAAAATTCCTTTTATCTGGAAACATTTCAGGAATTTTATCAGTATTATATGCATCACTGCTCGCTCTTCCAATACCATTTGCAGCAGTTCATCTTCTTTTCATAAACCTTTTAACAGACAGCCTTCCAGCAATAGCTATAGGAATGGAAAAATCAAACAGAAATGTTTTAAATGATAAGCCTAGATCTTCTAAAGAATCTATTCTTACAAAAGATTTCTTAATAGATATATCAGTACAAGGTATAATAATTGCAATATTTACAATGCTTTCATATCATATAGGACTTAATATATCACATGGAACTGCTATGACAATGGCATTTAGTACACTATGTATAGCAAGGCTTTTCCACGGATTTAACTGTAGAGGAAAAGAGCCTATTACAAAATTAGGACTTTTAACAAATAAATATAGCATAATGGCATTTTTCGCAGGACTTATTCTTGTAGATTCTGTACTTTTAATTCCAGCTCTTCAGAATCTTTTTGAAATAACTCCACTTATTTCTCAAAATTTCTGGATGATTCATTTAAATGCCTTTATACCAACTGTTATAATACAAATTGTTAAGATTATAAGAGAAAAAACATGTAAAAATGAACAATGCAAATGACAAACTTTCAAAGGACAAATGACAAAGTAGGTGGAAATTCCGTGGGAATTTCATTATATGGTTTTCTGCGATTTTGAGCAGAAACATCCCTTTTGTCATTTGTCATTTGTGCTTTGTCAATTGATTTGTCATTTGGACTAATGTTTTTGCAAAATACTAAGAGCTTTCGCTTAAACGCGAAAGCTCTTAATTTTTCTACTTTATCTTTACATTTTGTATCTATTTTTTGTCTTAATACTTTATTATAATTAAATGTTGTTATTTATATATTGTTTGTAAACTTCATAAAACTTTATTAAATTATTACCAACATTTATTTAAAATAAAAAACAAGAGATACTAAACTAAATAACGTACTAAATGACAAACTTTCAAAGGACAAATGACAAATGAGGTGGAAATTCCGCAGGAATTTCATTATATGGTTTTTTGCGTTTCTCGCAAAAAACTAAAGCTTTCGCCTAAAGCGAAAGCTCAATATAAAGTTTCTGCGATTTTGAGCAGAAACATCCCTCTTTGTCATTTGTCATTTGTGCTTTGTCATTTAATTCGTCCTTTGTCCTTTGTTCTTTGTCAATTGATTTGTTCTTTTCCCTACGCTACAACTGCTGCTATTACAATTCCTAAAGCAATCAAAAAACCTGCAATTACTATAGCAACCGCAACATTTTTATTCTTAAGTTCTTCACTAAAATCTATTTTTTTAAGTATTATATCAAAAAAGCCATATCCCAAAATAAGAAAAACAATTCCTATTATTCCGAATACAATGCTGTGTACAGCATCATTCATAAAAGCATCCATATTAACCCTCCATTTCATTTAATTAGTTATATTTTACTATATTTCACGTCCATTTTAAAATATATTTCTTAATTGTTTTATAATCTTATTTTATGATAGTATACTTATTATATCAATTTAATTAAATATAAGGAGCGTATAATGAACAAATTAATTTTAAAAGCACAGAAGAGCCATTTACTTTCAAAGAGTGAAATTATATCTATTTTGAAAGATGATAGTATAAATGAAGAATTATTTAAAGCTGCTGATAATATGCGAGAAAAATATTTAAATAATTTTGTCCATTTAAGAGGACTAATTGAATTTACAAATATCTGCAAAAGAAATTGTATGTATTGTGGACTTAGGCGTGAAAATAAGAAAATTAAAAGATATAGACTTAGTGAAGATCAAATTTTTGATTTTGCATCAAAAGCTGTAAGTTATGGATATAGAACAATCGTGCTTCAAGGTGGTGAGGATGATTATTTTACAAAAGAAAAAATGGTAAGCATAATAAAAAAAATAAAATCGTTAAATGTTGCACTCACATTAAGCCTTGGCGAAAAAACTTTTGAAGAATATAAAGCTTTTAAAGAAGCCGGTGCAGATAGGTACTTAATACGCATAGAAACTACTGACAAAAATCTTTATGAAAAAATGGATCCCGGCATGAGTTTTGAAAATAGGAAAAAATGTATAGAAAACTTAAAGATATTAGGATATGAAGTGGGTACAGGTACTCTTGTAGGACTTCCAGGTCAAACAATTGAATCTATTGCTGATGATATATTATATTTTAAGGAAATTAATGCCGATATGATAGGAATAGGACCTTTTATACCTAATATGGACACCCCTCTTAAAGATGCTAAAGGTGGGACTTTAACTCTGTCTCTAAAAATGATAGCTATTATAAGGCTTCTGCTTCCTGATATAAATATTCCTGCAACTACTGCTATGGAATCACTCCAGAAAAATGGACGTGAAAAAGCACTTTTAAGTGGTGCAAATGTTGTAATGCCAAATGTAACAGAAGGACATTTTAGAAAACTTTATGCACTATATCCAGGAAAAATATGCACAGGTGATACACCCTCACAATGTCGTCATTGCATAAGCGGCAAGATCCTTACGCTTAATAGGGTTGTCTCAGATAATTTTGGATTTAGAGGAGATAAAAAATAATAGTTTTCCCCAGCTTATCCACAGAAATTAGATTTTTTTAATTTTAATAACATAATTTGTGCATAAACTGTTAATAACTTTTATTTGCCTGTGGTTTATGCACAAAATACAATATAATGTGTTCATAAATTTTATTTTTAATATATATTGTGGATATATTGTGCTTTTTATTTTCTACATATTATCTTATATTTCAAATTATACAAACAATTTATTTTATATAAACATGTAAATAAATGGATATAAACATAATAATAACATCTTATCCACAATAGGTTGTGGATAGTGTTGATAACTTATATCATTTGCTAATTTTCCTCATCTTCACTAACAATATCTGGAAGTCTCTGTCTATTTCCACCATTATTTATAATAATTGATATCTTATTTTCCTTTACGAATTTATTAGTCTTTTCAAGTTGTCCATATTCAAGAGGAGTTCCTGATACAGTTATAAGAGTCCTCTTTGAAAGATCTATCATATCGCTTTCATATGCAATATCAAATATCTCAGATAATACAGTATCAGTATTTTTCTTCTGATACTTCACCTTTGATATAAGTTCTTTTCCTTTTTGACTTGCTGAATATAAATATATAACTTTTCCATATCTGTTTACATGAAGCTTTATTGAAGATGTAGTTTCTATTACTATTATGCTTTGTACCTTTTTATAATCTGCTATCTTATAAGCACCTGCAAACAATATTACGCACAAAAAGATACTTATCACTATTTTGTAATGTTTAAAACTTTTCTTTTTTCTTCCCTCTGCTTGAGTTCCAATTTTAAAAGAATTTTTTTCATTTTTGATTTTTATAAATTCACCATATGATGTAATCATAAAGGTGCTAAAATAATTTCTTTTTAATACAAGTCCCCTTGTTTTTAAATTCTTATTTTTTTCTTTTTTTATAATCTCTACTTCATTAGAAGATTGTGTATCATTTTCATTAACTACAACTCTTACATAATCTTGAATTACCTTATATAAAGGATTATTTATAAGAATAAAATATGCAGTAATATAATCCTTACATTCACTTATAACCATTGGCTTTAAATTTGTCATTCTTGCAATCTTAAAAATAGGAATTTCTTTCTTTTTATATATTTCTTTTACAAGATCTTCATCTGATATTATAAAATATGCAACATTTATAGCTAAATTTCTCTTATAAACATTTATGTCTTCATTTACAAGATCTTTTACAAATATATTAAAAAAATATAACTCTTTTATATATAAAATTACCTGTTTTTTACGAATATCATCTGCCTTTTTCCCAACTAATATAACAGATGGCAGTGATGAAAAACTGTATTTATTTTTTATAAATTTATTTTCCGACATAAAAACACCCCAATACAAAAGCTTTGTACCATTATATCATAATAAATAACAATATATTTATTAATAGGTGTATATTTCTATTACTATTGGGAATAATATTAGATGTGTCGACATTTTTTAAATTGATTTTAATTGATTTTTAACATGTTCATGATACAATTTAATTAATGAGAGGAGGGCTTTTTATGAGAGTCGGATTAGGATATGATGTTCATAAATTAGTAGAAGGAAGAGATTTAGTAATTGGCGGTGTAAATATTCCGTATGAAAAAGGTCTTTTAGGTCATTCTGATGCTGATGTTTTAATTCATGCAATAATAGATTCAATCTTTGGAGCATGTGGACTTTGTGATATCGGAAGCCATTTCCCAGATACAGATGATAAGTACAAAGGGATTTCAAGTATTAAACTTTTAAAGGAAAGTAAAGATATTATTTTTAACCATGGTTATATAATAAATAATATTGATGCAACAATAGTAGCACAAGCACCTAAAATGAGACCTTATATTGAAACTATGCGTAAAAATATCGCAGACGCACTTGACATTGATACTAATAAAATTAATATAAAAGCAACTACAGAGGAAGGTCTAGGTTTCACAGGAGTTGGACAAGGCATGTCAACTCAAAGTATCTGTTCTGTGTATAGATCGTTTTAATTAACAAAGGACAAATTTTGAGGTTTCTGCTTGGCGCAGAAACTGAAAATACTAGAGCTTTCGCATTTAAGCAAAAGCTCTAATATTTTGTAAAAATTAATAGAATTGATAATGTGCTAATGTATAATTGATAATTATGGTTGTTTCTGCTCAAATCGCAGAAACGTAGAACTTAAACCAAAGGACAAAGCACAAAGGACAAATGACAAATCAAGATGTTTCTGCTCAAAGTCGCAGAAACTTTGAATTTATTTAGCTTTCGCTTCAAGCGAAAGCTTTATTATTTTGCGAGAATCGCAAAATACATAAAATGAAATTCCTACGGAATTTCCACCTACTTTGTCCTTTGTCCTTTAGCAATTTGTCATTTGTAACTGTCCTTTGTCCTTTAAACATTTGTCCTTTAGTACGTCATTTTACATTACATTACTTCTGTAAGATTTTTAACTAATATTTCTCTAAATTTATCGCCTTTAAGTCTATCTTTAGCTGCATTAGTACATACGTCGTTCCATTCATCTATGCTCATTCCAATTTTTCTTTCAAGTTCACTTTCAGTGTTTGTCATAAGACTTGATGATACTACGTATTCTCCAAGTTCTTTTGCAGTGCTAAAATACTTTATATATAAAAATTCGCTATTGTTTCCCATCCATTTTTTATTAAATAGTGCAGCAAATTTTTTAAGCTGAATGTTTATTTTTGATGATGACATCTCCCAAAATGATGAAAGAATTTGAAAATCATCATCCATATTTCTTGCTGTCTCTTTATCTATTTTTCTTTTCTTTAGAGCTTTTTTTATTAATTTGTCTAAAGTTTCTGAAGGTATCTTAAAATCTTCTGAATCTCTTGAAAAAGACCATTTATAAAAGGCTTCTCGTAAAAAGGAGTATTGCAAGTAGCCTATGAGGCTTCTCATGTTTGGAAAATAGCACCATATGCTTTTTATACCTTTGTTTTTTGTAAAGATAAGTGTATGAAGATATAAACTTTTTTCAGTTGGTACATTGTCCATAAAAATATGTGCAACATTATTCTCGTTTTTTCTTATAGTTTCTTCCCAGTATGAATATGAATTATAATTTTCTCTCAATTTACTCACCTTCCTTAGTCTAATCGTATATATTTTATTATATAGTAAATCACCCTATTTATTCAATCTGTAAATAGCCTTAAATTTACCATTTAAAGCAGATAGTTTTTCAAAATCTGATGAATATTACTAACTAACTTTAATTATCTCATTTTTTAAAATTTATATTCATCAAATTGAAATTTATGTTATATTATTTTATAATATTAACATAACTATAACACAGAGGAGGCTTTTAAATTTGTATTTTTGTGAAATATGTAATGCTCCAGCAGATATTCATCACATTGTCCATAGAAGTGAGGGCGGATTTGACATAAAATTGAATTATAAATATTTATGCAAGTATCATCACAGAGGAAAATATGGTCCCCACCACTCTAAAGAAATCGATTTAAGATATAAATTAGATCTTCAAAATCATCTATTTGATATCTTAAAAAGTGAGTATTACAGCTTTAAAGAACTCTCTGCAATTCTTGACATTCCAAAAAATACTTTAAAGCGTATAACTAAAAATTTAAAACTTCATAAGGAAGGTTACAGAAAAGCTGATGTTATAAAAGTAATCATGGGTGGAGAATTATATTCCGAAGAAATGATTATAAATCTAAAGCTAGACAAGCTTATTCAAAAATTATAATTTCTACTTTTTTAAAATTTTATTTACTTTTTTAGATATATAATTCCAGTTTTCTGTGAATTCTTTTAAATATTCTTTCCCCTCATCTGTCAGGCTATAATATTTGCGTGATGGTCCAAGAGGGGATTTTTTTATTTTAAAAGACAGAAACTTCTGCTTTTGAAGTCTTGTATACATTGGATAAAGTGTCCCCTCTGTAACATCACTAAACCCATTTTCATTTAAAATCTTTAAAATATCATATCCGTATATCTCGTTTTTGCTTTCAATTACTTTAAGCACACACCCTTCTAAACATCCTTTAAGAAGCTGCGATTTATTTTTCATTTTAACACTCTCTCCTAATCATTTTTATTCTCAAATATATGCTGAATTATACAAATTACAATAAGAACTCCCATAAAAATTAGATAATTAAGCTTAAATACTACATAATTTAAAAATAATTGACTAAGTACAAAAATTCCTGTAAGGCTTATAAAGAAAACATATAAACCTACTGTATAGATTTTATTTTTCTTCTTATCAGATGAATTAAAAACTTTGTAAAAATGATATGCATTCTTTAAGAAAAAGTTTAATACAAAAAATGCAATAAGAATATCTAAAATATTTGAAACTGTTACTGGCACAGTAAAAAGTGTTTCTTTATTTATCCATGCTTTTATCAAATATCCAACAAGCATTTCAAAAATTCCTGTAAATATCAAAAGAAGTAACGGAATATAATTAATCTTAAAATATATTTTTTCAAAAATTGAATAATCCTTTCTACTCTGCTCTATAAATTCATTTGCAAATACATCAATATTTTCTGTATTTAAAAGTTCTTCAACCTTTTTATTCTCTTTTTGAGACTGAATAAATATATCAAGGACATGGCTTGAAAATTCCTCTGCATCTTTATTATTTATAGGTGCAAATCTTAATTTCAAAAGAAGATAGCTGAATTTATCATTATTTTCCTCACTAAGAATTGAGCTGTATTTATTTATTTCTTTTACATAGTCGTTTGTACGCATTATTATCTCTCCTTTTATTTTTACTACTTTGCAATACAATGTAGCTGTTAACTATATTGTATTGCAAAGTAGATAAAATGTCAACACATTATCAAAGGACAAACTTTCAAAGGACAAATGACAAATGAGGTGGAAATCCTATGCAAAGGACAAACTGTTAAATGACAAATGACAAAGAATGTGGAAATTCCTGCGGAATTTCATTTTATGTTTTTTGCGTTTTTTCGCAAAAAAATGAGCTTTCGCCTGAAGCGAAAGCTTAATATATTTTAGTTTCTGCGCCTACGCAGAAACATCCTGATTTGTCATTTGTCATTTGTACTTTGTCATTTAATTTGGGGTTTCTGCGATTTTGAGCAGAAACAACCCCATTTGTCAATTGTCAATTTTTACTTAATTTTAGTTTCTGCACCCAAGCAAAAACCTCCACAATTATCAATTATCCATTTTCTCATTATCAATTAATGTAATTATTTCTCTTCATTTCTATAAATCATATAAGAATAAATAAAAGGAACAATAACAAGAATTGCAAGAGTTCCAATCATAACAAAACTTGAAATGCTTAATAATGAATTAAAAAGAATTATGATTCCACCAATTACCCAGATGAATCCAGAAAAACGGTGTGTTTTATTCCAATTATCTTCGCTATTAAGTGTCCATGGAAGTTTAATACCGATTGTGTAATTCCTCTTACACTTTGGAAGATAATTACCAATAATTGTGATTATCACACCTACAAGTGATTGTGAAACAAAAACGATTGGTATGTTTTTTCCAATTGACATAATAAGAGTAATTGGTACAAAAACAACTGAAATTATAGGAATTATCCATCTTAAAAAACCTTTCAAAGCTTTCCCTGCATTCTTGCCTTTAGGATCTTTATCAGCCATAAACCAAGAATATATGTTTAAAACAGCCAAAAATACAGGCATTCCAAATGCTGCAATAGCTTTTGGCATATAGCCGTCTGCTATACCTTCATTATTAAAATGAACAGCGACCATATCTGGAAGCCTGTTATAAAATATAACTGACAAAATAATTGGTGAAAGACATATTATAGTTGATAATATCATTGATTTATTTTTCATTTATTTTTCCTCCAAACTGTGAAAACCACGCCATTAATTCCTCAAAAACTGAAGTGTTTAACTCATAGAATACAAAGTTTTTGTACTTGCTTTCTATAATTAAGCCAGCTTTTTTAAGCTGTGATAAATGATATGAAATTGTTGCGCCTGTCATATCAAAAGACTTTCCTATATCCCCCGCAGACATCTTGCCATCTCGAAGCATGACTAATATTTTACGTCTTACAGGATCAGAAAGCGCTTTAAATGTTTCAGGAAATCCCAAAACGAACACCTCCTTCAAAGTATTTAGAAATATTTCTAAATAGATTTTATCATCTAGCATTTAAAAAAGCAATATCTATTTAGATTTTTTTCAAAATAGATAACTATACAAATGACAAACTGTTAAATGACAAATGACAAAGAATGTGGAAATTCCTGAGGAATTTCATTTTATGTTTTTTGCGTTTTAACGCAAAAAACAAAGCTTTCGCCTAAAGCGAAAGCTCAATATATTTTAGTTTCTGCGATTTGAGCAGAAACATCCCCATTTGTCATTTGTCCTTTTTCCTTTGTCCTTTGTCATTTAGTATGTTATTTGAAATTGTTTTGGAGCGGCAGACGGGATTCGAACCCGCAACGTCCACCTTGGGAAGGTGGCACTCTACCATTGAGTCACTGCCGCATATACTTAATAATTCCATTTTATGATATACCTTTTTTATTATTTTGTAAAGAACTTTCAAAGAACAGTACAAATGCCAAACTTTCAAAGGACAAACGCATTAAACTTTGTAATTTTATACGTTTATCCTAACTTTTTTAATTACTCTTTTATAATTTTTACATTATCATAAAATTCTTAAACATATATAACAATGTTAATAAAATTTTTATTATAAACTATAAGCTAGAATAATCTTCTTCTATTACATTTTCAAATTTATCCATATAATCTCTATACTGCTGAGTAGTAAATGTAGGCTTAAAATCATTCTTTATCCTTACTGCTTCTTCTGCTTTATTTCTTAACAGCCTGTATGCTGTTAATGCCATTATTTTTGCTGTAGTAATATAAGCTGTAGTCTCATCTACTATCTCAAATTCTCCTGAGTGAAGTCCACCAATAGCCCCTCCTGTTTCAAACATTAATACTGGCATTAAATAAGTTAAATCTCCAACATCTGTTGAACCTGAGCTGTGAAAATTCTTATCATTTCTCTTTATTTTATCAATATTTAAAACATTTTTTGCTATATCATAAATTATTTTAGGTTCATTATCTAATGGTATTATGGGAAGATATCCTGGGGAAGTTATTATCTCAATTTTTCCTCCAACTGCCATAGCTCCAGATTTAAATGCTCTGTTTACTTTTCTGTCTGCATCTTCTATTGCATCCATATTATTTGCACGTACAAGACTTTCTATTATAACTTCATCAGGTACTACATTAACAATTCCACCACCCTTAGTTATTATAGAATGAACTCTTACGTTATCTTCGTCTCTAAAAGTTTCTCTCTGATATGAAGCTGCACCTAAACCTATAGATGCTGCATTCACTGCATTTACTCCAAGATGAGGAGCTGCTGCTGCATGAGATGCTTTTCCTTTATATCTTGTCACCTTTGATACAAATCCATTATTTGTATTATTGCTTGTTATTATATCATATTTTCCAGGGCATATATGATGTGTAACAGATATATCTATATCATCAAAAGCACCTATTCTTATAAGTTCACACTTTCCTCCTCCATATTTTATAATATTCTTCTCCTTAAGGGATAGTTTATATTCTACTTCTCCATATTCCTCCGAAGGTACAGCAAAAAAAGTTACATTTCCATTAAGTGCATCTTTTATTTCATTATCTGCAAGTGCAAAGGATGCACCTATTATTCCAGCAAGCTGAGCATTATGCCCACACGCATGACATGCTCCTGTTACTTTATCAGCATTTTTATTTTCAGGAGATACTACAGCATCAAGTTCTCCTATAAGAGCTACATTAATATCCTCAGTTTTTTTATTCTTTAAATAAGCCTTAACCCCTGTGACTGCCAGATTTTCTTCTACATATTCACTATTTTTCTTAAGAATTTCAGCTACCTTCTCTGCTGTCCTTTTTTCTTTATAGCCAAGTTCTGGATGCGATAATATATCTCTTGCAAATTCTATTATTTTATCACTATTGTCATCTATTAATTTTATTATTTTTTGTTCAATTTTATCCATTTTTGCGCCTCTTTATATCTATTTAAGTTCATCTGGAATAAACCAATAATCATTTTTATTATTTTCAGCCATATACTTTTTAAATTCATCTGATTTATAGGCAGATACTATATCTTGAGCCCATTTAGAATCTTTATTTTTTTCACTTACGACAACTACAAGCTCTAAATCTTTAGCAACATCTTCATGAAGAAGTGATTTATCCGCATCAATTTTTGAAGAATAAACTACACTTCCAGGAATAATTGCATAATCCAGATCATCCAATGAACGTGGAATCTGAGCCGAATCCATCTCAATTATATTTAAATCATATTTATTTTCTTTTATATCATTTTTAGTAAGTGTTGTAGGATTTGCACTATCATCTATCTCAATCCATCCAGCTTTATTAAGAAGTCTATATGCTCTTGCTGCATTTGATGGATCCTGTGGAATTGCAACCTTTTGACCTTGTTTTACTTCATCTAGTGACGAGTGTGTATTTGAAAATATTCCCGCTGGTACTGTTGGTATATGAACTATAGCTTCCAAATCTCCATTATTTTCTTTGTTGTAATTTTCAGCATAAGCTGTGTGCTGAGCAACATTAAAATCTACTTTTCCTTCTGTAATTGCAACTTCTGATTGTAGTAGATCAGAAAAATCAATAGATTTAATTGTATATCCTTCTTTCTCAAGTATAGGTTTTACAGCTGAATCAAATAATTCATTATATGGCCCTGGTGATACTCCTACTGTAATAGTTTTTTTATCTGAAGAATCAGATTTAGAAGAAGCCTGTCCGCATCCTGCTAATGATACTGCCATAACAGCCAATACTGCATTTGCTAAAATTTTTCTAAGTATTTTCATTTTCATAATTATTTTCCCCCTCTTTATTTTTAATTATTCTTATCAAAATAGTCATATTTATTTATAAAAAATTAATGCCTTCTTATTTTTGCAGATAAATAGTTCCCAAAATTCTGAATAAGTTGTACAAAAATAACTAATATAACTACAGTAAGGACTATAACTTTTGTATTAAACCTCTGATAACCATATGATATTGCAATATCTCCTATCCCTCCACCTCCTATAGTTCCAGCCATAGCAGTTGCACCTATAAGTCCTATTGTAGCAGTTGTAATGCTTAGTATTAATGATGAAAGTGCTTCCGGCAATAGAAAGTGCCAGATTATTTGGAATGTTGTAGCCCCCATCGCTTCTGCCGTCTCAAGTATTCCACCACTTACTTCAAAAAGCGAATTCTCAACAAGCCTTGCTATATAAGGAATTATGAAAACAATAAGTGGTACTATAGCCGCTTCTGTACCTATGGATGTACCAACTATCAGCTTTGTAAATGGAACAATTGCAACAAGCAGAATAATAAAAGGAATCGAACGTACAATATTTACAACATTATTTAAAATAAGTGATACTGCCTTATTTTTTATTATTCCTTTAGCATTTGTTATTACAAGGAGTATTCCAAGCGGTATTCCTAATAAAGATCCTATTAGTAAAGATACACTTACCATTTCAAGAGTTTCTAATACAGCTTTAACTATCTGATAATAACTTACATTCATCATAAAACTACCTCCCTAACTTTAACTCCTTTATCTTTTATAATATTTATTGCATTATCAATATTTTCTTTTTCTCCTTCTGCTTCAATAGTTATATATCCTAAAATATCTTTCGAAAGTTCAGTAAAATTTGCATAAAGTATATTCATATTTACGCCAGCTTTAGCTGATGCATCCGCAATTATTGATTCTTTTGCGCTTTTTCCTAAAAATTTTACTTCAAGAAGCTTTTTATTAATATCATGAAAATCAAATTCCTCTAATATTGATTTTGGAACATCATCATGTACTACCGTTCTTACAAAATTCTTTGTTGTCTGTTTCTTAGGATTTCCAAATATATCAATTAAATTTCCTTCTTCAATTATCTGCCCTTTTTCCATTACTGCAACTTTATTACAGACTTCACGTATTACGTTCATTTCATGAGTAATAATTAAAATTGTTATATTATATTTTTTATTAATTTTCTTCAAAAGTTCTAATACAGATTGTGTAGTTTCAGGATCTAAAGCCGATGTTGCCTCATCGCATAAAAGTATAAGAGGATCTGTTGCAAGCGCTCTAGCTATTCCTATTCTCTGTTTCTGACCTCCTGACAATTCATCAGGATAAGCCTTAGACTTATCTTCAAGTCCTACAAATTTAAGAAGTTCATTAACTTTACTTTCTATTTGAAACTTAGGTGTTTTATTTAAGATAAGAGCAATAGCAATATTATCAAATACAGTTTTAGAATTAAGAAGGTTAAAATGTTGGAATACCATTCCAATCTGTTTTCTTAAATCTCTAAGTTCTTTTTTATTTAATTTAGCAAGATTTTTACCATTAACTATTACTTTTCCGCTTGTAGGCTTCTCTAAATAATTAATCGTTCTTAATAAAGTGCTTTTTCCAGCACCACTAAATCCTATTACTCCAAATATATCACCTTTATCAATATTAAAAGTAATTCCTTTAAGCGCTTCTACTTTAACATCTTTTCTTTTAAATATTTTTTCTACTTTTTCAAGCTTGATCATTTATGCACCCCTCCCAGATATTTAATCATTATAAATCTTATTCTTACAATTCCCATAAAATTACTCATGTATAAATTGTATGTTTTGAATTATAATTCCTATTTATGATTTTGTCAAATATTTCTCCTTTAAAATTTATATCTTTATAAATTATTTTATTGACATTAATAATATTAACTGTATAATGATATTTAATAATTAAATATTTATTTCTTATTACGAGCGGTGGAGGGACTGGCCCTATGAAACCCAGCAACCATAAAATGCAATTTATTTTAATGGTGCTAAATCCTGCAGGATTATCCTGAAAGATGAGAAAATTGTAGAATTAATTTCGCTTCTTTTCAGGGAAGCGATTTTTTTATTTCCCTCCATAAATCAATTTTTTATTTATCGATTCATTTTGAGAAATACTATGTTTAAATAAAATTTAATTTAGGAGATGATTTTATGAATTTTGAAACTTTAATTGTACACGGAATATCAAATGGTGATACAAAAACTGGTGCAATAAGTTTTCCAATCTATCAAACTGCTACTTTTAAACATTTAGGATTAAATAAAAGTACAGGATACGATTATTCAAGAGACACAAATCCAACAAGAGAAGAAGCTGAAAAAACAATTGCAAAGCTTGAAAATGGTAAATACGGTCTTGCTTTTTCTTCTGGTGTTGCTGCTATTACATGCTGTATACATTTATTTAACTCAGGAGATCATATAATTTTATCAGACGACTTATATGGAGGAACAGTAAGGCTTTTTAACGATACTTTTTCACAATACGGAATTACTTGCTCCTTTATAGATACAACAGATACTAAGAAAATAAAAAATTCAATAAAACCTAATACTAAGGCTATTTTTATCGAAACACCTTCTAATCCTCTTTTAAAAGTTACTGATATAAAGGCTGTTTCTGATATCTCAATTCAGAGTAATTTGATATTATTAGTTGATAATACTTTTTTAACTCCATTTTATCAAAAGCCATTAAATTTAGGTGCTGATATTGTTATCCATAGTGGAACAAAATACCTATCTGGACATAATGATTCCCTTTCAGGACTTATTGTTACAAATAAGGAGTTTTTATATAAGAAATTAAAAAATATTCAAATGACAACAGGAGCTATACTTTCTCCTTTTGATTCATGGCTTCTTTTAAGAGGAATAAAGACTTTATCTATACGTCTTAAAAAGTCACAGCAAAATGCTATTAAAATATCTGATTTTTTACAAACTGATCCTAATGTAAGTAAAGTCTATTACACTGGTCTTAAGGATTTCGATGGATATGAAACTAACGCTAAACAATCATCCGGTTTTGGTTCTACCATTTCTTTTAAAGTAAAAGATAAATATATGGTAAAAAAAATACTTGATAACGTAAAAATAATAAGCTTTGCAGAAAGTCTTGGGGGAGTTGAAACATTAATTACATATCCATATACACAGACACATGCAGATGTACCAGATTATATAAAGAAACGTCTAGGAATTGATGAATTCCTTTTAAGAATATCAGTAGGTATTGAAGATTCAGATGACTTAATTAATGATCTTAAAAATGCAATAAATTTATAGAAAATGAGGTGTTAAAAATGAACTTTGCAACAAATTTAATTCACTATAATGGCGATATTGATCCATTAACAGGAGCTGTAAACACTCCTATATATCAGACATCTACTTTTCATCAATCTGATATAAATAATTTTGGCAAATATGATTATTCACGTTCAGGGAATCCTACAAGAGAAGCTCTTGAAAATTTAATAGCACAGCTTGAAGGAGGAAAAAGAGGCTTTGCCTTTTCTTCTGGAATTGCGGGTATATGCTCTGTATTCTCAATTTTTTCAGCAGGAGATCATATTATAGTATGTAGTGACGTTTATGGCGGTACATATAGAGCTATTAGTAAATTATTTTCAAGATTTAATATAGAATTTACTTTTGTCAGTGCAACTAATACAAATGAAATTGTTTCTGCTTTCAAAAAAAATACTAAAGCTATTTACCTTGAAACTCCATCTAATCCTCTTTTAAAAGTTACTGACCTTAGAAGTGCAATAAGCATTGCAAAAGAACATAATGCAATTACAATAGTTGATAATACTTTCATGTCTCCATATTTTCAAAAGCCTTTAAAATTAGGAGCAGATATCGTTATTCATAGTGCTACAAAATTTTTAGGAGGACATAGTGATGTTGTAAGCGGTCTTGTTACAACAAATAACAGTGATCTTGCAGACAGAATATATCAGATTCAAAATACTTTTGGTGCAATTTTAGGCCCACAGGACTGTTATCTTCTCATAAGAGGAATAAAGACATTAAAGGTAAGAATGGATGCGCTTCAATCTAATGCTTATAAATTAGCTTTATGGCTTGAAAAGCAAGAAAAAATTGAAAAAGTATATTACCTTGGTCTTAATTCATGTAAATATAAAAGACTTCATTTTTCACAATCATCTGGAGCCGGAGCTGTGTTATCATTTAAATTCAAAGATTTTAAAACTACTGAACATTTTTTAAATAATATTAAAGGAGTTGCTGTTGCAGTAAGTCTTGGAAGTGTGGAAACAATCGTTTCATATCCTGCTAAGATGAGCCATGCTTCAATTCCAAGAGAAGAAAGAGAAAAACTTGGTATTTCAGATACTTTAATAAGAGTTTCTGTAGGTCTTGAAGACATACATGATTTGATTAAAAATTTTTCTGCAGCAATATATGAAATATAAGTATATCACTAGTTTTATCTAGACTTAGTACAAAGGACAGTACAAATGACAAACTGTTAAATGACAAATGACAAAGAATGTGGAAATTCCGTTGGAATTTCATTTTATGTATTTTGAGATTCTCTCAAAATATAAAAGCTTTCGCCTGAACGCGAAAGCTCAATATATTTTAGTTTCTGCGATTTGAGCAGAAACATCCCCCTTTGTCATTTGTCATTTGTGCTTTGTCCTTTAGTATGTCCTTTGTCATTTAGTATAAAGACTGTTTTTATATGTGTATTTTAACTATCATTTAAGGGAATTATACTCATAACTCTCTATAATAATTATTTCTTTTGGTTAGCAACAACAATAGCTATTGTAGTAGCTACTACAGCACAAAACAATATAAGCCACGAATTTGGATGCATTTTTGACCCTACACTATATAATATTTATTTTATCACTAATATACAAAAAAGACTGTTTTTAATAACTCATTAAAAACAGTCTATAAAATACTCTGCTTGGTGCAGATGAAGGGACTTGAACCCATACGACCTTTCAGTCACTAGACCCTTAATCTAGCGCGTCTGCCGATTCCGCCACATCTGCATAAGCTTATTATAGTATTTTTATTTTAATTTTTCAAGTCTTTTTTAATATTTTTTTATTTATTCATATCTTAGAGCTTCAATAGGATCAAGTGATGCTGCCTTTTTTGCAGGGTAATATCCAAAGAAAACTCCTATTGCCATTGAGAAGGTAAAACTTATAATTACTGCTGGAATAGATATTGATATAGGTGATTTTAAAAGAAGTGAAGTCACTATTCCTGCCATAACTCCAAGTATTATTCCTATTGTTCCTCCAATTGTACATATTATAACTGACTCTGTTATAAACTGCATTTTTATCTGGCTGCTCTTTGCACCAAGTGCTTTTCTCGTTCCTATCTCCTTTGTCCTCTCAGTAACAGAAACAAGCATGATATTCATAACTCCTATTCCTCCAACTAATAAGGCTATTGCAGCAATTACTGATATTCCAATAGATATAGTTGAAAGAACTTTTGTTATACTCTGTGCCTCTTCCCTATTATTAAATACTTTCAAATTGAATTTCTTATTATTTTTATATAATTTATCTCCATATTTTTCAATATCTTTTACAAGGTTCTGAGCATCAACATTATCAACTGGTGTAAGTGAAAAATAAGCAAAATTCTTATCATCTTTCCCAAGAGTTACTGGTACATATAAATCTGTTGTAACATCTTTTTCGCTTACTGAGCCTCCTCCACCCAAAAGTGAATTTGATTCATATTTATAGACACCTGCTATCTGATATGTTTCTATATTATCATCAACATAAACCTTTATCTCTTTTCCTAAAGGATTTTTGTCTTTAAACATATTATTTGCAAATTTATCTGATATTACAGCTATTTTTTTTGCTCCTTTTACATCTCTTTCATTTATAAATCTTCCCTTTATCATCTTTACATTTTGAACTGTTTCGTAGCCTGTACTAACGCCTCTAATTCTTACATTTGCATATAGTTTTTCGTCTTTTGCTTTTCCAGTTCCCTGTATATATTCCATTGATACAGCTTTTATTCTATCTGAAAACACATTTTGTAAATTATCTATCTGACTTTTAGTAAGCAAATCACTATCTTCAGGGTTTAAATAATAACCTTCATTTTGATTCTGATTTCTTTGTGCGACTTCAACTTCCATATTATTAGCGCCCATTGTGTCGAGTTTTGCAGATACTGTTGATGTTATTGCATTTCCTATAGAAACAATTCCTATTACAGACGATATTCCTATTATTATTCCAAGCATTGTTAAAAATGAACGCATCTTACTCGCTTTTATTCCTGCTATTGCAAGCATTATATTTTCTTTTAGAAACATTTTTTATCACCATCTTCATATCTTTTTTTATAATTTTCATTTTTCTCTTCAGATACGATCCTTCCATCTCTTATTGTGATAAGTCTTTCTGTTTCATCTGCAAGATCTCTATTATGCGTTATTAAAACTATCGTCTTTCCTTCAAGTTCATGCACTTTATGAAATATATCCATAACAAGTCTTCCTGTAGCAGAATCAAGTGCTCCTGTAGGTTCATCTGCAAGTATTATTTCAGGATCATTAGAAAGTGCTCTTGCTATAGCAACCCTCTGTTTCTGTCCACCTGATAATTCATTTGGCTGATGAAACATTCTTTCTTCCATTCCTACAAGCTTTAAAAGTTCTTTTGCCCTATTAGATCGCACTTTTGATGGAACACCTGCATAAAGCATTGGAAGCTCAACATTTTTAAGTGCAGTGCTTCTTGGAATAAGATTAAATGTCTGAAATACAAATCCTATCTTGCTGTTTCTTATATCTGATAAGCCATCATCTGAAACTTCACTCATATCAGAATCATCTAAAATATACGTTCCCTCAGTTTGTCTATCAAGTGCACCTATAATATTCATAAGTGTACTTTTACCAGAACCTGAAGGACCTATTATAGATACAAATTCACCTTTTTTTACAGTCATATTTATATCTTTTAATATATCAAGCTGAGTTTCAGATCCAACATGGTAGCTCTTAGAAATATTTTTCATTTCAATTACATTACTCATATTATCTACTCCTTAGAAACTTCTATCACATCAGAAGGTTTAACATTTGATGGATCATTTATTATAAGCATTCCTTCTTCTAAATCATCACCAGAAACTTCTGTATAAAAATCAGATTCTATTCCTATATTTACAGCAATCCTTTCTACAATATATTTACCTTCTTCATTTTTCTGTGCTACATAAACGCATGTTCCTTCATCATCATCAACTATCGCATCTGACGATGCATTTAAAACATCATCTTTACTATTTATTATTATATTAAGTCTTGCACTCATTCCTGATAAAATATTTTCATTATCTTCATCTATTGAAATCTTAGCCATAAACCCTGAAGAAGTAGTTGAAGCAGATGCTCCATTTTTATTATCTCCTCCCTGAGACTGCATAGAAGTTATCATATTTGCTCCACTTTGAATGGATTTATCTAAACTTATTATTTTTCCAGGAATAACTTCATCATCTGTTGCATCTGTTTTTATCTCAACGTCTTGTCCAACTTCTATATCTGGTCTATCAATTTCTTTTATTGAAGCTGTAACTTCTTTATGATTTAAATCTTCAATTGTAAATAGTGTTCCTGCTGCAGGATTGCCCACTTTTGCATTAACTTTTACAACTGTTCCATCCTCTGGTGCTGTTATTGTGCATTTTTCAATCTCAAGTTCCTGTTTTTCTATAGATATGTCTTTACTTTTGTCATCTGCATCATTTATAGCAGAATCATAAGCTGACTTTGCATCTGTTATAGAGTTATTAAAATTTGATTTTGCCTGTGAAAGTGCATTTTCTGCTTTTGAAAGTTCACTTTCTGCATTGTTATAATCATTTTCTTTTTCATCAAGTGTACTTTCTGAAACAGCTCCTGCATCATATAAAATTTTATTCTGCTCATAAATTTTCTTTTTACTATGTACATTATTTAAGGCAGAATTTACAGACTCCTGTGCATTTTTTATCTCTGTATCAGATTCTTTCGCATTTTTATATTTATTAAGTGCAGCATCTGCTTTTATTTTATTTGCATTTTCAAATGTTCCTGCCTGCTCTTTTGCAAGTTCAAGATCCTTTTCAAGTTCTGATGAATCTAAAATGGCAAGTACATCTCCTTTTTTAACTTCATCGCCTTCTTTTACCTTTACTTCTTTTATAGAATTATTAAGCTTTGTATATACATCATAAGAATCTTTAGCTTTTATGTTTCCAGTAACACTTATGCTTGTTTTTATATTGCCTCGTGAAAGAGAAGAACACTCAGCCACCTTTAATGGCTTTGGCATAATAAACGATTTAATTATAATAGCTAAAATAATTACTAAAACTATTCCAAGTAAAATAAATCTCTTTTTTATCTTCTTTTTTGGTTTATTCTTTTTATTTTCTTTTTTATTAGAACTTATCCCTTTAAAATGTATGCCTTTTAATTTCCCAATTTTTAAACTATGCATATATATCTATCCCCCGCATTTATTTTATTTCATAAATATAGTATAAATTATTAATATGAAATAAACATTACACTTAACTAAAATTTTCCTTAATTTTTGTTAAGTATTTTTATGTTGACATCGTCTTTTAAAATGTTATAATAAAGCTAACATGAATAGGAAAAAACATTGATGAGGACAGTAAGCTGTAATTATATTTCAAAGAGAAGATGTATTTTGGTGCGAGCATTCAAATATATTCAGACTGAAAACCACCTCTGAGCGGTCTTAATAACACCCGTTTTTATCACGTTACGATATTTTTTTAAGTGACCTTATTTAAGCTTTATGCTAAAAATGCTGCGCTTTTATTTTTGCGTGTATTTTTTAATAAGGTAATCAGAGTGGAACCACGGATATTCTAATTCGTCTCTAATTTTTTAGAGACGAATTTTTTTATTATATAAATAAATAAATGATAATTTTCTGAAAGGAGTTTTTTAAATGATTAAAGTTACTTTAAAAGATGGCTCAGTTAAAGAATTTGATAAAGAGCTTTCTATCTTAGACATTTCAAAATCAATAAGCGAAGGTTTAGCAAGGAACGCATGTTGCGCAAAGGTAGACGGAAAGACCGAAGACCTTCGAACTATAATAGATAAAGATGTTAACCTTGAAATATTTACTGCTGATTCAGAGGAAGGATTAGCTACAATAAGACACACAGTATCACATGTACTTGGATATGCTGTAAAAAGATTATTCCCTGAAGCAAAGCTTGCAATAGGACCATCAATTGATACTGGATTCTACTATGATTTTGATAAAGAAGGTTCTTTCTCAACTGATGATTTAGTAGCAATCGAAAAAGAAATGAAGAAAATAATAAAGGAAAATCCTTCTATTGAAAGATTTGAACTTCCAAAGGACAAAGCTTTAGATCTTATGAAAGATGAACCTTATAAAGTTGAACTTATAAATGATCTTGCTGAAGGAGAAGTTATTTCTTTCTACAAAATTGGAGATTTCACAGATCTTTGTGCAGGCCCTCATTTAATGAGCGTTAAAAACGTAAAGGCTATAAAGCTTACAAGAACTTCTGGTTCTTACTGGAAAGGAAACGAGAAAAATAAGATGCTTTCTAGAATATATGGAACAGCATTCTTAAAGAAATCTCAACTTGATGAATTCTTAAAAGCTTTAGAAGAAGCTGCTAAGAGAGATCATAACAAACTTGGAAGAGAACTTGAATTATTCACAACTAACGAATTAGTAGGTCAAGGACTTCCACTTCTTATGCCAAAGGGTGCTAAAATTGTTCAACTTCTTCAAAGATGGGTTGAAGATGAAGAAGAAAAGAGAGGCTATCTCTTAACTAAAACTCCTTTAATGGCTAAGAGCGATTTATATAAAGTTTCAGGACACTGGGATCATTATAAAGAAGACATGTTTGTTTTAGGTGATGAAGAAAAAGATGATGAAGTATATGCATTAAGACCAATGACTTGTCCATTCCAGTATTGCATCTACAAATCAAAACAGAGAAGCTACAGAGATCTTCCTTTAAGATACAATGAAACTTCTGTATTATTCAGAAATGAAGCATCAGGAGAAATGCACGGACTTACAAGAGTAAGACAATTTACATTAGCTGATGCACATATCATGTGTATGCCAGAACAATTAGAACAAGAATTTAAATCTGTACTTGAACTTATAAAATACATAATGGATACTTTAGGAATGACTGAGGGTATCACTTATAGATTTTCAAAATGGGATCCAAACAATGCTGAAAAGTATATAAACAATCCAGCAGCATGGGATCACACTCAAAAGGTTATGAAACAAATTCTTGATCATTTAAATATAAACTATGTTGAAGCAGATGATGAAGCAGCATTCTATGGTCCAAAGCTTGACCTTCAGTGCAAGAACGTTCATGGAAAAGAAGATACATTATTCACTATTCAGATAGACTTTGCTCTTGCTGAAAGATTTGATATGACTTACACAGACAAAGATGGTCAAAAGAAGAGACCTTATATAATCCACAGATCTTCAATCGGATGCTATGAAAGAACATTATCAATGCTTATTGAAAAATATGCAGGTGCTTTCCCAACATGGCTTGCACCAGTACAAGTAAAAGTTCTTCCTATATCTGATAAATACAAGGATTACGCTGAAAATGTAACTAAGAATCTTAAAGACAGCGGAATAAGATGTGAACTTGATACAAGAGTTGAAAAGATCGGCTACAAGATAAGAGAAGCAAGACTTGAAAAAGTTCCTTACATGTTAGTTGTCGGCGAAAAAGAAGCAGCAAATAACGAAGTTTCTGTAAGAAGCAGAAAGAACGATGATGAAGGAGCTCAAAAGCTTGACGACTTTATCGGAAGAGTTCTTAAGGAAATTGCTACCAAAGCTCTTTAGTAAAATGACAAACTGTTAAAGAACAGCTACAGATGACAAACTTTCAAAGGACAAATGACAAATGAGGTGGAAATTCCTACGGAATTTCATTGTATGGTATTTTGCGATTCTCGCAAAATACTAAGGCTTTCGCCTGAAGCGAAAGCTAAATAAATTTTAGTTTCTGCGATTTGAGCAGAAACTTCCATCTTTGTCATTTGTCCTTTTTCCTTTGTCATTTAGTATGTCCTTTGTCATTTAAACTAAATTTTAGTTTCTGCGCCTTCGCAGAAACATCCACAATTGTCCATTGATAATTGTCAATTATTTTATCAATTATTCATTATTAATTATCAATTCTAAAAGGTGGTTTTATGGAATTTGAGACAAGACTTATAGATATAAATGTAGATAACATAAGAAAAATATTAACAGATAATAACGCAGAGAAAGTTAAAGTTGAAGATCAGATAAATGATATTTATGATTTTGAAGATAAAAGGCTTTTAAATAAAAAAGGATATGCAAGAATAAGAACAATTTATGACCATTTACATAATGAAACTATCTATTATATGACTACTAAAAAAATAGTTTCACAGGGCAAATTTAAAGTTATGGACGAGAATGAAACTATAATAGAAAATAAAAAAGCTGGTGAAGGGATATTTAAATCACTCGGTCTATGCCTAAATCAGTCTATAAAAAAATATCGAGAAAGCTACAGAATTTTTGATTCTCTAGTTGAAATTGATATAAACGAAAAAAGTTTCTGTCCATTTCCCTATCTTGAAATTGAAACAAATTCAGAGGAAAGCTTAAAAAAAGTAGTTGAACTTTTAGGCTATAAAACTTCTGATACAACTTCTGAAACTATTTATAAAATAATAGAAGATTATAAAAATAAAAAACTTTAGTTTTTAAATATAAAAATGACTGTATCAAAATGATTATAAAAAATTATTTTGATATGGTCATTTTTTGTTTTTATATAAATATTATAATCTTCTTCTCTACTCTATTTAATACAATAGTAAAAGTGAAAGTGTCATAATTTTATACATATTATAATATCCTCTTACTATATACATTTGTTTTAAAGGGGTAATTTATGAAAAAAATTTCAATAAAGAAAAGTATAACAAAAACAATGTCAATATCACTAGCTGGAGCAGGCTTTTTTACTTTAGTTAATGCTGTGCCAGTAAGTGCAGCAACATTACACACTTATGGCAAAATGACTGATATTGTTCCAAATGAGGTATGCTATGAAAATAGAATAACGTTTGACTTTGGAGAAAAAGAAGTAGACTGTCCAGAGGGATTAATTCCAGACGAGTCAAATTTAAAATATTTACCAAATGTAGAGGGATATTATCAGACAGGCATAGAAAGTGAAGCAGTTCATAGCTATGAACCAATACGAGATGGTAAAGCAAATTATTATGGATATTTTGGAGAAAAAACATTAACATATGAACTTAGACTTCTATCGCAGCTAGGCACAACTCATGCAAAAGAAACGCCTATATGGAAAAAGAATGAAAAAGGAGAAAAAATAGCAACATTTATAGATAGAAAAGAAGTAACAGGATGGGTGGCATATGGTGGACATTGGTACTACCTTGAAGATGGTGTAATGCAGACAAATAGATGGTTTACAATAGACAATTCAAAATACTATATTGGCACAGATGGTAAGATGAAAACTGGCTGGGCAAAGATAGATAATAATTGGTACTTCTTTACTCCATACAAAGAATGGGTTACCCCAGTTATAGACGAAAATGGGGATAGAGATGTATATTCATATAATAACGCAAAAGAAATAGGAAAAATGCAGACAGGTTGGCTAGACACATATGATGTAACTGGCTTAGCTGGTAATACAGGTATATTAGACGATAAAACTGGTGAAGTCTGCTTAATAGAAGACGATCCATGCTATACAGTAAAACAGCAAAAACTATGGAAAGCAACTAGAACACATAAATGGTACTATTTAGGAACTGACGGTAAAATGGTAACAGGTTGGCAGATGATAAACGGAGCATGGTACTATTTCTATTCAAACGGTGAAATGGCAAGTAATTGCAATATTAGTGGTTATACTTTAGGAGCAGATGGTTCTTTACAGTAAAATTAATCTATTTTTATATTAACTATTTGTATTTATTATTATAGTAAAAAATTTGTCGGCGGGGCTTTGATAGACTTAATTTCAAACTAATTGTTACTAATCTACGAGAAAAGATAGAGTCTCCGCTACGAAATATCTATTTTTTTATAATAAAACAAAAACTGAATCAAATATTTCTTCTCTGCGTCTCTATCTTTTCTCTAGTCTTTCAAAAAATCAAATACAGCTAAAAAATGCCCCGCTATAATGAAATAATGTTCTTATCTACCCTATGCTAATTGAATACAAAAAAGAAGAGTGATATAATTTTTCTATATATTAGAATTTTTTTCTTATTATGTATTTTGTTTTAGGGGGTAAATTATGAAAAGAAATAATATAAAGAAAAATGTAGCAAAAACAATGTCTATGGCACTTGCAAGTGCAGGTTTAATGGGTTTATTTAATTCAGCTCCAGTCAGTGCAGCAACACTTCATACTTATGGAAGAATGTGTGAGCCTATACGTGCAACTGATTCATCCTACGAAGATAGAGTAGTATTTGATTTTGGAACTAAAGAAGTTAACTGTGCAGAGGGGGGTGTACCTAATGAGGCACATTATAATTATTTACCTCATATAGAGGGCTATTATACAACTGATGTAGAGGGGATAGCTTCACATAACTGGGTAGAAACAAAAAACGGGTATGCAACTTATTATGGAGATTATGGTGAATGTTTATTAACAGAGTTATTAAGACAAATATCACAAGTAGGAACAACTCATGCGTGGGAAACACCTATATGGAAAAAGAATGAAAAAGGTGAATGGATAGCAACATTCATGGATAAAGCAAAAGTAACAGGTTGGGTAGCATATGGTGGAACTTGGTATTACTTAATAGATGGTGTAATGCAGACAAACAGATGGTTTACTATTGGAAATTCTAAATACTATATCGGAGCAGATGGAAGAATGAAGATAGGCTGGGCAAAGGTAGATAATAGCTGGTATTTATTTACTCCAATGAAAGAATGGACTACTCCATTTATTAATGAAGAGGGAGAACAAGATTACCAAGACCATAATAATATACAAGAACTAGGAATAATGAAAACAGGTTGGGTAGACACTTATAAAATAACAGGTTTATTCGGTAATTCTCATTCTACTGATTTTATGCAGTATCAAGAAGATTTATATAATTCAACTCAAACTCATAAATGGTATTACTTAGGAACTGACGGTAAAATGAGAACAGGTTGGCAGAAGATAAACGGAGCATGGTACTACTTCTATTCAAACGGTGAAATGGCAAGTAATTGCAATATCAGTGGTTATACTTTAGGAGCAGATGGCTCTTTACAATAAAAATAATCATAAAAAAGGCAGATTCATAAATTGAATCTGCCTTTTTTATAGACTGGTATCAAAATAAGTTTTGTACTAGCCCATTCTTTAATTAATTAGAGAATGTTTGTGTTCCCATGTATTTTCCGTCTCCATAAAGAACTCCAACTCCAACTTTTGTGTATGATGGATTCATCATATTTTGTCTATGTCCTGCTGAATTCCACCATTGATTAAATAATTCTACAGCATCATATGAGTTATATGCAATATTCTCTGCTGTTGTAGTATATGAATATCCTATACTTTTTAACCAGCTTGTCCAGTTTGTTCCATCAGGATTAGTGTGGCTAAAGTAGTTAAGCTGAATCATGTGATTACTCTTATATCTTGCAACATCTAATAAAGTGTTATCCATTGTTAATGGCTTTAATCCTGCTTCTACTCTCTTTTCATTCATTAATTCAAGTATTTTATTTTCAGCACTGTTTTGAATAGCAACATCATATTTTTTAGTAACGCTTGGAAGTCCACTTGCATCTTTATACTGACTATTTGTAGTATCTTCGGTAGTAGTTTCTGCTGCTTTGTCCTCTACATTTGTATCTTCTGTTTCTACTGTAGTAGTAGTCTTTGTAGTGGTATCCTTTACAGTAGTGTCCACTGTTTTATCAGTATTTACTTCTTCAGTACCATTTTTATCTGAAGTATCATCAGTAGTAGTTGTTGTTGTAATTGCATCTTCTGTAGTAGTTATATTTTTAACTGTATCAGTATTATTTTTATCTGATTTGTTTGTGCAGTTTCCGGATTTGCATGTAAATGATGATAAATCAATTGTATATCCATTTACTTTAATTTTTCCATCTTTAATTGCACATTGACTATTTAGATAACATACTTTTCCATTTGTACTTTTTAAACAATTTGTCTTAGTATCATTTTGTGCAGAGCAACTAGTATTATCACATATCTGTCTCCACTGTGCAGATACTCCTAATGGAGTCGATATAACAATTGTTCCTGCTAGAACTGCTGCGCTTATACTTTTGAGTAACATACTTCTCTTCATTAGTTTTTCTCCTTTTATCCTTATGTATTTTTTAGGGGGACTGTCTTCCGCCCTGTAGCCATATAATAACATAGGCTAAAAAATATATCATACGCATAAACTCCATTTAAACACGATTAGACTTAATCTTCTCTATTATGCTTTCAAATTCTATCATAAATCTGTAATTTACTTACTTTTTTTATAATTTATGTGTATTATTTTTCCTCATTTAGTATAGTGTTTTCTTATATTCTATTTTATGTATTAATTGTTGGATTTTTTAGCTATTTTAAAGTTTTATGTTTTAAAATTTTACTTTCTTCTACTTATGTATACAATAATAATAGCTATTATTGCTACACAAAAATAACCTATTTCATATATAATCATTAAATTATCAAACATATCATTAGATATTCTATCACTTAAACGACTAGTAGCAATCATAGCAACTGTTATTATAAGATTTACTATACTTAAAATATATATTTTATTCTTCTTCATATTGAAACATCTCCCTTTTTTAATTCTTTAAAAGACAAAAGCTTTCGCCTAAAAAAGCGGAAGCTCATATATTCAAAGTTTCTGCGCCAAGCAGAAATCTCCACATTTGTCCTTTGTCCTTTAATTTGTCCTTTGTCCTTTGTCATTTGTCCTTTTCCTTTATTCCTTATATAAACTTTTCAGTTTTTTAATCTCTTTTGCATATCCATCAATATCATTTGGTGTTTCTAAGAAAAATGGTTTATCTCTAAGAAGAGGATGATTTATTATCCTTTCAATAGCTTCAATTCCTATATATCCTTCACCTATTTTTTCATGTCTATCTTTATGACTTTCAAATGGATTCTTGCTATCATTTAAATGTATTGCACAAAGTCTATCAAGACCTATTACTTTATCAAACTTTTCAAGAACTTCATCAAGATTATTTACTATATCATACCCTGCATCGTGAACATGGCATGTATCAAGGCATACCCCGAGGTGATCATTAAGCTCAACCTTATCCATTATGCTTCTTATCTCTTCAAAGGTTCTTCCAACTTCTGTTCCTTTTCCAGCCATTGTCTCAAGAAGAACTTTTGTAGTCTGCTCCTTTTTTAAAGCTTTATTTAACGCCTCTGCTATATATTCTATTCCTACTTCAGCTCCTTGCTTTATATGACTTCCAGGATGAAAATTGTAAAGATTTCCTGGCAGAATTTCCATTCTGTCTAAATCATCTGAAAGTACAGAAATAGCAAATTCCCTAGTTTTTTCATTTGCTGAACACGCATTTACTGTATATGGTGCATGAGCAAGTATCTTTGCAAAGTGATTTTCTTTTGCTATTTTTAAAAATTGAGCAATATCGTCCATATCAATTTCTTTTGCCTTGCTTCCACCTCTTGGGTTTCTACTAAAAAACTGAAATGTATTTCCATTTATTTTTACTGTCTCTTCTGCCATATTCTTAAATCCTTTTGATGCTGACAGATGACAACCTATATTAAGCATATTTATCCCTCCATTAAACTCTATAGTACATATTTTATTATATCCCAAATAGTGCTATTTTAAAATGTTTAATGTCACCGTAACTACTTAAGTTTAAAGCCTTCAACTATTTCTTCCATATTATCTGATGAATAGTAAAGTGCATTTGTTGCCTTTTTTAGCTGTTTTATATTTTCAAGCATATTTTTTACCTTTTTTAGTGACTCTTTACTATCTTTTGAGCTATCTTTTGTGACTCTATTTGCTTTTTCAGCCTCTTCAGATACTCTAACAAGTACATCATTTACATCACTGCTCTGTTTTGATGTAACAGAAGATATTGATTTCATTGAGTCAGATATCATATTAATATCATTATTTACATCAGAAAATAAACTTATTGTATCTTTTACTCCTTGTATAGATACGTAAACATTTTTATCTATTTTGTCTGCATAAATACATGTATTTTCAGTTTGATTTTGTACATTATTTATTACATCTCTTATTGAATTTGTTGCACTTTCTGTTTCAAGTGCAAGTTTTGATATCTCCTTTGCAACTACTGTAAATCCCTTTCCACTTTCCCCTGCTCTTGCAGCTTCTATAGAGGCATTAAGAGAAAGCATCTGAGTTTGTCTGCTTATATCTTCTATTGTACTTATTACCTTTGTTATTTTATCTGAATGTTTTTGAAGTTCAGTTACAGAACTTACAGTATTTTTTATTATTTTTTCAAGATTTTCCATGCTCTTTAGAGATAAAACTGCATTATTATTAGCTTCTTTAGAACTATTATTTGTATTTTGAATAACTTGTGACATTTCAATAATAAGGCTGTCCATTTCCTGAATTGATGAAGAAATATCAGAGAACTTATTTTTCATATTCTGAAATACGCTATTCTGATTTTTAAAGTTTTCAAGAAGACTTACTATAGTGTCATATACGGTTGTTATTGCATCATGTATCTCTGTAGATATATTAGAAACTACGCTTACCGATTTTTTTGTTACCTTTGAAGATTTTTTTACTCGTTTAAGCATTGTCATCTGACTGTTTATAAATTTATTAAACCATCTTGAAAGTTCTCCTATTTCATCTTTTGACATCTTATCTACTCTCTTTGTAAGGTTTCCCTCACCTTCTGCTATATCTTGAAGTATGTCTACTGTTTTATTTAAAGGAGAAACAATAAATTTTCTACATATAAAAATACAGAAAACTGAAATTAAAATCCATGTTATAAAATCAGAAAATACATTATATGAATCCATAAATTTCTTTATTAAATTATTTAAAATAAGTAAAATTCCTGTAAATGATGATATTAAAAGAGGTATATAAAGATTAATTCCTTTAAAATCATAAATCTCATCAATATCGCCTTCACACATCATACCCCAGACTTCATCAGAATTTGGAGGATTTATTAAAGTTCCTTTTCCTCCAACTAAGATGTGTCTATAATCTGGATAGCCAGGCCATACATCCATGTTTTGTCCATTACTTATAGTATTTTTTATTCCCATATGAAGATTTTTTGTTTTGGGATCTGTAAATACTATTTCAAATTCAGTATGATTTTTTACCTTTACTTCGCCCCACTTTGCAGTCTTAACACCCTCTTTTAAATTATCCTCAAACCTGCTTCGTGAAATTGCAGCTCCAGTTTCTATCTGTCTGTTTGACTTTACCATAAATAGATAATTGTCCCCTGAATTTTTATATATATGAGTGTCCTCATCCTGAATTACATTACTCATATCATCATTTAACGCTCTGCAGCATAATATTCTCTTTTCATTTTCTTCATCTTCATATGGAACTGAAAACATAAGAGTAACTTCGTCAAAAAATTTCTTTTCGTTTATATCTGCATCAAGTGTACGCTCATCTATGTATGGTCCATACATAAACTTTTTCCCTTCAATTCCTTTTTTAAGGTTCTCTAAATCAGACATATTAGAATCTCTATGTTTAGCACATGAAGAAACTTTAACTTTTCCATTTGTGTCAATAACAAAGATTTCACAAAAATCTTCGTACTTTTTTACTACTTCTTCTAAATATTTATTTATGACACTTTTATCATTTTGAAGTGCTGTAAGCGACTCTTTAATGTTATTAACTTGTACCCACTTATCATCAAACCAATTGTAAAGTGCTTTTTTTCTTCCGTTTGAAATCCCCTCAAACACCTTTTTTGAATGTTCTTCAAGCCCACCATATAAAAAATGTTCCAATTTTACCCTTAATTTCATAAGCCCTGCCCCCTAAAACTAAAAGAGGCACTAATAATCTAAAAAGATTATCAGCGCCTCTTTGCGTAATATAATATAGATACATTATATCACTTTTTTCCAATAAGTAAATTAATTAACTTTAATTTACTCTATTACTACTTTTATTACATTTCCATCATTAGATGTGATATTTAAAATTTCTCCAACAGTTTCATTTTCAAATGATTCTGATATTGTACTTATAAGATCTGCCATATCAATTCCATTTATTCCTTCTGCCTGTATTGGGAGCTTTCCTGAAATTTTTAATATTGCTTTTATAGTTTTTACAGGAAGCTGAAAATTTAACTTATTACCATCATCACTTATCATTTTTATCTTTAAGAATCTGTCATTATAATTCTTCTTCTCAGTTTTTACTTCAATTATACTATTCTGACTTTTTGAAATTGCTTCAATAAGCTGTTTAGCTTCTGCAGCCGTAATTTTTCCTTCTTCAAGCATTTTTAAAATTTGATCCATATCTTTGCTCATAAAAAATCACCTCTTTTAATTTTCTTTTAATTTCTCTATAGCTTCAGATGCAGTTATTTCTCCATTTTCTAGTGCATCCAGTATGCTTTTTTTATATTCATCTTTTTCTTTCTCAGGTTTCACATTATATCCTAGTGCTTCTATTACTTCATCAAGCTTTGACCTTACTGTAGGATAAGATATTTTAAGTTCTTTTTCAACATCTTTTATGTTTCCTCTGCACTTTATAAATATCTCAATAAAATAAAGCTGCTCACTATTTAAATAATCAAATTTAGATAATGCAAATTCATTTTCAATAACAGTATTACAGCTGTCACATTTAAGCTTTAATACCTTAAGATTTCCAGAGCAGACTGGACATTTATTTATTACTTTATACATAATTATCCCCCCAATCTTTATTTATAATTTAACACTATTAATATATTTTGTAAATATTTCTAATCAATATATTTAATTATCATATTAATATTTTTAATTATTTATGCCGTTTTTATATCTGTATTTAAGTTTTATATTAATTATAGATATATTAAAGACTTTAAAAAATGATAATGCTATAATTAAGCTATAGAATATCTAAAAAATAGGAAAGGAGCTAGTTACTGTAAAAACAGGTAACATTAAATTTTATGATTTATATATGTACATCTATGTATGCAGAAGCAGAACCTTTTATAAAAAAGCTTAATTTAAAGAAAGATACTTCTATAACAAAATTTCAGCTTTTTTATGGTGGAAATTTTCTTCTTATTATAACTGGATGTGGAAAAATAAAAGCTAGTATATGTTTAACTTATATTCTTACAAAGAGAAATCCATCTCCATCAGATTTTATTTTTAATATAGGCTTATGCGGCTCTAAAAATTGTAATAATGAAGGTGATGCTTTTCTTATAAATAAGATAATTGATAATGATACTAAAAAATCATATTATACTGATGTATTATTTAAACATCCATTTAAAGAAAGTGATATAGAGACATTTTCTACTATAGTAAAAAAAGATGATACAGTATCATGTTCTCTTGCCGATATGGAAAGCAGCGGAATTTATGAATCAGCTTCTTACTTTTTTAAAACGTATCAGATATTTTTTATAAAAATAGTATCTGACTTTTTTAATGATTCTATTAAGAAAGATATAGAAAAGGTAAAATCACTTATTTATAAAAACTCTGATAAAATAATTACATTTTTAAATAAATTAGATAATGATTTTTCATATAAGACTAACATTTTATCAGAAGATGATGTAAAAACTATAGACACTATCTCCTGCAATCTCAAGTTTTCATCAAGTATGGAAAATGAGCTAAAACGCATTATAAAATATAATAATTTAAAATCTAAGGGTGTTTTTAAAATAACAGATTCATTATCCAATTTAAAATGCGGATGCAAAAAGGAGGGAAAAATCATCCTTGAAAAAATTAAACAAAGATATATTTAATCAATATTTTTCTCATATTTATATTGAAAAAAAAGCTCTTAATCATCCAAATACTAAGAAGATATTATCCTACTTTAAATCTTCTGAAAAAGTAATAATAGACCACTATAAAGATATCTTTTCAAGAAGCCATCAAGATTTTTATCTTCAAAAACAAAGTCCAAGCCTTATACTTGCAGTAAAAACTGATAATATTATATACAAAGGTGCAAGGTTTTGTGATGATTTTGGAAATGTATATTTTTACTATACATCAAGCATGAAAAACTGCATTTATAACTGTGAATACTGCTATCTTCAAGGTATGTATCCATCAGCAGATATCGTCATATTTGTAAATATAGAAGATATATTTAATGAAACAAGTGCTCTTTTAAAAAAGCATCCAGTATATCTATGTATTTCATATGATACTGATATTCTCGCTTTTGAAAATGTGCTTCATTACGCAAGACAATGGATAAACTTTGCAAAGAAAAATAAGGCTTTAAAAATTGAACTTAGAACAAAAAGTGCAAATTTTAATTCTATAGAAGATGTCCCTCCATCAGATAATGTAATTCTTGCATGGACTTTATCACCAGATACAATTGCAAAAAATTATGAATCTAAAACTCCATCATTAAATGAAAGACTTTTAAGTGCAAAAAAAGCGATAGATAAGGGCTTTAATGTTAGGATATGCTTTGATCCCGTTTTATATCTAAAAAATTGGCAGGAAAATTATAAAAATCTTATTGAAAAAACATTTAAAGTTCTTCCTAAAGATAAAATCTATGATGTAAGCATAGGCGTTTTTAGAGTTTCCTCATATTATCTTAAAATAATGAGAAAGGCAAGATTTGATTCTGTAATATTAAATTATCCATTTGAAACAAAAAATAAAATGTGCACATATAATAAGAAGTTATCCACAAAAATGATATCATATATCTCCTATATTGTTAGTAAATATATAGATAAAAATAAAATCTATACAGATGACTTTTTAAATAATTAATAAACTAAAAGAAAGGAATGATTTTTTTGAAAAATGCAATAGTTACAGGGGGTTCATCAGGAATTGGCTTAAGTATATCAAAAAAGCTTTTGTCTTTAGGCTTTAAAGTCTATGCAGTAGGAAGAGATTTTTCAAATTCAGATGTAGATGATGAAAATTTTATAAAGGTAAAATGTGATATGCTTGATGTCCACTTTTTTATAGATACTGTAAAAAATATAAATAAGAAATCACCTGTTTTTCTTCTCGTTAATAATGCAGGTATAGGCTATTTTGGACTTCACGAAGAGTTAAACTTAAAAAAAATACATGAAATAGTAACAATAAATCTTGAAATTCCAATGATACTTTCACAAATTTTAATGCGTACTTTAAAAAAGAATAAAGGATATATAATAAATATATCATCAATAGAAGCTAAAAAGACAAGTCCTCATGGATGTGCATATGGTGCTTCAAAAGCTGGTCTCACCCATTTTTCAGAAAGCCTTTTTGATGAAAATAGAAAATATGGAGTAAAAATAGTCACAATACATCCAGACATAACAAAAAGCAATTTCTATAGAAACGCAGATTTTAAAGAAGGTTTATCTTTAGATACATTTTTAAACCCTGATGATATAGCAGACGCTGTAGAATTTATTTTGAATATGCGCTCAAACATACTTTCAACAGATATTACACTGCGCCCTCAAAAACATATGATTTCCAAAAAATAAATTACATACAGACTTTTTGAAGAATCTCATTTAAAGCATTCTGACTGCTTGTATGGCTTCTTACAATTGACGCATTTCTCTTCTCTGCTTCAGCTGTTGCACATCTTACCATCTTGTGCGACACCGTACTTGTAAATAATATAATAAGATCAGGACTTCCTATCTGACCTTTAAGATTTCCAGGCATTTTTGTAAATACCTTCGCCTTACACTTATGATCCTTACATATTTTCTTATATTGACAGACCATCCTGTCATGTCCTCCAATTATTACAACACTCATAGATATTCTCCTTTCAGGTTAGTTATCTCTAACACATATTAATAATACCTAACATAGCGTTTTTAGTCAATGTTATTAATGATTAAGTTTTTTCAAATGAAAAATTGCAATTGAGAATGTACGTACTAAATGACAAATTGTTAAAGCAATTTGGTAATAGGTCAAGAGAAAAATGAAAATAATTTTGAATAATTTTTATAAAAAAAGTCAACACTAATAGACATACAGTCTGGCGGGAATGTATGTTCGCCAAATTATGTATTAAGTTATCTATCTACACTATCTGCAGAATAGAGTTGATTTTTAGCCAGCAATCCAAAAATCAAACGAATTAATTTACGAGATGTTAACGCAAGTGCTCGTTTATGTTGATGAGTAGTAACTTCAGCGTATTTCTTTTTATAGAATTTTTCATATTCCGGAATGTGTCTTATGACACTTGTAGTAGCTTCTATAAGATAATAACGCAAATATCTGTTACCAGCTTTGCTCATAGGTGTTTTTTCAGCTTTAAAACTACCGGATTGATTTTCCTTCCATACGATACCGGCATATTTTGCAACGGTATCATTGTTAGGAAAGTTTTTTATGCTACCTAGTTCGGCGATTATACCACTAGAGTATACAGGACCAAATCCAGGGATTGACATCAAGATTTGATATTCGTTAGCATTTAAACCCTTTACAGTTTTTTCGATAGCTCTGTTAATAGTTTTTAGTTGATTTTGAAATGCCTGAATACAGTTAAAAGAACAGGCAATAGAAGTTGTAAGGGGTTCATATAAACATTTATCAAGCCGATACGAGTTTCGCGCCGCTTGCTGCAGAATTTCAACAGTAAGTTCAGGATTAGAAATTTGTTTTCGGCTTTTTTTATTTACGAAATTCACAAGCTCCTCCATGGGAGTATTTGCGATATCTTCAGTAGACAAAAATTCTGTTAATATTGATGATGCAGTTGCTCCAAATTTGTCTGAAAAAGGATGCTTTTCATCATCTAATAAAGCAAATTCACTAAATTTGAGAAATACATTTGAAAGCATATAGGTTTTTTCTCTTGTTAAGGAATTTGCTATATGAAGCCTATGTCTTGTAAGTCTTTGCAAAGCAAGATATTGAGAGCCATGCCATGGTTCGATATGTATTCTCCCAACCCTTGCAAAATCAGCAATTACAAATGAATCTATACCATCATTTTTATTGAGGTCATTAAATGATTTTTTGTAGTTAGCAATCTCCTTTGGATTTAAACAATAAACATATGGTTTATATGGCATTAATATTTCACTTGTTGATAAAAAATTAGCGATGTGAACTCCGTAAAACGAAGTAGATTCTAATCCAATTATTACAGATCTATAAATATTATTTTTTAATACATCAACAAGCATAGTTTCAAGCTGCTTTGCACCGGTCTGCGTATTCGCGACCGCTTTCATTTTAATTAAAAAATCTTGATTGAAATTTAAAGCAGAAACAACATTTTCTCGTGAACTTATATCAATTCCTACAAATAGCGTTGATAAGTAATTTATATTCTTCATAAAATCACCACCTTTCAAATATAATAAGGAAGTTAAAAAGGAATTATCCTAATTCAGAATATTAACTGAACCCTCGCGTAATCAGCATTCATCCAAACCGAAATACCTTGCTGGCGGCTACGGTAGGAGATGCAACATTTGTGTAAGCAGAATTTGATATTCTGATTAGGCAGCAAGCTTTAAAGGCAATAACATAATGTTTTGCAGGACAAATGCGGCTGTAACCTTTGTTAATTTCCATTACGGATATTTTAACATTAGGATAATTCTTTATAAATATTTTTTTGAAATATAGATTTAGAAAGCAGATAAGAATGAGTAACAAAATATCGGGAGAACTCCCATAGGAAAAAAGACACTTTCTTTATTCTATATAATAAAAATAGGTTTATAATAAGAAAATTTCTTATTACAAACCTATTATACGAGGACAACTACAAATGACAAACTTTCAAAGGACAAATGACAAATGTGGTGGAAATTCCGCAGGAATTTCATTGTATGTTTTTTTGCGATTCTCGCAAAAAAATAAAGCTTTCGCCTGAAGCGAAAGCTAAATATAAAGTTTCTGCGATTTTGAGCAGAAACATCCACAATTGTCCTTTGTCCTTTGGATTGTCAATTCACAATATTGTGAATTTAACCTATAATTTAACATAAAAGGTTTTAAAATAAATTTTAAGGCAACGTAAAAAGACACCCCATCAAACAAAATGTAGTGTCTATTTTCTAATATAAATTAAATAAATCTAATGGCCCTAAAACTAAAAACGTTCTAGGATTAGCTTAGTAATTCGCAGTTACTAAGCTTTTCTTATTTATATTATACCAAATATTTAAATAAAATAAACAAATTAAATAATAAATCTCGTAAAACAGCAACCTCTAATTTTAAATCACTATATTCATTTTGTAATTTTTTATATTCTTTTTTATAATTAACGATGCTTTATTAAAGTATTCTTATTTTTTATAAGTGTATTTTTTATATATAAATCAAATAAATATATAAAAAATGAACATACCAATAGCTCACTTTGTATAATATATCCTTTAGAAATAAAAAATAATATATTAATAATTGACTTTCCGTTTATTTGTTATATAATTGAATCAGACATAAATATTTAATATTATTCGATAATATCAAATATTTATAAATAATTTTTTAAAAAAGGAGCTTTTAGCTATGAAATCAAAACTAACAGATCAACATAAATTAATGGCTTACATACTTAATAAAGAAATGAACTATAGTATGACTGCTATTGGAGTATTAATGAAAGTTTCTCAGTCAACTATTAGTAATGCAATAAAAGAAGTAGACTTTAGAAGAACTGTTTCTAATTTAAAAGCAGAACTTGCAGAAGCAAAATCTGCTTTGGTAGAATTAGGTTATAACGAACCAACTATATTACCTCCAAATCCTAACAAATAAGAGTAAGGAGCTATCGCACTAATTTTTTAGTGCAACAGCCCCTCATATATTCAAGTTTCTGCGCTCAAGCAGAAACTTCCACAATTGTCAATTTTTATATTAATTTAGGTTTCTGCGATTTTGAGCAGAAACAACCATCTTTGTCATTTGTCATTTGTCCTTTGTCCTTTTATTTGTCCTTTGTCCTTTGTGCTTTGTCATTTGCAAGGTCTGTCCATTTCTTTCTCTCAACGAATCTTCCCATAAAGAATGAAAACACTCCAACTCCTATTCCTGTCTGAATGCAGAATAAAAGACTTTCAACTTCTCCTGGAAGTTCTCCGTTTATAGCTTTTTCAAAAACTGGTGTAAACCAAGGTTCATATTTGTCGCCTTTTATTTCTTCTATCATTTCACTTCCTGCATCATCAGAGCCTGAGAATTCTGCTCCTTTTAATGTGAAAAGAGGCACCATAGCTATAAGCACTACAAGTATTAATAATGTTATTACTGTCTTCTTATTCTTACTCATCTATTTCTCCCCCTTTAAAAACCCAATAGCTGAAAGTTCAGATTTTGCGTATGTTTCAAGTCCTATAATTATAATTACTGTTAGTATTCCTTCTATAATTGCAAGTGGAACTTGTGTAGGTGCAAAAACTCCTAAGAACTTAAAAACAGATGCTAAAACTCCTCCATTTTGAGATGGATAAGCTATCGCTAATTGAAAACTTGTTACGCAGTAAGTAAAAAGATCACCTAAAGCTGCTGCTATAAATATTGATACTTTTCTGTTTACTTTTACTTTTTTTAATAAAATATATAATACATAAGATAATATCGGTCCTGCAATTGCCATTGAAAAAGTATTTGCTCCAAGTGTTGTTATTCCACCATGGGCAAGCATAATTGCCTGAAAAATAAGTACGATAATTCCGAGTATGCTTACTGCAAATGGTCCAAATAAAAGTGCTCCAAGTCCTGTTCCTGTCATATGTGAACAGCTTCCTGTTACAGATGGTATCTTAAGAGATGAAAGTACAAAAATAAATGCACCTGCCATCGCAATAAGTATTATAGATTTTCTATCTGTTTTAAGTGTCTTTTTTAATGATACAAATCCTGCAATTAAAAAAGGTATACAGATAACTCCCCATAATACACAAAATTTGGGCTGAAGGTATCCTTCCATGATATGCATTCCATAAGCTGATGGAATTACTGAAAATGAGATAATAAGAGCGGTTAAAAACCTTAATAGTTTTTTATTTTTTTCCATTTTTATTCCCCCTTAAAATAAAATAATGCCATAAATCTAATGATTCCCACTCATTAAACTGGCATTACAAAATAACCCCCTAAAAATTTTCTTTTAAAAGGTTTCTTTGATATTTAAGTCATCGCTCGTAACTTAAAATCATGCGCTATAGTGGGCAGGTCTTCTGACTCAAGTATCATGCACTTAAATAGCCTTCCCAAAATATATTAATTTCAGTGGCATCAAAAATAAGCTACACTTACACAGCGGCGGGACCGTAAAGGAATTTCACCTTTTTCCCTATTATCCTGTAAAAAATTTTTTTTCACAGGCACCCTCTATATTATTAAATTATACGATTTTAATTGTATAATAAGAACTTCAATATTGTCAATTAATTATTTCATATCATCTCCTTAAATTCCTCTATATTCTTTGGATAAATATTCTCTTTAACAATATTTTTTTCTAAAAGAGACTCATAGACATCTAAAAGTATTGGCTTTTTTAAATTTGCTTCTTTAATAACATCCTTATTTTTAAAAATATTAACAGGAGTATCATCTGCAATTATTTTTCCATCACTAAATACAACTATCCTTTCTGCCCATCTATATGCAAAATCAACATCATGTGTTGAAATAAGAAGAGTTTTCCCTTCATCTGCAAGTTTTGATAGAACATTTTCAAGCATCTGTGCATTTAATGGATCAAGTGATGCTGTAGGTTCATCAAATATAATGACTTTACTTTTCATAGCAATTATATCTGCAATAGTAACTTTCTTTTTTTCTCCTCCACTTAAATAATGCGGCGGTCTTAATTTAAATTCACTTATATTCATATAAGAAAGTGCCATGTCTACTCTTTTTTTTACCTCATTTTTTGGAAGTTTTAAATTCATAGGTCCAAATGAAACTTCTGCAAGAACTGTCGATGCAATTATCTGATTATCTGCATCTTGAAATACTATTCCTACATTTTTTCTAAGCTCATTAACATCTTTTTTGGTTATCTCTTTATCTTTAAAAAATATCTGCCCTGAAGATTTTCTTAAAACACCATTTAAATTCAAAAAGAATGTGGATTTTCCTGCTCCATTTGAACCCATTACTGCTATCTTTTCACCTTTTTTTATATTAAGATTAATGTTTTTTAATACATCTTTATCCTCATCATATGAATAACATAAATCCTTAACTCTTAATATATATATGTCCTTATTGTCCATAAATTCATCTCCTTACTTTAAAAATATTTTAAGCGCTATAAGAAAAATAAAATATACTGAAAAAAGTATTATATTTAAACTTGTAACTCTCTTATCCTCTTCAATAAAGTGCATAGTGCCATCATAACAGCGTGACTCTGCTGCCATATAATACGAATCTGCTTTTTTTAAAGATACAATTAAAAGATTAGAAAGAGAATTTCCAAATGAATGAAGTGCAGCTTTAAATGTTGAATATCCAAGCCTTGATTCTGCTGCATTTTTCATTCTGCCTTGAGAATCCATAAGTATAAAAATAAACCTATATATCATATTCATAAGTTCAATTATAATTTCTGGAACGTGTATTTTTTTAAGTACACAGATTATTTCAGATGCAGGAGTTGATAAAGTTATCATATACATTGAAGATACTGCACCAAATGCTTTTAGTATAAGATAAAACATATCTAATATGCTTTCATTTGTCGTGTAAATATAAAAGAAATGAAAATTTAAATTATACTGTCCATATGGATAATGAGATATTGAAATAGCTACGGTAATACTTGCAAGAATCATAAATATAAATGGAATTTTAAGAAGTAATATGTACTTTTTTAAATTGAGTTTTCCAATAAAAACAGTAATAAACCCCATTATTATGATTGCAGAAAGTGAAACATATACATTATCTAAAATAATACAGAAAAGAAGCGATAGAAACCCAAAAAGCACTTTATATGAGCTGTTTAAACCTCTTATTTGTGACATATACGCATAATAATCTATTCTATATACTCCATCATGATTATGATTTGCCTTCATTTACCATCACCCCCTTTTATTTATATTCATTCTTTATTATTTTAAGGTACTTATAATAAAATAACAAATAAAAAAATCAGGCTTTATCCTTTTAATTAAAGAATAAAACCTGAATTTTTTCTATTTTATAGTAATAATTCTCTCCCAATTTCTCAAAACGCATTCACCTATTAATGGATCATACATTATACCAATATTTTTTTCTATCTCTCTATAGCAAAATGAAAAATCATGTGCTTTTCGATAACTTCTATTTGACGTAATAGCATCTATTGAATCACATACTGCTATTATCCTTGAGCCTAAAGGAATGTTTTTTCCTTTAAGCTTAAGTGGATATCCATTCCCATCAAATCTTTCATGATGACATAAAACCATGTCTTTAACTTCTCTTAAATGATGAGATTTACTTAAAATGTTTGCTCCAATTTCAGGATGCTTTTTTATCTCGCCCCATTCCTCATCATTTAACTTGCCATTTTTATTTAAAATAGCATCTTTTATACCTATCTTCCCAATATCGTGAAGATGTGCTGCTATGTGTATCTTTTCAATTTCATCTTCACTAAGTTCTAATAGCCTGCACACTTCAAGCGCCATATCGCTTACCCTTTGAGAATGACAGGCTGTATATGAATCTTTTGCATCAAGCGCACTCATAATACATTCAATTATTTCATGGTAGTCAATCATTAAACCTCCTAATAAGCAAATACTATAGATCATATCATAAAATTTTCTCTCTACTCTTTTTGAACAGTTACGCTTTTTATTTCCTCACTATTTATATATCCGCATACTTTAAGTCCTCGCGAGATAACTTCTTTAAGCTTGTTAGCTGATAAACATATTTTGTTTTCATCATCGAGTTCCACAACACACGCATTCTCTATATTATGTTCAATACTGCAATCAATTTTATATATATTATTTCTCTTTATAGCTCCTATTTCTTCTAAAACGCTCATCATACGATATACAGTAGCTGTACCAATACTTTTATTTGCTTTTACAGCTTTATAATAAATCTCTTTACAGTTTGCACATTCATTTTCTAAAACAATATCAAGAAGCATCAGTCTTTGTTTTGTTATACGATATTTTCTCTCCTGAAGCTTTCTAATAACTGCCTTTTTCTGCATCTGCGTCCTACAGTAATTTCTAGAATCATGTGCCTTCTTCCTTAAATATGTCTGATTTTCCATTTTAAAATTAATTCTCCTATCTCTAACTTTGATGCGAGTTTTTCAATAAGCTTATTTTTTAATAACTATATTATTTCTTTGATCTTTTATATTGCTTCCACAACTTCCACCACATGAACCGCAATTGCATCCACATGATGACTTGCCATTTTTCTTATCATGAACCATTTTTCTTACTATAAGAAATACGACTCCTAAAATAATTAACCCTACGATAACTGTTCCCATAAATTATACCTCCTAATTTCTATTTCATATTAGCTGCTACACTGCTTAAATTAACATCAAGCTTGTCACTTTCCTTATAAGGTTTTAATAACATGTAAGCAAAGAATATTATTATTGCAAATCCTGCAATAGTTCCAATTCCAAGTGTACCAGTTGTTATAAACATTGCCATTTGATAGATACATAATGATACTAAATATGCAAATCCTGTTTGATATCCTATTGCAAATAAGAACCATTTTGGACTATTCATTTCTCTTTTTATTGCTCCCATAGCTGCAAAGCAAGGTGCACATAAAAGGTTAAATACTAAGAATGAATAAGCTGCAATTGCTGTCATGCTAGAAGCTAAGCTTGCCCATATCTCAGTTCCATCTTCTGCAACTTCTGCATATCCATATAAAATACCGAATGTACCAACAACATTTTCTTTAGCTATAAGACCTGTTACTGTTGCAACTGCACTCTTCCAATCTCCAAATCCAAGAGGAATAAATATTACACTTATATAATTTCCAATTACAGCTAATACACTGTGATCAAGCTGCATTTCATCAAGCATTGCAAACTGTCCATCTACCCATCCAAAACTCTTTAAGAACCATAATATAATAGTTGAAAGAAGAATAATTGTTCCTGCTTTTTTTATGAATGAGTAAGCTCTTTCCCACATGCTTCTCAAAACATTTAAAACTGTTGGCATATGATATTCTGGAAGTTCCATAACAAATGGAGCAGGTTCACCACTGAACATCTTAGTTTTCTTTAACATAATACCTGAAAGAATAATTGCCATAATTCCTACAAAATAAGCACTTGGGGCTACCCACCATGCACCATTAAATAAAGCTCCTGCTATAAGAGCGATTATTGGAAGCTTTGCTCCACAAGGAATAAATGTTGTAGTCATAATTGTCATTTTTCTGTCTCTGTCATTCTCAATTGTTCTTGATGCCATAATTCCAGGGACACCACATCCAGTTCCTATAAGCATAGGTATGAATGATTTTCCTGAAAGACCAAATTTTCTAAAGAATCTATCCATTATAAATGCAACTCTTGCCATGTATCCACATGATTCTAAGAATGCAAGGAATAAGAATAATACAAGCATCTGTGGAACAAATCCAAGCACTGCACCAACTCCACCAACAATTCCGTCAATAATTAATCCAGAAAGCCAGTCTGCACATCCAATTGATTCTAAAACGTAAGTTACGAAATCTGGTATTGATGAAACGTGAAGGGATTCTATACCAAGGAAGTTCCATCCATCTGCAAATACTCCATCATTAACCCAGCCATTTGCTGCTGATCCAACAGTTGTTACTGATACATAATAAACAAGAACCATAACAAGTGCGAAAATAGGAAGTGCCAAATATCTATTTGTAACTATTCTATCAATTTTATCTGAAGCACTCATTTTTTGCTTTCTAGTCTTTTTTAAGCATGAATTTATAATTGATGATATATATTCATATCTTTCATTAGTTATAATACTTTCAGTATCATCATCAAATTCATTTTCAAGTATTCCTATTTCTGCTGATACATCAGGAGGATTAATATCAATCATTTCACTAATTTTATTATCTTTTTCTAATAATTTAATAGCAAAGAATCTTTTTTGATTTTCAAGTACACTGTTTCCAAGCTTGTCCTCTACATTTGCAATTATTTTTTCTACTTTAGGTGCAAATTTGTGAACAGTACCAGAATACTTTTTATTTTCTGCTACAGATATTATTTTATCTACTGCATTTTGAATTCCTGTACCTTTTAATGCTGAAATTTCAACGACCTCGCATCCAAGCTTGTCCTTCAAAGATGAGATATTTATTTTGTCTCCTCTTTTTTCCACTATGTCTGCCATGTTAACAGCCATTACAACTGGAATTCCAAGTTCTATAAGCTGAGTTGATAAGTAAAGATTTCTTTCAAGATTTGTTCCATCTACAATATTTAATATTGCATCAGGTTTTTCAGAAATGAGATAGTTTCTTGCAACCACTTCTTCTAATGTATAAGGTGATAATGAATAAATTCCGGGAAGATCCATAACTTTAACATCTTTATGTCCTTTAATTCTTCCCTCTTTTTTCTCAACTGTTACTCCAGGCCAGTTTCCCACAAACTGATTTGAACCTGTAAGTGCATTAAACAATGTTGTTTTTCCGCAGTTTGGATTACCTGCGAGTGCTATTTTAATTTCCATGTATTAACTCCTTCCAATATAAAACGTAGTTTTATAACACTATTATTAATTAGCCTAAGCTAACCTAATGACATACTATTCTACTTCAATCATTTGAGCATCAGCTTTTCTGATTGAAAGTTCATAACCTCTTACTGTTATTTCAATAGGATCTCCAAGAGGTGCTACTTTTCTTACAAAAACATCAACTCCTTTAGTTATTCCCATATCCATGATACGTTTTTTAACAGCCCCTTCCCCTCTAAGCTTTACAACTTTTGCCTCCATACCACATGGTAGCTCTTTAAGTGTTTTAAATTTCATAAAAATAATTCCTTCTTTCTTTTAGACTAATATCTTATTTGCCATGTCTTTGCCAATAGCAACTCTTGAATCTTTAACATTTACTATAATGTTTCCACCAATTGCAGATATAACAATTACTGGTTCTCCTGTGACAAATCCTAAGTTTTCTAAAAATCTTTTTGTTTTGTCTAATCCTCCAACTCTTTTTATTATATTTGATTCACCTGTTCTCACCATAGTTAAATGCATAATAAATCATCTTCTTTCTGAAATTTGTTTTCTAATAATACTGAAAATCATTCTCACTTGATACAATTACTATATTCTAACTTCTGTTTCGTGTCAATAACTTTATTGATAAATTATTATCAATATTATTTGAAAGAAACTTATTTTAATGGTATACTAACTATAATTTCATATGACTAACTATAGGAGGTGTTTATATGAAACAAAATGAATCAGCAGAAAATTATCTTGAAACAATATTAATTTTAAGCAAAAAACTTCCTGTTGTACGATCAGTTGATATAGCTAATGAGCTTGGTTACAAAAAATCAAGTGTAAGTGTTGCTATGAAAAATCTTAGAGAAAAGCATCACATAACTGTAACAGATTCAGGATTTATATATTTTACAGAATCCGGTAAATACATCGCAGAAATGATTTTTGAAAGACATAGAATTTTATCTTCATGTCTTATAAAACTCGGTGTAAATGAAAAAACAGCATCAGAAGATGCTTGCAGAATTGAACATGTTATAAGCAGCGAAAGTTTTGATGCTCTAAAAAAACATATTTCTAAAATGAAATAGAATACAAATGACATGTTAAAGGACAAATTGTTAAAGGACAAATGACAAATGTGGTGGAAATCCTGTGCAATTGAGAATTAATAATGGATAATGGATAATTCAGGTGGAAATTCCTACGGAATTTCATTGTATGTTTTTTTGCGATTCTCGCAAAAAATAAAGCTTTCGCCTGAAGCGAAAGCTCATATATTTTGGTTTCTGCGCTCAAGCAGAAACTTCCACAATTGTCAATTGTCAATTGTCAATTTTTACATTAATTTAGGTTTCTGCGATTTTGAGCAGAAACATCCCTCTTTGTCCTTTGTCATTTGTGCTTTGTCATTTACTTTACCCTTTATCTATTAGGATAACTTTTTAATAAAGTAGCTTTTCCTTCTACTCTATATTCACCTAGATATGCAGGAATTAAATAGCTGTCTCCTACTTTTATTTCTTCTTTGTATCCTCCATCTGACTTAATTACTCCACTTCCATCTACACATGTTAGTATAGAAAATCTTTCTCTCTCGCTTATATCTTTAAAGCTTGTATTTACATTTATTTTCTCCACATCAAAATATTTATTATGACATAAAGTTATTTTTTTATTGTCATATTCTACTTCTCTATCTTTATTTAAATTTTCACATGTAAGATTAAAATCAATTACATCTAGAGCCTTTTTAAGATTAGTCTTTCTTCCTCTATCATAATCATAAACTCTATATGTAATATCACTATTTTGCTGAATTTCTGCGAGTATTACACCTTCACCTATAGCATGTACAAGTCCACTATTTATTAAAAAGAAGTCTCCTTTTTTAACATTAACTCTATTTAAATACTTAGAAAGTTTTCCTGATTTTGCTGCATCTTCAAACATACCTCTTGTATAACAATTCTTCGTTCCAACAATAATTGATGCTCCTTCTTTCGCATCAATAACATACCAGCATTCTGTTTTCCCATATTCATTTTCATTTCTCATAGCATACTCATCTCCAGGATGAACCTGAACAGAAAGTTTTTCTTTAGAATTTATTATTTTAACAAGAAGTGGGAATCTCTTTTCTGATACTTTATCTCCTACAAGTGATTTTCCTAAAACGCTTATTAAATCATTAAACCTTACCCCTTTATATTCTCCATTTTTAACTATTCCTATCCCATTTTTGTGACATGCAATATCCCAGCTCTCTCCAATATTACCTTTTGGAAGATTACTTCTAAATTTTTTTAAGTCTCTTCCTCCCCAGATTTTCTTATAATATAAGTTATCAAATTTTATTGGATACATAGTGAATTTCCCCTTTATTTGAAATATATTCATTCTTTACTAAATATATTTCTAGGGATTTTAAATATTAATACAAAATAAAAAAAACTGCTCTACCAAATGACAAAGGACAGGTGACAAAGTACAAATGGGGTAGAAATTCTTTCAGAATTTCATTATATGTCTTTTGCGACTTGCGCAAAATAAAATAAGCTTTCGCCTGAAGCGAAAGCTTATATTATAAATTCTAAATATTTTACTATTTTAAAATTTAGTTGTTGATTAATTTGTCTTCTTCATTCCAGCTGTAAAGTTTACGTACTTCTTCTCCAACTTTTTCTGATGGATGTTCAGCTGCTAATCTTCTCATTGCTCTAAAGTGAGCCTGACCACCTGCTGACATATCAAGTAAGAATTCTTTTGCAAATGTTCCATCTTGGATATCAGATAAAACTTTCTTCATAGCTTTCTTAGTTTCTTCTGTAACGATCTTAGGTCCAGTTACATAATCACCATATTCAGCAGTATTTGAGATTGAGTATCTCATTCCTGCAAATCCTGACTGGTTGATTAAGTCTATGATTAATTTCATTTCATGAATACATTCAAAGTAAGCATTTCTTGGATCATATCCAGCTTCGCATAATGTTTCAAAACCTGCTTGCATAAGTGCGCAAACACCTCCGCAAAGGATAGCCTGTTCTCCAAATAAATCTGTTTCAGTTTCTGTTCTAAATGTTGTTTCAAGAACTCCTGCTCTTGCTCCTCCAATTGCATTTGAATAAGCAAGTGCCATTTCTAATGCTTTTCCTGTTGCATTCTGATGTACAGCTACTAAGCAAGGAACTCCTTTTCCTGCTAAGTATTCACTTCTTACAGTATGTCCTGGTCCTTTTGGAGCGATCATTGTTACATCAACGTCCTTAGGTGGAACGATCTGTTCAAAATGAATGTTAAATCCATGAGCGAACATTAACATATTTCCTGCTTCTAAGTTTGGTTCTACATCTTTCTTGTACATAGATGCCTGTAATTCATCATTTATAAGAATCATGATGATATCAGCCCATTTGGCTGCCTCTGCAGCAGTATAAACTTTAAGCCCCTGTTTTTCTGCTTTTGGCCATGATTTACTTCCTTTATATAAACCAACTACAACATCACATCCTGAATCTTTAAGATTTAGAGCATGTGCATGACCTTGGCTACCATAACCGATGACAGCTATTTTCTTTCCTTTCAATAAGTTAAGATCTGTGTCTTTTTCATAATACATTTTTTGCATAATATATGCCCTCCTTATTTTTTATTGCTTTTTATTTTTCAGTCATTATCTGACTTATTGGTGCACCTGGTGCAACCATTGGATAAACCTTTTTATCAGTGTCTATTAAATAATCTATTATTACAGGTCCCTTTGAATTTAGAGCTACTTTTAACGCATAATCAAGTTCTTTTTCATCAGTAACTTTTATACCTTTTGCTCCAAAAGCTTCTGCAAGTTTTACATAATCTGTAGGCCTATTTAATGTGGTCTCTGAATATCTACCGCCATAAAATAATGTCTGCCATTGTCTTACCATTCCAAGACAATTATTATTCATTATAATTTCAACAATTGGCAGATTATTTTTTACTGCCGTAACTATCTCATTACAATTCATTCCGAAACTTCCATCACCAGCTATATTAAACACTTTTCTGTCCATTCGTCCAGTCTGTGCTCCTATAGCTGCCCCTAATCCATAGCCCATTGTTCCAAGACCACCTGAACTTATAAAGGTTCTTGTATTTTTAAATATGAAATTCTGTGCTGCCCACATCTGATGTTGACCAACTTCAGTGGTTATCACAAAGCTTCCATCATTTAACGTATTTAATTTATTAAATAATAATTCTGGAGTAAGTGTGTCTCCAAAATTAGTTTTTGGCTTTTCTTTAAGACTATTTATTTTTTCATTCCATTCTTTTTTTTCTGACTTATTTACACGCATCATCAATTTTAAAAGTGCTTCTTTAAGATCACCTACAAGTGATGCTGTAACTTTAACATTTTTATTAATTTCTGCAGGATCTACATCTATATGGAGTATCTTTGCATTTTTTATATCTTCCTTGCTTCCTATCACTCTATCGCTAAATCTTGCCCCAAGTGCAATTAATAAATCACACTGTGTTGCTGCAATATTTGAAGCTTTTGTTCCATGCATTCCTATAAGTCCTGTATAAAGTTTATGCTCATTTGGAAATGATGAAACCCCCATAAGTGATGTTGAAACAGGTGCATCTATTTTTTCTGCAAATTCAATAAGCTCATCTGTAGCTTCTGAAATTCCAACTCCGCCTCCTGCATATATAAATGGTCTTTTACTTTCATTTATTAAATCAATTGCTATTTTTAACTTGTCTTCCGTTAAAAACTCTGTTTTTCTTCTAATCTCCATTGGCTTAAGCTTTTTATATTCAGCTTTATTTGCAGTAACATCTTTTGGAATATCGATAAGAACAGGCCCCGGTCTTCCACTTTGTGCTATATAAAATGCTTTTTTTATCGTTTCCTCAAGATCATTTACATCTTTAACAATATAATTATGCTTTGTAATAGGCATTGTAATTCCTTTTATATCAACTTCTTGGAAACTATCTTTACCAAGAAGTGGTACTGCAACATTTCCAGTAATTGCAACCATAGGAACTGAATCCATATATGCTGTTGCAATTCCTGTAACTAAATTTGTTGCTCCTGGCCCTGAGGTTGCAAGGCATACCCCAACTTTTCCAGTTGCTCTTGCATATCCATCAGCTGCATGAGCAGCATTCTGCTCATGGCTTGTAAGCACATGGTGTAATTTATCTTTATATCTATAAAGTTCATCATAGATATTTAATACTGCACCCCCAGGATATCCAAAAATTGTATCAGTGCCCTCGTCAATAAGAGACTTTAGAAGGATTTCTGCTCCAGTTAATAACATCGTCTCAACCCCTTTAAAACTTATTGTTTTATTACTTATTACTTTACTACTTTAGTATTGCCCCTTCTGATGCTGAACTTACAAGCTTTGCATATCTTGCTAAATATCCTTCTTTAACTTTTGGCTCGATAGGCTTAAAATTCTTTCTTCTTTCTGCAAGCTCTTCATCAGATAATTTAACTTCAAGTTTTGCGTTTTCTATATCTATTGAAATAATATCCCCATCTTTTATAAGTCCAATTGGACCTCCATCTGCTGCTTCAGGAGAAACGTGCCCAATTGATGCTCCTCTTGTAGCTCCGCTGAATCTTCCATCTGTAATAAGAGCAACTGATCTATCAAGTCCCATTCCTGCAACTGCTGCTGTTGCTTGAAGCATTTCTCTCATTCCAGGTCCACCCTTTGGTCCTTCATATCTTATTACAATTACATCCCCAGATTGAATTTTCTTATCAAATATAGCTTTATTTGCTTCTTCTTCTGAATCAAATACTCTTGCAGGTCCCTCATGTTTAAGCATTTCAGGTAAAACTCCTGCTCTTTTTACAACAGAACCTTCTGGTGCTAAATTTCCTCTTAGTATTGCAATTCCGCCTGTTTTGCTATATGGATTATCAATGTCTCGTACAACTTCATGTTCCTCATCAAATATGCCTTTGATATTCTCTCTTTGAGTTTTTCCAGTTACAGTCATTGTATCAAGATCTAAAAGTTTCTTTTTATCAAGTTCATTCATTACAGCTGCAACTCCACCAACTTCATATAATCTTTCAATATGAACATCTGATGCTGGTGCTAATTTACAAAGGTCTGGAGTTTTTGCTGAAAATTCATTTATAATATCAAGATTCATATTTACTTTTGCTTCATGTGCTATTGCTGTCATATGAAGTACACTATTTGTTGAACATCCAAGTGCCATATCAACTTTAAGTGCATTATAAATACTCTTTTCTGTTACTATATCTCTTGGCTTTACATCTTTCTTTAAAAGATCCATTACAGCCATACCTGCTTTTTTAGCAAGTCTTAATCTTTCTGAATATACAGCTGGAATAGTTCCATTTCCAGGAAGTGCTAAACCTAATACTTCACAAAGACAATTCATTGAATTTGCTGTAAACATTCCTGAACATGAACCACATGTTGGACACGCACATTTTTCAAGATCGCATAATTCATCTTTAGTCATCTTTCCATCTTCGTATGAACCAACTGCTTCAAACATTGATGAAAGTGAGACTGCTTTTTTCTTATAGTGACCTGCAAGCATTGGACCTCCACTTACCATAACTGAAGGGACATTAACTCTTAATGATGCCATTAACATACCAGGTACAATCTTGTCACAGTTTGGAACAAGTACTAATGCATCAAGCGCATGTGCTTTTGCAAGACATTCAACTGAATCTGCAATAAGTTCTCTTGTGACTAATGAATATTTCATTCCACCATGGCCCATTGCAAGACCATCACATACTCCTATGGCAGGCACTACAAATGGAGTACCTCCAGCCATTAAGACTCCTTTTCTTACTGCTTCTACTACTTTGTCAAGATTCATATGTCCTGGAATTATTTCGCTTTGAGAAGATACTATTCCAACTAAAGGTCTCTTCATTTCTTCATCTGTAAGGCCAAGCGCTCTAAGTAGTGATCTTTGTGCCGCTCTATCTAAGCCTTTTTTCATTACATCACTTTTCATAAATAATTACTTCCCTTCTTTAACTCTTTGGCAAACTAAGTCTCCCATTTCTTCTGTTTTTACTTTCTTTTTTCCTTCGCTCATTATATCGCCTGTTCTATATCCGTCTTCAAGCACTTTCATAACTGCTTTTTCTATTGCTCTTGCTTCTTCTTCAAGGTTAAAGCTGTATCTTAACATCATTGCTGCTGATAAAATTGTAGCAAGTGGATTTGCAATTCCCATTCCTGCAATATCAGGAGCACTTCCATGTATTGGTTCGTACATTCCTAAAGTTCCATCTCCAAGTGATGCTGATGGAAGCATTCCTATTGAACCTGTTACCATACTTGCTTCATCTGATAAAATATCTCCAAACATATTAGAAGTTACTATAACATCAAACTGTGTAGGATCTTTTACAAGCTGCATTGAAGCATTATCTACATATAAATAGTTAACAGAAACTTCTGGATACTCTTTTGACATTTCTGCCATTACTTTTCTCCACAATCTTGAAGATTCAAGAATGTTTGCTTTATCAACGCATGTAAGTTTCTTTTTTCTCTTCATTGCTGTTTCAAAACCGATTTTTACGATTCTTTTTATCTCAACTGTATTATATTTTTCTGTATCATGAGCTGTTTCAACTCCGTCTACTACTTCTTTTCCTCTTTCTCCAAAATAAATACCTCCTGTAAGTTCTCTTACAATTGCAATATCTATTCCATCTTTAACGATGCTGTCTTTTAATGGTGAAGCATTCTTAAGAGGTTTATATAAAACTGCTGGTCTTAAATTGCAATATAAATTCATTCCACCTCTTAATCCTAAAAGAGCCTGTTCTGGTCTTACTTTTGCATCTGGATTATCCCATTTTGGTCCTCCAACTGCTCCTAAAAGTACGGCATCACTATTTTTACAAACATCTAATGTTTCTTTTGGAAGTGCTTCCCCACATTTATCAATAGCACATCCTCCAGCAAGTACATACTCATATTCAAATCTATGTCCAAACTTTTCACCTACTGTTTTTAAAACTTTAACGGCTTCTTTTACGATATCAGGACCAATTCCATCTCCTTTAATTACAGCTACTTTACATTTCATATTAAAAATCCCCCTTATTTATATAAAACCTAAATAATTGATAATGTATAATGTATAATTGATAATTTAAGGATGAAAATCCATAGGATTTTCTACCTTAATTAATAATTATCAATTATTAATTGTAATCATGGTTGCAGGGGGTCAACATCCTGCATCCAATGATTCTTCTAACTTATTACTTCAAACTAATTTGTCAATTGTCATTTATCTATTGCTTTTTATATATCCAATTAATCCATCGCTGTCTATAATCTTTTGCATAAACTCTGGGAAAGCCTCTCCCTGATATTGCTCATTTTTTGTTAAGTTCTTAATAACTCCTGTTGAAAAATCAACTTCAAGTTCGTCTCCTGCTTCAATTTTATTAACAGCTTCTTCACATTCTAATATTGGAAGCCCTATATTAATAGAATTTCTGTAGAAGATTCTAGCAAATGTCTTAGCTATAACGCAGCTTACTCCTGCAGTTTTTATAGCAAGTGGTGCATGTTCTCTTGATGAACCGCATCCAAAGTTTTTATCTGCTACAATGATGTCTCCATTTTGTACTTTTTTAACAAACTCTTTATCAATGTCTTCCATACAATGTGCTGCAAGTTCTTTTGGATCTGATGTGTTTAAATATCTTGCAGGAATTATAACATCTGTATCTACATTATCTCCGTATCTGAATACTTTACCTTTTACGCTCATCTTAAAAAACCTCCCCTTACTTAGCTACTTTCTCTGGATCTGTGATTTCTCCAGTTATTGCTGATGCTGCTGCTACTGCTGGACTTGCTAAATATACTTCTGATTCAACGTGTCCCATTCTTCCTACAAAGTTTCTGTTTGTAGTAGATAATGCTCTTTCTCCTTTTGCTAATATTCCCATATGTCCTCCAAGACAAGGTCCACATGTAGGAGTAGAAACAATTGCTCCAGCTTCAACTAAGTCTTTTATGATTCCTTCTTCTAAAGCCTGAAGGTATATCTTCTGAGTTCCTGGAATTACAATACATCTTAATCCCTTCTTAACTTTCTTTCCCTTTATAATGTCTCTTGCAATTCTTAAATCTGTCATTCTTCCATTTGTACAAGAACCAATAACTACTTGATCAAGCTTAACCCCTACGCTTTCATCAATTGTCTTTGTATTCTCTGGAAGATGTGGAAATGCAACTGTTGGTCTTAAAGTGCTTAAATCTATTTCATATGTTTTGTCATAAACTGCATCTTCATCAGCTTCATATTTTTTCCACTTTTTGTTTGGTGCATGTTCTTTTAAGTATTCTTCTGTTTTTTCATCAACTGGGAAGATTCCATTCTTTCCACCTGCTTCAATTGCCATATTTGCAATTGTAAATCTGTCATCCATTGAAAGATAGTTAAGTCCATCACCTGTGAATTCCATTGATTTATATAATGCTCCATCAACGCCTATCATTCCAATGATGTGAAGAATTATATCTTTTCCACTTACCCATTTTGCAGGTTTATTTTTTAATACAAATTTTAATGCTGAAGGTACTTTAAACCAACACTTTCCTGTTGCCATTCCTGCTGCCATGTCTGTTGAGCCTACCCCTGTTGAAAAAGCTCCAAGTGCCCCATAAGTACATGTGTGTGAATCTGCCCCTATTACTGCATCTCCTGCAACTGCTAGCCCCTTTTCAGGAATAAGGCAATGTTCTATACCCATCTGACCTACTTCAAAGAAATTTTCAATCCCCATTTTATTAGAAAACTCTCTGACGTATTTAACTTGTTCTGCAGCCTTAATATCCTTGTTCGGTGTAAAATGATCTGGAACTATTGCTATCTTAGTTTTGCTAAATACTTTATCAGCATTAAATTTCTTAAATTCATTTACGGCAACCGGAGTTGTAATATCATTTCCAAGTACTAAATCAAGATTTGCCTCAATTAATTGTCCTGCTCTTACGCTGTCAAGTCCTGCATGAAAAGCTAAAATCTTCTGTGTCATTGTCATTCCCATTTGTTCTTCCTCCTTTTTAAAAAAACATTTTTAATTTTTTTTCTATATCTTTTATAAGTTTATATTCTATTGAATCAACAAGAGCTATCCAACTTGCTTCAACAACATCTCTTGAAACCCCAACTGTTGTCCAGTTCTCTACCCCATCTGTTGATTCTATTAATACTCTTACCTTTGCTTCTGTAGCACTTCTCGAGTCTAAAACTCTTACTTTATAATCTACAAGCCTAGCCCTTTTTAATTCTGGATAAAATACTTCAAGCGCCTTTCTTAATGCCTTATCAAGTGCATTTATAGGACCATCGCCCTCAGCTGCTGTCATTTCATTTTGTCCATCTACTGCTATATTGATTACTGCTGTCGAACTCATTTCATGCTTTTCTACCGGCTTTTCCCCAATTATTTTAAAATGATTTAGCTTGAAAAACGGTTTATACTTTCCAACCATCTTTCTCATGATAAGCTCAACAGTTCCTTCTGCCCCTTCGAACTGATAGCCTTCATATTCAAGCTCTTTTATTCTGTCTGTTATTTTTACTACCGCCGGATTATCCTTTTTTATTTCAGGAAATAGTTTTTTTATTTCATTAAATATTGTGCTTCTTCCACTTACTTCTGATACTAAAAACCTTCTCTTATTACCAACCAATTCTGGATTTATATGCTCATAAGATTTAGGAAATTTTGTAACAGCATCTATATGCATGCCCCCTTTATGTGCAAAAGATGATGTTCCAACAAATGGTACTTTATCATCTAATGTAATATTGCATATTTCTGCTACGCCCCTTGCGCTCTTAGTAAGATTTAAAAGTTCTTTTTCCCCAATAACATCACATTTCATTTTTAATTTAAGTGCAGGTATTATTGCACTTAAATTTGCGTTCCCGCATCTTTCCCCAATTCCTATAAGTGTTCCCTGCACCTGTGATGCTCCTGCACTAACTGCCATGATTGAATTAGCAACTGCCATCCCCATATCATCATGGCTGTGAATTCCTATTTTTGCTCTAGTAAGTATTTTTAAAGCTTCCCCTGTTATAGAGTATATTTCTTGTGGAAGAGTGCCCCCATTCGTATCACACAAGACTACTGTTTCTGCCCCTGCTTTTTCTGCTGCCTCTATAACTTTTAATGCATAATCTTTATTGGCTTTATATCCATCATAAAAATGTTCTGCATCAAAAATAACTTTTTTATTACATGAGCATAAATATGAAATCGTATCTTTAATCATATTTAAGTTTTCTTCTAAAGATGTCTTTAAAATTTCAGTAACTTGAAAGTCCCATGACTTCCCAAATATTACAATATCTTGAACCTCAGATTTTAAAAGTTCCCTGATATTCTTATCTTCCTGAGCCTTTGTCTCAGGTTTTCTGGTTGAACCAAACGCAGCAATTTTCGAATTTTCTAATTTGATATCTTTTAAAAGTTTAAAAAATTCCATATCTTTGGGATTAGAACCTGGATTTCCAGCTTCTATATAATCTACTTTAAGATTATCTAATATCTTTACAATCTTTATTTTATCCTCAATTGAAAAAGATATTCCTTCGCCTTGTGCTCCATCCCTTAATGTGGAATCAAATATATTTACATTCTTTGAAGCCACGCTGCCCCCTCCTTATTTAATTATTTATTGCTTAAATTGTGTCTTTATCTATTGTTTCATTTCCCCTTTGAAGAGCTGTAACCCCTGTTCTTGCAAGCTCAATAATGCCAATTTCTTTCATAAGATTTATAAATGCTGAAACTTTGCTTTCATTTCCAGTAAGCTCAATAGTCATTGTACTATTTGAAATATCAACTATCTTGCTTCTAAAAATATTTACTGTTTCATTGATTTCTGATCTGTTTTCTTTTGTAGCTTTTACTTTTATAAGTACAAGCTCTCTGCAAACAGAATCTTTAGGTTTAAAATTTACAACATTAATTACATCTTCAAGCTTTGCAAGCTGTTTTTTTACCTGCTGTAACATATCCTCATCTGTAAAAAGTGTTATTGTCATCCTTGAATTTTCATGATTTTCTGTCTGCCCCACTGTGAGACTTTCTATGTTATAGCCTCTTCTTGAAAATAGACTGCTAACCCGTGTTAACACGCCTGATGAATTTTTAACTAATACAGATAATACATGCTTTTCCAACCAATCACCCCCTAAAATTGGTAAAAAAATACCACCCTTAATGATATACATCATAAGAAGTGGGATATAATTCCGCCTTATTAACCAATATCACTAGGTTCTAACAAACCCTTGCATATAACGGATGCCACCGGACACAACTTACTAAGAAATTACTTTCCTTTCTGAAATCTGCTCAAGAGTGATAATCATAAAAACATAAGTACCAATTTCCACCGTAGCATTGGCTCTCTAAAACTTATTTAAGCTTTATAACTGTCTCCTTCATTGCATTTATAAAATTAAAAGACATATTCTGTTGTTCAAGTTTATGGCTTTAGTTTACTCTTTAAAATCTTCAATGTCAACATGATTATTTGTTTTTTTATTTTTTTATTAAAATAGCAATTTTAACCTTTTTGCATCATACTATTTTAATAATTTGTTATATTTATGTTGTATTTTTTTGCATATTATCACTAATTTGTTTTATATTTTTACATAATATAAGAAAATTAAACTTATATATACTAAATAATTAATTTATTTTTTTAAATTTTTAATTAAACTGGTTTAATTAGAAAATTTTTATTCGTTTATCAAATATTTGTAATTTAACAAACATTTAATGACAATTTAATCTTGTTTTAACCATTATATGTGTATGATATTATTAATAAACTATTTATTAATACATTACTCTACATGTCATTAGTAAGTCACTTTACATGCATATAATGGGGAGGATTAAATGAAACTTTTCAAAAAAAAATCTAAGAAAAATAATCAAAAAAGGAAGAAAAAGAAAGAACGTCAGATAAGTTTTGCTAATAAAATAGTAATCGAGGTAACCGCTTCTATCATTTTAATATGTCTTTCACTATCCCTTTTCATTTACTATAAATTCACAAAGAGCATAATTTCAAGTACAAGAGAAACTCTTATAGACCGTACAATTGATAGCTGCAAAATAATAAATGCAGAGCTTGAATCAAGAAAAAATGAGCTTCTTAATATTGCATATTCTGATGAAATTCAGACAATGGACTGGAAAGTTCAGCGTCCTTTGTTAATTGAAGAAATGAATAAATGGGATTTTAATAACATCTTCATATTAGGAAATGATGGACAAGCTTTTTATGCAGATACAAATGAAATAAAAGATGCTTCTTCAGATGAATTATATAAAGAATCTCAAATTACTGATTCTTTTATCTCAAGACCTAATATACAAACTGATGGAAAAGAATCAGTAATAACAGTAGTAATCCCTGTAAAAGATAATAAAGATAATACAATCTGTCATCTATGTGGAGCAATAAATATTCAGGAAATTAACGATTTTGTTCAAAGTATTAAAGTTGGAGATAAGGGATATGCTTTTATTGTAGATAATAATGGTAACTTTATTGTACATAAAGATATGTCTTATGTTCAAAACAAATCATCACTTATAGAAAATGCTTCAAAATATAGTGAAAAAGAATTAGAAGAGACTAAAAACTTTTTATCAAAGATATCATCTAGTGAAACAGATACAATGTTTCTTAATATGAATAATTCATATTCCCTTGCATCATTTACTTCGATTCCAAATACAGAATGGTCAATAGTTATTGTTACATCAGTTTATGAAATGTTTAAAGACATAATATCAATAAGTATATCTCTTGTAATCTTTTTAATAGTAACACTTATGGTTGCAGCTTTTATATCAGTTATAATAAAGAGAAGTCTTAAAAAAGAGCTAAGCTTAATTGAAAATTGTTCTAGAGAGCTTTCAAATTATAATCTTTCATGTACAGTAAACCCATTAAGTAATAATGAATTTGGAACAGTAGTTAAAGCGATTAATTTAAGTTCTTTTAATTTAAATCAGTTAATATCAGCTATAAAAGAAAAAAGTTCATCTATATTTTCTAAGAGTGTTAAAATCGATGATATGATTTCGGTTATTTCAAACGATCTTAATGAAGCAGCTGATAAATCAACTCAAATTTTTTCAAGCCTTCAGGAATCATCATCTCTTTTGTCAGAAGTAAATTCTATTACAGAAAATGTTGATAATTCTACAACAACATCTGCCTTAAATGCAAAAAAATCTATAGCTTATGCAGATAAAATTGAGATGCAGGCAGGAACTTTCTATGAGAATACTAAGAGCTTCTCAGATAACATAAAACAAATATATGAAAAATGCGGTGGAAAATTAAAAGAATCATTAGATCAAATAAAAAGTGTTGAAAATATTTCTGAAATAACAGAAAGTATTTTAGAAATATCAGATAGAACAAATCTTCTAGCATTAAATGCATCAATTGAGGCCGCACGTGCTGGTGAAAATGGAAAAGGCTTTGCAGTTGTAGCAGATGAAATAAGAAACCTTTCTGATGAATCTAAAAATGCAGTAATTTTAATAAAAAGTAATATAACTAATGCACTTTCTTCAATCTCAGAACTTGCTGAATCATCTAAAGAGCTTTTAGATTTTGTTGATAAAGATATACTAAAAAATTATTCAGACATAATAGATATAACACTTTCATATAAATCAGCAGGTACAGATTTTAAGAAAATTGCAGATACTTATTCAGAAAATTCTTCTAAAATATCAAATTCTGTATCTAATATAAAAAATAATATAAATAAAATATCTGAATTTATATTTTCCATAACAGAATCTTCATCAACTATAAGCAATAATATGCAGAATATACGAGAAAAAAATTCTGATATATTAAAAGAATCAGATAAGAATAAAAATAACTCTACAGTGCTTTCCGATATGGTTAAGAAATTTAAATTAAAATAAATTATAAATAGATGAATAATATTTGATTAAATTTCCCATACTATAGATGAGGTGATTGTTATGGCTAAAGCTGGCATGAGAAGGCCTAACGTAAAAGATCCACATGGCACTGAAAGTAATCATAAATATCACGTAGATAAAAATGATGTTTCTCCCGTTCCTGAAATTCAAGGAAAAGCAAAATCAGGCAATAAAAAAGCACACACTATTACTTATTAAAAAAGAGGTCTTGCACTAATTATTTTAGTGCAAGGCCTTTTTTTAAAGCTCTTCTCTTATTTTTTTAGCTGCATTAACTAAATTTTTAAGACTTTTTATAGTTTCCTCTGTTCCTCTTGTTTTAAGTCCACAGTCAGGATTTATCCATAGCTTATCAGCATCTATTTTTGAAAGCATTATTTTTATTGCATCTTCTATTTCTTCTTCTGATGGAACTCTTGGAGAATGTATATCATAAACTCCTGGTCCTATTTCAAGTCTAAAGTTATTTTCTTTTAGAAAATCAAGAATAGAGAAATCTGATCTTGCTGCCTCTATAGATATAACATCAGCATCCATATCATCAATAGCCTTTATTATATCGTTAAATTCACTATAGCACATATGTGTGTGAATCTGAGTTGATTTTTTTACCTTTGCATTTGTAAGACGGAATGCAGGAATTGCAAAATCAAGATATTCTTTCTGCCAATCACTCTTTCTTAGAGGAAGCTTTTCTCTTAAAGCTGCTTCATCTATCTGTATTATCTTTATTCCATTTTTCTCAAGGTCAAGAACTTCCTCACCTATTGCAATACCAATCTGATACATTATTGACTTAATGTCAATATCTTCTCTTTTAAATGACCAGTTTAGAATTGTGACAGGCCCTGTAAGCATACCTTTAACAGGCTTTTCAGTCTTTTCTTGTGCATATTTTATCCACTTTACAGTCATAGGCTCTACTCTTTTTATGTCTCCATATATTATAGGTGGCTTTACCCCTCTTGTCCCATATGACTGAACCCAGCCGTTTTCTGTAAATAAAAATCCTTGAAGAAGTTTTCCAAAATATTCAACCATATCTGTTCTCTCATATTCTCCATGTACAAGAACATCAAGTCCTATATCTTCTTGAAATTTTATAACTTCATCAATTTTTTTCTTTAAGAAATTATTATATTCTCCTTCTTTTATAATTCCATTTCTAAATTTTTTTCTTTCATTTTTAATCTCTGCTGTCTGAGGGAATGAACCTATTGTTGTTGTTTTAAGTAGTGGTAAGTTAAATTCTTCTTTTTGAAAATCACGTCTTGTATCAAAACTTTCTTTTCTTCTAAAATCAGATGGTTTTAAATTCTTTATTTTTTCTCTGACTTCTTTTAAGAAGCATAACTTATTTTCTCTCTTTCTCTTTAAAATAAGACCATTTGCAACAAATTCACTGCTGTTTTCATAATCTTTATTGTCTTCTAAAATTTTAATTTCTTTAAGTTCATCAAGTTTTTCCTCAGCAAAAGCCATGCTCTCTTTGTACTCATCTGCAAGTTTTGTCTCATTTTTTACTGTATATGGTACATGTAAAAGTGAGCAGCTTGTACCTAAAATAATTCTGTCTCTATCTATATTTTTTTCAATTTCTTTTAATACTTCAATAGATTTTTTATAATCATTAACCCATATATTTTTTCCATTAATTATTCCAGCAATAAGCTTTTTATTCTTTGGAAAACCATACTTTCTGATTAAGTTTAAAGTTTCTTTTCCTTCAACAAAATCAAGAGCTATTATATCAAATTGTAATTCAGAAATGTTTTTATATATGTCCCTTATATCTCCAAAATAAGTTTGAAGTATAGACTCAAATTTATATTTCTTTTTAAATATCTTAGAGTATACAGATTTAAAAAGTTTAAATTCATCATCTGTAATATCTTTTACAAGTTCAGGTTCTTCTATCTGAACGTATGATGCACCTTTTTCATCTAACTTATCAAATATGTTAGAATATACATCTGCAAGACTATCTAAAAGATCTTCAAAACTTCTTTTTGTATTAATCTTAGATAATTTTAAAAACGTAAATGGTCCAATTATCACAGGTTTTGCATTTATGTCTAATTTTTTTGCCTCATCATAAAGGTCAAATATTTTTGTATCATTAAGCTTAAACTCTGTATAATCATCTATCTCTGGTACAATATAGTGATAATTTGTATTAAACCATTTTTTCATAGCAAGTGCTGTTACATCATTTCCATCTTTCTGATATCCTCTTGCCATAGCAAAATATGTATCAAGATTATCAAGATTTAAATCTTTGTATCTTTTCGGTATGACATTAAGCATATAAGCTGTATCAAGAATATTATCATAATAAGAAAAATCATTGACAGGTATTATATCTATACCTTTGTTTTTCTGTATCATAAAATACTCTTTCCTTAAATTTTGTGATGTTTTTAAAAATTCTTCCTTTGTTATCTGCTCCTTAAAATACTTTTCAGTAGCAAATTTTAGTTCCCTTTTTCTGCCTATCCTTGGATAGCCTGAAATAGTTGTTTTTAACATATTTTTTCCTCCTTATCCCTCATCCCCAAGGGCTTAAATTAAATATAAGGCAGGTCTCCTGACTTATTATCAGCCTACTCTTTCTCCTTCCCGCTTTTATAGTAAGCAGTGGATATAGAAATTTCGTCCAAAATACAGTAGTGGGTGCTGCTCAGGATTCTAACCTGATTCCCTATTATCTTTTATTTCTAAAAGCACCTTATATCCGCTTTATTAAAATTTAAAGCTTTTTATATATTAAAAATGCACCAGAAAATAAATTCCGGTGCATTATTAACAACACATTCTAAGAAAATACTTCTTATCTCTGAGTAAAACACTCCAGGAATTAGCACCATATAATAATAATCTATTATTGGTTGCTGGGCTTCAACGGGCCAGTCCCTCCACCTCTCTTGATAAGTTTTTAATTTTCTATATTATATACTTACATTAACTTAATTGTCAATATAATATTTTTTACCTAATAAATATCTTTGTGCTGTCATCAACCTTCTGCTCAGTCTTTGGAAGAATTATTTGAAGTTCTCCATTTTGGAATTTTGCACAAATTTTTTCTTTGTCTACATTGTCAAAATAGAATTGTCTGCTAAATTCTCCATAGCTTCTTTCTTTTCTTATATAATTGTCCTTTGATTCATCATGGACTTCTTCTCTTTTTGCTCTTATTACTAAATTATTATCCTTGTAATCTAGTGCTATATCCTCTTTTTTTACTCCAGGAAGTTCTGCTGAAACTAGATATTCTTTATCAGTTTCTCTTACATCTGCATTAAATTTTTTCATTCCTTCATCTGAAATATTCATTGGTGAGAAAAAGTCATCATTAAAAAAGTCAGTAAAGAAATCATTAAATGCAACGCCTTTCTCTTCATTTTTGTTAGTTCTAAATGGTATTAATCCAAACATACTAAAACCTCCTTAAAATATATAAATATAATTTTTACTTTTTGTTTAGGATCTTTATCTATTTCCTTTGTACAAGTACATTATACTTTTAAGGTCAAAGAAAGTCAAAGTAAAATAAATATGGATTTTTATTGTTTTTTTCTATTTATAGTGATTATGTGAGTTTAGCTTGTGTTTTCTAGCTAATTCTAAGTATTTTGAAGAATATCTATACAGTCTATAAAAATTAATATTTAAATAAAAAAACTGCCAAGGCGACTATGTTATATCCCCTATGCTAAAAAGTTATCCACACATTTAACTGCAATATAATTTTCTAAAGAAAAAATATAATCTATTCTTTTCCTTACAGAATATCAAACAGTTCCACCATAACCGGAAGCTTTAACTAATTCATCATCGTCTGAAAATTCAACATCCATCTTTTCTAAATAATCAGTAGCTATAATTGTATGAAATGCTCCATTGTCAATAATAACATTCTCTACTAAAACAGATTTATCTCCATGTTTTAGAATTATTGAAGTGTACAATAGTCCATCTTTAAATTGCAAATTATTCATTTTATACACTTCTTCTAATCCCAACATGCTTTACTAACTGTATTATTAATTCTTCATTTTTAGTATTGTATACTAATTGACCTTTTTTACAATTTATAAACTCTTTTCTTGCATCTTTTCCATCAGAAAGAGCTTTAATAACTGCAACATCATCCACATATTCTTTATTATCTTTTATGTGAGATTCTAAGATTTCAAATTTTACAAATTGATTAGGATACAATTCTCTTACTTCTTTCCATTTCATACAGAATCACTCCTTATCTTTAATTTTATATCATAATTATATTACTACTTAAATCTACTTATAAAGAGATTTCTTAAAATGTTAAAAAAAGAGAATCCAAATGAATTCTCTTTTTTATATCATGCTAAAGCAAGCATTAATATTCAATTTAAAATGTTCAAACTTTTACTTAGTATACTTATTATGTATTAAATCAGCAAGTTTATGAGCCATTTTATCAATTTCTTTTTGATTTTCTCCTTCAAGCATTACTCTTACTAGAGGTTCTGTTCCTGATGGTCTTATAAGAACTCTTCCTACTCCATTAAGAGAATCTTCTATCTTTTTAATTTCAGCTTGAATTTCATCATCATTTAAATAATCTTCCTTTTTATCGTTTGGTACAACAGCATTAGCAAGTACCTGTGGAAGATCTTTCATAATAGAGCATAATTCTGATAATGATTTTCCCTTCTTCTTAACAATTGTAGCAATCTGAAGTGCTGTAACAAGCCCATCTCCAGTAGTATTGTAATCTAAGAAGATAATGTGTCCAGACTGTTCTCCACCAAGAGTATATCCCTCTCTTATCATCTTTTCAAGAACATATCTATCTCCTACAGTAGTCTTTACAAGATTCATTTTAAGTTTCTTGCAAGCTATATCAAGACCTAAATTACTCATTACTGTTCCAACAATTGTATTGTGGCTTAACTTTCCAAGCTCTTTTAAATAGCTTCCACATAACATAAGAGTGAAATCTCCACTTATAAGATTTCCTTTTTCATCAACAGCTAGACATCTATCTGCATCTCCATCAAAAGCAAATCCTACATCGCATCCCTCTTTAACTACATAATCCATAAGTTCTTCAGGATGAGTTGAACCACATTTTTCATTAATATTAGTTCCATCAGGATTATCATTTATTACAAATACATCTGCTCCTAAATCTCTAAAGGCTTTTACAGAAGACTTGTAGGCTGATCCATTTGCACAGTCAAGTGCAACTTTTAATCCTTTTAATGAATATGGAGCTGTCTTTTTTGCAAACTCTATATAATCATCAAGAGCTCCAACTTCAAATTTCTTTCTTCCTATTTCTGTTCCTTCTGGACTTGGAACATTTTTAAATCCGCTTTCAATTATCTCTTGAATTTTGTCTTCAAGCTCATCAGATAATTTGTATCCTTTATCATTAAAAAATTTAATTCCATTATATTCAACAGGATTATGTGATGCTGAAATCATAACTCCGGCATCAGCTCCATACTTTCTTGTTAAATATGCAACTGCAGGAGTTGGTACTACTCCAAGAACTATTGCTTCTGCTCCAACAGATAAAATTCCTGCTGTAAGTGCAGATTCAAGCATGTCTCCTGAAATTCTTGTATCTTTAGCAACAAGTATCTTTGGCTTATGAGCACCTTCAGTTAATACAAAAGCTCCTGCCTTTCCTAAATCATAGGCAATCTGTGCTGTTAATTCTTTATTAGCGACACCTCTTACTCCGTCTGTTCCAAACATTCTACCCATATATATATTTACCTCGCTTAAAATATTCTATATTCATCGTAACTAGTATAATATTTTTTATTATATTTTACAACGATATAAATTATTTACTCTTTTTCTCTTGTAATTTCAGCCTATTAAGGACAAGACTATATCCATCGCTGCCATAATTTAAACATCTGTTAATTCTGCTTATTGTTGCTGTACTTGCTCCAGTAAGTTTTACTATTTCGGTATAAGTCTTTTTTTCATCTAGCAATTTTGCAACATGAAATCTCTGTGCTAAAGCCTGTATTTCATTAATTGTAGCTACATCTTCAAAAAATTTATAACAATCCTCGACACAATTAAGCTCAAGTATACCTTTAAAAAATAAATCTAAATCTTTACTCTTCAATTTTGATTCAAGCCCACTCATTACTCTGCACCTCATCACTTTTTATAAATTAAAGTCTATATTGATATTATAACTTCATATCTAATACTTTACAACTTTAATACGCTAATAACATGCTAAATGACAAATTGTTAAATGACAAAGGACAGTGCAAATGACAAATGGTTAAAGGACAAATGACAAATGATATAGGAATAAATTCTAATTGATAATTTAGGTGGAAATCAAATCTAATTGACAATGGACAATGGACAATTTAGGTGGTTTTTTGCGTTTTACGCAAAAAATAAAGCTTTCGCCTGAAGCGAAAGCTCATATATTTTGGTTTCTGCGACTTAGCAGAAACTTCCTGATTTGTCCTTTGTCATTTGTACTTTGTCATTTAATTTGGGGTTTCTGCGATTTTGAGCAGAAACAACCACAATTATCAATTTGCACATTATCAATTATCAATTAACGCATTATCAATTATTTGTATTGTATATTAAATTAACGAACAATCTTTCAATATTTTTTCAATTACCTCCCAGATTGCAAGTGAAGGATTCTCTTTATAATACTTATATCCTTTATATTGTTTCAGTGTATAGCCATTCTTTTCATTATTTTGCATAATTCTTTTTGCCATACATCACACCACCTCATTTTTAGTTGCAAGGATTTCTTCAAATATAGGTACAAAATCAATGTCCTTTATAGCTCCATATTGACTTACAAAATAATTTTTCATATAATCTTCATTTTTACGAACACCTTTTTCTCCTGTTGTCCCAAAATCTGATAGTGCATACAGTGTACTATCATGATTATCATCATCTCTTTCCACAAATTTGATTTCATCTCTTCTAAAAAGATTTGAGTTAAGAAAAATTGGATTATGAGTGTTAAAAATTAATTGAGCATGATTAATATTTATATCATCATTATGAAAAATATTAATAATACTCATAAGAGCCATTGGATGAATTGATGCATCAAATTCATCAACTACCAATGTTCCTCCAGTTTGGATTGCACGAATTACAAGTGGAAACATATTGATAAATCGAATTGTCCCATAAGACTCAAAAATCTCTGCTGCTATAGCAGTACTTTTTTTATTTTTAACATCTTTAAATATAGAACATAACTTTGCCTCTGAATCATCATCACTAACAACATAACCTACTGCATTAGAATTTATTCCAAAAAGCTTAGCAGCTTCATCTGTTGTTTTTTCAACATATACTGCTTTTTTTTGTGGATCAGCAAATCGTTTAATAAGCTGCATGGAATCTGCACGATAAATAACCATAAACTTATTTGTAAACCAATCTGTTATAAGCTTAACAAATTTCTGTGAAAAAATAAGTTTAAATCCATTTATCAAAAATAGTTCCTCTTGATTTAAACTATTTTTTGCTATATCAATAGCACCCTCCATGTTTTGCTTCATTGGATCAGAAAGATAATCTTTTATTACTTTTAAATTACCAAAAGATAAATCTTTAGTTCTACAAAAAACTTCGTCTCCATCCACTATCAATTTTTCGGATAAAATTTTTCTCTTATATTCACTATCAAGGAACGTTCCTAAATCAACACTAACACTATATTCAATTCTTAATCCATTTTCAAAAAAATCAACTGAAAATTCAACTGGCTGAGCAGTTTTACATTTATTATTTGGAATTAATTCCAACTCAGCTGATGCTGTATTTGGAGATGCTTTTTCCTCTGAATTTCTTATATTTCCTCTTAAAACAATTGCACGAAATACATCCATTGCTCCGATAATATTTGTTTTACCTGCTGCATTAGGTCCATAAATCACTGAGGAGCATAGCCCCTTTAATGTTTTTCCTTTTATTTTCTTTTCACACAAACTATAATCAAGTCCTTTTTGCTTTGGTGCTGCAAGCATAGAAAACTTCGTTTCCTCCACAAAAGACTTATAATTTTTTGTCTTAAACTCTAGTAACATTTTATAAACCTCCATTCTGCATTATAATTGCAAAATCATACTACCATTATATGTTTATAATGCCCATAAGTCAATGTTTCTATTCTTGTTTTGCAATTATAATGCAAAACTAGTTGCAAATTATGTGCTAAAGGACAGTACAAATGACAGTACAATGGACAAACTTTCAAAGGACAAATGACAAATGTGGTGGAAATCCTGTGCAATTGAGAATTAATAATGGATAATGGACAATTCAGGTGGAAATTCCTACGGAATTTCATTGTATGGTTTTTTGAGATTCTCGCAAAAAAATAAAGCTTTCGCCTGAAGCGAAAGCTCATAAATTTTGTTTTCTGCGCTCAAGCAGAAACTTCCACAATTGTCAATTGTCAATTGTCAATTTTTACATTAATTTGGGTTTCTGCGATTTTGAGCAGAAACATCCATAATTATCAATTATACATTAGCACATTATCAATTCTATCAAATTCCAAGTTTCTGCGTCCAAGCAGAAACAACCATCTTTGTCATTTGTCATTTGTACTTTGTCATTTAATATGTCCTTTGTCATTTGTACTTTGTCATTTGTCTACTCTTCTGTATTACTATCATGTTGTGATTTTCTCATTTCACTAAGACCTTGCATCTTTAATTTACTATAAACACTCTTAGTTGGTGCAAGCCATACTTCTCCTGTTCCTCTGTACACATTAACAAGTCCTTCTTTATTTACTATAGAACCTGCAATTGTCTTTGCTGACTTTTCAACTGAAAATTCAATATTTCCTGTCCTTAAAATTGCAAAGTTTCCATCAACTTTTAAAGTATCATCTATTAGTACGCACTTAAAAATTTCACTTTCAGGAACAGGTATTTCAAGTGCTACTATGCCGCTACCACCTAGTGATGTCTGCCACACCCCTTCATTTCCAAGCATCATGGAAGATAGATTTTTCTGTGCTTGCACGCTTACATCAACACTTGTCTCACAAGCATAAAATAAACCATCATCTATTATTATGTCATCATCTTCAAGCTCAATTAGAGCAAAGTTTGAAAAAGATGGTTCTAAAAATATTTCTCCTGTTCCTGAATATTCTGGTTTAAATAATGTTTCATTTGTTATTTTGCTAGATAATAATTTCTTACCAAAACCAAATACCCCACCTGATTTTGTACTTATATTTATATCACCTTTCATATAACTTAATGCACCTGGCTCAATACGAACAGCACTATCATCAAGTTCAATCCTTATCTGCTTTAACTTTATGTCTCCTCTTTTTATTACATTAAGTGCAAAAGCGCTTTGAACATCATCTGCCCCATTTAAATCATCGTATTCAAGTATTTGAAATATAGAATCATTTTCCATCTTGTAAATCATGTTAAGCTTATTTTTTATATTAAGTGAACTTCTCATAAATTTTTGTCTCCTTTTTTATCAAACTATATTTTATGTACATTATATAATACAAATTTTATCATTAAAAGAACTTATTACATATAAAATTATTTGAGTTTCCGTAAAATTATCCACAATTGATAATTTTACGGATTTTTAATCCACAAATTCTTAATTTTTACATAAAAATAAGGAAATACAGTGAGTTTTCTGTTATAATTTTTTCACCACAAAAAAATAGCACTAAACAAAAAACAAAGGAGTATTTCCCTATGAAAAATTTTACCACAAATACATATGAAATTAAAAGAAAAATTATTAATTTTACAGAAAAAATTACAGATGAAGTTGGACAGGTTGAAAGAAAATTTATTCAAGATACTATTTATGGAATTTGTAAATCAAAAAGTATTTTACTTTCTGACATTTCAGATTCTCTTATGGAATCTATAAACAAGGTAAATACTGTAGAACGGTTAAGTAATAATTTAATGAAAAATATTTCTGATAGCGTTACTGTTAACTATAAAAAACAACTACTAAAAAGTATTGATATGAATGATCCTGTTATTCTTGTTGATGATAGTGATGTAATCAAGCCTTATGGCAATAAATTCGATTCTTTAGGATTTGTTCGTGATGGCTCTAGCCGAAAAAACACTTGCGAAAAAGGTTATAAAGTTACAGAAATGGTAGCTTTAACTCAAAATAAAAAGCAGCCAGTTAGTTTGTTTTCAAAGATACATTCAGCAAAAGAAAAAGAATATAAGTCTACTAATACAGTCACATTTGAAGGGCTGACTTCAGTAATTAATACCATTAATACTAAAGGTACTTTTATTTTTGATCGTGGATATGATATGAATGATCTTTTCAAATTTATGTATAATCAAAATCAAGATTTTGTAATTCGATTAACTGAAAGAAGAAAGATATTTTTTAAGGGTAAGTGGTACAAATCTACTACATTAAGAGATTCAAGAAAAGGCAAAATAAAAACAAAAGTATTATTTCAAGGAGAAGAAAAAGATTGCTATATAAGTCATATTAATTGCCAAATAACAGCTGCAAAAAAGAATATGTATCTAGTTTTAATATATGGCCTATCGCAAACTCCAATGATGCTCGCTACTAATAAAATAATTAAGTCTAAAGAGGATGTAGTAAAGATATTAAGATTATATATGTCTAGGTGGAGAATCGAAGAATATTTCAGATTTAAGAAGCAAGAATATGGCTTTGAAAACTTTAGAGTTAGAAGTTTAAAATCTATAAATAATTTAAATCAATTATTAACATACACAATAGGCATGGTGGGAATTTTAACAGATAATATTGGAACTAAAAGACTATCTAATAATATTATTTCAAATGCTAAAGCTTTTAAGAAAAAATGCTTATTTTATTACTATCAGATGGCAAGGGGAATATCGAAAACCCTTGCCTATGCAAGGAACGGAATAAAAGAATGGCAAAATATAAGAAAAATTACTTCAAGCTATCAATTGTATTTTAATCTCACGATGTAAATTTATAAAAATCAATAGCCACTAAAAAATCGTATTTTTAATACGTCTTTTTAGTGACCACTTTTTTAGAGAAATCACATTAAATTCACAATATTTATTTAAAACGCTAACTCATACTCGTATTTTTGCATTTTTAATGTAAAATACGGAAACTCAAAAAAATTAATATTGAACATTATTCTTTTATAGTGTATAATATTTTATAGACTATATTAAATTAGGAGAATATTTTTATGAAAACATCGGATAGTAAAATATCTAGCATTATACATTATCATTCTTAATTAACTTGCTCTGTAAGAACAGATATAGGTTATAGAATGTCTTGTATTCATACTGCTGATGCAACTTAAATGTTTTTATAATTTATCAGAAGTCATTCAGTGGAGTTAAACTGTGTGGCTTTTATTTTATTTACGAAAGGAAGAATGAAAATGAAAAAAGCAAAAATAACTCCAAGTATACTTCCAGGTTTTATGGAGCTTTTGCCAAATGAACAGAAAATTTTTAATGATATTACAAACAAAATAACTGAAGTTTATCAAAATAATGGATGTCTTCCTATTGACACTCCTATAATAGAAAAATCTGAAGTTTTACTTGCTAAAAGTGCTGGAGAAACTGAAAAGCAGGTTTATAGATTTAATAAAGGAAGTAATGATCTTTCTTTAAGATTTGATCTAACTGTTCCGCTTTCAAGATTCGTAGCACAGCATTATAACGATTTAGCATTTCCTTTTAAGAGATATCAAGTAGGAAAAGTTTATCGTGGAGAAAGAAACCAAAGAGGACGTTATAGAGAATTTTATCAATGTGATGTTGATATAATAGGAAACAATAAGTTAAGCATAAACAATGATGCATTCGTAATAAATTTAGCTTATCAGGCTCTTAAGAAAATTGGTCTTAAGACTTTTAAATTCCAAATAAGCAACAGAAAGATATTATCTGGAATATTAGAAGCTAAAGAAATTGAAAACATCAATGAAGTAATGATTTTAATTGATAAGTATGACAAAATAGGCGAAGATGAATTTAAGAGTTCATTAAAAGAATTAGTAGGCGATGAAAAAGCTTCTTTCTTAAATGAGATATTAAAATTAAATGGAACTGCTTCTGAAATATTAGAAAGCTTAAAAGAATTTAATCTTGATAATGAAACTCTTAATAAAGGAATTGAAGAACTTAAAACTGTAACAGATATTCTTGATTTATTAGGACTTGAAAAAGAGTCTTATGAAATAAATCTTAAAATAATAAGAGGTCTTGATTACTACACAGGAACAGTATTTGAAACATTCCTTAAAGGAAATGAACATTTTGGTTCTGTCTGTTCAGGTGGAAGATACGATAACTTAGCTGAAAACTATACAAATAACGTTCTTCCTGGAATGGGTGTATCTATAGGACTTACAAGATTATTTTATGTACTTAAGGAAATTGGATTTATAGATTCTTATAAAATAGAACCTTCAATAGACTATCTTATAATCCCTATAGGTGATACTTTAAATTATTGCCTTAAAGTATATAAGACATTATTATCTGAAGGCAAAAAAGTTGATATATACTTAGACAATGACAAAATAAAGAAGAAATTCACATTTGCAGATAAGATAGGCGCTAAAAACGTAATAGTTATTGGTGAAGACGAAGTTTCTTCAAATGCTATAAAAGTAAAGAACATGGAAACTGGTGAAGAAAAGCCAATAAAATTAGATTTAAAGTAAACAATTTTTTTATATAAATATTATTGCCGTAATACGCTTACGCATTAATATATTTAATACTTAATTTAGAATAAAATTGATAGTATATTAATGCTGAAGCTATTTTTTTAATTAATTAAAGGAGGAAAACAATGTCAAAAGCAAGCAAAAAACATAAGCCGTTTATTTCCCATGATACAGTATTACCGGAAATAACAATAACATCTATATTCTTAGGAGTGCTTTTAGCTGTTATCTTTGGTGCAGCAAACGCATATTTAGGATTAAAGGTTGGTATGACAATATCAGCTTCAATACCAGCAGCAGTTATGTCAATGGGTATTATAAGAGTAATTTTAAAAAAAGATTCAATATTAGAAAATAATATTGTACAAACTATAGGTTCAGCTGGTGAATCAGTTGCAGCTGGTGCAATTTTCACAATCCCAGCAATCTTTATTTGGAGTAAAGAATGGGGAGATGCTAATCCATCATTATTTGAAATTTCAATCATTTGTTTATGTGGTGGTATTTTAGGAGTCTTATTCATGATTCCTTTAAGAAAAGCTCTTATCGTTAAAGAACATGGAATTCTTCCATATCCAGAGGGTACTGCATGTGCACAAGTTTTACTTGCAGGTGAAGAAGGAGGCTCTAAAGCTTCTGGAGTTTTTGCAGGTCTTGGAATTGCTGCCGTATATAAATTCGCAGCAGAAGGATTAAAACTATTTTCAAATGAAGTTCATCATGAAATTCCAGGCTATAAAGGTGCTGGATTTGGTTTAGATGTACTTCCTGCATTACTTAGTGTTGGATATATATGTGGTATTAAAATATCTTCTTATATGTTCGCAGGTGGTATTTTAGGATGGCTCGTAATTTTACCATTAATCTCTCTTTTTGGTGGAAGCATGGTCATGTATCCCGGCACAGATCCCGTATCTTCAATGGATTCATTTGCATTATGGTCAAGCTACTTAAAATACATAGGAGCAGGAGCTGTTGCAGCTGGTGGAATAATAAGTTTATTAAAATCTCTTCCACTAATAGTTTCAACTTTTTCAGCATCTATTAAAGATTTATCAAATAAAGACACTAAAACTGTTTCTGACTATAGAACAGATAAAGATTTACCTCTTGGAGTTATAATCGGTTCTATAGTAGCTATAATATTAATAATATGGCTTGTTCCTACAATCCCAGTTTCTTTTGGAGGAGCATTACTTATAGCTATATTCGGATTCTTCTTTGCAACAGTTTCATCTAGAATAGTTGGACTTGTAGGAAGCAGTAACAACCCAGTTTCAGGAATGACAATTGCTACACTTCTTATTACAACTGTTATTTTCAAGGCGACTGGTGTTGTAGGACACGAAGGAATGTTATCTTCTATCGCAGTAGGTTCAGTTATCTGTATAATTGCAGCTATAGCTGGAGATACATCTCAGGATTTAAAAACAGGATATATAGTTGGAGCAACTCCTTACAAACAGCAGATAGGTGAAGTTATCGGTGTTGTTGCTTCTTCAATCACAATAGGTGGAGTATTATATTTATTAAACGCTGCATGGGGATTTGGTTCAGCAGAACTTACAGCACCTCAGGCAACACTTATGAAAATGGTTGTTCAAGGTGTTATGGATGGAAATCTTCCTTGGACTTTAGTATTCGTAGGAACTGGAATTGCTATCGTAGTTGAAATACTTGGAATCCCAGTATTACCATTTGCCATTGGTCTATACTTACCAGTTCATTTAAGCACAGCAATAATAATTGGTGGACTTATAAGATTTTACTTCGAAAAGAAGAAAAAGATCAGTGAAGAAAAGAGAAAAGATTCAATTGACAGAGGTATCTTATATACTTCAGGACTTATCGCAGGTGAAGGTCTTGTAGGAATATTACTTGCCGTATTTGCAATAGTTAAAATTGGAGGTAAATCAATTGCTCAAATAGTTGATTTATCAGGTGCTGTACATTTTGGTAGTCTAGGTTCTTTAATAGCCTTTGGTTTATTAATACTTACACTATTTAAATTTACAATATGGCATAAAGATAAAAGTCAGGCAAAATAATTTAGATAATAAATAACTTTATTGGCTGCTACACATTAAATATGTAGCAGCCATATTGCTTTTTAAATAGTATTTTTTTAATTAATAAGCTAACAATACTATTATAGGAGGATTTAGAACCATGAAAAAAGACGTAAATTATTTAGATTATGTACCAGTTATAAATCAAGAATTTAAATGGAACGTATCTAAAGATGGAATTGTAACAATAGACGTAATAAATAAAGGTTTCTTTAATAAAATCGCACAGACTATTTTTAGTAGACCAAAGATAAGTAAAATAGAACTTGATACATATGGCAGCATAGTCTGGAAAGCTATAGATGGAACAAGCGATATAAGCTCAATAGCTGATAAAGTAAGAGATGATTTTGACGATAATAGTGAAAATTCATTTTATACAAGGCTTGCAAAATTCTTTGCTATATTAGAAGAAAATAAATTTATAAACTATAAAAAATAAAAGAATGTAGAGAGATTTGTGTAAACAAATTTCTTTACATTCTCATTTAATCTATTTTTTTGCAAACAGTCTTATAATTACTGTTTATATTTATTTCATTTCTATATTCTACAGTATCGATATTGCAGTTATCTCCTATTATAACGTTATTTCCTCTTACTATCCTTGCTGTAGTATTTTCAAGAAAAACATCATCACCTTCAATTGTATCTGCTTCAAGCTTTCTATTTGTCATAAAAATATTTAACATCCTAGCAAATAAGTGACTTCTACCAAGTTTTACTTTTATATTTTCTCCACCTATATCTTTTGCTTTGCAGTTTCCATAAATCTCTACATCAATATTTCCTGCATTTAATAATCCGCCTATGTTAAATCCACCTTGAGCATTAAAGTTTTCTGCTTCACAGTCACCACCTACAGATAGCATTCCTGATGTTTTTATATCTTCTGTATGAAGATTTCCTCCAACATTATACGATCCGCTTATTTTTACTTTTTTGGCATTAACATCACCTAATATATGAGAAGAACCGCTTATTGATAATTCATTAGTATTTAGTGATTTCATAATTTTAGTGCTGCCGCTAATCTTAATTGTTTCAGCCTTTATATTTGAACTTGCAGAAGAAGAACCTGAACATCTGTAGCTAGAGCACTCTATATCTCCTTCAATTTTAGCTGATCCACTTATCTTTATCTCATTATATTTTCCACCACCGATTTTACCAGAACCAGAAATTTTCATATCAATTAATTTTTCCTCCATTTTAAAACTTCCCTTCATTATAATTTATTTTTGACTTTAATTTTTCTACACATTCTGCAGCATTCACCTTTAATACAAGTATAGCTTCGCTTTCAATATATATTTCATTTGGTATTAACATTAAGAAACATATTCCTACTCCAAATTTTCTCATAAGCACTACATCACAACATCTGCCATCAAAATTTTTATAGTTCTTTTCTAATGTATCTAAAACCAATCTACCCTCTTCTAAACTTGCCTTACCCGATTTAATAAATTTATCCACAATACTAATAAATAGTAGCTCATTGAAATAAAATCCATTACTTTCTTTATGAACATCTTTATATAAATTTATTGCAGCTTGTGAAACAATGTTTTGTTTAAGTATTTCGTTTTCTTCCAAAAATACTGATGAAAGATTAGGTGAAAAGATTTTTGCTAACTCATCTAAAGACACATCTTCCTTAAGATTCTTTATTTTTTCTATTCTATCTAATATTTCTTTTCTTGGAAAAAATGTTTCTTGTCCAGTAAAGCTAGATTTTTTTATGAACCAATCCTCAGGTATAAGGTCTTTCCTCTTCCATCTATATAATTGACCATATGATATATTCGTTATTTTAAGCAATTCTTTTTTAGAAATTAAGTTGTCCTCTTCCATATACTCACTCCCACTTTTTTATTTTATGCGTTTAGTATAACATAACATTGTTACGTTGGCAATATTTATATAAAAATAAATCTAAAATGCAAAAAAGTGTCTATATAAAAATGATTTTTAATCATCATTTTTATATAGACACTTTTTTTCAAATGACAGGTCACAAAAGACAAAAAGCTTTCGCCTGAAGCGAAAGCTCATAAGTTTTGGGGTTTCTGTGCCTAAGCAGAAACCTCCACATTTGTCCTTTGTCATTTAATTTGTCATTTGTTCTTTGTCATTTGTCCTTTAGTATACCTTAGCTTTTTCCTTACCGCTTAATACTGCGATAGCACCCTGTGCTAATGCTAATAATTCATCTTCACCAGGGTAAACAGTAACTGGTGCAATCCATTCAACATTTGCCTTTAAATCTGGTACAAGTGTTGGAGAATATGCAATTCCTCCAGTTAAGATAATCTGGTCAACTTTTCCGTTAAGTGCTGCTGCCATTTCTCCTACTGATTTAGTTAATTGATATAAGAAAGCTTTGTAGATTTTTTCACATTCTTTATCTCCAGCTTCCATCTTATCAATTGTTCCCTTTACATCGTTAGTATTTAAGTATCCAACAAATCCGCCTTTTCCAACTACTTTGCTGTATACTTCTTCTTCAGAATACTTTCCGCTAAAGCACATCTTTATTAAATCTCCTGCTGGAACTGCTCCTGCTCTCTCTGGTGAGAATGGGCCGTCTCCATCAAGTGCATTGTTTACATCAACAACTTTTCCATGATTATGAGCTCCAACTGATACTCCACCACCCATGTGTACAACAACAAGGTTTAAGTTTTCGTATCCTTTTTTTGACTCTCTTCCATATCTCTTAGCAACTGCTTTCTGATTTAAAGCATGGAATTTACTCTTTCTTGGAATATCAGGAGTTCCTGAATATCTTGCAACGTCAGCTAATTCATCAGTTACAACTGGATCAACGATATATGATGGTATATTTAATTCATCAGCAATTGATCTTGCTAAAATTCCACCTAAGTTTGAAGCATGAGGTCCTTGTACTCCTACCTTTAAGTCTTCAACCATAGCATCATTTACAGCATAAGTTCCGCCTTCAACTGGCTTTAAAAGTCCGCCTCTTCCAACTATGGCATTTAATGACTTCATATCAAAATTGTTTTCTTTAAGTACCTTTACAATAACATCTTTTCTAAACTGAAACTGATCATAAATTTCTTTAAACTGTTTTAGTTCTTCATTTGTATGTCTTAAAGTCTCTTCAAAAACTTCTTTTTCATCTTCATAAACACCAATTTTAGTTGATGTTGAACCTGGATTTATAATTAATAATTTATAAGCCATCTTCATCTCTCCTTATATTATTTACAGCTGTTATTATGAGCAACTAATGCTGCAAGTGCTATAGAATTTACCTTTGTTTCAAAAGTATCAGATCTTGAAGTTAAAATTGCTGGAGCTGAAGTTCCAACTAAAAGACATCCGTTTTTAGCAGGTGCAAAATAAGTTAATGTCTTATACATAACATTTCCTGTTTCGATGTTTGGAAGCATTAATATATCGGCTTGTCCTGCGACATCTCCCTTAACTCCCTTATGTCTAGCAGATTCTAAAGAAATAGCATTATCAAGTGCAAATGGTCCGTCAACAACGCATCCTCTGAATTGTCCTCTGTCGCTCATCTTTGCAAGTAATGCTGCATCAACTGTTGATGGCATGTTTGGATTTACAACTTCAACTGGGCATACAACTCCAACCTTTGGATTTTCAAGTCCACATGCATGTGCAACTGTTACTGCATTATTTATTATTGCAATCTTATCCTTTAATTCTGGATATGTATTAAATGCAACATCAGTTAAGAAGAATAATCTATCCCATCCTTCAATTTCAAATACTGCAACATGAGACATTGTCTTTCCAGTTCTTAAACCAACTTCTTTATTTAATACGTTTCTTAAGAATGTCTTTGTATCTACAAGACCTTTCATAAGCATATCAGCATTTCCGCTTGATACAAGCTTAACAGCTTCAAGTGTTGCTTTTCTAGGATCCTTTACATCCATTATTTCAAAATTCTTTAAATCCATGTCAATTTTATCTGCAACTGCATGAATCTTTTCTTTATCTCCTACTAATATAGCGTTAGCTATTCCCTTTTCATAAGCTTCTTTTATAGCCTCTAATACGGGTTCGTCTTGTGCTACTGCTACTGCTACTTTTTTAGTAGGTATTTCTTTTAATCTTGAAAATAAATCTGCAAAATTTTTACTCATTTTATTATGCACCTCTAACCTTTCATATATTTATATAATAATTATCTTATATTGTTAATTTTGTGTCAATCGCTTATAAAGCTCTCCATATATATTTTAACAAAAATATAGTCAAAAAGCTAAATTTTCAGAAAATTAATTGATATTTTCACTATATTTCGTAATTAGGCTTTCTGCTGACTTAATTCCGTCAACTGCTGCTGAAATTATTCCCCCTGCAAACCCTGCACCTTCTCCGCATGGATAAAGGCCTGACACGTTTATTGACTCTAAATTTTTGTTTCTATCTATCCTTACAGGTGCTGATGTTCTTGTTTCTATTCCAGTAAGAACAGCATCATCCATACCATAGCCTTTAATCTTTGAATCAAAATTTATTATTCCTTCTTTTAATCCATCAATAACGTATGATGGAAGACAATTTTTAAGCTCCTCAAAAACATATCCTGCTGTATATGAAGGCTTTACGCTTCCAAGCTTTGTACTCTTTCTATCTTTTAAGAAATCTCCAACAAGCTGCACAGGAGCTTTATATCCTCCACCTCCTAATTTATACGCTAGGCTTTCGTAATGTCTTTGAAAATACATTCCTCTAAGTGGAGAAGAACCTTTAAAATCATCTGGATTTACTGTAACTACAAGAGCTGAATTAGCATTTACGCCATCTCTTGCATGATAACTCATACCATTTGAAACAAGCCTTTCCTTTTCAGATGCTGCTGCTACAACTATTCCTCCAGGGCACATACAGAATGAATATATTCCACGCTTTAACTTTGCTGACTGATATGAAAGTCTATAATCAGCTGCATGAAGCTTTGGATGATCAAAATATTTTCCATACTGGCTTATATTTATAATTTCCTGTGGATGTTCAGCTCTAACCCCTATTGCAAAAGCTTTTGCCTCCATATTTACTCCCTCATCATAGATCATTTCATACGTATCTCTTGATGAATGACCTATTGCAAGAATAAGAGCATTACATTCTCTTCTTATTCCATTTACTACGATAGCTTTTAGCTTTCCTTCAGATATTTCTATTTTCTCAAGCTTTGATTCAAAATTTACTTCTCCGCCTAAATCAATTATCTGCTTTCTTATATTTTTAACGACACCTTTTAAAAGATCAGTTCCTACATGCGCCTTTGCCTGATATTTTATCTCTTCTGGTGCACCAGATTTAATAAATTCATCTAAAATAAATGAACATCTGTGATCTTTTATTCTTGTTGTTAATTTTCCATCTGAAAAAGCTCCTGCTCCACCTTCTCCAAACTGAACATTTGATTCTGTATTTAACTTTCCTGTTTTCCAAAAGTTATTAACAGTCTTTGTTCTTTTATCCACATTTTCGCCACGTTCATACACAATAGGTTTATAACCATTTTTAGCTAAAGTTAAAGCTGCAAATATTCCCGCAGGGCCAAATCCTATTATGACAGGACGCTCTATAAGTTTTTCATTTCCATGAATTATATCTTCTCTTTTTTCTATTTCTTCAAATCTTATATCTTTACTATGTGCAGATTTTAAAACTTTTTCATCATCTTCAGTATAAACATCTATAGAATAATTAAACTTAATATCATTTTTCTTTCTCGCATCTAAGCTCTCTTTGATAATTTCAATATTCTTTATAGCATTTTCAGAAATTCCAAGCTTTTTACGTGCTTTCTTCTTTAAGTCATCTTTATCTTCATCAAGATTTAGATGAAGATTATTAATTCTAATAGGCAAATTCTATCACCGTCTTTCGCTTATCTTTATTTCTTATTTATCGTAATACTTACTTCTGACACCGCAGATACTTCAATATTTTTCTTCGTAGTAACTGAAGGCTTAAAATTGTACGTTCCCTCTTCTGATATCTGTGAAAGATCAACAGAAGCTTCTATATCTTTTGCAGTTAATGATTTTAAATCTTCAGTGTTTCCTGAGAATGTAACACTCGTTACTATATTTTCATTTTTAATAGCAAACTCGTCTTTTAAATTATTACAATTTACTTTTACACTCATTACACTTGTTGGGTTTTTAGCAGCCACAACTTTTATTTCTACTTTAATTTTATCTTCTCCATTGAAAAGTGTAATATTGTTTGGAAGTTTTAACTTTGCAGAAATTTCAGTATCTCCTGTAATTTCTGATAAATCTATCGGTTCAGTTTCTATCTCTGATATATTATTTAGATTGTCCGTATTTCCTATAATTACTACAGATTCAGAAGAAGGGAGTGCAGATTCTAATATATATCCCTCTTTTATATTGGACTGTGTTTTTACAGTCACAGGCACACTTTTACCACTGCTTACCTCAATTTCTAGCTGTGCTTTATTATAATTTGAATCTATATTAGATACTTTATTTCCTTTTTGATCTATAAATTGAATATCATATGATGCTTCCATATTCCTGTCTACATTTTTTTCTTCACCTTCAATAACAGCTTGCGTAACTCTGTCAACTGCACTTTGAGGCCCTGATATTGTTACTTTTGATGGTGATATCTTTTTATCTTTCTCATATATGTTGTCTTTATATGATATATCAACTTTTGAAACCAAATCTATATCCTTTTGAATCATCTTCTCAAGCTTTACCTTTACTGCGAGTACACCATTATTTTTTATACTTACATTTTCAGGATAGTCAACTATCTTGATAGGTATTAAATTTTCTCCTTCTTTTAAGGCATATGCTGACATATCAGCCTCTACTTTAAAATCTTCAACTTTGGCATTAATTACATTTTTTGATGAGCCTTCAAGGCTTAAATCAACCGTAAAGTCCTGGTTCTCCGAAATTGCAAGTCCTGCATCTTGAAGAGATGAAAGATTTATAAGCTGTACAGGAACATTTTTTATCTTTGAAGTTCTTGTAGGGTTTTCAACATTACTTACATAAAACCATAAACATGTCGATATAAGCAAACAAATAAGTTTTACTATTATCGATTTAGAAATTTTTTCATCTTTATCCATGACTTCACCTTCTCTCCAGCTGTTACCACATTATTCTTTGCCTTATTCTCAATTATCGCTGTAAGTACACTTCTTAATTTGTCTTTGTTATAATTTCTTGTTAAATTACCATTTATAGCAAGTGATATAACTCCTGTTTCTTCAGATACAATTATTATAAGAGCATCTGAGACTTCAGAAAGACCAATCGCTGCTCTATGTCTTGTTCCAAGCTTTTTATTTATGTTCACATTATTTGTAAGAGGAAGTACACATCCTGATGCAAGTATTCTATTATTTCTTATTATTGTTGCACCATCATGAAGTGGTGTATTTACTACGAATATATTTTCAAGAAGATTTGATGTTGTAACTGCATCAATCATTGTTCCTGAGGCTATGAGTTCATTTAAGCCTGTTGTCTGTTCAATTACTATTAACGCACCTGTTTTTGACTGTGCCAAATTTTCTACTGCAGTTACTACTTCATTTATCATAGTATTAACTCTTTCTTTATTTATCTGATGATTGTCATCAAATGCACTTCTTCCTATATGTTCAAGCGCTCTTCTTATTTCAGGTTGAAAGATTATAACAACAGATAAAACTCCTATTGTAAGTGTTTTATTTAAAATAAAATTAAGCATATCGAGCTTTAAAAAATAACTTATAGGTATAAGTGCAACTATAAGAAGTATACCTTTTAAAAGCTGTTCTGCTCTTGTTTCTTTTATTAATGTATAACCTTTATAAAATATCATAGAAACAACTAATATATCAAGCACTGCCCATACTGATATATTAGAAAAAGTTTTTACTAGCATTGCAAAAAAATCACTCAATTTACTCACCTCATTTCTCTATATAAAATTATACAACATTAATAGCTTGTATTGGTACTAAGAGTGTCATTATTTTATTACAAATTTATTATTTTATAATAAATTTGCTATTTTATAAATATTATATATAAGTAAGCTATTTTGTAAGGAGAAAAAATATGGAATTTATAAAAAAATATTATAAATATATTTTGCCTATATTATTAATTTTAATCATTTCATCTATATTATTTACATTTTTTTATAAATGTAACGATTTAAAAAAATTAAATATTATTTCAGATAAACTAAATAAAATAAATTCTTCACTATATGTTTCAGATTTTAATCCAAAAGAGGCTTCAATAAAGCTTAACTCAAGCTTTAACCAGATTGTAGATCTTAAAAGCGAACTTATATCACTTGAAATGTCGAATGAAAAATATAAAAATCTTAAAGAAACTCTTTTAGATCATATAAATTTAAATTTAAACTTATATTTAAATTCTATGTCTGCACTATCTGATACAAATAAAGATAATTTCACAAGCACATATCAATCACTTTTAAAAAGCAGAAAAGAAATTTTAGATTCTGCTGATAATTTAAATAAAAATGATATTAACATTAATTATTTAGGAAATTCAGCTACTTTTTTTGATTCCTTAAATGATTATGTCGATACATCATATAGAAATATTAATGATACTGAAATCATGAAATCAGCAAAATCAGATTTTCTTTTTTCACTAGACAACATAATATCAGACTTTTCATCGTTAAAAGAAGATTTAAGAGACGCTGTTTCAGATATAAGATCAAAGAAAAGAGATATATCACCTCTTGTATGTGATATAAAAAATAAACAATCTTCATTAAAATCTTTAGAAAATGAAGTTTCTTCAATTTCAGTTCCTGAAGATGCTTTTAGCTGTTATGAGCACATGGAAGATATGATAAATTCATATAAGATATATTTAAATAAACTTTCTTATGCAGTAAAAAACGATTCTTCATCCGATTATGATGATGCTTTTGATAAGTATGATGATTTTTTAAATTATTATGATTCTTTTATCAAATCCTTAGATGAGTATAGACAAGGATAAAATGTATAAAAATATCTCCTTGGGTAATAATATATTTGTTGCACTATAAAAAAGGAGGTTTTTTATGAAAAAAATATGCAGTATATTTTTTACAGCACTGGTATTTTATCTTTTCATATTTAATATCAGTTCTGCTTCTGCTACTGTAATAAACGTTAAAGCCGCTGACAATGCAAAGACTTATTTAACTTCACAGAATATAGATTATCAGGCTAACTCATGTTCAACTGAAAACTCTACCGTTGAAGTTTTCAGTTCGAACTCTCAAAAAATATATATTACAAAAGATGACATAAATCTAATGGCAAAGCTAGTAGCTGCAGAAAGCATAGGTGAGCCATATACAGGAAAAGTAGCAGTTGCATCGGTAGTCCTAAATCGTGTTATAACACCAGGATTTCCAAATACAATTAAAAATGTAATATTTCAAAAAAATGCTTTTTCATGTGTAAGACATAATAATATAACGGCAACGCCGAATAAAGATTGTTATAGTGCAGTATATGATGCCATTAAAGGAGTAGATCCTACAAATCGAGCTCTATTTTTCTATAATCCACAAATCTCAACATGTTCGTGGATGAAAGGAACTGCAAAAGTAAATAAAACAATTATAGGGCATCACACATTTTTTAAAATAAAAGCATAATGCAAAAGTCATTTGACAGCTGACAAAGGACAAATGAGGTGAGTCTTTTGCGATTCTCGCAAAAGACTTAAAGCTTTCGCCTAAACGCAAAAGCTTATAAATTTAGTTTCTGCGCTCAAACAGAAACAACCTTATTTGTACTTTGTCCTTTTTCATTTTTATTTTATTAAAATTCATTTATTGTCTTAATTAATAACAAGTATTATAATGCTTTTTATAAGGGGTGATAGCATTATGAATACTTTAACAACATATGTTAATAATACTTTTTCCGGAGTTCCTCAAACAGAAGAAATAAAACAATTAAAAAGTGAAATTTTAAATAGAATGGAATCTGATTATAAAAAATTACAAAGTGAAGGAAAAAGTGATGAAGAAATAGTAGGAATTATAATATCTGAGTTTAGTAACATAAGTGATCTAATAAATGAAAAATTAAAAGCACATAATTCAAATGAGTTTCATCAAATAGAAAGCAAAAATAAAAAACTTGTAAAATCTTTAATGAAAGTCTACTGGTTAATAACTGTAGCAGTTTACTTTTTTATAAGTTTTGTATTTAACATTTGGGAATTTTCATGGATTATTTTTATTATTGCACCTGCACTTAAAGAATTTTATAAAAATTACTATGATTTATAATAAATAAAAAAGGATTGTTGTTAAATATATAACACAGTCCTTTTATAAATCTATATTATTTTTCTTTTTTATTTAGCATACATTTTCCGTTAGCAAATACGTACTTAATTTCAAAATTATTTTTATCAACTATAAGAAAATCAGCATCATTCTCAAGTCTTATTCTGCCTTTTTTCCTTAATTTTAAAATCTGTGCAGGATTCTTTGTAACAACGGATAAAGCTTTCTCTATACTTATCCCATAATCATTTATTGCCGAAATCACTTCTGTGTATAGAGAATCTAAACTACATCTGCCCATTTTTATTAAGTGTCCTTCACAATCAAACTCTGGCATACTTCCATTTCCATCAGATGAGAATGTTATATTTTGTATATCTGCGCCAGAATCTAAAAGCTCTTTTAATGCTTTTGCTGCTCTAAGTTCTCCTTCTGCCATATTATTTTTATCACAGCTTGTAGTAATATCAACTACTCCTCCGTGTTTAATATAATTTTTAGCTTCAGAAAAAAGTGCTCCATTTCTATTAATATGCGTAGGAAGTATGTTATAAGCTGGTATTTCGGTGCTGTTTATAATAAGTTTAATAAGCTTTAATTTATCTTTTCCATCTCCAACATGAATATTTACTACCCCTGCTTTTCCAGATAACAGTCCAGCAACTCTCGTTTCTGAAATTATCTTTAGAAGTTCTTCATATGTTGGATTAGAGCTTCTATTATCTGAAACAGCTATTTCCCCTGTACCTATTATCTCATCTATCATCATAATATCTCTTTTTATAGACCTAGTCATAGTTTTAGCTGGAATACTGTATGAACCTGTATAGCAATATGCAGAAATACCTTTTTCTTTAAGCTCTTTAGCCTTTGATATAAGGCTTTCCATACTTCTTCCAACATCATCTGTTCCTCTACATCCAACAACAGTAGTAACTCCATATTTTACAATCTCACTAACATCAATCTCAGTAGTTCGTGAACTAAAACTACTTTCTCCACCGCCTCCTGTTATATGCACATGGGAATCAATAAGACCTGGAAACATATAATTTCCATCAGCATAAATAACATTCATTCCTGGAATATTAACATCTTCATTTTCTTCAAAAATTCCTTCTATGCTTCTGCCTGAAACGAGTATATTTTTTTTCCCAATATATTCAGGTGCAAATACATCACAATTCTTAATAAATGTAACCATATAATCATCCTTCTCAAATTTTTATTGCAACATTTATTATTCCCTTTAATTATTTGGAATATGTCTAACTATTTGCTATCTGCTTTATTGTATCATTTATATATGTGGACTCTGGATACTTTTCTATCAGAGTTTTTGCATAAGCTTTACTATTTTTATCATCAACGCCTGAATTTAATAGCGTAAGCTGATATAAAACACCTTCAATATATGGTCCCTTTGGGTAAGCTTTATAATAATCATTATAAAGTCCCAATGCTTCATCATTTTTCCCCTGCTCTAAAAGGGAACTTGCATAATAAAAAATTATATGCTGTGCTAAATAATTTCCATCTTTATAATCGTATGCTTTTTTAAGGCTGTCTACTGCATCATCATACTTTTTATCATTGTAATACTGACGTCCATCATCATAGAAATTCTTAACTCCCTCTGTCTTTAACATATTAACTGCATCTTTATAAACTTTATCATCTTCACTCTTTAAATCTGACTCATTTACAGTTTTTATAGAATCATATAAAGAATTAAAATCTTTATCATTAATAAATGATGTTATTTTTTCTTTGTCAAATCCATAGCTATCTTCATTTTCCTGTTCCTGTGTATCTATATTAGTCTCTACCTTAGGAGTTACATCTTCATCTACAGTAATTTTTTCTGTATTTTCTTTTTTATCTATCTTTACAGAATATTTTAGGAAAACAAAATAACTAAGCCCACCTATTATAAGAAGAACTAGCATAATTATAAATATATTTCTTGCTTTATGACTTTTTTCTTCATACACAGAATCTGTTGAAAGACCTCCAGTTTTAAGGTCCTTTTTTATCTTTAATGCACGTGGATTATTCTTATCCACTTTAAGTGCTTTCTCTATAAATTCAGAAGCTTTTTCAAATTCACCTTTTCTCTGATATGCCATAGCAAGTGCTGAATTTACATTTATACAGTTAAAATCACTTTTACTGCATTTTTTAAGTATCTTTATAGCATCATCCACTCTTAAATTTTTGATTAGACGCTCTGCATATACATAAAGTTCTCCGCTGTCTTTATCATAATATGCATCATTTATATAATTGTTAGCCATCATATCTTTATTGTAATCAGCATTAACTTTCCATGTAGTAATTGCCTTATTTAAATCGCCTCTCTGATATAGAATAAGCCCCTTTAAATTTAAAAGTGCAGGATTTTTTATATCTTTTGAAATACTTTTTTCACATATTTTAAGTGCATCGTCAAGATCTCCAGATTGATAGTATTTTACTGCTTTATCATAAATTTTCTTTGCTTTTTTATTATCCATTCTCTCACCAGTTCTTCTATTGTTTTTATTCTAATTATACCATCTTTTTTCCCTATAAGTTTAATCCTTTATCTTCTTCGCATCCAAGTACAATATTAAGGCATTGAATAGCTGCTCCAGATGCACCTTTTCCAAGGTTATCAAACTGAGCTGAAACAACTACTCTATCTTCATTTCCAGTTACAAAAATTCTAAGTCCATCCCACATTGAACATGCATTTCCAGATAAAAATCCATTTGTTTTATCCTCAGAACCATATGGCATTACTTTTATAAATTTTTCTCCTTTATAAAATTCTTCAAAAAACTTCTGAATCTCTAAAGGACTCTTTTTTTCCTTAAAATATTCTGTATATAAAGGAACTGATACAAGCATTCCACTATAATAATCTGACACTATTGGTGAGAAAAGAGGAAGTTTTGAAAGTCCTGTAATTTTCTTCATCTCTTTTAAATGCTTATGCTGCTGATTTAATGCGTATTCTCTTGGTGCATCAAATTCTTTTTCTCTATTTTCCATTTCATACTGTGCAATTCCTTTTTTACCTGCACCACTATAACCTGATAAAGAAAATGCTGAAATAGGATAGTCAGGCGGAATAATTCCTCCTGCAACAAGCGGATAAACAGCTGAAATAAAGCCTGTAGCATGACATCCTGGCACTGCTATTCTCTTTCCATTTTTTATATTCTCTCTATGTTTTTTTGAAAGTTCTGGGAAACCATATGCCCACCCCTTCTCAGTCCTATGTGCTGTAGATGTATCGATTATTATCACATCATCATTTGTAGCTAAATCTACAGATTCCTTAGCTGCTGCATCAGGAAGACATAAAAATGTAATATCTGACTCATTTATAAGCTTTTTTCTTTCCACAGGATCTTTTCTTAATTCTTCTGATATTTTTATAAGTTCAATATCATCACGATTTTCAAATCTTTCATAAATTCTAAGCCCTGTTGTTCCTGCACTTCCATCTATAAATATCTTCTTTTTCATTTATTTTACCCCCAAAAACTAATGTATAATTATACATTAATTATATACTTTTATGCATAAATGTCAATCAGTTTTAAATTCCAAATAATATAAAAAGAGCCGCATCAAAATGATAATAAAAAATCATTTTGAGACAGCCACTTAGTTCAAAGGACATTTGTCATTTGATATTATTTCTGCTCTATCATTACTTTCTTAGCATTAAGTATTGAAGTTGCGCTCATTGAGAATTCATCTAAGCCATATTCAACAAGTGTTGGAATAGCATTTTCATCTCCTGCCATTTCTCCGCACATTCCTACCCATTTACCGTGTTTATGTGCTCCTTCAATTGTCATCTTTATAAGTCTTAATACTGCTGGATGCATTGGGTTATAAAGATATGAAACTTTTTCACTCATTCTGTCAGCTGCTAATGTGTACTGAATTAAATCATTTGTTCCAATTGAGAAGAAATCAACATATTTAGCAAGTTCATCTGCATATACTGCAGCTGCTGGGATTTCAACCATGATTCCCCATTCAATCTTATCTGAATATTCTTTTCCTTCTGCTTTAAGTTCAGCCTTACATTCATCTACAACTTTTATTGCTTGTTTAAATTCTTGAAGTCCAGAAATCATAGGGAACATTACACCAAGATTTCCATAAACTGAAGCTCTTAAAAGTGCTCTTAACTGTACCTTAAATATTTCAGGTCTGTCAAGACATAATCTTATTGCTCTATATCCTAAGAATGGATTCATTTCCTTTGGTAATGGAAGATATGGAAGTGTCTTATCTCCTCCGATATCAAGAGTTCTTATTATTACCTGTTTTCCATTCATTCCTTCAAGAACTGCTTTATAGCTTTCAAACTGTTCTTCTTCTGTTGGAGCTTCGTTTCTATCCATATATAAGAATTCTGTTCTGAATAAGCCTACTCCGTCTCCTCCATTTGCTATAATAGTCTTTATGTCAGCAGGTTTTCCTATGTTTCCACATACTTTTATTCTTCTGCCAGACTTTGTTTTTGTCTCAACATTTATTAATTTCTTTAATTCTTCTTGTTCTTTCTTAAACTGTTCTTCTTTTTCTCTGTATTCAGCAATTACATCCTCTGAAGGATTGATAATTACATCACCGTTAATTCCATCAACAATTATGCTGTCTCCAGTCTTAACACATTTTGTTATGTCTCCTACTCCAAGAACTGCTGGAATTTCAAGAGTTCTTGACATGATTGCAGCATGTGAAGTTCTTCCACCAATATCAGTAGTAAATCCAACTACTTTAGATTTATCAAGACCTGCAGTATCAGATGGTGTTAAATCATGAGCTACAACTACTGTATTTTTCTCAGTTATATTAAATCCATCTCCGCCAAAACCTGCAAAGTTAGATAAGATTCTCTTTGAAACATCTTTTATATCTGCAGCTCTTTCCTTCATGTATTCGTTATCCATTGACTCAAAAATTTGCACGAAGTTATCTGTAACGGTAGTTATTGCTTTTAATCCATTTACGCTGTTGTTTTCTATTTCAGACATCATAGCTCCAGTAAATTCAGGATCATCTACTAAAGTAATATGTGCTTCAAAAACTGCTGCTTTTGATGCTCCCATTTCCTTTTCAGCTTTTTCTTTTACAGCTTGAAGTTGATTTTTAGAATCAGCAAGAGCTTTCTGCATCTTTGCTTTTTCAGCTTCAATATCACTTATCTTTTCATCAGTAATGTTAACTTTCTTATTTTCCTTTAAGTATACTTTTCCTATAGCATATCCTTTAGATGCTGCTATTCCTTTCTTCATAAAAAAAATCCTCCTTAAATCCTAACCATTTATTCTATGTATAAACTATATTTTGTCTCTACTTTTTAGTATATCATAAATTTAACAATATAAAAGTATTATTTACATTATAAATTATCAATAATAACTCCATATCTTCTACAAATTACAAACTTTTCTTCTAAAAAATCAATTTTTACAGCATTTTCATTTTGACTCTTTTTCTTTTTCTTTGTTTTTTGGTAGTATAATATATATTTTAAACATATCGCCTTCGGTTCTTATATGAACTGTCCCTTTATGAAGTTCTATTATACTTTTTATAATTGCAAGTCCAAGACCTGATCCTTCAACTTTTGAGTTTCTTGATTTATCTCCTCTTGCAAATCTTTCAAACATTTCATTTCCTTCAAAATCCATCTCATACTGAGATACATTTTTAAATGATATTTCAACATATTTTTCATGATCTTTTACATCAATATAAACTCTTGTATTATTAAGTGAATATTTGAGTGCATTTATTATGATATTTTCTATAGTTCTTGACATTAGTCTGCCATCTAATTTCATAAATATGCTCTCATCTTTAGAATTAACTTTAAATTTTATATTTTTTTCAGGATAAAGATTACTATATTCTCCAATCCCCTGATGAATAAGAGACAGTATATCAATCTTCACTAGATCAAGTTTCATCTTTCCGCTATTTATCTTAGACATTTCAAAAAGGTCTTCTATAAGAGATTTTAGCCTTAATGATTTTTTGTCTAATATCGCAAGATATTCTTTTTTTTCTTCATCTGTTATATCTTCATTTTTTAAAATGTTTACATAATTTATTATTGATGTTAAAGGTGTTTTTAAATCATGGGAAACATTTGATATAAGTTCAGTCTTAAGCTTTTCATTTTTTACTCCCTCATGAAGAGTCTCTTTATATCCTTTTTGTATAAGGTTTATATTTTTTATAAGCTCATTTACAGCAGGAGAACCTTGAAGATTTATATTTGCATTCAAATCTCCCTCTGTAAATTTTTTAAGTCCACTATTTACAACAACTATATCGAGTGTTTTTTTAAGTCCATATAGTATACTTATAATAATAACAGCAAGCATGAGTATACTACCCTTAAATGGATACATTTTAAATAACTTAACAAATATATTGTTTTCCCTGCCGCCTGTTGCCAGAAAATAAAGATATGATATAAGAACAAAAATTGCAATTGTAATTGAAATAATAAGTGTCCTTTTTGTTTCCTTATATTTGAATCCATTTTTAAATATAAATATAAAATTTTTAATAAGTCTTGACCTTATTTTATTCTTCTTTTTAGAATATTTAAAAACATAGATAAACTTTGCAATATATAAAGAAAATATGACAAGTATTATTAAAGCATCTAAAAATGTAAAATTCTCAGGGATTTTCTTTATCTCAAATGAGTCTGCAACATGTGCTACTATCTCATTAAATATTAAAAATAATATTAATATATCTATAAGATATATGCCTGATATATAATTTTTAATCTTCTTTTTCAATTTTATACCCAATTCCCCACACCACCTTTATATACTCAGGTTCTTTCGTATTAATCTCTATCTTCTCTCTTATTCTTCTTATGTGGACAGTTACCGTATTTTCACTTCTATAAAAAGGTTCTTCCCACACATTCTCATATATTTCCTTTATAGAAAACACTCGTCCAAGGTTTGATGCTAAAAGAAACAGAATTTTATATTCTGTAGCTGTAACTTTTATCTCCTCACCACGTACTGTAACTTTTTTAGCAGCTGTATCTATACTAAGATCTTTAACCTTTATTATTTCATCGCCTTCTTTTATATCAAGAGGTTTTTGATATCTTCTAAGCTGAGATTTTACTCTTGCAAGAAGTTCAAGATGATTAAAAGGCTTAGTTATATAATCATCAGCTCCAACATTAAGACCTAATATCTTATCTGTATCTTCGCTTTTAGCAGAAAGCATTATTATAGGCATATTTTTCTTTTCTCTTATCTTAAGACATGTTTTTATACCATCTAATTTAGGCATCATTATATCAAGAAGAATAAGATGAATTGTCTTTTCTTCCAATATATCAAGTGCCTGAAGGCCATCTTCTGCCTTATATACTTTTAAATTTTCTCCTCTTAAATATATCTCTATCGCATCTCTTATCTCTTTTTCGTCATCAACAACTAAAACATTATACATTTTGCAGGCCTCCATCTTTATAAATTTATAAAATTAATTCGCATCAGTTATTTCAGGTTCAATATTTTTTTCAATTTTTACTTTCTCTATTAATTGATTATTATTATCTGTTTTGTATTTCTCATAAAAAATAATAATAATGCACAAAATAAGAAGGACTATAAGAATTACTTTTTTTATTTTTTTCATATTTATTTTTTTCATTAGTATCACCTGCTTTTTAGAATATCTTTTTTAACACAATGAGTCAAGTATAATAAAGGAGACATTTTTATGACTAGATTTCCAAAACTCAAAACTTTTTTTATTATTTTATTAGTAATAATATTATCTGTTTTCATGTTCTTTTCAAAAAAAGCTTTATCATCGACTAAAATGGATAATATTAAAATCCCTGTTTTATATTATCACTCTGTAAATCCATCATGGAAAAATGAGCTTACAATTCCTCCTGATCTTTTAAAAAGTGAACTTCAATTTATAAAGGATTCTGGTTTTTCAGCTATAACGGCTTCCGATTTCTATGACTATATAGAAAATAAAAAACCTCTTCCTAAAAAAACTATTATGATAACATTTGATGATGGATATATGGATAATTATACATATGCTTTTCCATCTCTTAAATCTCTTAATATGAAAGCAACCATTTTTTATATTACAGATGGTCTTAAAGATTCATATTACTTAAGTAAAGATAAGTTAAAAGAAATGAGTAGCTTTGGAATAGATATTGAATCTCATACAAAAACACATTGCCATTTAAGTAAACTTTCATATGAAAAACAGCTTTTAGAGCTTAAAGAGTCAAAAGAAATATTAGAAAAAACTTTAGGAAAGAAAATAACATCAATTGCTTATCCATTTGGCGATTATGATGAAAACACAATAAAAGCAGCAAAAGAGGCTGGATATTCATTAGGTTTTACATGCAAAAGAGGCATTATTGATTCTACATATAATAAATACACTTTAAATAGAATTTATATGAACTCTTATATGAAACTAGATGAATTTAAGAAAATGATTAACTCAATTAATAATTAAATGACATATCAAATATCAAAGGACAAAGCACAAATGACAAATGGGGATGTTTCTGCTCAAAATCACAGAAACCTAAATTAATGTAAAAATTGACAATTGACAATTGTGGAAGTTTCTGCTTTAACGCAGAAACATAGAATTGATTTAGCTTTCGCTTCAGGCGAAAGCTTTATTTTTTTGCGAGAATCGCAAAAAACATATAATGAAATTCCGTAGGAATTTCCACCTAAATTGTCCATTGTCAATTAGATTGAATTTCCACCTCGGAGGGCTCCCCGTTAAATGGACAATATTAAGTTAATACTCGTTAGTTCTTAATATTCTGTAATTATGCTGCTAATTTCATTAGATAGTAATCATGAGGAGGAATATATCCAATAGATGAATGTATTCTCTCATGATTATATCTATAAACAAAATCACCTACATCATTTTTTATGTGATCTAAATTCCAATATATCATTCCGGTAAGGCATTCATCTTGAAGATATCTATGATATGATTCTATGAATGCATTATAATTTGGACTGTGTACTGGAATTCTTTCATGAAGAACACCTTCATCAAGGCATCCTTTCTCAAAAACTCCACTAATAAATTGACTGCCGTTATCGGTACGAAGTACTACTGTTTTATTTTTATCATAGTTTAAGCCTCTGTTATATAGAGCTTCTAACATAACTTTTTTAGCAACAGAACCTGTAGCAGATAGGTCAATTGAATATGCCACTATTTCTCTATCAAAAACATCGATTATTGAAGTTATATAGGCTGTTTTCTTATTACCAGCAATAAATGCATATTTGATATCCATTTGCCATAATTGATTAGAAGCTGTAACTTTTCTGCTTTCGCAGGTACGTGACATTCTTCTTTTCTGCCTTTTATAGTAGTTTCCTAATAAATTTAAATTTTTCATTAGTCTTCTAACTTTCTTCTTATTAATTTTTAAATTGTACTTCTTTCTAAATCTTAACTCACCGGTAACTTTTTTATATCCATATTTTCGCGATGTTTTCTTACTTCTAATTTCTGTTATATACTTTTGAATAGTTATATCAGATATTTTGATATTATCGAATGTTAAACTGTATCCAGGGACCTTTCTACCTACGTTAGCGTAGCTTCTTTTAACAATATATTTCTGTTTTGAATAATATGTGGATCTAGAAATCCGTAATATTTTAAGTACTATTGTTACTTTATATCCAAGTTTAATCCATTTGTGGGCACTTAAAATTTTATATTCTAGTGTTATTTGTTTTTTTTTAGAAGATCTTCAAGAATAGCTATTTTTAGTTTTTGCTCCTCAATTTTTTCCTGAGCTTTTTTATATTCGCGCTTATAATTAGGTATCAATTTTGTATCTTTTGGTTCTTTTGGTTCTAGTGTTTGCCTATATCTACGGTAATTATTTACCCAATAGCTTAATTGTACAGCATTAATATCATATTTTTTAGCAATAAGTATATTGCTTCCAGACTCTAAAACTTCAGTAACAAATTTAACTCTTTCTTCCTCTGTAAATGTTCTTCTAAATTTAATTTTCTCCATATAAAAAGACCTCCTAATTATCATATTTATATATTAATTATTTTAATTAATATTGTCCAATCTAATTAGGGGGGCTATAAGTTCTTAATTATCAATTATAAAGATTCAAGATATTTCTTCTTTCCTATCTCATATAAATTATTGCCTTTAGAGTCTATTATCACAACAACAGGCATATCTTTTACTTCAAGTCTTCTTATTGCTTCAGCGCCTAAATCTTCATAAGCAATTATGTCAGATTTTACAATACTTTTCCCAATTAATGCTGCAGCGCCACCTATCGCTCCAAAATATACTGCTTTATTTCTAACTATCGCATCTATTACTTCTTTATTTCTCTTTCCTTTGCCTATCATTGCTTTTAATCCCAAATCAAGAAGTCTTGGAGCATATGCGTCCATTCTATAACTAGTTGTAGGCCCTGCTGATCCTATTACTTTTCCTGGCTTTGCAGGACTTGGTCCTACATAATATATAGTTTCATCTTTTATTTTAAAAGGAAGTTCTTTCCCTTCATTAAGAAGATCAATTAATCTTTTATGTGCTGCATCTCTTGCTGTGTAAATTATCCCACTTAATAATACACTATCTCCAGCTTTTAAATCTTTTAGCTTTTCGGCTGTAAGTGGTGTTTTTAATTTTATCTCCATCTCTCTTCCCCCTTTAAAGAATAACCATTTTATGTCTTGTTGCATGGCAGCTTATATTTACAGCAACAGGGAGTCCTGCTATATGCGTAGGAAAAGTCTCTATATTAAGACCTATCGCTGTAGTTCTTCCTCCAAACCCTTGAGGTCCTATCCCAAGTTTATTTATCGTATCTAAAAGTTCAATTTCTAAATTTTTATAAAATTCATCTTCATTTTTTTGATTAACTGGTCTTATAAGTGCCTTCTTAGCTAAAAAAGCTGCTTTATCAAAAGTTCCGCCTATACCTACTCCAACAACCATTGGTGGACATGGATTAGGACCTGCTTCTTTTATTGTATTTATTATAAAATTTTTAACTCCTTCTATTCCATCAGACGGTTTAAGCATTTTTATTTTACTCATATTCTCTGAGCCAAAGCCCTTAGGTACAAAAGTTATCTTAACTTTATCTCCACACACAATATCATAATAAATTACTGCTGGAGTATTATCATTTGTATTTTCTCTTCTTATCGGATCTTTTACAACTGATTTTCTTAAATATCCTTCTTTATATCCTTCTCGTACTCCTTCATTTATAGCATCTTTAATACTTCCTTCAACTAAATGCACATCTTGTCCTATTTCTAAAAAAACACAGGACATTCCTGTGTCCTGACAGATAGGCATCTTCTCATCTGATGCTATTTTAGAATTTTCTATTATTTTTCCTAAAACATCTTTTCCTATATCCCATGTTTCTTCATCCTTAAATTTATTAAGTGCATTTTTTACATCATCACTTAAATAATAATTGGATTCAATTGCCAAATTTTTAACTGCTTCTGTTATTTTCTCTACACTTAATTCTCTCATACCCATATCTCCTTTTTATTAATTATTAGTTTAATTCTTATAAATTTTTACAAGCGTAACTTCTTAAAAGGAATATTTTTTATTTATTATAATAAGTTTATTATAAGTACTTTCTATTTTAAAGGATATATTTTATGAATGTAAAAAAAATCAGCAATATTGTTAATATAATAATATTATTAATATCAATAATTCTTATTTTATTTATCATATATGATGTTTATCTTTTCGTAAAAAATACTGTTTCACGAAATAATATTACTCCTAGAAATAGTATTGAAGTTAATCCATTTGAAGATTCTGATACAAATTCAGTAAATGCTAATACTAATTATAAAATTTATAATAAATATTCATATTTTACGAAAACAGATAATATATTATATAGTAGACAGATATATTGTATGAAATTTATAAGCTGTGGTAAACGATATCACGAATATTAAATTTTTTTAAAACAGTACATCTGCCTATACAGTAACTCAAACATAATAATAAACTCTCCTAAAAATTTTAACAACATTTATGTCTTCACAGGGGGCTTTTAAAAAATATAATTCCTCTTGAAAAGTATTTTAAAAGAAGAAAAAAGTATTCCTATAAATATGTAAAAGCCCCCTGTATTATCTATAAAAGTTTAACTATCATTTCTCACTAAAATATTCATTTACAGCTTTAACAATAGCATCTACAATATCATTTTGATGCTCATCAGTCTTAAGCATTTTTTCCTCTTTATTATTTGATAAGAATCCACACTCGACTAAAATTGATGGACCACTATAACTATCTCTTAAAATTTTATATTGATCTTTAGCAGGCTTTGCTACTCTCTTATTCCCATCATTTATATTTTCCTTTAAAGAATTCTGTGCAAGCTCTGCAAAATTTCTACTGGAATCATTATCTGCATACCAAACCTGTGCTCCAAAACAACTTTCCTGTGGAAATGTATTTTGATGAATTGATATAAAAGCATCACATTTTTTATCTTGTTTCATATCACATCTTGCTTTTAAATCTTTTGCTTTCTTTCTACTTATTTCGGAATCATCTTCTCGTGTAAAAACCACCTCATAACCTTCTTCTTTAAGCTTTTCACCAAGCTTTAAAGATATCTGAAGATTTATATCTTTCTCTAGTGTTCCACTTTTAGATTTCGCACCGCTATCTATTCCACCATGTCCTGGATCAACAAGTATTATCTTTTTACTTTCTGTATTCTCAGCTAAAACATATTTGCCATTAAATGGGTATATAAAAAGAAGTATAAAAAAAATACATAACACCTTTAATATTCTTTTTGTTCTCATAAATGATTTCCTCCTGTCTTTTAATCAAACATATTAATATTATGCATCATGTATTTATATTTTATTCGCTATTTTATTACTTTACATAATTTTCAATTACGCTTTCAGCTATATTAGTGGCGTGGTCTCCTATTCTTTCGAATGTACTTATAATGTCTAAATATATAGCTCCTGCAAACGCATTACATTTTCCATCGTAAAGTCTTTGTATATGTTTATCTCTATATAATTTCTGATACTTGTCAATTTTTTCTTCTATCTCTTCAATACTTTTTGCTTCGTTAACATCTCTCTTTACATAACTTTCTATCGCTATGTCTACGGCTTTCATTGTAGAATTATATAATTCATATAATTCATCTATTGCATCTTCACTATACTTTAAATTTTTATTTATCTTTTCAGTTGCAAGATCAACTATATTCTCAGCATGATCACCTATTCTTTCAATATCTATTATTATATGAAATGTAGATGCTACTATTCCTTTTTCTTTAGCTGATAATTCACACTTTGCAAGTTTTACAAGATAAGTTGTTATCTTTTCTTCTAATATGTTTATGATTTTTTCATTTTCGTAAACATCACCTATACATTTTTCATCACATTCAACAAAACCTTTCATGGCAAGTTCAACATTCTTCTTAGCCTTATTTGCCATTCTTATTGTTTCTTTGATAACTTGTCCAGCTGCTATTACTGGAGTTTCTAAAAGTCTATCATCTATGTACTTCGGTCCATGTTTTTCAATCTTATCTTCACATGGAATTATCTTATTTACAAATACAATAATATATTTTGTAAATGGTAAAAGTATGAATGTATTAGCGACATTGAAAACTGTATGTGCATTTGCAATCTGTCTGCTTACTTCTCCAGGACTTAACTTTTGTACAAATTCTGCTAAAAGTCCCAAAAACGGAAGAAATATTAATGTTCCTGTAATGTTAAATACTAAATGAAGAAGTGCTGCTTTATGTGCTGTCTTATTTGTTCCAATACTTGCAAGAATTGCAGTTATACATGTCCCTATATTACATCCAAATACTATAGGAAGTGCAAGATGTATATCTATAGTTCCAGTAGTTGCAAGTGCTATAAGTATACCAGTAGTTGCTGATGAGCTTTGAAGTATTGCTGTAATTGCGCTTCCTGCAATTACTCCTATAAACCAATTATCTCCAATTGCTACAAGTATATTTGCAAATAATGGAGATTTTGCAATAGGTGCTAAAGAAGTACTCATAAGTCCCATTCCTGTAAATAATATACCAAATCCAAGTATTATGTTTCCTATTTCTCTTCTTCTTTTCGCTTTTGCAAACATTACGAGTATAGCTCCAGCAAAAACAAATAATGGAGCTATTTCATCAAGTTTAAATGCAACAAGCTGTGCTGTAATAGTAGTACCTATATTAGCCCCCATAATTACACCAGCTGCCTGTGCAAGACTCATAAGTCCAGCATTAACAAATCCAACAACCATTACAGTGGTTGCACTACTACTTTGTATTACTGCTGTAACTACAGCTCCTATAAATACGCCCATTACTCTGTTCTTGGTTACCTTTTCAAGGATATTTTTTAATCCTTCTCCTGCTGCATTCTCTAAACCGTCACCCATTAACTTCATACCATAAATAAATAGCCCCAGTCCACCCATTAATTTGACAATTACCGTAATAGTATTCAATGCATTTTCTCCTTTGCATATTTATTTTTCTATCGTATTTAAGTTTACATTATTTTTAACACAATGTTAACCTTTTTAATAATTATTTTACGTAGTTTTAACATTGGAGTATATGACACAAATACTTATATGTTATATAATGTATGATTTTGTCGTAATTATTTGATTTCGTTTATAAGATTTACCATCTCAATTGCACCTTCTGCACATTCAAAGCCCTTATTTCCAGCTTTACTTCCAGCTCTTTCAATAGCCTGCTCTATATTATCAGTTGTTAAAACTCCGAACATAACTGGTATATCTGAGCTAAGAGATACTGATGCTATTCCTTTTGAAACTTCGCTGCATACATAATCATAATGGCTTGTAGTTCCTCTTATTACTGCGCCAAGACAGATTACTGCATCATATTTTTTACTTTTTGCCATTTTTGATGCTATAAGAGGAATTTCAAATGCTCCAGGCACCCATGCAACATCAATTGAATCATCTAAAACATTATGACGCTTTAATCCATCAACTGCACCAGATAATAATTTAGATGTGATAAACTCATTAAAACGTGCAACAACTATTCCTATTTTTATTTCCTTAGCTACTAATTTTCCTTCAAATATATTCATTTTTATTTCTCCTCTTTCCTTATTTATTAATAATTTAACATGTGTCCCATTTTATTTTTTTTAGTTTCCAAATAGAATGAATCATACTTTTCAGGTTTCATTTCTATAGGAACTCTTTTAACTATTTCCATTCCAAAATCTGAAAGCTGATATATTTTATCTGGGTTATTTGTAAGAAGTTTTATTGTCTTTACACCCATATCTTCTAATATTTGAGCTCCAATATAATATTCACGAAGATCTGCTTTAAATCCTAGTGCTTCATTAGCCTCAACAGTATCCATGCCCTTATCTTGAAGTGCATATGCTTTAAGTTTATTTACAAGACCAATGCCTCTTCCTTCCTGTCTCATATAAAGAAGAATTCCTCTTCCTTCCTCTTCTATTTTTATCATTGAACTTTTAAGTTGCTCTCCACAGTCACATCTTAAAGAGCCAAACACATCTCCTGTAAGGCATTCAGAATGTACTCTACATAAAACATCTTTTCCATCTTTAATATCACCTTTAACAAGTGCTACATGATGTTCTCCTGTCATTATATTTACATAACAGTGTGCTTTAAAATAACCATATTTAGTTGGAAGCTCACTTATAGAAGTACACTCAACGAATTTTTCATGTTTCTTTCTATAATCCTGCAACATTTTTATTGTTGTAAATTTAATATTCCACTTCTTTGCAAATTCAATAAGATCGTCTTTTCTCATCATGCTTCCGTCTTCATTCATAATCTCACAGCATAAACCACATTCCTTAAGATTTGCAATACGCATCATATCAACTGTTGCCTCTGTGTGACCATTTCTCTCTAAAACTCCAAATTTCTTTGCTTTAAGAGGAAACATGTGACCAGGTCTTCTAAAATCTTCAGGTTTTATGTTATCTTCTACACATTTTCTAGCGGTAAGTCCTCTTTCAACTGCTGAAATTCCTGTTGTTGTATCTTTATAATCAATTGAAACCGTAAATGCAGTTTCATGATTATCAGTATTATTTGAAACCATCTGATCTAAATTAAGCTTTTTAGCAAGCTCATCTCCCATAGGCATACATATAAGTCCTTTTGCATATTTAGCCATAAAATTAACATTATATGTAGTCGCAAATTCTGCTGCGCAGATTAAATCTCCTTCATTTTCCCTATCCTGATCATCTGTAACCATTATAAGTTTTCCAGCTTTTAAATCATTAATAGTATCTTCAATTGTGTTATATTCAAACATAATCAATCCTCCTAGTATCCAAATTTTTTTAAAAATCCTTCTGTAAGTCCCTTTTCTTTATCCTTAGAAAATAGTAATTTTTCAATATATTTTCCTATACAGTCATTTTCAATGTTTACACTATCTCCTATATTTCTATATTTGAAAGTAGTCTCTTCCTTGCTGTGTGGAATAATTGAAACTTTAAACTCTTTGTCATTAACATCTACAACTGTAAGACTTATTCCATCTATAGCAACAGATCCTTTTTCTATTATGTATTTAAGTATTGATTTATCTGCCTGTATCGTATAAATAACTGCATTGTCATCTTTTTTTATATTCTTAATAATCCCAGTTCCATCAACATGACCATATACGATATGACCTCCAAATCTTCTATCTATTTTCATAGCTCTTTCAAGATTTACTTTGTCACCGCTTTTTAATCTATTTATAGTAGACCTTTTAAAAGTTTCATTCATAACATCAGCTTCAAAATAGGAATTATCATATTTTATTACTGTAAGACATACTCCATTTACTGCAATACTGTCACCTATATGTATGTCTTTAAGAATCTCATCTGCTTTTATCACAACTGACGATAAATACGAACTTCTATTTATTTTTTTCATAGTTCCTACTTCTTCTATTATTCCTGTAAACAAGATTTTGCCTCACTTTCTATTACAATATCTTCTCCAATTTTCTTAAATTTTGAATTAGAAAACATAAATGCACAAGATGGATAAGATACGCCTTCACCTGCAACTGCCGATTTAGCATCTTTTCCACCAAATATCTTAGGTGCAATATAAACCTTTATTTTTTTTACAATTTTAGCTTCTAGAGCTGAATAATTAAGTTCTGCTCCTCCTTCAAGGATTAAACTGTCTATCTTTTTTTCTCCAAGTTTTATCATAAGATCTTTTAAATCAGTATGACCATCCTTCTTTTTAACTTTAAGAATTTCCAAACCTTTATTTCTATATTTCTCTATTTTTTTATCATCTATGCAGCATGTAGCAATTATTGTTTCTATATCTTTTGCAGTATCTGAAATATTACAGTTAAGAGGAGTTTTTAAATTCGTATCACAGATTATTCGTATAGGATTTACACCACCTGAAAGTCTGCATGTAAGGTTTGGATTATCTTTAATAACAGTATTAACTCCTACCATTATCGCTTTAAATCTGTTTCTGTCGTTCATCACATCAAGCCTTGATTCTTCCCCTGAAATCCATTTTGATTCTCCAGTTACACATGCAATTTTTCCATCCATAGTCATTGCATATTTCATCATAACGTATGGAGTTTTATTAATTATGTAATGGAAAAAGATTTTATTTATTTCATCACATTCCTCTTTCATTACTCCTTTTACAACTTCTACCCCATGCGCTTTAATATATGCTATCCCTTTTCCTCTAACTAAAACATTTGGATCATCAGAACCTATTACTACTTTTTTTATTTTGTTCTCTAAAATAGCCTCTGTACATGGAGGTGTTTTCCCATAGTGGCAGCATGGTTCAAGTGTTACATACATTGTAGAACCTTCTGCACTTTCAGTAAGACTCTTTATTGCATTACGTTCTGCATGAAGCTCTCCATATTTCTCATGGTATCCCTTACCTATAACTTTTCCGTTTTTTACAATAACTGTTCCAACAAGTGGATTAGGATTTACACGTCCTACTCCTTTTTTTGCAAGTTCAAGTGCCATATTCATATAATATTTATCATCCAAATTTTCTACACCTCCATAAAAAAATACCCTGAATTTAAAATTCAGGGCATATAAAATACACAAATAAAAATATTTTTATTTACAAAAAAGCTCTGAAATGATTAACATTTCAGAGCAGAATATACATAAATAAAACTATTTATTCTATCTTCTTTCATCCAGACTTTACTGTCGGCCTCGGAATTTCACCGAATCATGCTAAAAATAGCTCGTGGGCTTTACCACCGGTAGGGAATTTCACCCTGCCCCGAAGATTACTATTAAATTTATTCTAATTATATCATTATTTAATTTCTTGTCAACATCTTTCAAATTTTATAATTTATCAAAAATTAATATTGTGAAATCATATCAGAAGTTATTTCCTCTAAGCTGAAAGCTCCACACATTTCCATTGTATCTCTTAATTCTGCTGATATTTTTTTAATATAAGCTTTAACTCCCTCTTCTGCACCGCCATAGACAGCAGTTACAAATGGTCTTGCAATTAAAACAGCATCTGCACCCATTGCAAGAGCTTTAAATACATCATTGCCTGAACGTATTCCACCATCTACAAATATTTTAAAAGAATCATCTTTAACAGCTGATACAATATCTTCTAGCACATCTGCAGTTGCAGGACATCCATCTAAAACTCTTCCACCATGGTTTGAAACTATAATTCCTGCTGCTCCAGCTTCTTTTGCTTTTAAAGCTCCTTTTACTGTCATTATTCCCTTAATTATAAAAGGCACTTTTGAAAGCTTTATTATTTCCTTCATTTCATCTACTGACTTACTTCCTGCTTTTGGAGTAAGATTCTTTAGAAATGGAAGTCCTGCAGCATCAATATCCATAGCATAAGCAAATGCTCCTGAACATTTTGCAAGTTCCATTTTTTCTTTTATAACATCAATATTCCATGGTTTTATTGTTGGTATTCCAATTCCGTTATTTCTTTTTATAGCTTTTGATGCAGCTTTCATTACATCAGGGTTTGTACCATCTCCTGTAAATGCTGCAATTTTTTCTTCTGCACATGCAGATACTAATATATCATTATACTTGACATCATCATATTTATCTCCATAATGAAGATTTACAGCTCCAACAGGACCTGCAAATATCGGATATTTAAATGTCTTTCCAAATATATTTAAAGTTGTGTCTACATCTTTCATTTCATTTAAAGTATCAAGCTTTACAAAAATATTTTTCCATCCATCATAATTTCTCATAGCTATGGTAGTTTTTGCTCCTCTTGAACCAGGACCTGGCATATGATTTTTGCAGGCTCTTCCATTGCACTCTGGACATGCTTTGCAGTAATCTCCCATACATGTTGATGCATTTTTTAAAACTTCTTCATAATTCATACTTTTTTTATCCTTCCTTCTTTTAAGTATAAAATTTTTCTAGAATTATATATTACCTTATAAAACATTTTTTACTTGATAGTTTCCAAGAATTTTTATTTTATATTTTTTATTAAGCTCCATTACTGTAGCTTTTATTTTTTCAAACTTTGTTGAAGATGTATCAATTTCTATATAAAAATTATATGTACCCATCTGCTTTTTAGTAGGTCTTGACATTATTGAGACAAGATTTATCTGATTATCGCTAAATCCTTTTAATATCTCAAAAAGCATACCAGGCTTATCACTCTTTGGTAAAATATAAAGAGGAATTTTTATATTTGATTTGTCTTCATATTCTCTCCATTTAAACTCTTTATTAGCTTTTATAATTATAAATCGTGTATAGTTTTCATCTGCATCTGTAACATTTTTATCCACATATGATATTTCAGAATCACAAATATGTGCAGGAACTATCGCCCCATCTCCTTCAATCCCTGCTTTAAGCTTATAATATGATTCCATATTGCTCTCTGTTGTTATAATGCTTACGCCGTTTAAAGTATCAGTAAACTTTCTGCACTGTCCACTTGATTTAAACTGAACGTATAACTTTTTAAGCTCACTTATTTTATTCACATTAGCCATAAGTGAAAACTTAATTGGTATTTTTATTTCTGTAAGTATTGTAACATCCATTTCAAGAAGCAGATCAAGTGTTCTTTGTACAAATCCATCTAGAGTATTCTCAATAGGTATTATTCCATACTCACATTCGTTTCCTACTGAATGAAATGCATCATCTATACTTGAAAAATATATCTTTTTCATCTTAAGATTACATTCTTTTAAAAACTCCTTCGCTGCACAATCGCTGAACGTCCCTTTTGGTCCAAGTATTGCTAGTTTATCCATTTTTATAGCCCCAATTTCTTATAAATTTACATTATTAATATATCTTTTTATTATACTATTTTCTTAAATTATTTTCTATATAGAAAAACTGCCATAATATTAGTTTCTATTATGACAGTTTTTTATATATTAAGAGTTTTAGTTGAGAGCTTTATATTTTATAACTTTTTCTTTTAGATTATTGTACTGATCTTCTGTAAGCCCAAATTTTCCAAACTGAATTATTGTAGGATCATGAAAATCACTTCCACCACTTCTTAAAAGATTAAATCTGTCTGCAAAATCTAATGTTTTCTTAAAATCTATTTCTTTCATCTTTGAATGGTTTATTTCAATTCCTTGAAGACCATATGATATGTATTTCTCTATTTCATTATAATTATCATATTCACATGGATGAGCAATTATCGAAACTCCCCCATCTTTTCTTATTGCATTTATTCCATCTTTTACATCAATGTATCCCATTTTTAAATCAGTTTCTCTGCTTGTCTTTGATGCAAAAAGTTCACGATATCTTTCTTTTGTCATTTCAGATGGATATTTTTCTTTTAATGCTTGAAAAATATTCATCTTAAATACTATACTGTACTTTGAAAATTTCTTAGCATCGTTATATGTAATATCGTAACCTTTTTCTTTCAGCTTTTGTATAAGCTGCTTATGATATTCATTTCTGCACGAAAGAGTTTTATCACAAAGCTTTTTTATATTATTTGTATCTTTGTTAAGCCATAACCCAACAACATGAACCTTTTTATAAGTATCAAAATCATAACAGCTCATCTCTACGCCTTTTACAGCTTCAATTCCTAATTTGTCTGCTATTTTCTTAACATCATCAAACTGATCCACTGTATCATGATCAGTAATTGCTATTGCTTTTATTCCATTATTTTTTGCTCTTTTAAGTACATCTGATATTTCACATATACCATCACTATGATTAGTATGAACATGTAAATCTGCATAAATCACTTTAAAGCCTCCTTATCTTACTGTAAATATCACATTATCTTTTTTTATATTATCTTTATCTTCTATTTTAACATCTGCGTAATTAGAACTATTTGTAACAATTATCATTGTTGTAACATCATATCCCGCCTTCTTTATCTTATCTAAATCAAATTCTAAAAGAGGATCTCCTTTTTTTACTTTCTGGCCTTGAGATACTAAACTTTTAAAATACTTTCCTTCTAAAGATACAGTATCAATACCTACATGTATTAAAACTTCTACTCCTTCAACCGAAACTGCAATTGCATGTCCTGTTTTAAAGCAAGCTTCAACCACCCCATCTCCAGGTGCATAAACCTTCCCTAATGATGGCATTACAGCTATTCCTTTTCCCATTATTCCACTTGAAAAAGTAGAATCATTTACTTCACTTAATGGAATTGTCTTTCCTTCAACTGGTGCATACAAAACATGTCCTTCTTCATTTTCTTTGATTTGTTTTTCTTCATTATCAGATTTTTCTAACTTTATATCTTCTGTTTCGTCATCAGAAATAGGATCATCAAAACCTATTATTAATGTTGCTATAAATGTTACTACTGCCGATATAGTTAATGTAATTAATGCATAAATAATATCCTTGCTTCCCTCACTTACCCACATTGGAAGACTTAAAAGACCTGGTGTTACATATACATAAGCTTTTAACTGTACTATTCCTGCAAAAAGGCCTCCAAAAGCTCCACCTATCATACATGCATACATAGGTTTTTTAAGCTTTAAAGTTACACCATACATTGCAGGTTCAGTAATTCCACCTAAAAACGCAGTTATACTTGATGAAAAAGCGATCTGTCTAAATTCTTTATTCTTTGTTCTTATAGATACAGCAAGTGAAGCTGCTGCCTGTGACATATTAGAGCATAATGCAATAACACGTGTAACTGGATCGTAACCATTTTGTTCTATAAGCATAACACATATAGGACTTAATGCTTTATGCATTCCTATAGATACAAGCCATGGATATATAGCTGCTAAAATAGGAATTGCAACGATGCCAAAATGCTGCTGTATAAATAAAACCATATTTGCAACAACTTGTGCTATATAATTTCCTACAGGACCTATTAACATAAATCCTAAAGGTGCAGTAATAAGCATAACTAACAATGGAGCCATAAATACCTTTATCATATCAGGAACATACTTATAAACATATTTTTCTATATAAGACATAACCCATACAAGCAAAAGAGCAGTAACAAGCTGTGAAGAATATTTTACAAGTGGTATACTTATTCCAAAAAAATACACCGCATTCCCAGCAGAAACTAATTTTGTCCAATCTGGATGAAGCATTGAAAGAGATATAAATGCAGCAAGGTATCTATTACATCCAAATATTTTCGCTGCAGAAAAAGCTACAAATACAGGCATAAAATAGAATCCACTATCAAAAATAAGTTTAAGCATAATATATGTCTGTGAAGATTTATCTAAAATTCCAATAAGGTTGAGTACTAAAAGAAGTACTTTTCCCATTCCTGCTCCTGCAAGTATAGGAATCATAGGTGCTATTGAACCTGTAATAACTGCTAAAACTCTATTCACAATTCCTTGTTTTTCTTTATTTTCATTCCCTTTTGAACTTTTTGCCATATCAATATTAGTTATATTTGCAAGTTCTTTGTATACCTTATCTACATCACTTCCAATTACAAGCTGATACTGTCCACCTTTTTTTACAAGCGATAATACGCCTTTAATTGATTTTACTTTATTGTCATCAGCTTTTGATTCTGAATTCAATGTGAATCTTAATCTTGTAGAACAGTGAACTACAGAATTTATATTTTTTTCTCCGCCTACTGCCTTTAAAATTTCCTTTGCCATTTTTTCATAATTCATTTCGAATTACCTCCATTTCATATTTATAAAATGAAAGTTTAGCCAACTTAATGTAACTACCAAACATGAGATATTCTTATATTTTAAAGCATCATCCTTTTTTATATATTTAATTTATAAAACTAAACCAGTTGTCTTTTTGGTTTATGTATTATCAGATTTATTCATATCTTTTGTTAAAAGATTTGCAATATGAATTGTCAAATATAAAATTTCATCATCATCAAGATAATAATTATATTTTTCTTCTATAAATTGTTTTATTTTTAATGCACATAAATATGGATTTGTATATTTTTCTTTTATGATATCTAAAATATTATTCTTTATCTGTTCCTTTTCATTTACTTTTTTAGAAAATACTCTATGTCCAAAAAATTTAAGATGAGTTATAAATCTATTATAATTTAATGAAGCTGTATCAAAATCAAACTTAAAATAGTATTTGACAATATGTAAAATACTCTGTATAAAGCCTGTTATCTCATATATGTTCTGAATATCATTGCTTATTTCTGAACTTACTATATGAAGAGCAATAAAACCAGCCTCATCTTCCTGCATACTTACTGCACATTTTTCCTTAATTACAGATAAACCAAAAAGTCCAATATCATACTCATTTTTATAGAAATTCTTTATTTCCCACAAAAGTTTGTTTTTTAATACAATCCCATCTTTATATCGTTCTATGCTTGTACTTATATGATCTAAAAGAGAAATATATATTGAATCATCTAATTTCTGTGATAATCTCTGTTCTGCATATCTTACAATATCATCGCAAATTTCTACGCAAATTCCTGAAATACTACTAAAGGCATCAACTAAACGTTCATGATATGGAAGTGAATCTAAGACAAATCTTTTTGTTATTTTTGATTCATCAATTTCATCACCTTTTCTTTTATTATAAGCAAGACCTTTTCCCATAACTATTATCTCACTCTGCTTTTCATCAAGTGTTATAACAACATTATTATTCAATATTTTTTGTATTATCACGTAAATAATCCCCCTTTAGAAAAAATAAAACCCACTCACAGATATAGTAAATATATCTATGAATAGGTTTTGTGAAGCAAGCTACGTGCTCTAACAATCCAAAAATCATATTTTTATAATACAATACTTTTTACTTTTTGTCAACGATTTCAGGTAAAATCTCTTCAAAATCAGCTTCTGTTTCATCATCATCTTTTCCGCTGAAAATATATTTTTTATCCACAGTTTCAATGAAAATAAATTTGTTATTAACAGGATTTAAGCACAGTGTGCACTTTCCATATCCTTTTACCTCAAATGAACCTTTTTCAAGATTAACCATATTCGTTCCTGAATTTTTCGAATGTTCTGGAAGAGACTCTATAAGTTTTATAGATTTTATATCGTAAGCATCAATTTCATATTTAGTGCCTATATGATGCACGTTAAAGCTTTCATCTGAAAATGAAATTGTTATAGGCGTAAACTCTTCTCTAATTGCCATAACACATACAGCAGGAAGTGATAAAATAATTACTACTAAAATTAAAGCAATTACTTTTCCAACAGGTGATGCCATATTAAAAGCATAATTTCCATGTCCGCTTCTTGAACTTACCATAATATGCTTATCATTTTTATTATAATAAATCATACCATAGATCCAGTTTTCATCATCATCAAGTTTCTTTTTTATTACATCTTTATCTTGTATTTCATTTGCATATTCATCGCCTAGTAATACATCATAAGAATTATTCCATTCGTTTTCTTTCTTCATTTTATGAAGAATTCTATTATATTTTATATAGATAAGCATCATTATAGCTACCGCTAAAATAATCCATATAATATCTAATGTGATTCCAATTGAATAATATTTTATAAAGATAGGTATTATAGGTATCGGTGAAAGAAAAAAGAAAGCTTTTTTTAAATCTTTTTTATAAAGATTCATATTTTCTTTTACTTTCATGTTTTCTATATGATTATATGGAATAGTAACTCCTAAAATTATATTATTGTGAACTTTTAAAAGCGACCTTAAAGCAATATACATTATAGGGAGCATTGGGTACACACTTATAAATAAAAGAATCGATTTTTTCATCTATTTTTCATCTCCATTCCACATTTTAATGCATTTAATAATCTACATGATGCATCATAATAAAGCTCTTGTGCATTATCTATTGCTTCATTAAGTCCCATTACTCCATTTACTGTAGTCATAACAGTATTAATTCCACAATCATAAATAGACTCGTATCCAGGAAGAAGTGAACCTACAATTGCAGCACAAACCACATTGTATTTTCTGCATCTTAAACCTACACCAGAAGCTACTTTTCCATGTGCAGACTGCGAATCCATTCTTCCTTCTCCAGTAATAACTAAGTCAGCATCTTTAATTTTTTCATCAAAATCAACTATATCAAGCACTGTTTCAATTCCAGATTTTAAATCTGCATTTAAAAATGTCATAAGTGCATATCCAAGCCCACCTGCTGCTCCTGCTCCTTCTTTATCTTTAAAATCTTTTCCTGTCTTTTTTAAAACTACATCGGAATAATTTTTCATTCCCTCTTCAAGATTTTTAAGGATATTAGAATCTGCACCTTTTTGCGTTCCAAATGTATATGTTGCCCCATTTTCTCCAAGAAGAGGATTTTTTACGTCAGACATAACGGTAAAATGTGCATCTAAAATTCTTTTATCAATATTTGTTAAATCAATATCACAAATATCTTTTAAATCTTTTCCATAACCTTTAAGAATATTTTTATCTTTATCTAAGAACTTAATTCCAAGTGCAGTCATAGCACCAATTCCACCATCATTTGTAGCACTCCCGCCAATTCCTATTATTATGTCCTTTATTCCTAAAGATAAAGCGTCTTTAATAAGCATTCCTGTTCCAAAAGAAGATGTATAGTAAGGATTTCTTTTATCTTCTTTTACCATAGTAAGACCTGAAGCTTTTGCCATCTCAATTAATGCAGTTTTCTTATTTATTAAAGCATAACATGATAAAACATCTTCAAAAAGTGGTCCTTTTACAGTAAGATATTTTTTCTCTCCACTCATCTCACTTAAAACGGCATCCATTGTTCCTTCTCCACCATCAGCAGTGAATACTCCATCTACATGAGCATCTTTAAATACTTTCTTTGCACTTTTTTTCACAATCTCTATTATTTTTTCTGAAGATAATGAGCCTTTAAATGAGTCTGATGCAACTACTATTTTCATAAGTATAAATATCCTCCAAATTCTTTATTTTTTGCTGCATATATAATACCATTCACATAATTCACAGATAGATTTAAGTTTTCCACAGGAAATGATATTTTTCATAACTGAATTGTGGAAATCTTTGTACTTAATTTTTTCTCCAAATGAAAGATTAGTCATTTTAAGCACTTTTTTATCAAGCTCATTAACCTTATCATCCGTTTTGCATACTCCATCTAAATTATTAGGACACATTCTACATATCATATCGCAGTTTCTAGTAAGTTTTATATCTATATTTTTATCAAGTCTTTCACAAATGTCATACATATTTTTTATATGCTCTTTTGAATATCCTTTTCCTTCAAAAAAACATAAACACATTCCATGATGAGGACGCAGCCTAAGTGCATTTCTCGTAAAAGTCATATATGTGTATGGTGTCTCATAATAAGCAGTTTTAACTATCTCCTCTTCAAATTCTGTCTTATCAAACTCAGGGAAAAATGTATCTCCTTCAAACTCTTTATCTATCTTAGTTATATATAATTTATCTGCAATATTTACTGTCTCTTTATATAGTTTTTCTCCTCCTGATATAAAAATATCTTTTCCATCTGATTTCTCAAATGCTTCCTCTAATGAAGATACAGTAATTAAATTATCATCTTCAAACCTTTTTGTTTTTGAAATAACTATTGTCTTTCTTCCCTCTAAAGGATGTCCTATTTCCTCAAAAGTTCTTCTTCCCATAATAACCACATTCCCATAAGTAAGTTCTTTAAATCTCTTCTGCTCACCTTCTATTTTCCATGGGATTCTGCCTTTATTTCCTATAACATTATTCTTTGAATAAGCTACAATAAGTGCTATCATATTCTACTCCTTTTATACTATAAGCTTTTGAATTTGCCTTGTTCTCTTTAATAAATAGAGCTTAGTATATCATTATATTACATTATTATAACTCTTATGTAAAACTCATACCTATTAAAAAAATATTCACTAAATAAAAAACGTCCCATTGCACTTTATATCTGCAATTAGGACATTTTTATATCATTCAAGCATGTACCCATTTTCATCAAAAGTATATCCAAGGTCATCAATAACAGCAGTACAATTGTAATAGCATGCTCCCATATTATATCCGTCTCTTTCTTCAAGATAATAACACTTATCATTGTATTTAAGCCATCCTGTCATCATTTCTCCAAAATGTTCATCCCTATTTTTATTAAAATAATACCAATTTCCCCAAGACTTATGCCATCCAGATTGTGCAAATCCTTTTTTATTAAATAGATACCATTTTCCCTTTATATTCTGCCATGAATCTTTATAATAATTTCCGTATTTATCTATTGAATACCACCAATAATACTTGTTTATATTGTGCCATCCTATAAGCTGCCTTCCATTTTTAATCTTTTCTAAAAAAGTCCACCATGAAGTCCATCCATCATGTGACATACTTTTGGGGCAGCATTTATATGTGCAGTCATAATGCCTTATAACCCTGTCATATCCAATTTTATATTTTTCAGCTAAATATCTTATTAGATAAATAGTATTTTGAAAAGTAGAATCTGTCGGTCTTTTACCTTTTTCTATACACATTTTTATTGATATGCTGTTATATAAAGTTTTATCTGGTTTTTCATAATTGTCCATAAAACTTTCATTATCTTCATAACAATTATCAGTTACTTTTATTATCTTTGTGCTGTCTACTATATAATCTTCAACATAGTCATCTTTCTTTAATAAACAATTTTGATATTCGCCATCAGCATCAACCCATTTGCTACCTGTGTCATGCACTACTATCCACTGCGGTTTCTTCATTTTGATAGAACCATTTTTTCTTTCTATAATTTTTGATTTAATCTGAGTCATATAACTTCGCTCCAATTAATAGAAATATATATTAATTATATGAACCTCTAATTACATTTATTGTAAAATATTAAATTTATATTTATTTTTTATAAATCATAGCTTTTTATCAATATAATCTTAATTATTTTATCTTTTAATTAAAATATCATTCATAATTTGAAGTTTTTTATATCTAGTGCTATAATTCAGTAATTAGAATTTGGATAATAAAAAATTAACAATGGAGGAATAATATATGAATAACGAAAGACATTTTTTCCCTAACTACTCAATAGGGATAGAAGCTTATAAAGATATACCAGAGGTATGCTCAATCTATGGAAAAAAAGCAGTAATAATAGGTGGAAAACATGCTCTTGCTGCTGCAGCCCATAAAATAAGAGAAGCTATAAAAGGAAGTGACATTCAAATATTAGGAGAATTTTGGTATGGTGGTGAAGCCAGCAGAGAAAATATCTCTATGCTTAATCAGAAAAAAGAAGTTCAAGAAGCAGATATGATCTTTGCATGTGGCGGTGGAAAAGCTATGGATACATGTAAAGTCTTAGCTCAAGAAAGTAATCGTCCTTTCTTCACTTTTCCAACAATAGCCTCTACATGTGCAAGCTGTACAAGCCTTGGTATAATTTATAATCCCGATGGTTCATTAAGAGAATATTCTTTTCAGGAAAAGCCAGCAAGATGGATTTTTATTAACAGTCAGATAATTGCAGAAGCTCCAAGAGAATACCTTTGGGCTGGTATTGGAGATACTATGGCAAAATATTATGAATGTACAACAAGTGCAAGAGGTGACGAGCTTTCTCATGCTGCATCTATGGGCTTTCAAATAAGCAGTCTTTGTGCATCACCACTTGTTAAATATGGTGTTAAAGCTTTAAATGACTGTGATAATAATAAATCAAGCAGTGAACTTATTGAAGTTATATTAGGAATTATTATTTCAACTGGATTTGTTTCTAACCTCGTTGGTATTGATTTAAATACAGGACTTGCTCATGCATGTTACAATGGCTTTACAATATGCAAATCTGTTGAAGAACATCATCATTTACACGGTGAAATAGTAGCTTATGGTGTTCTAATCCTACTAACTGTTGATAATAATATTAAAGAAAGAGATAAAATATTTAAATTTTCAAAACAAATGAAATTTCCAACTAAATTAGGTGATATTAATGCCTCTATAGATGATGTTGATGCAGTAATAGATAAAGCTTTAGCTGGAATAGACGTTAGAAAATGGCCTTATAAAGTAAATGCAGAAATGATAAAAGACGCTATACTCAAAATTGAAAAGTTAAACTAAAAGAATATTGTTAAATTGATACATAAGAAACATAGTATAAAGGTTATTTGATCTAACCTTTATACTATCTCTTTGTTAACCGTTTTAGAGCTTAAAAAGCCCGAAAATACAGGATTTCAAGTATTCATTGTTGCACATACGTTTCACACCTACGGTGTTTTATTACATCTCAAGATGTTTCTTATTCAGATATTTTTATTCTATTTCTGTTCTACGCATGAGATAACGTTGGAAATATACACCTCTTTTGTTCAAACGAATCAAAACCTTTACCTTTTACGAATAATGTTGTATTTTCTTTGCATAGCTTCTCAACTTGATATCCTTGATTACTTAATGGTGTAAACCCAAGTATTACTTTTTTAATATTTTCTCCGAATGCTTCAATAACACTATCCACATCTACTACTTTTTCTGAAAAAATATTATGTAAAAACAGTTTATCTTCATTAACTTCTGCAATCACATAGGCACTTTCGTCTTCAACATAATAAACATTGCTTCGCATAAATTTTGTAACATAAAACATAATCAATTCAATATTATTTTTCATTTCAAACGTACAGTTGTTTACAGAGTTTTCTATTGCTCTCTCTAACAATAACCAGTCTTCTTTGTTATTCATTTGAATTTGTCGAGCCTTATTATCACTCGCCATACCGACTTCCTTAAATTTATTAGATATTACTTTGAAATACTGATATTCTGTACTTTTTTTATATCCAAACTTAGGATAAAACTCCAAAACACTGTCATTGGCAAAAAGATAAATTCCATCAACAGTATCATAATAATCCCTATCAATCTCATGCATGATTGTTTTAATAAATCCCTTATTGCGATATTTTTTATCTGTCATAACTGTACCAAGTTGCAAATACTTTTCACTTTTTCCGCCTGATATAAACTCCATTTTATTTACAGAAACATTCGCCACAATTTTATTATCGATCACTATTGAATATGGATTATATTTATCTGTCCAATATCCATTTTTATACCAGTCCTCAAAATTGATACCAAATGTATCATTTGCCAACTCATTAAAGCTCTTTCTTAAAACCTCATCATGTCTGTAACTTTTTCTTATATCAAATTGTTCCCTCACAATAACCATTCCTTTATTTCAATATTTATTTTATGTTCTTGTTTTTCCTCTGGCACGACAATAATACCCGCCTTTTCCAATCCCTTGACCCATGATTATGTTTACATTTTGTACATTGATAAATCAACCATGCATCTATCTTATTTCCATTTGCATTTACACGAAAGCTGTTTGTGTTATGAAATGTTGTTTTGCATCCACATCCCAAACAGTTTCTTATAATTTTACAGGATTCCTCTGGACTAATTTTCTCATATAATAGAATCCTCCCATAACAATATTCGAACAATTGGTACTGCTTTCTTTTCCTTAACACCTTATCCATTATAATATCAAGGCAAATAATCTGCATAATATTATATCAAAAATATCCACAATTTCATAGCATTAATAATTTTAGTCTTTGTATCTTCTCTACTAAATCATATAAAGACATTTCGATTATTAGATTCTAACCGAAGTATATTACTAATTAAACTTTATTTAGTTTTAAGCTTTATTATATTATTTTTCATCATCATCTTTTTTATGTTTTAAAACCTCTAAATAATAATTTAATTCAATTAGAATAAATAAAATAATAAGAGCTACTATTATCTTAAAAGATCTCAAATGATTGTCTGCCCATATGTCAACCCATATTATTGAAGGCACTATAAAAATAAAACAAAATATCCAAGTAACTATAGAGTTATTCTTTGTGTTACCTTCACGTGTTATCTCGTCATCTACATCCTTAAAATTCAAAAATAATAAAACTTTATCTATAAAAGATACTTTCTTCATATATATCTCCCCATTTATAAAATATAAATTAATTTACATATATTGTATAATATATTTCCACTTAAGCCAACATCTATTTATCCAAGTTTTTACTATTTTAAACACAAATCAAAATTTATATAAACATTTAAGTAACACATAATAATATAATAAAAAAAATCCCACAAACATAATGTTTGTAGGATTTCGCATACTCCAAATACTATCTCTTTGAGAACTGTGGAGCCTTTCTTGCTTTCTTTAAGCCGTACTTCTTTCTTTCCTTCATTCTTGGATCTCTTGTTAAGAAACCAGCTTTCTTTATATCAGATTTTAAAGCTTCATCAGATTTAACTAATGCTCTTGCAATACCGTGTCTGATTGCTCCTGCCTGACCTGTAAATCCACCACCGTGAACATTTACTAAAACATCAAACTTATCCTTTGTTGCAGTTAATACTAATGGTTGATTAACTATTACTCTTAAAGTTTCTAATCCAAAATAAGTTTCTATGTCTCTCTTATTTACAACTACTTTACCATTTCCAGGTACAAGTATTACTCTTGCTATTGATTTCTTTCTTCTTCCAGTTCCTAAATATTGAACTTTTGCCATTTTTATTCCTCCTCCCAAAATGTATTAGTATCTTAATTCAAGTACTTCTGGCTTCTGAGCATCATGTGTATGATCTTCGCCTTTGTATACTCTTAATTTCTTTAACATCTGTCTTCCTAATACACCATTTGGAAGCATTCTTCTTACTGCTTCCTGGAATGCAAATTCAGGTTTCTTAGCTAAGAATTCTCTATATGGAGTTTCCTTTAATCCACCTGCATAAAGACTATGCTTTCTATATAGCTTCTGATCTAATTTCTTTCCTGTTAAAACTACCTTTTCAGCATTGATTACTATAACAAAATCTCCGCAATCAACGTTTGGTGTGAATATTGGTTTATTCTTACCTCTTAATATTGAAGCAACCTGACTAGCAACTCTTCCTAAAGGCTTTCCAGCAGCGTCAACAACATACCATTTTCTTTCAATTTCTTGTGCTTTCGCAATGTATGATTTCATCTGTTTCCCTCCCTAACTTAATACTTCTCATATTTACTTATTGTAATATGATGTTATGTCAAGATCCTGGGCTCTTGGATCTTATATACATAAATGTTTTAACAAACAAACTTATTATAATACACGCTTACGGGCGTGTCAATGATTTTTTTGCTTAATAATACACTTTTTCTAAAACAAGACCATTTGGAGGAACTACCATCCCTGCCATCTTTCTATTTCCTGTTTCTATTATCTTTTTTATATCCTGAGGCTGAAGTCTTCCGCTGCCCACTTTTATAAGCGTTCCAACTATTATTCTTACCATGTTATACAAAAAGCCATCAGCTGTAATATATATTTTTATTTCGTCTTTATACTTTGTCATATGAAGATCCTTAATAGTTCTAACTGTTGTTTTTATAGAACTTCCTGGAGACATAAAGCCTTTAAAATCATGTCTGCCTAGAAAATATCCACAGCTTACCTGCATTTTATTAAAATCAAGCTTATTTCTAACATGATACTTATATCTGCTTCCAAATGAAAGTCTCTCATATCTATTTATAATAGTATATGAATATGTCTTTCCAAGAGAAGAATACCTCGCATGAAAATCTTTATTAACATTTTCAGATTTAACTATTGATACGTCACTTGGAAGCCTTACATTAACGGCTTCCCTAAATTTTTCTCCAGGAATGGTACTCTTTGTATAAAAATTTGCAACAAGTCCTTTTGCATGTACTCCCGCATCTGTTCTTGAGCTTCCATTTAAAAGTACCTCTTCACCAGTTGCTTTAAATATGGCTTTTTCTACAGTCTGCTGTATTGTTCTCCCAACAGGCTGGCTCTGCCATCCACAAAAATCTGTTCCATCAAACTCCAAAATAAGCTTTATATTTTTATATTCATCACTTTGGCGTTTTATTTTCTCTTCTTCTTTTAATTTATTCATTAATGTTCATCCTTATAAAACAAATCTCACTACAAATGAAAATGCGCATAATAAAGCAAATATTATAGATGCTATAACGTCTCTTACAGAGAATTTTAAAACATTCATTCTAGTTCTGCCTTCTCCACCTTTATATCCCCTTGCTTCCATCGCTATAGCAAGCTCATCAGCTCTTCTAAACGAATTTATAAATAAAGGTACTAAAAGTGGTACTAAGCTCTTCGCTTTCTTTATAAGGCCGCCTGTTTCAAAATCTGCACCTCTAGCTTTTTGTGCTTTCATTATTTTATCAGTTTCATCCATAAGTGTAGGAATAAATCTAAGAGCTATTGTCATCATCATAGCAAGCTCATGTGCCATTTCTTTTCCTATAGGCCTTAAGAGTATCTCAATACCATCTGTAAGCTGTATAGGAGATGTTGTAAGCGTTAAAATAGATGTTCCTACGATAAGAAGCACTAATCTTATTGCCATGAATGCAGCTACTCTTAAGCCTTCAGGATAAATTGATAAAAAACCCCATTTCCATAAAGGAACTTCATTAACTCCTTTTATCATAAATATATTAAGTACCGCTGTAAGTACAACTAAAAGGAAAATAGGTTTCATCCCATTAAATATTATCTTAAAAGGTATTTTTGCATTAATTATTACTGCAAGCAAAAATAAAATTACTACAGGATATCCTATAAATTTATTTATAATAAATAAACATGCTATAAATAAAAGAGATATGATAATCTTTGTTCTTGGATCAAGTTTATGAACAAAAGAATCCCCAGGTATATACTGCCCAATTGTAATATCCTTAAGCATCTTACTGCCCCCTTACTTTATTATTTTTAAAAAGTTTTAAAAGCTCTTTTTTTGCATCCTCTATTGTATACACCTCATCTGATATATCAAAACCTTTTTCTTTAAGTTTCTTGACAAGATATGTAACTTGAGGTACTGCAAGACCTATGCTTTCAAGCTTATCTACCTCTTTGAAAACTTTAGAAGGTGATCCTTCAAGTTCAACTCTTCCATCATTCATAACTATAATATGTTCTGCTATATTGGCAACATCTTCCATACTATGACTTACTATTATTATTGTCATATTATATTTCTTATGAAGCTCGTCTATCTGACTTAATATGTCGTCTCTTCCCTTAGGATCAAGACCTGCTGTAGGCTCATCTAAGATAAGAGTTTTAGGATTCATGGCAACTACACCTGCAATTGCAACTCTTCTCTTTTGACCACCACTAAGCTCAAATGGAGAATTATCCTTATAAGTTTCATAATCAAGACCTACCATTTCCATAGCCTTAATTACTCGTTTATTTATTTCCTCTTCAGAAAGTCCTAAATTTGAAGGTCCAAAAGCTATATCTTTTGCTATTGTCTCTTCAAAAAGCTGATATTCAGGATACTGGAATACAAGACCTACCTTTTTTCTTATATCTGAAAGCTTTGTATTTTTACTTGTTATGTCAGTTCCATCAACTATTATGCTTCCACTTGTAGGTTTTAAAAGTCCGTTCATATGCTGAATAAGTGTTGATTTTCCAGAACCAGTATGACCAATAAGTGCTACAAACTCACCATCTTCTATATCTACAGAAACATTATCTAAAGCTTTTCTCTCAAAAGGTGTTCCTGGACTATAAATATGTGTTAAATTCTTTATATTAATTGACATATCTCATTCACCATCTCATCTACATTTAATATTTTGGTACTTATATTAATTCCATCTTTTTCAAGTTCATAAGCTAGTTCAGTAACCTGTGGTACATCAAGTCCAAGCTGTTTCATCTTTTCAACCTGACAAAATATATCCTTAGGCTTACCCTCCATCTTTATAACTCCATCATCCATTACAACTATTCTATCTGCCTGTGCAGCTTCATCCATGTAATGTGTAATTAATACTATAGACATACCATACTTCTCATTTATTTCTTTTATTGTATTAAGTACATCCTTTCTTCCTGATGGATCAAGCATTGCTGTTGGCTCATCAAAAATAATACATTCTGGTTTAATTGCAAGTACCCCAGCAATTGCAACTCTCTGCTTCTGACCACCAGATAATAGATGTGGTGCATGTTTTTTAAACTTTAGCATTCCAACTCTTTCAAGGCTTTCATCTACTCTTTTTCTTATCTCTTTAGATTCAACACCTAAATTTTCAGGACCAAATGCTACATCTTCTTCAACTATAGTTGCAACCATTTGATTATCAGGATTTTGAAATACCATTCCTGCTTTTTCTCTTATCTTCCATAGATTTTCCGAATCCTTCGTATTTAATCCATCAACTACTACATTTCCTTCTGTTGGTATTAAAAGTGCATTCATATGTTTAGCAATAGTTGATTTCCCAGAACCATTATGACCAAGAATAGCTAAAAATTCGCCTTTTTTAACTTTCAAATCAACATGATTTACAGCATATGTTTCTTCTTTTCTGTCTTCTTCAACTCTTACGTATTTAAATACAACATCATTGCATTCTATCATTGTATTACTGTCCATTATAATAGCCCTCCTAATTTTATTTTAATACATAATACAAAAGTCCTGTCTTTACGAACTTTTCTATAATATATTAAAATGGGGATTAAGAATAACTTAATCCCCGTTGCTTCCATTTTATACTAATTCAAGTATTACAGTTTCAGCTCCGTCCCCTCTTCTAGGACCTTTTTTAATCATTCTAGTATATCCGCCATTCTTGTCAGCATACTTAGGAGCTACATTCTCAAATAAATTTTTAACAACTAACTCTTCTTGAACATAAGCTAAAACCTGTCTTCTAGCATGAAGATCTCCTCTTTTTGCAAGAGTAATCATTTTTTCTGCTAAAGATCTTGTTTCTTTTGCTCTAGTATCAGTAGTTTCTATTCTACCATGTTTTAAAAGGCTAGTAACAAGATTTCTTAGCATCGCTTTTCTCTGATCTGTTGGAAGACCTAATTTACGATAACCTGCCATGGATTTACCTCCTTACTCCTCACTAAGTTTTAAGCATAAGCCTAATTCCTTAAGTTTTCTTTCAACTTCTTCTAAAGATTTCTTTCCTAGATTTCTTACTTTCATCATATCGTCCATTGACTTAGATGCAAGTTCTTGAACTGTATTGATTCCTGCTCTCTTTAAACAGTTATATGATCTAACTGAAAGATCAAGTTCTTCTACAGTCATCTCTAGTACTTTCTCTTTTTTATCTTCTTCTTTTTCTATCATAATTTCCACGTCATTAGTGTTATCTGTCAATGACATGAATAATTTGAAATGTTCAATTAATATCTTGGCTGACAAACTAATAGCTTCGTCAATTTTGATAGTACCATTAGTCCAAATTTCTAATGTTAATCTATCATAATCAGTTATTTGGCCAACTCTTGTATTGTCTACAGTAAAATTAACTCTTTTTACTGGTGTATAAATAGAATCAACTGCAATTGAAGATAAAGGTAATTCATCACTCTTATTCTTGTTCTGAGTTACATAACCTCTTCCCTTATTAACTGTTAATTCCATATATAATTTTCCATTGTCGTCTAAAGTTGCAATATGTAAATCCTTATTTACAACTTCAACATCACCATCAGTTTTTATATCAGCTCCAGTTACTTCACCAGGTCCTTTAGCATCTATATAAATAATCTGTGGACCTTCACCATTCATTTTTAAAGCTAAAGATTTAATGTTAAGAATTAACTCAGTAACATCTTCCTTAACTCCTTGAACAGTTGAGAACTCATGAAGTACACCATCAATCTTAACAGAAGTTGGTGCAACTCCTGGAAGAGAAGATAATAAAATTCTTCTTAATGCGTTTCCAAGAGTGATACCATATCCTCTTTCAAGTGGTTCTACAGCATACTTTCCATAAGTTCCGTCTTCATTAGCTTCAACACATTCAATTTTTGGTTTTTCGATTTCTAACATTGACAAACCCTCCCTATATTATAAATGGCAACCTTATTTTGAGGGCAACTGATTCTATATCTGTATACTCTATCAAAAATAAAAAATACAAACATAAATATATTATTTACTGTATAACTCAACAATAAGTGTTTCGTTAACAGGCACATCGATATCCTCTCTTGATGGCTCTGCTATTACCTTTCCTTCATAATTATCAGCATTAGCTTCTAACCATTTTGGTAAAGTCTTTGGATTTTCCATGAAAGTCTTAAATCTTTCAGTTCCTCTGCTCTTTTCACAAACTGTGATTACATCATTAACTGATACTTTATAAGAACAGATGTCAACTTTCTTACCATTTACTAAGAAATGTCCGTGAGTAACTAACTGTCTAGCTTCACTTCTAGATGCACCATAACCTAATTTATATATTACGTTATCTAATCTCATTTCTAATAATTTTAGTAAGTTTTCACCTGTAATACCTTTAATCTTTTCAGCTTTCTTATAATAAGCTCTAAACTGCTTTTCTAATACGCCGTATATTCTCTTAGCTTTCTGCTTTTCTCTTAACTGTACACCGTAGTTTGATACTTTCTTTCTATCTGCTCCATGTTGTCCTGGTGCATAGCTTCTTCTATCAAAAGCACATTTATCTGTAAAACATCTATCTCCCTTAAGAAATAGTTTCATGCCTTCTCTTCTACATAATCTGCATGTAGCTCCAGTATATCTTGCCATTAAATTACACCTCCTATTTCAATAAATTAAACTCTTCTTCTCTTTGGTGGTCTACAACCATTGTGTGGTATTGGAGTAACATCTTTAATTAAAGTTACTTCAAGTCCTGCTGCTTGTAAGGATCTGATAGCTGCTTCTCTTCCTGAACCAGGTCCTTTTACATAAACCTCTATACTTTTTAAACCGTGTTCCATTGCTGACTTTGCTGCATTTTCTGCTGCCATCTGAGCTGCAAATGGAGTACTCTTCTTAGATCCTTTAAAACCTAATGCTCCTGCACTAGACCATGATAAAGCATTTCCAGCTACATCTGTTAAAGTAACTATTGAGTTATTAAAAGTTGATTTAATGTGTGCAGCACCATGCTCAATATTTTTTCTTTCTTTTCTTCTTCTAGTCTTTTTTGCTTTTTGAGCTGCCATTATCTTACCTCCTTACTTATTTCTTTCTGTTTGCTATAGTCTTTTTAGGACCTTTTCTTGTTCTAGCATTAGTTTTAGTTTTCTGTCCTCTTACTGGAAGACCTCTTCTATGTCTAATTCCTCTATATGATCCTATTTCAACTAATCTCTTAATATTTAAAGCAACATCTCTTCTTAAGTCTCCTTCAACCATTAGGTTTTTGTTGACGTAAGTTCTGATTTCATTAACTTCTTCTTCAGTCAAGTCTTTAATTCTAGTATCTGGATTAATTCCAGTAACTTTTAGAATTTTCTGTGAAGTAGATAAACCTATTCCATATATATAAGTTAAACCTATTTCAACTCTTTTTTCTCTTGGTAAGTCAATACCTGCTATTCTTGCCATTAAAGTTTACACCTCCTAATACTAAATGTATTATATATATATTATATATAAATAAATTTTAGGTTCAATAGTTTTCTATTGACAGCCGCCCTAAAAATTCATATCTATTAATTAACGACTATATAATCATATTTGACTTTTGATTAAATGTCAATATTATTTACAATTTTCATGTAAATAATATTGTTTTTTTATTAGCCCTGTCTTTGTTTGTGCTTAGGATTTTCACAGATTACCATTACTCTTCCTTTTCTTTTTATTACTTTGCACTTTTCACACATAGGCTTAACTGATGGTCTTACTTTCATAGCTAACCCTCCTTATTTCTATTACAAAATTTATTTTGCTCTCCATGTGATTCTTCCTCTGGTTAAATCGTAAGGCGAAAGCTCTACTGTTACTTTATCCCCCGGTAGAATTCTTATGAAGTTCATTCTTAATTTTCCTGATATATGTGCTAAAATTGTATGCCCACTTTCAAGCTGAACCTGAAACATAGCATTTGGCAATGATTCTAACACAGTACCCTGCATTTCTATTACATCATCTTTTGACATAAGGTAATCAACCCTCCTTAACAATGCCTCTAATTTTTAGAAATCTTTTTATTTTTAAATCAGTACTATTATCGCATCTTACTATTGATGACTTTACTTCATTATCTGTATTTTCTAAAAAAATTAAATGTTTAATTTTCTTCTTTTTAGGCATACCTACTGTTTTATTATCTCCATTTGCAATTAAAACATAATCCTTATCAATCTGCCTAATAACAACATATAAATGATTTTCATCTCTTCCTGCTCTTGAAAGTACTACTTTTCCAATCAAGTCATTGTTTTGCAAATTTTTCACCTCTATGATTACCTTAGTATAAATTAACACTAATCTTTGTGCAAATTTATAACTAAGCAACACTCTATCATTCTACTATCTCAGTATTTAATTTAAAGCCATCTGATAATTTTATCAAACATCTTACATAAGGTGTATTAGGATCATTAAACTTTGCTCTAATCCCCAACCTACAATATTGACCGCTCTATTATAATAAACGATCTACGTAGCTTTTAACTAAAATAGAAATATATCTATTCCAATTTATAGTGAAGAAGCAACTTTTGTTACTTCATGCTTAGTTATAAATTCTTATTTCACATTCACTAAATACACCGGGTTCATATCTCGAGCAACAGCATCACAATAAATATTTCTACTTATTTTCACCTAATACTTCGCATATTGCTTTAAATACGTCATTAATAGGTTTTGCACCATTTACTTTTTGTAATAAATTTAACTTTTCATAAAAATCTATTAATGGTTGTGTTTCATTTGCATACACTTCAAGTCTCTCTTTAACTGTCTCTTCAGTATCGTCTTTTCTCTGAACGATCTTACTTCCACATAAATCACATTTTCCTTCAGTTGCTGGAGGATTAAACTTAACATGATAACTAGCACCGCATGATTCGCAAACTCTTCTTCCTGTCATTCTATCAAGTATGTATTCACTTGGTACATCGATTAATAGTGCAACATCAAGCGCTTCATTTTTATCTTTTAAGAAAGCTTCAAATGCTTCTGCCTGCTTTACTGTTCTTGGAAAACCGTCTAATAAATATCCATTCTTACAATCATCCTGAACTAATCTGTCTTTTACCATATTAATTGTAACTTCATCGGGAACTAGCTGTCCTTTATCCATATATCCTTTTGCTTGTATTCCTAAAGGCGTATTTTCTGAAATATTTTTTCTAAAAATATCGCCTGTAGAAATATGTGGAATGGAGTATTTACTGCTAATTGATTTTGCCTGTGTTCCCTTTCCAGCTCCTGGAGGTCCTAGTAATACAATTTTCACTAGCTTCATCTCCATACATAATTTAATTACTTAAGGAATCCTTTATAATGACGAACTACCATTTGAGATTCAACTTTTCTTGTAAAATCTAAGGCAACGCTTATTATTATTAATATTCCTGTTCCTGTAAAAGATACTTGTTTAAAATCTGTTAGATTTTGAATTAACAATGGTGTAATAGCAAGTATTGCTGCTAATATACCTCCAACAAATGATAATCTGTTAAGAACTCTTTCAAAAAATGCTTCTGTTTCTGTTCCTGGTCTTACACCTGGTACAATTCCTGCTGATTTGTTTAAGTTTTCTGCCATCTCATCAGGTTTAAATGTTATCTGTGTATAGAACCAATTAAAGAATATTGTTAAAACTGCATAAAGTACAGCGTACATCCAACTCTTTTCGTTGAATATGCAGTTTGTATTTGTTAAAATCCATTTTGCCCATTCTTTTGTAGGTACAAAGTTTGCTATTGTTCTTGGAAATTCCATTACTGACATTGAGAATATTATTGCAAGTACTGCCGAACCAATAATGTTTAATGGTATATGTGAAGCTTGAGACTTCATCATCTTATTTGTTCCTGCAATAAATTTTCCTGCATATTGTACTGGAATTCTTCTCTCTGATAATGAGAAGAACAAAGTTGCTCCAAGTAAGAATACAAAAAATACGACAAATAATACTACTTCTACTATATTTACTGTTCCTGCCTGTTGTAATGACGCGATTGAAGCTCCAATTGTAGGTATTCTAGAAATAATATTTATAAATATTAAAATTGATGTACCATTTCCTATACCTTTTACTGTAAGCTGATCTCCAAGCCACATGCAAAATGTTGCACCAACGACAAGTGCAAATATAATAGTAAGTCTTTGAACTAAACTTAATCCAGATACTGCACCACTGCTTGCTATCATTGAATATGTTCCGAATGCTAAAATAAATGATAATACTAAAGAAACATATCTTGTTATCTCTTGTATTTTCTTTCTTCCAGAATCTCCTTCTTTAGATAGCTGCTCTAATTGAGGTATTGCTACAGTTAACAACTGAATTATAATTGAAGCATTAATATATGGCATAACGCCTAGTGCTAAAATACTTGATCTACTAAATGCACCACCAGAAAATAAGTCATACATCCCTAATAATCCAGATTGCGATATTTCTTGTAAATAGTTTGAATTTATTCCAGGAAGGGGAATATGACTTCCCAACCTGAAAACAGCTACTAAAAATATCATCCATAAGAATTTTTTCCTTAGTTCGGGTATCTTAAATGCATTACGTAAAGTCTGAAGCATTTTACATCACCTCAACTTTTCCCCCAGCTGCTTCTATCTTTTCAATTGCAGACTTAGAGAATTTACATCCTTTTACAGTTAAGCTCTTTTCTAAACTTCCATTACCAAGTATTTTTATTCCATCAAGAACTTTGCTTACAACTTTCTTTTCAAGTAATAACTCTGGTGTAACTTCTGTTCCATTATCAAAAATGTTTAATCTGTCAACATTAATGCTTACGATCTTCTTAGCAAAAATATTAGTAAATCCTCTCTTAGGAAGTCTTCTGAATAATGGCATCTGACCTCCTTCAAATCCAGGTCTTACTCCTCCACCTGATCTTGCATTTTGGCCTTTTTCACCTTTTCCTGCATTTCTTCCTAATCCAGAACCAGTTCCTCTTCCTACTCTTTTAGGAGAGTGTTTACTTCCTTCTGCTGGCTTTAATTCATGAAGTTTCATGTTTTTGCACCTCCTTATTCTATAATTCTTCAACCTTTAATAAATAATCTATTTTATTGATCATACCCTTAACTTGAGGAGTCATCTCAGGTTCTACTGTAACACCAATTTTTCTAAGTCCAAGGGCATTTGCAGTAGCGATATGGTCCTTTTTTCTACCAATTAAGCTTTTTACTAATGTAATCTTTACTTTTGCCATTGCTCTGCCTCCTAACCTAATATTTCTTCTACAGATTTGCCTCTTAATTTAGCTATATCTTCAGCTGTTCTTAAGCTTGCTAATCCATTAATTGTTGCATTGACCATGTTGTTAGGATTGTTTGATCCTAAAGATTTTGCTCTTACGTCCTTTAATCCTGCTAATTCAAGTACTGATCTTGCTGGACCTCCAGCTATAATTCCTGTACCTTCTTTAGCTGGCTTAATTAATACGTCAGCTGTTCCAAATCTTCCATGGATTTCATGAGGAACTGTAGTTCCTACCATAGAAACACATACTAAATTTTTCTTAGCGTCTTCTATTCCTTTTTTAATTGCTTCTGGGATTTCGATTGACTTGCCCATTCCTACGCCTACGTGTCCGTTTTCGTCTCCAACAACTACTAAAGCGCTGAATCTGAAGTTTCTACCACCTTTAACAACCTTAGTTACTCTGTTTATGAATACAACTTTTTCTTTAAGGTCTAGTGTACTAGGATCGATTCTCATTTATTTCCCTCCTCTATTAGAATTTTAACCCTGCTTCTCTTGCAGCTTCTGCTAATTCTTGAATTCTTCCGTGATATACATATCCGCCTCTGTCGAATACCACTTCTTTAATTCCATTTTCTAATGCTTTCTTTGCTACAGTTTCTCCAACAAATTTAGCTCCTTCTTTGTTTCCACCTTTTACAGAAGCATCTTTGTCTAAAGTTGAAGCAGCAACTAAAGTTTTTCCATTTATATCATCAATTACTTGTGCATATATATTTTTTTCACTTTTATAAACTGAAAGTCTTGGTCTTTCAGTAGTTCCAAAAACTTTTTTACGAACTCTTAGGTGACGCTTTTCTCTATTAGCTTTTTTGTCTACCTTCTTGAACATAAAATTCACTCCTTTCTATTACTTCTTACCAGTTTTACCTTCTTTACGTCTTATAACCTCATCTTGATACTTAATACCTTTACCCTTATATGGTTCTGGTACTCTCCACTTTCTTATATCAGCAGCTGCAAATCCAACTTTTTCTTTATCGATTCCTTTTACAACAACTGTTATCTGATTTGGAGTTTCAAATGTGATTCCGTCTATAGGTTCAACTTCAACTGGATGTGAATATCCAAGGTTCATTACGAGTTTCTTACCTTTTAGCTGAGCTCTATAACCAACACCAACTAATTCTAAAGTCTTCTGATAGCCTTCTGTAACTCCGATTACCATATTGTTAATTAATGCTCTTGTTAATCCGTGAAGAGCTCTGTGGTCTTTTTGTTCACTATGTCTAGTAACAATTACTTCGTTGTTTTCAACTGCTATGCTCATGTCTTTATGCATAGCTTTTACTAATTCACCCTTAGGTCCTTTTACAGTAACAACATTGTCTGGTGTTACTGCAACAGTTACTCCATTTGGGATAGCAACTGGTAATTTACCTATTCTTGACATAACTGCACCTCCTGTATTTATTTTTGTATATTAACTTTATTTAAAACTACCAAACGTAGCAAAGAACTTCTCCGCCTAAACCGTTCTTTCTAGCTTCTCTATCTACCATGATTCCTTTAGAAGTAGAAACAACAGCAATTCCTAAACCATTAAGTACCTTTGGTACCTCATCTTTTTTACAATAAACTCTTAAACCTGGTTTAGATATTCTCTTTATTCCTGTTATAACTCTTTCTTTGTTAGCACCATATTTAAGAGATACTCTTAACATTGGTACAACTCCGTCGTTATATTCATTAATTTCCTTAATATATCCCTCTTGTAATAATATATTAGCAATTTCCTTCTTTACGTTAGAAGAAGGGATTTCTACCACTTCATGTTTTACAGCATTAGCATTTCTTACACGAGTTAGTAAATCTGCTATAGGATCTGTCATAACCATTTAATGTGCCTCCTTTCGTTACTTTATAAGTTTACCAACTTGCTTTCTTGCATCCTGGAATTTCACCCTTATATGCAAGTTCTCTAAAACAAATACGGCAAATTCCATATTTTTTAAGTACAGCATGTGGTCTTCCACATATTCTACATCTTGAATAAGCTCTAGTTTTATATTTAGGAGTTTTGCTCCATTTTTCAATTATAGCTTTACGTGCCATATGATTTCCTCCTTATTTTTGAGAGAATGGCATACCTAAGAATCTAAGAAGTTCTCTAGCTTCTTCATCTGTGTTAGCTGATGTAACAAAGATAATATCCATTCCTCTTACTTTATCAATCTTGTCATATTCAATTTCTGGGAATATTAATTGTTCTTTAATTCCTAATGAATAGTTTCCTCTTCCATCAAATGCTTTGCTTGAAACACCTCTGAAATCTCTTACTCTTGGTAATGCGATACTCATTAATTTGTCAGCAAATTCAAACATTTTAGCTCTTCTTAATGTTACTTTACAGCCTATTGGCATGTTTTCTCTTATTTTGAAGTTCGCAACTGATTTTCTTGCTCTAGTTAATACAGGCTTCTGTCCTGAAATTAAAGTTAAATCGCTAACAGCACTTTCTAGTACCTTATGATTTTCTTTTGCTTCTCCAACACCCATATTAATTACTATCTTTTCAAGCTTTGGAACTTCCATCATATTTTTATAACCAAACTTTTCAACTAAAGCTGGTACTACTTCTTTTTCATATTTCTCCTGAAGTCTTGTCATACTGGTTACCTCCTTTCAGATCTTAGAATTGTTCTCCACATTTTTTGCATACTCTTACCTTAGCACCGTCATTTAAAATCTTATTGCTAATTCTAGTAGCTGATTTACATTTAGTACAATATAACATAACTTTTGAACTATTTATTGGAGCTTCTTTTTCTACGATTGCACTCTCAACATTAGCTCTGTTAGCTTTTTGATGTTTCTTTACTATATTAACTCCTTGAACAAGAACTCTTCCTGCTTTAGGATATGTTTTTAAAACTTCTCCAGTCTTTCCTTTATCTTTTCCAGATATAACGATAACTGTGTCATTCTTTCTTACATGTATCTTCAAATTAGCCACCTCCTCTTATAGAACTTCTGGTGCTAATGATAATATTTTATTGAATTCCTTATCTCTTAGCTCCCTTGCAACAGGTCCAAATACACGTGTTCCTCTTGGTTGTTTGTCATCTTTTATTAAAACCGCTGCATTTTCGTCAAATTTAATGTAAGATCCATCATCTCTTCTTACGCCTTTAGCTGATCTTACTATAACTGCTTTTACAACTTCTCCCTTTTTAACAACTCCACCTGGTGTTGCACTTTTTACGCTGGCTACTATTACATCACCAATATTACCAAACTTTCTTTTTGATCCGCCTAATACTCTGATGCACATTATTTCTTTTGCACCGGAATTGTCAGCAACCTTTAATAAGGTTTGTTGTTGTATCATTGAATTTACCTCCTTTCAGTATTAAAGCCTATTTAGCCTTTTCTACTATCTCAACAAGTCTCCATCTCTTATCTTTAGATAATGGTCTAGTTTCCATAATTGATACTTTATCATTAATTTTTGCTTCATTATTTTCATCATGAGCTTTGAACTTAGTAGTTCTATTAATAATTTTTCCGTATAGTGGATGTTTAACCTTAGTTTCAACAGCGACTACGATTGTCTTATCCATTTTATCAGAAACAACCTTGCCTATTCTCTTCTTTCTTAATCCTCTTTCCATCAGGGCTTACCTCCTTCCAACTATTATTGTTCCAATGCACTAATTTCCTCTAATCTTAAGATGGTTTTTATTTGGGCTATAGATTTCTTTACTTCTCTAATTCTCATTGGATTTTCTAATTGACCTGTAGCTAACTGGAATCTTAAGTTGAATAATTCAGCTTTAAGATCTCCTAATTTTGCTTCTAAATCTTGTGGGTTTCCTGCTCTTAACTCTTTTAATTCTCTAGCCTTCATTATTGTTCACCACCCATTTCCTCAAAATCACTCTTTGAAACAAATTTAGTCTTTATAGGAAGCTTATGTTTTGCAAGTCTCATTGCTTCTCTTGCAATATCTTCTGTTACTCCTGATAATTCAAATAATACTCTACCAGGCTTAACTACAGCCACCCAATACTCTGGAGCTCCTTTTCCAGAACCCATTCTTGTTTCAGCTGGTTTTTGTGTAACTGGCTTATCTGGGAAAATCTTTATCCAAAGTTTTCCTCCTCTTTTTATATATCTATTAATAGCAACTCTGGCTGCTTCTATCTGGTTACTAGTAATCCAACCACATTCTAATGCTTGAATACCATAGTCTCCATAAGCTAAGAAGTTTCCTCTTGTTGCTTTACCTTTCATTCTACCACGTTGAGTCTTACGATGTTTAACTCTTTTAGGCATTAACATAATTAATTCCTCCTTTCTTATGCGTTAGCCTCTTCCTTTTCTTCTACTTTCTTTGTAGGAAGAACTTCCCCATTATATATCCATACTTTAACTCCAATTTTTCCATATGTTGTATTTGCTTCTGCAAATCCATAATCAATATCAGCTCTTAAAGTCTGTAAAGGTATTGTTCCATCATGATACTGTTCAGTTCTTGCTATTTCAGCTCCGCCTAATCTACCAGAACAAGAAGTTTTAACTCCTTTAATTCCATGTCTCATAGCTCTTTGCATTGTCTGTTTCATAGCTCTTCTGAACGAAATTCTTTTCTCAAGTTGTGCAGCAATATTTTCTGCCATTAACTGAGAATTTGTTTCAGAATTCTTAACTTCAACAATATTAATTAATATGTTTCTGTTTTTAACGAATCCTGATAATTTAGATTTTAATGCTGTAATTCCTGAACCGCCTTTTCCTATTACAACTCCAGGCTTTGCAGTATATATGTTTAACTTAACTCTCTTTGCTGCTCTTTCGATTTCGATCTTTGAAACACCTGCTGAGAAAAGTTCTTTTTTAACAAATTTTCTTATTAAATTATCTTCAACTAAGTTATCTGCAAAATCTTTCTTATTAGCGTACCATTTTGCATTCCAGTCTTTGATAACTCCGACTCTTATGCCATGAGGATTTACTTTTTGACCCACTTGCGTTTCCCTCCTTATAATAAATTAAGCTCTTTCTTTAACAACTATTGTTATGTTGCTTGTTTTCTTTAATATTTTAAATGCTCTTCCTTGTGCATGAGGTTGAAATCTCTTTAATGTTGATCCCTGACCTACAAATGCTTCAGATACATATAAATTATCTGCATTTAATTCTAAGTTATTTTCTGCGTTTGCAACAGCTGATTTTAATGCTTTATTAATTACTACTGCTGCTTCTCTTGGTGTAAATTGTAGTATTGCGAAAGCTTCTTTAACTTGCTTTCCTCTTATTAAATTAAGAACAGTACCAACTTTTATTGGTGACATTCTAATATATTTTGCTACAGCTTTAGCTTCCATTTATGATCCTCCTTTCCAGGCTATCTTGTTGTTGTTTTATTAGAATCATGACCTCTATAAGTTCTTGTTAAAACGAACTCACCAAGCTTATGTCCTACCATATCTTCTGAAATATATACAGGAACATGCTTTCTTCCATCATGAATAGCTATTGTATGACCAATCATCTGTGGGAAAATTGTTGAACTTCTTGACCAAGTTTTTACAACTTTCTTTTCTCCATTGGCATTCATTTCTTCTATCTTCTTAAAAAGTCCTTCATGTACAAAAGGCGCTTTCTTTGTTGATCTACTCACTAATATGCCTCCCTTCATAATTTAGAAAAAGTATATTGTGAAGAGAATCTTCCATTCTCCTCACTCTATTTAGTTCTTCTATCTTTAACGATAAATCTATCTGAATATTTTCTTGCTTTTCTAGTCTTATATCCAAGTGTTGGTTTACCCCAAGGAGTAACTGGACTTGGTCTTCCGACTGGAGCTTTACCTTCTCCACCACCATGAGGGTGATCGTTAGGGTTCATGACAGATCCTCTTACTGATGGTCTCCATCCCATATGTCTCTTTCTTCCAGCTTTTCCTAAGTTAACGATGTCGTTTGTTGTATTTGATAATGTTCCAATTGTTGCTCTGCATTCAATTCTAACATATCTCATTTCGCCTGAAGGTAATCTAAGAGTTGCATACTCTCCTTCTTTGGCCATTAACTGTGCTGCACTTCCTGCTGATCTAACTAACTGTCCGCCTTTTCCACTCTGTAATTCTACATTATGAACAATTGTACCTACTGGGATGTTCTTAAGTTGTAATGCATTACCTGGTTTGATATCAGCTTCTGCACCTGATTCAACTGTGTCTCCAACATTTAATCCTACTGGAGCAAGAATATATCTCTTTTCTCCATCAGCATAAACAACTAATGCTATGTAAGCTGTTCTGTTTGGATCGTACTCAATTGAAACAACCTTTGCTGGGATACCATCCTTATTTCTCTTAAAATCTATTATTCTATATTTTCTCTTTACTACACCACCACGATGTCTTACAGTAATTCTACCTTGTGAATTTCTTCCTGCAGTACTCTTTAAAGCAACAAGTAATGACTTTTCAGGTGTTGAAGATGTTATTTCTTCAAATGTTGGCATAGTCATATGTCTTGTTGATGGTGTAATAGGATTATACTTTTTTACTGCCATTTATAATTCCCTCCTTCTTTAAGCTTCTCTGGTGTTTATCACCAATAATGGCTGTATTAATTATTGCATTCCGTCAAAGAATTCAATTGTCTTACTATCTTCAGTAAGTTTAACTATAGCTTTCTTGTAGTCTGCTCTCTTTCCTACATGTACGCCTACTCTTTTTGTTTTTCCGATACAATTTATTGTTTTAACGTCTTGTACCTTAACACCAAAAACTTCTTCTACAGCTTTCTTTATTTGTGATTTGTTTGCATCAACATGAACTGTAAAAGTGTACTTCTTGTCTGCCATAGTTGCCATAGTCTTTTCTGTGATAACTGGCTTTCTTATAATATCATGGCTTGTTAACTTCATTATGCGTACACCTCCTCAATTTTTGATACAGCATCTTTAGTAATGATTAATTTTTCATATTTTAAAATATCATATACGTTGATGTTGTTAGCAGGAATTACATTAACTCCTTCGATGTTTCTTGCTGATTTGTAAACAGCTTCATTTGATTCTGCTGTAACAATTAATGCTTTCTTAGCTTCTAAAGCATTTAATAATGCTACCATACTTTTAGTTTTTGGTGCATCATATTCTAATGATTCAAGTACTAATAAATCATTGTCATTAACCTTGCTTGATAATGCTGATTTCATAGCAACCTTTCTCATACTCTTTGGAACTGATACTCTATAATCTCTAGGCTTTGGTGCGAAAACAATTCCTCCTTTGATCCACTGTGGTGATCTTATAGATCCTTGTCTTGCTCTACCAGTACCCTTTTGTCTCCAAGGCTTAATTCCGCCTCCTCTGACTTCAGATCTAGTTTTAGTTGACTGAGTTCCCTGTCTCTTATTTGCTAATAATGCAACTACAACTTGGTGTAATGCATATTCATTTATTTCTGCTGCAAATACATTTTCGTTTAAATCCATATCTGCAACTTTGCTTCCTTCTTTGTTATATACTGCAACTTTAGGCATTTCATTTCCTCCTTCCTAAATAAATTTAAGCTCTAACTGTATTTCTAATTACTACAGTACTTCTGTTTGCTCCTGGAATACCGCCTTTAATTAAAATTAAGTTCTTTTCAGCTATTACCTTAACTACTTCTAAGTTAAGAACAGTTGTGTTCTTTGATCCCATTTGTCCTGGCATCTTCATGTTCTTGAATGTTCTAGATGGATCAGAACATGCACCCTGTGATCCTGGTGCTCTCTTAAACTTAGAACCATGAGTCATAGGTCCTCTCTGGTGTCCCCATCTCTTAATAGCTCCTTGGAATCCCTTTCCTTTTGATACTGCAGATACATCAATCTTATCTCCAGCTTCAAATACGTCAGCTTTAATTTCATCATTTAAATTATAAGCACTTACGTCTTCTAATCTTAATTCTTTTAAAGTTCTTCTAACAGAAGCTCTTGCTTTTGCAAAATGACCTTTTTTAGGATTATTAACTAATTTTTCTCTTATTTCTTCAAATCCAACCTGAATAGCATTGTATCCATCTTTTTCAACTGTTTTCTTCTGAACAACAACACATGGACCTGCTTCTACTACTGTTACAGGAACAACTTTACCTTTTTCGTCAAAGATCTGAGTCATTCCGACTTTCTTTCCTAATATAGCTTTTTTCATTTTCTGCACCTCCAAACTACTTAGCGGACTGCAATGCAATCATAAATAGCCGTTATTTTATAATAATTATAATTTGATTTCTATGTCTACTCCAGCTGGTAGATTTAATCTCATTAATGCATCAACAGTCTTTGGTGATGGATTAACTATATCTACTAATCTCTTGTGAGTTCTGATTTCAAATTGTTCTCTAGAGTCTTTGTACTTGTGTACCGCTCTTAATATTGTAACTACATCTTTTTCAGTTGGTAATGGAACTGGTCCTACTACCTTAGCTCCTGAAGTTTTTGCAGTTTCAACAATCTTTTCAGCTGATTGATCTAATATTGTATGATCAAATGCTTTTAATCTGATTCTTATTTTTTGTTTTGACATTTCAGTTTCCCTCCTTTTCATGTACGTTTTACTTCTAACGCACAACAGCGATCTTATTGTAAACTGTTCCAGGTGTTTCTTAAAAAAACTCTCAGCTACACAATCCTGTCATAGAATTCTAGATTCTATTTACTCCTCAAAAATTACCCGGAAGCCCGGCAACCTCTTGATTCAACGCTGTATGCTATGCAACTTCTTTATTATACTATGTTCCTATATTATTTTCAAGTTTTTTTTCATTTTTATTTTATTCTCTACACTTTTTTTGTTTTACAAAAAAAGTAGGATGAATTTGACATTCATCCTACATGTATATTATCTAAGAATTATTCTTCTATCTTAGTAACAACTCCAGATCCTACTGTTCTTCCACCTTCTCTGATGGCAAATCTTAATCCTTCATCCATTGCTACTGGTGTGATTAAGTCAACCTTCATGTCGATGTGGTCTCCTGGCATTACCATTTCCATTCCGTCTGGTAATTTAATTGTTCCTGTAACGTCTGTTGTTCTGAAGTAGAACTGTGGTCTATATCCATCGAAGAATGGTGTATGTCTTCCGCCTTCTTCTTTCTTAAGTACATATACCTGACCTACAAATTTTGTATGTGGATGTACTGATCCTGGTGCAGCTAATACCTGACCTCTTTCGATTTCGTCTCTCTGGATTCCTCTTAATAATGCTCCGATATTATCTCCTGCTTCTGCTTCGTCTAATGTCTTTCTGAACATTTCAAGTCCTGTAATTACTGTCTTCTTCTTATCTGGGCTTAATCCAACGATTTCTACTTCGTTTCCTACTTTGATTTCTCCAGCTTCAACTCTTCCTGTTGCTACTGTTCCTCTTCCTGTGATTGTCATTACATCTTCTACTGGCATGATGAATGGCTTATCTGTTGCTCTCTGTGGAGTTGGAATATAGCTATCTACTGCATCCATTAATTCCATTATGCATTTTGTTGCTTCTGGATCTGTTGGGTTTTCTAATGCTTTTAATGCTGATCCTACGATTATTGGAATGTCGTCTCCTGGGAAGTTATATTCATTTAATAATTCTCTTACTTCCATTTCAACTAATTCGATTAATTCTGGATCATCTACCATATCTGCCTTATTTAAGAATACTACGATATAGTCAACTCCAACTCTTGATGCTAATAAGATATGTTCTCTTGTCTGTGGCATTGGACCGTCTGCTGCTGATACAACTAAGATTGCTCCATCCATCTGTGCTGCTCCTGTAATCATGTTCTTTACATAATCAGCATGTCCTGGGCAGTCTACGTGAGCATAATGTCTATTGTCTGTTTCATACTCAACGTGTGCTGTATTGATTGTGATTCCTCTTTCTTTTTCTTCTGGTGCCTTATCGATTGCTGCATAATCAAATGCTTCTGCATATCCCTTATTTGCTAATACTGTTGTAATAGCTGCTGTTAATGTTGTCTTACCGTGATCTACGTGTCCTATTGTTCCAATGTTAACATGGGGTTTTGTTCTTTCATATTTTGCTTTTGCCATTTTAAATTTCCTCCTCAATAAAAGATATTTATTTAATTATATTATTTTTCTTTCTTACCAGCAATAGTTTCTTGAATACTCTTTGGTACTTCTTCATAATGATCAAATGTCATGATGTGGTTTCCTCTTCCTTGAGTTCTAGATCTTAATGCTGTTGCATATCCAAACATTTCAGATAATGGAACAAATGATCTGATTATTTCAGCACCATTTCTTAATTCCATTCCTTCAATTCTTCCTCTTCTTGAGTTAAGGTCTCCAATAACATCTCCCATATATTCTTCTGGTACTGTTACTTCAACTTTCATTGTTGGTTCTAATATAACTGGATGTGCTTTTGCCATAGCATTCTTAAATGCCATTGATCCAGCAATCTTAAATGCCATTTCTGATGAATCGACATCATGATAAGAACCGTCAACTAACTTAGCTTTGAAGTTGATTGTAGGATATCCTGCAATTATACCATTCTGTGCTGCTTCTTTAATACCTGCGTCAACAGATGGGATATATTCCTTAGGAATAGCTCCTCCTACGATAGCATTTTCGAATGTATATTCACCTTCGCATGGGATTAAGTCGATAACACAGTCTCCATATTGACCTCTACCACCTGACTGTCTAACAAACTTACCTTGTACGTGGTTAACTTCCTTCTTAATTGTTTCTTTATAAGCAACTTGTGGAGCTCCAACGTTACATTCAACCTTGAATTCTCTCTTTAATCTATCAACAAGAACGTCTAAGTGAAGTTCTCCCATTCCTGCGATGATTGTCTGACCTGTTTCTTCATCAGTCCAAGTCTTAAATGTTGGATCTTCTTCTGCAAGTTTAGATAAAGCTATGCCCATCTTTTCCTGGTCAGCTTTTGTGTTTGGTTCAATTGCTTCATTAATAACTGGATCTGGGAATTCCATGTTCTCTAAGATGATTGGTTCATCTTCGCAACATAAAGTATCTCCAGTTGTTGTATTCTTTAATCCAACTACTGCGCCTAAATCTCCAGCTCTTAATTCAGTAACTTCTTCTCTATGATTTGCATGCATCTTAACAAGTCTTCCGACTCTTTCTTTTTTACCCTTTGTTGAATTAAGTACATAAGTACCGCTTTCCATAACTCCTGAGTAAACTCTTGTAAATGATAATCTACCTACAAATGGATCTGTAGCGATCTTAAATGCTAATGCTGACATTGGTGCATCATCATCTGCTGGTCTTTCAAGAGTCTTTTCTGGATCGTCAATGTCTGTTCCTTTTACTGGTGGAATATCAACTGGTGATGGTAAATAATCGACTACTGCATCTATCATTTCCTGAACACCTTTGTTTTTATATGATGAACCGCATATTACTGGAACCATTTCATTAGCGATTGTTGCTTTTCTTATGCATTTCTTTATTTCATCAACTGAAATTTCTTCACCTTCAAGATATTTCATCATGAAGTCTTCATCAGTTTCAGCAATAGCTTCAAGCATCTTTCCTCTATATTCTTCTGCCTTATCTTTTAAGTCAGCTGGAATTTCGCCTTTAATTATTTCTGTTCCTAAATCGTTATTATGGATGATTGCTTGCATTGTAACTAAGTCAACCATTCCTTTGAATACATCTTCTTTACCTATTGGAATCTGTATAGCTACTGCATTTGCTTTTAATCTATCATGTACAGTTTGAATACAATTAAAGAAGTCAGCACCTGTAGCATCCATTTTGTTTACATAAACAACTATTGGTACTCCATAGGTATTTGCCTGTCTCCATACTGTCTCAGTCTGAGGTTCAACACCACTTTTTGCATCTAATACAGTAACAGCACCATCAAGACATCTTAATGATCTTTCAACTTCAACTGTAAAATCTACGTGTCCTGGTGTGTCTATTATATTAATAGCATATCCATTCCACTTACAGAAAGTTGCTGCTGATGTGATAGTTATACCTCTTTCTTGTTCCTGAACCATCCAGTCCATTTGAGATTCACCATCATGTGTTTCACCTATTTTGTGGGTTCTTCCTGTATAAAATAGAATACGTTCTGTTGTTGTAGTTTTTCCTGCATCTATATGCGCCATTATTCCTATATTACGGAACTTTTCTAACGGGAATTGTCTTTTTGCCAATTTTATTCCTCCTCTCAACGGGTTATTTTAAATCATTTAAAATTTGACAAAACTGTTTTGATCATGCAAAACAGTTTTGGTAAATATTAATATCTGTAATGAGCAAATGCCTTATTAGCTTCTGCCATCTTATGAGTATCTTCTCTCTTTTTAACAGCTGCGCCTGTGTTGTTAGAAGCATCTAGTAATTCACCAGCTACTCTCTGACTCATAAGCTTTTCTCCTCTTTTTCTAGCTGCCATAAGCATCCATCTGATACCTAATGTCTGTCTTCTTTCAGGTCTAACTTCTATTGGAACCTGGTAAGTAGCACCACCTATTCTTCTAGCTTTTACTTCTAGTAATGGCATTACGTTGTTCATAGCTTCTTCAAATACTTCTAAAGCTTCTTTTCCAGATTTCTCTGCTATAACACTAAATGCATCATAGCATATTTTTTGAGCTACACCTTTTTTCCCATCTAACATTATTCCGTTTATAAACTTAGTTACAACCTTTGAATTATAAACTGGATCTGGTAATACGTCTCTTTTTGCGATATGTCCTTTTCTTGGCACTTTTCTTCCCTCCTTAACAATTTTAATTTAAGTTCATTGGTACTCGGTAGTATTTCTACCGTAAAGTGCGAATCTTCTACATCTATAATAAACTAAAATAATCTACAATCTATGTTAAGACTAGCACTATTTAATCAAAACTATTTCTGTTTTGGTTTCTTAGCACCGTACTTTGATCTTGCTTGCATTCTGTCAGCAACTCCAGCACAGTCTAATGTACCTCTTACTATGTGGTATCTTACACCGGGAAGATCTTTAACTCTTCCTCCTCTGATAAGTACAACACTATGTTCCTGTAAGTTATGTCCTACCCCTCCGATATATGAAGTAACTTCATATCCGTTAGTTAATCTTACTCTGGCAATTTTTCTTAAAGCTGAGTTCGGTTTTTTAGGAGTTGTTGTTTTAACTACTGTACATACTCCTCTTTTCTGTGGACACTCTTTAAGTGCTGGTGCAGTTGATTTATACATTGTTGTTTTTCTGCCTTTTCTTACTAATTGGCTTATAGTTGGCATTTTTTCACCTCCCAAAATTTATTTATCTATTTATTAAGATAAACATATAGAAATTAAATAATTTAATACTAAATATCTATATAATTAGTATTCTTTACATTTTTTCATTAATAATACAATTGTTAATGAAAATCCTGTATCTTAAACATTAAGAACAGTCTGTATGACTATCTAAAGATAATCACACAAACTGTATTTTATCATTTTAATATTGAACTGTCAACTAATTAAGACTATTTATCCTCTTCTTTAACAATTTCCTCTTCAGACTGATTTTCATCTTCTTTTGGAGAAACTTTTAAGTTTCTATATTTCATCATTCCTGTTCCAGCTGGGATTAATTTACCTATTATTACATTTTCTTTTAATCCTAATAATGGATCAATCTTTCCTTTAATAGCTGCTTCAGTTAATACTCTTGTAGTTTCCTGGAATGATGCTGCTGATAGGAAGCTGTCTGTAGCAAGAGCCGCTTTTGTAATTCCTAAAAGTGTCTTTTCTCCTTTAGCTTCTTCTCCTCCAAATCCTCTTACTCTTTCGTTTTCAGATTCAAAATCAAATACATCAATCATTGTTCCTGGTAATAAATCTGTGTCTCCAGCTTCTATTACTTTAATCTTTCTTGTCATCTGTCTTATTACAACTTCAAGATGCTTATCATTTATATCAACACCTTGTAATCTATAAACTTTCTGAACTTCTGATAAAAGATATCTTCTAGCGCCTTCAATTCCCTTGATATCCATGATATCATGTGGGTTTACTGATCCTTCAGTAATTTCGTCTCCAGCTTCAATACTGTCTCCATCTGAAACCTTAAGTCTTGATCCAAATGGTATATCGTATGATGATTCTTCTCCATCTGCTCCAACAACTACAACAGTTCTCTTCTTTTTAGTTTCTTCAATTCTAATTGTTCCAGCTATTTCACTTACTATTGCAAGACCTTTTGGTTTTCTAGCTTCAAATAATTCTTCAACTCTAGGAAGACCTTGAGTGATATCTGAACCTGCAACTCCTCCTGTATGGAATGTTCTCATTGTAAGCTGTGTACCTGGTTCTCCGATTGACTGAGCTGCAATAATTCCTACTGCTTCTCCAATATCAATCTTCTTTGCAGTAGCCATATTCATTCCGTAACATTTAGCACAAACCCCTACTTTACATTTACATGTAAATACAGATCTTATCTTTATCTTTTTACGTCCTGTTTCTACTGCTTTTTCTGCTAATGCAGGATTCATATACTCATCTTTTTTAACAACTACTTCTCCAGTTTCTGGATTAGTTATATCTTCTGCTGAATATCTTCCTGTAAGTCTTTCTTTAAGGCTTTCAATTACTTCATTACCTTCTTTTATTTCACTTACATACATTCCTTCATCAGTACCACAGTCTTCTTCTCTTACGATAACATCCTGAGATACATCAACAAGTCTTCTTGTAAGATATCCTGAATCGGCTGTCTTTAAAGCTGTATCGGCATTACCTTTTCTAGCTCCATGAGTTGATATGAAATATTCAAGCATTGATAATCCTTCTTTAAATGATGCCTTGATTGGTAACTCAACTATCTTACCTGATGGGCTGGCCATAAGTCCTCTCATACCTGCTAACTGCTTAATCTGAGATTTAGAACCTCTGGCTCCTGAATCTGCCATCATATAAATTGGGTTGAATCTGTCAAGACTGTCCATCAATGCATTCGCAACATCTTCTGTTGTCTTGGTCCATTTTTCAATTACTCTTTCATATCTTTCATCGTCTGATATGAATCCTCTTTTATACATCTTTTCTATTTTTTCAACAGTGTCTTCTGCTTGTTTTAATAAAGTATACTTTTCTTTTGGTACTATCATATCAGCTGCAGATACTGTTACCGCACCTATAGTTGAATAATGATATCCTAAAGCTTTAATATGATCAAGCATAATTGATGTATTAATAGGACCATGTTTTGTATAACATTTATCTATTATATTTCCTAATGTCTTCTTAGTTACTAAGAAATCTATTTCAAGATCAAATTTATTTTCATCTTTACTTCTATCTACAAATCCTAAGTCTTGAGGAATTGATTCGTTGTAAATAAGTTTTCCTACTGTTGTCTTTATTATTCTTGATTCAACTTTTCCATCAAATTCTTTAAAGAGTTTAACATTAACGAGAGCATGAATATCTATTTCATTAAGTTGATATGCCATTACAGCTTCATCTTTACTTGAGAAATATTTTCCTTCTCCTTTAACCTTATCTTTATCGATTGTTAAATAGTATGAACCAAGTACCATATCCTGTGTAGGAACACATACTGGTTTACCATCTGATGGTTTTAATATATTACCTGCTGCAAGCATTAAAAATCTTGATTCTGCCTGTGCTTCTACAGATAATGGTAAATGGACGGCCATCTGGTCACCATCGAAATCGGCATTATATGCTGTACATGCAAGAGGATGAAGCTTTATTGCTCTTCCTTCAACTAATACTGGCTGGAATGCCTGAATTCCTAATCTATGAAGAGTCGGTGCACGGTTTAATAAAACAGGATGATCCTGAATTACATCTTCAAGAACGTCCCAAACCTGTGATTGAACTCTTTCAACCATTCTCTTTGCGCTCTTTATATTGTGTGCAATTCCGTCTTTTACTAATTTTTTCATAACAAAAGGTTTAAATAACTCTAATGCCATTTCTTTTGGTAATCCACACTGATACATCTTAAGTTCTGGTCCAACAACTATAACTGATCTTCCAGAATAGTCAACTCTTTTTCCAAGTAAGTTCTGTCTGAATCTTCCTTGTTTTCCTTTTAACATATCAGATAGTGATTTTAATGGTCTATTTCCAGGTCCTGTTACAGGTCTTCCTCTTCTACCATTATCAATAAGTGCATCAACTGCTTCTTGAAGCATTCTCTTTTCGTTTCTTACTATGATATCTGGTGCACCTAAATCCAAAAGTTTTTTAAGTCTATTATTTCTGTTTATAACTCTTCTATATAAATCATTTAAATCAGATGTAGCAAATCTTCCTCCATCTAGTTGTACCATAGGTCTTAAATCTGGAGGTATTACTGGAATGACTGATATAATCATCCATTCAGGTTTGTTTCCTGATTGTCTAAATGATTCTACAACTTCAAGTCTTCTTATAACTCTAACTTTCTTTTGTCCTGTACTCTGTTTTAATTCAGTTTTTAATTCTTCTGCAGTACTATCAAGATCTATTTCTGATAATAAGTCTTTTATGGCTTCTGCACCCATTCTAGCTTCAAAACTGTCTTCACCAAATTTATCAACAGATTCTCTATATTCTTTTTCGCTTAAAAGCTGTTTCTTTAATAATGGTGTCTCTTTGGGATCAGTTACTATATAAGATGCAAAATATAATACTTTTTCAAGTGCTCTTGGTGATACATCAAGCATTAATCCCATTCTTGATGGAATTCCTTTGAAATACCATATATGTGAGACTGGAGCAGCAAGTTCAATGTGCCCCATTCTCTCTCTTCTTACTTTTGCTTTTGTGACTTCAACACCACATCTGTCACAAACTATTCCTTTGTATCTTATCCTCTTATATTTTCCGCAATGACATTCCCAGTCTTTAATAGGTCCAAAAATTCTTTCGCAAAAAAGTCCGTCCCTTTCTGGCTTTAATGTTCTATAATTTATAGTTTCTGGCTTCTTTACTTCTCCCCTTGACCACTCTCTGATTTGCTCTGGAGATGCTAAACCAATTTGCATGGCATCAAAATTATTTAATTCAAACAAGGGTAAATCCTCCCTTCAAAATTAGTGTTCATCATTAAAATCATTTAAATCTAATGGATTTATATCATCCAATTCCACATTCTCATCAATTTTTATATTATTATCTTCTTCATCATTTTTTTCTTGATCATGTTCAGTATAACCATCTTTTTCTGACGCAGATTCGTTATGTTCTGTATTCTTTCCTTCTTCAGTTCCTTCGATATTAACATCTAAATCTTCAACCTCATCATCAAGACATTCTTTTAATTTAACTTCTTCATGATTTTCATTTAATACCTTGACATCTAAGCATAATGCTTGAAGTTCTTTAATAAGTACCTTAAATGATTCTGGAACTCCTGGTTCAGGAATATTTTCGCCTTTAACAATGGCCTCATATGTTTTAACTCTTCCAACAACATCATCGGATTTAACAGTTAATATTTCTTGTAATGTATGAGCTGCACCGTATGCTTCAAGTGCCCATACTTCCATTTCTCCGAATCTCTGTCCACCGAATTGAGCTTTACCACCTAATGGCTGCTGTGTAACTAATGAATAAGGTCCTGTTGATCTAGCATGAATCTTATCATCAACTAAATGCGCAAGTTTTAAGATGTACATTATTCCAACTGTTACAGGACTGTCAAATGGTTCTCCTGTTCTTCCATCATAAAGTATTGTCTTACCATTTGCATTAAATCCTGCTTTAAGTAAACAGTCTCTAATTTCATTTTCTGTTGCACCATCAAATACTGGTGTAGCAATATGCCAACCTAAATGGCTAGCTGCCCATCCTAAATGTACTTCAAGTACCTGACCTATATTCATACGTGAAGGTACTCCTAATGGATTTAAGCATATCTGAAGTGGTCTTCCATCTGGTAAAAATGGCATATCTTCTTCTGGTAATACTCTTGAAACAACACCCTTATTACCATGACGTCCAGACATTTTATCTCCAACTGATATCTTTCTCTTCTGAGCTATATAGCATCTTACAAGTTCATTTACTCCTGGATTTAATTCGTCTCCATTTTCTCTTGTAAATACCTTAATGTCTACTATAATACCAGCTTCTCCGTGTGGAACTCTTAATGAAGTATCTCTAACTTCTCTTGCTTTTTCTCCGAAAATTGCTCTAAGAAGTCTTTCTTCTGCTGTAAGTTCAGTTTCTCCTTTTGGAGTTACTTTTCCAACAAGAATATCTCCTGATCTTACTTCAGCTCCTATTCTTATAATACCTCTATCATCTATATCTTTTAAAGTATCATCACTTACATTAGGAATATCTCTTGTTATCTCTTCAGGTCCAAGCTTAGTATCTCTTGCTTCACATTCATATTCTTCAATATGTATAGAAGTAAATACATCTTCTCGAACTAATTCTTCAGATATAAGCATGGCATCTTCGTAATTATAGCCTTCCCATGTGATGAATCCCATTCTTATATTCTTTCCTAATGATATTTCTCCTAAATCTGTAGAAGGTCCATCCGCAATAATCTGGTTTTCAAAAACAATCTCACCTTTATCAACGATTGGTCTCTGATTAATACATGTACCTTGGTTACTTCTCTTAAATTTAAGAAGTTTATATACATCAAGTCCTTTATCAGAGTCTCTTCTTATTCTAATTTCATTAGCAGAAACATATTCAACAACTCCTGCATGACGTGCTTTAGGAAGTACTCCTAAGTCGTATGCTGCTTTATATTCTATTCCTGTACCAACTATTGGAGCCTGAGTCTTCAATAATGGAACCGCCTGACGCTGCATGTTAGAACCCATAAGTGCTCTTGATGCATCATCATTTTCAAGGAATGGAATCATTGCTGTGGCAACAGACACTATCTGTCTTGCTGATACATCCACTAAATCAACTTGATTTGGAGATACAAATAAAACATCTTCAAGATATCTTACTGCTATCTTCTTATCTATGAAATATCCGTTTTCATCAACTGGCTCTTTAGCCTGTGCTATTAAACATCTATCTTCTTCATCTGCAGTAAAGTATCTTATTTCATCGGTAATTCTACCTTTTTCTTTATCTACAATCTGATATGGTGTTTCTATAAATCCATACTCATTAACACGTGCAAATGTTGCAAGTGAGTTTATAAGTCCTATATTTGGTCCTTCTGGTGTTTCTATAGGACACATTCTTCCATAATGTGAATGGTGAACATCTCTTACTTCAAAACCGGCTCTTTCTCTTGAAAGTCCTCCTGGTCCTAAAGCTGATAATCTTCTCTTATGTGTAAGTTCTGATAACGGATTTATCTGATCCATGAATTGTGAAAGCTGTGAACTTCCAAAAAATTCTTTTATAGCTGCTGCAACCGGTCTTATGTTAATAAGCATTTGTGGGGTAATTGCTTCCTGGTCTTGAATAGTCATTCTTTCTTTAACTACTCTTTCCATTCTTGAGAGTCCAATTCTGAACTGATTTTGAAGTAATTCGCCTACTGATCTTACTCTTCTATTGCCTAAATGATCTATATCATCAACATTACCGATACCATGAGCTAATCCTAATTCATAACTTATTGTGGCGAAAATATCGTCTTTAAGAATATGTTTTGGAACAAGCTTTGATACATTTTTCTTTATTTCAGCTCTTATGCTCTCTTCATCAGAAAAATTATCTAATATATTCTTTAATGTTGGATAATGTACCATTTCTTTTATTCCAAGATCTGATACGTCAAATGATAGTTGTTTCTTAATATCGACAAAATTATTACCAATTACTCTTACTACTTTTTCATCTATTAATACATCTACAAATGAAATTCCTGCATTTTGAATATCATCTGCAACTTCTTTAGATATTTTTTCACCTTTAGATACCATTATTTCTCCAGTTGAAGAATTAACAACATCTGTTGCAGCTATCTGATTAGCAATTCTTAAACTTAAAGCAAGTTTCTTATTAAACTTGTATCTTCCAACTCTTGATAAATCATATCTCTTAGCATCAAAAAATAATGAATCTATTAAAGATACAGCACTATCTACTGTTGGAGGCTCACCTGGTCTTAACCTCTTATAAATTTCTAAAAGTGCTTCTTCCTTAGTCTTTGTATTATCTTTTTCAATAGTAGCAACTAATCTTTCATCTTCACCAAAGTAATCTATAAGTTCCTGATCTGATCCAAATTCTAATGCTCTTGCAAGTATCGAAATTGGTAATTTTCTTGTTTTATCTATTCTTACATAGATAATATCATTAGAATCAGTTTCATATTCAAGCCATGCACCTCTGTTTGGTATAACTGTTGATGCATATAACTTCTTTCCACTCTTATCAAAAGAACGGCTGTAATAAACACCTGGTGATCTTACAAGCTGACTTACTATAACTCTTTCTGCTCCATTTATAATAAATGTACCTTGCTCTGTCATTAATGGAAAATCTCCCATAAAGACTTCTTGCTCTTTAATTTCACCAGTTTCATTATTCTGCAGTCTTACTGACACTTTTAAAGGTGCTGCATAAGTAGTATCTCTTTCTTTGCATTCTTCTACAGAATACTTAATATTATCTTTATCAAGATTAAAATCTACAAATTCTAACACTAAGTTTCCAGTAAAATTAGTAATAGGATTAATGTCGTCGAAAACTTCATTTAACCCTTCTCTTAAAAACCAATTATACGAATCTAACTGAACTTCAATTAGATTTGGCATTTTGGTAACATCTGGGACCTTACCAAAACTCATTCTTGTTCTTTTCCCAACTTGGACAGGATGTACCATGAATTTTCACCCCTTAAAAAATAAAATAACCAAAAGCGTAACTTCCCTAAGGACTTTAGCTTTCAGGCAACGTCTTAATATAATATATTTTACCCATTATCCACCATTTTATTCTTATTTTTGCCAATAACATCTAATCATAATTATCCATGATGAATAATACATTATATTATGATAACATATGTTTTTTTTTATGTCAACATATGTTTTTAATTATTATGTATAAACGCTATATAAAATATTTACTCAAAATTTATTTAAAATAAACATTTTATATAGCTTTATATTTGATTTTTATTAAATAATTTTTTATAGAGCAAAAAAGGTGCATAAAGCACCTTTTTTCCTATTATGTTTTAGAAACTATTTAAGTTCTACTGAAGCTCCAACTTCTTCTAATTTAGTCTTCATTTCTTCAGCAGCAGCTTTTTCTACGCCTTCTTTTAATGTCTTAGGAGCTCCGTCTACCATATCTTTGGCATCCTTTAATCCTAATCCAGTGATTTCTCTTACTGCTTTGATAACCTTAATCTTGTTAGCTCCGGCTGCAGTTAATACTACATCGAATTCACTCTTTTCTGCAGCTCCTGCAGCAGCTCCTGTAGCAGCTCCTGCAGCTACTGGTGCAGCTGCGCTTACTCCGAATTCTTCTTCGCAAGCCTTTACTAATTCATTTAAGTCTAAAACGCTCATTTCTTTAATTGCTTGTATTATATCTTCCTTTGTCATTTTAATAGCACCTCCAAATTTTTTTTATATTATTCTGCTTCATTTTCTTTCTTTTCTTTTATTGCATTAACAACGCATGCAAATTTTGATACTGGGGCTTTGATACTTCCAAGGAACTTTGCAATAAGAACGTCTCTTGGTGGTATTGTAGCAAGATACTTGATCTCTTCAGCATCATACATTTTACCGTTGATTAAGCCAGCCTGTAATTCAAGCTTCTTATGGTCAGCTGCAAAAGTATTTAAAACTCTTGGAGCAGCTGTAACATCTTCATAACCAAATGCAATTGAGATTGGTCCTTGTAGACATTCGCCTAATCCTTCGATTCCAAGTTGTTTAGCTGCTAAAGATACTAAAGAATTTTTATATACTTTATATTCAATTCCAGCTTCTCTTAACTGTTTTCTTAAAGAAGTATCTTCTTCAACTGTTAAGCCCTGATACTTAGAAACAACTACGGATGTTGCCTTTTCTAGCTTTTCCTTAATTTCAGCTACCTTTGCTTCTTTGAATTCTCTATTTTTGTTCATTTCTTAATCCACCTCCTCACAGTTTTAAACTGCTCATTTTATTAAAAAAGATCTTCCCGTAAACAGAGAAGATCTATAAAATCACATCATAAAATCTCCTAAGCAGGTAAGTATCCTTTATGCATTTGCACCCGCCGTCTACGGAAAACATATTTTCTTTTCAAAACATTAATAATTATATAAGAAATTATTAATTTTGTCAACTCTAGTCTAAAACTTTTGATGGATTAACTTTAGCTCCAGGTCCCATTGTACTAGAAACTGAAACTGATTTTAAATACTGTCCCTTTGCTGATGCTGGTTTAGCTTTTACGATAGCATCCATTAATACATTAAAGTTCTGTTTTAATTTGTCTGTTCCAAAAGATTTCTTTCCGATTGGGCAATGAATAATAGCTGTTTTATCAACTCTATATTCAACCTTACCAGCTTTAATCTCTTCAATTGCTTTTGTTACATCAAATGTAACTGTTCCAGACTTAGGGTTTGGCATTAAGCCCTTAGGTCCTAAGATTCTACCTATTCTACCAACTACTCCCATCATATCTGGTGTTGCAACTACAACATCATAATCGAACCAGTTTTCGCTCTGAATCTTATGAACTAATTCTTCTCCACCTACAAAGTCTGCTCCAGCTGCTGTAGCTTCGTCAGCTTTTGCGCCTTTAGCAAATACTAATACTCTTACTTTCTTACCAGTTCCGTTTGGAAGAACTATTGCTCCTCTAACCTGCTGATCTGCATGTCTAGGATCTACTCCTAATCTTACATGTAATTCAACTGTTTCATCAAAGTTTGCTTTAGCAGTCTTTTCAACTAATTCTAAAGCTTCTGCTGGAGTATATAATGTATTTCTATCTATAAGTTTAACACTTTCAATATATTTTTTTCCCATTTTTTCTGCCTCCTCTGTGGTTTTAGCGGTTTTGACCTCCCACTTATTTTTCGAAATTACTCTTCAATAGTTATTCCCATACTTCTTGCTGTTCCTGCAACCATTGACATAGCTGATTCAACATTAGCAGCATTTAAGTCTGGCATCTTCATTTCTGCAATCTTTTTAAGCTGATCCTTGTTAAGCTTACCTACTTTTGTCTTATTAGGTACTCCTGAACCACTCTTTAATCCTAATTCTTTCTTAATTAGAACTGCTGCTGGTGGAGTCTTTAATATAAAGCTAAAAGATCTATCTTGATAAACTGTGATTACTACTGGTATTATTAATCCAGCCTTATCTGCAGTTTTTGCATTAAACTCCTTACAGAATCCCATAATATTTACACCATGTTGACCTAAAGCTGGACCTACTGGTGGTGCTGGTGTTGCTTTACCAGCTTGAAGTTGAAGCTTAATCATTCCAGTTACTTTCTTAGCCATTTGTTATTCCTCCTATTTATGTGGTATAGCGAACATTTTTTAGTTCTCCCACTTAATTAAAATTAGTTAATTAAACTAATTTTTCAACTTGATTAAAATCTAATTCGGCAAGAGTCTCTCTGCCAAACATTTCAACTAGTGCCTTTATTTTTCTTTTTTCGTTAATTATTTCTTGAATTGTAGCCACTGAATCCTTTAGTGGACCAGAAGTAATTCTTATGCTTTCGCCTACTTCAAGATCAATATCTACTGGAGCTTCTAAAACTCCCATTGATTCAACTTCTTCCTCTGAAAGAGGAACTGGTTTTGATCCTGGCCCTACAAAGCCTGTTACTCCACGTGTATTTCTAACTACATACCATGCTTCGTCTCCCATTATCATCTTTATAAGTACATAACCGGGGAACTTCTTTTTTAATGAGACTTTCTGTTTCCCATCTTTTTCTTCCACTACTTCTTCCATTGGCACTTGAACGTCAAAAATTAGTGATTCAAGATTTCTATTCTCAATTGCTTTTTCAAGATTCGCTTTAACCTTATTTTCATATCCAGAGTATGTATGAACTACATACCATTTTGCTACATCACTCATGTTTTGTTAGGCAAACTGTTTTGCCTGGACCTCCTTTATTTTAATTTCAATAATAGTTGAAAGAGGTGTTTGAAAACAAAATCGAACCCTCCTACTAATATTATAAATATTAGTGAGAATACTAAAACTGCAATAAATGCTTTTTTTGTCTCATCTTTTGAAGGCCAAATTATTATTTTTAATTCTGATTTAACCCCTCTAAAAAAATCGAATAACATGTTTTTTTTAGATGCCTTCTCAGGTTGTATATTGCTTTTTACTGACATATCTTCACATCCTTATAATTCAAGTATATGTCTTTCCTTAACAGAAACTATTTTGTTTCTCTATGAAGAGTGTGCTTTTTACAGAACTTACAATATTTTTTCATTTCGATTCTATCTGGGTTATTCTTTTTATTTTTCATTGTATCGTAATTTCTCTGTTTACACTCTGTGCATGCTAAAGTTACTTTAGTTCTCATCACTGCACCTCCAGTTTATATATTCTATTATTAACAAAAGGCCTTGCCTCTTATTTTTCTTGTACTATTTGTATCATAAATCTTAAATGACACTTTTACACATTAGCATATAATATGCAAATTGTCAAATAATCTTGAATTAGGACTAAGCAGTATTTGCTCAGTCCTTTTTTATACTATCTAAGAATTATTCTTCTATCTTAGTAACAACTCCAGATCCTACTGTTCTTCCACCTTCTCTGATGGCAAATCTTAATCCTTCATCCATTGCTACTGGTGTGATTAATTCAACCTTCATATCGATGTGATCTCCTGGCATTACCATTTCCATTCCGTCTGGTAATTTAATTGATCCTGTAACATCTGTTGTTCTGAAATAGAATTGTGGTCTATATCCATCGAAGAATGGTGTATGTCTTCCGCCTTCTTCTTTCTTAAGTACATATACCTGACCTACAAATTTTGTATGTGGATGTACTGATCCTGGTGCAGCTAATACCTGACCTCTTTCAATTTCATCTCTCTGGATTCCTCTTAATAATGCTCCGATATTATCTCCAGCTTCTGCTTCGTCTAATGTCTTTCTGAACATTTCAAGTCCTGTTATTACTGTCTTCTTCTTATCTGGGCTTAATCCAACGATTTCTACTTCGTTTCCTACTTTGATTTCTCCAGCTTCAACTCTTCCTGTTGCTACTGTTCCTCTTCCTGTGATTGTCATTACATCTTCTACTGGCATGATGAATGGCTTATCTGTTGCTCTCTGTGGAGTTGGAATATAGCTATCTACTGCATCCATTAATTCCATTATGCATTTTGTTGCTTCTGGATCTGTTGGGTTTTCTAATGCTTTTAATGCTGATCCTACGATTATTGGAATATCGTCTCCTGGGAAGTTATATTCATTTAATAATTCTCTTACTTCCATTTCAACTAATTCGATTAATTCTGGATCGTCTACCATATCAGCTTTGTTTAAGAATACTACGATGTAGTCAACTCCAACTCTTGATGCTAATAAGATATGTTCTCTTGTCTGTGGCATCGGACCATCTGCTGCTGATACAACTAAGATTGCTCCATCCATCTGTGCTGCTCCTGTAATCATGTTCTTTACATAATCAGCATGTCCTGGGCAGTCTACGTGAGCGTAATGTCTATTATCTGTTTCATACTCAACGTGTGCTGTATTGATTGTGATTCCTCTTTCTTTTTCTTCTGGTGCCTTATCGATTGCTGCATAATCAAATGCTTCTGCATATCCCTTATTTGCTAATACTGTTGTAATAGCTGCTGTTAATGTTGTCTTACCGTGATCTACGTGTCCTATTGTTCCAATGTTAACATGGGGTTTTGTTCTTTCATATTTTGCTTTTGCCATTTTAAATTTCCTCCTCACTATTTGTAATAAACTTTGCCTAGCGTTTTATCTTTATGTGGAGCTCATAATCGGGATTGAACCGACGACCTCCGCCTTACCAAGGCGACGCTCTACCGACTGAGCTATATGAGCGCACAGTCCTTGCTAATTTCTTGATATACCAATTATAAAGTTTACTATTAATTAATTTATTTGTCAACCAAAATTATTGATTTTTAAAGCATTTTTCAAGCTTTCTCTTAACTCTCTGAAGAGCATTATCTATCGATTTTGGTTCTCTTTGTAATTTTTTTGCAATTTCCTGATATGATTTACCGTCAAGATACAAATTTACAACTTCAAGTTCGAGTCCCGAAAGTTCCTTTTTTATTTTTTCTTTTATATAATCCATCTGTTCTTTACTTATTAATAACTCTTCTGGATCAGTTATCCTTAATCCTGATATTACATCAAGCAGTGTTCTATCAGACTCGTCTTCAAACATTGGTTTGTTTAATGAAACATATGTATTTAAAGGAATATGTTTCTGGCGTGTCGCAGTTTTTATTGCTGTAAGTATCTGTCTCATAATGCATATCTCTGCAAAAGACTTAAATGATGTTGCTTTTTCACTATTAAAATCTCTTATAGCTTTATAAAGACCTATCATTCCCTCTTGATATATATCTTCTTTATCAGCACCTATTAAAAAGTATGATTTTGCTTTAATTTTTATAAAGCCATCATACTTTGATATTAAATATTCCTGTGCCCTTTTATTACTATTTTTAGCTTCTAATACTATCTCTTCATCTTTTTTGCCATTAAACTCTAAAAAATCCTTCACTATAAATCTCAACTTTCTTTAACTGGTAATCCCATTTATAATAAATTATACTCTTAAAAAATTATTGAAGTCAATAATTATACTAGCTTCTTCTTATTTTTTCTAATTTTTCTAATATATTATTTGGTATATTGTCCATTATTGGATTCTTCTTATTTAATGTATTTTTTTCCGTATTCTTTCTTATACTTTTTTCCATTGAAGTTATTTCATTATAGAATTCAATTGAAGACATTCTAACAGCGCCTCTTTGAAATGTAGTTTGCTGGACAAGATTATCTGATGAGACAACTGTTATATCGCAACGTCTTCCTGCTAAATTTACATGCTTTTCTATATAGCTATCTGCAGTTTCCCCATCTTTTGTAAAAACGATAGATACATTTTTATTCATTTCTTCTTTTTTTTCTATACTTCCAGGAACTTTATGTGCATCAAAAACTAATATTATTTTGCATGATTTATATACTGCATAATTATGAAGAAGATCAATAAGCATCTGTCTTGCAGCTTCAAAACTGAAATTCTTTCTATAGTTAAGATTAGGCCAGCTATTTACAACATTATATCCATCAACAAAAATAGTTTTCATAATGCTCTCTCCTGTCTACTTTAAACGAACTTTCATAACTTCATACATTAAAATTCCAGCAGCTACTGAAGCATTTAATGAATTTATTTTTCCAACCATAGGAATTTTAACAAGCTTATCACATTTTTGTGCTGTAAGTTTTGATATTCCTCTTCCTTCATTTCCTATAACTAATGCACATGCTCCTGAAAAATCATTTTGATAGCTGAATTCTTCACCATTCATATCAGCACCGTATATCCATACTCCATTATCCTTAAGCTCTTCAATTGCATTATTAAGGTTTGCAACTTTTGCAACTTTAACATATTGTACAGCTCCAGCTGATGTTTTATATACAGTTGATGTAACTGATGCACTTCTTCTTTTAGGAATTATTATTCCATGAACTCCAGCAAGTTCTGCTGTTCTTATTATTGAACCTAAATTATGTGGATCTTCAATTTCATCAAGAACTATTACAAATGGATCTTCATTTCTTTTTTTAGCATAATCCAATATATCTTTTACTTCTGAATATTTAAATGGAGTTATCTTAGCAATTACTCCTTGATGAACTTCTCCACCGCACATCATATCAAGTTTTCTTCTATCAACTTCTTTTATAACTATTTTCTTTTCTTTTGCCAAACCTATAATTTTATTAATTGAACCTTCAAGTTTTGTATTTGAAATATATAATGTTTCAATAGTTTTTTTGCTTTTTAATGCTTCTATTACAGCATTTCTACCTATTATTATATCTTCTCTCTCTTCATATTTATTATCCTTCACTGGATTTTTTCTATTATTAAATTTATCCTGTTTGTTATCTTTTACTGGATTTTTTCTATTATTAAATTTATCTTGCATAAAAATTCTCCTCTACTCTTTTATTATTTCTGTACTTTTATTTAATACAAACTCTAGTCTTTCTTTATTGCCAGACAAATAAAGATATCCTAGAAGTGCTTCAAATCCTGTTGCCATTCTATAATCTCTTACATCTGCATTTTTAGGTACTGTAGGCGATTTTGCATTTCTTCCTCTTTTATATACCCTATCCTCTTCAGGTGTAAGAAATTCTTCTAATTCGTGTATTATTATTGCCTGGCTTTTAGCTTTTACATATTTTATAGCTTTAACATGTATCTTATTAGCTGAAAGTTCAGTATTTTTTGTGAATATATAATTTCTTATATATACCTCAAATACGCCATCGCCTATTAATGCAAGCTGAAGAGAATTTAAACTTCTAAGTTCTGCCTCTTCAAATTCTTTAATTCTTAAATCACTTAACATTTGAATCTCCTTTTAAATAAGGGCCGCGAACCTACGCAGCCCCTTTTTTTATTAATTGATTTTTTTCCATCTGACTCCTTGTTTTGTGTCTTCAAGAACAATATTTCGTGCTTTTAACTCATCTCTTATTTTATCAGAAAGAGCAAAGTCTTTATTCTTTCTTGCCTGTTCTCTCTTTTCTATAAGCTCTTCTATTTCAGATTCTATAGTCTTATCTTCCTGTTTTTCAAGAAGTCCTAGTGGTTTTCCAAGCTCTCTTAATAATTTTTCTGCCTCGATGCATATATTTTTAGATGACTCTGAATTTATATTATTATTTATGTCCTTAACAAGGTCAAACATAACAGAAATAGCATCTGCTGTATTAAAATCATCATCCATTTTTTCAATATACTTTTCTCTATATCCGTTCAATGATTCAAGATATTTCTTCTCATCTTCAGTCATATCCTCAATCTTTACTTCGCTCATAAGATTTTCAAGATTATTTATACAATTGTATAAACGTTCAATTGAAGATTTTGCAGAATCTAAAAGTTCTCCTGTAAAATTAATCTGAGTTCTATAATGACCTGAAAGCATTAAGAATCTTACGCAATCAACATCATACTTTTCAAGTATCTCTCTTGCTGTAAAGAAATTATTTAATGATTTTGACATTTTCACATTATTTATATTTACAAATGCAGAATGTAGCCAATAATTTGCAAATTTCTTTCCTGTCACAGCTTCACTCTGTGCTATTTCATTTTCATGATGTGGGAATTTTAAATCCATACCACCTGCATGAATATCAATTGTATCTCCAAGTTCTTTTTTTGCCATACATGAACATTCAATATGCCATCCTGGTCTTCCCATTCCCCATGGGCTCTTCCATCCAGGTTCTCCTTCTTTTTGCGCTTTCCATACAGCAAAATCCATTGGATCTTTCTTTCTCTCATCGACTCTAATTCTTGCTCCAGCTTGAAGATCATCTAAATTCTGACCACAAAGTCTACCATACTGTTTAAATGATTTTGTACTGTAATATACATCACCATCAACTTCATATGCATATCCCTTTTCTATTAATTTTTCAACAAATTTAATTATTTCATTAATATACTCAGTAGCTCTTGGATTAACTGTTGCTCTTTCAATATTAAGAGCATCTGCATCTTTATAATATTCTTTTATAAATCTATCGCCTAGTTCTCTTACTGTTATTGATTCTTTATTAGCTCTATTTATCATTTTATCATCAATATCAGTAAAATTCTGAACAAATTTGACTTTATATCCTCTGTATTCAAAATATTTTCTTATTGTATCAAAAACAATAAATGTTCTCGCATTTCCTATATGAAAATAATCATAAACTGTAGGTCCACAGACATACATCTTTACTTCTCCTGGTACAATAGGAACAAATTCTTCTTTTTTTCTCGTAAGACTATTATAAACTTTCATATTTAAACCCTCCCTAAGTTATATTTTTTATTCTTAAGGTTCTTAAAGTGCTATATTATTTTCGCTAAATTCTTGTTTTACTCTTTCTATAGCATCCTCAATTTTTATTGTTTCCATTTCTCCGTTTCTTAACTTAAATTCTACTTCACCATCTGTAATTTTCTTTCCGACAGTTATTCTCATTGGAACACCCATGAGTTCAGAATCTTTAAATTTAACTCCTGCTCTTTCATTTCTATCATCTAAAAGTACTTCTATATGAAGATCTTCAAGTTCTTTATATAATTTTTCAGCTATATCCATCTGTTCCTGTTTCTTTATATTAACTGGTATAACAGATACATGATATGGAGCAACAGATAATGGCCAAACTATTCCATTTTCATCATGATGTTGTTCTATTATTGAAGCTAATGTTCTTGTAACACCTATTCCATAACATCCCATAATAAATGGCTTTTCTTTTCCATTTTCATCGATAAAGTTTGCATTCATTGTTTCAGAATATTTAGTTCCTAATTTAAATATATGACCAACTTCTGTTCCTTTTGCTATTGTTACTTTTTCTTTGCAACAAGGACAAACTTCTCCTTCACATACATTTCTGAAATCACCGACAGTTCCTTTAAAATCTCTTTCATAGTTAACATTTTCATAATGATATCCTGTTTCATTTGCTCCAACTATGAAATTGTACATATTAGCTACCTCTTCATCAACTAAAAGCATATCAGCTTTTAATCCGATCGGTCCTGCAAATCCTGTTACTGCATTAGTTGCTTCTTTTACTTCTTCTTTCGAAGCTAATCCCATGTCAACAACACTTCCGACTGCATTTTGAACCTTTACTTCATTTACATCTCTGTCGCCTCTTACCATGACAGCAACTATTTTTCCATCTGCATTATATATCATTGTCTTTGCAAATTTCTTTTCAGATGTTTTAAAGAATTTCACTAATTCTTCTATTGTCTTTGTATTAGGTGTTTCTATTTTATGTAATTCTTTTAATTCTTCTTTTCCCTGCTTTTCAGGTTTTGCTTCTGCTTTTTCTATGTTCGCTGCATAATTACATTTTGTACAGAATACAACATCATCTTCTCCAACTTCAGATTTTACCATAAATTCAGCTGAATTATTTCCACCAATTGCACCAGAATCAGCAGCAACACATTTTGCATCAAGTCCACATTTATTAAATATTTTAACATATGCATCATGCATTTTATTATATGTTTCATCTAATCCATTTGTATCCTTATCAAAGCTATACGCATCTTTCATTATAAATTCTCTTGAACGCATAACTCCAAATCTTGGTCTTCTTTCATCTCTATATTTAGTCTGTATCTGATAAAGATTTACTGGAAGCTGTTTATATGATTTTATTTCATTTCTTGCTATGTCAGTAAAAACTTCTTCATGAGTAGGTCCAAGACAAAATTCTCTTTCTCCTCTGTCTGTAACTCTAAACATTTCTGGACCGTATGCACCCCATCTGCCTGATTCCTTCCAAAGTTCAGATGGAATAAGAGCTGATGCTAAAAATTCTTGTGCTCCTGCATTATTCATTTCTTCTCTGATTATATTTTCAACATTTTTTAATACTTTAAGACCTAGAGGAAGATAGTTATATACTCCTGCAGCCATTTTCCTCATAAGACCTGCTCTGAGCATCAACTTATGACTGTCAATTTCAGCTTCAGCTGGAACTTCTCTCAAAGTTGATACTAACATTTTTGACATTTTCATTATTTTATGCCTCCTGCAATTATAATATTTATTCTTTATTATTTCATATGTTAATAAAAGCCACCCTAATATTTCTATTAGGGCGGCTTTTACCGCGGTACCACCTAAATTTATACTCTATATAATGATAACGGTATTAAACCGATAGTTTTTCCCTATTACTCAAAAGCTGGTTCAAAGTCTGTAGAAATCTTTCAACCATGGATTTCTTCTCTTAAATCGACCTCTACTATTCTTTTTCATTGTACTTTCATATAAAATTTTAGTACATATAGCATATTATAAACTTCTTTTATCCTTTATGTCAACAGTATCACTATGTCCTATAAAATACTTAGCAAGTATAAGATCTTCATCTGTTGTTATCTTTATATTCTTATAATCACCTTTAAAAATATAAACATCATTGTTAAATATTTCAGCTACCATAGTATCATCTGTAACATTTATTCCTCTTTTATTTACTTCTGTATGACATTTTAATATAAGATTATAATCAAATGCCTGCGGAGTCTGTACTGCCACAAGGCTATTTCTATCAAAAGTTGAAACAGAAAAATTTGAATTGTCTATTAATTTTATTGTATCTTTTGGCATTACTCCTGGTGCTGCACATTTATACTTTTTTGCATACGCTGCAGCATTTTCTATTATTCTTTCTGAAACAAAAGGACGTGCTCCATCATGGATAAGAACAATATCAGTATCCGTATTTTTAAGTTCTAAAAGTGCATTATATACAGAATCCTGTCTCTCTTTTCCTCCGCATATAACTTTATAAACATCAAGATTATATTTTTCTATAACCTCTTTTTTGCAGAATTCTAATTCATCTTTAGCCGCTACAACTACTATTTTATCAATAATTCCAGAATCAATAAATTTTTTAATTGTATAAAATAAAATCGGCTTATCATCAAGTAAAATAAATTGCTTGCTTATATCTGAATGCATCCTCCTGCCTTTTCCTCCAGCAAGTACTACTGCACTAATCATAAGTTAATTAACTCCTAACTTTCTTTTGGTTTTGCAAATATCATTCTTCCTGCTGCTGTCTGAAGTACTGATGTAACAATAACTTTAATAGTTTTTCCTATGAATTTTCTTCCCTCTTCTATTACAATCATAGTACCATCATCTAGATAGCCTACTCCCTGACTTAATTCTTTTCCGTCTTTTATTACTGTAATATCCATTTCTTCTCCAGGAAGTACAACCTGTTTTATAGCATTTGAAAGTTCATTTATATTTAAAACAGGCACGCCTTGAAATTCTGCTACTTTATTTAGATTGTAGTCATTAGTAACAACTTTTCCATTCATTTTTTGAGCAAGTTTTAATAACTTACTATCAACTTCTGCAATATCTTTAAAATCATCATCAACTATTCTTGTTTCTATTTTTAATTCTTTCTGTATCTTGTTTAATATATCAAGACCTCTTCTACCTCTATTTCTCTTTAAAGAATCAGAAGAATCTGATATATGTCTTAATTCATCAAGAACAAAATTAGGAATTACAAGTGGTCCTTCAACAAAACCAGTCTCGCATATATCAAATATTCTTCCATCAATTATAACAGATGTATCAAGAACCTTAGGTATTCCTCTATTATCAATCTTAGATTCATCTTTTGATGTTTCTTTGTCTCTAACTTTTTTCTCTCTTGCTGGAGACTTTTTTAAATAAACTAAAAATGCTGTTATATCATCTTTCTTCTTTATCATAACTGCTGCTCCAGCCATTGCTGAAATAATATTTATTATGATATAAAGAAATGGTCCTATAAACGATATTTTCCCAATTGGTCCTGCTATAAATGTTGCAAGTATTAAAGCAACTATTGCTCCAAATGTACCATATAATATTTCTGCCACACTCATTTTCTGTACTATTTTTTCAATATACTCTATGAGTTTTCTTACTGATTTATAGATCATAGGTGATAATAAAAACATTATAATTCCAAAAATTAAACTAACAATAATATAAAATAATAGCGATCCTGTTGCTGTTTGTATATAATTTATTTCGTTTATCCTTGGTATACTCAATAATATATACGCTATAAGATAACCGATTCCTAAACCGATAACTGTAAATAGTCCTGTAAATACTCTTTTTAACATGTACTTTCACCTCCTTATTAAATTATCTACATGTTATAAAATTTTTAATCACTTTAAGTTTACATATCTCTTTTTAAATTTGCCTGTTCCTTTATTCTTTTAAGTCCATTTCTAATAGCTTTCGCTCTTGCTTCTCCAATTCCTTCTACTTTATCAAGATCTTCTATATCAGCTTCTAATATATTTGAAAGTTCTTGGAATTCATTTATAAGATTATCTATTACTGCCCCTGGAATTCTAGGTACTTTACTTAGTATTCTATATCCTCTTGGAGAAATAAGCGTATCCATTACCGAAGTAACTGAAAAACCAAGAAGTTTAGAAATAGTATCAAGCTCTAAAAGTTCATTATATGATAACTTCTGTATTTGTACATATATATCATTGTAATCAAGATCTCTTGAACAATAATCTCTTATTAAAAGAAGTCCATCTCTCTCAACATGCTTTATAAGTTCATTAAGCTGCATTGAAATTAATCTTCCTTCATTTCCAAGTTCAATTATATACATTTCTATTTCTTCAACTATTCTTAATACCATCTCTGTTCTCTGTATCGCTGTAGTTACATCAAATAAAGTTGTAAGATCCTGAAATTCAAGAACATTTAAATTGTCTATTACCCTGTCAAGTACGGTAACATACTTTTCAAGTGTTTGTATAGCCTGATTGGCTTTTGCAAGAATTATGCTTATATCTTTTAAAACATATTTAATATCTCCTTTATAAACCGTTATTATGTTTCTTCTTTGAGATATTGCTATAACCATATTATTTGTCTGCTTAGCCACACGGCTCGCTGTTCTATGTCTTGTTCCTGTTTCTGTTGTAGAAATTGATTGACTTGGAAGAAGCTGAACATTTGCACAAACTATTTTTCTTAAATCTTCAGTTATTATAATTGCTCCATCCATTTTGGCTAATTCATAAATATATGAAGGCGAATAATCTATATTTAAACTAAATCCACCATCAACCATATTCATTACTTCTTCGCTGGCTCCAATTACAATAAGTCCTCCAGTCTTTGCCCTTAAAATATTTTCAAGTCCTTCCCTCAAAATGGTTCCAGGACAAAGTATTTTGAGCATGTTTTTGATATTAATACTTTTTTCTAGTCTCATCACCACTCACCATTCTTTAAAAAATTTTATTTACAGCTTCTCTTATATCAGATACTCCTATGATATTTATATCTGAGCATTTCAATTTAGCAGCATTTCTTTTAGAAATAACTACATTTTCAAAACCCATCTTTACAGCTTCTTTAATAAGCCTTTCCGAAAACGGTACAGGACGTATTTCACCTGTAAGACCTATTTCACCTATAAATATAGTTTTATCAATAGAAAAAAGTTTATTTCTTGCACTCGAAATAAGAGAAACCGCTATACCAAGGTCTGCTGCTGTTCCGTCTATATTCATTCCACCTACAGCATTTACATAAACATCCTTGTTAAAGAAGTGAATTCTTAATTTTTTCTCAAGTACAGCTAAAATAAGACTTAATCTGTGATTATCTACACCTATTGAAGTTCTTCTTGGAATAGCCATATTTGTTTCAGTAACAAGTGCCTGAAGTTCTATTAAAATAGGCCTTGTTCCTTCCATAATTCCAATAACCGCTGAACCATCCTTATTACACTCTACATCTTCAATAAAATAAGCAGATGGATCTTTTACTTCATTAAGTCCATTTTCCTTCATCTCAAAAACACCTATTTCACTCGTAGTTCCAAATCTGTTTTTCATAGTTCTTAATATTCTATATTCTCCACTTCTTTCTCCTTCGAAATAAAGAACTGTATCTACCATATGTTCAAGAACTCTTGGACCTGCAAGCTCTCCATTTTTAGTAACGTGTGCAACAAGAAAAATTGGGATATTATTTCTTTTACATATTCGCATTATCGTGTTAACACATTCTTTTACCTGTGAAACACTGCCTGGTGCAGAAGTAAGCGTTTCTTTATACATTGTCTGAACAGAATCTACAATTACAAACTTTGGATTTATATTACTTATATGAGATGCAACTATATCAAGGTTTGTTTCAGATACAATAAACAGTTCACTGCTCATCGTCTTTAATCTGTCGCCTCTAATTTTTATCTGTTCCTCTGATTCCTCTCCAGATACATATAATACTGTGCCATATTTTGAAGCTATATTATCTGCAGTCTGAAGCAAAATAGTTGATTTTCCGATACCTGGTTCTCCCGATATAAGAGTAAGAGACCCCCTGACAAGTCCTCCTCCAAGTACCCTGTTAAGTTCCTCTATCCCAGTATCATATCTTTGTTTATCTCCAGATTCTATATCTACGATACTTTTTGGTTTATTAATGTTTGAAATAGTATCATAATTAAGTTTTTTATCTTGTTTATTATCCTGTATTGCTTCTTCGTTAAACGTATTCCACTCTTTGCATTCAGGGCATCTTCCGAGCCATTTTATTGATTCATATCCACAATTTTGGCATACAAATAACGTACTTTTTTTTGCCATACATAATCCTTCCTTATAAAGTATGATATCTACTATATTTTATAATAACATAAAAAATACTCCTATAATATTATATTTTTGAAATATTATTTTTTTTTAATAAATTATTAATGAATATATTTTATTTTTCTGCAAAGACTAAATTATATGTTCTGAAAGGGGTGATTAACTTGTCAAATAGAAAAGATACAGATATAACATTTCACAACGTTCTTCATGATAATAATGTAACCGCTCTAAGCAGTTTATATTCAAATCTTTATTCAGAAAACGTAGTTGATAATTTTATTTACAATTCAAATATAAATAATCCAAAAGTTATAAAATAAAAACATAAAAGTGGAATAAGATTTTATCTCTTGTTCCACTTTATTTTATCTATACTTTTTCAAAAACGAGTTTACTATCTGATTCGGTTACATTAACATTATCACCAAGTCTAATATTTCCTTCAAGTATTTCTTCGCTAAGTCTATCTTCTACTTCTTTTATTATTATTCTTCTTAAAGGTCTTGCACCATAATCAAGATCTATTCCCTTATTTAAAAGGAACTTTTTGCTATCATCTTTAAAATTAAGATAAATATTTCTCTTTTTAAGTCTTTCCTTAACTGATGAAAGCATAAGCTCTACTATCTTCGTCATATTATCAGAAGTAAGTTTGTGAAATACTATAGTGTCATCAATTCTATTAATGAATTCTGGTTTGAATTTCTTTTTCAATTCTCCAATAACATTTTCTTTCATCTTTTCATAGTCAGCTTTGCTATTTTCTGCTGCACTAAAACCTAATGTATTTTGTCTTCTTATATCATGTGCACCTATATTTGATGTCATTATTATAATAGTATTTTTGAAACTTACCATTTTACCTTTACCATCTGTAAGTCTTCCATCATCCATAATCTGAAGGAGTATATTGAATATATCTGAATGTGCTTTTTCTATTTCATCAAGAAGAACAATCGAATATGGTTTTCTTCTTACTGCTTCTGTGAGCTGTCCGCCTTCATCATATCCTACGTATCCAGGAGGCGCCCCTATAAGTTTTGCAACAGAATGACTCTCCATATATTCTGACATATCAATTCTTATTATATTATCTTCGCTGCCAAACATTGCTTCTGCAAGTGCTTTTGAAAGTTCTGTCTTTCCAACACCTGTAGGTCCTAGGAATATAAAACTTCCAATTGGTCTTGATGGATCTTTTATTCCTACTCTTGCTCTTCTTACTGCTCTTGATATAGACTCTACAGCTTCATCCTGTCCTATAACTCTCTTGTGAAGAATTTCTTCAAGTTTTAAAAGTTTCTCACTTTCTTTTTCTGTTAACTTTTGAACAGGTATTCCAGTCCAGTTTGACACAACAGAAGCTATGCTGTCTTCTGTAACCATAAGTGTTTTTGCTTGATTTTTTGTATTCCATTCCTTTTTTAAATCTGCAAGCTTTTGCTTTAAATTATTCTGTTTATCTCTAAGAGCTGCTGCCTTTTCAAAATCCTGCATATTAACAGCTTCTTCTTTTTCTTTAGAAATATCTATTATAGATTCTTCTATGTTTTTAAGATCAGGAGGCATTGTAAGATTTTTTATTCTTACCATAGCACACCCTTCATCAATAAGGTCAATTGCCTTATCTGGCATAAATCTATCTTGAATATATCTTTCTGATAAATCAACAGCTGTCTTTAAAGACTCTTCTGTAATCTTTACTTTATGATGTTCTTCATATTTTTCTTTTAATCCTCTAAGAATTTCTAATGTCTCTTCCTTTGTAGGCTCCCCTACCATGACCTGTTGAAATCTTCTTTCAAGTGCTGGATCTTTTTCTATATATTTTCTATATTCTTCAATTGTTGTTGCTCCTATGCACTGAATTTCTCCTCTTGCAAGAGCAGGTTTTAATATATTAGATGCATCTATAGCACCTTCTGCATTTCCAGCTCCAATTATAGTATGGATTTCATCAATAAATATTATTATATCTTTATTCTTTATGAGTTCATCCATTATTTTTTTAAGTCTTTCTTCGAACTCTCCTCTGTATTTTGCTCCTGCTATAATTGACGTCATATCAAGGGATATTACTCTTTTATTCCTCAAACTTTCAGGAATATCTCCCTGAACTATTCTCTGTGCGAGTCCTTCAACGACTGCTGTTTTTCCAACTCCAGCCTCTCCAATTAAACACGGATTATTTTTTATTCTTCTAAGAAGTATTTCAAGTACTCTTTCATTCTCCTTTTCTCTACCAATAACCGGATCAAGCATTTCTTTCTCTGCCATATCAGTTAAATCGCATCCATATTTATCTAAAAGAGGAGTATTATCTTTCTTTTTGCTGTCAGAGTTTTCTAAATCTTCTTCTTTATCTTCATAATTCTTAGACAAAAAGATGTGCAATTCATCAATAGCCTCATAAAAATCAAATTGAAGATTCTTTAAAATTGTATATCCCATTCCTTCATTCTGCTTAAACAAAGCTAAAAGAATATGTTCTGGGCTTACAAAATTGTGTTTCAATTTTTTAGCTTCACCATAGCTTTCATCTAATAATCTTTTTGTTCTTGGTGTGAGAAGAATGCTGTCTTGGCTACTCATTATCTCCCCATATCCAAGATACTTCTCGATCATTTCTCGAATATTCTCTATTGTAACGCCATATTTATTTAAAAGTTTTGCAGAATAACCTTTTTCCCTCAAAATTCCAATAAGTATATGTTCAGTACCTACATATCCATGCTTAAAAGCTTCAGACTCCTCTTCTGCTTTAAGTATTACATCTCGTGCTCTCTCGGTTAATCTACTTTCCTCCATATAAATACCTCCTTGTTTATAATAATTATATGAGCATTTTTTTTACAATCTGCGCTCTTTCATAATTCATTCTTCTTTTATCAAGTTTTTCATCAAAATTGCTTTGAACAGACTTATCATCTGTACTTAGAAGAATTTTATTAATCTTGCTTTTATCTATATCCAAAAGAGAAACTTCTACACCAAATCTTACTGCAGATAAAAGTTTTACTGTTTCTTCTTCTTCAAGCATAATAGCGCTTGAAAGAACTGCATATGCACGCATTATTTTATCTTGCAGTTCATACTTCGTCTTCAAAAAAAGTTCTTCACGCATTGTCTGCTCCAGTGCCAAAATCTCAATAATGCTCTCTTTTAAATTACCTATTATATCATTTTCTTTTATTCCTAATGTATATCTATTAGAAATCTCAAATAAATCTCCATATGGCTTATTATCCTTTTGATATTTACTTCTAAATATTATTCCTTTTCTTACAAGTGAATTTTTTATTTCTGATGTCTTTTTGTTTAAAACAATACATGGCAGATGCATAAGAGCAGATATATGCATTCCAGTTCCAACATCATTAGCAGAAGCAGTTAAATATCCAAGTTTTGAATCAAAAGCATATGAATAATCTCTTTCAATAATATTATCAATATTATCTGCATTATTATAAATTTCTTCAAAATTTAATCCAGCTGTCGCAATCTGAATTTTTACATTATCTTGTTCATTTAAAATTATGCTTAAAGTTTCATCTTCATTTACTATAATTGATGTTTTTTCTCTATTTCTTAAAGAATTTTCTGTGATAATCTGTTTTCTTAAATATTCATCTATTTTATAAGGATCTTCAGTTGAAAGATCTACTAATTGAAAATCCTGATTTTGAAAATTATTATTTATAGTACAATATACATTATTGACTATTTTCTTACATTCTAAACTATTCATTTTAGTTGGAAAAGAGTTTTTTTCAAAATTTCTAGAAAGTGTCACTTTACTATTTAAAATCAGACTTCTTGTATCTCCATTAAAATCAATCCAATTTTCCATCCTGATCATCCTCTCTTTGACCTAAACTTTCATCTAACTGTACTTGTTTTATAATTGCTGTTTCAAGTTCTTTTATCTCATCACGTACAACAGCTGCTTTTTCATATTCTTCTGATACTACATATTCCTGCATTTTCTTTCTAAGCTGCTGAAGATTTTCTCTTCTTGAAATTGTTTTTTTAGCATATTTGGGGACTTTGCCTATATGTGATGTACCTCTTTGTTTATTAATTTCAGATTCAATTTCGTTTTTAAATACTCTATAACAAGTGCTGCATCCAAGCTTTTTCGTATTTTTGTATTCATCATACGTAAGTCCACACTTAGGACATATAAGAGTCCTGCTTTCAGGCATACTCTCTTTGCTGCTGCCAGATATAAATCCTGTTAGAATATTAGATAAAGGAGAGCCTTCTCCTGATATCATTGCATCTAATGAAGGTATCCCATAAATTTCTTTTGCACATTCTTCACAAAGCCATGTTTCCTGTTTCTTTCCATTTACTATTTTAACTATATTTATTCTAGCTTCTCTTTTTTTGCATTTTTCACATAACATTTCTATCCCACCTTTACGATAAAATTACCATTATCATTCCTTTTAGTATGTCTGCACGCACTTTGTTTCTGTCTCCAGCATTGCAGAGGCTTCTATCATTTATTGCTATCTTCATAATATTATATTCATTTTCTTTAATAATTTGAGATTCAAGAAGACTATTAAGAATTGCAAGTCCATTATGATACGTTATGGTATCGCCTATGCTCTCACTTATTATCTTCTCACGTTCATTTGAATTATCATATTCAAGTTGCTTTATTGCAATGTGTCCTCCTCCACCTCTTTTACTTTCTATAAGATATCCTTTATCATAACTGAATCTTGTAGTAAGAACATAATTAATCTGAGATGGTGCACACTGAAATTGGTCAGCAAGCTCATTTCTTTGAATGAAAACAGTGTTCTCATTACTTTCATTAAACATCTCTTTTATAAATTCTTCAATAATATCTGAAAGTCTTGCCATAATATTAACCACCTATCATTTTTGTTTTTGACTTACTTTGACCTTTGTTATATTATACTACATTTTTTATAATCTTTAAATATTATATTCAATTATACTTAATTCTTGATTATTTTCAAGAACTATTGTTAATACTATTAATAAATAAAATTAAAGTACGAGGTGCTATATGCAGATTACATGGTATGGGCATTCATGTTTTTTAATAAAAAATTTATATGGTAAAAGAATCCTCATAGATCCATTTCCTCCTGAACCTAATTATAATTATTTATATCCAAAATGTGATCTAATAACCATAAGTCATAATCATATTTATAATTCATATATAAACGAAATAAATAAAACAACAAAAATAATAAACCAGCCTGAAACTTTTTCTAACAGTTTTTGTGAAATTTCAGGATACAGTACATATCACGATCAAAATAACGGATTAAAGAGAGGTTCAGTTATTATTTATAAATATACTATTGATAACATAACTTTATGTCATTTGAGTGATACTGGCTGCATTCCAAATGAAAAAATACTTAAAAGTATTAAAAATACTGATATTCTTTTTATTCCAATAGGCGGTCAGTTTACTCTTGATGGTTTTAAAGCTTCTATTCTGTGCAGCATTATAAATGCTAAATTTATAATTCCTATGAATTATAAAACAGAAATAGGTCCTTCATTTTTAAATCCAATAAAGGATTTTATAATAAATATGAAAAATATAAAAAAAATAAACTCAAATTCAGTAGATATTACTTTTGAAGACATAAAATCTTTATCTGAACCTGTAGTTCTTCTATTTAATATTAATAAAAAGTAAAAGCACAGGAATTTATCCTGTGCTTCACATAGAAATATTTCATATTTCTGCTATACTATGCCTGTTCTGGTGCTCCAACTGGACAAGTAGTAGCGCATGTTCCACAATCAATACAAGCATCTGCATCAATAACGTATTGAGTATCTCCTTGGCTGATTGCTCCTACTGGACATTCTGCAGCACATGAACCACAGCTTATACATGAATCATTAATCTTATATGCCATTCTAAAAACACCTCCTAAAATTTATATTTAACCATTCCTATTTTATCATGTATTTCAATATTTTTAAAGCCTAAATACTATTAAAATTTTAAATAATAAAATTTATGTTTATTCGTTTTTAATAAGTTGTTTTATAAGTTTTTTATCTTCTTCACTATCAACCTCAAGCTTTATTTTTGAATCAGCTACCTGATCTTCATATTTGCCTGATACAAGCTCTATATCTTTTAAACTATATTCCTTTAATAGTTCTTCATTTTTTACAGTTATTTTAACTTTAACTTGTTCTTTAACAATTGAATTTGAAACTACCTGACCTGTTCCATCTGGAGTCTTTACTATTGAGTCTACCCTTGGCATCTTTTTTCTTATGCTTTCATATGTACTTTGTTCATAATTTAAGCAACACATAAGTCTTCCACAGATACCTGATATTTTAGTAGGATTTAATGATAGATTCTGTTCTTTCGCCATCTTTATGGATACTGATGCAAAATCTCCTAAAAATAATGAGCAGCACATTCTCCTTCCACATGGTCCTATTCCTCCTACCATCTTGGCTTCGTCTCGTACTCCTATCTGTCTTAACTCAATTCTTGTCTTGAATATTGTAGCAAGATCTTTTACAAGTTCTCTAAAATCTATTCTACCATCTGCTGTAAAATAAAAAATAACTTTATGATTATCAAATGTATATTCAACATCAATAAGTTTCATCAAAAGCTTATGTTGCTTTATTTTCTTTATACATATCTCCATTGCATCTTTTTCTTTTGCTATGTTTTCCTTATGTTTTTTGAAATCATTTTTATCAGCTATTCTCATAACACATTTCAAAGATGCTACTATAGATGATTCATCAATTTCCTTTTGGCCAATAACGCATTCACCAAATTCTACTCCTCTAGCTGTCTCTACTATTACATTGTCTCCTTTTTTCACATCTAAGTGATTTGGACTAAAGTAATAAATTTTTCCAACTTTTTTAAATCGTACTCCAATTACTTTTACCATTAATTATACCTCCGCAAATTTAATAAACAGTACATTTAACGTAACTAAATAATTTGTATTATTCTTAAAATTATCCCTTGCTTGTTCTATACTTTTTAAAATTCCATTCATCTTTTTTAATGATATTTTTCTCGAAATATCTTTTATACTATCAAACTTATCAGAATTAATTAGTAAATCATCATCATTTACTTCTTTACAAAATATTATATCTCGTGAAAAACTCAATACAATATCTAATAATTCCATTTTCTTATCATTGAGTTCTTCTATTTTCTTCGTATAAACAACTGCGAAATCATTTTTCTTTTGTATTATGTCATAAAACATATCTATTGTAAAATCTCTAAGTATTTTTAAATTATTATCATTTAGAAACCTATCAACTTTTCCAGGCACACCCATGCTATATGCTATTGCCGCTTTTTTCTCAGAGATTTCAGTTTCTTTATACATTATATTAATATATTCTTGAATATCACTTTTTGAAAGAGGAGTTAATTTATAAATCTCACATCGTGACTTTATTGTATCTAAAATGCTCTCTAGTGAATCAGTAAGCAAAATAAGGAAAATTCCATATGGCGGCTCTTCAATTGTTTTTAATAACGCATTCTGTGCTTCTACTGTCATAAGCTCACATTTATATAAAATAATAACTTTTCTATCGCCTTCATAAGGCTTTTTATTTGTTTCTTCAAGCACACTTCTAACATTAGAGACTCCAAAAGATTTAGATTTTGGATAATATTTAATTAAATCTGCACATTCTTCCACATCACGATTTAAGATAGCCGATGCCATTTTCGTAGCAATAATGCTCTTTCCTATACCATCAACCCCTGTTATAAGAGCAGCATGAGAAAAAGAATCTGTCTGCTTTCTTATATTTATAAGTTCTATAATGGATTTATGACCAATTATTTCCCTCAATATTCTAATCTCCTAAAAATCATATTTTTATAAACTGATCTACATCTAATATAAATATTGTAGCTCCACCTACATTTATTTGCACAGGATATTGATTCATAAATGCCCCTTCATTTGATGAAAGCGAAGAAGGAGTTATCATCATTTCCTTTCTTTCTTTACATATATCTTTTATTATTTTAAGAACATTTTTAACCTCGTCCTCTTTAACACCAGTCATAAGTGTAGTATTTCCAGATTTTAAAAATCCTCCTGTTGTAGAAAGCTTAGTAACTCTATAATTTTCATCTGTTAATGTTTCAATAACATCGCTTGCATCATCATCCTGAACTATAGCTATTATTAATTTCATAAATTACGCCCCTTAAATATAAATTTCATTTATACTATTTTACCATAAAATAAAAGCTATTTTCTATCTTTAAATAATTTAGATTCTATTATACCTTTTATTTCTGATACTATTTCTAAAGGCGACTTCGAAGCGTCTATTTTTACCATTCTGTCTTTATTATTCTGATAAATAATATCGTAGCCTTGTCTTACTTTTTTATGAAATTCAATTTTTTCTAAGTCAAGTCTATTTACTTCTCTTTCAGAGTTAGATTTTATCCTGCTTAATCCTTCTTTTGGATCAATATCAAATAATATTGATATATCAGGCATAAAACTTCCTATTGCAAATTTATTTATATTATAAACTTCCGCTATTCCTATATTTCTTGCAAAACCCTGATACGCAAGAGAAGAATCTATAAATCGATCACATAAAACAATTTTTCCCATCTTAAGTGCTGGAATTATTTTTTCTACTAAATGCTGCCTTCTTGCAGCTGCATATAAAAGAGCTTCTGTTTTAGGATCCATTAAAGTATTATTTTTATCTAAAATAATATTTCTTATACTTTCTGAAATTTTTATCCCTCCAGGTTCTCTCGTAACAATAACATCATATCCTTGCTCTTGACTAAGCCACTTTTCAACTTTTTCAATGGCAGTAGTTTTTCCTGAACCTTCTCCACCTTCAAAAACTATAAAAAAACCATTACTCATATAAATATTACCTCATTTTCTTTTAGTTATATAAAATCACTTTTATTTTATCTTTATTTTTATCGTAGCCATCATCATATGGCGTTTTAGAAATTAAATCTTTCTCACAATCTCTACAGATAAAATCTCCATTTATTATTATACCATTACTTTTTTTCTTTCTACATATAAAACATAAATTACCAGTCTTTTTCATATTCTAATTCCCACCATCCTTTACTAATCTTACATAATATATTATTACCATAAAAAAATACTTTAATCTAAAAAAGCATAAATTCTTAAAAAATGGAGAAAATAATTTTAAACATTCTATTCTGGGAGGCAAATTATGAGGCAAGAAATAATATCATTTTTGACAACTTGTGGTGATGATATAAAAGACTTATGTAAATTTTTATATAATAATCCTGAACACAGCTACAAGGAAGAAAAATCATGTAACTATATATGCTCTCTTTTAGAGAAATATAATTTTAATATAAAAAAGAATTATTTAGATATTGATAATTCTTTTGTTGCAACGAAGGGAAATGGTCATCCTAAAATATGTTTTCTCTGTGAATATGACGCAGTAGATAATATGGGACACATTACAGGCCATAATATGCTTACTTCAATCTCTCTGCTTGCTACTTTAACTCTTGGATATAGCATTGAAAATATAATAAAGAATGGTTCTGTAATACTAATTGGATGTCCTGGAGAATATTTAGGAGGTACTAAAGAAGTCCTTGCAAAACAAGGTGTATTTGATGATATAGATGTTGTAATGGCTGTTCATCCAGATGTTGAAACATGTGAAAGTGGTTCATGTTCTGCAATTATACCTTTATCAGTAAAATTTAAAAGTGATTGTGGTTTAAGCTTTATGAATAAAAATAAATATACTTCATTAGATGCTATTTTACTTCTTTTAACAACAGTAAAATCTTTAGAAAAAACTTATCCAAAAGGTCTTGAAATAAACACAATTTTATCAAATGGAGGATATACTCCACTTCTGCTTCCATGCAGTGCAGAAGCAAAATTCTATATTCGTGCCAAAGACACAGAAAGCGCAGAATATGGTAATAATCTTATAAGAAAAATAAGTACATTTATATCATCTATAACAAATCTGAGATCAGAATTTTCTCTATATGAATGTCCGAATGAAGAGCTTATAAGCAATAGGACTTTAAATCGTCTATTTAGTCATAATCTTAAGCAAAGTGGCATTATAGACATTAAACCTCCTAAAGATATTTATGCAGGGCTAAGTATAGGTACAGTAAGTCATAAAGTTCCATGTATTCATCCATATATAGGTATTATAGAAGATAATAGTACTGTAAAATATGGAAGCTTAGATTTTGCTAAAAGTACAATAACCGATTTTGCTTTTGAAAGATGTAATAGAGCAGCTCTTGCACTTGTATGCACATCAATAGATTTGATAGAAAATAAGAATCTTTTATCGGAAGTTGAAACAGAATTTTATAATACAATAAAAAAATAAGAGTGCATTAAATGCACTCTTATTTGTATTATTTTATTTTGTCAATCTTTATGTATTTTAATAGTTCTGTGCTTGGTGTAAATTCAAAGCTATAATATCCATTATTGCTTTCATATACACAGTAGTATCTTTTATTTCTATCAAGTAAAAAAGAATATTTACCTTTATTTTTTGCTGAAAACTTTTTGCACGATGAAATATCTGTACCAACATAAATTATATCTGAAAAATTTATGCTCTCAATATTTTTTTGTTTATTACAAAATACTCTATTTATGATGAGTTTATTAGCAATAACAGCATATTTATAATATATTCGTGATTTCAAAGTTTCAAATATAATTAAAACTGAAATCATAAAGTATATAGTAATCTTGAGCATAGTAACATGTGTAAATTTAAGATAGCATACTCCCTCATATACGTAAAGTAAGGCAACAATTACAAATAAAACTGCAACAACTACAGGAGTTGTTTTTCTAGTAACTATTTCTTTATGCACTATCGTATCCCCCAACTATTTCTTTCCAATACTATTGATTATACTCATTCTTTATTCTTTTATCCATTCTTAAATTTTATAATATTTCGTATTAAGCACCGATATAGTCAATTTATTTTGAAATATCTAGTTATTTATCTGTTTTTCTTTAATTTTTGCATGTATTTATTTAAAAATATTAATTTACGATAAATTTATTATAGTATAATATATAGTATAGTATAGTAATTTAATTCAGAGGTGTTTATATTGATACGAATTTATAAAAATGAAATTGATAATAATAAACTTAAAGTACTTGATACAATTGAAAATGGATCGTGGATTAACATTATTGCACCATCAGATGAAGAGTTAATCCTCATATCCAAAAAAACAGGAGTATCGTTAGATTTTTTAAATGCTGCATTAGATGATGAGGAAACTTCTCGTATTGAATCAGAAGATAATGTAACACTGTTAATAGTAGATATTCCCTTTACAGAAATGGAAGAGAATTCACTTACATACGATACTTATCCTTTAGCTATAATTCATACAGAAAAGCAAATAATAACTGTATGTTTAAAAAACAGTAAAATTTTAACTGATTTTATACATTCAAAAGTGAAATCATTTTTTACTTTTAAAAAATCAAGATTTATATTGCAGATATTAAGTAAAATTTCAACTTATTATTTAATATATTTAAGGCAAATTGATAAGAAAAGCCTAATGATAGAAAAAAGACTTCATAAATCTATGAAAAATAGAGAGCTTATCCAGCTTCATTCATTAGAAAAATCATTAGTATACTTTTCTACTTCATTAAAATCTAATGAACTGACTCTTGAAAAAATGTTAAAACTTGATCTAATGCAGAAATATGAAGAAGATAAAGATGTACTAGAAGATGTTATTATAGAAAATAAACAAGCAATAGAAATGACTGATATATATAGTAATATTTTAGCTAGTACAATGGACTTTTTTGCATCAGTAATTTCTAATAATTTAAATATAGTAATGAAAGTTCTTGCTTCTGTTACAATATTAATGTCAATTCCGACAATAATGAGTGGTATTTTTGGAATGAATATTATACTTCCATTTACAGCCACAGATCCAAATGCATTCATAAAAGTTGCATTAATAACAGTAGGTATATGTGCATTTACAGCATTTATATTATACAAAAAAGATATGTTCAAATAAAACATATCTTTTTTAATTTAAAACAAAAAAAAGACAATCTATCTTGGGTTAAGATAAATCATCTTTAATCTGGAGGCGCCACCCAGATTTGAACTGGGGATAAAGGTTTTGCAGACCTCTGCCTTACCACTTGGCTATAGCGCCATAAAATAATGGTGGCTTGAACTGGAATCGAACCAGTGACACGAGGATTTTCAGTCCTCTGCTCTACCGACTGAGCTATCAAGCCACATTCACCTGGCGACGTCTTACTCTTCCACACAGTCACCCATGCAGTACCATCAGCGCAATAGACCTTAACTGTCCTGTTCGGTATGGAAAGGAGTGTTACCTCTACGCCATCATCACCAGATATTTTTGAAAGATTTGTTCTTTCAAAATTGCATATAAATCATGTATTACAACTTTTTTAATTTGGTCAAGCCCTCGACCTATTAGTATCAGTCAGCTAAATATATTACTATACTTACACCCCTGACCTATCAACCTTGTCGTCTTCAAGGGGTCTTACTAGCTTACGCTATGGGAAATCTTATCTTGAGGTGGGCTTCACACTTAGATGCTTTCAGTGTTTATCCCGTCCCGACTTAGCTACCCAGCTATGCTTCTGGCGAAACAACTGGTACACCATAGGTCAGTCCATCCCGGTCCTCTCGTACTAAGGACAGCTCCTCTCAAATTTCCTACGCCCGCGACGGATAGGGACCGAACTGTCTCACGACGTTCTGAACCCAGCTCGCGTGCCGCTTTAATGGGCGAACAGCCCAACCCTTGGGACCTACTTCAGCCCCAGGATGCGACGAGCCGACATCGAGGTGCCAAACCTCCCCGTCGATGTGAACTCTTGGGGGAGATCAGCCTGTTATCCCCGAGGTAGCTTTTATCCGTTGAGCGATGGCCCTCCCACGAGGTACCACCGGATCACTAAGCCCGACTTTCGTCCCTGCTCCACCTGTATGTGTCGCAGTCAGGCTCCCTTCTGCCTTTGCACTCTTCGAACGATTTCCGACCGTTCTGAGGGAACCTTTGGGCGCCTCCGTTACATTTTAGGAGGCGACCGCCCCAGTCAAACTGCCCACCTAACAATGTCCTGTCACCAGTTTCATGGCATCCAGTTAGAACTTCAGTACTGTCGGGGTGGTATCCCAACAACGACTCATTCAGATCTGGCGACCTGAATTCCCAGTCTCCCACCTATCCTGTACAGACAATACCGAAATTCAATGCTAAGCTACAGTAAAGCTCTACGGGGTCTTTCCGTCCAATCGCGGGTAACGAGCATCTTCACTCGTACTACAACTTCGCCGGATTTGCAGTTGAGACAGTGCACAAGTCATTACGCCATTCGTGCGGGTCAGAACTTACCTGACAAGGAATTTCGCTACCTTAGGACCGTTATAGTTACGGCCGCCGTTTACTGGGGCTTAAGTTCATACCTTCGCTTGCGCTAAGTATTCCCCTTAACCTTCCAGCACCGGGCAGGCGTCAGCCCCTATACATCAGCTTACGCTTTAGCAGAGACCTGTGTTTTTGTTAAACAGTTGCTTGTGCCTATTCTCTGCGACCTGCTCTCGCAGGCACCCCTTATTCCGAAGTTACGGGGTCAATTTGCCTAGTTCCTTAACTGCAATTCTTCCGTCGGCCTTAGGATTCTCTCCTCATCTACCTGTGTCGGTTTGCGGTACGGGCACTACTTCTCTCTCTAGATGCTTTTCTTGGAAGCATGGAATCAGATACTTCGGTTCACAAGGAACCTTCCCCATCACACCTCAGAATTATAGGAACGGATTTTCCTGTTCCTACTCCCTAAATGCTTAGACTAGCGTCCAATAGCTAGCACATCTTATCCTTCTCCGTCACACCCTCGATAATAACGATGGTAGTGGTATTGGAATATCAACCAATTGTCCATCACCTACGCCTTTCGGCCTCGGCTTAGGTCCCGACTAACCCTCAGAGGACAAACCTTCCTGAGGAAACCTTAGATATTCGGCCTGTAGGATTCTCGCCTACATCTCGCTACTAATGCCAACATTCTCACTCGTAATCAGTCCACCGCTCCTTACGGTACGACTTCAACCCAATTACGACGCTCCTCTACCGCTCATACTAAAGTATGAACCCGTAGCTTCGGTGGTAAGTTTGAGCCCCGGACATTTTCGGCGCAGGATCTCTTGACTAGTGAGCTATTACGCACTCTTTTAATGAGTGGCTGCTTCTAAGCCAACATCCTAGTTGTCTTAGAAATCCCACATCCTTTTCCACTTAACTTACACTTTGGGACCTTAGCTGACGATCTGGGCTGTTTCCCTTTTGACCATGGAACTTATCTTTCATAGTCTGACTGCCGGACTGATAGTATATGGCATTCGGAGTTTGATAAGGTTCGGTAAGCTCTATGCCCCCTAGCCTATTCAGTGCTCTACCTCCACTACTCACATTTTCCGACGCTAGCCCTAAAGCTATTTCGAGGAGAACCAGCTATATCCGAGTTCGATTGGAATTTCTCCGCTATCCACAGCTCATCCCATGCTTTTTCAACAGCAACGTGGTTCGGTCCTCCACAAGGTTTTACCCTCGCTTCAACCTGGCCATGGATAGGTCACCCGGTTTCGGGTCTACAGCATGCAACTAGTCGCCCTATTAAGACTTGGTTTCCCTTCGGCTCCGTACCTTAAGTACTTAACCTTGCTACATACCGTAACTCGTTGGCTCGTTCTACAAAAAGCACATCATCACACACATAAGGTGCTCTGATCGGTTGTAGGCACATGGTTTCAGATTCTATTTCACTCCCCTCCCGGGGTTCTTTTCA